>NZ_JACSIT010000143.1:0-608 GCF_014349155.1 Neolewinella lacunae
GGGCCGTCGTAGGCCACCGTCAGGACGTGTACCCCCGGGCCAACGGCGGTGGGATCGAAGAAGAAGTTGCCGTTATTGACCACCACGCCGGGGCCGCTCCAGGTGAAGGAGCCCTGTGGCGTGCCGGCGGTCAGCGTGGCGGAGAGGGGCAGCAGGTCAGTGTCTTGTCCGTTGCAGAACTCGGTGTCGGGCGTGGTAGCCATGGCCAGTCCGGGCGGACAAGGGGCGGTGCTGCACTCCAGCGTCGTGGTTGGGCCGTCAGGGCAGGGGCCGGTGCCCGTGGCGTAGATGGAAATCGTCAGGGTAGTCCCCGGATCGAGGCCACTGACGGTGAAGCTCGTCTCGGCGGCCGTCAGGGTGGCGGAGTTGCCGTCACTGAAGTCCAGCTCATAGCCCGTCGCCCCCACTACCGGATCCCAGTTGAAGGTGATGGATTCCAACTCCTCGGGCGTGCCGCAGCTGACGACCGGCGCATCCAAAGGCGCAATGATTTCCACTGGTGCCAGGGCCGGTTCGCTGGGGCAGCCGCTGAGGTTGCTTACGACGGTGGCCGTTATGTTTTTGGTGCCGGGGGTATCCCAAACAACCAGGTATTCATTGTCCGTGGG
>NZ_JACSIT010000143.1:658-46125 GCF_014349155.1 Neolewinella lacunae
TCAACGGTGATGTCGGCATTGCCAATCGGGTTACCGCTGCTGATGACGACGCTTACCGCTTCGCCGACGCAGGCGGGATCGGACAGCGTGATGAGCACCGAAGGCCGTGCAAAAACGATTACCTCAAAGGTTCCCGTAAAATCACAGGGCCCCTCCTCGGAGTAAGTGACATTGATGGTATGGGTCGTTCCGGCTTCGGAGCCCCCGGCGGCGGCGGCGTCGAAGGTGGTGCCCGATACGCCCGGCCCGCTGAAGGTGTAAGTAGCCCCGTTGCCGTTGCCGCCCGTTACCAGAACGGTGCTGAGGTCCAGCGTTTCATTGCCGTTGAGGAGGCAAACCTGGTCGGCTACGCCCGTCCGATCGAGGGTAAACGGCGGACAAGCCTCCGCCTGGCAGCTCACTGCAACGGAGGCCGGACTATTGCCGCAAGCCCCACTTCCGAGGGCCGTAACCGTCATCGTTGCGGTCTCCCCGGGCAAAAGCCCACTGCGGGTGTAGCTCGTTTGCCCCGCGGGAAGCATGTCTCCATTGTCAATCAGGTAACCCGTTGCACCGGCCACGGCGGGCCAGGTGATGGTGACGGAGTTGCGATCTGCCGCGCTGCAAGTCGGGTTCGGTGCGGGCAGCGGATCTTCAACCGTAATGTTGAGTTGGGAAAGTGAACTGGTACAGCCATTGCCCTCAACCGTAAGCATAATGGCAAAAGTACCTGCGGAAGCAAAGTTGAGCGTGTAGCTTTCGTAGCCCGCCAGCGCAGTCGCGGTGGCCGAAGCGAAGTCCCAGCTGAAAGTACCACTCGCCGCCTGGGGCAAATCCCCGGCGTAGGCCAGTAGAATGTCTTCGCCGGTGCAGACGGTGATGTCCGTTCCTCCACCGTTCAGCGTGAAATCGCTGGTGGGCGGCGCCAGGACGGTATAGGTAAAGACGGCCGTATCGGCGCAGGTCAGTTCGTTGTAGATCACCTGTATGGGGTGAGAACCCAGGCCCGCCGCAGCGGCATCGAAAGTGAATACGCCCGCATTGTTGGTCACCCCGTTGCCCGTGAAGGCGAAGTTCCCCCCGCCAACGCCCCCGCTCTGGGTGGCACTCAGGGTTACGACGTTACCCGCCGCCCCGAGGCAGAAGTCTGCATCGGCTGGCGGCGTCACCGTGATCGTCGGGCAGCTGGAAGCGGTACAGGATACCGGGGCCGAGGCCGCACTATTGCCGCAAGGCGCAGCCCCGATGGCAATGACGGTAATGGACACCATATCGCCTTCGTTCAAGCCGCTGATGGTCAGGCCCGTAGAGTCCTGTAAGGTTCCCGGCTGGCCGTCAACGCTCACTTCGTAGGTCGCTACGCCCGGCTGGGGGTCCCAGCGAAAGGAGACGCTGCTCAGGCTGTTGGGGCCACAAGTGACCACGGGGGGCAGGAGCGGCGCTACCACGTCAATGCTGTCGATGGCCACTGTGCCGGAGCATCCGTCGTCGTCGGTGATGACCAGACGGACGTATTTCCGGCCCGGACTGCTCCAACTTACGTCGATGGCGGCATCGTCTACGCCATCCGTCACCGTGGCATCGCTGGCGGGTACTTCCCAGGCATAGCTCCAGCCAACTTGCGCGGCACCTGCGTCCGCGCCCACTACCTCATCCGTACAAATCGGTCCGTCGGGCAGGTTGAAAGTAGAAGCGGGCAGGGCATTGATGGTCACGTCAATGGTATCCCGGAAAGTACAGCCGCCCTCACTGAAGGTGGCAAAAACCTGGTGGATACCCGGAGCAATACCGCTGGGGTTAAAGGTACCAAGGGTGCTGCCATCGGTCTGTAGCCAGCTCAGGCTGCCGCTGCCGTCGGAACCCATGACATTGGGTTGGAGGACGACGGTGGTGTCCTGGCCCGCGCAGAAGGGGCCGACGGGTACCAAATCCAACGTAATCGGCGGGCAGCTTTGGGCGGTACAGGTCAGGGTCGTTGGCGCGGAATTTCCGCAGGGGCCTCCGTTGACGGCGATCACCTCGATGGTCACCGCTTCGCCTTCGTTGAGGCCCGTGGCCAGCAGGGAATTGGCCGTTTGGGTGATCGTGGCACCGGCCGGCTGGCTGATGATGTTCACCATGAAGGTGCTGCTGCTCGGGTGGCTCCAGGCGAAGCCCACCCGGTCAAAACTTACATTCTCACAGTCAATTGTGGGCGCGGTCGCAGGTGCAGAGACCGTAATGGGAGCAGTGGACGCTTGAGAAGGGCAAGCAGTACCCACCACTGCAAGACCAACAATCGGCATCCCCGGATCGTCAAAACGGATGACAATGGGCCCGACGCTGTTGGCATCGCCACTGACCAGGGTAGCGCCCTGAGGAATTGCCCAGCCAAAGGCCAATCCAGTTGGGTCACCACCCGTGTACGTGAAGGTCACCTCGTCGCCCGCGCAAACCGCACTGCTGCTGGCGGAAAAACTGGCCGAGGGCGGGGCCAGTACCGTAAACTGGATGGTCGCAGGGTAAGTACAGGTTCCTTCAGTGTACACCAGAGTGACGGTGTGCACGCCCGGTCCTGCCGCGGCGGGGTCAAAGCTGCTGCCCGTAACGCCGGGGCCGCTCCACTGGATGCTGCCGGCCGGGGGGACGTTGGCGCTCAGGGCAACCGGGGTGGCCGAACCGTCGCTGCAAAAGGTTCCGGAAGGGGTGGTGATGACGGGGGTGATGGCTGCACAGGACTGGGCAACGCATTCCACCGGCAGGCTGGTTACGGGCGCGCAGCCCATGGTGTTGGCCGTTACGGAGATCGTCACCGCATCGCCCGCGTTGAGGTTGCGGACGATGAAGCCCAGCGGCGTACGTTCAGTTGTTGCGCCGGCGGGGATGCTGATTTCGTTGACGGTGTAGGCGTCTGCCCCCACGTCGTTCCAGCTGAAGGCGACGGAGTCCAGGCCCTGTTCCGCACAGGTCACGGTCGGCAACGCAGGGGGCTGGACGAGCGTGAATGAAGTGGTGAAACTATCCCCACAACCGGGGTTGCTCGTACTGACGGTGGTCAAAGTGACCTGGTAAGTGCGGAATTGGCTGAAGCGTACCTCAAACAGGCGGTTCTGGGGTTCGTTGCGCAGGATGGTGGTGCCCGCCGGGTTATCGATGCTTAAGGTGTAGGTGGCGTTGGGATCGTAGGCGTTGACCAACGAGAAAATGACGTCGGCAGCGTTGGCACAAACCTGGGCCAAAGGCGTGGTCAGGTCGGCATTGGCCGCACCTACGACGGGGATGTTGAAGACCGTGTCGTAGGGACAGGTACCGTTGGGGTAAAGGAATGAGGCGCTGACCTGATGGACGAAACTGGTCACGCCCGGTGCCAAGGCAGGCAGGGAGAGGGTGGTGGTCCCGAAACTTCCCGCCGGCTGGTTGACCAGGCCCAAAGTGCTGCTGTTGAGGATGATGGAGCCATTCGCGAAGGTGTTGAGGAAAAAATCGTACGGCTGCCCCGCCGTGGTCACGCAGATGGGGTCGATAGCGTCGAAAATCCAGCCGGGATTTTGGCAGGCGGGGGTGGTGCAGGTGATGCTGTTGGTGGGGCCCAGACAACGGCCGCTCGCTGAATTATTGAACGGGACCACGCGAATAGTGGCACTCTGCTCAGGCAGGAGGCCCGTAAGCAGGTAACTCAGGCCAGTGTAGTTGTTGGACACCAGCATTTCCGTTCCACTACCGATGCGGATGTAGACCTCAAAGCCATCCTGGCCCACGTCATTCCAGCTAAACAAGATTTCGTTGACGGTGGAAGAGTTACAGGCACCGAAAGTTACTGGGCTGAGTGAGGGCAGGAACGTGATGTCCGCAAAATTGGAAAAGTTGTTACATCCATTGGCATCAGTTACTTCCAGGTAGAGTTCGGTGGTCTGGGTCGAGCTGGCATTTATGAGCAGCGTACTGGTGGTAAAGGTATTTTCGGGCCCCCAGAGGTACGTGTACGGGGGCTGCCCGCCGGTGACGGTTGACGTGAGGGTGACACTGCCATCGGGGCAAAGCTCCGCGCTGGCGGGAGCAATCATAACCGTAGGACGCTCCCAGACCTCGTAGGAGTGGAAAAACACCTGCGAGCAGCCACTTGGCAGCGTAACTTCCAGGCGCATTTGCAAGATTCCCGCCGGGCCGGTAGTGATGGTGTGCGTGCTACCGTCGGGGGCATTGTTCCAGGTGAACGTAGTGCCGGCGGGGAATGATCCCGCGCCGCTGGTGGCCGTGAAGGTGATGTCATCCATCTGGCACACCGGGCCATTGTCGGTGATGGTCGCAGTAATCTGTGGGCTAACGGTAATGGTGGTCGTCAGGGTTTCAAAACAGCTGTTGCCAGTGCCGTACAGGACTTCTACCGTATAAGTTCCCGCCAAAGCCGGAGTCGCCGTGAAGGTATGGGTAGCCGAAGTGCTTACAATCATCCCTGCAGGGTTCCGCCACCGGTAGCCCGTACCACCGGTAGCTACCAAAGTCACTGTTTCACCGAAGCAGTAGCTATCTCCCGGATCCGGACTAATAGTAGGGTTGATGGTGGTGTAATTGACCGTGATTGCGTCGCTGATGGTGCGGCAACCGGATCCGTTGCTGACGCCAAAGGTATAGGTGCCAGGAACGTTGATTTCTAGGATGGGGTCCGTTCCTACCACCACTCCGCTGGCATTCTCCCAGGTTACGATTACGTTGCAGGCCCCGCTGGAGAAACTGCCTTCGATGCGGAAGTTTTCACCGGGGCAGGGGTCATTCAGCAGTTGGGTAAGGGGGTCCTCAATTTCAGGAAAGCAGACGTTGGCATCGTCCTGGCAAGGGGAATTACAGGGGTTGCCACCGCTGTAGCCGCCCGTTTCCCCGTCGGGGTTGATCTCAAGGATAAAATTGTAAGCCTCGCCGGGGCACTGGCCTGCGGCGTCTACGGTAATCAGGTTGAAGCAAAACACCAGACCGCTGGAGGTGCAATTCACCCCTCCACCCCCGGAGACTCCCCCGTCTCCCCAGTTATTCCCAGGGTTTCCATCCAGCACGGCCGGGCTGTTGCAATTGCTCCCCGGGTCGTTCGTCCCCTGCGGGCTATCGAAAGCGTAGCCCGGCCCGAATGTGGTTTGGCACCCGGGAACACAACGGGTCCAACTAGGGTACCAGCCCCAAACCCCACCATTGGAACAAGACGCTGCCGGAGGTGTGCCGGGAGTCAGGGAAGAAAAATCGAAACCCGACCCTACACTCAAAGGAATCACGGAGTGCAGGAACTCAGATCCCGTGGGCACGTAGTTGTCCGTAATGAAACAAATCTCCACGGCAGTACCTGCGGGGTACACGGAGCCCGGAAAGGTGGAGTAATCCGGAGTATAAGTCACCGTGCCAAAATCGTCGCTGGAACAAGCCTGCCCGCGCAGGGAAGGGGTAAAAGTAAAAAAGACTAAAACCAACAAAAGAAGGGATAGAAATACTTTCATCCAATAGTCCAAACTAGCAGACACAGCACACGCGCAGTCATTTTCATCCAGGTCAAAGCTGGGTGTAAAGGTGTAGATTTGCGGGCTGAAAAATCAGGTGTTGGCTCAAAAGTACTTGGAAACGGTTAGGGACCTGCGTCTGAAGTAGCGTTGTGTAATACGTCTAGTGTTAACAAATTTTATGGGGTCAGGAGTGTCAAACTCCGTCAATACGGCTGCAAAATAAACCAATAGTTGACAGAAAAAAAACCTTTCCTTCATATGCGAGAAATAAACAAGGATTTAACTAAGCCAGGCCGGCTGCTCCTCATCACCCTGGTGGCCTTACTGCTTTTTGCCCTCGTCTCCACCGTTTTGGCCTCCGCAGTGATGGTGGCGGCGGGCATCAACCCGCTGTCCGTCTCTGGCGAAAACCTCACCGTGGGGCAGCGGCAGGCCTTCCGCCTGGCCCTGTTGTGCAGCAATCTTTTCCTGTTTGTGGGCACGGCCCTGGCCGCTTTCGTCTTTGCCTACCGCGGAGGCTGGCGACGGGCGGCGGGGCTGGATCGCGGGCCCCAGTCCAGCAGTTTGGCTTACGCCATCGGCTTTTTCGTCCTCTCCCTGCCGGTGGTGGCCTACCTGGCCTACCTCAATTTGCAGGTAGACCTGCCCGAGTGGGCCGTCCAGACGGAAGACCGGACCAACCAGCTCCTGGCCGGCGTCCTTACCATGAGCTCCATCCCCGAGGTACTCATGGCCCTCGTCACCGTGGCGCTCACGCCCGCACTGGGGGAAGAGCTGTTGCTCCGCGGGCTCGTCCAGCGCCGCATCTTTGGCCAGTGGTTCCGCAGCCACCACCTGGCCATCTGGCTGGCGGCTTTCCTGTTCAGTTTCATGCACTTCGAGTTTGCGGGCTTTCTGCCCCGGCTGGCCCTGGGCGTAACCCTGGGCTACAGCTACCACTGGACGCGCTCGCTCTGGGTACCCATCGGCCTGCACTTCGCCTTCAACGGCCTGCAGGTGATGGTGGCTTACGTGACCGGCGAGTTTACGCCCGATACCCAAATGGCCGATGTACCACCCTGGTGGCTGGCCATCGTGAGCCTGGTCATCGTCGGCTACCTCGGCTGGCGGGCCGAAACGCTGTTTGCTCCGCCCACCGCCACGGAGGATGCATGAGGTTTGCGTAGATTCAGGGCGCGGCCGCAGGTGCCGTGGACGGACAATAGGAGATATTTGGCAGACACAGGTTTTGTAACACCCTCCAGGTTTTGTAGCATCCTCCCCGGCGATAGCCATTTCCCCTTTCCTCCTTTCCTCCCTTTCCCCCTTTATTCCTTTATTCCTTTCCCCCTTTATTCCTTTCCCCCTTTCCCCCTGTATTCCTTTCCCCGGAATTCCGCACTTTCCGCAAAAACGGCGGCAAACAGGGCCCGGTGAACTTCCGTGAAGGCTTTTTCCCGCCGTGCCATCACCCGCTCGGCGGTTTCCATGGCTTTGTCCGGCCGGTACGTCTCGAACCCCTCAGCCCCGCCCCAGCTGAAACTGGGAATGAACGCCGGCGGAAAGCCCGCCCCAAAAACGTTGGCCGAAAAGCCCACTACCGTCCCCGTGTTGAACATGGTGTTGATGCCCGCCTTGGCATGGTCGCCCATCACCAGGCCGTGGAACTGCCGGCCGGTATCGATCATCCCCTTGGCGGTGTAAGACCAGACTTTTACGTTGCCGTAGTCGTTGCGGAGGTTAGATGCGTTGGTATCCGCCCCCAGGTTACACCATTCCCCGATCACGGCGTTGCCCAGAAAACCGTCGTGTCCCTTGTTGCTGTTGCCCTGCATCACTACATTGTTAATCTCGCCCCCGGCCCGGCAGTGGGGACCCAGGGTGGTGCCGCCGTAGATTTTGGCCCCCATCTTCACCAGCGTCTCTTCGCCAATGCCCAGCGGCCCCCGCAACATACTGCCTTCCAGTACGATGGCGCCGCGACTGATGTAAATGGGGCCGTCTTCCACGTTGAGGAAGCAGGCTTCCAGCTTGACGCCTTCTTCCAGAAACAGGTTTTCCGCCGGACCGATCAATACGTTGCTAGGCGAAAGCGGCGCAGAGCTTTGGCCCGCAGTGAGCAGGACGTAGTCCTCCCGGATGGCCAGTGCGTTCTGGGCAAAAATATCCGCTGGCTCGCGGATGGTCAGCAGGGGTTGGTTCCCCAGATCAAAGGCCTGGACTTCCCCGAAGTCCTGGTCTTGCGCCAAGGCTTCCACCGCCGCCCGGTCCAGGCAGGCGGCCACCAACTCCCCGTTTTTGAGGTAGGCTTCGCCGGGCAGGAGGTCGAGCACCAAGGCGACGATGCCCGCCGTGGGCAAAATGTTGCCATTGATGAGCAAATTGTGATCATCGTATTCCAAGGGAAACAGCGCCTCCAGATAATCCTGGGTGAGAAAGGAACCGGATAAACCCAGGTGGCGCTCCCACTTCTCGCGGATCGTCAGCAGGCCAATGCGGAGGTCGCCTACGGGGCGGCTGTAGGTGAGGGGCAGCAGGTGTTGGCGAACGTCGGCGTCAAAAAGGATCAGGCGGGCCATAGGAATTACTGAAAAGTGTGCAGGGGTGGGGGAGAGGCTGTGCGGTGGCGGGGGAGCGTATTTCTAGTAAGACAAAAGTAGTGCTTTTGTTTGGAGGGGGCCAGGTTTGCTGGCGGGGTCGGGCTGACGCCCGGGAGAGGGGGAGCCGGGCTGAAGCCGCGACAATACCTTGGGCTGAAGCCGCGACAATACCACCAGGTCTAGGCAGCATCTACCCCGCAGGGAGGCCGCATCCGTCCGCTCGCGTCGTACCTTTGTCGAAAAAGAGGACATGACCGTAGATGAGCAGTTAATATTGCGACTGGCTAAACTTTCCCGCCTGGCCCCCACGCCCGAACAAACCGATCGCCTGCGGGCCGATCTGGTCAATATTCTGGGCATGGTGGAGAAGCTGGACGAACTTGACCTGGCCGCCGTAGCCCCCTTGCGCTACGTCACCGGTGTGGAGAACGTCTTGCGGCCCGACGCCTCCGGCGACCACCTCGACCGGGCCGAAGCACTGGCGAATGCGCCGGATGCGGATCAGGAAGGCGGCTACTTTCGCGTCCCGCGGGTCATCTGAGGAACGCCACTTTTTTACCTCCCACCAAAATATCTTGTCTTGCACCCAGTCATCTTAATCAACGATCTTACCAAGACCTACGTAATGGGCCAGACCCAGGTCAAAGCCCTGCGCGGCATCGAACTCCGCATCGATACCAACGAATACGTGGCTTTAATGGGCCCCTCTGGATCGGGCAAATCCACCCTGATGAACCTCCTGGGCTGCCTCGATACCCCCACCCGGGGAAGGTACGAGCTGGATGGCAAGGACGTGAGTAAAATGGACGACACCGAACTGGCCAGAATCCGCAACGAAAAGATCGGCTTCGTCTTTCAGACATTCAACCTCCTGCCCCGGCAAACGACCCTGGAAAACGTCGCTCTCCCGTTGGTTTACGCCGGCATCAGCAAAAAAGAACGGCAGGCACGCGCCCAGGCCGTGCTCGACTCGGTAGGCCTCGGTGATCGCGTCCATCACCGCCCCAACGAACTTTCGGGCGGTCAGCGGCAGCGCGTAGCCATCGCCCGCGCCCTGGTCAATGACCCGGCCATCATCCTGGCCGACGAACCCACCGGAAACCTCGATACCAAAACGAGCATCGAGATCATGGAGATTTTTGAAAAAATTCACCAGGCTGGCAACACCGTCATTCTGGTTACCCACGAGCCCGACATCTCCGAGCACGCCCACCGCATCGTCCGCCTCCGCGATGGCATCATCGAAAGCGATCTCCGCAATACCAGCGTCCGCCGGGCCAGCGACCCCGAACACCGCTACAATCAGGCATAGGGAATCATCCCATACTACGGAAGGTGGTCCTCGCCAGAGAAGGATCTGTGTGTGGGGCTGACTTAAACGCCGTCGGGGCGCGAGTAATCCACCCGGAATTTTTCGATCATTTCCGGCGTCAGCGAGTCGGCGTATACTCCATAGGCATCAACGAGCATCCCCCGGGTGCCGTCGTTGCCCTCAATGGCGTAGAGGACGGAGTTGTCATCCGGGTTACTCATCCCTTCAAAGCGAAAAGTGCGGCGGATGGTAAAGGCCTCGGGGGGGAAGTTCCGGTCCAGGGCTTCGCACCGCAGGCAGTCGCTCTGCTGTTCAAAATCGTAGGTATATCCTTCGTTGCGCAGCAGTTCGATGGCGGCGGAAAGCGTATTGGGGGCATCAACTGATGGTTTGGACATGGCGAGGTTTTTCTTTAGTTCAAGCGCTGGAAGCCGCCAAATGTTCGGCTTTGGCACAGTGGAAAGGAGCCTGCTGGCCGCTTGGGCGCTGCCGCAGGTGCAGGGGAAAGGACACGGAGCAATGATCTGAGCAACGAGGCTTGGCGAATTCAAAACAAAAGCGTACCTTTGCGCTCCGAAAAATATCAAGCAATGAAAAAAGATCTGCACCCCGCAACGTACCGGACCGTAATCTTCCGCGATATCAACGCCAACATTTCATGGTTGGGCCGTTCCTGCGCCAAGACGCGGGACACCGACAAGTTCGAGGACGGCAACGAATACCCCCTGATCAAGCTGGAGATTTCCAACGAGTCTCACCCCTTCTTCACGGGCAAGATGCAGTACGTCGATACCGCCGGTCGGATCGATAAGTTCAACAAGAAATTCGGCAAGAGCCGCTTCGCCAAGGCCAGCGAGGAGTAATTCCTTCGCCCCGAAGCAGACCTGCTTTTTTCCTTGCCGGCCGCCGGCCATGCGAAAGCCCGGAGTGAACGATCGTTCACTCCGGGCTTTTGTCGTTGTGCTGCTCCGGCCTCAGCCCCGGGTATTGTCGCGGCGTCAGCCCCGACCCCGCTCAAGGTATTGTCGCGGCTTTAGCCCGACCACTTCACCTTGCGGGCGTCAGCCCCGACCCCCGCTCAAGGTATTGTCGCGGCTTTAGCCCGACCACTTCACCTTGCGGGCGTCAGCCCCACCCCCGCTCAAGGTATTGTCGCGGCTTTAGCCCGACCACTTCACCTTGCGGGCGTCAGCCCCGACCCCGCTCAAGGTATTGTCGCGGCTTTAGCCCGACCACTTCACCTTGCGGGCGTCAGCCCCGACCCCGCTCAAGGTATTGTCGCGGCTTTAGCCCGACCACTTCACCTTGCGGGCGTCAGCCCCACCCCCGCTCAAGGTATTGTCGCGGCTTTAGCCCGACCACTTCACCTTGCGGGCGTTAGCCCCGACCCCCGCTCAAGGTATTGTCGCGGCTTTAGCCCGACCCTGGCCTGCAACGCAAAGCTTCCGAACCTATCTCCCACACCGCAGAGCATCGATCCCCAGCCGAATCCCCCCAACCCAGCTCCTCCAACTTTACCAGGCACCTGCGACCGCGCCCTTACCTTTACACCCTCCAAATTTTGCTGCCTTATGTACCGTTGGTTACTATTTGATGCGGACAACACGCTCTGGGACTTCGACGCCGCCGAAGCTTCCGCCCTGGAACGGACGCTGCGCGAGCGGGACATCGACTGGTCGGACGAAGTACTGGGTGAATACCGCGAGATCAACCACCGCGCCTGGGCCGACTACGAACGCGGCCTGCTGCCCAAGGAACAGCTCCGCACCATCCGCTTCGAGCGCCTGCTGGAGCGCTACCAGCTGGACCACCCCGCGGAGGAGCTCTCCTTCAACTACCGCACCTACCTGAGCCAAAGTACCCACCTGCTGGAGGGCGCTTACGAGTTGCTGACGACCCTGCGGCCCCACTACCGCCTGGGGATGGTCACCAACGGCCTGCGCGAAGTGCAACGATCCCGGCTGCTCAACACGGGACTGGACCATTTCTTCGAATTTGTGGCCATCTCCGACGAAATTGGCGTCGGCAAGCCCCAGGCTGCTTTTTTCGACTACGCCTACGCGCAGATGGATGGGGTAGACAAGTCTGCCGTACTGGTGATCGGCGATAATCCGGTGGCCGACGTGCGCGGGGCCCTGGACTACGGCTTCCACGCCTGTTGGCTGCGGCACCCGGGCGTAGCCGACCAAAAGCACCTGGGCGAAACCTACCGCATCCGCGACATCCGGGATTTGACGCAGTTGCTCGTTTTTTGATGGACGCCCTCCCAACTTAAGCGGCAGTGCGGCGTTGGCCCATCAACCATTTTTTCGATCATTCTTTTCCCCGTGACCAAGCAAGAAAAAGCCCACGCCATCCACCGCATCCTGGAGGACCTGTACCCCACCGTGCCCATTCCGCTGGACCACACCGACCCCTACACCTTGCTCGTTGCCGTCCTGCTTTCTGCGCAGTGTACCGACGTGCGCGTCAACCAGGTCACGCCCCAGCTCTGGGCGCTCGCCCAGCGCCCGGAAGAAATGATGGCGCAATCGGAAGAAGACATCCGGGCGATTATTCGTCCCTGTGGCCTCTCTCCGCGCAAAAGCAAAGCCATCAAGGAACTCAGCCGCATCCTCACGGAAGACTACGGCGGGGAGGTCCCCCAGGACTGGGCGGCGCTGGAGGCCCTGCCCGGCGTTGGCCACAAAACGGCCGCGGTGGTGATGAGCCAGGCCTTTGGCGTGCCCGCCTTTCCGGTGGATACCCACATTCACCGCCTGGCCTACCGCTGGGGACTGAGCAGCGGCAAAAACGTGGCAAGCACCGAACGCGACCTGAAACGCCTGTTTCCGGAAGAAAGCTGGAACAAACTCCACCTCCAGATCATCTTCTTTGGCCGGGAATACTGCCCCGCCCGCGGGCACCGGATGCGGGATTGCCCCATCTGCGGCACCTACGGACGCAAGGCGCTGCTGAAGGCGGAACGGGAGTGAGCAAACGGTTCCGGGACCTCCGGTTGGGGAAGGACAGTGGTACCAGAGCGCTGGATCGGAGCGCTCCCCTCGCTTCAGCAACCTTTTGGCCCGGTGGCTGTCTATTTTTGCGTAAACTTTTTAAACTGCACTCCGCCGATGCTGCTGCTCCGCCGGTTGGGCGACTTCCTCTCGCTCGTCAAATTTTCCCACACCATTTTTGCCCTGCCTTTCGCGTTGATCGGCTTTTTTCTGGCGGTGCTGGATGCGGGGGAACTGCGCTGGCAACAACTGTTGCTGGTGGTGCTCTGTATGGTCTTTGCCCGCTCCGCAGCGATGGCTTTTAACCGTTGGCAGGACCGCGACATTGACGTAAAAAACCCCCGGACGGCGGTGCGGGAAATTCCGGCCGGCACCATCTCCAGCCGGGCGGCGCTGAATTTTGTGGTGCTCAACTGCGCCCTGTTCATCGTTGCGGCGGGCTTACTCAATTGGCAGTGCCTTCTCCTCTCGCCGGTAGCCTTGCTGGTCATCCTGGGGTACAGCTATACCAAGCGTTTTACCTACCTCTGCCACTTCGTTCTGGGGCTCGGCCTAGCGTTGGCTCCCGTGGGGGCTTACCTGGCGGTGACGGCCCAGTGGGCTTTGCTGCCGGTGCTCTACGGCGGCGTGGTGCTGCTGTGGGTGGCGGGCTTCGACATCATTTACGCCCTGCAGGACGAAAACTTTGACCGCGAGGAGTCGCTGTATTCCATTCCGGTGCGGTTGGGGACGGTCCGGGCGCTGCGCCTGGGCCGGATTTTGCACTTGCTTTGTGCGACTTTGGTCGTAGTGGCGGTACTGCGGCAGGCGGCTTTGTACCCGGAGTTCGGTACCCTGAGCTACGCGGCGGGAGCTTTCTTCCTGGCCGCGCTTACTTATCAGCACACCCTGGTGAAGGCGGGAGATTTGCGGCGGATCAACCTCGCCTTTTTTACCACTAATGGCATTGCCAGCCTGGTCTTTGGGGCGCTTACGGTGCTGGATGTGTATTTGTAGGCGGGGCGTCAGTGGCAAAGCTTTTGGTGGTGCTCAACGGTGTTGGGTCTACTTCGCACACCTGGCTTTTTAGCCCATGGAGTTGCTTGGAGTAGGGCATGGAGTTGCTTGGAGTTTGGTGGGGTAAAGCCGTTATACGGCGACTGCCTGATCTTAGCCCCTCTTCGTGTTCTTAGTGGTTCAAAAAAGAGCGAAGCGCTCACCTCCCCGCTCGCGCCTTGAGCGCTTCGGCCAGCTCGTGCCCCAAATACCGGTCGATCCAGCCATGCAGAAGGTAAATGACCGGCGTCAGCACCACGGCCATCAGGAACTTGAACGTATACTGGACGGTGGCTACTGCCAGAATCCGGGACCAGGGCCAGGGATCCGCTACGCCGCCGAAGAGTTCCGGGCCCAGCTTGAAGGCGACGATGAGCACCACCAGGCTGTCTACCAGCTGGCTGACTACCGTCGAGCCCGTTGCCCGCAGCCACAGCCGTCCTTCGCCCGTACGGCCGCGGATGCGTTGGAAGACGAAGACGTCCGTCAGCTGCGCCAATAAAAAGGCCGCCAAAGACCCCACAATGATGAACAACCCCTGCCCAAAGGTAATGGCAAAGGCCGCCTGGCTATCCGGCACATTACGCGCCGCCGATTGCACCACCCACCAGTCGGCCGGTGCCAACTGGATGGCCGCAAAAATCATCAGAAAGGCGTAGGAAATCAGCGCAACGGTCAGGAAACTCAGCATCCGGACGCCCCGCCGGCCGTAGTACTCGTTGAGCAGGTCCGTCATCACGAAAACGATGGGCCACAGCACCACACCCGCCGAGAATTGCAGCGCACCAATTTCGCCGAAAAGGTTAAAATTCCAGGCGGCAATGCCCAGCGTGTCTTCGAGGGCAAAGATTTTTACCCCGATCAGTTCGGCTACCAGGGCATTGGCCACGAAGAAGCCGGCCAGAATGATGAACAGGCGGCTGGGGCGGTAAGTGATTACGTCTGCCGGAGCAGTGAGCGTGGGCGTAGGGCCAGAATGTGGCATTGAGCTGGGTGATTGTCTGACAAGAGCTAACCCTACAATGCAGGCGCGTAAAGGTTTGTTGCGACAGCCCAAACCAACGATTTTTACCTACTTTGCGTCTTGGTAGACACATGACCTCTTTTTGCTAGTTCACCTTTATCACGCATGCGAACTTCCCTGTTAATTCTGGCGCTGTTGGTGGCCACCGCGCTCGCCGGGCAATCCTACCGCTCCCGCATCCACTACAAAGTCAAGTTGGGCGACGAAAAGCAGCTGCACCAACTCATTTTGCTGGACTACACCAAGCTCCTCGGTACTGCCCTCGATATTCAGGCCGACTCGATCTACTTCCGCCTGCGCAGTGCCGATGAAGTGTCGGTCATTCCGCTCGCAGAGATGCGTTTTTTGGGAGAATTCGTCGTTGGGCAATCGGCCTTGTCCGTACCGCGTGTCCCTCCGCCGCTCACTGACCTCACCTACGAGCGTACGGCCCTGCCCTTCAACGGCCGGGGGCAGCTACGCATCATCAACCTCGTTTACGGGGTAGCGGAGTTGAACCTCAACCAAAACCTGCAGGTCGGGCTTGGCGTGGCGGGGCCACTGGGGCTGCTCTCTACCCAGCGCCTGCGCTTCAGCCTCAACCCTCAGCTCCACCTTGGGATCAGCAACCAGGTTCTTTTCCCGCCTTTCAACCAGGGCAACGGCCAAGGCATTTTTGCCATTGGCGACCTCACCACGATACTTACCATCGGCTCGGAGCGGCGCTTTTTGAACCTCGGCACGGGCATTTTCTACAACCGCGATAATGGCGATGGGCCCGTACCCCTGCATCGCATCGGCATCGGCGGCAGGGTAGGGGAGCGGTGGCACCTTTACAGCGAAGTACTCATGTCGCTCGATCGGAGTTTCAACTTCCCGCAACTTCAGATTTTTCCTTCGTTTACGGCCAGCGTCGGGGCCCGCCGTCACCGCTGGCAACTTGGTGTTTTTACGGTGGTGCTCGACGAAGATTCCTTTTTTCCGCCGCCGCTGCCGTACGTAGGTTACGCTTATTATTGGTAAGTGTTTTTCTTCGCAGTATTCCACGCTGGGCGCGGCCGCAGGTGCAGTGGGGATGATGGACAGGCCCCGGCACTGACGTGGCCCCCGGCTCAGCCAGCCTGGCCAAGGGAAAGTACTTACAGCAAACGGGTAGAGCGGGGGTTGGCGGATTGGATGGTTCAACCATATAACCCGATCATAATTGGTTCGCCAGGGATCACCTCCATCTTCTTATCTTTACCTCGCAACAACCCACCCGCAATGCGTTTTTTTTCCGTCCTCCTTTTGTTTTTGGCCCTTTTGCAAGGCTGCGGCAATTCTGCTGCCGAGCCCACCGCCGGGACGCCTTCCGCAAGTGCGGAGTCCGGCACTACGGACGAATCACAGGACGTCCTGACCGTCCGCTACCGCTCCGATGGCTTCTACCCCGGTATTGCGAGCGAATGGCTGGAGGTAACCTACGATAGCGAAACTCCCACCATTCTTTCCGTTGTCTATTGGAGTTCGGACGATGAAACCAGGCAGGAGATGGAGATTCTGGAGCAGAGTTTCTCCGCAGGGGAAATCAGTGGCTACTCCGGGCAGCTCGCCTTCCCCGGCCAAGACCCCATTGGCTTTGGCAGCATCGAAGACCGTTTTAACTTCGTTCACGACGGTGATCGTTTTCAGGAGTTTGAACTGGAAGAAGAATAGCGCTTAACTCACCGCTGCACCCTGCGCCAGGGAATGTCATTCCCCCCACGGCAGGGGCAGCTAAATCAATACCAAAATGCTGTTGGAAATCTTCATGAGCGTAATGATCTTTTACGGCATTTTAATCGCCGTAAACCTTCCGGCACCCTGGCTGGGCCTGGAATTTGAGAGCGGTGAAACGCCCAAATTATGGTATGCGCCTCCCGGCTACCTTATCCCCATCGTCTGGTTCGTACTTTTTACTTTGTTGGGAATCGGTAGGTATCTGCTCCTGCGAGCGGGTGGGGGAGATTACCTCTGGTGCTTATACGGATTGGCCCTGCTCTGTGCGGCTTACGCTTACTACACCCTAGGTTTTGCCAGACTCACCAATATCTCAGCCTTGTGGTTTGGCCTGGCCGGGAATACCGTAGTTATTCTGTTTGCTGCTTTTGCCGTTTATACATTATTGCCCGTGGAAAAAACAGCGGCCCTGCTTACCCTGCCGGTGATTGTGTGGACCGCCTTTGCCAGCCTGATCGTGATCGGCGAATTAAGGCTGGCGAAACTCCTGTAATTCCTGCCCCGCTCTTCCCAAAAAATAACCCACCCATCTGCCATGGAAGTAAAATCCATCTACGTTAACCTTCCCGTTCGCGACCTGGCCAGGACCCGGAGCTTTTGGACCACCCTGGGCTTCACCTTCAACGAAGATTTTTCTGACGATAAGGCCTTGTGCCTGGTGTTGAACGAGGGGCTAATGTATTCCATGCTCATCAGCCATGAATACTTCACCACTTTCACCAACCGACCCGTTTCCGATGGAACCACTACCCAGGTCCTGGTGGCCATCCAGGTGGACCGCCGGGAGCAGGTGGATGAGATCGTAGGTCTGGCCTTGAAGAACGGTGGCACCCGCTACAAGGAAAGTACCGATCACGGCTGGATGTACTACGACTGCTTTGCCGACCCCGACGGCCACCAGTGGGAAGTGATGTTTATGGACGTCAGCACTATCTCCGCATAATGGCCGCAAAAGCAATTTACACCTGCCTTTGGTTCGACGGAAAAGCCCAGCAGGCCGCTGAATTCTACTGCTCCGTTTTTCCCTCCTCCCGCATCCTCTTTGCCAACCAAACGGTGGTAAACTGGGAGTTGAATGGCCAGAAATTCATGGGCTTGAACGGTGGACCCCGGTTCACCTTCAGTGAAGCCATCTCCCTGGTAGTCGACTGCGACACCCAGGAAGAAATCGACCACTACTGGAACCACCTAACCGCCGATGGGGGGCAGGAAGGACGCTGCGGCTGGCTAAAAGATAAGTTTGGCGTTTCCTGGCAAATCATCCCCACCATACTGCCCGCCCTGCTGAGCGACCCCGGGAAAGCGCCCAGGGTGATGGCTGCGTTTATGCAAATGAATAAGTTCGACCTGCAAACCCTGCTGGAGGCGTGAGCGGTGACCCTGCTGCAAAATTTTAATTTCTCTTTGGGGAGACCAGAACCGGGCGCAAGCCGACGCAGCTCAGGTTGCGAGAATCCGCCTTATCATTACCCATCTTTTCCGTCTTGCCCCTTCCCTAACCACCACCGTCAATTTCCCCCTAACCATGCCAGCCATCAGTGTCTTCGATATTTTCAAGATCGGCGTAGGTCCGTCCAGCTCCCATACCATTGGCCCATGGAAGGCGGCACTGGAATTTGTTGCCACCTTGCCTCCTCTTTCCTTTGATCGCCTGGAGGTCCGCCTCTACGGCTCGCTGTCCAAAACGGGCCGCGGCCACGCCACCGATGCGGCCGTGCAACTTGGCCTGCTGGGCCACGTTGCCGAAAACATCGCCTCCGAACGCATCCCCGAGTACCTGGCGGAACTCAAAGAAAGCGGTATCCTGGCCATCAACGGCCAATTTCTGCCCTTCTCGCCCCAGCGCGACATCGTCTTTACCAATCTCAACCACAAGAGCCACCCCAATACGCTGGAATTCCTGGCCTACGCCGGGGAAACGGTGGTCCACCAGGCCACCTACGCTTCCCTGGGCGGGGGCTTCATCCGCCGCGTGGGGGTGGTGCCCAAGGGCAAGCGCGTGAAATTGCCCTTTCCCATCGATAAGGGGACCGATCTGCTGGCCCACGTTGATGCCGCCGACTGCTCCATTGCCGCACTCGTTCGCCGCAACGAAGAATCGCTGCGCCCCCGCGCCGAAGTAGATGCCCGCCTCCAAACGCTGTTCCAAACGATGAAAGAAGCCGTATACCGGGGCTGCACGACGGGTGGAACCCTGCCGGGGGGCCTCAACGTCCAGCGCCGCGCCAAGGCCATTTGCACCGAGCTGCTCGATGCCCGCCCCTTTGCCGATCTGCCCAGTTGGGAAACGCGCATCCGCGGCGCGTACCAGGATTTCAACACGGTCAATAAGTGGGTCAGTTGCTTCGCCCTGGCCGTCAACGAGGAAAACGCCGCCATGGGCCGCATCGTCACTGGCCCCACCAACGGTGCCGCTGGCGTGGTTCCGGCCGTTCTCCTCTATTACTACTTTTTCTGCACCGATTACGACGCGCCCAACGTGGAGGACTTCCTGCTCACGGCCGGGGAAATCGGTTCTCTTTTCAAAAAGGGTGCCACCATCTCTGCGGCCGTCGGGGGCTGCCAGGCGGAGATCGGGGTGTCTTCGGCCATGGCGGCGGGCGGACTAACCGAAGTGCTCGGCGGCAGCCCCCGGCAGGTGCTCATGGCCGCCGAAATTGCCATGGAGCACCACCTGGGCCTGACCTGCGACCCCGTCGGCGGCCTCGTCCAGATCCCCTGCATCGAACGCAATGCCATGGGGGCCATCAAGGCCATCACCGCCGCCAACCTTGCCCTGGCCGGCAACCCTGCCGACAGCAAAGTCGACATCGACACCGTCATCAAAACCATGTGGCACACCGCCAAGGCGATGAATCACAAATACAAAGAAACATCCCTCGGCGGCCTGGCCTTTAACCTGCCCGTCGTCATACCCGAGTGTTGAGTACGCTGGCCCGGCTTCCACCGCTCCTGTTGTCTCTACCCTGCACCTGCGTTTAGCGCCCCCATGCTACATTTGCGCTATGGAAATTGATATTCTCGCCGTTGGCGTACACCCCGATGATGTGGAGCTGAGTGCTTCCGGAACCCTGCTGCGCCACATCGAGCTGGGCTATTCGGTGGGCTTACTGGACCTGACGCGCGGCGAGCTCGGCAGCCGGGGGACGGGCGAAATTCGCACCCGCGAGGCTTTGGATGCGGCTGAAAAACTCGGAGCGAAATTCCGGGTAAATCTCGATCTCCCCGATGGGTTTGCCCAGTACAGCGAGGATACCATCAAAAAAATAATTCCCATCTTGCGCCAGTACCGACCCAAAATCGTGCTGGCCAATGCCCTGGACGACCGCCACCCAGACCACGGCCGCGCCGCTAAAATCGTCGCCGACGCCTGCTTTTATTCCGGACTGCTCAAAATCGAAACCTTCGGTGCCGACGGCCAAGCGCAGGAACGCTGGCGACCCGACGCCGTTTACCACTATATCCAGGACCGCAACCGAAAACCAGATTTTGTGGTGGACATCAGCGATTACCTGAATAAAAAAATGGCCATTATTCGCTGCTTTAAATCCCAGTTCGATGATCACCTGCCCGGAGAATACAGCGCCGAGGTAAGTACCCCCATCAGCGGAGCGGATTTTATGGCCTTTATCCGCGCCAAAGCCCGCAGTTTTGGCCGCGAGGCGGGCTTTGAATTTGCGGAGGGTTTTGAGGCTTCGCGCTATCCGGGGGTGCTGAATTTATTTGACCTTAAATAAGGGTGTCGGGTAGCTTCGCTCCTTTTTTGGACCACTAAGAACAAGAAAAGGGGCTAAGGTTTTTGGGGAGCTTCGCTCTTGATTTTGAACCACTAAGTTCACTTAGAAAAGTAAGGGTCACAAAGTTTTTTTTAATCAAAAATATTAGTGTTCATCTTATTGTTTTTAGGGCTTCAAAAAATAATTTAAGATAAATCATTTATTATACCCACGTACATCTCGCTCCACCCCGCCCAGCCGTAACTTTCTGCGAAACTGCTGTTGTGCCAAAGCAGCGCAAAATCCCCGCCGTGGGGCCGTACTTTCTGGGCAAGAGAAAGCACTTTTTCGCGGGCGTCGGTAGCGTTTAATCCGAGGTAATTTTTCAGGGTAACGTCCATGGCCGCGAAGGGATGAACACTGAGGCCGGTGGCTTCTTCCCGTTCCAGATCATACCAAAAAAAGGGCAGGTTGGTGCCGGCGCGCCAGCCCACGGCATCAGCGTAGCCCATGCTGTACTCGTGGGTGATGCCCGCCAGGCGCAGTTGCCGGTAAGTATCGGGCAGGCGAAAGCGCAAAAAATGTTGGCGGGCGTGCTGCACCCGGTGGCCGAGTATCCGGGCGAGCCGTTCGGTTTCTTCCCGCAGCAGGGCAGGGTCGGTACTGCTGCGGTAGCTGGGGTGGATGCCATGCGTCACTGCGGCCGGGACGTTTTGAAGCAGGTGCACTTGGGCGGCGGGAATGGGGTAGGGGTTGGGGTCATGACGGCTCCCGTTATCGGCCAGCAGCCAAAAAAGCTGGATTTTGTCCGTAGGGCGCTGCCGCAGGTGCAGGGAAAAGATGAAGGGCAATGTGGCGAAGGGGTCATCATCCGCTGCCGTGGTGAAGCGTTGCCAGGCACGGCGCCAGTGCCCCGTCAGTACATCCCGCAGGCCCGCCGCAACTCCCCGCCATCCCCGGTGCTGCCAGGCCCAGGGGATGTCGATGTCGTACGTCGGCCGCAATATCATGGGCTCCACCCGCTCCGGCAAGCCCGGGAAGACCTGGCGCAGTTCCGTCCTCAGGGCACAGGCCCACTCCCGTACCACCGGACGTTCCAGAAAGCCCGCACGGTAGGCCAGGCTGGCCGTGGCGGGGAAGCGCCCGTGGGCATCCGAAACAAAATCCTGGTACTCCTCGTAGCGGGAGAGCTGGTAGAAAATGCAGGCCAGCAGGTCGTAGCCTTCCATTCCAAGAGGGCCAACGACGGGGAAAAACACGGGCAAGTCACCGTCTTGGACGGGAACCAAGTCTTTCGCGCCCGGTGCTGCACCACTCATGAAGGGGTGCGCCGGCCAGGCCACGTAGGGCGGGGCCTCCGGACTGAGCTTCGGTTGGCCGTAGACCACCCTGGCTTCGCTTTCCGCCGCCAGCCATTGTTCTTCGCGGGTGAAAAGCCGGAAACGGTAGCCCAGGTCGGCCCCGATTTCGTGCAAAACGTAGCGCAGACGCGGATGGCGGTGCGGACTCAAAACGGCAATGGCGGGCGCTGGCTTCGGCATTTCCCGGGCAAGGTACGGAGTCGATCCGGTACCATCTATCCTGTGGTTTTTAAGACTTCCATTGCACCTGCGCCCGCGCCGTACAGCCAATTGTGTACCAATTTCCCCTGGCGCTCCCTTTTAGCGCCCAACCGTGAAGAACCCAAACGGTGGATGGCACCGTACCTTGTCATCTTACTACCAAATCACCATTTTTCCCCCGTTCGCGGGCTGCGGTGACAACATTTGGACAAAAATTACTGTCTAATCACTAATTCCCTTATCTTGTCAGTATGTTACGAACCCTCCTCCTCTTCGGCTTGACCTGCGTTTTCTCCGTTCTTGCTTACGGGCAGCAGCGCATTCCCGCTAATCAGAACATCTACGGGGTAGGAAACCGTGGAATCATCTACGATAATGAACTGAATTTTAGCCTGGCCCTGGCGACCCCGCGGGACATCTTCCTGGGCGTACGCGCCGGGAAGTTGGTCAGCTACGATAAGATGAAGTACTGGTCGGCCTCCATCGGCAGCATCCGCCACAGCCGGGAACGCCGCGAAAACCCGGAGCGCATCAACTTCCTGACCAACCGCGTAAGCCGGTCTTACACCTTCGGTAAAGAAAACCAGCTTTACGCCCTGCGTGTCGGCTTCGGTACCCGCAAGTACCTGAGTGAAAAAGCCCGCGTAAAAGGCGTTGCGGTGGGCTATTCCTACGAGATAGGACCCAGCCTCGGCATCCTCAAGCCTTACTACCTGGAGGTGTACGCCGATGAACCGGGCAACCAGGGCATCATCGTCGACGTACGCCACGACGGCACCAATACGGCAGAATTTCTTAACCAGGACCGCATCTTCGGCGCTTCGGCCTGGACGGTGGGCCTCGGTGAAGTCTCCCTGCGCCCCGGTATTCACGGCAAGTTTGCCACTCACTTCGGCTTCGGTGCTTACGACGAGGTCGCCAAATCCCTGGAAGCGGGTATACTGGCCGACTTCTTCCTCGGCGAAACCGACTTGATGATCGAGAGTGAGCTCACCCCCGGAGTAACCAATACGCCGTTCTATCTGAGTTTGTACCTCAAGGTGCAGTTGGGTAAGCGCTGGTAAGGCCCGCAATGGCGTGGAGTGCACGGGAATTGATTATTCTTTCTTTGTCTTGGGGCTGACCTTTCCTTTGAAGAGGTTTACCTTTGAGTGGGTAACCAACTTCGAACACGAACCAGGGCCGCTGCCGTAGCAGGTGGCCAGTGGTAAGGTAGCTTCCTGATGTATGCAGTACCGCGTTTTTTTCCTTCTTCCTTTCCTCTGGTTTTGGGCGTGCAATGGGAGTGAGCAGGCTTCCGATGCAAACGATGCCCCTTCCGCAGGTAACGGCCCCACCTTTACGCTGCAGCCCCCCTCCACCACCGGCCTTGATGTGATGAACAGCGTAGACCTGGACTTTGAGTTCAACTACGACTCCTTTGCTTACCTATTGAATGGGGCCGGAATTGGGGTATTGGACTATGACCTCGATGGCTTGCAAGACCTGTTTTTCGTTAGCAATCAGCACGCCCACCGGCTCTTTCACAACGAAGGCGACTGGAAGTTTACCGACGTAAGCACGGCCGCAGGGATTGGGGCTACGGGAGGTTTTTGTACGGGTGTCTCAGTAGCAGACGTCAACGCCGACGGCTACCCTGATCTGTACATTTCCCGGACCGGAACGGATGCTAAGGCGGCAGATGGCAGCCGCCGCAATCTCCTCTTCCTCAACCAAAAGGATGGGACCTTTATCGAGGCAGCCCGGCAGTTTGGCCTGGATAGTGACCACCCTTCCACCCAGGCCACTTTCTTTGACTACGACGGCGACGGCGACCTGGATTGCTATCTGCTCAATACGCCAACGGATTTTAAATTGGTCAACCGCGTAAGGGTATCCCAGGCGGCCAATGGCGCCATCAGCAGGGTTTTGGGCCCAATCAAGCCTTACGAATCCGACCAACTGTTCAGAAACGATGGGGGGAAGTTTACCGATGTCAGCGCGGCCGCGGGTATCGTCAACCGGGGATTCGGGCTCAGTGTAGCCATCTATGATTTCAATGATGATCAGCTCCCCGATATCTACGTCGCCAACGACTACGTTGACCCCGATCACCTGTTCATCAACCAGGGCAACGGGACTTTTGTCGACGAGAATTTCCGTTACTTCCGCCACACCACGCTCAGCTCAATGGGCTCGGACATTGCCGACCTCAACAATGACGGGCTTGCCGACCTGGTTACTTTGGATATGCTGGCGGAAGACCTCGTTCGGCAAAAACGCCTCGAAAATGGGATGCGGCCAGACCGCTACAACTCCCTGGTCCGTTTTGGCTACGGCCACCAGTTTATGCGCAACCAAATGCAGATCAATACGGGAACCGGCTTTGTCGATTACGCTGAATTGGCGGGTATTGCGGCAACGGACTGGAGTTGGGCGCCCCTGCTCGCCGATTTCGATAACGATCGCCACGTAGACCTCTTCGTCAGCAATGGCTACCACTACGACGTTGGCGACCTGGATTTTATTGAGTTTACCTCCGACTCGATCCGGGCCAAGGGAGGAGCAACGCGGCAACAGTTCAGCACTTACGCCGATTACCTCAAACTCATTCCCAGTAATAAAGTCAGTAACTACCTCTACCGCAACAACGGCGACCTCCGCTTCACCAACGTAACTGCCGCCAGCAACCTGGCCCAGCCCTCTTTTTCCACGAGTTCCGTGTACGCCGACCTGGACAATGATGGGGACCTAGACTTGATCGTTGGTAACCACGGAGAGCCGCCTTTCGTATACCGCAACGAAACGGTGGAGTCCGGGCAGTCCGGTAGCTGGTTGCAGGTTACCGCCGCCGGTGGGCAAGCCAACCCGTTGGGCTATGGCCTGGCCGTCAGTGCCTTTGTGGGGGAGGAAGAAATCTTCCGCCAGCTGTATCCCGTTCGGGGATTTCTCGGCACCACCCAGGGGCCATTGCACTTCGGCTTGGGCAATGCCAAGCGCATTGACCGCCTGGAGGTGCGTTGGCCAGACGGCAAAACCCAGGTTTTGGAAAATGTAGCCGTCAACCAGATCCTTCGCCTCAGCCACCAGGAAGCCAGCCGGAAAAGCATTCCTTCCGCTCCGGCGCCGGCTCCGTTGTTCACCTACCCCGCCGATCAGCGCGGGCTGAATTTTGTGCACGTAGAAAATCCCTTTGACGACTTTGACCGCCAGAGTCTGCAACCCCGGATGCTTTCCCGCGAAGGACCCGCCTTGGCCGTGGGCGACGCCAACGGTGACGGTTTACAAGATGTTTTGATCGGCGGGGCCAGCGGCCAAAGTGCCAGCCTGTACTTACAAACCAGCGCTGGCGCATTTTCCGCCGCCACTTATCCCTTTCCCCCGGATCACCAGCGCTTCGAGGACGTCGCCGCCCTGTTTTTTGACGCCGATGGAGACGGTGACCAGGACCTCTACGTCGCCTCCGGCGGCAACGAAGCAGCACCCGATGACCCCGTCTACCAAGACCGGTTCTACCGCAACGAAGGTGGAAAATTTGCGTATGCCCCCGCCGCCCTCCCGACCCTGCGGAGCAGCACGGCCCAGGTAGTGCCCATCGACTTTGACCAGGATGGAGACCTGGACTTGCTGGTGGGCGGTCGGACCCTCCCCGGTAACTACCCCTTAGCTCCCCGTTCTTACCTGCTCCGGAACGACGGAGGGAGTTTTACCGACCAAACACAGGCCATTTTCCCCGCTCTGGAATCCATCGGAATGGTTACCGCCATCGCCCAGGGGCAAATTCTCGGAGATGAACAAGCGGAAGTCGTCATCGCCGGAGAATGGATGCCCATTCAGGTCTTCTCTTTCCGCGACGGCGTTTTTACCCTCAGCAGTTCCATCCCTAACAGCACGGGCTTTTGGCATGCCTTACTGCTTGCGGACCTGAACGGCGACGGGAGCAACGAAATAGTAGCGGGCAATGAAGGGCTAAATACCCGCTTTAAGCCTTCTCCCACCCGGCCCGTCATGTTGTATGCCGCCGATTTTGATGGCAACGGAACGATCGATCCCATCCTGACCGTTCCAGGCCCGGCCGGAAATCAGCTACCCGTAACCACCAAAGCCCAGATGCTCAAGCAGATGCCGGGCCTGAAAAAACGATTTTTGCGGACGAGTACCTACGCCAGTGCCGACATCAACGATTTGTTTGGGGCCGAAGAAATTGCCCAGGCCAAACAGTTGAGCGTCGATCACCTGAGCTCTACCATCTATAAATTTGCAGACGGACAATGGCAAGCCACGCCGCTGCCCAATTCCGCCCAGACCTCCCCGGTCCGGGCCATCCGGCAGGGCGACTTCAACCAGGATGGTCTCCCCGATTTACTCATGGTAGGCAACGACTACGGCGTACACGTAGAAACTGGCCGGGCCGACGCTGGAAACGGCGTATTGCTCCTCAACGCCGGAGACGGGAAATGGACGACGCTCCCGAACCGGGAACACGGTTTCTGGGCCAGCCTGGACGCACGCAACCTGCAATCCATCCCCCTTTCCGATGGACGAACCGGTTGGGTGGTAGTGAATAATGCTGGTCCGGCGGCCCTTTTCCTTTGGTCGCCACCAAATTAGCAAAGCACTGATTTTCCCGGGCCGATGCCTTTTAGTGTCAAGGGCCGCAGCCTGCCGGAGGAAAGGACTTTGGGCGCGACGAAGGGCGGGACTAAAGAAGCCCAGGCCCGTCTGTTACCGCAAAAACTCCAGCTCTTCACCTTCTCCGAGCCGGACCCGGACTGTGGTATGGGTACCCAGTTCCTCCTGTTGACGACGCTGCACCGTGTAATCCGCCGCCCGCAAAACATCGGAACGGACGCGTCCGAAGCGCGTCGGCAATTCCGTGTCATCGGGTCCGATGGCCAGGCAGGCGACCAGCGGCGCTTCCAGGTCTTCGCACAGCCGATAGCAAAAGCTATCAAAGGCAATGCGTACGGCTACTTCACCGCGCTGATCGTGCAGGCGCAGGGGGATGTTGCGCCCGGCGGGCACGTGGAGAGTAAGTGGCCGGCGGTGGTAGGCCAGCAAGGTCTCCAGCTTGGGGTGCAACTGCGGGCACCACTGCCGCAGCGTTTCCAGGTCAGAAAAAATGAGCTCCGGGCGGTTCACCCGCGAAGGAGGGCAGGCAGCCAAAAGTTTGGTGATTGCCTGGGGCTGCTGGACGTGGGCCACCACCTGCCAGAGGTTGGCGGTGGGCAGCAGCACGATGCCACCGCCGTGCAGGGTGGAAAGTGCCCGGGAGCCTAAGGGCGGTAACGGGGGGTGCATTTCTGGAATCGGGTTAGTCCTTGTGTTCATGCTGTATGGGAAAGATTGGCCGCAAGCCCGCAGGCCGCCAAATGGTTGCAATTCCTAAGAGCTTCTCTAAAATTTTTAAGAACTGATAATCAATGACTTATGGTTCTGGCCAGAGAAAAAATTGCGCGCATAGTGGACTACGTAAGCCATTTTTTGTGACGCCAGGTTCATAAGTGATTGCTTATCAGGAAGTAAAAATTTAGACAAGCTCTGAGCCCCGGGGTAGAATATGACTCGGGTAGTGCGCCAAAGTACTTGTCCGCTTACCTGACCCTGACCCTGCCGTAACACAAAACACAGTTGTTATGCGGCCTTGCCGAAGGTGATAAGCACTTAAGTCAGCTTTTCATATACCAAAATCAAACGTCCCAACGGGCGCTGCGTGAGCGCTACGACCAACCCTTACCGCGAATCGCACAGTAGAAGCTCCGGCCGTAGAAAAAATTTAATTTTCAGGACTACCAAATCCAGCCCAGCAGGCTTGGCGGGAGACGGCGAACCGACATATTAACTTTCCCGACGATCCAAAGACCGTATTCAGACTAGGAAACTGTATTTTGCCGTTCAGATTGTACGTGGTCTAAAATTTTAATAGTGCGCATCCCTCAACTCCTTTTTGGCCGCATTCCCTTGCTGCTGGCCTTTGCCCTGTTTTCCGCTTCTGAACTCTACGCCGGCCACATCGTGGGCGGTGAGTTCACCTACACCTGCCGTGGCTTCCGCAACAACGACCCCAACACCAACATCCGGGTGTACGACGTGCGGATCAATATGTACCGCGACTGTATTGGCCAGGGAGCGTACTTCGACGGGGCCCGCGAAGGACAAGGTCCCAATGGGGAATTCAGCGGCCCCGGCCACATTTCCATTTACAATGGGCTGACCCTCTTCGATCCCACTTTTAACATCGTCCTGGGCCAGGTTTCCAGCGTGCCCATCAACCTCGGTAACCCTTGCCTGGTCATCACCGAAGACATTTGTCAGGAAATCGGCGTTTACGAATTTACCGTGGAACTGCCTGTCTCCAATCAACCCTATACCCTCACCTACCAGCGCTGTTGCCGCAACCCAGAAATTACCAACCTCGTCCGGCCGGGTGATATCGGCACCACCTACTTTATAACGATCACCCCCGAAGCCCAACGGCGCTGCAACGCCAGTCCGGACTTTAACATCGACCCGCCCATCGCCATTTGTGTCAACGAAGTTTTTCAGATTGACCTGGGGGCCACCGACCGCGAAGGCGATAGCCTGGCCTACAAATTCTGCGACCCAGTGCTCGGCGGCGGACTCGATGGCCTCAACGGCCCTACCAGCACCAGTACCACTTTTGACGATATCATCCCACTGATCGAATCCCCGCCACCCTATGCACCAGTAGATTTTCGTTTTCCCCAGTTTGACCTCAATAATCAATTGGGGCAGGGCAGCGTACTGGAGATTGACCCCCTCACCGGCCTACTCAGCGGGCGCCCTATTTTTCGGGGTATCTTCGTGCTCGGCGTCTGCGTCGAGGAATGGTCGCGCGATTCCGTCCCCATCCTCCTCAGCGAAACCAAACGCGAATTCCAGCTGGCCGTAAACCTCTGCGGCAACCAGGTTTTTGCCGACCTGCTGGAAACGGAACTGGACGACCAGGGGCGCTTCTTCATCCGCCAGTGCGGCCCCGGCACCAATACCATCATCAACCAGAGTACCAACGTAGACTTCATATCCACTTACGACTGGATCCTCGACGGTCCCGAAGGCATCCTCACCGGCAACAGCCGTGATTTTGTCACCAACATCACTACGACCGGCGTATACGAAGGCACCATGATCCTGAACCGCAATTCCTTCGCCCAAAACTGCATCGATACCGCCGTTTTCCTCCTCGGGGTTTTTCCCGATGCGACCGCCGATTTTGAATTCGCCGAGCCGGGATGCAACGACGAGCCGATTGACTTTTTGGACCGCTCCACCCCCGATGGCGACAACACCATTGTGGAGTGGGAGTGGGATTACGCCGACGGCTCCGCCCTTGACCCCCGGCAGAACCCCCGCCACCGCTACAACCAGCCAGGCGTCTTTCCCGTCCGCCTGAGCATTACC
Organism: Neolewinella lacunae; assembly: GCF_014349155.1. Taxonomy (GTDB): domain Bacteria; phylum Bacteroidota; class Bacteroidia; order Chitinophagales; family Saprospiraceae; genus Neolewinella; species Neolewinella lacunae. The sequence continues at coordinate 29,462 of NZ_JACSIT010000143.1, forward strand.
GACAACAACCGCTGCACCGCCGAAGTCACCAAGCCGGTAACCTACTTCCCCACGCCGCGGACCATCCTCATCGAGCCCGACCCCGGCTTCGGCTGCGTCCCCTACACCAAGCAATTCATCAACCTGAGCCGGCCGATCAACGACCAGTATATTTTTGAATGGGAGTTTGGCGACGGCGCAACCGGCGACGTGGCCAGCCCTACCCACGTCTACGAACGAACCGGCATTTTTGATGTCTACCTGGCCATCACCAGCCCGACCGGCTGCTTCGTGGATACCCTGTTCAACAGTTTGGTGGACGTGCGCAGTGCCCCCATCGCCGATTTTTTCTGGACGCCCGAAGAGCCGACCAACATCTTCCCCGACATTCGGGTCTTTGACCGCAGTATCGACGCCAACCGCAGCCGCTACGTCATTCGTAACCGCGCCGGAGAGCAGATTTTTACCACGCCGGCCCTCGACTTTGATTATACGCTGCGCGACTCCGCCACCCTCTTCATCACCCAGTTGGTGACCCACCCCAGCGGGTGCGTCGATACACTGACGAAAGACCTCAAGCTGCGGCTCGTCAATACCTACTTCATGCCCAATGCCTTCACGCCCAACGGCGATGGGCTCAACGACGTCTTTTTGCCCGAAGGCATCCTGATCGGGGCCACCGAATACCTGCTGCGGATCTGGAACCGCTGGGGCGAACTCATCTTCACTTCCACCGAGCCGCGCGTGGGGTGGGACGGCAACTTCCGGGGAACGCCCAGCCCCGGAGGTGGCTACCTCTGGGATGCGCAGTTCATCGACGTCGGCGGAGAGTTTCAGGAGTTCAAGGGTGGGGTAGTGCTCATCCGCTAAGGCCCTTCCGGATGGGGCGCGGCCGCAGGTGCCAGGCCCGCTCCTAACGGAAAAAGCCAGGGAAGTCCTCCGACCTCCCTGGCTCTTTTATCCAGTTCTACGCACCTGCGGCCGCGCCCAAATGGAGCACTAGCGGCCCTCGCGTACGAACAGGTACTGGGTGCTGCCACCCGTGGTGCTGGCGTTGCCTTCGCTGGGCAAGACCATGGCCTCGACGTATTTCCAGCCGTTGGCGATGAGGAAGTTGACGCCGTGCATGACGGAGTTGAAGCGCATCCGTTGATCGGTACGCGGGTTAACGACTTCCATGCGGTTGCGGTTGCCGCCCTGGATGCTCTGGCCGTAATCGATGAAAATCGTCACCGTGTTCGACAAAAAGCGCTCCTGGGCAATCATGCGGATCATCGAGACTTCCTCGAGGTTGTTGATGTTGACGCCATCGACGACCACCTGGCTGAAGGCGGCAGAGCTGGCGGCGAAAAGGAAGGCGATGGCGACAAAAAGCTTTTTCATTGTGATTGGTTTTACTTGTCCTTGGAAATGCTTTACCCGGCTGGTTTAGCCTTATCGGGGGTCAAGTATAGCGTTTCCTTAACAAAATAGGGACGTTGGGCCGACGTTTATACCCCACAGCCTTTCCCGGCTACAAATTTTGCCCCAAAACGAGCCTATGTTATCCATTGCCACCCTACTGCTCAGTTTTCTTCTCCCCGCCCCCCCGCCGGATGCTCCCGTGGAATGGATCAGTCCGTTGACCGTTGACGTTGGCGACATTTTGCGGGGCGAAGACCATACCCATACCTATTACTACGTCAACCTGACGGACGCTCCTTTGACGGTGGATAACGTCCGCCCCAGTTGCGGGTGTACGGCCACCGACTGGCTGGGCACGCCGGTGATGCCCAAAGACACGGGATCGATCAGCGTCACCTACGACGCGATGAACGTCGGGTATTTCCGGAAGAACGTCAAGGTTTTCTTCCGGGGTTACCCCGGCGCGCACAAACTTTGGCTCGAAGGATTCGTCGAGCCATAGGCCTTCTTGGTCTTAAGGGGCAGTGTATGGAGCTGCAAAGTATTACCTTCGCGCCGCTGGGTTTCTGCTGGCAGCCGCTACCCTTTGTTTCTCCCGCTGAATTTGCTGGCAGGGGAAATGGAGTGGGTTGGCGACTGAAGGTGTGGGCCAGACTTTTTGACCATCTGATTTTTCTTCTATGACCTGGTTAACTTGGGTGCTCCTACTCGGTTACATTGCCCTCAGTTTTGCGCTATACCGCCTGTTTCCGAAGGCGGGCAAAGCAGCTTCGGCGGCCCTCATCCCCGGCTACAACATGTGGATTGTGGCGGAGCTGGTGGGGCGCAAGCCCTGGCATGCCCTGTGGCTGTTAATTCCGTACCTCAACGTCTTCATCTTCGCGGGCTTGATGGTGGACTTGGCGCGCTCCTTTGGGCGTTTCAGCTTTGGAGAGCACGTCCTGGCAGTCATTACCTCCTGGGGTTACTTCGGCTGGCTGGGGGCAAAACCTGAGGTGCGCTACAACGGACCCATCCTGGAGGTTGAACGCGCCTACCGGCAGGAGCTGGCCGCCGCCGAAAAAACCAAGGAGAAGCGGGAGATCAACAAGGTGCACGCTGCCTATCCCCAGTTTCAAAAGCCTTTTTACCAGGACTGGGCCGAGGCTGCCATTTTTGCGATCTTCGCGGCGGCCTTTATCCGCCTGCTGCTGATCGAGTCCTACATCATCCCTACGCCCTCGATGGAGGGCAACCTGAACGTGGGGGATTTTCTCTTCGTTTCCAAGATCCACTACGGCCTGCGCCTGCCGGAGACCCTGCTGATGATTCCACTGGCCCACAACCGGGCTCCCCTCGTTGGCGGCGAAAGCTACATCGAAGGCGCTGAACTTCCCTACCGTCGCCTGCCTGCCCTGGAGGCGATCGACCGTTACGACCCCGTAGTGTTCAACGTGCCCGCCGGCGATAGCGTCTACGTCACGCCGGCGCGTACTTACTACCCACACGACGTCCGCACCGGCTTTTTACCCGCCAACGTGGCCCGTGCCGTGGAGTCGGGCCAACTGGAGCTCATCACGCGTCCCCGCGATAAGCGCGACCACTACGTCAAGCGCGCCATCGGCCTGCCCGGCGAAGTGCTGGAAATCAAGGACCGGCAGGTATTCATTGACGGCCAGCCCATTGCTGACCCTGAGAACGTCCAGTATTTCTACAAAGTCACCTTCAGCACGCCGCCCAACCGCAGCAAGTGGTCGGATATGGGCATCAGTTCTCCGCCCGGGGGCGACGATGTTTACCAGGAAAACGGCAACCTCTTCATCATCCGCCTCAACCAGGCCCAGATCGATTGGCTCAAGGGGAATGACCCCCAGGCCACCTTCGAGCCCGTTGACCAGTCGGGCGACAAAGGCATCCGCTTCTACCCCCACAACGAGCGCTACTTTGGCGAAATGCAGGTCGATAACTACGGCCCCGTCAAAATCCCTGCCCGGGGCATGACCATCAAGCTGGACGAGCGTACGCACGCCCTTTACTGGCGCGCCATCAAAGTTTACGAGGAAAATCCGAGCTATACCATGCTGAACGGACAGTTTTTCCTAGACAATCAGCCGATAACGGAGTACACCTTCCAGCAGGATTACTACTGGATGATGGGCGACAACCGCCACAACTCGGAAGACAGCCGCATTTGGGGCTTCGTTCCCGAAGACCACATCTTAGGTAAGCCCCTGTTCGTCTGGTTCTCCATCAAGGAAGGCAACCTCTTCAACGGCATCAACTGGCACCGCATCGGCCGCAACGCTTCTAAGCAGGGCGGACGCTAAAGGGTTGGCTGGCGGCTGCTGGGCTGAAGGCCCTCTCTTGCTCCATGTTACCTCGCCCGGCACCTGCGGCCGCGCCCATTGGATCAACCCGGCTGGAGCGCCAGCCAGGCCAGTGCTGCCAGGCACCCCCCTACGAGTGGCCCCACCACGGGTACCCAGGCGTAGCCCCAGTTGCTGCCGCCCTTGCCGGGGATGGGCAGCAGGGCGTGGGCAATGCGCGGCCCCAGATCCCGCGCCGGATTGATGGCATAACCGGTGGTTCCCCCCAGCGAAAGGCCGAGCGCCAACACGACCAGCGCGACGGGCAGCGCATCGAGTGCGCCGAGCTTGCCCGGGGAGTCCCCAAAAACCGGCCCGGTGATGTAAAGCACGGCCAGCACGAGCGCAAAGGTGCCGATCACCTCGGAAATGAAATTGGAGGGCATGGCGGGAATGGCCGGCCCGGTAGCGAAAGTACCCAGGATGGTTCCCTGGTTTTCTTCCGCAGCGTAGTGTGGCCGGTAGTGCAACCAGGTCAGGCCGGCACCGCAGATGGCCCCGAGCAATTGGGCCAGGAGGTAGCTGGGCACCAGAGCCCAGGAAAACTTGCCCGCAGCGGCCAGGCTTACCGTCACGGCGGGGTTGATGTGCGCGCCGGATGCTTCGGCGGAGATGAAAACGGCTACGAAAACAGCCATTGCCCAACCGAAGGTCGTCACAATCCAGCCACTTTGCAGCCCGTAGGTGTGCTTCAGGCTGGTGTTGGCGTTTACGCCACAGCCGAGGAGGATCAGCACCGCCGTGCCGAGGAATTCGCCTAAAAATGGTGTCATGATCGAAGATTGTCTTTAGTGTGCCGCCAACGTGGCCGGTTACCGAACCGGTCTGGGCTTCTGCGACCAAGGTAATCGATAATCCCCGAAAATAAAACGGGCCAGCTCCCCCGGGTGGGGAAGGTGGCCCGTTGGGTGAAAACGGTAAAAGGGCTTAGCCCAGTACGTCGACGCAGTTGAGGTCTTCGAAGGCTTGCTTGAGGCGCAGGCTGAAGGCTTCTTCGCCCTTGCGGACCCAGACCCGGGGATCGTAGAATTTCTTGTTGGGCTGCTCTTCGCCTTTGGGGTTGCCGATCTGGCCCTGAAGGTAGTCGCGGTTGGCCGCTTCGTAGGCGCGCACGCCGTCCCAGTAGGCCCACTGCAGGTCGGTATCAATGTTCATCTTGATGGCGCCGTAGCTGATGGCCTCGCGGATTTCCTCCTGGCTGGAGCCCGAGCCGCCGTGGAAGACGAAGTTGATGGGGTTATTGGCCGTCAGGGAAAGCTGTTCCTTGAGGTAGTCCTGGCTGTTTTTCAGGATGATGGGGCGCAGGGAGACGTTGCCGGGCTTGTAGACGCCGTGGACGTTGCCGAAGGCGGCGGCGATGGTAAAGCGGTCGCTGATTTTGCTCAGGGCCTGGTGGCTGGCGAAGACCTCTTCGGGTTGGGTGTAGAGGCGGCTGCTGTCTACGTCGCTGTTGTCTACGCCGTCTTCCTCACCGCCCGTGACGCCGAGTTCGATTTCAATGGTCATGCCAATTTTGGCCATCCGCTTGAAGTACTTTGCGCTGATTTCCAGGTTTTCTTCCAGGGGCTCTTCGCTCAGGTCGAGCATGTGGCTGCTGTAAAGGGGAAAGCCACGCTTGGCGTAGAATTGCTCCCCCGCCTCCAGCAGGCCGTCGATCCAGGGCAGCAGGTTTTTGGCGCAGTGGTCAGTGTGCAAAATGACGGGCACACCGTAGGCTTCGGCCATCGTGTGGACGTGCATGGCACCGGAAAGGCCGCCGACGATGGAGGCGCGCTGGTTGGCATTGCTCAAGCCTTTGCCCGCGAAAAACTGGGCACCGCCGTTGGAAAACTGGACGATGACGGGGCTGTTGAGGGCCTTGGCCGTTTCCAGTACGGCGTTGACGGTGCTGCTGCTGGTAACGTTGACGGCCGGAATGGCAAATTGCTGCTCGTTGGCGTAACGGAACAGGGCGCTTACTTCATCTCCGTGGAGGACACCGGCGCGAAAGGATTGCTTAGCCATGGGTGGTTCTTGTTTTTTGGGACCGCGAAGGTAAGGCAGATTCCGCCTCGCTTGTGAACAAAATCCCGCTTTAGTCCGCTGCCCAAATCCGCATTCGACCTGTTTTTCGGGCGCGGACGCAGGTGCAAAGGTTGTCAAAACCCAGTGTTGAGCTGCTTCCCCCCGGCCTCGGACCGTAGCTTAGCGTCGTGCCATCTCCCGGTGGCGGAGCAGCGAGGAGAGGCGAAACGGCAGGATGGCCGAAGAAGAAAAAGGGCGGGCGCATCGGAACATCCGCCCCGCGCCTTACCTTGTAGAAAAACCCGCCGCAGGGCCTTGAATGACCGGCCCAATTTCGCCCACTTCAGCCCAAGCACTATCTCGCCTCTTTTACGCCCAAACCATGCAATTGAAAGAAAACCGCCTGCTTAAAAACCTGGCCTACCTCAACGGGGAATGGACTGCCGCCCGCGAGGGAAGCACCTTCCGGGTCTGTAATCCCTACGACGGCAGCTTGCTGGCCGAGGTGGCCGACCTCGGAGAAGAAGAAACCTGCCGCACCATCGAGCTGGCCCGCCAGGCCCAGGTGCAGTGGGCCGGTAAAAGCGCTGGGCACCGCTCCCGCATCCTTCGCCGCTGGCACGATCTGATCCTGGAACATACGGATGACCTGGCCCTCATCCTTACATCCGAGCAGGGTAAGCCCCTGGCCGAAGCCGTGGGGGAAATCCGCTACGGTGCCTCCTTCGTGGAGTGGTACGCCGAAGAAGCCAAGCGGGCCTACGGAGACGTCATCCCCGCCCACGGATCCGACAAACGCATCACCATCCTCAAGCAGCCGGTGGGCGTCGTGGCGGCCATTACCCCCTGGAATTTTCCCGTCGCGATGGTTACCCGCAAGGTAGCCCCCGCCTTGGCCGTAGGTTGCAGCGTCATCCTAAAGCCAGCCGATGCCACGCCGCTCTCCGCCCTGGCCCTCGCCGTGCTGGCCCACGAGGCCGGCTTCCCCCCCGGGGTTTTTAACGTCATCACCACCACCTGGGCCAAGGAAGTTGGGAAGTTGTTTTGCACCAGCCCGCTCGTCCGCAAACTCAGCTTCACCGGTTCTACTGCCGTGGGCAAAGAACTCATGCGGCAGTGCGCTACGACCGTGAAAAAGCTTTCCCTTGAACTGGGCGGCAATGCCCCCTTCATTGTTTTTGACGACGCCGATTTGCCCGCTGCGGTGCAAGGGGCCATCGAAAGCAAATACCGCAACGGCGGGCAGACCTGTGTCTGTGCCAACCGCATCTACGTGCAGGCGGGCATCTACGAGCGCTTCGTGGCGGAGTTTGCCGCCGCCACGCAGGAGCTTAAGCTGGGCGACGGACGCCTGGCAGAAACCGACCTCGGGCCACTCATCAACAAAGCTGCGCTCGAAAAAGTGGAGCAGTTGGTAGACGATGCCTGCGCTAAAGGCGCGCGTGCCCTGACCGGCGGCCACAGTTCTACCCTGGGCGGGTACTTTTACGCGCCGACGGTGCTTACCGACGTCAACCATACCATGGACATCCACCAGGCGGAAATCTTTGGGCCGGTAGCACCCATTTTCCGCTTCGAGACGGAAGCCGATGCCATCCGTGCGGCCAACGATACGCGGGCGGGGCTGGCCGCTTATTTCTACGGCCGGGACTACGCCCGGATCTGGCGCGTTGCCGAGGCGCTGGAATTTGGCATGGTGGGGATCAATACCGGGATGATTTCCACGGCGGTTGCCCCCTTCGGCGGCATCAAAGAATCGGGATTCGGGCGCGAAGGCTCTTTTTATGGCCTGGATGATTACCTGGAGGTGAAGTACCTATGCTGGGGCGGCATCGAACCCACTCCTGCCGGTTAAAACTCCTACTCGTTGTGGTAGTTTTCGCCGCGCAGGATGGTCATCGCCCGGTAGAGCTGCTCGGAAAAGAACAGGCGGATCATCTGATGGCTGAAGGTCATCTTCCCCAGGCTCAGGCTGCCGTTGGCGCGGGCGTAGATCGCGGGCGAGAAGCCGTAAGCGCCGCCCACCAGAAAAACCAGGCGGTGGTAGGGGAGTTGCAGCTGACGATCCAGCCACTGGGCGAAGGCGACGCTGCCGAAGTGCTGCCCTTTTTCATCGAGCAAGATCAGCCCATCTTCGGGTTTCAGGCGGGCCATGATTAACTCTCCTTCTTTTTCCTTGCGTAACTCCGGGCTGAGCTTGCCGCCGCCTTTTACGTCGGGGATCACCTCAAAACTGATGGGCAGATAGTGCCCCAGGCGCTTGGTGTAAATCGCTTCTCCTTCGCGCAGATAGGCTTCGGTGGTTTTTCCGATGTAGTAGACTTGTACTTTCATGGGCATCTTCTGAAGGGATGGTAGCTGTTCTGACTCGGCAAGGGGAGGAAGGTAGAAAAACCAGGAACAGGGAAAGGAAGGTTCGCAGGGCAATTGTCAGTTTTATGGCGCGGCCGCAGGTGCCCGGGAAAGGGGTAGGGAGCGGTGTTGGTCCTGGGGGAGGACCCCGGATTACGGATGCTGTAGCACCGATTGTGTGGGAGTACCCCGGATTACGGATGCTGTAGCACCGTTTGTGCGGGAGGACCCCGGATTGCGGATGCTGTAGCACCGTTTGTGTGGGAGGACCCCGGATTGCGGATGCTGTAGCACCGATTGTGCGGGAGTACCCCGGATTACGGATGCTGCGCATCCTCCATCCGGGGTTATTCAGGTTTGACCCCTCCGGGGTCGGTGGGCCAGGCTACCAAGGCGTTTGGATATCATGCTTTGGCGGTCAGTCTGCTAAATCGTATTCTTTGATTTTCCGGTAGAGGGTGCGTTCGGAGATGCCTAGTTCGGCGGCGGCTTCTTTGCGGCGGCCACCGTGTTTGCGGAGGGCTTTGCGGATGAGGTCTTTTTCGGCGTCGGCCAGGCTGAGGTTTTCCTCGACCACTTCGCTTTCGGCGTAGGCGCGGTGCATGTCGTGGCTGACGATGACGGGGGCGTCAACGGTGCTGGCCTGGAGACCACCGCTCGTTGTCCCCCGCCGTGCACCTGCGTCCGCGCCCCCGGTGCGCTCACGGCTGGGAAAATCGCGGAGGAAGTCCTCGGTGCTGTTCCGGGGCTGCAAGCCACGCTCGGCGACCATGCGGTCCAGCACCTCTCCGGCATCGGTGAGGTGGGCGGGCATCTGGAGGGAGCGGACCTTGGTCATGTCGGGGATGCTCAGGTCGTTGCTGCTGATCAACTCGGAGACGAGGCGCTTGAGTTGGATCATGTCTTCGCGCATTTCGAAGAGGACCTTGTAGAGGATTTCCCGCTCGTGCATGGAGATGCCCGGGCCCTGGTCTTTGCGGTCTTCCGCGCGGATGGCCGGGAGGTTGCGCTGAAGGAGTTGGGGCATCATATCGGCGAGATCGATGGCCGTCATTTCCCGCTTTTCGGAGAGGATACTGAGGCGTTCAGCGACGTTTTTCAGTTCCCGGATGTTTCCCGGCCAGCGGTAGTTCTCCAGCAGCCAGCGGGCTTCTTCGTCGAGCCGGACGGCCTCAATGCTCTGCTTTTCCGCAAAATTGTTGGCGAAAAAGCGGAAGAGGAGGTAAATGTCTTCCTGCCGCTCGCGCAGGGCTGGCATGTCGATGGGTACGGTCGCCAGGCGATAGTAGAGGTCTTCGCGGAACTTGCCATCGCTGACGCGCTCGATCAGGCGGCGGTTGGTGGCGGCAACTACGCGGACATCCGTGCGTTGCACCTTATTGGAACCCATCCGGATGAACTCGCCATTTTCGAGTACCCGCAGGAGATAGGATTGGGTTTCGAGGGGCATTTCCCCGATTTCATCGAGGAAGATCGTACCTCCGTTGAGGGTTTCGAAGTAGCCTTTGCGGTCGGCGCGGGCGTCAGTATAGGCCCCTTTTTCGTGGCCAAACAATTCCGAGTTGATGGTCCCCGGGGGGAGTGCACCGCAGTTGATGGCGATGAAGCCCTCGTGTTTGCGCACGCTGTTGTCGTGAATGATGCGGGAAATTACCTCTTTGCCCACGCCGCTTTCGCCGGTGATGAGCACGGATAGATCGGTGGAAGCAACGCGCAGCGCCGTCTGGAGGGCGTTCTCCAGCGCGGGGGAACGGCCGACGATGCCGTAGCGGCGTTTGATCGTGTCGAGGTTAGCCATAGGTTGGGTGTTCCAGCGCAGGGGGCTGGAGTTTAGCGCGCGCCGAACAAGGTGGCACTGGTGGAATCAATGATGCGGACCGTTACGTAATCGCCGGGTTTTTCCCCTTCCAGCTTAGGGAATACCACCATGCGGTTTTGGGTGGTGCGCCCTTTCCAGTCGGCGGCAGATTTTTTGGAATCACCCTCAATGAGGACCTCGAAGCTTTTGCCGACTTCGGCTGCGTTGAGCTCACGGCTGATGTCGGTCTGTAAGTCAATGATCTCCTGCAAACGCCGCTTTTTCACGGGTTCGGGGACGTCGTCAACGAATTTTTTGGCCGCCGGCGTGCCCGGGCGCTCGCTGTAGAAGAACATGTAGCTCATCGAGTAGCGGGCGTAGGCAATCATCGAAAGGGTATCCTGGTGCTCTTCCTCGGTCTCGGTGCAAAAGCCGGTGATGATGTCGGAACTGATGGCGCAGTCGGGCATGATCTCGTAGATGCGGTCTACCTTGGCCTGGTACCAGGCGCGGTCGTAGGTCCGGTTCATCAATTCGAGGATGCGCGAATTGCCCGACTGGACGGGCAGGTGGATGTACTTACAGACGTTGTGGTGGTCGCGCATGGCGTAGAGCACCTCATCGGTAATGTCTTTGGGGTGGCTGGTGCTGAAGCGGATGCGCAGGGCGGGGTCTACTGCAGCAGTCATGGCCAGCAGTTGCGCAAAGTTGACACTTTCGCCCGTTTCGGGGTTTTCCCACTTGTAGCTGTCGACGTTCTGCCCCAGCAGGGTCACTTCGCGGTAGCCACGGTCGAAGAGGTCGGTGGCCTCCGCAACGATGCTGAAGGCGGAGCGGCTGCGTTCGCGGCCCCGGGTGAAGGGCACCACGCAAAAGGAACACATGTTATCGCAGCCCCGCATAATGGAGATGAAAGCCGTGATGCCGTTGGACTGGAGGCGAACGGGGCTGATATCGGCGTAGGTCTCCTCGCGGCTCAGGAATACGTTGACGCCTTTTTCACCCTCTTCGGCACCCGCCACGAGGCCGGGCAGGTCGCGGTAGGCATCGGGGCCGACTACCAGGTCGACGAGTTTCTCTTCTTCCAGGAACTTGGCCTTGAGGCGCTCCGCCATGCAGCCGAGGACCCCCACCATGGTGCCGGGGTGGCGTTGCTTGACCTTATCGAAGACCCGCAGGCGTTTGCGTACCGTGTCTTCGGCCTTCTCGCGGATGGAGCAGGTATTGATCAGGATCAGGTCGGCACTTTCCAGGTCGCGCGTAGGGCCGTAGCCCGCCTCGCCGAGGATGGATGCGACAATCTCGGAGTCAGAAAAATTCATCTGACAGCCGTAGCTCTCGATGTAAAAACGCTTCTCGCCGGGGCGCTTGGGTGCGAAATCCGCCCCAAATACCTCGCCTTGTTTCGTCTCATCTACCGTCTTGGTTTCCAGATCGTGGAGCGTGGGATTGTCGTTATACATAGGTGATGCACCTTTTTGAGCCCGCAAAGATACGGTGCCCGGCTGACAGAATGACAGTTTCGCCCCGCTTTTTCGTCGAATCGAAACTTTCTTTCCACGTGCAAAGACAAAACCCCGCCTCCGGGTGGCTGGAGACGGGGTTTTGTAGGGGTAAAGAACGGCGAAGCTTAACGCCGGATCACGATCCGCTCGGTGCTTACTTCTTCATCCGTCAGGATGCTGATCAGGTAAACGCCGGTGGGCAGGGTGCTGACGTCCAGGGTGACCCGTTCGATGTTGTCGTAAGTATGGTGGAGCAGGCGCTTGCCATCGATGGTGAAGACGGTGATTTCCTGGATGGGATCACCGGCGTACACCCGGACGTGGTCGGTAGCGGGGTTGGGGCTCAGCATGAGTTCATCGTCGAGGCTGGCGGGTTCCCCGCTACGGCGGTGGGTGGCTACTTCGGAGATGGAAGTAATGGCTCCTGCTCCCGTAGTGGCCTGTGCTACCGTAAATCCGGTCACGGTTACCTGGTCGATGTAGATTTCGTCGCTGTTGTCGCTGGCGTCACACTGGAAGCGGAACTGGGAGCTGCTGCCGAGGTTGAAGCTGGAGGCGGGCAGGGTAACGGTGGCTGTGTAGAAGCCGTTGTTTGAGAAGCTGCTGCCAGCGGCGTAGGTGGCCACTGTTTGCCAGCCGGAGCCGCCGTTGAAGCGGACCCAGAAGTCCTCGCCGTTTTCCATACTGCGGGCGTAGAAGTAGAAGGTCAGTTCTACGGAGGCCAGGCCACTCAGGTTGAGTACGGGTGAGGTCATGGCTGAAGCGGTGCCTGAGTTGTCGCGGATGCGGACGGAGAAGTTGCCCTCGTAGCTGTAGGCACTAGTGGAAACCCTGGCTACGTCGCCACCACCATCGATCCAGCCCTGGAGGCCGGTTTCGAAGAAGTAAGCACCCAGCTCGCCGCCGCCACCGGTGCAGCCGGTAGTGGTAACCGCAGCCGCATTGCTGGTAGCCGATGCATTGCCCGCTGCGTCGTTGGCCGAGACAGTAAAGGAGTAGTTGGTGCAGGCAGTAAGCCCGTTTACCGTAGCGGCGGTGCCGGTAACCGTGCCCAGTAAGGTACCGCTCGAAAAGACATTGTAGCTCACCACGCCTACGTTATCGCTCGAAGCATTCCAGCTAAGGGAAACGGAAACGTCGGTAATGTTGCTGGCCGTCAGGCCGGTTGGGGTCGTCGGAGGGGTAGTGTCGGGGCCGGGACCGCCGATGCAGAAGTCCGTAGCCTGGCTGGAGCCGAAGGAACCGCCACTGGCCAGCACCGTAGTTCCCCGCCGCAGGGTGTACGAACCATTACCGTAGCTGCAACAGATGCCGTCGCCGTAGCTGTCGAGGATGGTGAAAGTGTAGCAATCATCAGCCAGGCAAATGGTCTCGTTGATCGTGCTGCCATCGGGAGACGAACCGTAGGTGCCGCCGCTGGCCACAATCTGCCCAGCGTCGTTGGCAATCCGCCAGCTGGTTTCCTCGGGGTAATTGTCCAGGGTAATGGTCAGGGTCACCTCCGTGCCATTGCAGCCTACGGGCGGACAGGCCGGGCAGCTGGGGCCACCGCAGTCAATGCCCGTTTCCTGACCGTTCTGGACGCCGTCTGTACATGTGGGGCCGCCGCCGCCACCACCCGCGTTCTGGATGGCTCCCAGGGCATTTACCCGGCCGTTGGCATACTCCAGGTCGTCACCCGCCGGGCCCATGTCGATGGCCGTGCTGTACAGCAGGTCCTTAACCTGGGTAGAAGTAAGGTTGGGGTTGAAACCCAGAACCAGAGCGGCTACGCCCGCCACCACTGGGCAAGCGGAAGAGGTTCCCCCAAAGTTGTTGGTGTAGTTGCCGCTGCCGTAGCCGGGGCTGCCCATCCGGTCCGTAGTCCGCACGCCCGCACCGGGGCCGCCTACGTTATTGGATGGGGCCATGATGTCGAGGTCCGTACCATAGTTGCTGTAAGCCGAACGGATGCCCTGGTTGGAGAAGGCCCCAACGGCAATCACATTGACGTTTTTGGCCGGGTAATCCACACAATTCTTGTAGCCGTTGCCGGAGGCGAAAACTACTACCGCACCCAGGCCACCGCGGCCATTGCTGTTGGCATCAGCCAGGGCATTGTTGATGTTGGTAAAGTTGGCCGTACAGGAGGTGTAGCCCCAGGAGTTGCTCAGTACGTCCGCTCCCTGGTTTTTAGCCCAGGTAATGCCGTCGGCAATGTCTTGGGTGGATTCTCCCCCGACGAAGATGTTGACCGAGATCAGATTGACCAATGGGGCTACTCCCATGACGCCAATATTGTTGTGGCTGGCCGCAATGGAACCCGCGCAGGATACCCCGTGGGCACTGCCGCTTACGGCGTTTCCGTTGCCGTTGTTGGCCGGACTGAATCCTGCCGTATACCGACTTGCCCCCGTGCTGGTAACGAAGTCTTCGTGGGCCTCCAGACCATCGTCAATCACCGCTACGGTGATGGAACTGGAGCCCAACGTAAGGCCCCAGGCTTCCAGGGCGTTGCAGTCCGCATCCGCCGTTCCCGTCACTCCGTCCAGGGTCTGGCCGGTGTTGTTCATCTGGAACTGCTGGCTGAATAAGGGGTCTTGGTAACGCTCGATGGGCGCGTAAAAGTCGGGTTGGGCAAATTCAGCCAGTCCGCTTTCGTACACCGCGTTGGAGGCCGCGAAGGCCTGCGTGACGTCCAGCAACTCAATGCGGAAGATGCCGTCTTTGCGCACCACGTTCTTAATGCCATACTGCCCCATCAGGTCGAGCAACTGCGCCGCGTCTTTTTTGTCCTTTAGCTTGGCGACAATCGTACGGGTGGGGAAAATGGTGTAGCCATCGGAGTAGCTGAAACCGGGGCTTACCTGGACTGCTCCGGGGGTAAGTCCGAGGCTGGCGGCTACGGCGTCGGGGCGCATCGGACTGGCCATTTCCACCACTGCGTACGGCTTGTGCGGCCAGCTCGAATAGCGTTTAACGTCGGCCGTACGGACGCGGGCCAGCTCGCTCCCGGCGTCCGCCGTGATGATGAACTGGGTAGTGGAGGCGCGGAGCGCCACTTTGCCTTCTTCCGTCCAGTAATGGGCAGACTGGGCGATGGCAGTTGTAGCCCAGCAGAGGCAGAGCGCCCCCAGGAGTAAATGTTTTAACATGTCTTAAAGGTTGGTTACGTAAGTAGAGAGAGACAAAAATGAAGTAGTGATAGTACTATTGACAGCCAGCCCAGCGGGCCACTTGCGGTAAATGTAATCATTATCCTTGTGTTGACAAGTTAAAATCTGATTTTTTGGGTTAAACAGCTATTTTGTACTGCCTGGCAAGGTTTTTGCGGTAGAAATGAAAGTGGTTTTTGGCGCGGCCGCAGGTGCAGGGTAGGGGACACGAAGGAGCTTCGTCCAACCGCTGCAAGACAGGTGTTGGTAAAGCATAAGGTGCTGATTATAAGTGTTTTAAAACATTTCCGAACCACGTACTCATCCACCAGGTAAGGGATGCACTGCACTGTCATGGCCTTCCCGGCCTCCTCTTTTGCACTCTTCGCCTGTTTTTTTGTGAGACAACGGTCGCCACCCCGCTGGAGCTAGCCCCGCCTGGGAAGCCCGGAAGTGATGCAACCAATTGCTGCCCACCTGCCTGGTCTGAAGGACAGGGTAATGCTCTCGCAGTTGCGGGGCCGGCAACGCTGATCATTCAGGATCGGCCAGATGCTACGGCTAAGACTTCGCCAGGCCGCGTCAGGTTTGTTGCGGGAATTAACGGGCCATCGCGTCAGGGTGGACTTACGGCGACCAACCATAACAGCTCGGGCCAAAACCGCAACCCCGCGCCTTTGGAGTAAGGAGCCTCCTTTAGTGGCGAAAGGAGCCATAGCGTGAGGGGCTTACCTTATAATATAAAATATGGTCTTTTCTTAAGTATTAAAAGAAGTGGCTATCATGCTTTTTTTTGGGTATGATATTTTTTTCACACTAAAAAATTGATTCGGTGGTTCGAGGTTTGGGAAAAGCAGTTTGTGCCAAAGTTGGAAGTTAAATATTTGGCTATCAGTTATTTGTGATTTTCGTGGCCCCTTTTGTCAGGGGGCGGGCAGCTTCTGGTATGTGTTAAAACCCGGATTTATTTCAATTTTTTTTTGGGCGCTAACCAATATCTCTGTATATTAGCTAATGAAAAACCTGTCTGTGGTGCCTATAGGCCCGATTCATGGCAGGTAGCTGTCCTTTTTTCTACTTCAATAAATAACTCTCAATGAAAAAGTGTCCTCTCAAATTTGCTCTTAGCTGACCCCTGTTGTGCCGTGGGCTGAAAAGTCCTTATGCATAGCTGAGCAGTATCAAGCTCCTGCTTCCTGATTTCCGTGTAGCGTGCTGCATGGACAAGGATCGGTATGCATTTAATCTGGCGAAAACGTGCGCGTGTATTTCACACGATTAGCCACTATTTTGTCCAGTCGAATGTATAAGTCATTAATTTTCAGGACTTAGTGTGCTTTATTCATCTTTCCTTGTCTTGCGCTGTGCGGATCGGGCCGAGCATTTTTTTGTTTTTTGTACTTATCAATTACTTCCCCATCGGGCATTATCCTGCCCGTGAAATAGTCGTCCCTTGGGGCGATAGTAAAGGATTTTTTGCCCTGAAATAATGGTAGAAAACTCCCGAAAATTTAAACGACCCCAGGGTCGTAAGCCCTGTGTCGTGCTATTTGACTGCGTTTAATCTCAAAAGAAGACCTTATGAAATGTTCCCTACGAACACTGGCCGCGCCATGTCTGAAAATATGTGCTGCAACACTGATTTTTATTTTCTGTAATACACAATTACCTGCGGAAAAATCAGTATCACTACCTCCGCCGGAGGACTGCAATAATCCTTTAGCGGGCAAGAATGCAATAGTTGATGAAATTTCTCCGGGTTTAGTGGGTCTGCTTTTGGCGGGAAGCAACTTAGGTAACGTAGTAAATGAGGATTTAGAGGATTTTGTGGACATTAATATTACTGCGGCTGTTTTAGGGACGGCTATTGTATCGGTAAAAGACATTAGTGAAACCTATCCCGCCGGACGCAGAGCGGGTTTCGTCCTCCAAAGCAATGGGGGTTTATTATCCGCCAGTGCGCTCAGTGGTTTGTCGATTCGTACTTACCTCAATGACGTGCCCCAGGAAACAGCGACCTTCGGTGGTGGTCTTCTGGACCTTGCAGTTTTGGGCAACGCTGGCGGCAAGCAGCGCCTTGGTTTTACCACCACTTTGCCCTTTGACGAAATTGAACTGTACCTCAGTTCCACCCTCACCCTGC
>NZ_JACSIT010000144.1:0-1478 GCF_014349155.1 Neolewinella lacunae
ATCGACACCGATGTGTACGCCGCCGACGACAGCCGCGGAGCGTTCCGCTACGTGCAGTTCGTGAAGATCTACGACGAGGTGGCCCCGGTCATCGAAGCGAACGAGCCCGAAGAATGCTTCGGTGGTACGAGCGTAACGTGCACGGCCGACCTGACGCTGACCTTCACGGCGGTAGACGAGTGCTCCGACGTTGACGTGACGCTGCAACTGGACGCGAACTACGACGTTGCGCAGGGCTTCCGTCCGGACAACGCTGCGGCGCTGGGCGTAGGCATCACGCTGACGAACAACGGCGACGGCAGCTACTCGATCCGCGCGACGAACGTACCGGTGGGCGAGCACGCCATCCGGATCCGGGCGGCGGACGGCTGTGGTAACTTCGACGTGGAGATCCTGGAGTTCTGTGTAACGCCGGACAAAGCACCGACGCCAATCTGTATCCAGACGCTGACCGTGACCTTGATGCCCAACGGCCAGGGTGGTGGTATGGCGGCCATCTGGGCCACGGACTTCATCGCCAGCGATGTGTTTGACTGCTTCGGTAACCTGATCGACAAGTACAGCATCTACACGGAAGAAGAGGCGGGTGTTGCCGGCTTCACGCCAGTGGCTGGCCGCTTGGGCATTGATCTGGACTGCGAGGTAGTCAACCAGGACGTACCGGTGCGGGTGTACGCCGTTGCCGACAACGGCAGTGCGGACTACTGCTCGGTCATCGTACAAGTCCAGGCCTTCCAGGACGGTGTGTGCGGTGAGGCTGGTCCGAACCTGACGGGAACGATCGCCACGCGGACGGACCGCGCCATGGCCAACGTAGCGGTGACGCTGACGGGCGAGGGGACAGCAGATCAAATGACGATGACTGATGCTGCTGGTATCTACTACTTTACCGACTTGAATATGGGTATTGATTACACGGTACAACCCGAGTACGCCGTAGCGGTAAACGTACAGGATGTAAAGACTTCGGACATCGTCAAGATTACCAAGGTTATCCTGGGTGCTGAGGATTTCGACTCTCCCTACGACTACCTGGCGGCGGACGTCGACCAGAACCGGAACCTGAATGTACTGGACCTGGTAGGCATCCAGCGGGTGATCCTGGGCCTTGACGCCAACTACGTAACCGGCGAGAGCTGGGGCTTCGTACCGGCGGACGTTGACGTGAGCAACCCCTACGCTGCGGCCTTCCCCGAGGTGTACAATGCCAACGACCTGACGGGCAGCATCCTGGATGCGGACTTCGTGGCCTTCGCTTACGGTGACGTAGTGGGCAACGGACGTTCTACGGCCTCCATCAACGCTGCTGACGCGCAGTTGGAAGCTGGTCAGATGCACACGATGGAAATCCGCGGCACTGCGCTGGCGGGCTTCCAGGGTACAATCGAACTGGCCGCTGGCCTGGAGCTGGTGACGGCCAGCTACGCAGGCGAAGGCGCGATCAACCTGAACCGTGCCGGTGACGGCCTGGTGGCGGT
>NZ_JACSIT010000144.1:1528-5041 GCF_014349155.1 Neolewinella lacunae
GGCCTGGAGCTGGTGACGGCCAGCTACGCAGGCGAAGGCGCGATCAACCTGAACCGTGCCGGTGACGGCCTGGTGGCGGTAGCCCTGCGGGGTGCGGATGCGGTGCTGACGCTGGAAGTGATGGCTACGGCTGCGGGTCGCCTGAGCGAACTGGTGAGCCTGACGGACGAGATCACGGTTCGGGAGGGTGTGAACCTGAACGGAACGGGTGGTGCCTTGACGCTGTCGTTCACGACGGCAGAAGTGGCCACGGGCCTGAACGCCCTGCTGCAGAACACGCCGAACCCGGTACGCGGTGAGACGGTGATCCGCTACGAGCTGGCCGTTGCTGGTGCAGCGACGCTGACGGTACAGGATGCCGCTGGCCGCCTGCTGCTGACGCGCAAGCTGGAGGCTACGGCAGGCCGCAACCAGGTTACGCTGACGGCAGCGGAGCTGGGCGCGGCGGGTGTACTGACCTACACGCTGACGGCAGGAGACTTCACCGCTACCCGCAAGATGGTGGTGGTACGGTAGAACTGGAATCAGAGTTGCCCTTTGGGGTGACTCAGGGGAAAGCCCCGCTGTTCCCTGGTTGGAGTGGTGGGGCTTTTCTCTTTTTGGTGGTGGGACCTGCGGTCCTGGTGGTCGGGCTAAAGCCGCGACAATACATTCAGCGACCGTAGGTCTACAGTTGGTCGGGCTGAAGCCGCGACAATACCTTGGGCGCTGAACTCCGTGTAACTCCATGCTTCACTCCAAGCAACTCCATGGGCCAAAACGAGCCGCACCGTAGGTCCACAGTTGGTCGGGCTGAAGCCGCGACAATACCTTGGAGTCGGGCTAAATTGGGGACAACACCGCCGCGACACTTCCCCTGCTCCCGGGTACCTCTCCCTGGCACCTGCGGCCGCGCCCAAATTCAACAAAAATTAGCGAAGCGCGCCGTTGGAAACAGGCAACTTGGGCATTTTTCGTGTTTAAAGTGATTTTTTTGAGTGGTTTTTGCCACAATGCTATAGGAATTTATGGTGTCAGTGCTACCTTTATCCGATCATTTAGCTTCCGACCCTTGGCTTTCGCTGGAAGCACCGCTTTATAATCTCGAATTTTAACGACGACCCAATGAAGAATTTTTTACCCAGAATGGGCCGAACAGGCCTAATCTGCCTGCTGTTACTCAGTGGGCTTACTGCGTTTGCTCAGCCGGCGAACGATGACTGTGAGGATGCCATTCCCGTTGCCTTAGGGGTGATGACATCTGCCACTACCGCTGGCGCAACCGACGAAGATGTTGCCTACGACCCCGCAGGAAACTTCTGTTTTGCTCCAACGCCGAATATTATCACGGATCGGGGGGTATGGTACAGTTTCGTTGCTCCTGCGGAGCCGGTTAACATCATTGTAATGGGCTCTACGCTCAACTCTGAGGTTTCTGTGCTCTCTGGTACGTGCGATATGCTGGATTGCGAAGCCACCTCGTCTCCGCTTTTCACCAATAACTCCGGGATTTTCGGCCTTCAATTGACAGAAGGAGAAACTTACTTGATTTACATCAATGGAGTATTGGGTGACCGTGGTGCTTTCATGGTAGAAGCTTGTACGGCCGTAGTAAGCTGTGACGATGTAACGGTCTACCTCGACTCTACGGGGGTTGACAGCATCAGCGTATTTGACTTGGTGTCAGCCACTTGTGACGTCACTGGTGTCATGCTTAGTGACTCGGTTTTCACCTGCGCTGACCTTGCCGCTTCTCCCATCACCGTTACGGTAACCCAGGGCCAGAACAGTTGCGAATCTGCCATTACTGTATTGGACACGATCGTTCCAGTCATCGTTTGCGGAGACATCACGGTTGGTCTTGACAGCACGGGCAACGTAACGATTGAAAACGACGATGCGGTTATCAGCATCTATGACAACTGCCCCGACGACCTGAGTGGACCCTTCACCGTAGGCGGTCCTTCTGCCCGGATGTTCGATTGCACGGACGCTGACTCCACTTACCAGCGCACCGTAGTGATTACGGACGCCAGCGGCAATCAAGGCAGCTGCACGTACAACGTGACGATTGTCGACGTGATTGTCCCCGTCATCGTCTGCGAAGCCATTGAGGTAGCGCTCGACAGCACGGGCAACGTAACGATTGCCAACGACGATGCAGTAGTCAGCATCTACGACAACTGCCCCGACGACCTTTCTGGTCCCTTCACCGTGGGCGGCCCGACGGCCCGCATGTTTGATTGCCTCGACGCCGACTCCACTTACCAGCGTACCGTAGTGATTACGGACGCGAGTGGCAACCAGGGCAGCTGCACCTACGAGGTGACCATCATCGACACGATTGTCCCCGTCATCGTCTGCGAAGCCATTGAAGTGGCGCTCGACAGCACGGGCAACGTAACGATTGCCAACGACGACGCAGTAGTCAGCATCTACGACAACTGCCCCGACGACCTTTCTGGTCCCTTCACCGTGGGCGGCCCGACGGCCCGCATGTTTGATTGCCTCGACGCCGACTCCACTTACCAGCGCACGGTAGTAATTACGGACGCGAGTGGCAACCAGGGCAGCTGCACCTACGACGTGACCATCATCGACACGATCGCCCCAGTCATCGTTTCTTGCGTGACCGATACGACGATTTACCTCGACGCAAACGGCTTTGTTTCTATTGCTCCGGGCGAACTGCTGGTGACCGAAGATGCCTGCCCACCCCTGGTGCTGGTAGGTGATCCGCTGGTGGCCTTTGATTGCGCGGCCGCAGGTGAAATGTTTGTCTTTGAAGAAGCGGACGTCGATGCTTCCGGCAACGTAAGCGAAACCTGTACGATCACGATCACGGTACTCGACACGGTTCCCCCCGTTGCCCTGTGCCAGGACGTAACGATTGAACTGGACGAAGAAGGCAACGCCTCTATCGCCGCTGGTGCTACGGGTACGCCGACTGCGGTAACGCAGGTTACGGGGATGCTGGACGGCATGGATCCTACCTTTAACCGTCCCGTTGGCGGTCCGGGTGCTTGTAGCCCCTCTGGTGTGGGTACCAACGTGTTTTACGAGACGTTCAGCTTCACGATCAGTGCGGCTGATATGTACACTTTTGCCTTCAGCGGTGTTGACGACCTGACCGCAGCGTTGTACGGTGGTGGTTTCGACCCTGCTGCTCCCTGTGCCAATATTCTGGCTTACAACGACGATGGCAACGGCAACCTTGATCCGCTGATCATCATTCAACTCGACCTCGTTCCCGGAGACTACACGATGGTAATCACCACCTTCGGCAACGGAGCAACCAGTGATTACACTATGGACATCAGCAGCGCCAACGGCGGCCAGGTCTTCGCGGCCGGCGGCGGTGGCGGCAGCAGCGATGCACCGCTGGTCGACAACGGTTCTTCTGACGCCTGTGGCATCGAGACCTACGCCGTCAGCCAGGCGGACTTCACCTGCGCCAACGTAGGCCCCAACGAAGTTACCCTGACGGTAACGGACGTTAACGGCAACAGTTCCACCTGCACGGCCACGGTAACG
>NZ_JACSIT010000145.1:0-2108 GCF_014349155.1 Neolewinella lacunae
GGCGACGTAACGGACAACGGCGACGGCACCTTCACGCTCAACAGCGTCCTGGCACAGGGCGCGAGCCTGACCTTCAACGTGAGCTACACGATTGACGCGACCTTCCAGGGCACGAGCCTGACCAACGTTGCGGAGATCACCGAAGACGACGGTGACGACGAAGACTCCACGCCGGACAACGACGTACCGACGGAAGACGACCAGGACGATGAGACGATCACGGTTGATCAGACCTACGACCTGGCGCTGACGAAAGACCTCACCTCCGCTGGTCCCTACACCCAAGGCTCTACGGTGTCTTACAACATCACGGTAACGAACCAGGGCAGCCTGGATGCCGCAACGGTGGTGGTCGAAGACCGTCCGCAAGCGGGCCTGACCTACGCCGGCCTGAACAGCGGCGACGTGACGGACAACGGCGACGGCACCTTCACGCTCAACAGCGTTCTGGCACAGGGCGCGAGCCTGACCTTCAACGTGAGCTACACGATTGACGCGACCTTCCAGGGCACGAGCCTGACCAACGTTGCGGAGATCACGGAAGACGACGGCGACGACGAGGATTCTACGCCGGACAACGACGTACCGACGGAAGACGACCAGGACGATGAGACGATCACGGTTAATCAAACCTTTGACCTTGCTATTGCCAAATCGCTTGCACCACTTCAGGCTCCTTTCACGCTTAGCGGGGCTAATGTTAATTACCGGATTACGGTAACTAACCAAGGCTCAATTAATGCCACGAATGTTGAGGTCATGGACGATAGCCCTATCGGCTTAAATTACCTGTCCGCTAATGTTACCGGAACTAACGTTATTGCCAATGGTGGAGGAAGCTTTACGATTCCTTCCCTTGCGCAAAATGAATCGGTTTCCTTTACCATTACCTACATGACCGATGCAAATGTGGGAATTGGAGTTGTTCTTACGAACCAGATTGAAATTACGGATGATGCCGACGGCACTGGCAACGATGTTACTGATATCGACAGCAGCCCGGAAAGCAGTTACGACAACGACGATCTTGGCGATAATGTAGCAGACGACGATGAGGATAGTGTATCCATTACCAACATTGGTATCAACGTGGAAAAAGTAGCCAGCGAGTCTGAGATATGTCCTGGTGAGCCAGTTACTTACACGCTTACGGTACGCTTCCGCGACAACATCTGTGCCCCTGGTCTTGAACTCCGGGAAATCAGCATAGAGGATATGGGGAGTGACGGATCAATGAGAATGCTCATGCCCAATGACGCCAATTTCATTGCTTCATCTGACCCCAATGGTGACGGAGTACTCCAGTGTGGAGAGGAATTCATGTGGTCTTACACGCTTACTCACACGGAGACTTACACCAATACGGCTGTAGATATGGCTGAAGTATGGTTCATTGATCCTGTACAGGGAGACTTGTTCGTGGGTGATGCCATGTTTATGGACGAAGTTACCGTAACGGTCAACCCCACCCCCACTACCACCATCGCCGATACTGACCCCAACGGAAGCATTTCCTGTAATGGATTCAGCGACGGAAGCGCCACCGTGACACCTACCTCCGGCAGCGCGCCCTTCACCTACGCCTGGAGTGGTGGTGACCTCGCCACCCGTGACGAAGCAACCGTTACCGGCCTGAGTGCTGGCATCAAGTACTACGTCACCGTAACCGACAACAACGGATGTGCTGCGCTTGACTCCATCATCCTTGTAGAGCCCACACCGTTGATGGCCTCCGTCAACAATGATGTGCTCCTTTGCTTTGGTGACGAAACCGGTAGCCTTACCGTAACCCCCGAAGGTGGAACCGCTCCCTATACTTACTTGTGGGGCGCGAACGCAGGTGCAGTGACCAGTCAAACGGCAATGAACCTACCCGCCGGAACCTACTCTGTCACCGTAACCGATGCCAGAGGCTGTACGGCCGTGGCCACTGGAACAGTAACCCAGCCCGAAGCTGGCCTGATGATTACTGAAGTCATTACCGACGTTGAGTGCAACGGCGACGCTACCGGTGCGATCAACATCACGGTCGGCGGCGGCACCCCCGATTACACCTACCTGTGGAGCAACGGTGCCACGACCGAAGACCTGACGGGTCTGACCGCCGG
>NZ_JACSIT010000145.1:2158-3124 GCF_014349155.1 Neolewinella lacunae
CCTGTGGAGCAACGGACAGACGACGGCTACGGCCACGGGCCTGGCTGCGGGCATCTACACGGTAACGGTTACCGACGCCAACGGCTGTACGGAAACCGCTACGGGCACGGTCAACGAACCTACGGAACTGACCCTGACGGGAATGGAAACCGACGTTGAGTGCAACGGCGACGCTACCGGCGCGATCAACATCACGGTCGGCGGCGGCACCCCCGATTACACCTACCTGTGGAGCAACGGTGCCACGACCGAAGACCTGACGGGTCTGACCGCCGGCATCTACTCCGTGACGGTCACCGACGCCAACGACTGTACGATCGAAGCGACCTTCGAAGTGGAAGAGTCTACGGACCTGGAAGCTACCATCGCTGACACGGACGTGCTCTGCAACGGAGACACGGACGGTACGCTGACGGTAGTTGTCACCGGCGGCACCCCCGACTACTCCTACCTGTGGAGCAACGGACAGACGACGGCCACGGCCACCAGTCTGGCCGCAGGCACCTACACGGTGACGGTAACCGACGCCAATGGCTGTACGGAAATCGCTACGGGCACGGTCAACGAGCCCACCGACCTGGAAGCTGCCATCGCTGATACGGACGTGCTCTGCAACGGAGACACGGACGGCACGCTGACGGTAGTGGCCACGGGTGGTACCCCCGACTACACCTACCTGTGGAGCAACGGACAGACTACGGCTACGGCCAACGGTCTGGCCGCTGGCACCTACACGGTGACGGTCACCGACGCCAACGGCTGTACGGAAACCGCCACGGGCATGGTCAACGAGCCCACTGACCTGGAAGCTACCATCGCCGATGCGGACGTGCTCTGTAACGGAGACACGGACGGCACGCTGACGGTAGTGGCCACCGGCGGTACCCCCGACTACACCTACCTGTGGAGCAACGGACAGACGACGGCTACGGCCACGGGCCTGGCTGCGGGCATCTACACGGTAAC
>NZ_JACSIT010000146.1:0-5302 GCF_014349155.1 Neolewinella lacunae
GCTGGAAGGTAGAATCGGCAAAAGAGCAGTCGAAGGTCCGGGCCGCGGGGCCACCAACGGTGAAGGGACCACTCAGGTTATCCGGGCAGTTGTCGGTAATGCTCACTACTGCATCGTCATTTTCGATCGTGGCAGTGCCCGTGCTGTCGAGCGCCACCGTGATGGCTTCGCAGACGATGACGGGGGTGATCGTATCGAGAATCGTGACGATGATGGTATCGAGGGTAACGTTGCCGCTGCCGTCGGTGGCCTCAATTTCTACCTGGAGATTGACGTTGCCTACGTCGTCGCAGGTGAACGTGAGGACCTGGTCGAGGAACTTTGCTCTTTCAACTTTCGCAGCACCTGCGGCCGCGCCCGAACCCGTCATAAGCGAGCTGGTGTTGGGCAAGCGGAAGATATTGGTCACTTCGGCAATACAGTTGTCGCTAACCGCGTAATGGTAGTCTTCGACGGCGAGTTCGGCCAGGCCGTTTTCGTCGAGGTAGAGCGTCGTGTCGTTGGCCATCACCGTAGGGGCGATGGTATCGAACACCGTCACGGTTGCGGTACACGTGCTGGAATTGTCGTTGTTGTCGGTCACCGTCAACGTCACTGTAACGGGCGTATCCACGTCAGCGCAGCTGAATTCGGTTTGATCGAGCGCAAGGGAAGCAATGCCGGAGGCATCGTTGGAACCGTTGTCAACTGCCGCGGCGGTTGTCACGCCCTCCCCGTTGGCATCAAGTTGCACCGTTACATCTTGGCAGATCGCCGTGGGGTCAATGCTATCAATAACGTCCAGCGCTACATCATTGCCGTCGCCGCCCAGGTAGGTGATGGTTGCGTCCAGTCCACTGCCGAGGAAATTACTGATTACGGCGCCTTCCGGCAGTCCGTTGAAAGTACCGGTGATGGCGTCTGCTCCGTCGTTATCAACAATCAGGAAGGTTTCGATTCCCATTAGCGTTGGGCTGCCGCTGAGCACCAGGTCCACGCCGGACAGGTCGATTGCCCCAACCACCGTCAACTGGGTATAGGTGCTGCCCGTACCATTGCCCGGTGTGGTGCCGTTGATGACGATGGCCAGGTCGCTGGCAAAGGATAGCGTGCCGGCGGTGGCGTCTGTACCATTGAAAGTAGGATAGACGGCTGCGGGCGAGGTACCGGGGGCTAAGAGCAGGTCGCCGCCGCCAGTGTCAAAACTTTGGTTGAAGAGGATGTCTCCGCCGCTGCGCAATTCTACGTCGGTAGCAGCGGGTAAACTGATCGCGGCGCTAATCGTGATAGCGCCACTGTTGGCATCCCCGATGATGAGGGTGCCCGTAGTGATGCGGTCAAGCTCCGCATCGGTTAAGCCCAGGATGCCACCAGCATCTGCCCCACCAAGGTTGATCTGCGTAGCTGCCGTTTGGGGTCGGATTGTCGTCGTATTCATACCCGCATTGACGCTACTGCCAACGAGTGCATTCAGCGCATTGGCGATAAGGTTTATGTCACCGTTGGCAGTAATGAAGGTGTTAAGTAACAGTGTGCCATTAGATACGCTTATCAAGACATCACCGTCGTTGGTGGAAATGCCACCATTACTAATAGTCAGCCCCCCCACGAGCCGGCGAAGGATAATGTCTCCAGTCCCCGTATTTTGGAAACTTCCAACCTGCGACATGATGTCTAACTCAATCCCGGTGGCGGCCTGTGCCTCAACGATGGACGAAGAGATGTTGTTGGTGCTCGATCCATTGGCATCGAAAATACTGCCATTTACGGCGAATAAGCCCACATTGAACTGGGCGCTAACGGTGTTGATGTTCAGGTCACCGTTGTCAACGGTGATCCTTGCCGTCCCACCACCATTAGCAGTTGCGTTGTTGACGGTTAAGTCGCCGCTGACGTCCCGCAGGCCTAAATCCCCACTCCCGGAAGTGGCGGTGACGGTGTTCACGTCCAGAAAAATTTGTGGAATAATTGCCCCCACGTTCAAAACTGCAGCCAAGTTGGCTGAATTAGCGGAAATGTTGGTCGTGCCGCCGCCCGTAATGTTGCCTGCTGAATTGATGGTGACGGTTTCGCCGGTCACTAAGCCTAGGGCAATGTTTCCGGAGCTTGTGGTGGTCAGGTTAACCGTTTGGCCCGCAGCGGTAACGCCTGAAAGGCCGTTAATTGCTGCCCCGCTGACGGCCAAGTCGGTGCTGGTATTATTGAAGCTGATGTTGCCGCTGGTGGTATTGACGGCAGCCAGGTTGGCGATTGCGTTATCGCCGGACAGGTTAATGCCCGTGACTGCCCGCAGCGCCACGTTGGTTTCGGCAATGGCCCCCGTACCGGTGATGGCTGCGGAGGAGATCAAGCTCAGGCTGGAAGTACCGGCTGGTGCAATACTGCTGGAAACGGTAATTGTACCCGTGGAGATGTCGTTGCGGCCGATGATGAGCGTACCAGCAGAAAGCTGATTTAGCTCGGCTGCGCTAAGTGACAGTTGCCCCGGGGTGTTGGTCCCCAAATCAATGCTCCTTCCAACGGACAAGGGGCGAACAGTGACGATTCCAATCGTTCCTAAGGTGCCAGAAATGGCGACCTCGTCTGCAGTAACGGTTAATGGTCCGTTATTCGCGCCGATACTAGAGCCTGAGCTGACCGTGAAAACACCATCTACCCCCGTGGTCAGACTGTTCGGCGCACCACCAGCATTGGTGTTGATCACTGAATTTCCTGTCACGGTCAGGTTACGGCCCGCCGTTACGCTTGCTCCACCTGCACCATCACCTTGCGCAAAAGTCGTTGCACTCACAATGATGTCACGCCCCGCCGTAAGTGCTAAGGTTTGGCCTCGGACATCTCCAAAGCTCACTGCGCTGCCCAGGAGCAAATCCTGGCCTGCCTGGAGGGTAGCGGTACCCCCAGCAGCGTTGACGCTATTAATGCCCCCCTGAACAAGTATATCCTGCCCACCAATTGTGCTGAGATTGATGTTGCCGGCCGCAGAGGTAAGGCGCGCGTTGACGGTTATACTTTGGTTGGCTGCCAGATCAATCGAACCCGTTCCAGAAGTGGTTTGCGGGCCATTCACGATCACAATCTCGGCGTTCATCACTTGCAGGTTTGCGTCGCTCGCGTAGGCAATCGCTCCGTTGAACTGCACATTATCGGTATCGGAGCCACCATCAATGGTCAGGCTGGGCAGGTTAGCCGTAAAGGCACCTACGTTGATGACGTCGTTGCCCACTGCTCCATCAATGGTGATGGAGGTGACACCGGCCAGCGGAACGTCTACGGGGAAGTTCATCGCAAAGCCACCGTCCAAAGAGTAGGTGCGGCCAGCAGCAGCGAAATTGATGCTGCCGCCATTTTCCGTTACGTCCAGTACGTCACCATTGCCCGCCACATCAGTAACCACTATGGCGTTGCCTACGGTAGTGATGGTGTAGTCGGGGGGGAGGGGTGTCTGGACCGTAATTACTACGTCGTTACCGTCGCCGCCCAGGTAAGAGATCGTAGCATCTAATCCGCTACTGAGGAAGTTCGGGATAGTGGTGCTTTCGGGCAAACCGACAAATACGCCGGTGATGGCATCCGTACCGTCGTTGTCCACAATAGTGAAGGTTTCACTACCCACCAAAGTGGGGCTGCCGGTGAGGACCAAATCCACGCCAGTCAGGTCAACCACGCCCGCTACCGTCAGCTGGGTGTAGGTGCTGCCCGTACCATTACCCGGTGTGGTGCCGTTGATGACGATGGCCAAGTCGCTGGCGAAGGATAGCGTGCTGGCGGTGGCGTCTGTACCACCGAAAGTGGGATAAACGGCTGCGGGCGAGGTACCGGGGGCTAAGAGCAGGTCGCCGCCACCGGTGTCAAAACTTTGGTTGAAGAGGATATCCCCGCCGCTGCGCAATTCCACGTTAGTGGCCGCCGGGCGGCTGATAGCTGCGCTGATGGTGATATTGCCGCTGTTGGCGGTGCCAAGGACGAGCGTGCCTGCCGCAACCTGATCCAGTTCCGTATCGGTCAGTCCGAGGGTGGACGGGCTGCTGCTGAACACGTCGGCACCGCCGAGGTTGATGAGCGTAGCTGCCGTGAGGGGACGTATGGTGGTCGTGCCTGTGCCAGAGTTGATAAGGCCGGGTGTAATGAGATTGATGCCATCGGCGATGATAAAGATGTCGGCATTATTCCCGGACGTGATCATACCATTACTCAGGAGTCGAATCGCCTCGCTATTGTCATTGCCGATTCCCGTCACACTGACTATCCCCCCATTAGAGGTAATTTGACCATCCAAATGAATGCCGTAATTGCCCCCGGCAGCGCCTGAGGTGTCCCCCCCCTGACCTATCACCGTTACGGTGGCAGTCGCTCCGCTTCCTGCATTTGTGATTACTGCGCCGTTGCCGACGACGATCCCGTAATTAAAAAAAGAGGCAGCTCCACCGCCAGTCCCCGTCACCATCACCGCGCCACCGCTCGAAGTGATTTGCGTATTGGCGTCTCGCAATACTAATCCATAATTGTCGCTACCCGTGCCCTGGCCGCCGGTGCCGGTAACGGACACCGCGCCGTTGCCTCCAGAGGTAATCTGACCCGCGTTGGCGAGCAGGATGCCGGCATTCTGGCTGCCAGAACCCGAGTCACCCCCACCCTGGCCCTCTACCTCCACATCGCCGCCGCCTGAGGTAATCTGTGAGTTTGACCCATCAATCACTAAGCCATAGTTAAATATCCCCGGGCCCGAGCCACCGGTGCCGCTGACGCTGACCTTGCCCGACCCGCCCGATGTTATCTGAGCTGCCGTTATGATGAGGATACCATAAATGTCGTTGCCCGTGCCTGGGCCACCGGTGCCGGTAACGGACACCGCGCCGTTGCCTCCAGAGGTAATCTGACCCGCGTTAGCGAGCCGGATGCCGACATTAAGGCTGCCAGAACCCGAGTCGCCCCCACCCTGGCCCTCTACCTCCACATCGCCACCGCCTGAGGTAATCTGTGAATTTGCCCCATCAATCACTAAGCCGTAGTTAAATATCCCCGGGCCCGAGCCACCGGTGGCGCTGACGCTGACCTTGCCCGAGCCACCCGATGTTATCTGAGCTCCCGATATGAGGATACCATAAAGGTCGTTGCCCGGGCCCGGGCCGCCAGTGCCGGTAACGGACACCGTACCGTTGCCTCCAGAGGTAATCTGACCCGCGTTTCCGAGCCGGATGCCGACATTAAGGCTGCCAGAACCCGAATCGCCCCCACCCTGGCCCTCTACCTCCACATCGCCGCCGCCTGAGGTAATCTGTGAGTTTGCCCCATCAATCAGTAAGCCGTAGTTAAATATCCC
>NZ_JACSIT010000146.1:5352-8065 GCF_014349155.1 Neolewinella lacunae
CCCTCTACCTCCACATCGCCGCCGCCTGAGGTAATCTGTGAGTTTGCCCCATCAATCAGTAAGCCGTAGTTAAATATCCCCGGGCCCGAGCCACCGGTACCGCTGACGCTGACCTTGCCCGACCCGCCCGATGTTATCTGAGCTGCCGTTATGATGAGGATACCACAAATGTCGTTGCCCGTGCCTGGGCCACCGGTGCCGGTAACGGACACCGCGCCGTTGCCTCCAGAGGTAATCTGACCCGCGTTGGCAAGCCGGATGCCGACATTCTGGCTGCCAGAACCCGAGTCGCCCCCACCCTGGCCCTCTACCTCCACATCGCCGCCGCCTGAGGTAATCTGTGAGTTTGCCCCATCAATCAGTAAGCCGTAGTTAAATATCCCCGGGCCCGAGCCACCAGTGCCGCTGACGCTGACCTTGCCAATGGAGCTCGATATCCTGCCAGCATCAGATATTTGTATGCCATATTGGTCATTACCAGAATCGCCCCCTGTACCCTTCACCGTCAGCGCTCCGTTTCCATAGCTCACGAGTAAACCTCCTGCAAGTTTTACCCCAATGAAGTTACCCGATGTAGGGATTGTTTGCTGGTTCGCCTCTACCGTTAGATTGCCGGTGATGGTTTCGATACTTGCACTGTTGTTTACTACCACATCCCGGCTGACTTTGAGCGTAGCCGCGCCTGTGCCCAATAAGACGAGGTTGGCATTGGCGGCCACCACTACCCGATCCACGCCCGGCATAGCCTCATCGTCCTGCAAATCCACATCGAGGTCTGCATCAGCTGCAAAGGTGATGTCGCCATTGAAGTTCACCACATCGTCGCCCGTACCACCGTTGAGGGTCAGGCTGGGCAAGGCCGCCACAAATGCCCCTACATTAATGATATCGTTGCCCGCTGCTGCGTCGATAGTGATGGATGCTGCACCGGCAAGTGGCACATCTACCGGCAGGCTAAGCGTCGGGCCACCGTTCAAGGAATAGGTGCGCCCGGCAGCGGCGAAATTGATGCTTACGCCATTCTCCGCTACGTTCAGAACATCACCGTTGCCCGCCACATCAGTTACTACGATGGCATTGCCTGCGGTAGTGATGGTATAGTCGGGCATGAGGGAAGCATTATTAGGCGTCAGAGAAAAGTCGTCAATCGCCAAGCCGTCATCCGCACCCGATGCATCCGCATCTGACCAGCGCAACCAAAAGGTAGCGCCGTTAGAGATAGAGAGGCTGTTGATGGTCGAAGCAAGCGCCGTGCGGTTGGCCGCCACATTGCCGTCTTTGGAACCCGTTGTCGTCGTATTGGGTGTCTCAAAATCCAGCGCGTCCACGTCCGTCCAGGTACCAGTAGTCAGGCTGGTGGCGTTCAAACTGTACTGGAAATCCAGGCGATCAGCCCTCGCTGCAGTGCCTAAGCGCCATTGTTCACCCGTGTAAGCTACATTCAGCGACTGGATGGTACTACCGGTATTATTGGTGAAACACACTCCAACGACAGACAGCAATGTGCCGGAGCGCAAAGTACCCAAGGCCCGCTCAGTAGCGGCAGATGCCCCATAACTATAGGTATCGCCAGTGTTAGAACTCCCCGCATCTACGGCGTACTGTTCATTGTCCCGGGCCCCTCCCCCAGTTTCGTTGAGGAACCAGCCGGTAAGTGTGAGGTTGTTGGTCGTGCTGCCAGGCACGTTGGATAGCGCGTCAAAGTTTTGGCTGGAGGCACTACCCAAAGTGGTGAGGGACACACACTGGGCGTACGTCACCCCACTCAGGAACGGCAACAGGGCCAGCACCAGGGTAATCCTGTTCATCAAAGACATTGAAGCAATGCGGTAATCGTGGTTGCAAACACCAGGAATCCGAAGCGCTGACGAAAAAACAGCACGCTCCTTCCGGGAAAGTAAACGTAGAGACATCCTTGATTTCTTAAGAGATTATGTAAGCCAAAAGCAGTGTAGCATACAGCCAGCCACGCCAAAAGTAAGGTGAATACTTAGGTAGAAAATCCACTTGGCCGCAAAATACGGCCTATAAATTTTAAATCCCGCCATGCGTTCAATTCTTCCGGCAGAAAGTTCTGTTGCAACAACCGCATCTGAACAAGATTTTGACAACCCCGCAGCATCTTGCCAGCGGCTTTCGCTGCGTATTCAAGCCCGAAATTCTCTATAAGAAAGTCGTCGGCGCACTTACAACCTGTTGCTTTACAAACTTTTACATACCCTTAAGCTGTTTCGGGCGCGGACGCAGGTGCTGGGGAGGGACAAGAGAGCAAGGTACTGTCGGGGCTGTAGGTACTGTCGCGGCTTTAGCCCAACCCCACAAGGTATTGTCGCGGCTAAAGCCCGACTTCCCCATCTCGGGCTTTAGCCCGACAATACCTTCTCCTCTCCCCCACCAACGCACAAGCCCCGCCACTCCTAAGAGCAACGGGGCCTGTACTGTCGCGGCTGTAAACCCGACTAAACTTGTCGCCCATCAGGGCAATGCCTATTTGGTCCTACCGAACCACCACCATCTTACGGGTAGCGGTAAAGTCGCCGGCCGTCAGCGTGTACGTCAGTACACCCGCCGCACCCAGCTCCCCTGCCGTCAGCGTCACCTGGTTGCGGCCAGCCGTGGCCTCCAGCTTGCGCGTCAGCAGCAGGCGGCCAGCGGCATCCTGTACCGTCAGCGTCGCTGCACCAGCAACGGCCAGCTCGTAGCGGATCACCGT
>NZ_JACSIT010000147.1:0-6277 GCF_014349155.1 Neolewinella lacunae
ACATCAAGATCGCACAGCCCCATTAGATTGAGGATGCCCACAGCAAATCCACGGGCCTGTCGATATGGCAATCGAAAAACAGTTTTAAACATCATCATTGTCTCGATGCAAGTGTCACTGTAACGAAACTGTGCGCCTCGTTGCGCAGGCTCCTCACTGTACCAGTTCTGGATGACGTCCTCGTTAATAAGAAAGGTGATGTTCCCCCGATTCTCTAGCGCTTTGTTATACTCCGACCAGTTGACAACAGTATATTTCTCCTTAGTTGTGGCCTCGAATCGCTCGTCTTTCTTTATCTTTGCCATGGGCTGGACGCTTTGTTCTTGTTTTGTAGTAGATCCAAAGATACGGGCTCCAGCCCAACTTTCACCCCCCTGGCTATGAGGCCTCAGTCGGCCGATTCATGCAACAACGCCCTTGCAAGGGTTCAGACCAAGAGTAATTAGAAGTGTAGCCGAGCTTAGGTAAAACTCACGAGAACCTAAATAAAATTTAACATTATGCTAAAGTTTGTTTTTTACATATTGGCTTTATCGATGGCTAATTCTGCGTGCTCAAAGAAGAGCCCCAGTGAACATGTAAAGGATTTCCATAAAACCGAAATACTAAACACTGTACAAAGCGTTGAATCAAGTAAAGATTCAAAGAAGGACAGTATTTTACCTGCCAATGAGAAACCCTTGCTACAGTTATTTAGCGGATTCTTGAGGCTTAAAACAGACTCAAAACCTGTAAACGTGAACGTTGTCACTATTTACAATACTCATGGTACTGTGTTTGGAAATATCCCCTTGAATAGTATTGAACCTTCCTTTCAAGGTGATTCCGCTTTTTCAATTTGGTCTTACTACCCAGATTACTTTATAGTCATTTTTGAGGCAGATAGTATAACCAGCGATAAACGGTATCCGATAAGGGTAAATAACTCCTTGAAGTATATCGAGCATATTGAAGGGCTTACGGTTTACGAAAATACGTCCGAACACTTGCAAAGTAGCTTTATAGGGACGGACAAGGCTAATCCATTACGAAAAGAACCAAGTTTAAGTTCTGACCTGGTTGAAGAAAGTATAGATTATTCAGGTTTATCGTTTGAACTCCAGAGAATCCAAGGTGATTGGGGATTTGTAATTTGCAATGCTGCCTGTGAAGGCTGCCCAACTGAGGTTCTAGATTTTTCAGGTTGGATTCAAATCCTAAATAATGGCAAGGCTATTGTAAAAATATATTATGCTTGTTAAATCACCCTAAAGAATGGCTACCCTTTGTGGCAATATTCTCCGCTACGACTAGGAGTCAGCCTCTCTAATTGTTCGCTATAATCCCTGAAAAATGCGCACTCTAGAAATTATATTAGGAATAATAATTGGAGCGATAGGCTTAATTTACTTAAATGATGCCATCGGAGCATTAGCATATGAAGAGACTTACAAGTATGTGTATAAAATTGGGTCGACAAATACCATTTTTTTCGTAGATCAATTTCAAGGTTTGCTTTTTTTAATGGAGCCGTTGCCATTGGATGTTTACCTTCCATGGTAATTTGTTTTGCAGGATTCAGAAAATCAATAAATTACGTTGGGATTAATGTGGTATCCTTTTTCCTACTAGCCGCGTTGGCGGCGATAATATTTATAATTGTATCGATGGTTAACGCCTACGAATAACTAACACCCACCTTGTTTTGCAGCAAACCCAAAAGCATATACCCCACCCCAATTCCACACCTCAGCCATCAGGCTTCAGTCAGTCGATTCAAGCAACAACGCCGTTCTGACGGTAAAAATTATGAAAAAATTCACAATCGAAATAGCTAGTATTCCGGACATGGACAACCTTGTAGCAGAAGTTTGGTATGATGATCAAATGGTATTTGAGATCAACCAGGAAAATGGCATCCAAATCCAATTTTTCAAACCTTTCCTCGAAGCCAGTTATGGCTTTGATGATCTCTTATCCACATTGAATGAGGCAAAGGCCAAATTACTAGGCGAGTGATCTTCAATTTCTCACGCCCCATGAGTAGCTGCAAATATGTTCCATCTAGGACAATTATCGAGCAGCGGCAATGCGCAAACACGGTGGATGCGTGATGGGTGAGCTTCTGGGGATTTCCCAATGCCTCAAGATTATTTGTGACGTTGCCCATGGAACGTTGGCCTTACCATGGTTCCCCGCCGCCCCCCACCCCATCTTCCCCATCTTAAAATCCAATAAACCCTAATTCAGACAAGAAACCCAGCAGCAACTCACGCCCCACCCCGCAGGTAAAAAAGCCCACCTCCCAGAGCATCTTAAAAATCCTCAAATCCAACAAATCCAAATTCAGACAAAAACCCACCAGCCCAAGCCCCTTCCCTCCCCCTAAGGCACAAACGTCCCACCCCTCATGGTCTGGCCCCCTATCCCTCGCGGCAGCCCATTCACGCATTCACGCATTCACTCATTCACGCATTCACTCATTCACTATTCCGTACCTTGCACCCATGGCAAAACTCCGGCGCAACCACGCATCCCAGGGAACCCCCGCCTCCGGCGGCACCATCGCCAAGGTCGGCATCTTCGGCGCCATCGTGGCGGGCCTCGTCTGGCTCTTCACCAGCTTCGGCGGCACCCCCCTCGACCCCGAGCCCGAACCCGAGCGCATCGACTACGCCGGCGAAGCCTACTTCGCCCCCGCCGGCACCAGCGGCCAACGCATCGACCACCGCGGCTTCAGCCTATCCTACGACGAAGAATGGGAACAGGCCGAATGGGTAGCCTACCTCCTCGAACGCCAAAACCTCAAACGGGAGTGGACCGACCGGCCCCAAAACTTCCGCCCCGACCCCGCCGTCCGCACCGGCTCCGCTACCGACAACGACTACCGCGGCTCCGGCTACGACCGCGGACACCTTGCCCCCTTCGCCGACTTCGCCTACGACGCCTCCCTGGCCGACGAAACTTTCCTCCTCTCCAACATCAGCCCCCAGGCCCGGCAATTCAACCAGGGCGTCTGGCGCGAACTCGAAGAACTCACCCGCGACTGGGCCAACCGCTTCGAACGACTCTACGTCGTTACCGGACCCGTCATGACCCAAGACCCCAAAGGCACCATCGGCCGCGAAAACCGCGTCGCCATCCCCGCCGCCTACTACAAGGTCTTGCTCGACCTCGAAGGGCCCGAGCAAAAAGGCATCGGCTTCATCATCCCCAACGCAATCAGCTTCGATCCCCTGACGAAATACGCCATGAGCATCGACGATGTAGAAGCCGCCACCGGCATCGATTTCTTCCCGGATCTCCTGCCCAAAGACCAGGAAAGCACCCTCGAAGCCAGCGGGAACCCCGATCTTTGGCCCTTCAGCAAGAAAAAATACGATACGCGCATAAACGATTGGAACAATGTCCAAAATTGAAAGCTTCCGCCAGGAAATGGAAACGAGTTACACCTTCACCGAACCCAGCTTCGTCCTCGGCGGAGCCATGCTCGGTGAAGAAACCCTGACCAACACCCTGGTCCGTATCCCCCTCGGCACCCTCAACCGCCACGGCCTCATCGCCGGAGCCACCGGAACGGGCAAAACCAAAACCCTCCAGATCATCGCCGAACAGCTCTCCCGCGAGGGCGTACCCAGCCTGTTGATGGACATCAAGGGCGACCTCTCCGGCATCGCCGCCGCCGCCGCCCCACACCCGAAAATCGACGAGCGCCACGCCCTCATCGGCATCCCCTTCACCGCCAGCGCCAGCCCCGTCGAACTCCTCAGCCTTACCGGCCAGGACGGTGCCCGCCTGCGCGCCACGGTGGTTGAGTTCGGCCCCGTCCTCTTCTCCAAGATGCTCGACCTCAACGATACCCAGGGCGGCATCGTCGCCGTCGCCTTCAAATACGCCGAAGACAATGATTTGCCGCTGCTCGACCTCAAAGACTTCCGCAAAATCCTCCAGTGGCTCACCACGGAAGGCAAAAAAGAGGTAGAAGCAGAATACGGCCTGCTCAGCACCGCCAGTACCGGTGCGATCATGCGCAAGATCGTTGAACTCGAAAGCCAGGGCGCCGAACGCTTCTTCGGCGAGGTCAGCTTCGACGTCGAAGACCTCACCCGCCTCGACGAACTTGGCCGCGGTATGGTCTCCGTCATTCGCCTCACCGACATCCAGGATAAGCCCAAGCTGTTCAGCACCTTCATGCTCCAACTACTCGCCGAAGTCTACGCCACTTTCCCCGAAGCAGGCGACCTCGACCGACCCAAACTCGTCATCTTCATTGACGAAGCCCACCTCGTCTTCAACGAGGCCACCGACGCCCTGCTCGACCAGCTCCAGTCCATCATCAAGCTCATCCGCTCCAAAGGCGTCGGCATCTTTTTCGTCACCCAAAACCCCGCCGACATCCCCAGCGACGTCCTCGGCCAGCTCGGCCTCAAGGTCCAACACGCCCTGCGTGCCTTCACCGCCAAAGACCGCAAGGCCATCAAGCTGGCCAGCGAAAATTACCCGCTCACGGAGTACTATAATGTGGATACCGTCTTGACCGAGCTCGGCACCGGCGAGGCCTTCGTCACCGCCCTCGACCGCAAAGGCCGGCCCACCCCGCTCGTGCGCACCATGCTCCGCGCCCCCGAAAGCCGCATGGACATCCTCTCCGCCACCGAAATCGCCAGCCTCGTGCGCAACAGCCCCCTGGCCCGCAAGTACAACCAGGACGTCGACCGCGAAAGCGCCTACGAAATCCTGGAGAAAAAACTCGCCGCCGCCGCTCAGTTAGAGCACCGGGAGGAGATGGAAAAACAAAAAGAAAAGGCCCGCAAAACCACTTCCCGCGCCGCCCCGCGCGAGAAATCCATCTTCGAACAGGTCATCAACAACACCACCACGCGGCAGATCGGCCGCACGGTAGCCCGCGAGTTCACCCGCGGCTTGCTTGGGGTACTGGGCATCAAAAAGCGCCGCTGATTTTTTCCGCAGGGCACTCGGGCGCGGCCGCAGGTGCCAGGTCCGTCCTGTTAAACGCAAGGAATGTCAAGGAGCGGAGAGCCAGTTCGGTAGTTCGGTAGTGCACAATGCCCCACTACCGAACTACAAAACTACCGAACTGCATTCTAAAGGCCATTGAAGATCAATCGGTATGGTTATTGCAAGGGCCCGCCCTTATTTTTAATATCTAATTCTACCCCCCTCCGCCATGTCCAACGTAATTGCCGACGCCCTCGCCCGCATTGAAAAGCTCCCCAAAGGCTTGCGCAATTGGGCTACCAACTTTGCCTTCAAGATGGCGGTGCCTTTCGTCCGGACCAGCCGCATCCACTACGAAAAAGTATCGGAGCGGGAGTGGATCGCCCACGTCCCCAACCGCCGGGCCGTGCAGAACCACCTCCGGCAAGTCCACGCCGGTGCCATGATGACCCTGGCCGAATCCGTAGCCGTCACCATGATGGGCATGAACCTGCCGCCCGATCGTCTGCCACTGGTAAAAAGCCTGCATGCCCAGTTCGTCCGCCGCTCCTCCGGACAAATCCGCGCCATCGCCCGGCTGACGGAAGAACAACTCCACGCCATCCGCACCGAGCCCAAAGGCGAAGTCACCATCGAAGTCGATATCCGCGACGCCACCGGCGAAGTGCCCGCCATCATCACCGTCGTTCCCGCCTGGACGACGCGGCGGAAGTAAGGGAGTAAAGGGAGAAAGGGGAAAGGAGCGGCTGCAGACGATCCGCAATCAACATTCGAACATGTTCGAAAGTACGCGGCTGGGGTACCTGGCTGCCGCCGACGATCCGAAATCAACATTCGAACATGTTCGAAAGTACATGGCTGGGGTACCTGGCTGCCGCCGACGATCCGCAATCAACATTCGAACATGTTCGAAAGTACGCGGCTGGGGTACCTCGCTGCCGCCGACGATCCGGAATCAACATTCGAATGTCTCTGGGCTGAGGATGCCCCCTCCTCCCGAATCCCCCCGGTTGAGGGTGTCCCCACCCGAACGTCCCCAGGCTCGGTTAAAGACGTCTCCTCCTCCCGAAACAGCCCGGTTGAGGGTGTCCCCACCCGAACGTCCCCGGCTCGGTTGAAGGTGTCTCCCCCTCCCGAAACAGCCCGGTTGAGGGTGTCCCCACCCGAATGTTCCCGGGCTGAGTTCATTCCCACTGGTCTATGGATACCCGAACTGCCCTCCGACTGAGCGTGAGCACATCCAGAACCGTGTACTCTTATTCGGGTGGGGACACCCTCAACCGGGTTTTTTATCAGGAGTACAGATTCGACGTCAAAGGAAAGTTTTTGCCGCAGGAGA
>NZ_JACSIT010000147.1:6327-32037 GCF_014349155.1 Neolewinella lacunae
TACTCTTATTCGGGTGGGGACACCCTCAACCGGGTTTTTTATCAGGAGTACAGATTCGACGTCAAAGGAAAGTTTTTGCCGCAGGAGACATCCGGTACCGGGCGGAACATCTGGCATCCCACATCTGACCTCCCCGAATCCCCCCCGGTTGAGGGTGTCCCCACCCGAACGTCCCCGGCTCGGTTGAAGGTGTCTCCCCCTCCCGAAACAGCCCGGTTGAGGGTGTCCCTACCCGAATGTTCCCGGGCTGAGTTCATTCCCACTGGTCTATGGATACCCGAACTGCCCTCCGGCTGAGCGTGAGCACATCCAGAACCGTGTACTCTTATTCGGGTGGGGACACCCTCAACCGGGTTTTATACCCGGATTACAGATTCGACGTCAAAGGAAAGTTTTTGCCGCAGGAGACTTCCGGTACCGGGCGGAACATCTGACATCCCACATCTGACATCCCCGCAACAGCCCGGTTGAGGGTGTCCCCACCCGAACGTCCCCGGGCTCGGTTAAAGACGTCTCCTCCTCCCGAAACAGCCCGGTTGAGGGTGTCCCCACCCGAATGTTCCCGGGCTGAGTTCATTCCCACTGGTCTATGGATACCCGAACTGCCCTCCGGCTGAGCGTGAGCACATCCATAACCGTGTACTCTTATTCGGGTGGGGACACCCTCAACCGGGTTTTTTATCAGGAGTACAGATTCGACGTCAAAGGAAAGTTTTTGCCGCAGGAGACATCCGGCACCGGGCGGAACATCTGACATCGTACATCTGACATCGTACATCTGACATCGCACATCCAACCTCCCCCGCACCTGCGTCCGCGCCCTCCTTCACCCCGCATTCGTGTAGCGGCGCATGGCCAGCAGCAAGCGATCAGGTAGCGTCTGTTCGTTGCTGGCCAGGAGGTAATCCTGGTAAGCGCAAGGGACCAGCCGGTGGCGCGCTTCGCCCTGGTACTTGCCGTCGTGGACCTGCACCCACCAGCGGTTGCTGCGCGGCGAGCGCCAGAAGGTGAGTCGGTCGAAGCCCTGAAGATCGACAATGTATTCCAGCAATCCTTTGGTCGTGGCTGGAAAATCCCCGACCCGCAGCGAATACCCCTGGAGGAAGTACCAGACCAATTGGGCGTAGGCGGCTGCGGTGAGTTCCGTTTCGGCGGTGGTGCCCGCTGCGGGATTGAGGCCGAAGAGGCCGAAAGACGACAGTTTATCGGAATTGCCCGCGTAATAGGCCAGTTGGCTGGCTTCCTGGAGGCTGAAGCCGCTGG
Source organism: Neolewinella lacunae (assembly GCF_014349155.1). Classification (GTDB taxonomy): domain Bacteria; phylum Bacteroidota; class Bacteroidia; order Chitinophagales; family Saprospiraceae; genus Neolewinella; species Neolewinella lacunae. The sequence continues at coordinate 7,591 of NZ_JACSIT010000147.1, forward strand.
GGTGGAAGCCGTTGCGGGCCGGCGCTTCGTTGTGGTTGATGGCGCTGATGTCAAGGCCCACCAGGTCGGCATCGCGGAGGAGCGGTTCGAGCTGGGTGACGTCAGCCCGGGCCTGGCCAAGGCGGACGGCCTCGAAGCCGTGGGCGTCGAAAAAGTCCCAGACGGCGGGATCGACCAGATGTTGCTGGGCACCGAGGTGGGCCACGTGGTACTGCTTACGGCCCGGGCGGTAGACGGCCGCATCGAGCACGTCGCTGCCTTCCTGGTGGGGATTGAGGCCAATGCAGCGGTCGATCTGCAAAAGACTGACCTGGCGGTTGAGTTCGGCAAAGGCGAGGTACTGGGCCGCGAAAAGTGCGTTGTTGCCGCCAAGCAGCACCGGGGTGATGCCCGCCGCGTAGAGCTCGCGGAGCAACGGGATGATGAAATCGCGGGTATCCTTGCGGATGTCCCCCAGATCCCGGACCACCAATTTCCCGAAGGCCCAGCTGCTGGCGTACAGGTGCTCGCGTGTCTTTTGCGCCACTGCCGCGTCTAAGCCAATGATGGCAACGGCGATCTGCCGCGAACGGGGGCGGAGGGACTTCCCCACCGAATGCGCGGGCAACGAAACAGGGGGTTTGGGCGGAGCTTGGAGCCAGGGAGTGTACATGCGCATTGATAAGGGGCCGAAGTTACACCGCAGGGCCGGAAAGCACCCTCCGAAAGGCCGAATAACGCATGATGGATTTTATTGATACGAAAAAAAATTATATCCGGTCCCCCAAAAAGCGCTACCGTTTCAAAAACAAGACCTACCTTTGAACTGCGAAAGATGTACGTTTTACTGCAAAACGCTACCACTTCGTCATAAAAGCCTACCGTTGCCACCGGGCAGTGGTACAAACCCAACCTAGTGAACCTACCCGGAAATCAGGTTTCGCACCGGTCTTGTGCGCTTGCACCTGGTGTAACTGCGCTACCGGGTGCCACCCAGAACTGATCTCCGCCGGGAGTTCCGGCCATTAATCCCATTCTGAAACTAATCTATCTACTGATCTTATGAAAGTATTGAAACTTTCCATTTTAGCCCTCCTCCTGGCCAGCGCCACTGCCCTTAGCGCCCAGGGAACGCCCGTACCCGCTACGAACGACACTGAGAACACGGAAACCACTGACATGACCATCGAAGACCTGACGAGTGACGGGGAGATGGACAAGAAAAAGATGAAAGAACCGAGCGCTGGCACGATGCTGGAGATCGGTATTCGCCCCTCCTACGCTTTTGTGGCGGGCGACGTAGACTCTGAGTTCGGCTTCGGTGGCGGCCTGCACCTGCGCAAGAGCCTCGACCACCTTTTCTCCCTGCGCCTTGATGGTCTCTACGCCCAGAACAAAGGCATCAATGAGGCCATGGACCGGCAGTTCGAGTCTACCTGGATCAGCGGATCGGGCCTGGTTGTGGTTACGCTGAACAACTTCCGTTACTCCGGAGACGTGCGCAGCACCAACTTCTACTTCATGGCCGGTGCCGGTGGTAACCTCGTGGAGGTTGAGCGGCAGCGCGAAGACGGCCCCTGGCAGGAAGGCCGCAACGTAATGTTTGAACAAGACCTTTCCGTACACGCCGTGGCGGGTGCCGGAATTACCTTCCGCGTCAGCCCCAAGTTCAACATCGGTGCTGAGTTCCAGTCCTACATCCCCTTCGGTAAGCGGGCGGACCGCCTGGACGGCTACACCGTTGGTGGCAACTTCCGGGACATCCAGAACGTGGCCTCCCTCAGCCTCAACTTCAACATCGGCAACAAGGCGGAGCCGCTGTACTGGACCAACGCCTTCAACCCCGTGCGCGAAGAACTCGCCCGCGTCGGCGGCAAAGTGGATGACGCTACCCGCGACTCCGACGGCGACGGCGTGGTCGATGCCATCGACCAGGAAGCCAACACCCCCGCTGGCGTCCCCGTAGATACCAAAGGCCGCGTGCTGGACAGCGACAAAGACGGTGTGCCCGACTACAAAGACCTCGAGCCCTTCTTCCCTCCCCGCGCCGGCGAGCAGGTTGACGCCAACGGAGTAGTGATGAACCGCGCCGATAAGCCCATCACCGAAGACCGCGTCCAGGAAATGATCGACGCTTCCATCTCCCGCCTGCAGGCTGGCAACCAGGCCGGCACCACGACGGTACGCACCGACCGCGGCGAGATCTTCCTGCCCATGATTTACTTCCCCCTGGGACAGAGCACGGTTAAGTACGCTGATTTCGGCACCCTCTCCAGTGTAGCCCGCGTCCTGCAGGGCAACCCCAACATGAAGATGGTCATCCGGGGCTACACCGACCGTACGGGCAACGCCGCCAACAACGAAGTACTGTCTTACCGCCGTGCGAAAGCCGTAATCGATCACCTCGTTAACCAGCACGGCATCGACCGCAACAACCTCATCCTCCAGTACCGCGGTGAAGAAAACGCCATCGTTCCTCTGGACAACAGCTACATCAACCGCCGCGTAGAATTCCTCACCGCCGAACCCGGTGCTGCGGAAGACGCCGCTCCCGCCGGTGCCTCCACTGGTGGCGGATACTAAAGTCTTAATCCCATGAGCCCCGCCGCTCTCCGGAACGGTGGGAAAATTTCGGCCCCGCATCTCCCTATTGGTGCGGGGTCATTTTTTTTTGCTTTGGCTGCGCACCAAAAAAAACGCCCGGTCTGCGGTAAGCAGGCCGGGCGTTTCCAAATTATTCGCTCTGAAAATCAACTCAGTATACGGGCATAAGACACCGACTTTAACACCAACGTGGCCCCGCGAAAGAAAAAAAACAGCTTTTTTTGGTCTACCTTTGGCACCATGCGATTAACCCTGTTCCTTTTCTCCCTGACCTTCCTGCTGGCCATGCACCCCGCCCCAAGCGTGCAGCCGCCGGGCACCGCCTGGGGGCAACGGCCCACCACCGGGCCGGAGACGGACCTCAACGGCATCTGGGTAGGCCACCTCCTGCAAAACCCGGGGGGCATTGCGCCCAGCTTCGAGTTCAGCATGCAACTGCGCCACAACGGCATTTTCCTGAAGGGCACTTCGTTTGTGCGCCACGGGACGATCTGGGCCGAGATGGAACTCAGTGGATTCCAACTCCCTAACGGCACCTGGAAACTGACGGAAACCAAAATCCTGCGCGGTGAAAAGCCCGAAGACCTCTCCTGGTGCCTGAAGCGCTACGAGCTCGTCATCAGCTACACCCCCGAAGGCGTAGTGCTCCACGGACCGTGGTGGGGCAACAGTGGCTTTGGCCCTTGCGTGCCGGGGTCTATTCGCTTGCTGCAGCTGAAAAAATCGGCTTAATTGGGTGCCTGCTTCGCAGGTTTTTTTGAACCACTAAGGACACGAAGAGGGACTAAGTGAGGTCAAGACGTTTTACGTCGCAGCTGCCCCAGCCCGGTTCCGGACGTCCCGTCCGGCCAGGTTTTTAAGCCCATGGAGTGGGGCATGGAGTGGGGCATGGAGTTGCATGGAGTTTTTTGTGGAAGGTCAAGACGTTTCACGTCGCAGCAAAAGCCCGAGGGTAAAAATTACCCCTTCGGCGTACAACGCCTCAACCACCCGCCTATCCCGTGCGGTAGCTCCTTTCCCCCTTTAATCCTTTCCCCCTTTATTCCTTTCCCCCCTTACTCCCTCACCCAAACCCAATCCGCTTCAGCGCTGAGATCGGCGCGGAAGTGGTAGTCATTGACGACGAGTTCGCGCAGCGGCTCGGCGGTGGTGATGCCTTCGCGGGTGATGAGGTTGGCCATGCGGCCCCGGGCGCGTTTGGCGTTGAAGGCCACCACGCGGTAGCCCCCCTGGTGGGCTTCGCGGAAGTGGACGGTCAGCAGGCGGGCGCGGAGCTTTTCGGGACGAACGCTTTTGAAGTACTCCTGGCTGGCGAGGTTCAGTACCAGGTCTTCGTCCTGGGCGGCGAGGTCTTCGTTGAGGAGTTGCGTGATGCGGTCTCCCCAGTAGGCGTAGAGATTTTTGCCCCGGCGGGTGGTGAGGCTGGTGCCCATTTCCAGGCGGTAGGCGGCCATCAGATCGTACGGGCGCAGCAGGCCGTAGAGACCGGAGAGGATGCGGAGCTGCCGGTTGGCAAAGTCGCGCTCCTGGGGGCTAAAGTCGTCGGCTTCCAGGTCCTGGTAGACGTCGCCGCGGAAGGCGAAGAGGGCGGGCTTGGCGTTCTCCTGGCTCAGGGGAAGGCTGAAATCCTGGTAGCGCTGGTAGTTGAGCTCGGCGAGGTTAGGACTGATGTCCATCATCTCCGCCAGTTTTTTGCGCGACTTTTTCCGGAGGGCTTCCACCAGGCGGGCGCTGTCGTCGAGCAGGCGGGGCTGGGTGGCGTCCGGAAAATCGACGGGGGCCATATCGAGGGTCTTGGCGGGAGAAAGCAGAACGAGCATGGTCGGGGAGGCATCAGATCTTGCCACGCAGGCGCAGCAAGTAGCGTTTTTTTAAGTAGTAATCGCGGAGCCGGTCCAGCTCCGCCGGGCTAACGGTTGCATCGTCGTATTGGTTGAAAAGATCGGCGATTTCGCGGTCCAGGCTGGCCTCCAGACCGGCGACCAGGGCCTCAATCCGGGCGCGGGCGGCGGGGTCGTCGTCAAGTTCCAGCTCCATCAGGGCTTCGTTGACGTCCATGATCTCCAGCAGGAAATCCTGGGGAACGCTGTTGGTGCCCTCTTCGCCGAGTGCGCCGCGCAGCTCCAGCAGGTGCCGGAGGCGGAGGTCGGGGTCGGCCAGGACCTTATAGGCCTGGTTGTTGAGGGTGCTCTTTTCCAGAACGGCATCGCGCGTAGCCTCGTCTTCCAGCGTGTGGAAGTCGGGGTGGTAGCGGCGGCTGTTGGCGTAGAAGGCCTTTTTCAGCGCGGCCTCGTCCAGGACGGGGGCGGGCAAAAGTCCGAAAAACGCGAAATAATTGGTCATGGATCCAGGGGGGTAACACGGGTTTAGCCTCCAAAAAAGCCTTTGATGCCCCGCCAGATGTCGAGGCCGTTGGCCAGCACTACGAGACCGAGGACGATGACGAAGCCGACCATCGTGGCCCGCTCCATGAACTTATCGCTCGGCTTGCGGCCGGAGACGACTTCGTAGAGGAGGAACATCACGTGGCCACCGTCGAGCGCGGGGATGGGCAAGAGGTTCATGAAGGCCAGGATCAGCGACAGGGAAGCCGTCATAAACCAGAAGCGCTCCCAAACCCAGGTCTTGCCGAACATGGAGCCAATGCTGGCAAATCCACCCAGGCTTTCCGTGACTTTAATGTTGCCCTTGAACATCTCCCCGAAGGCCTTGAATTGGTCGCCCAGGAACTGTACCCCCTGGTTGAAGCCCGCCGGGAAGGATTCCAGGAAACCGTACTCGATGCGCTCCGTTTTGTAAAAGTACTCGGGGGGGGCGGGAGCTACGCGGATTTTGCCGTCCTCGTTGGTGGTTACGCTGACCTCCCGGACGGTGGTATTGTCTTTGGACTGTACGCCAAAAACCACCGTTTCATTTTTCCGGCCCCTGATGGCGGCTTCGAATTCGTCGTAGTAAGCCGTGGGGACGCCGTTGATGCTGACGATGCGGTCTTCTTTCTTCAGGCCGGCCTTGGCGGCAGGGCCATCTTCGGCCACCAGGCCCAGGACGAAGGGAATGCGGGGCGTGAAGAGCCGTTCGCGCTTGTTCTCGTGGCGGGTCAGGATGTCGGCCCACTTGTTGTCGATCGTGATGGTTTGCTCGCTGCCGTTGCGGGCTACTGTCAGCTCGCGCACGTTGTCGATGGCCACGGCGCGCAGCACGGCCCGGTCGTTAAAGCGATCAAAAGGTACTTCGCCAATGCGCAGCAGTTGATCACCCGTAGCGAGGCCCATCGCCTGGCCGAGGCTATCCACGGCGATGCCCGCCGTGGCGTTTTTGGCTGGCAGGTATTCCTCGCCGTAGGCGAAGAGCACCATCGCGTAGATGAAAAAGCCGAGGATGAAATTGACCGTAACGCCCCCCAACATGATGATGAGGCGCTGCCAGGCCGGCTTGGAGCGGAACTCCCAGGGCTGGGGCTCCGACTGCATCTGCTCGGTATCGAAGCTTTCGTCAATCATCCCGCTGATTTTGACGTAGCCGCCCAGCGGCAGCCAGCCGATGCCGTACTCCGTCTCCCCAATCTGCTTCTTGAACAGGCTGAAGTAGGGGTCGAAGAAAAGGTAGAATTTTTCCACCCGCGTCCCGAACAGCCGGGCCGGCAGGAAGTGGCCAAATTCGTGCAAGACGATCAGAATGGACAGGCTAAGGACGAGCTGGCCAATTGTAATCAAAGTATCCATAGGCTTTTTTAGGGTGCCGCAGCACAGGATAAGACCCGGAACAGGCCATCATAACTTCTTGGTGGCATTACGGCCGCCCGGGAACAACGATGGTTCCTCCCGGGCGGCAATCAACCGGACTTGCTCCAATAACGGGTGGGCAAAACTAAGGTTGCGCAGCCGGGGGTGCAAGTGTCGCGGAAAGGACGAAGCAGGAGCGGCCGTAAAAGCCTTTCTTTCCCCGGGGAAAACCCTGGCCGTGAGTGCCGTCCCCTGCTCTTTATCCTGACTCCCCCTTTCGGGGGGCCGGGGGGGAGCACCTGCGGCCGCGCCCTATCTACCCAAAATGACCCGTTGGGTATACGCCCCGGCCCGCAGCCAATACAGTCCGGCCGGAAGAGCCTCGGTAGTCAGCCGTCCCACCCCATCGCGCAGGGGAAGGCTGGCCACCAAACGGCCGGCGGCGTCGTAAAGCCGGGCGATTCCTACGCCAGCGGGCGCTTCCACCGTGAGCCAGTCCGAAGCCGGGTTGGGGTACACCCGCCAGGTGGCAGCGGCTTCCAGGCGGGCACTGACCAGCGGAGAATAAGCCTCTGCCCCACCCCAGTCGCGCTGCCGCAGGCGGTACACGTAGGCGGTGCCGGGCACCACCCCGTAGTCGGCAAAATGGTAGCTCCCATCCCCCGCCGGCACAAAAGCGATCTCCGTAAAGCTGGCGTCGTTTTCGGCCTGCCGTTCTACGAAAAAGCCGGCGTTGCGGTCTTCGCTGCCCGTGGTCCACCGCAGGGCAATATGGTCTTTGGCGGCAGTGGCCCGCAGGCTTTGGTAGGTGACCGGCAGGCTGAAGTCGCGGCAGCCACCTACGCTGACCTCGTCCACGTACCAGCCCAGCCAGCCGGTGCAGCCGTCGTGACCAAAGACCCAGCGGAGCTGCAGCTCATCCCCAGCCACCAGGCCGAGGGCAGAAAGATCCACGACGCTGCGGCCCCAGGTGCCGGTGGTGCTGTTTTGGTCGGCGCCGTGGAAAGCCGGCAGCCCGGCCAGGGGATTATCGTTGCCCGGCGCAGCGTTGAGCGGCCCGTCGTAGCCGTTGTAAAGGAAGGCGCTTGGGGGCACCGGCGCGAAAGCCCCGCCGTTGCGGGAGTACGCCACGATGCCGCCGTCGAAAGCCGCCTCGCTGGAGTAGTAGTGATCGAAGGCGAGCACAAAACTGGTGTAGCCCGGGGGAAGGAGGATGGTTGGGCTGCTCAGTTCCACCGTTCCGTTTTCCAGGTCGGCGGCGCAGTCGCCGACCGCCAGGTTGGGGGCGAAGATGCCCCGGCCGGGTCGTCCGTCGGGGAGGGCCGTGCGGAGGGTCCAGGCTTTGGAGGTCCAACTGCCGGGATTGACCGGGGTTTCGGTCAGCGTCCAGCCCAGGGGCTCGGCTTCCCAGTCTTCGGTGTAGAGGGAGACGAATTCCTGGCCGGCACACGGGGGCGGGGGATCCTGGCCGAGGGTGGGGACGAAGTTGCAGGGGGAAGGCTCCCGGAGTCCGGTGGCGCGGAGGGCGGCGGCCAGCTGGCTGAGGTCTCCCGCCGTAAAGACTTCGCCGGAGGGTGGCGCGGGCAGGTCGAGCAGGGTCAGGGCCGGCAGGGGCGTACCGATCAGGTCGTTGGCCGACTGCTCCAGCATAAGGCTCAGCGCGTGGAAGTCGGTGACGGGCGTGAGGTAGTGGTTGGCGGCGTGGAAAAAGAGGTGGAGGGCCTTGGTCATCCCCAGCGGTGCCACGTTTTCGCCGTTGAGGGTGCCGCCGTCGGTGAGCAGGGAGAAGAGGCGATTGACGACGCCGCTGTTGGTGTGGACGCCGCCGTTGTCGGTTTCGCCGTTGAGGCAGGCGTAATCGGGGCTGCTGCGCGTGGAGGGGTCGTTGCGGCATTCGGGTTGCCAGAGGTCGCGGAGGTGGGTGCCGAGGGCGGTGGCGTCTTCGCCGAGTTTCCAGCGCAGGCCGGAGTCGGTGCAGCCGCCGCGCGGCAGGTGGTCATCACTGTCGTTGCCGCGGTCATTGAGCAGGTCGAGGGCCTCGCCGAAGATGTCGGCGTAGGCTTCGTTGATGGCCCCGCTTTCGAAGCGGTAGATGAGGCCGTTCATGGCGGCCAGGTAGTTGTGGGTCCATTCGTGGGCCACGATGTCGTCGCCTACCACGCCGGTGCAGTGGCGGATGGCGTTGCCGCTGGCGCTGGCGTTGGGGCAGTTGGTAAGGCCGGCTTCGGCAACGAGGTTCATTTTGGCGTCGTTGCCGTCGAAGCCCCGGCGGCCGAAGCTGCGGTGAAACAGGTGGTAGGTTTCGGCGGTGGCCAGGAGAAGTTCGCGGCGTTCGGCATTGAGGCTGCCGGGAAAGACGTCGCCTTCCATCCAGAGGAGGTTCGAGGCAGCAGTATTGAGGCGGTAGAGCTCGCGGTTGAGATCGCAGTGCAGGGGGTGGTGGAAGATGACTTTGCCGCTGCTTTCGGCCAGGTAGAGGCGTTCGGCGCGGTGGCCGGCGGGCTCGGTCAGTTCAATGACGCGGGTGCGCTGGCTGGGGACGGCGGCGTTCCAGGGGTGGGGGCTGATCCAGGCGCTGCCGTGATCAGTGGCCGTCCACTGCGCCGCGTAGGGGTAGCGTTGCCGGGCGGCGCGGCGGGCCAGATCAACGTAGGAGAAGGACGTGGCAGTGGGCGCGGCCGCAGGTGCAAAGGCCGTTGAAGGAGCGAGGTTGCCACTCAGCCCCAGCAAAACCCCTTCGGCAGTCAGCCGGGCCACCAGCACCTGGCCGAAGACGGGAAGGCCGGCCCGCATCCGCTGAAAACGGAGGTAGTGGCGGCCATCCAGGCTCCGTTCCTGGCGGGTGAGGGAGAGCTCCGCCGGCGAGGCCAGCCCCAAAGCCCCGCCGTAAGCCTCCACGAAAGCCAGCGTTGCAGCCAGGGGATCCTGTGCGGCGGCAGTAGCGGCGGGGGGCAGGGTGAGGGAAAAGTAATGGCCCGTGGCCAAAGACCAGCGGGCACCCGATCTGGCCAGCAACTGCCGTTGGGCCGCAGGAGTGCCGGGCGACTGGGCCAGCAAGGTCCCCGCCAAAAACATCAGCAGGGTGAAGAAGCGAAAGTGCATGGAAGAACAGTGATTGGAAAAGACCGAATGGAAAACAGGCGGGGAGAACAACACAATCGCCAACAGTTGCGCAAATCTACAATGTAAGCGGGAATCAAGTCATACCACGCACTTAAAGGCCCTGCTAAGGCTTCTACATCGGTCTTGCGCAGGAACCATAAATAATTTTACCTTTGGGGGCACTATGAGAATGGTCGGTTGCCGCTCTTGCCTGCCTGCGTTCAGCGCCGGGGGGCTGATTCCTGCGGGAGGTACATACCAAATGGAAGAGACAACCGTTTTGCAATCGCTAAACAAGCCCAGATGTTGATGAATTTTTTCCTGCTGCTGTTCCAGACCCCCGAAATGACCATGGACCAGGAGCCCGCGGTCGAGTCCGATAACTTACTTTCGGTATTGATGGATTCGGGTCTCCTTTCCATCATCATCGTCGGCATCCTCCTCGTGCTCTTCATCGTCGGGGTCTACATTTTTGTGGAGCGCTACACCACCATCAAGGCGGCGGGCCGGGAAGACCAGGGCTTCATGGACCGCATCAAGATGGAGATCACCGCCGGCAATATGGCCAATGCCCGCGCCCTGTGCGCTACCACCGACAGCCCCGTGGCCAGGATGGTGGATAAGGGCCTGCAGCGCATTGGCCGGCCCCTGCGCGACATCGACGCGGCAGTGGAAAACGTAGGCAACCTGGAGGTCTTCCGACTCGAGAAAGGCCTCAGCACCCTGGCCAGTATCTCCGGCGCAGCCCCGATGATTGGCTTCTTCGGGACGGTAACGGGGATGATTTCGGCCTTTTACGAGATGTCTACGGCCGAAAATATTACCCCCGACGTGCTCGCGGGCGGCATCTACTCGGCGCTGCTGACTACGGCCGCTGGTCTTTTCATCGGCATCCTGGCCTTCGTGGGGTACAACCTGCTGGTGGCCAACGTCGAACGCGTAGTCTACAAAATGGAGCGCTCCACGACGGAGTTTATGGATTTGCTCCAGGAGCCGGGTAAGTAATTGGGCGGAGGCCTTGGCTTTCCTCACTTGACTTCCCTTGCTCCCCATCCTCACTCCCCCCTTCGGGGGGCCGGGGGGGAGCACCTGCGTCCGCGCCCCCTCCCGTATTTCGGGCCATAAAATGACTATCTCCATGGGTTTAAAAAGATCGAGTAAGGCGAGCGCAGAGTTCAGTATGGCGTCTTTGACGGACATCATCTTTCTGTTGCTCATCTTCTTCATGCTCACCTCCAACTTCGTGCAGATCAAGCCTTTTGACCTGCCCATTTCCGATAGCCAGACGGTGGCCCCGACCAACATCGTGGTGCAACTGGAAAAGGATGGCATTACCCGGGTTAATAACATCGACGTCAACGGGGCGGCCATTGCGCAGGCTCTCACCGACGCCCTTTCCCAGGTGGAAAACGCCGAGGACGCCACCGTGACCATCGTAGCCGAAACGGGGGTCCCCTTCAACCGCATCACCCCCATCATGAAACTGGCGGCCAGCAAACGCGCCCGCGCCATCATCGCTACCCAGCCCCGCCCCCGGGGTTAGGGTCGCTCCCAATCAAGCTTCCACCATGGGCCTCAAAAAACGCAGTAAAGTCAGTGCCGAATTCAATATGTCTTCCCTGACGGACATCATTTTTCTTCTGCTCATCTTTTTCATGCTTACCTCCACCGTGGTGGCCCCCAACGCCCTGAACCTGAAGATGCCCGGCCGCTCGGATACCCCCGCCAGCCCGAGCCAGCAGCGCCTGGACGACGTCCGCATCACCAATAACGGCGAATTTTACTTCAACAACCGGCGCATCAGCGTCGACGAACTCGAATCCCAACTATCGGCCAAGGCTGGCGGCAACTATTCGATGCTGATCTCCCCGGATGACAGCGCGCCAGTGGAAGGCGTCGTCACCGTCATGGATATGGCGATGCGACTGGGGATTAATGGGGTTTTGGCAGCGGAGGAGTGAGAATTTACAATTTACAATTTACAATTTACAATTTACAATTCAACATTTAACATTTGCTGCGCTGCTCTTTGGATATCCGTTGTGAGTTCAAGACGTTTTGCGTCGCAGTGTTAGGTGAGGTCAAGACGTTTTACGTCGCAGCTGTCCCAGCCCGGTTCCGGACGTCTCGTCCGGCAAGGTTTTTTAGCCCATGGAGTTGCTTGGAGTTATGCATGGAGTTTTGCTTCGCAGTATTTCATGCTCATGGAGTTTTTTGCGTGAGGCCAAGACGTTTTACGTCGCAGTAAAACCCTCATGCCCCCCAGATCTAAAACTTCTCGACCATAAGCGACTGAAAATCAATCTTTAAGTAACGAAAAACGACTAGAGCGGTCACCCCTCTCCTGCGGGGAGCGGCCGGGGGAGGGGTATCATACCCGCTTGAAAAAGCCCAATAAAACGAAAAAAGACTGGGGTGCCCCCCCTTATTCCTTTATTCCTTTACTCCTTTATTCCTTCCCCCCCTTACTCAGTCCGTCACCTCCGCCAGATAGCCCAGCAATTGCTCGGCGCGGCGGCTGATGGTGTGGTGGGCCATGATGCGTTTGCGGGCGTCGATGCCCATTTTGGAGCGAAGGCTTTCGTCGGTGCCGTAGAGGATATCGAGGACGCTGTTTTTGTCGTCGACGCAGAAGATTTCGCGCTGGGGTTCGAGGAATTCTTCGAGGCCTGGCCAGTAGTCGGTCAAGACGGGTACGCTGCAGGCGGCGGCGGCCAGCAGGCGGCGCGTGGGGGTGTAGCCCATGCTTTGGCGGTCGGCGCGGTTCAGGACGAGGGCGCAGCGTTGCCGGTTGTAGAAATCGACCAGGTTGGTTTCGGGCAGGTATTCCAGGTAGGTGAGGTTATCGGGCCACTGCTCAAGGTTGGGGTATCCTCCGCCGGCGAGGGCAAATTTGCGGCCGGGGGTGTAGCGGGCCGGGCCCAGGAGCATGTCTTCCATCTTCCGCTCGCGGTCGGCCTTGTAATTGCCGATGAAGCCGAGGTCGTAGCTCTTCTCCCCGTCGGTGCGGTAAAAAGCGTAGGGATCAATGCTTTCGTACAAGGGGCGGGCGAAGGCCAGGTCGTTGTCCTGCGCCAGCTTGGCCAGGGTCGGCCCGCCCGTAGTGGAAAGGAAGAGGTTGAAATTGCCGATGGTCCGGCAGGAAAGGCAGTCGCCAATGCTGCGGGCGGCCTGAAGGCTCTCGATGGTGCGGTGCAGGTTGGCGTCGTAGTAGATCGTAACGCCGCGGGCCTCCTCGGCAATCCACAGGGCAATCTCTTCCGCATCCGCTACCCCGCTGCCGAGCATCACGACATCGGCCGATTGGATCACTTCCGTGTACTGCTCCAGTAAGCTGGCCGTATCGGGGTAGGTCCAGACATTGCAGTAGGGCGAACGGAGCATATCACGCACCTGCTTCGTCCCGGGTTCTTGCCATTCCATGAAGGTGGTCCGGTGGCCGTGCTGGGCCAGCTCATTGATGAGGCCACGGTACAGCTCCGCCGTCGGATCCTCAAAAGAAGAGAGGATCGAACGCCCGATGATGACCAGGTCCAGTGGCATTGCTCCGAATTTCACGGGGCTAAAGGTACGTGCCTTCGGGCAGAGTAGATAATGCGTGAAGGAGCGAATGCGTGAATGCGTGAGCACGAAGTACTGCGATGCAAATGGCTACCGCACGCGATAGGTGTCAGGAAATGCATCGATAGCCCGATTTTATCACAAATAGCCATGGTTTTTATGCGCCCATGCAACCAGTGGATGACGGTATAGACTAATCGTTTAAACGGAAACATCGGGTTTTACCCGACGCTACGCTTGGCCCCTCTAGGGCTAGGCTGTCCGATTAGCTACGCCGCAGCCGTACTCACTTTGGCCCATTCGTTGGGGGCTCAACCCCAAATCAACCGGGGGAGGCTCTAGCGCTTACCAGGTCGAGACCCTCTGGGTTGTAGTAGAATACGCCACTGTGCCTGGCTCGATCGACCCAGAGGGTCTCAACCTAGGCAGTCTGACACGCGTACGGGCTAACCCCAATTAATCAGACAGCCTACCTCCAGGGCCGAAAGGGGCAGGATAGTCCATCACCCTGTCTCCCTGTCTCGCCTGTCCCTGGCGGTAGCCCATTAACTGCGCTGCTGCCTTCGGCGGTCACGCATTCGCTCATTCACGCATTCACCCATTCGCTCATTCACCCATTCACGCATTCACCCATTCACGCATTCACCCATTCACCCATTCGCTCATTAAAAAGGATACCCAAAAGCCACCACCAGCCGCAAGCCCGTATCCGGCACATTGCGGGCATCCGCGTAGGGAACGACCAGCAATTCGGCAGCGTCGGCGTAGGGGATGAGCAGGGGCCTGGCCAGGTCGACGCGCAGGAGGAGAAATTGGAGGTCGAAGCGGAAACCAATTCCGGCGTCGGCTGCCAGTTGGTCCACAAAGCGGTCCAACTTGAAGTCCGTCTCCAGTTCCTCCCGCTCGGTTTTGTAGGTCCAGATGTTGCCTGCGTCGGCAAACAGGGCCACCTCAATCAGGTCGTTGACCCGTTGGCGGAATTCGACGCTGCCCTCCAGAATGAGGTTGCCGAAGCCCCCGAAGGTCAGCAGGTTGTTTGCAAAAGGTACCGTGGCCGCCGGCCCCACCTGCCGGGGCGCAAAACCCCGCAAGCTGTTGGGCCCGCCAATGCTGAACAGGTCGAAGTAAGGCACAATGGCCCGGTCGCTGAACACCGGAAAGGCAATTCCCCCGTGCAGGCGGGTGGCAAACTGCTGTCGCTTGTTGAAGGTCAGGTAGTACCGCAGGTCCGTTTCCAGCATGGGGTACAGGCTCACTTCGCGGTTGCGGAGGTCGGCGTTGGTGCCGACGGGAAAGACGGTGTTGACGTTAAACGAGTTAAACTGCTTGAGGAAGAAAGAGTGCGTTGAAAGTCCCCGCAGGCGCGTATCCAGGGTATAGGTGTAATTGGGGGAAAAGACGAGCATGCGGTCGAAGCGGCTGGTCTGCTCGGCCGTAACGCCCGGGGCGAGGTTGGCCACCCGCGCCAGGTCAAGTACCTGCTCCGAAGACACACTGGGGTCTTGGAAGCGGATGCTGAGGGGGATCAACTGGTGGTTATTGGCCACACGGCGCTTCCAGTTGTAGCCGAATTGAAAGCGGAACTGCCGCAGGCTCAGGTTTTCGGAAGCTTCGGGGTCGGCCTCCAGAATGCCCGCCAGTTCGTTCAGGTTGTTGTCGGTGATTTCTTTGCCAAACTGCGCCAGGTTCATCTTCAGTTGTTCGACCTTGCCACCCAACTCCAGGAGGGTACTGCTGGTAAACACCCGGGGAATGAGCTTGCGCCGCTTCGGCAACCACAGCCGCGGCACCTGCAGCTGCGCCGTCAGCCCGTAGATGCCCGAAGTTGGCACCCGCGCCTCCCCCTGCCCCCCCAGAAACTGGGCGTAGCTGAATTCCCCCTCCAGCCGGAACAGCTCCGCCCCCCGCAGGAGGTTGCGGTTGACGTAGGCGAGCTTGGCGTTCGGACCAAAGTAATCGGCACTGTTGTAGGTCAGGCCCAGTTCCCCTTCGAAGCGACGCCGCAGGCGGGGTTGCAGGTAGGCATTGAGCACCAGCAGGCTGTCGTTGCCGGGCACGGGCTCGTAGTCCATCGCAATGTAACGAAAGGTGTTGTACTCAGCCAGGCGCTGGAGGGTTTTCTTGTGGGCCAGCGGATTGTACAGGTCTCCCGTCTCCTGTTCAAAGGCTTCGTCGACGATGGCCGGGCGCAGCGGGCAGTCGCGGCAGATCACGTTGAGGCCACCGACGCGCACGGTGTCGGCGGCGGCAAAACTGGCGGTACTGTCCTGGGCCGAGGCATTGGGATAAACGTTGATGGCCGCAATGCGCTGGGCCACCAGGTGGTTGGGCGGCACGTCGTCTTTGAGCTTGGCCAGCAGGTCCACTTCGTGCGTGCCCGTGACGGTGTCGACGAGGAACAGAAAGTCGTCGGCCCGGGCGTAGTAGTGGCCGGCGTCGCGGAGCGCTTCCTGCCAGCGCAGCCGCTCTCCTTTCAGGGCATTAAGTTGATAGCGTTTGCCGCGGGGCAGCAGCGTTTCCTGGTCGAGCGCTTGCAGCACCCGCGCAACGCTGCTGTCGCGCCAGTAGTGGGCCACGGAGTCGATCACGTAGTCGTGGCCCACGGTCAGGAAGTAATTGGCACTGATGCTGCGGTCGGAGGCGTTGGTATCCAGCGTCCAGGTGGCTTCATTGACGAAGTAGCCTTCGTTCGTTGCCCGGTTTTCCAGGAGGGCATTGACGCTTTCCACCACCGTTTCGTCGTAAAAAATGGGTTCCTGGCCCCAGGGCTCGCGGTCGCCAAATTTCTCGGGTTTCTTGGCCAGCTTTTCCTGAAAACGGTAGTAGCGATACACGCCGTAGTAGCCCAAAATGGGCACCTTGGCATTGGTATTGTTGTCCAGCACGCTCTGTACGGCCGCGTCCAGTTCCGCCGTCGGTACGCCTTCGGGCGCTTCGATTTCGGCGCTGGAACCGTCGTAGAGGTACTCACCGGGCGGCAAATACTGGGTCACGTTGCAACTGCCCAGGGTGAACAGCAGCAGGAGACCAGCAAGAGCCCCCAGGGGATTTGGGCGCGGAGCGCAGGTGCTCCCCCCCGACCCCCCGAAGGGGGGAGTACGTTGGCCCCCCAACCCCCAAAGGGGGAGGAGCGAGGAAAGTCGGGACCAGATGTTGCGCCGGAAAATCATTGTTTATCGTCTTTTTTGAACCAGCGGATGGTTTCGAAGTCTTTGCCAAAGGTGAGTCGGCCGCCGAAGCGGATGACGTTGCCGCCCACGAGGTTGCTGCGGTCGCGGTCGTTGAAAAACTTGAGGCGGAAGGTGCCGTCTTCGTTGATCAGGTACTCGGCCGTGATGTTGTCAAGGTAAGTCTGTTGGGTGCCGGCCAGCTCGTCTTCGGCCGTACCCGCAACGCCGTCTACGCTGATGATGACGCGGTCGTCGAAGAGGGCTTTGCGCAGGCTGATGCGGAGGTTGGTCTGGGTCTGCCCCCCCTCATCTTCGTAGCTGTTGAGGCCGAAGTCGAGGTCGACAAAGCCCACCAGCTGGTCGGCAAAGGTGTTCAGGTAGTTGCCCATCAGGTTGTTCAGGCTGGTGGCCACCAGGTTGTTGCCGCCACCGCTGGCATCAAGCAAGGGAACGTTGAAGCTGCCAAAGGCCAAAAGCTGGAAGGCGGTGGTCGTCATCCGGCTCTGGTCCTGGCGCAGGGTAGCGAGGGCGTCTTCGACCGAACTGAAGCCGAGGTTGCCGTAGGCGTCGTCGGGGTACACCACGTCGGTCGTGATGTTGCTGGCCTGGAGGTCGCCCTTGAGGGTGATGTCGACGTAGAAGGTCTGGGAGCGGCGCAGGCCGGTAACGTCCACCGTCTCCCCTTGTACGCCCTGGACGAGCGGCAGCGGTGCCGTTTCCGCGATGTGGCGGATGCGGAGATCGAGGCTGGGGTTGAGCAGGTCGCCGTTGAAGGTGACGTTGCTGCCCGGCAAAACGATGAATTCTTTGTTGATGACGTTCTGGTAGATGAAGTCGTATTTCCCTTCCGTCAGCTCTACCCGGCCGGTGGCTTCCTGGCGGCCGTCGGGGTAAATGCGCAGACTCAAATCTCCGTTGGCCCGGCCAACGAAAGTCTGGCCCGTAACGGGGTCGATGATGACGGTGACCTCCAGTTCGGGGTCTACTTCCAGGTCCAGCGTCAGGTCCATGCCAGCGGCGAGGGCGGCCGTAGAGTCCAGCTGTTGCTGCGTGCCGGGGCGGAGAATGTCCTCCCAGCGGTAGCTTTCCGCAAACAGGGCCACGTTCTCGCTTTCCACCAGCCCCTGCTGGGCGATGCGGTAGACGTAGGTGATTTCCGATTCGCGGCTGGTGGTGGCGGTGACTTCCACGACGGGGCGGACGGCCGTGCCAGCGATGTCGACCGTTGCGTCTACGAACATCTTGCCGTAGTAATCTTTGTTGTCTTTTTTCCCCGAATTGATGGCCAGGAAGTTGTTGGCGCGCACGTTGAGGTCGAGGAGGATGTCCGACAAACTCTGCATCTCCACCGTTCCCTGCACCTGCGCCGCGCCCCCTTCCGAATCATAGATGTTCCAATCGTTGCCGAAAGAGATGGTTTGCCCCCGGAAGCGGATGGGCGTTTCGTCCAGCCGGAAGCGCTCGCCCAGCAGGCTGATGACCAGACTGGCGTCGTTGAAGCGCAAGTCGCCATCGAGGCTCGGCGCATCGAGGGTGCCGCCCACCTGGATGCGCCCACTCAGGTAGCCTTCGCTGTTTTTGAGGTAGCCCAGGCTGAAGGGCTCGGCCGCCGTGAGCTGGAGTTGCTCGGCGTCGAGCACCAGGTCCACCGGCCCGTTGAGCACCACTTCCCCGTTGAGTTCCACCTCGTTGCCGCCGCCGCGGAGGGCGACCAGGACGTCGTAGGTTTGTTCGTCCGAGCTGCTCACCTGCGCCACGACGTTGCCCAGGGTCGAGCCCAGGTAATTGAGGCTATCGATCGTCAGATCGGATTGGATACCGAGGTTGGTCAGCACATTGTCCAGCCCTACGGTGCCGTTGACGACGCCCGCCGCCACTTCTTCTTCCGAGAAGATGAGCCGACTGGGCGTCCGCAGATTGTAGTCGTCAAAAGTGATCACCACGTCGTTCGGCTCGGTGGTTTCGGCACGGAGCGACTGCACGCCGCTGGTCAGGGAAAAGTCGGAGATCACCAGGTTTTGCCCCGCCAGCGCGATGAGGTTATCGGGGGGTGCGGTCCAGGTTTCAAAGTTGAGGAGCTGCTCCTCTTCCAGCCGCAGCGTGAGGGTATCGGCGTCCGCGTCGGCAATGAGGCCGAGGTAGTGCCGCAGGCTGTCGTCTTCGGCGTAAATTTTGAGGGCTACGCGCAGTTCATCTTCGATGGTTTCCCCGCTCAGGACGGTGCGGCCCAGTTCGATCTGGTCGTTGTAGTTGATGTCCGCCCAATTGGCATCCCAGGCCAGACCGGCCGTGTCGCCCACCGCCCGGAAGCGGAGGTTTTGGGCGGAGAGGCCCGCGAAGACGATCTCCCGCAGGTCGAGCTGCACCAGCAGTTCGGGCTGGGCGTCGCGGTAAACCAGCGTGGCTTGAAAAGGGGTCAGGACGGTCAGGCCGTTGACCAGGCCACCCGTCAGGGGCTGCGGGCGCTTGAGGTTGAGGGTGAAATCGAGGGAGCTGCCGTCTTCCACGGGGTCGGGCTGGCGCAGGCTTTCGTCCCAGTAGGCGATGATGAACTGTACCATTTTTTCGGGAGTCTTCAGCGGATCGAAGCGGCCGGTGAGGTCGGCATCGAGCACGTCGGACCGGACGGTGATGTTGTTGTCCCAGTTATCGAGGCTGGCCCGTACGACGAGGCTATCGACGTAGCTGCTGCCCTCTTCGCCGCGCAGGCGTAGGGAGTCGAGGCGGGCGTAGGCCAGCATCTGGTAGGGGTCGAGGCCTTCGCTGCGGGCGGTGAGGCGGCCGTCCAGGAGCAGGGGAACTTCCGTGACGTCCCAGCGCTGGAGGTCGATCCGGTTAAGGTCAACGGTAGCTTCGACGGAGGCGACACTATCGGGGCCGATGGCGTAAAAACCTTCGCCGGAGGCCAGGAAGTCGGGGTGGGTGATGTTGAAATCGGCGGCGTAGCGGCCGTCCTCGACCAGGGCATTGAAATCCGCCAGCGGCCCGTCGGTGTCGTCGCCGATGGTGGCGTCCACTTCCAGGAGCATGGTGGGTTCGAGGCGACCGTTGACCTGGGCGGTGATGTTGAGCGGGTTGAGGTTGAGCGTTTCGAGGGTATCGCGGTAGGCACCGGTGAAGAGCTCGGCCACGCGAACGCCCTGGATGCGGACGTTGACGTCCAGGTCTTCCGGGTTGTAGCGCCCGGCGAGGTTCCACACGCCGTTGTCGGTATTCAGCGGCACCTCGAAAGTAAGGTTGGTGGGCGTGCCCGAGATGCTGGCGTTGGTGATGCGGAGGTTGGGCAGGTTGAGGTTGGCGGGCAAGAGGGTATCGGGCAGGATGGCGCGGAGGTCGGCGACGTTAACGGCCAGGTCAGAAACGGCCAGGTCGAAGCTGAGTCGCTCCACTTCCAGCGCGTTTTTGATGTTGCCGTTGATGCTGGCGAAGGTCTGCTCCTGCGGCAGGCTGAGGCGGAGGTTCACCTCCAGGTCATCCAGCGGACCGCTGACGGTACCGCTGCCCCGCACGAAATCCGGCAGGGAGTAATCTTCGGGCAAACTTCCGGGCGGCAGGTAGGCCAGGATGGTGGCGCGGGTGGCCAGCAGGGTATCAAGGGTGACGTCTACGCTGGTCTGGGGATAGCGCTGCACGCCGGTGATGACGCCGTTGGTGCGCACCCGGCTGAGCAGACCATTGCCAAACTGCCGGTTTTCCACGGCGTAGAGGTTGAGTTGGAGGCGGTCGTTGCGGTATTCGGCCCGGCCCTCGGCGATGATTTTCTGCGGCCAGTCGATGCCAGCTGGCAGCATTCCCTCGGGGATGAGGGGCAGGAGCGGGCCGGGAACGACGCTGAATTCCCGCAGGTAAAGCCGGCCGCCGATCCGGTTGACATCCAGCACATTGGCCACCTGCCCGGAGGCGCGGACCCGCACGCCCGGTCCATCCACCTCGATCCGGCTGAGTTGGAGATCGGCCATCGTGCCGTTGGCCCGGACGGAAAAGCTGAGCTTCTGGGCCAGGTTGCTGCCCACGACGGGTACGCTGCGGAGGTCGGGGGCCAGCAGGGCAACGTCCCTCAAACCCAACTGACCATCGAGCTGGACCCGCGCCACCAGATCCGCCAGGTCGCCCCCGGCAAAGTCGTAAGCCACGGCCGTTTTATCGCTCGTCAGCTCGCTGTTGCTGGTGCGGAGCAGGAAATTTTCGAGGCCCAGGAAGCGGGGGGTGTAAATCACGGTGCCCTCGCTGCGTTCCACGGCCAGGCCACTTTTTTCGGTAGCGGCCAGTTGGCGCAGACGCAGGTGCAGGGAATCGACCAAATAGGCAATGTCCGTCACCTCCGCCTCCACGCCGGTCAGGGCCAGGTGGTTGGGGTCCAGGCCAGGGCCCACCTGCGGCGGCGCGGGCGTATCGAGGCTCAAGGCAAAGTCGCGGAGCTGAAACAGCTCCCCCCGGAACCCGAGGGAATCGCCCAGGGCCAGTTCTGCGCCTTCGAGGTTGACGTAGGGCAGGCCGGTGGCGATGTCCATACTGTCCATACTCAGGGCGAGGTCGCTTTCCTGGATGGTGATGCGCCCGGCCAGCAGTTGCAGGGCCGCAGCGGCGGAGGTCGTGTCGGCGGGCTGCGAACCTTCCCCGATGCCCACCATCACCCGGGCGCCTTCGAGGTCGATGGATTGGAGGTCGTACACCTGGTTTTCCAGGTCGAGGGCATTGACTTTGCCGGCCAGCCGGCGGGAGACGAGGTCGATGAGGATGCCGACGGGATCGTCCTGGTAGTAGATGTCGGCATTTTCCAAAAGGAAGGTGGCCCCGGCGGCGTCGAGGGTGAAGCCGCCAGCCGTGGTATCGGCCGGGGGCGGAGCGACGGCGGTGGTGTCGGGTGCGCCGAAGTCCAGCAGGAATTGAATGTTGGAGGTTGAGTCGGTGGTGCGGACGTTGGCGAAGACGTCGCGCAGGGTCAGGTCCGTCACCTGGATCTGGGAGCTGAGGAGGGCCAGGATGTTGATGCCTACGCCCAACTCCCCTACCCTGGCGATGCTGTCGCCCGCCGGGTTGTTGAGGTATACGTCGTCGAGGACCACCCGGGTGGGGAAGTCGATGTCGAGGCGGCTGAAGCCGAGGTCCGTATTAAGCGTCGTGCGGGCAATTTTGACCACCTCCTGGCCGATCCTTTGCTGAATGGCGGGGATTTGCAGCAGCAGAAAAATCAACAGTAAAAGCCCCAGCACGCTGCCGAGGACCCACAGTAAGATGCGAATGATTCTTCGGGGGATACTTTTTGCCAAAAGGAAAATGATTTGTGGCCGGGCGGGCGGGGGAGGTCAGCGGTCCTTGGTATAACCCGGGGGAGGTGGGTAGTGTTTGGTGTAATCCCCCCCGGCCCCCCGAAGGGGGGAGATTGTCCCCCCCTGGCCCCCCGAAGTGGGGAGAAAGATCCTTTGTTAACCCGAAGGAGAGAAAAATATCCCATGCACACACGAAGGAGAGAGATAATCCCAGGGTTAGGGTTGGACATCCTCTGCTCCTTTGTCCCAACTCCCCCCTTCGGGGGGTCGGGGGGGAGCACCTGCGGCCGCGCCCCCGAAAAACACCTTGGAGAACTGCGCAATTGCGGCAGATTGCCTAGCTTGCCCGGCAAAGCACACCCCATGGCGGATCAACTCGGTTTTCTCACGCTGCTGCCTCCGGTCATCGCCATTTTGTTGGCCATCGGCACGCGGCAGGTTTTCATTTCCCTGCTGGCTGGGATTTTCCTGGGCTACGTCATTTTAATGGGCGGCAACCCCTGGCTGGGCTTTCTGGAGACCTTGCAGGGGCTGGTGGACGTCTTCGCCGACGCGGGCAATACGCGCACGATCATGTTTTGCGCCCTCGTAGGGGGGCTCATTGTTTTCATGCAGCGCTCGGGCGGGGTGGCGGGCTTCATAGTGCGCGTGGAGCGGCGGCTGGCGCGCTACGAAAACCGCCGCGACGGGTCCGGGCGCGTAGTGGTGCAGCTGCTGGCCTGGCTGACGGGCGCGCTGGTGTTCGTGGAGTCGAGCATCAGCGTACTGACGGTCGGCACGCTCTACCGGCCGATCTTCGATAAACTGGGCATCAGCCGCGAAAAACTGGCCTACATTGCCGACTCCAGCTCGGCACCCAGCTCCATCCTCATCCCCTTCAACGGCTGGGGCGCTTTCATCATGACCCTGCTGGCGGCGGAAGGTTTTGCCAACCCTTTCGGCACGATGATCCGGGCCCTGGGCTATAATTTTTACGCCATGCTGGCGCTGTTCATGGTGCCGGTCGTGATCCTGCTGCGGAAGGATTTTGGCCCCATGCGCCGGGCTGAGACGCGGACGGCGGCGGGGCAATTGCTCAGTCCCGGCGCAACACCGGTGGTGGATACCGAGCTGACCGACATTGCCGCCAAGGAAGGCGTCGTGCCCCGGGCGCGGAACATGATCGTGCCCATCGTGGTGATGGTTATTTTCATGCCCTTCATGCTGGCGTATACGGGCTGGAGTGCGGCACGCGAGATTTTGGGCGCGGACGCAGGTGCCGGGGAAATGCTGTTCCAGAGCATTGGAAGTGGCTCCGGGTCGACAGCCGTACTGACCGCCGTGACGCTCTCGCTGCTCGTTTCGATCGTCTTTTACAAGGCCCAGGGCATTTTTGGGCTCCGGGAAAGCGTGGACCTGGTACTAAAAGGCATTGCGGGCCTGATGCCGCTGGCGCTGCTGATGCTGCTGGCCTTCGCCATTGGCACCCTCTGCAAAAAGCTGGAGACGGGCATTTACGTGGCCGACGTCGCCCAGGGCTTCATCTCCCCCGGTCTGGTGCCCTTCCTCGTATTTCTGGCAACCTGCTTTATCGCCTTCAGCACCGGCACGAGCTGGGGGACTTTCGCCATCATGATCCCCATCGCCGTGCCCATGGCCCGCGATATGGACGCCAACGTGCTGATGGCCATCGCCGCCGTGCTCGGCGGCGGCGTTTTCGGGGACCACTGCTCCCCCATTTCCGATACCACCATCCTCTCCAGCATGGCCTCCGCCACCGACCACGTTGACCACGTTAAGACGCAGTTGCCGTATGCGGGTATTGCTGGGGGGATTGCTGCGTTGGTGTATTTGGTTTTGGGGGTGGTTTGAGGGGGGGGGATTTGGCGCGTTAGAAAATTAGCTATAACTTGCGGTAGACAATCACAGCGCTGGCTGCCTATTTTAAGCCTGCTATTGTGGCAAAAAAAGATAGGCCTTCAGCTCAGGCAGGTGTACACGCAAGTGAGTTGCGTTCACCAAGCTATTGTACGCGAAAACGCCGAATAAATGCTATAAACTATGACGAACGATTTCTCCTCCCAGGCATCTTTTGCCGTCTGCAATGAGGAACATCACTTCGGAGTGGGAATCTTTGAAGGCAAAAGTTCCTTGGAGGTGTAAATCGTCCAGTAAATACCGGAGGTATAAATCGTGTCAGCAGGGAAAATCGTTCGCAACATAGGTAATAGGTAAAAGGTAAAAGGGGTTGGTCAGCCCACCAAAACCCCGCTGGATCATCGACACTTTTGCATTTCTCCTAAACCATCATCATTACAGCCCCCGTTCAGTAGCCTATAAAAACTAGCCACCAACCAACCTGTAAACAATTGGAACAATTACAAACAAAACAAGCATGCCGCATACCAGCGTTTCAAAAAAATGCTCTTTAAAGCCCCTCAGCGTCGCAAGCCGCCAAATACTGGCCAAGAGTAACGTTCCATACAACGGCAAAAAAACATTCCAATTGTAAAAACCTTTCAGTAAGCGATTACAGCTGGCGTCGGTGAAGTCATCCACATCGGGCTTAGCGTAAAGCAAAACCATGAAAACTACCAGTATTAAGAGGCCGAAGGGCGTTGGTTTAATATTCATGGATCAAGAGGGCGTTGTTGCATGAATCGG
Organism: Neolewinella lacunae; assembly: GCF_014349155.1. Lineage (GTDB taxonomy): Bacteria > Bacteroidota > Bacteroidia > Chitinophagales > Saprospiraceae > Neolewinella > Neolewinella lacunae. The sequence continues at coordinate 31,642 of NZ_JACSIT010000147.1, forward strand.
CCGACTGAGGCCTCATAGCCAGGGGGGTGAAAGTTGGGCTGGAGCCCGTATCTTTGGATCTACTACAAAACAAGAACAAAGCGTCCAGCCCATGGCAAAGATAAAGAAAGACGAGCGATTCGAGGCCACAACTAAGGAGAAATATACTGTTGTCAACTGGTCGGAGTATAACAAAGCGCTAGAGAATCGGGGGAACATCACCTTTCTTATTAACGAGGACGTCATCCAGAACTGGTACAGTGAGGAGCCTGCGCAACGAGGCGCACAGTTTCGTTACAGTGACACTTGCATCGAGACAATGATGATGTTTAAAACTGTTTTTCGATTGCCATATCGACAGGCCCGTGGATTTGCTGTGGGCATCCTCAATCTAATGGGGCTGTGCGATCTTGATGT
>NZ_JACSIT010000148.1:0-40189 GCF_014349155.1 Neolewinella lacunae
GGGGCCGTCTAAAAAGTCAGCCCCAAAGCTGTGGGGTGCGCCACGGTGGCTGTGCTGGTTGCGTTCTGACACATTTAAGAAAAAATATGTGTTCCTTTTTTGGGCCTCCCCACATGCTGGGTGGGCCTTCAGGGAGTTAAAAATGCCGTCTAGACGGATTTTTGGGCCGTTTTAGGTCATTTGGGCCCTTTGTACGACCGGAGTAAGCAGACTACGCCCTTGCTCAATCGATAATTTATGTAATCGACGAAGATTTGTGGCTATCGAAAGGAGGCCCATCTCAATGTTAACCCCCGTAAGTCCCTTTAGTGTAAACCGACGTCTTCCCAGATTGGCCTTCAAGTTGCCAAAGAAGCCCTCGACTTCTGCGTTACGGCGCAGGCACTTTGCTCTACCCTCTTTCGTGCTCAGACGAGCTCGGGCTTGCTGGCGATAGCTTTGACCTTTGTGGCTAATGGTTACCACTCGGTTGCCGTCTTGTTTATGACACATCCCGCGCAAGGGGCAGCCTATGCAATTGACGGCTTTGTACTTACTTGTTTCACGGATATACCCACTTGCTGTTTTCTCCTCTCCCTCTCCACAATACGTCATATGCTGACCCATGGGGCATATCAGCACATTTTGCTCTTCGTTATAGTATAACTGGCTTGGCGCAAATGGCGCTTTAAGTACTCCTTGCTCTTCCTTGTAATAGCCCGGGTATTTGAGGTAGGCTTCTATCTCCTTGCCCTCACAATAGCGATAGGCCTCTTCGTTGCCATACCCCGCATCGGCTGTAATGGCCTTGGGCAAGTTCAATCCGATTTGGCTTAAGATCGATTCGGTGTCTTCAAGATGAGGAATGAGGCAGGCCGCATCAGAAGGCGTCTGGTGCATTGTCCAGTTTACAACAAAGTGGTTTTCCGTTCCCACTTGAGCATTGTAGCCGGGTTTTAGCTCCCCGTTGCCCAAGTGGTCGTCTTTGGGCCTCATGAACGTAGCACCATGATCCGTTTTAGAGTAAGACGACCGATCTCCCAGTAATTCTTGCTGGCGCTCATATTCCTGGAGTTTGGGCAAGGACTTGCTCTCCAGGTTTTTCAGTTTTGTCTTTGCCTTTTTGACCTCTTTGGCTTCCTCCTTGGTGCTGGGGGACTGACTTTCTAAGGCTTTGTTGAGTCGATCAATCGTTTCTTGGACTGCTGCACTGTCGCTGAGTTTGTCCCCTTGATCATCCCCATCGGCAGCTTGCTCATCCTCTTTATCCGCTTTTTCACATAAAGCGTCAATCTGAGAAACGATCATCCCTATCTGGTCTAGCACCGACTTCTTGTAACGCTCAACGTTTGACTTCCAAACGAAGGTGTACCGGCCAGCTACTGACTCCAGTATAGTGCCATCTAAAAAGTAATCATCCAGCTTGACATAGCCTTGTTCATGTAAAGTCAACAAAACGTGGGCAAACACTTCCTTTACCCGGCCACCCATGCGGTGCTTGCGAAAGTTATTGATCGTATTGTGATCGGGAGTGGACATCCCACTTAGCCACATGTAGCACACGTTCTCATAGCAAGCCTTCTCAATCGAACGAGATGAGTACACCCGATCAGAATAGGCATAAACCAACACCTTAAGCAGCATCCGAGGAGAGTACGCGCTACTGCCACCTCCTAAATAGGTGCTTAGGATCGAATCAATGTTCATCCCATCTATAATCTGGCTGATCAGCCGCGCCTTATGATGAGGCGGTACCATGTCGGCAAGATGTGGAGGGAATAGCAAGCCTTGGTTCTGGAGGTCAGGCTTGAAAACTGCTCTTTTTGTGCTCATCGGCTACGGGGATGGGAACAGCCTCAAAATACTACTTTTTCGTATTTTGTACCAGAATGCCCCCCTAGTAGACTTTTTAGACGGCCCCGCGGGGGGGAGCACCTGCGTCCGCGCCCACCCTAAAAAGCCGCCACCAAATGAGATTCCCACAATTCCCCTTACCTTGCCACAAAGTCCGACCATGTACGATAAGACCACGCTGGAAGCCTTCTACGAGCGCGAGAAGAAACACCCTGAAAAGCCTTTCCTCCACCAGCCGTTCGGCGAGCGTTGGGAGACTTACACGTGGGGAGAAGCCGGGCAAATGGCGCGTAAACTCGTCGCCTACCTCCGTTCGCTGGGGCTTAAACCCGGTAGCCACATCGGCCTGGTGTCCAAAAATTGCCGGGAATGGATCATTGCCGACCTGGCCATCATGCTGGCCGGCCACGTTTCGGTGCCCTTCTTTCCCACCCTTTCCGGCAAAGGCATCGCCGAAGTACTCCACCTGGGCGACGTTGACCTCCTCTTCATCGGCAAAACGGAGGTCTGGGAAAACATGCAGACCGGCGTGCCCGAAAACCTGCCCGTCATCACCTTCCCCCACTACCCGGGCAACGACCTGATCGAACGCGGCAAGCGCTGGGAGGAGATCATGACCGAGTTTGAACCCGTCAGCGACAGCCCTTCTTCCGACCGCAGCAAGCTCTGGACGATCATCTTCACCTCCGGCACCACCGGCACGCCGAAGGGCGTGATGCTGAGCATCAAAAACCAGATTTCCCTGATGGACAGTCTCTGGGACGAAAACCCCCTGGGACTGGATTACAACGGCAACAACCGCTTTTTCTCCTTTCTCCCGCTTAATCACGTAGCCGAGCGCGGCACCATCGAGACGATGTGTTTTACCCACGGCGGCGAGATCTTTTTTACGGAAAGTATCGAGCGCTTTGCCGCCAACTTGCAGCACGCGCGGCCCACGTTCTTTTTCGCGGTGCCACGCATCTGGACCAAACTCCGGCAGGGCGTCCTCAAGAAATTGCCGCAGGCTAAGCTCGATGTTTTGCTCCGCATCCCCCTCCTTTCCTGGTTCATCAAGCGCAAAATCCGCAAGGGGTTGGGGCTGGATCAATCCCGGCGCAACGTGACTGGGGCTGCGCCCATCGCCCACGAGTTGAAGGCCTGGTTTGACCGCATCGGCATCCCCATTTCGGAGGCCTACGCCATGACGGAAAACGGTGCGGTGGGGCACATGCTGATGGCCCACGAAGACCGCCCCGGCTCGGTCGGCCGCACCTTGCCGGGCACTGAATGCCGCCTCGATCCAGAGACCAACGAGGTGCTTACCCGCGCCCCCTATACCATGCTGGGCTACTACAAAAGCCCCGAGAAAACGGCCGAAACCATCATCGATGGCTGGCTACACACCGGCGACCAGGGCCGCATCGACGCCGATGGCTACCTCTATTTGACGGGCCGGGTGAAGGACACTTTTAAAACCGCGAAGGCCAAATTTATCGTCCCCACCGAAATTGAAGACAAGTTCGCCGGAATCACCGAAGTCGAACAAATGTGCCTGCTGGGACTGGGCATGCCGCAGCCGGTCTTGTTGGTCAACCTTTCGGAAACGGGTCGGGCGCTGCCGCAGGATGCCGTGGAAGCCACGCTGAAAGCAAAGCTGGTCGAGGCCAACGCCCAGCTTTCCAGCTACAAAAAAGTTGCCGCCGTCGTCATTACCCAAGCCGATTTCAGCATTGAAAACGACATGCTCACCCCCACGCTGAAGGTCAAGCGCCCGCAGGTACACAACCGCTACAGCCCGCAGCTGGAGGCTTGGTCCGCCGGGAATGGCGCTACGGTGATTTGGGAGTAGGTACTTGCTAAGCAGCCCCGCGCGCCCCCTACATCCGCTCCGGCACCTCAATGCCCAGCAGGTTCATGCCCGCGCTGAGGGTATTTCCCACCGCCTTGCAGAGTTGGAGGCGGAAGGCCACGGCGGCGGGACTTTCGGCGCTGAGGATGCTGTGGTCATGCCAGAACTTGTGGAGGCTTTTGGCCAGTTCGTAGCAGTACATCGCCACCACGCTGGGGTCGAGCGCCTCGGCGGCGTCGCGCACGAGAGCGGGGAAAGCGTAGAGTTGATTGATCAACTCCCGCTCGGCCGGGGCGAGATCCCGGTAGTCGGCGGCGGCGCTGAGGTCCAGCTCACCGGCCTTGCGCCAGACCGCCCGGGTGCGGACGTAGGCGTTCTGGACGTAAGGGCCCGTCTGCCCCTGCATATCGACGCTTTCTTTGGGGTCGAAAGTCATCCGCTTCTGGGGACCTACTTTGATGATGTGGAACTTCAGGGCCGCCATGCCGATCTGGCGGATGATGGCCTTCTGCTCTTCGGTGCTCAGTTCGCTGGTGGCGTCGCGTTCCTGGCTGGCGATGGTGGCTTCGTGGATGACCTCATTCATCAGGTCATCGGCGTCGACGACCGTCCCTTCCCGGCTTTTCATCCGGCCCGTGGGCAGGTCCACCATCCCGTAGCTGAGGTGGAAGAGGCCAGCGGCGTAGGGTTCCTCCAGGCGCTTGAGCAACTCAAAGAGGGTGGCGAAGTGGTGGTTTTGCTCGTCGGCCACGACGTAGATCATGCGTTTTGCGCCAAAGTCGTCGTAGCGCAGGCGGGCCGTCCCCAGGTCTTGGGTGATGTAGATGCTCGTGCCGTCGGCCCGCATCAGGGTTTTTTCGGAGAGCTTGGCGTCGGTTAGGTCGGCGTAGATGGAACCGTCTTCGCGGGCGAGGAAGGCCCCTTTTTCGAGGCCCAGCTCCACCATGTCTTTGCCGAGCACGTAGGTTTCCGACTCGTAGTAGAGCTTATCAAAGGTGACCCCGAGACGCGCGTAGGTCTCCTCGAATCCGGCGTAGACCCAGGCGTTCATCTTGCGCCAGAGGGCAACGGTTTCCGTTTCGCCCGCTTCCCAGTCGAGGAGCATCTGCTTGGCAGCCTGGCCCAGTTCGCTGTAGTCGTTGAAGTACTTTTTGCTGAAGCCTTTGAAGAATTCTGCGGGGGTTTGCTCCGCCTTAGCGTGCTGGGCCAGAACCTGCTGAGCGACCTCCGTGGCCTGCCATTGCTGGTATTCTTCCTGGAATTTCTGTTCGAAGAGGACGTAGTAATCGCCCACAAAATGGTCGGGCTTTTGTCCCGTGCTCTCCGGCGTAGCACCGTCGCTATAGCGCTGCCAGGCGAGCATCGACTTGCAGATGGCGATGCCCCGGTCGTTGATGATTTGGACGCGCTTGACGTTGTAGCCCGCCTTGGCCAACAACTGGCTGGCCGACCACCCGAGCAGGATGTTGCGGACGTGGCCCAGGTGCAGCGGCTTATTCGTATTGGGGCTGGAGAACTCAACGACTACGGTCTCGTCGCGGGCGGGCGATTGGCCGTAGTCCTCCTGAATGGCAGCAGTCAGGAGGAAGTCGCTCCAGTAGGCGTCGGAAATGACGAGGTTGAGAAAGCCCTTGATGACGTTGAAATCGGCCACTTCCGCCAGATTGGCTTTCAGGTACTGGCCGAGGTCTTCCGCGATTTCGTCCGGCTTCTTGCGGGCCAGTCGCGTGAGGGGGAAAGTCACTACCGTGTACTCACCGGCGAACTCTCGGCGGGTGGTTTGCAGGGTGATCTCTTCGCTGCTTCCGTCAACGCCGTAAAGTTCCGTAAGGGCCCGCTGTACACCAGCCTGGAGGATTTGGGGGAGGGTCTTTGTCATATCGGGGGCAAAGGTAGTTCAGTAGTTTATTAGTTCAGTAGTTCAGTAGCCAGTAGTTCTTCCGGTGGAGCGTCACTTTACTCGCGTTAACCTTTACTACTTCGCTTATTCACCCCCTTAGACCTTCGGTCTGTTTTTCACCACTAAGAACACTAAGGGCACGAAGAGGAACTAAGTACCATCTGCCCTTGCCGTAGGCCTTAGTTCTTCTTCGTGTTCTTAGTGGTTCAAAAAAGAGCGAAGCTCCCCAGAAGCTCAGCACCTCTTCGTGCGCTTAGTGGTTCAAAAATGACTAACTACCCGGCAACACCATCACCGCATTCAGCATCATCCGGCTAGGGCCCCGCCAGAACATCCGGTAGTGGGGGTTTTCCATGAAGTAAACTACCCTACCCTGCCCGTAGTTGCGCACCCCAGCCCAGGTGTTACCCGCCAGCGTTTTCAGGTTTTCATCTGAAGCGTAGCCGGAGGCGAGCAATGACTTGGCATCCGTAACGTAGCGACCGACACTTTCCAGGCCGGCGTCCGGGCACAGCGCAGTAGGCCCAAAGTTGAGGGCGTAAACCTGGTCTTTGAGGCCAAAAGCCAGCGGATGCGTCACGTCGAGCGTAGCGTGGAGGGCGGAGCCGGGGATGCGGCGCTTGCCGTAGTAATCATTCTGCTCCGCGTAGGTCAGGGTCTTGCTCACTTCGGAAGTGTCTTCTTTGGCTTTGCACAGGGGCTGGTCTTTGAAGATGCTGCCACTGCCCGCAAAGAACTCTGCGCTGGAGCCAATGGCCACCAAAGTCCCGCCGGCGGAGAGCCACTGCTTGAGGTGTTCCTGGCCTTCGCTGCCAAAGACCTCGCGTAGGCCCCGGGCTTCTGGCAAGATCAGCACGTCGTAATCGTAGAGGCTGGCCAGGCCGTAGCGGGAGCCGAATTTGGGCAAGTCCGTTTCCTCCAGCGTGGAGGCCCGGATGCGATCAACGGGCAACTCCGTCTCGAAGTCGAAGAGCCAGTAGATTTGTCCGGAGGTTAAGACGTCAAACGGCGGCTCCACCAGCAGCGCTACGCGGGGTTGCTTGATGGGGAAGTTGCGGGTGCTGCCCAAATCGTTGCCGTCGGCCATCCGCCCGGTGGTGAAGCGGTGGATGGTGACGCCTTCTTTGGCGGCCAGGCTTTGCATCAGGGCAGGCAACTCAGCTTCCATTTCCAGGTTGCGGCCTACGAGCATGACCAGGCTGCCGGGCGCAAAGGCCGTGCCATCGTCGGCCGTAAAACCGGATACGGAGGAACGTACCCGCACGCCTTTACCCCAGAGTTTGGCCAAAACCCGCGGCGCCCGCCGTTGCCCCCAGTTGATGACGTAAGCGTAGGCCTTGCCACTGCCGCCCACTTCCACCACACCGCCGGAGCGCTCGAAGGAAGTTACGGGCTCGGTATCCAGGGTCAGCGGAGCTTCAATGACGGAAGTCTCCAGGTTGTAGGCCAGCGGGGCTGACCACGTCGACATGTCGTACATGACGCTGTCTTCAATCTGTAAATCGCGGTTCAGCAGGCTATTGACGAAAAGGTGGCGGGCTTGCTCCGTCCCCACCAGGTAAGTTCCTGACTGGAAGCTCTTCTTCGCTGCCTTGCCCGCGGCATCGCCCTGGCGGTAGTCTTTGGCCACGGCGGTAAACGACTCCGTGGCCCGCTCCACCTCCACGCCGTGGGAAAGGAGGATGTTGATGACGTCTTCCACGTATTCGCTGCCGTCGGCCTCAATGGCGTAGGCGGTGGCCGGGGCCTTGCTGTTCAGGGGGTTCCAGGCGGCGATGCTGTAGTCGATCAGGGCGGCACGGTTGCGGGCGGCGGCTTTTACCTGGGCGATGCTGGTGACGAAGTGGTCGTACACCCGCTGCCGGAGGGTGAGCACGTAGCCGTCGTTGGTCTCCACGGCCCGGCCAGCAGCGATGCCGCCTTGCTCGGTGAGCATCCCGATGGCCCCCATCACCGTGGGGTAGCTGGAGCCGTAGCTGGGGTAGTAAAAGTCGAACGCATCGCGGGTGAAGTAGCTCAGGGATTGCTTGTTGAACTCGTGAATGTTGGCGCGGCCGAAGGTGTCGGCCCAGACTTCGTAGGCGTCGGGGAGCAACAAATTACGGGGTGTCGTGCCGGGCACGGTGAAGTAGTTGGCGTTGTAGCCTTGCTCGTGGTAATCGGTGTGGACCTGCGGCATCCAGCGCTGGTAGGCGGCGGTGTGGCCCCGGCTTTCGGGGTGGACGCCCCATACCCAGTCGCGGTTGAGGTCAAACCAATAGTGGTTCGTCCGGCCGTTGGGCCAGGGGGCGTAGTGTTCCAGGTCGCGGGGTTCCTGCCCCCCGGTGTGGCGGGCGGCGCCGTTGTACCAGTAGACGTAACGGTCGCGGCCGTCGGGGTTGATGCAGACGAAAAGCAGGTTGACCGTCTTCTTGAGGGCGTCCAGCAGCGCGGGGTCTCGGGAGGTGGCCAGCTCGTAGGCTACCTGCATGGCCGCTTCGGTGGAACTGGCTTCGTTGCCGTGAATGTTGTAGCTGTAGGAGTTGATCACGGGTTGCTCGTCCACCGTTCCCTGCACCTGCGACCGCGCCCGTTTGAAGGCACTGACGAGCGAGAGTTGCTTTTGCCGGATGTCCTCCAGCCGCGCCATATTGGCTGCGTCGCTGATGGTGAGCAGCAGGAGGGGTCGGCGCTCGTAGGTTTCGCCGTACTGCTCTATTTTGATGCGGTCGCTGTTGGCGGCCAGGAGGCGGAAGTATTCGACCGACCGGGCGTATTCGGTGAAGCGCTCGCCGAGCTGGTAGCCGAGGAATTCGGCGGGAGAGACGATCTCCCCCACCCTGCCATTGTCCGGGAGTTGCAGCCTTTGGTAGATATCGGTTTGTGCAGCTACGAAAAACGAAATGAGAAAAAGTTGGAGGAGTAAAAATACGCGCATGTAAAATGGATGTTTAGGCGGGTAAAATAGGCAATCTGTGCCGATTCATTTGGGCGCGGCCGCAGGTGCTCCCCCCCGACCCCCCAAAGGGGGGAGATAAGATAAAAGAGCAGTGTTTGTCCCGGTTGCCGGGGCGCTAGTCGACGGCCACCAAATAATCCGCCTGCCGGGGAATGATCTCGCCGAGCGGGGCTACGACGTGGCCGTGGTCGGCGCAGAAGGCCCGGAAATTGGTCGCCTGGTCGGGGGCCACTGCGCAGAGCAAACCACCGCTGGTTTGGGGGTCGGCCAGCAGCCACTTGGCCCGCTCGTTGTGCAGTTTTACGTGGGCGCCGTAGCTGTCCCAATTGCGCTTGGTACCGCCGGGAATGCAGCCTTCCGCCAGGTAGTAATCCAGGATATCAGCATCAATGAGGGGGACGTCCGACAGGCGCACCAGGGCGCTGGCCGCACTGGCCCGGCACATCTCGGTGAGGTGACCGAGTAGGCCGAAGCCGGTGACGTCGGTCATGGCGTGGACGTACTCGCGGGTGCCCAGGGCCGCGCCGATTTTGTTCAGCCGGACCATCTGCTCCGTTGCCAGGTGGGCATCGGCGGCGCGTAATTTCTTTTGTTTCTGGGCGGTGCTGAGGATGCCGACGCCGATGGGTTTGGTGAGAAACAGGATGTCGCCGACGTGGGCTCCGCCGTTCTTTTTCAGGTGGGCGAGGTCGATGCGGCCGTTGACGGCCAGTCCGAAAATGGGCTCCGGGCAGTCGATGCTGTGGCCGCCCGCCAGGGGAATGCCGGCATCGGCACAGGCCTGCCGACCGCCTTCTACCACGAGGCCAGCCACTTCGGGGGCCAACAGGTTGATGGGCCAGCCGAGAATGGCGATGGCCAGCAGCGGCGTGCCGCCCATGGCGTAGACGTCGCTGATGGCATTGGTGGCCGCGATGCGCCCGAAAGTCAGTGGGTCATCGACGATGGGCATGAAAAAATCGGTGGTGGAGATGATGGCCGTGCCGTCGCCGAGATCGTATACCGCCGCGTCGTCGCGCTCGCCATTGCCTACCAATAAGGAAGGAAAGTGGGGTCCCGGCGCCGTTTGGGCCAGGATGGTATCGAGGACGGCGGGGGCAATTTTGCATCCACAGCCAGCGCCGTGGGAGTATTCGGTGAGGCGGATTTCAGACATGGCTAATAGCTTGTTGGGGTGAAAAAGCGGCTGGCCCCGACGGGAAACCATTCCGGCACCCGGCGAAGGTACGGGCAGCGGGGGCGGAGTGCAAAGGAAGCCAGCGGTCGTGGGACGACAAACGTAAAAGCCGTAGTGCCCTTACCTTTACACGATGGAAAAAATGGCAGTGGTTGGCGGAGGAAATCTGGCCTGGCACCTGGTGGCGGTGCTCCAAAAGGTGGGGGTAGAGGTTGCTTTGGTAGCGCGTGATCCAGCGAGCAAACAGGGGTGGCAGGTGCCGGTTATCGCGTACGCTGAGCTGGAGGTCTTTGGTCCGGACCTGGTCTTTTTGGCCGTCCCGGACGATGCGATTGGCGAAGTGTCGCTTCGTTTGGCCGAGTTGCTCGGACCCGCAGTGCCAGTGGTTCACACCAGCGGCGCTACGGCGATTGGTCGCATCGCGGACCATTTCCAGTTCCGGGGCGCGCTCTGGCCCATCCGTTCGCTGCGGCGGGGGGAGGTGGTGGACAATTGGCGCGAGGTGCCGCTGGCGTACTGGGCGGAAGATCCGGGCTTGCGGGCGGCGCTGGAGCGGCTTTGCCAGCGGCTGAGTGACACGGCTTACGCCCTCGACGATGGGCAGCGGGCGCAACTGCATTTGGCGGCGGTGTTTAGTAATAATTTTGTGACGTGGTTGTACCAGATCAGCTACGAATTGTGTGCGGCCAAAGACATTCCTTTTCACACCCTATTGCCCATCATCCAGCATACGGCCCTGCGGCAAGACGGCACCCCACCGCGCATTACCCAAACCGGTGCCGCCGCCCGGGGCGACGTGGCTACGATCCAGCGCCACCTGGAATTGTTGGAAGGCTACCCCGAGTACGCCGCCTTGTACGCGCGGATCAGTGGTTTGATTGGGGAGGGGGTGAGGTGATTTTATTTTGGTTTATGGTTTTTGGTTTTTGCTTTACAGTGTTTTTGGGGGGGCGCGGGCGCAGGTGCAAACCGGGGCATGTCCAACCTGAGGATTCACTTTTTAACTAAACCTAATTTTCAGAAAAGTTAAATAATTTTTTCACTTCCCTTATTAGCAGGTCAAATCTTGTGTCAAGCTTGCCCTTATGCTCTTCTTCCAATTGAATTAATGAATTCAATATCGATGCTTCTAAAAACTCAAGCCTTTCACCTTCGGTCTTTTCAAAAAAGTTTTCATCTGTAACAATGATATTTTTCCCAATTGACTTTTCTCTTTTCCTGAACCCTTCACCTTTATCCAAGTGATCCAACTCGTACTGCAAGGGATTCAAATAGAACTGGAACAATATCAATTTAACATCATTCCCATATTCTATGTTAACTACTTGTTTCAAAAGGTGATCAATACCAATATCGCCCCAAATATACCGCCTAAAGGATTTGCCCTTTTCTTCTGCTGCTTCATCTTCGTGCTTTGTCGCATCCCCGAGCAGTGATGGACCTGAAACAAAACAACCAAACAGGTTTTCTTTTTGATGTACTAAACTCGTTTTCATCAGTGGAAATTTTTATTTAATGGACCTCTTAAAATCAAGTTTTGTTGGTGTTCAAAGTCATACGCCCCCTGGCTATAACGCTTCATTCGGCCGATTCATGCAACAACGCCGTTCGGGCTCATTCAAATAGTTGTCAGTCTTTTATGAGGATACGAGCTATTGAGTCGCCCACTAAATATCGTTTATCAACAATGAGTCGGTGTTTAAAATCATTATTATCAATTATGTCTTTCCATTTTTTATTGCATAAGGAAAAGTTTGACACTGTATACAAATAAGGTTCCTTAGAGGAACTACATAAAAGCCTTTCGTTTAAATGATTCCAGTATGTAACGGAACTGTCGTTAGGTTCAACCCTGTTATTTGGAACCCATGTAATTAATTGGTTACTATTCACTATCAATGAATCTCTACATTTAAATTTAGCATTCCCTAAATTTTTTTCCTCTTCGTCACATATAATTATATAGTAAAATACTTCATCTGTTTCGTTAATTACTACGATTCTATGGGACTTTTCGTAATGACATTGCAATAAAGTAACCATAATTACTAAGCAGGATGCATATACAAGATTATGTTTTGTTTTCATGCTATTTTTGAGATTAAACAAATGTAAGAAGGCGTGGGCTGATTCTGGCTCTACTTTTTTTTTATATTTAAAGTGCTTAGGAATGATGAAAATGCAATAACAACATTTAAAATGGCCAGTCATTTCATTGTTAAAATTATCATTTAATAGGCTTGCGGCATATTTTGAAATGGGCTTAAAGTTTGAATTTTTTTCGCCATTTATTATGGTGTTATTAATCCTCGACTACTGTACCAATATGATCGTAACAAAATTTGGTGCTTTAAACTCAATGGAGCTGCCGGAAAAGATATTCTAGTTCCAAAATGTTTATTTGCAAGGTGGCTCGCCCAAGTTTCCGTCCAATTGGACATATGGGAATTAGTGGTATGGTAGCTGTAAACACTTGTCGGAGCGATGACTTCATAATATGCCTTTAATCCATATTCTCTTGCCTGTAGTATATGGCCAAATTCGTGTTGAAATAAATCATAACTTAATCGTTTACTGTAAGAGCCGTCACCCAAAAAGATACTACCGCTACCAAACGGACCGGGGAAAGTAGCACCAGAGGAGTTAGTACCAGATCCCAAAACAGAACTCTCGTATATACTTACTCCATCGTAATTACCTACATATTTCCCAGTAATATCCGCAATATCAAGAGCTCCATAACCTCCACGAGCCGCCATTTCAGAAGTGACTCTCTTTGTTCCATTCCACCAGTTTGCTCCAGCTTTATTTGCCTTAATTCCTCCGGAAATGCCTCCTGATATTCCACCGTATAAAGCTCCTGAAATCCCTGTACTGACACCGCTTTTGAGTGCCTCTCCGATATTACCCCCATTGCTTAGTTTGTTGCCAAAACCTGAAACAAAACCGCCAGCAAGGCCACCACCTGCTCCTGATAGTGCCCCAGAGATGAACCCAGCACTTGATACCCCACTTGTTCCTAAAAAACCTCCTCCAAAACTTCCACCCGCCAAAGAGGCACTTATTCCAGAGGCAACACCTGCGCCAACGGCTCCCGAAAATGCACCAATAGCTAAACTTCCAACAAAATCTCCAAATGAGTTAATATTACGTTGCATGCTTTGAGAAGCAACATTTACAAATGCACCAATAGCTGCCGCAACACAAAGAGGACAATCACCTGCCGGGTCATTATGAAACATAGGAGAATTGTACATTGAGTTGTACGGCGAATTCCTAAAATCATGTTCCGCCTTAGGATCCACAGACCACCATCGCCCCACCACCGGGTCCAGTGTCCGGTAAGTGGCCATATTGACGTTCAGCCCAAAATCATTGACGTGCTCAATGCCGTTGTATTGGTAGGCAGTTTTGGTGCCTGGTACGGTGCCTTGCCAGGGGCCGCCTGACAGGGTAAAGCCCTTTGGATGACCACCACCACTTTCGGCCCAGAAAACCCGCAAACAGACCGCCTCCTCCACCCCAGCATTCGGCTCGCATCCCAATGGGAGACCACAAGCGATCAGCAGTAAAAGCAGAAGACGGAGCGAGGCCATATAACGAAGATAACGCTTTGGAGGGCGGAGCGTGTGTGGATACCAAGGTAAAATCCGAGACAAACGACCCAACTGCACAATCGGCGACCAATGAGCATGACTTGTAGCGGTGAATGCAATAGCGGCTGGTTCCCCCTCCCCCCGCTCTTCTCTTAGGGAGCCAAAGCTTGCACCTGCGGCCGCGCCCAAAAGGGACATCGGGGGAAAGAAGTCGGGCAAAAGCCCAACGCTACAGCCCAACACTACCACACAATAAGTAAACCTTAACGCCCCCCGTACACCCCACGTCGTCTTTGTAGCGTTCCTTTGTGGTTACCTACAAATAATGTCCCCATGCGTAAGCTTACTGCTACCCTGTTGCTGCTGCTGGCAGCCCTCCTGTTTACCCTCCCCGCCCACGCCCAGTTTGGCAAGACCCTGGGCAAGCTCAAGACCCAGGCCGACGAAGTGCTCGGCGGCAAAGGCCCCCTCTCCGAAGAAGCGATTGGCGAAGGCCTCAAAGAAGCCCTCAACCAGGGCGTTGATAAAGCCGTGTCGTCCCTGTCAGCGGTAGACGGCTACCTGGAAAGCCCCTACAAGATTTTGTTGCCCGAGGAGGCGCAGTCGGTCGTCAGCCGCGTCAGCGCCCTGCCCGGCTTCGGCAACGTGGAGAAAGACCTGACCGAACGGATCAACCGCGCCGCCGAACTGGCCGCCACGAAGGCTGGCCCCATCTTCGTCGACGCCATCAAGGGACTGACCATCAAGGACGCCATGAACCTCCTGATGGGCAACCAGGATGCCGCCACCCGCTACCTCGAAGGCAACACCTCCGCGCCACTGGCCGCCGAGTTCCAGCCCGTCATCCGCACGGCCCTCGATGAGGTGAACGCCAACGAGATCTGGAACAAGGTGGTAACGGCCTATAATAAACTGCCGCTGGTGAAGAAAACGAACCCCGAGCTGGACGCCTACGTTACCCAGCGCGCTTTAGAAGGAATGTTCGGTTTGATCGAAGTAAAGGAAAGCGAATTGCGTCAAAACCCCGCTTTGCGAAATACTGATCTGTTAAAGCGGGTTTTTGCACGGCAGGACAAGTGATGCCCTGCCACTAAAGATTTGAGGCTGAACAAATTAGTACAAAAGACTTAACAATGGCTTAACATTGGCTATCGAAAAGTGATGGACCTTTGCGGCGAATTTTAGCCGTATCGGCTTAATCAACTCAAGCAAATTGTTTCCATTATGAAGTTACGATTACTAGTTTCAAGCTTCCTTGTGTTGCTGGGGATGGCCCTCAGTGCACAGATCACGACCAGTAGCATCAGTGGTCGGGTAGCAGACGCCAGCGGTGTAGAACTGCCCGGTGCCACGGTAATGGCAGTGCACACCCCCACGGGTAGCGAGTACGGCACGGTGACCAACAACGAAGGCACCTACACGATCCAGGGCATGAGAATCGGTGGCCCCTACACCGTTAAGGTTACCTTCATCGGCTTCGAAGAAAGCGTCCAAGACGGGATTTTCCTGACCTTGGGTGGCCAATCTTTGATCGACTTCACCCTCAGCGATGGTTCCGTAGTGCTGGAGGACGTGGTCGTTTCGGCCAACCGCGACAGCGAGTTCAACGATTCCAAGACGGGTTCTTCCATCAAGATCAACTCCGAAAAGATCCAGGCGCTGCCAACGATCAACCGGAGCATCAACGACTACACGCGCCTCACGCCCCAGTCCAACGGTACTTCCTTCGCCGGAACGAGCTCACGCTTCAACAACTACACGATTGACGGCAACATTTACAACAACAACTTCGGCCTCGGTACCGGTCAGTTTGCCGGTGGCAACCCGATCTCCATCGACGCCATCGAAGCGGTTAGCGTAAACTTGGCACCTTACGACGTGCGCTACTCCGGTTTCACCGGTGCTGCCGTTAACGCCGTAACGAAATCCGGTACCAACACCTTCAAAGGCTCTGCCTACTACCTGATCCGCAACGACCAGATGCAAGGTACGCGCGCCGGTGAGCTTTCCGTCGACGCTGGCAGCTCTAAGAACGAGATCTACGGTGCAACGATTGGTGGCCCGATCATCAAGAACAAACTCTTCTTCTTTGCTTCCTACGAGAAGGAAAAAGAGGCCGTTCCTTCTTTCCTCAAGCGGGCTGCCCGCGAAGGCGAGACCCCCGATGGTCTGATCATCTCCCGCGTACCCCTCTCTGAGGCCAACTTCGTACGTGATCGTATCCAGGAACTCTACGGCTACGACACGGGTGCCCCCGACGGTTACCAGTTTGCTTCCGAGCAGGAGCGCATCAACGCCCGCCTAGACTTCAACATCAGCGCCAAGCACAAACTGACGGCCCGTTTCAACGATTACTCTTCGTTTGCGGATATCCCCACCAACGGCAACTCCATCCGCTACATCTCTACCCGCTTCCGGAATACCGACCGGACGGGCATCGAGAACATCAACTTCCGCAACAACAACTACACGAACGACCGTCGGGTAACGTCTTACGTTGCAGAACTGAACTCCCTGCTGAGCAACACGGTTTCTAACCAGTTCAATATTGGTTACACCAAGATCGCTGACCCCCGCCGTGGCATCCCCGGTGGCCAGGAATTCCCGATGATCGAAGTGCTCGAGCCAGATGCTTCCGGTAACCTCCTGTACTATATGACGCTGGGTAACGAGCTCTTCTCCGTTGGTAACCTGTTGGAGAACAACGTGTTCAACATCACCAACAACACGACCTTCTACATGGACAAGCACACGGTGACGGCCGGCATCAACTTCGAGTCGATGAGCTTCTTCAACGCGTTCAACCCCGTGTTCAATGGCTTCTACCGCTTCAACTCCTATGACAATTTCGTAGAAGCAGTCATCAACCGGAACCCCAACGTGTTCCCCGATGCCTTTGCTAAGGGTTACGCCCTCGACGGTACGAACAACCTGCCCGTGGATGAGACCAACTTCGGACAAGTCGGTATTTACCTCCAGGATGAGTTCCAGGTAAACGAGCGCCTGAAAGTAACCGGTGGTATTCGCGTAGATCTTCCCTTCTACCCCATCGATATCCCCTCCAACAATGCCCTTGACTCCCTTAACAAGGAGTTCACGGATGCTGACGGCAATACCTTCACGCCCGATGTAGCCACTTTCCCCAAAGTTACCCCCCTGATCTCCCCCCGCATTGGTTTCAACTTCGACGTTGCTGGCGACCGCAGTACCGTTCTCCGCGGTGGTACCGGTATCTTCACCGGCCGCATTCCTTTCGTATGGTTATCTAACCAGGTCAACGGCTCCGGTGTAATCCGTGGTGGAGATGGCTTCGAGGGCCAAGAGGTCGTCGACGCAGGCATCATCTTCAATCCCGACGTAACGGCCTACAACCCGCCCGCCGAGCTACTGTCCTCTGCACTTCCCGATGATTTGAACCTGACCGACCGCAACTTCAAGTTGCCCCAGGTATGGCGTACCAACCTGGCAGTAGACCAGCAGTTGCCCCTCGGCATTCAGGGTACCCTGGAATTCATCTACAACCGCGACGTGCAAACGCCGATCGCTTACAACGCAGTAGTGCGTGAGCCCGATGGTTTCTTCTCTGGCCCCGATACCCGTGGCTACCGCAACGGCACCAACTACAGCAACGACCCCGACTTCCGCAACGTGTTCTACCTGACCAACGCCGAGCGCAAGGCAGATTACTACTCGATCACCGCCCAGCTTTCCAAGCAGTTCAGCAACGGTTTCTTCGCTTTCGTAGCCTACACCCGTTCACGCGCCCGCGACCTCGACGCCGCTGGTGGTTCACAAGCTGTATCTCTCTGGCCTGCAACCGTTCAGGAAGACCGCAACGACCCCGAACTGAGCTTCGCCGGTTTCGACCAGCCCAACCGCGTGGTGGCTAACCTCAGCTACCAAATGGGTGGTACGACCCTCGGTCTGTTCTACGACGGTGGTAACGCCTTCCGCTACTCCTACACCTACTCCGGCAACTTCGGTGACGCTTCTAACCGCCTGATCTACGTACCCGAAGACGCCAGCGAACTCCAGTTCCAGGAATTCACGGTTGGTGGCGAAACCATCACCGCAGCGATGCAGGCCGACATCCTCGATGCCTACATCGACCAGGACGACTACCTGAGCGGCATCCGTGGTCAGATCGCGGAGCGCAACGGTGCCGTTGCCCCCTGGGTACACCGCTTCGACCTTCGCATTGCCCAGGAACTCAACCTGGTAAAAGGCAGCAGCCACCGCATCCAACTGACGCTGGACTTCCTCAACATCGGCAACCTGTTCAACAGCGAGTGGGGTGTTACGCAAGTGCCTTTCCAGCAAAACCTGCTGAACTACCGTGGTGTTGGCGACAACAACCAGCCGCTCTACCGCATCAACACGATCCCCGGCACCTCCGACTTCCCCACCGAAACCTACCGCTTTACCAGCGACGTTCTCGGTAGCGCATGGCGCCTGCAGACCGGCATCCGCTACATCTTCTAGTAGCCGCCAAACGACCGAGCGAGGCTTTCCCGCCAAACTCAGTTGAATGATCAAAAAAGCCCCCCGTGCCAGTGTGTACGGGGGGCTTTTTGTTTGGGCGCGGCCGCAGGTGCCAGGGAAGTAATGAGCGAGCAGAGCTTCTAATGAGTGAATGAGTGACCGCCGTAGGCAGCAGCGCAGCTAATGAGTGAATAGCTACCGCACGAGATAGGCGAGACAGATTTTGTGACACCCTCAAGCTTTCGCCAACGCCCCTCGCCTATCTCGTGGGGTAGCCTGTCACGTGGGGCAGCCTGTCACGGTAGCCTATCTAGTGCGGTAGCCTGTCACGTGCAGTAGCCTGTCACGTGCGGTAGCCTGTCACGTGCAGTAGCCTGTCACGTGCAGTAGCCTGTCACGTGCAGTAGCCTGTCACGTGCGGTAGCCTGTCACGGGCGGTAGCCTGTCACGTGCGGTAGCCCATTCACTCATTCACGCAATCACTCATTCACTCATTAACCACTTCCGCTCCGTCACCAAAGGCGGCCACTCCATCTTCAATCCTTCGAGGGCGTTGACGACGATTTCGGACATGAGGTAATCGCGGTACCAGCGGTCGTCTACCGGAATTACGTGCCAGGGGACGGTGCTGCGGTTGAGCACGTCGTGGTAAGCGGCCCGGTACTCGTCCCAGTGGTCGCGCTCCTCCCAGTCGCCATCGTTGTGCTTGTAGTGCTTTTCCCGGTCGGTAATGCGCTCCATCAGTTCCTGCTCCTGCTGTTCCTTGCTGTTGTGCAGATAAAACTTCAGGACCAGGGTGCCCGCATCGTTGATCAGTAATTCTTCAAAGGCGTTGATGCTGGCAAAACGGCGGTCTACTTGCGCTTCGTCGATCCAGCCGTGGACCCGCTGGATGAGTACATCCTCGTAGTGGCTGCGGTTAAATACGACGATCTCTCCCTTGGCCGGAACCTCCTTGTGGATGCGCCACAGGAAATCGTGGGCGAACTCCATTGGCGTGGGCTTTTTAAAGCTTACCACCCGGAAGCCAAACTGGGCGCAGGCCCCGAAGACGTTGCGCAGGGCACCGTCTTTACCACTCGCGTCCATGCCCTGCAAAAGAATCAATACCCCGTGGCGGTTTTCCGCCACCAACTGCTGGTGGAGCTCGGCAATGCGCTCGGCCCGCTTGCGGGATATTTTGCGGGCTTCGTCTTTGTCCAGGCCTTCGGGGGCGCGGGTGGAAATGGTCGAAAGATCGATCAGGGACATACAGTGGGGTCGTTTTTAGTGGTCCGGTAAAGTCCGGAGCGGGGCCTAAGGTAAAAAGTATGGGGGATTTGGACTGCCGACACCTCCGATGAGCCCCCGCCCCGCCAAAATCATTCAAATCACTAATCTCCTCCCGGGCGGGACGGGGTACGCATCGGAGGAGCGGCTTACCTGAGGAAAACTTTGTAATCCTTTGGCTACGCGTTCACTCCTCCGATGTGTACCCCAAGCTGCCGCAGAAAGCAGCTTGGGGGCTCATCGGAGGTGTTGAACGCGTAGCAGCACGGGGCTCATCGGAGGTGTTGAACGCGCAGCAATCTGGGAGCTTTGAACGCGCAGACAGGCGAAGCCCCCACCCAACCCTTTCCCCTCTCAAAGCATTTCTACATTGTCCTTTCCGCTTTCAATCCCATGCTCTTTCTCCTCACCCTCAAGCTGTTGCATTTTCTGAGGCAGCGCTGCCGCTCCCGCAAATCGGCGGGCTCTACGGGGGCTTGAGAGCCGACACATCCGGAGGAGCGGCCTACCCTACTCCACCCGCAAAATATACGCCGTATTCACTTGCAGCGGCAGGGTCTTGCTTTCGGTCGAGTACTCCTTGCCGGTGAGCACATCGCGCAGGGTAGCGCCCGCAGGAAGTATTTCTTCGTAGATGGAGAGATCAAGGCTGAGCCCTTCGGTGCCTTTGTTGAGTACCACCATCACTTTTTCGTCGTCCGTGTAGCGGAAGTAAACGTAGGAACCGTTGTTGGGGGCAAACTGCATAAGTTTCCCGTCGTGGATAACTTTCGCGCTTTTCCGCCAACGGAGCAAAGACCGCAGGTAATCCTTCGCCGCCCGCTGCTCCGCACTGAGCCCCGCGCCGGTGAAGCCATTGACTTTATCCCCCGCCCAGCCGCCGGGGAAATCCGTGCGGATGATGCCGTGGTCTCCCGGTGCCGCGCTGTTCTCCATCAGGATTTCCGTGCCGTAATACAGTTGCGGCGTTCCCCGCGTCGTGAGGGTGTAAGCCATCGCCAGGCGGAACAGGGCCGGATCTTCCCCCAGCTGGGTGTAGATGCGGTCCATATCGTGGTTGTCCGGAAAAACGACCAGGGCGTCGTGATCGGCGTAGAGGAAGTCTAGGGCCAGGGTTTCGTAAAGTTTGATCCAGCCGGTTGACCAGGTCTCTTTTTCGGTCAAGGCCAGTTTCAGGGCGTCCTGCAGCGGAAAATCCATCAGGCTGGGCAGGCAACTCGTGTAGCCGTCGTGGTTGTCTTTGCCCGCTTGCCAGTAGGAAACGATGGCGGGCTGGGTAGACCATTCTTCCCCGACGATACTGAAGTTGGGGTATTCGCGCAAAACGGCGCAAGTCCACTCCGCCATAAAATCTTTGTCAGGATAAGGGTAGGTATCCATCCGGATGCCCGCCAGGCCGGCGTATTCAATCCACCAGATAGAATTCTGGATGAGGTAATCGGCCAACAGGCGATTGCGCTGGTTTAGGTCGGGCATGGTCCGCACGAACCAACCGTCGCTGAAGGCCCGGCGGTCGAATTCCGAAGCATGGACATCCTGCACCGTCGTCCGCCGGTGGTTGGTATTGACGTATTTGCCGCCGTAATTGACCCAGTCTTCACTCGGGGGGTCAACGACGAACCAGTGGTTGGAACCGCTGTGGTTGAGGATCATATCCATGATCACTTTGACGTCCTTTGCACCTGCGGCCGCGCAAAAATCCCGGTATGCGGCGTTGCTGCCAAAACGGGGATCGACGCGGTAAAAATCGGTCGTCGAATAGCCGTGGTAGGAGTACTGGTCCATGTCATTTTCGAGCACGGGGTTGATCCAGATCGCGGTGATGCCCAGGTCGGTGAGGTAATCGAGGCGTTGTTGCATCCCGGCGATGTCCCCACCGTGGCGTCCACCGGGGAAGTTCCGCTTCGGCATTTCTATGAGGCTGGCCACGGCGTCATTTTCCGGGTCGCCGTTCGCAAAACGGTCGGGCGTAATCAGGTAGAGGACATCGGAATTATTAAATCCCTGGACCCCGGCAGCGCCGTCACGGCGGGCCTGGAGGGTATAGCTGTGGCGTAATACCTCACGATCCTGGTCGCGAAAAACAATGGGGAAAGTGCCCGGCGAAGCATCGGCGGCCACGTTGAGGTAAAGAAACAGGTAGTTGGCGTTGGGCGGGCAGACGGTGCGCAGCAAGGTCACGCCGGGGTGATTGATCTCCGCGCGCAGGTGACCGATGTCTTTGCCGTAAACGAGGAGTTGCAGCTCCGTTTGCTCAAAACCTACCCACCAATCGGGCGGCTCCACGCGCGAAATTTCCTGGGCGCGGACGCAGGTGCAGAGAAAAAGAACAAGGAGCAAAGTCAGTAAACGCATGAGGACAGAAAGTTAAACTGGGGAAATTAAAAGGCCATTTGCCCCAGGCCAAAGACACAAGAATCCTTATTCTTCGTAGGGCCGGGCGCCGGTACTGCGGACGTTCACCAGTTTTTTCAGCAAATCAAACCAGAACGGCGCGCCCATGCTGACGGCCAGCGCCGTGAGGATGAAACCCAGCAGCTTGGAGATCAACTCGTAGGTCGTCAGGGCCCGCAGGTCCACGCCCTCCCAGCCGAGGCCGAGGGGCCGCCGGATGTCGGCAATCTCGTTGTTTAGCAAACCCTTGAGCTCTTCCAGGGAAGTCCGGAAGTCTTTGTCGGCAATCCTTTCTTCGGCGGCGTAGCCGTAGGTGGTCGGGGCGGGCGTTGGCACCTGGCCCGTCGGCGGTGCATTGGCTGCCCGGCTGGTGTCGAATGGGTTGATCGGCACCTGATTACCAAAGCTGGGGCCGGCCTCCGGGGTGCTGCCGGGCGTCGTCGCGGGAGGATTTGGATTTGGCGGCGGGGCGGTCGAGGGCACTGGGCTCCCTACCCGTTCGCGGGCTACGACGTATTGCTCAGCGGCCGTAACGAGCTGGGCCAGCGTCTCCGGATCCTGCGAAAGCCGGTCGTACAGCGCCAGCGTATCGGCATTGAATACCAGGGCGATGCCGAGGCCCATGAAAAGCAGGATTTTCTGCGTGTAGCGCTTGTACCAGCCTCCGGCGCGGTCCATTACACTATTGTACCAGTTTTGTATTTCGAGGCGGAACAGGTCGAGCTGCCCGTTGCTTTCGCGGTAGAGCTGGTTGAGGACGTTGCGCAGGTCTGCGTCGGGCAGGGCATTGATGCGGGTGGGCAGGTTGGCGTAGTCATCCCCCTTCAGGACCACGTCGAGGAGGATGCTCTGGAAAGTTTCCGCATTCATATAGCTGGGCGCCGCAAATCCCTTGCCCTCCCGCCCGTACTGCTGGGTCAGGTGGCGGTAGAGGCTGTTGCGCTGGAATTCGTCGACCAAAATCTCGTGGGGGTCCGAGCGGGCCAGCATGTTGCGCAGGGCCTTGGTAAGGTTGCGGCCACGCAGGCTGAACATGGACGACAACAGTTCCATCATGGTGGTCGCCAGTAGGCTGAGCAGAAGCAGCACGAAGATGATGCCGATGACAACGGTGAGGATTTGCATTGGGCGAAGATAAGCCCTGGTCAGGACTTTTGTCATCCAGTCCGTTTGCGTTGTTTGGGCGCGGTCGCAGGTGCAGCGCATGGGATAAATGAGCAAAGTTGGGCGACGCGAGGCAGCGGGTCGGACTCCCGGAAAATCCCGGCGGAGCGGGTAGTTTGGGTAGGGACAGCTTCCGCCGGGCTTTACGGAACGGGGATGGGGGGGTACGGTCTCCTCCCCTGCTCCATCGTCTTTTCCCTAGCACCTGCGTCCGCGCCCGCTACTTTCTTTCTTTCTGTGCACCGGGGCGCTTAGGCCATTTGTCCCGGTTGGCTATCTTTGCGGACCAAACGAAAAAACTTCCCATGGGACGCGCATTTGAATACCGCAAAGCGGCGAAAATGAAACGCTGGGCCGGCATGGCCAAGGCCTTCACCAAAGTAGGACGCGAGATCAACATCGCCATCCGCGAAGGGGGCGCTGACCCCGACTACAACCCCCGGCTGCGCCTGGCCATCAACAACGCCAAGGCAGTCAACATGCCCAAGGCCAACGTTGATGCCGCCATCAAACGGGCCACTGACAAAGACACCTCCAACTACGAAGAAGTCACCTTCGAGGGCTACGGCCCGCACGGCATTGCCGTCTTCGTGGAAGCGACCACCGACAACAACAACCGCACGGTGGCCAACATCCGCCACGCCTTCAGCAAATACGGTGGCAGCCTGGGCGTCAATGGGTCAGTAGACTATATGTTTGAGCGCAAGGGGCAGTTCATCGTCAAAGCCGAAGACCTGGCGGGCAAAGACCTCGAGAGCCTGGAATTTGAACTCATCGACGTGGGCCTGGACAGCATGGAAGCCGACGAGGAGGAAGTGATCTTCTACACCTCCTTCGAAGATTTTGCCGCCTTCGGGCCCGCCATGGAACGCCTCGGCATCAAGGTGTCTAAGGCCGAACTCGTCCGCATCCCTTCCCACACCAAAAAGCTCTCCGACTCAGAGGTGGAAGACTTCCTCAAGCTGATCGATAAGCTCGAAGAGGACGACGACGTAGCCAACGTCTTCCACACCATGGACGAGAGCGAGTAAAGTCCCACCGGGCGGGGATTCCCCTGCCACAAGCCCCGCCGCCGCCATGCTTCCCCACCTTGCCGCCTACTTTGCCAGCCGCCAGCTCGATGCCAGCAGCTTCCCCTATCGCCTCTTTTCCCCGGGCCGCATCAACCTGATCGGGGAGCACACGGACTACACCGGAGGCTACGTGATGCCCGCCGCTATCGATAAGGGCATCTACTTCTACGCCCGGCCGATTGCCGAACCCGTACTGCGCCTCTACGCCGCAGATTTGCAGGAAAATGCGGTACTGGACTTGCCCGTCCGGGGTAAGTCAGGCCAGCTCTGGGCCGATTATCTGGCCGGGATCGTCGATCAGTTTCAGCAGCTGGGTTACGTAGTGCCTGGCCTGGAAATCATCTTCGGCGGAGACGTTCCCCGGGGCTCGGGGATGAGCAGTTCGGCGGCCCTGGAAGGGGGCATGGCTTTCCTGCTGAACGCCGTGGTGGAGGCGGAATTGAGTCGTCCGGCTCTGGCCCAACTCGCACAGCGGAGCAGCAATACCTTCATCGGCGTGCCTACGGGGATCATGGACCAATTCGCCAGCCTGAACGGCAGTGCGCAGGGGCCAATCTTGCTGCAATGTGCCACCCTGGACTTTCACCCCATCAATGCTACTTTGCCGGGTTATTCCTGGCTGCTGGTCAATTCGCTGGTCACCCACGAACTGGGAAGCAGCCAGTACCCCATCCGGGTGGCCGAGTGCGCCCGGGCCCTGGCGGCCTTGCAAAGCATTTACCCTGGGCTGGACAACCTGAGTGCGGCAACCCTGCCCCAGTTGGATGCCGTGGCCGACACCCTGGACGCCGTAGCTTTCCGCCGGGCCTACTACGTCATCAGCGAAAACGCACGCGTTCACCGGATGGCCCAGGCCTTGGCCGAAGGCGAAGTAGCCCGCGCCGGCACCCTCCTGAACGCTACCCACGCGGGCCTGCGCGATGATTACGCGGTCTCTTGCGAAGAAATCGATTTTCTCCATTACCAGGCCACCGAAGTGTTTCAGGGAGGCCACGTCGCCGGTGCCCGCATCATGGGCGGCGGTTTTGGCGGCTGTACCATCAACCTGGTTCGCACCAGCGACGTGCCCGCCCTGCAAGCCTTCCTGGCCGAGGCTTACCAGGACGCTTACCACATCACTCCGGAGTTTTATCCGGTGCAGATTGGGCCCGGGACGCGGTGGATGAGTGAATGCGTGAGCACGAAGTACTGCGCAGCAAATGAGTGAATAGGCTACCGCGAGGGACAGAACCAGACCTTTATTCCTTTTGCCTTTACTCCTTTCCGCCCTTACTCCTGGGCCACCAATAAGTCCCCAATACCGCCAAACCAACGAGGCTGAGGAACAACCACCAGGGAAAAGTACCTGAGGCATTCCGCGCAGATTCTTCGATGACGAGGAGTTGATTTACGGGCTGGTTTGTCAGCAACTGCTGTTTGCCGCCCGCCCAGGTGACGAGGACGGAATCGACCGTAGTGACGTCCCCCAAGCCAAAGTGGGCGATGGTAGAGTTCTGAGAGAGGTGGCTGGAGCCCCCGCCGTCGATTTCCCGGATCATTTGCCGGCCCTGGCTGAAGACCGTGACGCGGCTGCCGATGCCGTTCTTTTCGGCTTTGAGCCCGCGGAGGGCGACTTTCAGCCACTTTCCCCTTGCTCCATCGTTGCGGAACAGCCGGGTGACGGAAGCGACGGGGTAATTGGGCAATACCGGTTCCTGGGCGACGACGAGCAGATCCAGATCGCCGTCGTTTTCTAGGTCGAAAGCAACGGAGCCCCGGCCGATGCCGTAGTCCCCCACCCCATTCAACTTGCCGATTTCCCGGAAAGTGTTGCCGTCGTTTTCGAAGTAAAAATTGGCCATCGGGACGCAGTTGGGGTTTAAGTCGCCGTTGCTGACGAAAAGGTCGAGGTCTCCGTCGTGGTCGTAGTCTCCCCAGTTGGCGCCCCAGCTGATGGAAACGTAGTGCATGTTCATTTCCTTGGTCAGGTTAACGAAGGGTTTGCCGGGGCCCTGGCTGACCATGAAGCGGTTGAAGCGGATATTGGTAACGTAATAATCGAGATAACCGTCTTGGTTATAGTCCCCGGCAGCGGAGCCCATGGCGTTGATTTTCAGGTCGAGGGCGTAATCCTCCTCCACGTAGTTGAATTTTTTCCGGGGGGAGCGGTTTTCCAGTACGTAGCTGGGCGTTGCCTTGTAGCCGAAGTCGTTATTGACGATCAGGTCCTGGTCGCCGTCGTTGTCAAAGTCCGTGAAAAGTCCCCCGAACCCAAAGCCGCGGTGTCGGAGGCCGTAGTCTTCGTACACATTCGTGAACCTGGTGCCTTGATCGTTGCGCAACAAATAGTCGTAGGCCGTTTGGTTGGCTCCCACAATGGTCGCGTCGGAGATGACGCTGAGCTTCCCTTCGTAGCCAATAAAGTAATTGCCCACGTAGAGATCGGGCCAGCCATCGGCGTTAAAATCCCCGAAACTCCCGCCCGTACTAAAGGAATAGAGTGGCCCGAGGCCAAATTCATCGGTAGCGTCGGCAAAAGTGCCGTCCCCCTGGTTCAGGAACAACAAGTTCTTGGCACGGGGAATGGTCCGGGCACTGTCCCGCGCCGTAATCGTGGTGATGAAGAGATCGACGTAGCCATCGCGATTTACGTCAGCACCGCTCACCCCCTGGGTAACGAAGCGCCTGGTGAGTTCCAGCCCGGAGCCTTCGAAGACGTTGGTCATGGTTCCGTCGCCGTTGTTGCGCAACAGTTGATCATCAGCCGTCCCGCCGGTAAGGTACACGTCCTCGAAGCCGTCGAGGTTGTAGTCCAGCACACAAGCTCCGCCACCGAACATCCCCTCCAGCACGCGAAACTGATGTTGAATGCCTGCCGAATCCGTTACGTCGGTGAAGGGTGTCGGGCTTTGGCCAAGGAGTGCGCCGCTGGCCAGCAATCCCAAAAAAAATGAGCTTTTGCGCATAATAAGCGGTATTGTTTACTGCGACTTTAAGGATTCCCCCGGGGAATTCACCTTCCTGATCCGGGGTTTACTTTTTCCAGGCTAGGCCGTTCACGTTGGCCCCAACCTCCTGGCCTTTTTCCAGTCCGCGTTCGTTGTCCTGGGGCGTGTGGATGCCTCCGAAAAAGCGGGAGTCGGCCGTCTCCCTGGCCACTTCGCTGAGGCGGGTGAACGAGCGGGCCACGAAGCCCACCTCCCGCTCTTCGTCGTAGGGACGGCCCACGTGGCAGGCGTCGGTGAAGGCAAACTCGTCCCCAAACATATCGATGAGCACCGTCGTCGCCGCCGACGCCTGGATGGCGTGCCCCGAGGGAAAAGCCGGGAAAGGCGGATCGGGCCAAAAGCTTTCCCATTCTTCGTCGATCACGGCGGTAACGTAGGTGTTGGGCCGTTCGCTGAAAAACTGGTATTTCCACCGCCAGCACAGCAAAAAAGCGTCGGCTACGGCCATCCCCACCCGGGCGTAAGCTTCGGCACAAGTCACCAGGTCGGGCTGCCGTGCGTGCACCACCATTGATGCTAAATAGTAGGAGTGCCCCGGTGGGGTGAAGGTGACGTCGGGGTCATCTCCCCACCAGATGGCGATTTCCTTTTGTTCCTGCGTCAGCGCCCGCTCGGCCTCGTACACCGCGCGAAACTGCTCGTAGTAGGGGGAGCCGGGGACAGTATCGTAGGGAATGAATTCGGGGGCTTCCATCCGGTAGTTGCCGGGCAGAAAGGGGCGGTTTTGCCCCCAGTGCGGGTGCAGGGGATGGTGACTGAAGGATTGGGCAAACAGCGGCGGCTTCCATCCTCCAGGACGATCGGGGTGAACCATCGCTTTATCGAAGTTCTTCAAATAGGCCCGGTGGCCACCGTCGCTCTTTGACCATTCGAAAATGGCCTGTGCCAGGCGTTGGCCGAAGGAAATAGAACGATCGGCCACCCCTGCGTCGGTACGTTTGCGAAAGTAGGCGGCAATTTCCGCTTCCAAGGAATCCACGCTGGCCTTGTTGGCGTCGGAAGTGTGGTTGTACAAACTGCGCAGTAACTCCGCCTGGCTGGCGTTCAGCGCGAGTCGGAAGTCGTATTCCACCCCCGCATCGGGCGTAGGCAGGTGACTCAAACTGCTGAGCTGCCCCGCCAGTGAGCGCCGGTCTTTCGTCCCGTGGACCACACTTTCGTACATGGCCAGGCCCAGGTAGCCCAGGCAACGCGAGGCGTAGGTCGGGCTGTTCCCGGGGGTACCTTTGGTCAGGCGCAGGGTCATCTCCGCCCAGCTGCCCGTAAGTTCGGCGGGCTGTTCGTAGTCGCGGGCAGGGCTACAGGAAGACCAGCTGAAGGCGAGGACAAGCAGGATCAAGCACCCGCACTGCCGGCTCACGTCCCGTGCTGCATTGATCCACTTCATCTCCGCTTTTCGGTTAAAGCAGGCATTATTCCAGCCATAGCAAGACGTACACTTTTCCATGAAAATAGGCTGATATTGTTCTGTTCTGTGGTGGTGGGATCTGACTTTATTGCTCCACCATTTGGGCCTCCCGACGGTAAGCCCGCACCTTCTTACCCCGGATGCCGAAGAGCAATAAATCCTGGTAAGCCAGCACGCTCCGCACGTCGCCACGCAGTTTTAAGCCCGCAGTGGCCTGGGGAACGTAGCCAAAGCCGCCCTTGCCATCTCCCTGCAACAGGATACCGGTGTTCGCCTCGGCTTTGCCCCAGCGCTGTTTTTCTTTCCCATCGTTGCCGCACAGCAGAAGATCGCGGTGCCCATCGGCATTAAAGTCTGCGGCCGTGATGGTGTGCACCGGAGCGTATTGTACCTCCAAAGGCAGTTCCGCCCGGGCGTAGCGGCCATCCGCCTGGCTGAGGTAAAGGACGGTCTCCAGCATTTCCGCCGTCCGGTGCAGGGTGCCTTCGGGCCAGGAAGGAAAGATGTCGTCGAGGCTTTGGTCGGCAAAGCTGCGGTAATCCGGGTATTTTTTGCGCAGTCCCGCCAGCTGCCCCAGCAGTTCATCGCGCGTGAGGTCGGCGTAGCGGCGGCCGTCGGGGCCGTAGTAACTCAGGATGGGATCGAGGGCACCGTTGCCGTCCAGGTCGGCTGCGTAGAGTTCCAGCGGCAGTTCCGGGCTGGCGCTGAAGAGGTTGTTGAGGCCTTGGTTGCCGGCCAGGAGGTCCAAGCGGCCATCGCCGTTGAAGTCGCTGAGATGCAGGGCCGTCCACCAGCCCGTCAGTGGCGGCGGGAAGGCCCCGGCGTAGGGCTGCAGTTGCTGGCCGTCGAAGGTGAAGCAAAGCAGCGGCGTCCATTCGCCAGCAACGACGAGTTCATCGGCCCCGTCGCCATCCAGGTCCGCCCAAGTGGCGGCGTTGATCTTGCCGATGGATTGTAATTCCTGGGGCAAAGGCGAGGTCAGTGGCGTGCGCTGTCCGTCGTTCAGGGGGTAAAGGGTCACCGCATCTACCAGCGGGTAACGGCCGGGCAGATAAGCGTTGCCCACGAACTCCACCGCGTACTTTCCGCTGCTGCGGGCCAGAACGCGGCCAGTACCTGCTTTGGCAAGCACTTTTCCGCCCTCCACGGCCAGCACCGGCCCGGGTTGAGCGTATTCGCGGGGCAGGAGGCGCTCTTCGTCAAAACCCCGTTGCTCGGCGGGCGGATCGGTGTAGGCCAAGGGAGAACTTACTTCCCGAAACCAGCTTGGAGCGGTGGCCTTGGCTGGGGCTGGACGGACTTCCCCTGCTTCTTGGTGGCGAAGAACGATGCGCTGGTTAACCTCCACCGCCTCCAGGTTTTGGCGGGCGCCGTCGGGCCAGGTGACGACTAGCCTTTGCACCTGCGTCCGCGCCCCCAATCCGAAGTGCAGCACGGGATCGACGCAGGATAGGTAGCCACGGTTGGGGAATTGCTCGCGGATTTGTTGCAGGTCGTCGGCCCTGATTTCCACCCGCGCCCCGATGCCCTGGGGGTTGCCCGCCGGACCTTCGAGCGCTACGGAAAGGTAGTTTTGCCCGGTCAGGTCATTGCGGTACACGAAGGCCGCCCGGTCGAGGTTATTGACCACCAAATCCAGGTCGCCGTCGTTGTCCAGGTCGGCATAAACGGCACCGTTGCTGTTCGATGGCCGGGCCAGTCCCCAGTCCGCCGTACGGTCCGCAAAAGTTCCATTGTGCTGGTTGCCGAAGGCAAAATTGCGAAGATCGGAAGCGGGCATTTGCTCCAGCAATTCCCGCAAATCCGTCCGTTGCAGGCGGCCTTTTGCGGCCGTGAAATCTTCCATGTATTTGATGAAGTCGAGGTTGGTGTAGTCCTTCAGGTAGCCGTTGGTGACGTGCAGGTCTTGCCAGCCGTCGTTGTCAAAATCGGCCAGCAGGGCAGACCAGCTCCAGTCGGTCATCGCCACACCAGCCAGGCGGCCAATCTCGGCGAAAGTGCCATCGCCGCGGTTGAGTTGCAGCATATTGCGCATCGTCTGGTGGTGGAAGCCGCTGGCCAGGTTGAGGTCAAGCTTGGAGCGGTTGTCGTCGGGTTGCAGCAGGCGCTGGCGGCGGGGATCGGCCGGCAGCATATCGAGGGTAAAAAGATCGAGGTGGCCGTCGTTGTTGATGTCGCCCGCGTCGCTGCCCATGGAGAAGTGGCTGGTGTGGCTCATTTGCTCCCCCAGGTGGTCGGTAAAGGTGCCGTCGCCGTTGTTGTAGTAGAGGTAGTCGGGCACCTCGTAGTCGTTAGAGACGTAAAAGTCGGGGTCACCATCGTTGTCCAGGTCCGCAATGGCCAGCCCCAGGCCGTAGCTCAGAGCCGAACCGCTGATGCCCGCCGCCTCGGTGACGTCCTTGAATTTCCCACCCGTATTTTGGTACAGGCGCAGGCCGCGGTCGGGGTCGGGGTTGGCCAGCAGTTCCCGGGTTTTGGCCGCGTTCAAAACGGGCAATGCCTGAGGGTTGTGGTTCAGCAGGAGCCCGTCGAGGTCGCCGTCCCGGTCGTAATCGAAGAAATACATTTGGTTGCTGAAGGCCGTTCCGGCCAGCCCGTAGGCGGCGGCTTCGTCGCGAAAAACGGGCACCCCGTCCGGCCCATTGCCCTGGTTGATGAACAACTGGTTGGCGCGTTTCTCGGGGGGCAGCATGCCGGAGTAGCAGAGGTAAATGTCGAGTTTGCCGTCGGCATTGACGTCAGCCAGGGTCACACCGGTTTTCCAGGGGCCAGGGCGTCCGCCCGCGCCGGAAGGCTGGGTTACGTCGGTAAAGTGCAGGTCACCAGCGTTCAGGTACAGGCGGTTTTCGGCCATATTGGCCGTGAAGTACAGGTCAGTTTTTCCGTCGCCGTTCAGGTCGCCAGCGGCCACACCCCCACCGTTGTAGAAATATTCGTACACCAGGATATTCGTATTTGGCCCCTCGGTCAGGCGGTTCACGAAGTCGATGCCCGTTGTAGCGGGCTCCAGTAAGGTGAAGAGCGGAGCGGCCGGAGCACCATCTTTTTCGGGCGCGGTCGCAGGTGCCGGGCCCGAACAATGGAGCAGGGGAAGCAGGGCCAACACCCCCATCAGGCGGAAAAACAATGCGTACATATCAAGTAAGTTGCCTCGAAAAAGCTCCCAAAGGGAGTGCTCAAAAATAAGCAAACCCACTTACTCCCGGGGAATAAGTGGGTCTGCCACAGTTTATCGTCCGTTGTTACCCGGTGCTAGTACAGCGGGTTCTGTACCAGCAGAGGGTTGCGGTTGATCTCGTCCCGCGTGATCGGGCGGTAGTACATCTTGTTGCGCCAGGTGCGGGTTTCGTTTTCCGTATTTTCCACCACCGTGTAAGTGTAGGTGTAACGGGATGGGTCGTAGCGGTAAGGCACGTGGGGCGTGGCTCCCGGGCGGAGGGTAGCGCGGATGTCGATGGTCTGGATAATGCGGCCGAGGGTTTCGGGGGCAATCAGCCAACGGCGGGCGTCGTGGTAGCGGTGCTCTTCGTAGGAGAGTTCCACGCGGCGCTCGTTGCGGTAGCGCTGCCGCAGGGCATCGCCCGTATCCGTTACGGCGGGCATCCCGACACGGAAGCGGATCTTGCTGAGCCATTCGCGGGCCGTGGCTTCGTCGCCCAGTTCGATGCTGGCCTCCACGAGGTTCAGTACGGCCTCGGTGTAGCGGATGAATGGCCAGGGAATGGTTTGGGCGTTCGACTGGTTATCGGGCAACGCGGGGTTGGGGTCGATGAACTTACGGTGGTAGTAGTGGGTACGGCTGCCGTTCCAGTTTTCTACCGTAGACTCGCGGGTATCCACCCCGTTGATGGTGCCGCCGTTGCCGTCGTCGTAGTAGCCGGTCTGGATCTGGTCCATGGGGTCAATTCCGGAAACGGCTACTGGCCGGGGCTTCCAGTCGGCACCGTCGTACATGATGGATGCGCCGAGGCGGGGATCCCGGTTTTCGTAGGGAGCTGCAGCGTGGGCGGGGTTGTTCCAGTCGAAACGGGAACCGTCCATCATCTCGTAGTCGTCCACCAGCTGCTGGATGGGGGTGTTGCCCGCCCAGTTGTTGTAGCCGTTCGGTCCGTTGTTGATGCCGTGGTGGATACCACCCAGCGGCCAGTTGTCCTCTACGGTGTAGAGGGGCGTTTTAGTGCGCTCGAAGATCAATTCTACTTCCGCAGCAGCGTCGCCAACGGCACTACCACCGCCCATGGAAATGGAGATGTAGTTCTGACGGCCTTCCTCGGCGGATACGGGTGCGGTGAGGTCCATCTTGTAGCCCGTGCCGGCGTTCACCACCACCAGGGCAGCGTCGCGGGCGGCGCGCCAGCGGGCGGTGCGGTCACCACCGGAGTAAGCCACCAGGTCGATATTGCTATAACCAGGGAATACTCCGCCCGCCAAAGCACCGTCGTGGAGATCCGAAGCGGCGTAGAGCAGGATACGGGATTTCAGCGCCTGCGCCGCCAGGGTGGAAGCCCGGCCCGGCGTAACGGGCTTGCCTTCGAGCAAGGTGGCGGCCCGATCCAGGTCTGCGACAATGAAGTTGACCGTTTCTTCCCAGGTGTTGCGCGCTACGGAGTAGTCCTCATCCAGGCCGTAGGGGCGGTCAATGAGGGGAACGCCGCCGTAGAAGCGGGCCAGCTGGTGGTAGTAGTAGGCCCGCAAGAAGTGGGCTTCGCCGAGAAGGCGGTCGCGCAACTCCGTGTCGGAGAAGGTCGCAGTGGGCAGGCGCTCAATGGCGATGTTGGCCTGGCGAATGGCCAGGTACATCTGGTCCCACTGGTAAGTAGCACTCATCCAGGCGGTGTTGGTGGGGTCTTCCGTGCCTTCATTGAAAGTGTTGATGTTCCGCCCGGCGTGGGTGAACATCGCCTCGTCCGTAATGGAAGATAAGCCCTGCTCCTCGAACCCGCCGTAGCCCAGGAAGGAGTAGACGTTGAAGATGAAGGCCTGGCTGAGTGGGCCATCCGCCCAGGTGGCCTCGCTGGAGATGCTGTCAAGGGGCTCCGTGTTCAGGAAGTCGTCCTTACACCCCGTCAGGAGGGCCAGGAAAACACCCGTTGCCAGGAAGGCCCGCCAAAGAGAATTTTTCATTAGTTGCATGATGTGTGATAGTTTCAGTTTCAAGTTCCGCTGTTGCGTACCGCGAAGGTACGAAAACACGCTTAGGTGTTGGAACAGTGGAACTCGTAATTGGTTTAGAATGTGACGTTTAAGCCCAGGTTGATGATGCGGGTTTGCGGGTAGTAGACGCCGCTGCCGGCCGTAGACTCGGGATCGAAGAAATCGAGGCTATCGAAGGTGAGCAGGTTAAGGCCATTGACGTAGGCGCGCAGGCTGCCCAGGGAGAGGCGGCTGGTGAGGGCCGTGGGCAGCGTGTAGCCAATTTCCAGGTTCTTCAGGCGGAGGTAATTCTTGCTGAAGAGCCAGTAGGTATTCTGGCCGTAGTTACCGCCCGTGTAGTAGGTATCGCCACGGCTGGCCAGGCGAGGGTGCTCGGAGCTGGGGTTATCGATGCTCCAGCGGTTGTCGTGGCTCCACTTGAGGTAGTTGCCAATGTCGCCGGATTCCGTTTGCACGCGCAGGGAAGCACCCGTAGCCCCTTGCAACAGCGCGGTAATGTCGAGGCCTTTGTAGCTGGCGGTGAAGTTGGCCCCGAAGTTGAAGGTCGGCGTACCGTTGTCGTCGATGCGTACACGGTCGTCGCCGTCGATCTTTCCGTCGCCGTTGACGTCGCGGAATTTCATATCGCCCGGCAACAGACGGCCCGTTACGGCGCTGTAATCGAGGGTTTCGGCGTTGATCTCGGCCTGGTCGCGGAATACACCGTCGGATTCGTACACCAGGTAAGCACCGATGGGCTTGCCTTCCATGAGCTGGTAATCGGGAGCGCCGGGGATTTCGTCCATGAAGATGACCTTGTTCTTGGCGTAGCCACCGTTGACGCCGAAGCGCCACTGGAAAGGTTTGCCGGCCCGGCCATTGTAGCCCAGGTTGAATTCAAAGCCCCGGTTTTCTACCTCACCGGCGTTCACTGGAGGCAGGAGGCTGTTGATGCCGGAAGATGCCGGGGTAGAGCCCGTTTCCTGAATCAGGATCTGGTCGCGCTTATTGACGAAGTATTCCAGCGTAGCGTCTACCCGGTTGTTGAACAGGATAGCGTCAATGCCGAAATTGAGGTTATTGGCCCGTTCCCAGGTGAAGCTGGGGTTGGCCAGGCGGATTTCCCTCAGGGTAGTTTCGACCACACTGTTGATGGGATATTCGCCGAAGCCATAGGTAGAGAGGTAGGCAAATTCCTGCAGCTGGTTGTTGAAAAACACCTGGTCATTACCCATTTGCCCGTAGCTGGCGCGGATCTTGAGCAGATCGACCGCCCCTACGTTAAAGAAGTCTTCATTGGAGATGTTCCAGCCCGCCAGTACGCCGGGGAAGAAGCCAAAGCGGTCACTTTCCGGGAAGATGTACGAACCGTCGTAGCGGAAGATGAACTCCAGGAGGTACTTCTCATTGTAGTCGTACTGCGCCCGGCCGTAGTAGCCCAGGCGGGCCCGGTTGTAGCCGGAGCCACCCGTTTCCTGCTGCAAAGATCCGCCGGCAAACAACTGGTCCACCGCCGCAGAAATGTAGTTGCGCCGGAAGGCCTGAAAGCCCTCTCCACTGAAGGTTTCCCGTGTCACGCCCGCCATCAAACCGATGTTGTGGCCAGCTCCGAACTGCGTATTGTAGTCGATGCGGGTGGAGAGGTTGGTGTTGAGCGTGGAGAAATTGCTCTGCCGCAGGCGCGGGTCGGTAAAGTTGGAGCGAACGGCACCCTCCAGCAAGGGCGTGACGCCGTCGGGCTCAAAGGATACCCGGTCCCAGAAGTACAAAGTCCAGGGCGTTTCCCACCGCTTGGTGGTGTTGTTGCTGTTGTCGGCAGCACCGGAGAAAGTCAGCGACAGTCCCTTGATCCAGGGGTTGGTCAGTGTGACTGATCCATTGGCCTGGAGGTAGTCGGTGGGACTATCCACGTAGCCGGTGGCGTTGGTGGTAATCACGTTGGGGTTTTGCCCGTTTTCGATGTCGGGTCCGGGCAGGCCGTTGGGCCAGACGCCGGGCTCGGTAGGCCGGCCACGCATCAGCATCCGGAAGATCGCGTTGGCGTCCTGCGTGGGGTAGCGACGGTCTTCCCGGCGGGCGGTGATGCCGATGGAGGTGGTAATGTACTGGCTGATGTCTGCATCCAGGTTGATGCGTAAATTGTACTGCTTGTACTTCGTGGCCGTGTTTTTGTAGAAGGCTTCCTGGTTGACGAAGCCCGCCGAGGCGAAGTAGCGTACCGCCTGCGTGCCACCGCGGACGGATAGGTTGTGCTGGCTCTGCGGCGCCCAGGTGCGGAAGGCGTCACCAAACCAGTCGGAATCGGGGAAACCCCAGGGGTCCGTACCTGCACCGTGCAGCCGGACGGCCTCGGGGCTGAAGTTGGCGTTGATCGTCCCAACGCCGGGCGTGGGCGAATCGTAAGTGCCGGAAGTCCGGATGGCCTGGGAGGCCGCTGACCACTCATTGACGGGCACGGTCTGGTAGATCGGCAGCTCGTTCATGATGTTGGCGTACTCTACGGCGCTCGCCATTTCGGGGATGACCGTAGGCTGGGCCCAGCCCTGGTTGAAGTCGTAGCTCACCGTAGGTTTGCCGGATACGCCGCGCTTGGTGGTCACCAGAATGGCACCGTTGGCGGCGCGGGCACCGTAAATGGCCGCCGAGGCATCCTTCAGCACGGAAATGGACTCAATGTCCTGGGGACTGAGGCGCGCCAGGCCACCCGCGCGGTCGGGGACTCCGTCAATGACAATCAGCGGGCTGCTGTTGCCCAGCGTGTTGACGCCGCGGATGTTGATCAGGGCGTTGTCGTTGCCCGGCTCACCGCTGGGCTGAATGACGACTACGCCGGGCAGACGACCCGCCAGCGAAGCGCCGAGGTTGACCGAGGGCGACTGCTGCAAAGCCCCCCCCTGGACGCCCACCACGGCCCCAGTTACGGTTGCCTTTTTCTGCTTTCCGTAAGCAACCACAACCACCTCATCCAGTAGCTCGCCACTGGTAAGCGAAAGATTGTAATTGACGCCCGGACCGACGGTAATTTCCCGGTTTTGGTAGCCGGTGTAGGAAAAAATCAGCACGTCGCCATCACTGGCCTGCAAAGAAAAGCTACCGTCAACGTCGGTAACCGTACCGGAACTGGTGCCCTTTAGCAAGACACTCGCGCCTATGAGCGGGTCTCCGGTTTGCTCATCGAGCAAAACCCCACTGATGGTTTGCTGCGCTACCGCAGTAGCCGCAAGCGTGAGCAACAGCAAAAGGGCCATTGCTCCTCGCAAAATAAATTTGTAATGCATGACTAAGCTTCAAATAAGTGAATGAAAGTATCCGATGCCACCGGGGCGGGAAAGCCGCGGGGCGATAAACTCTTGCTCAGTCTTCAAGTGGTTTTGCCAACGGGTGGCGCTATGGGGAGGTATGAAAAAGCGGAAAGCCCTCAGAAAGCCAGATGCCTACTTTCTTGAGGTGTATTAGGCCGAAAAGTAGTTACAACACTGGAAACCGCCAAATCTTGTTTTGGCAATGACCGGCGGCGAGCAGTTAATCAATGGCTTCTCCTGTCGGGCGTGGATGGGCCTTAGGCAGGATAACATACCCGCAACAGCCCTGAAAATCTAGGTTTTTTGAAACCCAGGGAGCGTGAAACTGCCGCCACTAACCAGCCCAAAAACCGTGAAAAAAATCTTCACCCTTTTCCCTTTCCCGATGGTTAGCCGCCCGCAATGCTGATTTCCGCCACCAATCAGCTTCCTGCTGGCAGCGGGACAAAAAAAATTGCGACCTTCCGGCCAAAGTTTCGATCCGATGCAAAAGTTTTTGTCTACCCTGGCTCTTGTTACCTTGCTTTGCACCTGCGTCAGCGCCCAGCAACGCTACGTGCAGAACGCCGAGACCTTTAATGTCAATCGTCTCCCGCCCCACGCCACGCTCTACCGCTACGCCAACGTGGCCACGGCCCGGGCGAACGGCGCGCAGGTGGGCCGGACGAGCCTCGACGGCACCTGGCAATTTAAAATGCACCGCCACGGCCAAAACCAGGCCCCGGCCTACCCGGCCCTGAACCCCGCCGAGTTTCGCCCCATAACGGTGCCCGGCAACTGGGAGGCCCAAGGCTTTGGCATGCCGATTTACACCAACTGGGAGTATCCCTTTCGCCCCGCCGGCCCGCCCTACGTGCCCGCCGCCGACGGCCCCACCGAACACGACCGCAACCCGATGGGTGCCTACTGGCGCACCTTCGACGTGAAGAATTTCCGGCCCGGCGACCGGCAGGTCATTCACTTCGGAGCCGTAAGCTCCGCCTTTCACGTATGGGTAAACGGCCAGTACGTGGGCTACAGCGAAGGCAGCCGCACCCCCGCCGAATTTGACGTGACCGACCTGGTGGAGGCCCGCGGCAACGAAGTATACGTTGAAGTCTACCGCTACAGCGCCGGTTCTTACCTGGAAGACCAGGACCACTGGCGGATGAGCGGTTTGCACCGCTCGGTGTACCTGGAAAGCACGCCCTACGAGTACCTTTCCGACCTCTTCGCCAAGCCCTCCATTGCCGAAGACGGCCGCACCGGCTTGCTCCGCATTGAGCCAACCCTCCACTACCGCGACCCCGCCAAAATCAAAGACTGGACGCTGGAAGTACAACTCTTTGACCCCGCCGGGCAGCCCGTTTTTGCCCAGCCGCAAAGCCTCAACCTCAACGCCATCCCCAACTACTACCAGCGCGGGGCCTACCGCAACCCTTACGGCATTCACCAGTTCCATGGCCTCGATCTGCGGGTGCCCAACGTGGCACCCTGGACCGCCGAAACCCCCAACCGTTACCGCCTGGTGACCGCCCTGAAAAATGCCGCCGGGGCCACCGTCGACGTCACGGGCACCTACCTCGGCTTCCGCAACCTTAGCTGGGGCAAAGACGGCTTTAAGGTCAACGGCAAGGAAGTCATTTTTTACGGCGTCAACCGCCACGACCACTCCGCCATCCGCGGCAAGGCCGTCACCCGCGCGGAAATCCGTGAAGACCTCCGCCTAATGAAGGCCTTCAACCTCAACGCCCTGCGCTGCAGCCACTATCCCAACGATCCTTATTTATACGAGCTGGCCGATAGCATCGGCCTCTACGTAATGGACGAAGCCAACGTGGAAACCCACAAGGCCGCCAGCCAGATCAGTGGCCTGCCGATGTACGCCACGGCCATGCTCGACCGGGTGGTGCGGATGGTGGAACGCGACAAAAACCACCCCAGCATCGTCAGCTGGAGTCTGGGCAACGAGGCGGGCACCGGCCCCAACCACGCCGCTATGGCCGCCTGGGTGAAGGGCCGCGACGGCAGCCGCATGCTCCACAACGAAGGCGCGGCGGGCAACAGTTTCAGCGATAAGCCCGAGCCCGACGAGGCCTACGTGGACGTCCGCAGCCGCATGTACACGCCCAAGGAGCAAATGCGGCAATTGCTGGCCATGGACGACGACCGGCCCCTGATCTACTGCGAATACGCCCACTCCATGGGCAACTCCACGGGCCACCTCGATACCTTTGCCAAAATGTTCCGGGAGTACCCCAACTTCGCGGGTGGCTTTATCTGGGACTGGATCGATCAGGGACTGAAGAAGACCGATCCGCAGGGCCAGCAGTTCATGGCTTACGGCGGCGACTACGGTGAAGACATCAACGACAACAACTTCCTCGCCAACGGACTGCTCTACAGCGACCGCAGCCCCCAGCCCGCCCTCTGGGAGGTGAAACACGCCTTCCAGCCCGTGGAGGTGCGCTGGTACGACGCAGAAAGCGTGACCATCAAAAGCTGGCTCACCCACACCAACCTGAACCAGTACGACCTGGAAGTCCGGGCCGTCACCCCCACCGGAACCAAAAGCCTCTGGAAAGGAGCAGCACCGGATGTGGGCGCCGGAGCGCAGGTGCAGTGGAAGTGGAAAACAGCAGTGCAAGACGAGCCCTACGATTACCTCGAGTTTGCTTTCTTGCAGCGGACGCCGGAGTTTGGCCGGCCCGCAGGCCACGAGGTAGCCTTCGAGCAGATCTCCGCCGTAGGGTTCGAAGACGTAGCCTTGGACGACGCTGCCCCCGCCCGGGCCAACTACCAGGAAACCCCGAGCGCACTGGTCTTGAGCAACGAACAATTTGAAGTCTACGTTGACCCTAAGACGGGGATCGTCACCAACGTTTTACGCAATGACACCGAGGTCTTCGCCGCGCCCCTCAAACCCAACTTCTGGCGGGTGCCGACGGACAACGACAAGCCCGCCGGACTGGCTAATGCCTACCGCCCCTGGCGCGACGCCCAGCCGGTCCTGGCCAGTAAATCCTTCCGCGCTGGCGTACTTTACCTCACGCGCAGCTATCTGGAGGGGAAAGTCAACGAACGGGTGATGATCAGCTTTGACGCCGACGGTGCCCTGGTCTTTGAACAAAGCCTGGAAAAAGCGAACCCCGGTACAGATGTGCCCGGGGTCTTCCGCTACGGCCTGCAAACGGAGATCAGCCGGAGCTATCAGCAAGTGAGCTGGTACGGACGTGGCCCCCACGAGGCCTACGCGGACCGCTTCCGTTCGGCCCGCTTCGGCAATTGGACTTCCGCCACCGACCAACTCCACGAGCCCTACATCCGGCCCGCCGAGAATGGCAACCGGATGAACGTGATGTCGTTGCTCCTTGCGGGTAACGGCCAGGCGCCCCTGCGGATCAACAGCCCCACGGGTATGGACTTCAGCATCTGGCCCTACACCCAGGCCACCCTCGAAGCCGCCACCCACACCAATGAACTGACGCCCGCCACCCACCTTACCCTGAACCTCGATTACGGGCAGATCGGCGTCGGAGGAGACAACAGCTGGTTGCCCAACGCTGGCCCCTACGCGGAGCACCGTTTGGAACTGGATAGGCCTTTATGGTACAGCTTTAGGATAGGGAAGGCGCAGTAGGACTGCTGCGCAGTTTTTTTTGAACCACTTAGGACACGAAGAGGGGCTAAGGTGTGGCAGGAAAACCTGGTTGAGGGTGTCCT
>NZ_JACSIT010000148.1:40239-51654 GCF_014349155.1 Neolewinella lacunae
TGCGTTTTTTGAACCACTATAGGACACGAAGAGGGGCTAAGGTTAGACAGTCGGAATGGGACTGCTGCGCAGTTTTTGAACCACTTAGGACACGAGGAGGATCTAAGTTGGGTAAGGCGCAGTAGGACTGCTGCGCAGTTTTTTTTGAACCACTTAGGACACGAAGAGGGGCTAAGGTGTGGCAGGAAAACCTGGTTGAGGGTGTCCTAACTCAAATAGGAAGACCCGGTTGAGGGTGTCCCCACCCGAACATCCACGATTCGGGTAAAGACACCCTTCATCGCACACATTTTGCGTTTTTTGAACCACTATAGGACACGAAGAG
This sequence comes from Neolewinella lacunae, assembly GCF_014349155.1. Lineage (GTDB taxonomy): Bacteria > Bacteroidota > Bacteroidia > Chitinophagales > Saprospiraceae > Neolewinella > Neolewinella lacunae. The sequence goes on from NZ_JACSIT010000148.1 coordinate 40,565, forward strand.
GGGCTAAGGTTAGACAGTCGAAGGGACAGGGTTTCCCTTCAGGAAACTCCGTGGGCCAAATAACCTGGTTCGACGCAAAGGCTTTCGACCATCTGGCAATTCCATGCTCCAACTCCAGGTAACTTCGTGGGCTAAGACCAGCCGGACCGGAGGTCGGGATCCGGTCTTACTCCCCAGACAAGAGCCGGAGGCGGTAGCGCAGGCCCGCCAGCCAGAAGCCGAACAGGGTCCAGCCAAAGATGATGGGGTAAAAGACCATGCGCATGGTCGAGTCCAGGTCTTCGCCGCCAAAGCCGGGGTTTCCGGCGGCACCGGGGTGGAGGGAATTGCCCGACAGCCGCGGCAGGATATAGATTAGGGGGATGAGGCAGGCGAAGGCGAAGATGTTGTAGGCGGCTCCCAGGCGGGCGCGCTGTTCGCCGTCGGGGAAGGAGGCCCGCAGCACGAAGTAGCCCGCGTAGATGAGCAGAGCGATGAGGGTGGTGAATTGCTTGATGTCCCAACTCCAGAAACTGCCCCAGGTGTACCTGGCCCAAACCGCACCGGTGAGCAGGCCCAGCACGCCGTAGAGCATTCCTACGCTCGTGAAGGCGACGGACCAGTAATCGGCCCGATCGCGGCGGGAAACGACGTCGGGCAGTTCGTCCGACCGCTTCCCGGAGCGGCGCAGGTACTTGATGGCGTAGACCACCGCGGCGATAAAGACGAACATCATGGCAAACCAGAGGCTGACGTGGAAAAAGATGTTGCGGATCGTCTCGGCCAGGTGACCGCGGTAGGGAAAGGTGATGCGGGGGGTGGCGGAAAGGTCGCCTTTGGCCAGGGCCGTGCTTTGCCAGGGGGCGCGGGCGGCGGCTTCGTTTGCGGCGGGGGTTTCCTGGCGGACGGTGATGCCGAGGGGATCGACGAAGGCACCGTCGGCGGGGCTGCTCACGATGATGGGCAAGGTAAGTTTATCCAGGGAAAGATCGGGCAGGAAAGGGGGAAGGGTGAAGGTGAGTTTTGCCCGGCGGTCGTCCAGCACTTCCACCGCGCTGGCAGCGAGGCTGAGTCCTTCCCCTGCACTTAACCAGGCCTTCACTGCACCTGCGTCCGCGCCAAAAGAAGTGTTGTAGCCCACTACGTCTAAAGTAATGGTTTCGCCCAGCGTGGCCGTGCGCGCGGAAACGCTCACCAGGTTGGGCTTGAGGGGAATCAGAAGACCGGCCAGCAAACCATAAACGACGAGCGCTACGCCGAGCCATTTCCACCAGTTTTTGCGCATCATTTTTTCCATCCGGCAAAGGTAAGGGTCGCTGCGGAGGATTGGCCTACCCCGCCGCCGGCCCGGGTAAATTATGATATGCCAATGATTGAAGGGCCCCTTAGCCGAACAGCTCCCGCAGATGCAAAAACACGTTCAGGCCCATAATGGCCGCCAGGGCCAGGCCCAGCAGGCGCATCCAGGTAGCGTTGTCTTTACGGAAGGCTTCGGCCCGGGCGCGGGCATCTGCGCTGCCGAAAGCAATGACGCCCCGGGCAAAAAGGTAGAGGTAGAGCCCGAGGGCAAAAAGAAGCAACTCGACGATCAGGCCAAAAGTGGATGCAGACATGGCGGCAAGATAGGGTGCTGGATAAAAATGCGGTAAAAATTAGGTCAACTGCTTCCACCCGGCCGCGAAAGCCGCGGCCCGAAGCCCGGTTTTTAACTACCTTGCCTCCCTGTTTCTGCCCCCTAACCAAGCCAACGATCATGACTAAAGCCGAACAAACCGCCGCCGAGCACGAAGATGAAATGCTCCTGCAGGTCTCGCGCCTGCAACACCGCCTCGCCAAAATCCGCGAAGGGGGTGGTGCCCGCCGCATTGCCAAGCAACACGAACAAGGAAAAATGACCGCCCGGGAACGGATCGCCAGTTTGCTCGACGAAGGCAGTGAGTTCCTTGAATTCGGCGCCTTTGCGGGCTTCGAAATGTACACCGAGCACGGCGGTTGCCCGGCCGGCGGCGTAGTGACGGGCTACGGCCGCATCCACGGGCGGCTTTGCGTCATTGTGGCCAACGACGCGACGGTCAAGGCCGGTGCCTGGTTTCCCATCACGGGCAAGAAAAACCTCCGGGCCCAGGAAATTGCCATGGAAAACCGTGTCCCCATCATTTATTTGGTGGACAGCGCGGGCGTGTACCTGCCCCTGCAAGACGAAATTTTCCCCGATAAAGAGCACTTCGGGCGCATTTTCCGGAACAACGCCCACATGAGCGCCATGGGTGTGCCCCAGATTGCGGCCGTCATGGGCAGCTGCGTAGCCGGCGGCGCTTACCTGCCGATTATGTCCGACGAAAGCCTGATTGTCGAAGGCACCGGCAGCATCTTCCTGGCGGGCCCCTACCTGGTCCGCGCCGCCATCGGGGAGACCGTCGACGCCGAAGATCTCGGCGGCGCGGAAATGCACGCCTCCGTCAGCGGGGTCATTGACTACAAATGCGCCGACGACGCCAGCTGTCTGGCCACCATCCGCGAACTCGTCAGTCACCTGCCCGAACAAATCCGCAGCAATTTCGAGCGCAGCACCCCCGCCCCCCCGGCCAACAGCCCCAACGGTATCCTGCAGGTCTTGCCCGCCGACCGCGCCAAGCCCTACGACGGGCGGGCGCTGGTGCAGGCCCTGGTGGACGATGGCAAGTTCACCGAGTTCAAGGAAGAATACGGCAAAACCCTGTTGTGCGGATACGCCCGCATCGACGGCTGGTCCGTTGGCATCGTCGCCAACAACCGCGAAGTCGTCAAATCAGGGAAAGGAGAAATGCAGTTTGGTGGTGTGATTTACTCCGACTCTGCGGATAAGGCCGCGCGCTTCATCATGATCTGTAACCAGAAAGGCATTCCGCTGGTCTTCCTGCACGATGTTTCGGGCTTCATGGTGGGCAGCCGCTCCGAGCAAGGGGGCATCATCAAAGACGGTGCCAAGATGGTCAATGCAATGAGCAACAGCGTCGTGCCCAAATTCAGCGTAGTCGTAGCCAACAGCTACGGTGCGGGCAATTACGCCATGTGCGGCCGCGCCTACGACCCGCGCCTGATGCTGGCCTGGCCCAGCGCCCGCCTGGCGGTGATGGGTGGTGCCCAGGCGGCCAAGGTGCTGCTCCAGATTCAGGTCTCCAGCCAGAAAGCCCGGGGTGAGGTGGTCTCTGCGGCCGACGAAAAAGAGCTCCTTGAACGCATCACCGCCCGCTACGATGAACAAACCAGCCCGTACTACGCCGCCGCCCGCCTGTGGGTAGATGAAATCATCGATCCCCGCGCCACCCGCGCCTGGATTTCTGCCGGCATCGAAGCGGCCAGTCACGCCCCCACCGCCGAATGGAAAACGGGCGTCATCCAGACCTAAAGCTGGCTCTTAACAAAAGCCTAAGGCGCGCCGTGCCAGGCAACGTTTCGCCCGTACCTGACGTATTGTGGTTAGCATGCTTTCCCGCCCGGGACCAAAACCTCAGCCCCTTGATTAAGCGACTCGATAAATTGATGGCCAAGTCCTTCGTAGGTCCCTTCGTGGTCACCTTCGCCATTGCCATTTTCGTACTTATGATGCAGGTCCTGTGGCTATACCTGGATGACATTGCGGGTAAGGGCCTGGGATTTTTCGTGGTCATCGAACTGATGGCTTATAAATGTGTGGGCCTGGTGCCGCTGGCTTTGCCCCTGGCCTTGCTGATTTCCTCGGTGATGGTGCTGGGTGGAATGGCTGAGCACTACGAACTTTCGAGTTTTAAATCGGCGGGCACCAGCCTGCTGCGGGTGATGCGGCCGTTGATTCTCTTTGGAATCATTTCTGCGGCGGTGAGTTTTTTCTGCGCCGACTACGTCATTCCCGCCGCCAACCTTCAGTTCGGGGCCCGTATGTACGACATCCAGCAGAAGAAGCCCACCCTCAATATGGAGCCCGGCGTATTCAATGAGGACTTCAGCCAGTACGCCATCCGCCTGGGAGAACGCGACCAGAACGGACGTGATATTGCCGACGTGCTGATTTATGACCACACCCGCGCGGCCACGGGAGACCTGGGCCAGATCGTGGCAACCAACGGCGAGATGTACTCCGAAAACGAGGGGCAGTTTTTCGTCATGAAACTCTACGACGGCGTACAGTATACCGAGCGGCAGGCCACGGGGCAAAACCGCAGTTCCCTGCCCTTCGTACGCACCAAGTTTGGCACCTACACCAAGGTCTGGGACCTCAGCGAATTCAAGCTCGGCAAAACCAATACCAAACTCTTCAGCACCAACCGCAGCATGCTCGCCACCTGGCAGTTGCAAACGGCGGTGGATTCCATCAATCTTGACATTGCCGAGCGCAAGCAAACGATCAGCAATTACGTCGTTTCCTATCTTCCGCTGCTGCGGGAGGACACCGTGGTATACCGCCAGGCCCCACCACCGGTAGAGGATCAGCCTGGCTATCCAGGGGCCATCCGGGACTCTGCCGCCCTTGCCGCCGGCACGGTCGACACCCTCGCTGCGGCTGCCACGCCCCCCGCGCCCGTTGGTCCGCCTACCGTCAATACCCGCCCTGCTACGCCCAGCAATATTGTCCCGATCGATAATCGCCCAACGCTGCCGAAGCGGGTACAGCAGTATGCGGCCGAAGAGGAAGCGCTCGTCTCCCGCTCCGATGAAGCCATCCGGGCGCTGCAACGTTCCGAAAGTCTCAAGCACAACCTGGTCAACATCGGTGAACCGTGGCCAGGCGTTGTGGCCATCATCGGGCGCCTCGACGCCACGGGCCAGGGTCGGGTAATGGACCGGGCACGCTCGGCGGTACGCTCCATCACCAGCCAGGCCCAATCCACCGAGCGCATTTTGCCCGGCATCCAGGAGAGCCGTGTCAAGCACATCTATGACCTGCATATGAAGTACAGCATGGCCCTGGTTTGCATCATTTTCATTTTTATTGGTGCGCCAATGGGGGCTATCGTACGCAAGGGGGGCTTCGGCTACCCCATCCTGGTGAGCATCATCTTCTTCGTCATTTTCATCATCCTCACCATCTTCTGCCGCAAGCTGGCGGAGAGCTTCGTCGTTGATGCCGCGTTCGCCGGCTGGCTGCCGTGCATCATTCTGTTCCCCGTCAGCCTCTACATCACTTCGCGGGCCTTAAAAGACGCCAAATTGGTATCGACCGAGCGCCTGGGTGTGCTCTGGGCCAACTTTCAGGAGTGGCGCACGCGCAAGGCCACAGTACCGGCCGCGGCCGCAGGCGAAAGTCCCGGAGCAGTTCGGGATGCCAGCGAAGGATAAGGGAGCAAAGAAAGGCCCCGCAATTGTTGCCGGTAAGCGCTTATCTTTCCGCCATGCAACAACTCAATGACCGGCGGACGATGAATGGCTGGGCGCTCTTCGACTGGGCCAACTCCGCATTTGCGCTCGTAATCACTACCGCCATCTTCCCACCGTACTTCACCGGGGTGATTGACGACCAGTTTACGGTGGCGGGCTTTGAATTTTCCGACAGCTCGTGGTTTACCCTCACCATTACACTGAGCTACCTGATCATTGCCCTGCTTTCCCCCCTACTCTCAGGCATTGCCGACGCGGGCGGACGCAGAAAGTCCTTCCTCCGCTTCTTCACCATCATGGGCGGGGTGTCTTGCTTGCTGTTGTTCTTTTTCAACGGAATGGATACCCTCTGGCTGGGCACCATTGCCTTTGCGCTGGGCCTGATCGGCTTTGCGGGCGGGCTGGTGTTTTACAACAGTTTTTTGCCCGTCATTGCCACGCCCGACCGCTTCGATAAGCTCAGTGCGCGGGGCTTTGCGATGGGCTACATCGGCTCGGTGCTGCTGTTGGTGTTGAACCTGCTGATGGTCCAACAGCCCACCTGGTTTGGCTTGCCGGCGGAAGGCACCCTGCCAGTGCGGTTGGCTTTCATTACAGTGGGCCTTTGGTGGTTGGTCTTCGCCGCCATCGCCCTGGCCCGTCTGCCGGACGATGTGCGCATCAAGGGCACTGGCCTGCGGGAAATGGGGCGACGGGGCTGGCAGGAACTCAACTCCGTTTGGCTGCGGGTACGGGCGTCGAGCAATACCCTGCGCTTCCTGGCGGCCTTTTTTGCCTACTCGGCGGGGGTGCAAACGGTGATTTTCCTGGCCTCCACCTTCGCCTCCAAAGAATTGGGTTTTGAGACGAGCGAACTGATCATCGTGGTCCTCATCCTCCAGATTGTGGCCGTGGGCGGGGCCTTTCTGGCCGCATCCGTCAGCAAGCGCTACGGCAACCGTGCCAGTCTGTATTTTCAGCTGATGATCTGGTTTGGCATTTGCCTGGCGGGCTACTTCGTGCAGGGCAAGACCACTTTTTACTTCGTCGCCGCCGCGGTGGGATTGGTGATGGGCGGCATCCAGTCTATGAGCCGCTCCACCTACGCGAAGCTCATCCCCACGCGGGAGGACGTAACCTCCTACTTCAGCTTCTACGATGTACTGGAAAAAATAGCCATCGTCCTGGGCACTTTCATTTTTGCCGGCCTCGACCTGCTGACGGGCAGTATGCGCTCCAGCCTGCTGGCCCTCTCCCTGTTTTTTGCCCTGGGGATGATTCTGCTGCTCCGCTTCCGGATTCCGAAGGAGTGAATGCGTGAATGCGTGAATGAGCGAATTAGCTACCGCACGGCATAGGCGTGACATTGGCCACATAGTCAAAACGTTATAGCTACACAGTGGTCCTTGGAAGTATTTATTCAATTATTCATTTATTCGATTATTAGCTACGCTGCTGCCTACGGCGGTCATTTATTCAACCCTTCCCCCTTTACTCCTTTACTCCTGCCGCCATCCTTTTCTCGTCCCTAATCTTTCTCTGGATCGCCTTGCCCATCGTCTGGGGTGGGAGCCTGTTGCTGCCCCGACGCTGGCAAAACGCTTGGCTGCTGCTGCTGAGCCTTTTGCTGTACGCCTGGGGGGGCGTTTCCTACACGGCCGTGTTACTGTGGACCATCGTTTTCAACTACGGCATCGGGCGCTGCGTCAACGGCCGGCACGGCGGGCTTTGGCTGGCCCTGGGTGTCGTCGTCAACCTGGGCGTATTAGCCTACTTCAAGTACACGACGTTCGCCGTGGCCGAAGCCAACCAACTGCTGCAGTTGGTGGCCATTCCGCCCTTCGAGTTGCCGCGCATTGCCCTCCCGCTGGGCATCAGTTTTTACACTTTCCAGGCCATTTCTTACCTGGCAGACACTTACCGCGGCACTACCCCACCCCAGCGCAATGTATTTCGCCTGGGCCTTTACGTCAGCTTTTTTCCGCAGCTCATTGCTGGCCCCATCGTCCGTTACCAAGACCTTAACCAACAGATCGCCCAACGCCGGATGAGCTGGGAACAAACGGCAGAGGGTCTGCAACGCTTCCTCATTGGCCTGGCAAAAAAAGTCCTGATTGCCAACACCCTGGCCGTACCGGTGGAGGAGATTTTTGCCCTCGACTTTACGCAAATGGACGCCTTTACCGCCTGGGCCGGGGTTCTGCTCTACGCCGGGCAGCTTTATTTCGACTTCAGCGGCTACTCCGATATGGCCATCGGTCTGGGCCTGCTGTTCGGTTTCCGGCTGCCGGAAAATTTCCGCTTCCCTTACGCCAGCCGCGACATCCGCGACTTCTGGCGGCGCTGGCACATTACCCTCGGGGCTTGGTTCCGCGATTACCTGTATCTGCCACTGGGGGGAAGTCGTGGGGGGCGCTGGCGGACGGTCCGCAATCTCCTGCTCGTCTTCCTGGCCACCGGCGTCTGGCACGGGGCGGCCTGGGCCTTCGTCGCCTGGGGCCTCTGGCACGGGCTTTTCATCGTGCTCGAACGGCAGCCCTGGTGGCGGCTGCGGGGCATTCCCTACGCCTTTGTCGTGGTATTGCTCGGTTGGGTCCTTTTCCGGACGGAAAGCCTCGCGCTGGCTGGCGACTACTACCGGGCAATGGCGGGTGGCAACGCCCAAACCGTGGCGTTTGAATGGGCGTTTTACTGGAGCCGGGAACTGACGGTGGTCAGTCTCGTGGCCATTTTGCTGGCCTGGCCCTGGGCGGAGTGGCTGCCCTGGCGCCCCCGTTTTCGCCCGGGAAATGGCTGGGAAGTGCTGCGCATCACCGGGCTTTTGCTGCTTTTCCTGCTCTCCACCAACGCTTTGGTCAACAATTCCCTCAACCCTTTCATTTATTTCCGCTTCTAGATGTCCGCCACTTTCCGCTACGGTTTACCCCTGGTTTTTGCTGCTGTGCTGGTCCTCGGCTGGCTGGATGCCGCTTTTTTTTGGGCGCTGACGCAGGTGCAAGGTTTCGAGAACAAAAGAGCAGCGGAAGTCCCCACCGTCCAACTCGATCACCTTGACCCCCTCCCCCAACAAACGGAGGCCTACTTCAATGACCACTTCCCGTGGAAGGGCCTCTTCCAGCGCTTCAACGGTCGCCTGCAGGCCGTCACCAACGGCCGTTCGCCACTGCCCGATTACGTAGTTTTGGGAACTGACGACTGGCTTTACAAAGGCGGGCTGCAGTTGGACATTTACCGGGGCAAACGCCGCTTTTCCCCCGCAGAACTCAGCCAGGTCGTAAAAACCCTCCAGGCCCGCCGCGATAGTGTAGCGGCCCGGGGTGGCCACTACTACCTGGCCGTTGCCCCCCTCAAGCACCACATCTACCCGGCATTTTTACCCGACCACGTCCGCCCGCTGAACCAGGAATACGCCGTTCGCCAGCTCTACGCTGCCCTGGCCAGCGCCGGCGTAAAGACCATCGACCTTCACACGCCGCTACAAGCCTACGCTACCGCCCACCCGCCGCAGCGCCTGGACCACGGCAAGCTGGAGGCCACCGTGCACAACCTCTATTACCGTACCGACCATCACTGGACCGTCCGCGCCGGCCTGCTCGCTGCCACCGTCATCGGCGACGCACTACGGGCAGATGGACTCCCCCTGGCCCCACTGGATACGAGTGGCTTTCGTTTTCACTCGGAGGCCACCGCTGGCATGACCCTGGCTAAGCTGGCTGGCCTCGACCGCCAAGCCCAAGACCACTTCCAATCCCTGCAATTCAACTGGCAAACCGAAGAAGTTGCGCGGCCCGACCTTAAAGTCCCCCCGGGCTTCCCCTACCCCACCAGTTACGTGCGCCAATTTCAGCAAAGTGATCCCCACCTGCGCGAGGCCCTGCCCAGCCTGTTCGTCAACCGCGAAAGCTTCGGTGAAAACATCATGCGCCCCTTGAGCGAACAAGCCGGCTCCGCCTTTTTCCTCTTCGACGAGTGGAAGCACGAACTCAACCTGCCCGATTACACCCGCGAAGGAGGGACGATTTACCTACAGCTCATTTGGGAAGGCTTTTTGTTTAATCTGCTGGCGTTGCCGGAAGAGGATGGGAAGTGGTAGGGAGTAAAGAAGGAAGGGGTAAAGGGATAAAGGAGCTACCGCAAGGGATAGGCGCGGCAGGGATGGATGGGAGTTTGCCGATACTGGATATTTGCCCATTCAAAATTAGAAATGAATTGGCTTTTCCTTTTATCTTTTTCAGCCACCAATCTCTTGAGGTGAATGTAGTCTTAATTTGGCCAGTTGCGAAGTTAGCTAGTGGGTTAAGTTGTAAGGTAACTATTCAGGGTACAAAACGCTAGAATTCCAGGATTAGTAGTACTTTTCGGCATGACTTTCGCAAAACTTAAGGCTGAAGTTGATAATCTCCGCCCGGCGCTTAGTGCTGAGGGCTTGATGCTTGTGGACTTATTCATGCCATTCTGCGAAGCTCAGCAAGCGACGATAAAGAAGCTTGAAGATAAGTTAGCGGTTACTAGTGGCAATAGTTCCAAGCCGCCAAGCAAGGATGACTTCAAGCCTACTAAGGCAAGGTCTCTACGGGAAAAGTCGGGCAAAAATCCCGGCGGTCAATCGGGGCACAAAGGAAGCAAGAGCCGCCTGATCGACAATCCCGACGAGATTATCCCCTACACGATCACCGCGTGCCCGGGCTGCGGATCTAACTTATCAGGAGTATCTCCGGATGGTTTTATTCGCAAGCAGGTGGAAGATATTCCACCGCTAAAAACGATTGTTACCGAGCACAGGATTGAAATCAAGACCTGCCCATGCTGTGCCATCCAATGGCAGGCAGCTGGTTGCCCGGAAGATATCAAGCACGAATTCCAGTACGGCCCCAGAGTCAAAGCGATCAGTGTCTATCTATCAGCTTTTCAATTCATACCTGCTTTTCGGACCAAGCAGTTACTGAAGGTTTTTGGCGTAAACTTGAGTACCGGAACGCTGGACAACTTTCGCAAGAGTGCTGCACGCCAATTACCGGAGTTTCTGGAGACGTTACGCTTTTCCATAATAGCATCCCTGTGCGGCTTTTTTGACGAGACGGGTATGAAGGTCAAAGGTATCGGACACTGGGTACATGTGGCGGCAACGGAATTGTTCAGTTTGTTCATGATTCATCCCAAGAGAGGACGTGAAGCACATGATGAGATGGATGTGCTCACTTGGTTTGAAGGAATCCTGCACCGGGATGACTATCACTCTTATCATGCCTATCCCCAAGCCACTCACTCCTTATGTGTTGCCCATCTGCTACGTGACCTTATCTATGCTATTGATCGGGATAAACAGGGAGAATGGGCCGATCCCTTCATCAAACTTTTGCTCCAAGTAAAGCGACAAAAAGTCGAATCCTCCACCAGTGTCGTTGATCGCCGATGGCAGGGCCGCCACCGAAAAAAATACCGCGAGCTCCTTGCGATCGGGCTGAAGCAAAATCCTCCGGCCGTTAAAGAGGACGGGAGTACGCGCGGGCGAACAGCTCAAACCAAAACGGTGAACCTACTGCTGCGACTAAGAGACAATGAAGACGAAGTGTTACGTTTTATGACGCATGCATTGGCTCAGTTTGATAATAATCAGGCGGAAAGGGATCTGCGCATGAATAAGGTCCGTCAAAAAGTATCTGGAGGCTTCCGTTCGCTGGTCGCCGCCCAGGAATTTATGGACATTCGCTCCTTTGTTGCTACTGCAATAAAGCGGCAGGCGGACCCGGTAGAAGAACTCGTTAACCTCTTCACTCCGGGAAATTGTGACTATATGA
>NZ_JACSIT010000149.1:0-98064 GCF_014349155.1 Neolewinella lacunae
GGGATAGTTCAATTAAGTGTGTCTGGGTTAGTTATTACTCTATCGCAAGGCGTAGCCTTGCGACGAGCGCGCGATCCGCGCCGCACAGTCGGAGGCCGAAGGCCGGAGACTGCGCGGCGCGGATCGCGCGCTGCCATTTTTAGCTTGGCCCCATGTGCTTGGTTACCCGATCCCCATACAGCTTAACCAGATCGCGCTGGATGGCCTTCCAGCCATACGCCTGTTTGCGCCACGACTTCTCGTTATGCATTAGGCTCAGGTACACCTGCTTCATCAAGGCCGTATCTGATGCCCAGGCAGCCTTGCCCTTGATGAGTTTACGGATGATTCGGTGGACGGCTTCCACGGGGTTGGTCGTATAGATCATTCGACGTAGGGCTATCGGGAAGTCTAGGAAGGCCATCAGCTCATCCCAATCACGACGCCAACTGACGACGATACTGCTGTACTTGTGACCCCACTCTACCTCAAAAGCCTCTAGGGCTGTTGCTGCTGCCTCCTGAGTGTCCGCCTTGTAAACCGCCTTCAAACCTCTTACCACCGCCTTCATGTCCTTGTCATCTACGAAGCGCGTGGTGTTGCGCATCTTATGCACCAGGCACTTCTGGACCACCGTGGCCGGGAAGACATCATTCATCGCCTCACTAAAGCCCGTCAAGTCATCCGTGCAGAAGACTAAAACGTCCTCGACGCCACGAAACTTTAAGTCCTCAAGTACCAGTCCCCATTGGTTAGCACCCTCATTTTCAGACATATACATGCCCAATAGGTCCCGATTACCGTGACCGTCAACAGAGTAAACAGTGTAGAACGCACGGCTGGAGTACTTGCCCTCGTGGCGGACTTTGAAATGGATCGCATCCATGTAAATTACGGCATAGAACTCTAAAAGTCGGCGGTTACGCCACTCTTGAATGACTGGAAGTACCTGGTCCGTAATGGCCGATATCTTGCCCGCCGAAATGTCCACCCCAAACATCGTCTGGAGCAACCGCTTAATGTCCTCAACCGAATTACCCTGCGCATACAGAGCTAGTATCTGCGTGTCCAAACCACTCGATAGCTCTCGCTCTCGCTTGGGTACTAGCTGGGGCTCAAAGGTCCCCTGCCGGTCCCGCGGCGTACGGATCGACAAGGGGCCAGCTTCGGAAAGAATCGTCTTGTCGGTGTAGCCGTTACGCTTGTTCTCCTCCCCTTGGGCTCTCGTCTCAGCAACATGGCCTAGGACCTCGCCGTCCAGGGCGGCATTAACCATCGTCTGGAGCAGATGAGCAAACGGGCTACCTTGCTCTAGTAGGGGTTTACGCGAGTAAAGCTGCTCGTGCATCTGCCGGAACTGCTCAGGATCGCTGAACAACTCTTCCAGCGTGGGATTTTTACTTTTCTTTGCCATAAATCACGAATCTAAGTTGTGTGAATGTAGACACACTTAGATGAACAGTCTCCAGTTTAGTAGTTCCCAGTCGATAGTTCATCGTTTCTAGTCGATAGTTCATAGTTCCTGATCGATAGCTAATCAACCGAACCATGAACCATGAACTACTGAACTATGAACTATGAACTATGAACTACTGAACCCCTAAACCAAACCACAAACCCGCTGATACGCCTCGTGCAAATCCCTAACCGTTTTATCCGCCTGGAAGTGTTCAGTGACGTAAGCCTTGCCTGCGGGCCCCAGGGTTTCGCGCAGGGGGGCTTCCTCGGCAATGCGCACCATGGCCGCCAGCAGGGCGTCTTCGTCCCGGGCGGGAATGATGAGGGCCGTTTTGCCGTCAATGCCCAGGCCCCGGTTGCCGCCAATGTCGGTCATGACCGTCGGCCGGCCCAGGAACATGCTCTCCAGCAAGACTTTGCTCAATCCCTCGCCCTTCACGCTGGGCAGCAGACTGACGTCAGCGGCGGCCAACAAGCGCAGCGCGTCGGTCCGGAAGCCAGCAAAAGTGTAGCTGTGGGAGTAGTAGCTGTCGGCCAGGTCCGATTCCAGCTCCGGCGTCTGCAGGCCCCGGCCCACGAAGAGGAAGTGCAGGCCCAGGTCGGGCGGCAGGCGGCGGATGGCCGTACCCAGGTAATCCATGCCCTTCATCCGCCGCGCGTTGGCCAGGATGATGACGGTCAGCTGCGCAAGGTCGATGCCGAATTCTTCCTCCAGGTTCGCCGGAACAATGTCGGCGTACCAGGCGGGGTCGTGGCCCTTGCCTACCACGATGGTCTTGTCCTTATCGAAGAAGGGTAGGGCATCGAAAGCGTCTTTTACCGCCTGGCTGACGCAAATGATGGCGTCTACCCGCCGGTTGAGGTGCTGAAAATAGGCGGAAGGGTCCCACCAGTGGACGTTGCCGGTGTAGCCCCGGTAGGTGACGACCTTGCCCGGCCAGCCCTTCGCCGCGCGGATGCCCGCCACGATGCTTTTGTTGTTGAAAAGGTGCAGAACGTCGTAGTGCTGCCGGTCCAGCTCCTGCCGAATGCCCGCCGCGTCGGCCCGGCCAAATTTGCTGGCCGGGTGCCAATCGATGATGCGGACGCCGCCCGCTTCTAATTCATCGAGGTAGTTGGCGCCTTCCCGCCGCGTCATCAGCGTAATGCGGTAGCCGTAGTCCTTCACCAGCCCCGTAAACCAGCGCCCCTCCGGACGAACAGCGTGATAGCTATCGCGGTAATCACTGACAACCAGAATGGAAAGGGATTGGGCCATGGGGCAAAGGTAGCATTTTACCTTTCCTGGCAAATTGGCGAACGGCAACGCCCCAGCTCCTGCCACCTGTTAAAGCACACCGCCCCCCGGCGCTTTTTCGTTAGCCACCTATGCAGCGAACCCTTCTTGGCCTCTTACTCATTTTTTCTGCCACCGCACTCTCCGCCCAAAGACGGGGGCCCGAAGCCTACCACCGCGGGGTGAGCATTGCCGTGGAGCTGGGGCTGGAAACGGAGCGCCGGGAGACCTACTCCCTCTTTCTGCGGAATCCCCCGGTTCTGCCCAACCCCGAAACGCCCCAGCCCCCGCCCATCCTCCTGGTACGGCCAGGCAACGATACCCTCCGGTATTTTTTCCAGGAGGATACCGACTTTTCCGGTCGCCCCGCCCGCCGCACCCAGCGCTATAACTTTCAGGTGAAGCTGGAAAAGAAATTGCTGAGCGGAATGGAATTCGGCGGCGGCGTGTTCTTCAGCAGCGGGAGCCTCGATACGGAACTGGAAAACCCCGCTGCCCCTTTCGATGATTTCGCCTACCGCGTCAGCAAGGTCGATTACCTCAAATACGGCGTCTCCGCCATCCTCAAATTCCACCTGTTCCAACACCGTCGCCTGCAGCCCCACCTGGGCATCCAACCCTTGTTCCACTTGGAACGGGTGAACGCACTGGAACGGAGCGTAATCTTTCCCGCTTACGGCATCGAACACCCCGTCGCTCTGCCCCCCGATCCCTACACTTTTTTTGTACTCGATCTGCGCCTGCTCTGCGGCCTGAGCTACTCCCTGACGGATAGGTTCCTCCTCGGCCTCAACGCCGTAGGCTTTTCCGCAACCCGCCGGGCGTACCTGGGCCTGGAATGGAAGTATCGGTTGACGGACTATTAGCTTAATGAGTGAATGCGTGAATGAGCGAATGAGTGAATAAAAGCCGGTGGAAGCAGGGCATAAAAAGTGTAACAAAATAATTTTTCGCTGACTTCCCTATTGGCAAATCCTAGTGTAAAATGCTGATAATCAAATATTTTCACAATATTACGTTTTCAAAATCGGATTTTTGGGAGGAATAGCATCTCCCTGCATGCCCACCCCGTGCGGTACCCAATCGCTGCGCGGCAGTATGTCCCGTGCCATAGCCTGCCTCATGCGGCAGCCAATTAACTGCGCTGCTGCCTACGGCGGTCGATTATTCGATTATTCATTTATTCAACTATTGTACAAGTGCGGCAGCCTATCCCGTGCGGCAGCCCACTAGCTGCGCTGCTGCCTACGGCGGTCACGCATTCACGCATTCACGCACTAGAGCCCTAAGCGATTAATCGCCTCCCAAGCCAGTTCCGACTCGTAGCCCCGCTGAAAAAGGTAGTCCGCCAGCTTCCGCCGCCGCAGGTAGGGGTGGAGTCCCTTCTTTTCTTTCCGGTTGCGCCGGAGCAGCTCTTCTTCCAACGCCTGCTGGTATTCTTCGTCCGATATTTCCTGAAGCGCCTTGTTGATGCAGTAGGGGGAAATTTCCCGCTGCCGCAGTTCCTGGGTGATTTTTTGCCGGCCCCAGCGTTTCATCCGGAACTTGCCCCGGGCGAAGTTGCGGGCGTAGCGCTCCTCGTCCAGAAATTTTTCGCTGATCAGGTCGGCAATAACCGCTTCGCCGGCTTCCCCCCCGTAGCCCAGCGTGTAAAGCTTGTTCCGGGCCTCCTGGTGGCAACGGTCCTGGTAGGCGCAAAAAGTCCGCAGCGCCTCCAGCGCCTGGGGGTGGGTGTAAACGACCTTTTGCTCTTTATTAAACAATTTGTAGTTGTTGGGTGGGGTAAAAATACAAATTTTATGCCAACCTCCAAGGCCGGCTCCGGTTAGTATTGCTTGTTAGGACTTTCGTCCGCTAATATTCATCCATTCGTTTGGTGCTTAATCTGCCAGGCGAATGAAGTAAAAAATCCCATGGACTTCGATTTTACTGCATTCTGGACCAAGTACGAGGCCGTACTGCTGGTCATCGGCGCCAAAATTCTCGCGGGCGTCTTCATCTTGGTAGTTGGCTTTTGGCTCATTGGATGGATGGCCCGCCAACTTGGCCACCTGCTCCAAAAGCGGCAGATTGACATCAGCGTGGCGGGTTTTCTTACCAGCTTTTTCAGCGTCGGACTCAAAATTTTGCTGGTGCTTTCCATCGCTGGCATGTTCGGGGTGGAAACGACGTCGTTCATCGCCATCCTCTCCGCACTTTCCCTGGCCGTGGGGCTGGCCCTTCAGGGCAATCTCGGGCACTTCGCCAGCGGCATCCTCCTACTGAGCTTCCGGCCCTTCCGGGTCGGGGATTTTGTTACCGCCGACGGCTACTCGGGCACCGTCAAAGAAATTCAGGTTTTCCACACCATCCTCACGACCCTGGATAATCGTCTGATCATCATCCCTAATGGCAAGGTGATGGGCAACGCCATCGAAAACATGACCGCCCAGGGCTTCCGGCGTGCCGACTTCACCTTCGGCATCGGCTACGGAGACGACATCGATAAGGCCCGCGCCGTAATCGCCGAAGTCATCAACGCCACCCCCGGCATTTTGCTGGAGATGAACTACGACATCCTCGTCAAAAAACTCAACGACAGCAGCGTGGATTTTGCCGTGCGCTTCTGGACCGATAACGCCAATTACTGGCCCGTTTTTTTCCACTTTACCGAACACGTAAAAAAGGCTTTTGACGCCGCAGGCATCGGCATTCCCTTTCCGCAAATGGACGTCCACCTCAAGTCCGCACCCCCTCCGCCGAAGGAATTGGGTGTTTAAAGGTGCTTTTTTGGGGGCGACTAAAATTCCTCCCCTGCCAGGCATTGAGATCTCCGCCCAACGGTGCTATTTTTCCACCGCTGCCCCGCGCCGGGGCTGGCGATTAAACGGAAACTTGCACTATTTATGGACCTCAATTTTATTACCGACGAGCACTGGGCGCTCGTTACTGCCTACGCCGTAAAAGCAGCGGGTGCGCTCCTCGTCTTGTTCATCGGCTTCTGGATTGCCAACGCGCTGACCAAAGTAGTGGGCCGGCAAATGAGCCGCAGCGACGTAGACCAAACCATCATCAATTTCATCCGCTCGCTGGTTAGTACCGGCCTGAAAATCCTGGTCATCATTGCCGCTGCGGGCATGGTAGGGGTAGAAACGGCCAGCTTCATCGCCGTATTCGGGGCCCTGGCCTTTGCGGTCGGCCTGGCCCTGCAGGGCACGCTGGGGCACTTCGCCAGCGGCATCATGCTCCTCTTTTTCCGTCCTTACAAAGTGGGCGATCTCGTAACCATTGGCGGCGGACAAACCGGCACGGTCAAGGAACTGCAAATCTTCAACACCGTCTTGGCAACGCTCGATAACAAGCGCGTCATCGTCCCCAACGGCACCGTCACCAGCAACATCATCACCAACATCAGCGGCCAGGGCATCATTGGCGTTGAGCTGAAGTACGGCATCGGCTACGGAGACAGCATCGATAAGGCCCGCGCCGTCATTCTGGCAGTGGGCAAGGAATGCCCCTGGATCCTGGAAAATCCCGCCCAGGGCGTCGTCGTGGCCGAACACGGAGACAGTTCCATCAACCTCGCCACCCGCCCCTTCTGCAACAGCGAACACTACTGGGATACCTTTTTCTATATGCAGGAAAACGTCAAAAAGGCCTTTGATCGCGAAGGCATCAGCATTCCCTTCCCGCAGCGCGATGTGCACCTGATCCAACCCAAGTAGGCCCACTAGTGGATGGGGCGCCGTTTCAACTGAAGTGGCGCACCATCCGCACCTCTTCTTCCGTCAGGTGGCGGTAAAAGCCCCGGGGAAGGTCTTTTTTGGTCAGGCCGGCCAGGTACACCCGGTCGAGTTTTTCCACCGTGTAGCCCAGGTGCTCAAAGGCGCGACGGACAATCCGGTTGCGGCCAATGTGGATCTGCAAGGCCACCGTTTTGGGGTCGGCTTCGTCGGCCAACCGGGCCCAGCTGACGTTGAAGGGACCGTCGTCCAGGTCAAAGCCAATCTCCAGCCGGGCCAGGTCGCTCAGGGCGAAGTCGCGGTCGAGGGTAGCGTGGTAAATTTTGCTGACGCGGTGGCTGGGGTGGGTGAGGCGTTTGGCGGTGTCTCCGTCGTTGGTGATGAGGAGCAGGCCGGTGGTATCGCGGTCGAGCCGCCCGACGGGAAAAAGGCGGTAGGGAGTGAGTTGAGGGTCTCGCAGAAGGTCCATCACCGTCGTGCGGTCCTGCTCGTCGCTCGTCGTCGTAATCACGTTGCGGGGCTTGTTGAGCAGGATGTAGACGAAGCGTTCGTCGGGCCGCACTGTTTTGTTGCCTACACTGACTTCATCGCCCGCCTGGATCTGGTAGGCAGGGTTGGACTCCACCCGCCCGTTTACCTTTACTTTGCCGGCCTTCACCAGGTCGCCCGCCTGCCGGCGGCTGGCCACGCCGCTGTGGGCAATGTATTTGTTGAGGCGCATCCCGATGATGTCGTCCACGGGGCGATCCAGCCCGGGGGGCGTGGCGGAGTTCCGGGCCTGGGAACGTTGGAAGTAACGAGGGGTTTTCATTGCTGCAAGGTAGGGAGTTTGCCAATTCATAGTTGATCGTGCACCAGGCAGCAACTGCACGATGAACTATCGACTACTGGACGGATAAAGATGGCGCGGCCGCAGGTGCTGTGCCCGTCGTTTGAAAGAGCAAGGAATGAAAAAGGCCAGCCTTACTCCTTAACCACCTGCACACTGTAATTGCGGTTCCCCAGTTGCAGGTGAAGGGAATAAACGCCACCCGGCAGGTGCCCCAGCGAAGACAAAGTGAAGTCATTGGACTCCACCCGGTAGGTCCCTACCAACTCACCGCTGACGTTGTAAAGACTGGCTTTGGCCGGCAAAGGGAATTGAAAATCGATGGATCCACTCAGCGTTTCCCGGAAAGGACTGGGGAATATGCGGATGCCAGAGGCGGCGTCTATCGGCGTTGTCGCTACCGTGCCTTCCTGGAAAACACGGACGTAATCGAATACCAAATCACCGCTCTGGAAGCTGCTCTCGATGCTGGGCTGGATGGCAAAATTGAGCAGGAGGTATTGCTCGGCGTGGAAAGGCCAGGTGCTGGCGTTGCGCACCGCAGGCCGGTAGGTGTAGTGTACTACGTCGTCAACGCTGAAGACCAGTTGTTCGGCCGTCCACTCCAGTGCATAGACGTGAAATTCGTTGGAAACAGTAGGGATGCTGCGTCCGCCGTGGTTGACGGTATTGCCAAAGCTTGAGGGAGTATGGATGGCACTTTGCACAAAATTCTGGTTGTTTCCCCAGTGCTCCATGATGTCAATTTCGCCGCACGCCGGCCAGCCCGTGGTGCCGAAGCCTTGGGTCTGCCAGTAGGCACCCGTTTCGGTGATGTTTTTCCCTAGCGTCCAGATGGCCGGCCAGGTACCTATCCCCCTGGGCAGTTTGGCCCTGACCTCCACGCGGCCATAGGTAAAGGCAAACCTCGAGTTCAGACGCGCCGAGGTGAATTGCTTGGTATGGCCCTGGTTGGTGTAGGTCTCGCGCTGGGCCCGGATGGTCATCAGGCCGTTTTCGAGAAAGGAGTTGTCCGTCCGGTCCGTATAATGTTGGATCTCTCCGTTGTACCAACTGCCACCATCGGGCAGGCGCGTCTGATGAAACCATTTGCTGGTATCAATTGCTCCCGTACCTTCAAATTCGTCCGACCACACCAATCGGTCAAAAGTCGTCGTGCTGCTGCTTGGGCGGACCGTATCTACCTGCGTGGGGGCTGCCTCCACCGGCCACCCGTTCACCAGTCCTAAGGGTAAAAGGAGCAAAAATGGGTTTAAGAAGAACAGTAACGGCTTTTTCATTGGTTGAGGGGATTTTGCGGCGCATTAGTCCGGGCACCTTACCAAAGGTAGGATTTTTAAGCTAAATGCCCGTTGGGCGTGGATACTGACCAGCCTACCCCCCTTGTTCTACTTCCAAAACCCTGGCGCTTGCTGGGGGGAAGCACTGCGCAGTAAACCCCAGGAAATTTAGACAGGCGCTAAGCTCAGCTTTTGAGAAAAGCAGAATACATCCAAACCATTTTTTCCTGTGTACGGATGTAGTCGCTCATCAGGGCATTTGTGCCCTCGTCGCCCGCCTCGCTTGCCAGTTGAAGCACTTCCCTTTGCATGACGATGACGGTTTGGAAGCTATCCAGTATGGCCCTCACCGCCAGCATCCCATCCGATTGTTTGGCACTTTCCTGGATGGACGCCAGTTGTACGTAATCCGAGTAGTTGTGCGCAGGGGTTTGGCCCAGGGTCAGAATACGCTCCGCAATTTCATCGATCTTGAGCAAAAGGTCGTTGTACAATTCCTCAAACTTTACGTGCAGTTCAAAGAATTTTTCCCCTTTGATGTTCCAATGAAAGCCCCGGGTGTTCTGATAAAAAAGGGAGTAATTGGCCAGCAAAACATTCAACTTCTCGGCCAGTTCAATGGCTTTGTCTTGTTCTAACCCAATGGCATTCAACGTAGGCATGGTAAGTGTTTTTGGCCGTAGTAAATAATGATCTACGAAAACACCCGTAGCCGTTTATAGGTTGTCGACGCCAGCGATTTTTGACCGTGGTTGGCGGCAATATTACTGCCCACCCAATCGCTCCGCCCGGATGCCGGGCTTGATTACTTCGGCGGCCTGAAACTGTTGCTGGGCCGCTTCGATCTGCCCGGCGTTGTAGAGTGCGGTGCCGTAATTCCACAGGGCGTCGGCATTAGCGGGCTGGACCTGGGCGGCGCGGCCGAAGTAGCTCACCGCTAGGTCGTTGCGGCCAGAAACGCCGTTGGCCACGCCCAGCAGGCGGAGGGTTTCGTAGTCGTTAGGAGCCAGTTGCTCCGCCCGGCCGAGGTAGGAGAAGGCGGCGGCCAGGTCGCCGCGTTCCTCGCCGGCGTTGCGGCCAGCGGAGACGAGCGCGATCAGCAGGTTATCCTGCGCCGCTTGGTAATCGACGTTGATGGCCAGCACCCGCTCGTAGTCGGCAATGGCCGCATCGTAGTCTTTCAGCAGCAAATTGGCGTTGCCCCGCAGCAGGTAGGCGTTCAGGTAGGTAGGGTGGATGGCCAGGGCGGCGTTGAGGTCTTCGCGCGCGGCGGTGAGAAGGCCCTGGTTGGCGGCCTGGCTGCTGGCCGGCAGTTGCTGGTAGCGGTCGATCCGGACTCCCCCCGCCGCGTTGCGCAACTTGGCACTGTTGGGCTGCCGCAACACATCGGTGGTAAAAAGGGTAAAGTTGTCTTTCCACACGGGGTTGCGTACCAGCGTGGCCACCCCGAAGAGGAGCACCAGACCGGGAATCACCCAAGCCAGCCCCCGGCCACAACGCTCGCTCAGCGCCGCCAACCCGGCCGTCAGCGCCACCGCCCAGCCCAACGAGGGCATGAAAAGGAAACGTTCGGACATGTTCGTGCCCACACTAAAAAAGACGTTGCTGACGATGGACAGCGAGGCCAGGTAGATCAGGATGCCCAGCGCCACCATCGGTCGCTGCCGCCAGCGCAACAGCGCGTAGCCCGCCAGGCCCAGGTGCAGCAGCAAACCCAGCCAGGGCGTCAGCGCCCCCCAGCTTTGCACCGGCACCGCCCGGGGGTAGTAATCGTGCACCAGGCCGGTAGGAACAAACAGCAAACGCAGGTACTCCCACAGTGTATGCATGACCGTGGCCAGGCGGTCCGCCCCCGAAAGGGCCACCCAGTTGCCATTCTTCAGCTCCAGAAAAGGATTGTTGAGGAGCTCCATAACGGGCTCGCCGAGGGAAAAACCGATCACGGCACTGCGGATTGCCAGAAAAACTGCGGCGGCTACCACCGTCGGCAAATAGTAACGGAGCCGGCCCAGCCCCGTCTTCCCCTGCTCCCTGAACAACAACAGCACCGGAGGAATGACGGCGAGAAAGGTAATCGCATTCTCCTTAGCCAGGCATCCGAGAAAGAACAACCCGGCACCTGCGACCGCGCCCCAAAACCATTCCCGTTCCGCCGCCCGCCACACCAGCAACGTTGCGCCGACGGCCCCGAGCAGGGCCAGGATTTCGTCGCGCCCCTTGATGTTGGCCACCACCTCGGTATGCAGCGGATGCGCGGCAAACAAGGCCGCCGTCGCCAACGCAAACCACCAGGGCAAAGCCGGACGCGTGCGCGCCAGGTCCCGCAGGAAAAGAAAAATAACCAGCGTGAGGCCACCGTACCAGAGCACGTTGAGCAGATGGTGCAAAAACGGCCCTTCACTCAGCTGCCGCTCCACCGCAAAAAGGGCCAGCGTCAGGGGCCGGTAGCGCCCGCCTGCCACGAGGCTGGCCTTGCTTTCGTCCTGAAAAAAGCCATAAAAGGTATCGTAACTGAACAATTCCGGCCATCCGGCAATACCCTTTTGGACAATCACATTATCGGTAATCACAATCGCATCGTCCAAAGCGAAATCGTGGCCCAGCGTATTGACGTAGAGCAGGCACGCCAGCAGGAAAAGTCCTCCCAACTGTACCCGCAGGCGAAGGAACCAGGGCAGCGCCGCAGGCGCGGCAGGGGACGGGGGCGCGGCGGCCACTTGCGGTTTTTTCGACTTTTTTGCCATGGCCTAAATGTACGCAGCCAGCGGAAAGTACGGGAAGTTGCCGTCATTTTAAGCCCCGGAGCCGGGCAATCTGCCTTAGCTTTGCCCGCGCACCCCAAAATCTTAGCCCATGCCCCTCATACTGGTAACCAACGACGACGGCATTACTGCCAATGGCATCCGCGAATTAGTCAGCATTGCCCGGGAGTACGGCGACGTGCTGGTGGTCGCACCCGATAGCCCGCAATCGGCCCAGGGCCACGCCATCACCATCGAGCGGCCCGTTTTTGTGCGCGAAAGCGACGTCTTCGGGCCTAAGGTAGAGTCTTACGAATGCAGCGGAACGCCGGTGGACTGCGTGAAAATTGCCAAGAGCGTTTTGCTGCACGGCCGCAAGCCCGACCTCTGCGTTTCGGGCATCAATCACGGCAGCAACGCGGCGATCAACATCCTCTATTCCGGCACCCTTTCGGCGGCCATGGAGGCGAGCCTGGAGGGCATCCCCAGCATCGGCTTCAGTTTTCTGGATTACCGGGCCGATGCCGACTTTACGCCCTGCCGCCCCTACGTCCATCAGCTCATCCAACACGTTTTGCAGAACGGCATGGAGGCCGGCAGCCTCTTCAACGTCAACATCCCCAAGCTGGAGGAGGGGCAAATCAAGGGCCTGAAGGTATGCCGGCAGGCCGAAGCCCGGTGGGTGGAGGAGTACCAGCGCGGCGAAGACCCCCGCGGCCGGCCCTATTACTGGCTGACCGGCCGCTTCGTCAACGAAGACGAACGCCTGGATACCGACGCCCTGGCCCTGCAATCGGGCTACGTCTCCCTCGTACCCAGCCACCACGACCTGACCAATTACGCCGCCCTCGATCGCCTCAAAGCGCTCGAAGGTGCCCTCCAACCGCCACAAACGCCCGGCCAGCCGCGTACCGGACCCGTAAAGAACCAGCAACTGGAGCAGTTTTAAGCCCTACCGTTCCCGACCAGCAAACCCCTTCCGGCGGGGTGCGCTGACCGTTCAGTCTGCCAAAACCGCCGCTCCGTAGACGGTTATGGTGCCCTGTTGTACGCACCATTTCTCCGCTTAACTTTGCGTGACAGACAATCTCAGGAAAATACCTTGGACCGGCCCGATAGGCCATGTTTTCGACAGCCTCGCTCCGGTGGGGGTCATTATCTCATGAGAGTATTGCGAGTATTTATTCTCTCCGGATCGTTCACGAAGATGAGAATACCCACCATCTGCTAATCCGGCTTCTCAACGCGCGGTCCGTACCAACGGGCCGCGCGTTCGTTTGTTGGCTTTTTTTGTTGGCCAATATTTTGCGGTGGGCGCGGCCGCAGGTGCTCCAGAAAGTTGCAGAAGCAAGGTGCGGAAGCGCCAAAGAACCATCCCCCCACCAAGGCGTTGGATTGGGAAACCCCCGGCTTTTCCCATGTTCCACATCATGCACAACACGGCAGATTTTGACGCCGCCCTGGCCGCCAGCCACGAGCAAGCCATCGTTTTGTTCAAGCACAGCGCCAGCTGCCCCTTCAGCGCCGTTGCGCAGTTGGAAGTGGCCCACGCCAAAGACGCGCTGGAGGTGTACGGCATCGTTGTGCAATACACCGAAGCCCTGAAAATCGAGATTGCCGAACGGCTGGGGATCGCCCACCGCAGTCCGCAGGCCATCATCATCCACAAAGGCGAAGCGAAGGCCGAGTACTGGCGCAGCCAAATCAAAGAAAAACAGCTCAAAGAGGCCATCCGCGCCCTTGGATAGGGTGGGCGTACGGCGGAGCGGTGGTATTTTGGGCTTTCTCCGGTCCGGTGGCGGGTGCTGGTCTCTCGGCCCTCCCCTGCGCAATTCTCCTTATTTCTTCGATTTTCCATTCCCAAGTTCTGGCCCATGCCCACTCCCCAAACCTTACGTACTTCCCTGACGGACGCCTTCTTCATCATTGTGGGGGTGCTCTGCGCCGCTTTCAGCCTGGAGGGCTTTTTGCTGCCGAATGCCTTCATCGATGGTGGGGTGACGGGCATTTGCCTGTTGATTACCGGGGTGACGGGCTGGCCCTTGCCGGTGCTTCTGGTCGTTGTCAATATCCCTTTTCTGGTGCTGGCCAATTCGGTGGTGGGCCCGCGTTTTGCGCTCAAGACGGGGCTGGCCATTGCGCTGTTGGCGGCGGTGATCCTCTTCGTGCACTTCCCGCAGCTTACGCAGGATAAACTGCTGGTATCCGTCTTCGGGGGATTTTTCCTGGGGGCGGGCATCGGGCTTTCCATGCGGGGTGGCAGTGTGCTGGACGGAACGGAGGTGCTGGCCATTTTCCTGAGCCGCCGGCTGGGGGCCAAGGTGAGCGACTGGGTCATCATCATCAACGTCGCCATTTTCTCCGTTGCCGCCATGCTGCTTTCCATTGAACAGTCGCTCTATTCCTTACTGACCTATATTGTGGCCTCCAAGGCACTGGACTTCATCGTAGACGGCGTGGAGGAATATACCGGGGTTACCATCATCAGTCCGCAGAGTGAAGACATCCGCATTGCCCTCATCGAAGAAGTAGGCTGCGGTGTGACGATCATCAACGGACAGGGTGGCTTCGGAGCCCGCGGGGAATTGAAAGAGCTTGACCTGCTCTACGTAGTCGTTACCCGCCTGGAAATCCACAAGCTCACCACCGTTGTCCGCCACCGCGACCCCAAGGCCTTCATCACCATGAGCAGCATCAACGACGTCTACGGGGGAATGGTTAAAAAGCGAAATGCCGTAGGCTAGCGCACCATCAAGGCTTTTCCGCCTCCAAAATCTGACATCCAACATCTGACATCCAACATCTGACATCCAACATCTGACATCCAACATCTGACATCCAACATCTGACATCAAACATCTGACATCAAACATCTGACATCAAAAATCCCCCGCTATCGCTATTGGCTGAGCTACCTCTGGGAGCAGGTGCTGGAAACAACGGCGTCTGACTACAATGCTTTTTTGCAGGTGAGTTTGGTTCATGGCCGCCTTCAGCTGGTGGCGGAGGAGGCGATTTACAGTTTCGGGGATTATTACCTGAACTTTCGCAAGGTCTTCGAAGTCTTCGATTTTGGGCAGTTGCCCGAGCGGGCGTCGGTCCTCGTACTGGGTCTGGGCCTGGGCAGCATCCCCGAGTTGCTGGCCCTCAGGCACGGGCTGGCCTACGCCTACGTCGCCGTAGAGATCGACCCCGTCATCATTGAATTGGCTGCGGAGTACAGCCTGCCGGCGCTCGACGTACCCCTGGAAATTCACCACGCCGATGCCTACGCCTTTTTGCAGCTTGACGACCGGCGTTACGACCTCATCTGCGTCGATGTTTTCCAGGACGCGACCGTTCCTGAACACCTGGGCGGGACAGATTTTCTCGACCTGCTAAAGGAAAGCCTGGCCCCCGGCGGTGCCATCATCTACAACCGTTTGGCCGATACCCTGCTGCACAAGCGGCAGGCCCGGGCCTACTTCGAGGACGTTTTCGGGCCGGCCTTTCCAAAGAGTGCGCTGTTTGACTCTGGGGGCAATTTTATGCTGGTCAACGAGGCCCGCTTCGTGGAGGCTGCCGCCGGAGCGGGGTAGCCTTACCTTGCTACTTTGTCCCTTCCCTGGCACCTGCGTCCGCGCCCAATGTTTTTTTAGAGGCTGCGGGCAACTTGTCTGTTACACCCGCTAGCGTGACTCCGGGGAAAAACTTATCTTAGCCCAATGAAAAGGACCTGCCCTGAATGCGGCGATGAATACACCGGCCGCTCCGATAAAAAATTTTGCTCTTCGCCCTGCCGCGCCGCCCACCACAACCGGCTGAACGCCGAAGACACGGCTTTTCAACGCAACGTCAACAATATCCTGCGCCACAACCGCAACGTGCTGGCCGAGCTTAACCCCGAAGGCAAGGCCAACGTCCGCCGCGAACGCCTGATTGACCGCGGCTTTAAATTCCGCTATTTCACCAATGAATACCGGACGCGCAACGATACCCTCTACCACTTTTGCTACGACTACGGCTACCGCGTGGAAGACACCCCCGATAGCGAATGGGTTTTCCTCATCAAGCGCCAGGAATACGTTGAGTGACCTTGGCGCGTTATAGTAGTGGGCTGCACCAAACGCCTACCACCTCCTAAGCAATACCCATGGTATCAAAATACGACCATCTTTTAGTCGGACTGCTCACCTCTGTGGTGATTTCTTTCATCGCCTACGCGCTGCTGATCCAGGGGGTGGAATGGGCCTCGGGCCTGGCCGAGCGTAATATTGTGTTCCAGCCGCGTACGGTGGCCCTGATGGCGATTTGCCTCAACGTGCTGCCCATGAATTACTTCCGCCGCCGCTACCACAACCGGAGCCTGCGGGGGCTCGTCATCGGTACGATGCTTATGGCTACCCTCTGGTTTGTCTACTACGGCCGCGATTTGCTCAACGGTGGGTAGCTTGCTTAAGCTATTTTTTCTACCTTTCGCGGATGACCGTAACCGACAAAATCGCCGCCCTCCGCCGGGCCATGCTGGAGAGCCAGCTCGATGCCTACATCGTTCCTTCCACGGACCCTCACCAGAGTGAATACCCGGCCCCGCGCTGGGCCGCCCGGGAGTGGACCTCGGGCTTCACGGGCTCCTCCGGGACGCTGGTGGTCACGCTCCACGAAGCCCGATTGTGGACGGACAGCCGCTACTTCATCCAGGCCGAGACCGAACTGGCGGGCAGTGGCATCAGCATCATGCCCGAGCGGGTGCCCAACGCCGTATCGATTGAAGACTGGCTGGGGTCGACCCTGTTGGCCGGACAAAACGTGGGGGCTGACGGCCGCGTCATCAGCGTAAACACCGCCCGGCGGATGCGCGACGCGCTGGCCAAGAAGGACCTGCACTTGCTTCTGGACGACGACCTTTTTCAGCGTATCTGGCTCGCCCGCCCCGCCGTACCCAGCCGACCAGTATTCGAGCACGCCGCCGCATTCAGCGGGGAAACCTGGCAAGTCCGCCTCACCAGGATGACGGAATGGGTCCGGGGGAAAGACCTGGGCTACTACGTTGTTACTGCCCTGGATGAGATTGCATGGCTGCTGAACCTGCGGGGCAGCGACATTGACTTTAACCCCCTCTGCGTAGCCTATCTCGTGGTAGGCAGCGGCGGAGACCATGCGCTGTTCGCTGCCCCCCGCCCCGGCTTTACGGCCTGGACGGAAGCTCCCCCCGCCGGCCACCAGCTGGAAGTGTACGATTACGACAAGATCAGCAGCTACCTGCGCCGCATCAATGCCCTGGATGCCGACGTCGGATTGGACGCCGCCACCTGTTCCGCCCGCCTCTACCTCCACGCTGGCGAAGACCGCGCGGAAACGATTCCCAGCCCCATCCCCGGCTGGAAGGCCATCAAAAACGAGGTGGCCCTGGATCACCTGCGGCAAACCATGCGCCACGACGCCGTAGCCCTGCTGCGCCTTTTTCGTTGGCTCCCCGGGGCCGTGGCCGAGGGGGTCGATGAAGATGGCGTTGCCCGACACCTCACCAGCCTGCGTGCCGAACAGCCGCATTACGTAAGCGACAGCTTCAACGCCATCGTCGGCTACGGCGGCAACGGGGCCATCGTGCATTACCACGCCCCGGCCATCGGCTCGGCCACGCTGGAAGCTACGGGAATCCTCCTGCTCGATTCCGGGGGACAGTACCTGAGTGGCACCACCGACATCACCCGCACGGTAGCTCTGGGGCCAACCACCGGGGAGATGCGCCGCGATTTTACCCTCGTTTTGCAGGGACACATTGATCTGGCCATGGCCCGCTTCCCCCGGGGCACTTCGGGGGCCCAGCTCGACATCCTGGCGCGGCAACCCCTTTGGCAGGTACACCAGGACTACGGCCACGGCACCGGCCACGGCGTCGGCTTTTTCCTCAACGTCCACGAAGGTCCCGCCAGCATCAGCCAACAACCCAAGTCGCCCAACACCCAGTATCCCCTGGAACCGGGCATGGTATTGAGCAACGAGCCGGGCTTCTACCGTACGGGCGCTTACGGGCTGCGGGTGGAAAACCTGGTGGCGGTAGTCCCGGCTGCCGTGGAGGGCTGGCTCGAATTTGAGACGCTGACGCTGTTTCCCATCGACCAAAGCCTGATCGTGCGGGAAATGCTCACGGCCCAGCAGTTGGACTGGCTCAATGCCTACCATTCCCGCGTTTTGGCCGAAGTAGGGCCTCTGTTGGAAGGCGACGAACTGGCCTGGCTGGAGGTCGCTTGTAGGGCGCTGTAGGGGAGATATTTAGGAAATCAATTCGTTATTTGGGTGCGGCTCCCTTTGCGCTGGGCTCGTACTTTCGAACATGTTCGAATGTTCGGGGGGCTGTTGCGTTTGGCTCGTACTTTCGAACATATTCGAATGTTCGCCGGAGGGGGGCACTCAACCCCTTACCAAGCAACCCCCTAAGATATACCGTCCACTACCGACCGGGCAATTCCTCCGCCAGTACGCCGTAGAGCGTTTCAGCACCGCTGAAGTAATTTTTCAGCAGGATGTTTTCGTTGGGGCTATGCTGGTTATTGTCGGGGTTCACCAGGGGCAACACCACGGCAGGAGCGTCCAGTATCGTAACGAAAGGGGCGATGGGTACCGAGCCGCCCATGGTGCGGATCAGGATGGGCTCGCGCTGGAAAGTCCGGTGGAGGGCACTGCGCAGCCACTGTACGGTGGGCCCGTTGAGGTCGGTCCGGAAGGCTCCGTAGCTGGTGGTGCCAGCAAAACTGGCCAGACGGGGATGGCGGGCGCGTTCTTCGTCGGTGGGTTCACGGCCTTCGGGAATGAGGTAATAGCCCTGGGCTTCGAGGTGTTTGCGGATGAGTTCCAGGAGCCGGTCGCCGTCGGATTCCTGGACGAGGCGGAGGTCGAGATTGGCTACCGCCGTGGCGGGGATGATGGTCCGGGCGGCGGCGCCTACCCAGCCGCTCTGGATGCCTTTGATGTTGAGGCTGGGGTATTGCAGGGCTTCCTGGAGATTTTCGCCCACGCCATCGGGCGTACGGAAACCGATGCGGCGGTGGATTTCGTCGGCATCGTCGGGGACGCTGGCGAGTTGCCGCCGGGTGGCGTCGTCTAGCGTGATGCCATCGTAAAAGCCGGGGATGGTCACGCGGCCCGCTTCGTTTTTCATGGAGGCCAGGAGTTGCGCCAGGCGCAGGGCGGGGTTGGGGGCGTAGTTGCCGTAGTGGCCGCTGTGCTGGGAAAGCTTGGGGCCGTAAACCGTAAGGCGGGCCGAAGCAATGCCCCGCGCTCCACCGACGATGGTGGGGGCGTTGATGGCGTGTACCGGCCCGTCCAGAATGATCAGGTGGTCTGCGGCGAGGTCCGCGCGGTGGGTTTCGACGGCCCCGGGCAGGTCGGGGCTGCCGGCCTCTTCCATGGGGTCGACGATGAATTTTACGTGATAATTGGGCCGTTTGCCGCTGGCGATGAGGTGATCCCAGGCCACCAAAAAGAGCAGGATGGGGGCTTTGGCGTCGGAGCTGGAGCGGGCAAACAGGCGCACGTCGGTTGTCTCCGGCGCAGTGGGGCGGGTGGCCACGCGGGTGTATTCGATGATGCCGTCGGCGCGGCTGTCCATTCGGCCGTACACCGGTTGAAAAGGCGGGGCGAGCACCCACTTGCTCACGTCCACGGCCTGCCCATCGACGTGGCCGTAAAAGAGTACCGTCTCGGCTTGGGGCGTAGCGGCCTGGTAGTGGAAGAGCAGGAGATCCAGTCCAGCGTTTTTCAGTCGCTTGCCGACGAAGCCGCGTTGGGCGAAGGCTTTTTCTACCCACTGCAGGTTGGGTTCGATTTGCCCTTCCACGCGGGCGTCGTTGGGCAGGGCCAGAAATTCTTCAAAAACATCGAGCGATTCCAGCGTGCGTTGGTAAAGCGTCTTACCACCGGCATCTCCGGGCGTACTGCTGCGGGGCGTAGCTTGCTGGGCGCGGCCGCAGGTGCAAATGATCAGGACAAGGAGCAAGGGAAGGACGCCACGCCGGCCGGCCCGTACGATGGAAATTATTGTTTTCATTGGGCTAAGGTAAGGGGAAGTGCGCGTTGTACAATCATCTTTCCAGCATTCGCAATTTCACCTCATTGCGAAGAAGAATTTTACGAGGAGCCTTGAATTTGACCCAAGGTGATTCCAGTAGGCAGAATAGCAGTAGAGCAAAACTCTCTGTTGTAATCGCTTCTCTATTCGAAGGTGTAAATCAATGACGGGAAATTTATTTTTAAAAATATCTCTCCACCTATTGCTTTAATGACCAGAGTGTCCTACTTTTGTAGAGTATTCATATTGATAACCCCTTTTAACCAGCCAAGTGATGGAGGCTATTTTGCCTTTGGTGTGGGCCACAAAACCCTTCTTGTGAGATTTTCTACCCCCCCCCCTTTAGCAGTGCGATTATTTTAATCACTTGCTTGTCTTTTTTGCCAAGCATCTCCTTTGCTCAAGGGGTCGCCAATGCCTTACAAATTAGTCCAAATGCATCGTTTTCTAATATCTCCTCCAGCGCTAGATCAAAGCTGGACAGGATGAGAGCAAATGATGCATTCCATGAAATATCTCCAATTTTCCTTGCTGATATTGCTACGTTTAATGAAGGTGCTGATGTTCCAATACAACTTCCAAGGGTGAAAAGTCCCGTGTTTATCAGGCCTATCCACGTCGAACTAAAAACGAATGGAGATTATGACTGGTACGGTGAGATGGAAAGGAATCCAGGCGTCTAGATGTCTCTAAAGAAAAGAAACGACGAAATTTTCGGTAGCTTGACCTACCAAGGTAGGCACTTCAGGATCAGAAACCTTGAGCGAGGTTTCCCTGTACTGATCGAGTTGGAGAAAGTAAATGAGTCTTTTGCTTACTGTTCCTCAAAGGTAGAAGAATTGGCTATCAAGCCACCAAACCAGCACAACGCTAAGATCG
The DNA here is from genome assembly GCF_014349155.1 of Neolewinella lacunae. Lineage (GTDB taxonomy): Bacteria > Bacteroidota > Bacteroidia > Chitinophagales > Saprospiraceae > Neolewinella > Neolewinella lacunae. The sequence continues at coordinate 20,215 of NZ_JACSIT010000149.1, forward strand.
ATTGTGCCCCACTCAGACTTATTCGAATACTAACGCTATACACTTCTGCTGCTAGCGCAACTGGCCTGAACCCCGTTACGGAAGCCGCAGACATGATCGGTAATTCAAACATCGCCTTAATAAATAGTGGATTGAATGATGTTCGCTTTGAAAACGCAGGAGTTCAACTCTTTAATGGCTTTGTTGAGACAAATACCAATAATCCAGGACTTGACATTCGAGATGATTTAGTTGCGCTGACAGTTGCGCTGAATGACCCTGCAACAGCGGTGAGTCAGTTTAGAGAAAACTTTAACGCCGATCTAGTTGTCTTGTTTGTTGATGGCAACTATAATGGTCTAACTTTTACGATTTTAGGTAGGGCGGGGCTTGCCCCGCTCGTTGAATCAAATGCCTACGCTATTGTGGAAATAGATGGAGGGTCCAATACAACATACACCCACGAAGTAGGGCATAACCTAGGATGTCTACATGATGATGACATGGATACTACGGATCCATTGATTGGTGATTTTGCAAACGCGCAACTCTTTTCCGTCGGAAATGATGATTTCAAGACAGTTGTAGCAAATGGGGGGGCTGTAGGGCAAACCATACTTAATTTTAGTAACCCTGGTATTAATTTTGCTGGTGTGGCAACCGGGACAGCCAACGAGCGCGACAATGCACGTCAAATCGATGAAAACTCGGCGTGCCCAGTTTCCTGTTATCGCCTGGGAGGAGCCCCAATGAATGTTTACATCAGTGGATTGAATATGGTCAATGCAAACCAATCATCGAATTGGTGTGCTAATGTATCTAATTGTGGAAGTATAACTAATTACAACTGGGCCTACAGTACAAATGGGTTTAGCTACACCCCTTTCTTTGGCGGCTCCTGTGCATCTTTTACGGCACCTTCCGGAGCAAGCCAGTTCTTCTTACGAGTTGTGGTTTCTTGTGCAGATGGAAGCCAAGCTGAAGATGTTCACCGAGTAACGATACAGGCTGGCGGCGGCGGTGGCGGACCGATTCCAAGGGCAGTCGGTCCAAACGAGGTAATGGCAAATGAAGATTTCCTTCCCCAAGATGATGTCTTTTCCCTAAGGCTGTTCCCAAATCCAATAATTGAAAACCAACTAAGCCTGAGTATGCAGGTGGGTCAAGATTACCAAGATGCTGTTCTTTCTTTGAGAAGCCTCTCTGGAGGGTTGGCTCATTCCATCCCGTTACAAAGTCTCAAGCAGGGAGCCAACAATATCAGCGTAAATTTACCAGATTTATTGCCAGGGGTTTATGCCGTGACTGTTTCTACTGCTTCAGGACAACAAGCCACTGTCAAAGCCATAATTAAATAATATCACCGTGCCCCCCTTCACCAAAATCATCATATTCAGCCTATTCATATTTTTGAACTGGGGATGTGAAAAAGCAGAGCCATTTACCCGTAATGATGCGGTGCACCGAGGGGAAGCATTAGCCTCATCGGGAGAAATGCTTGAGTTCGTCCCAATGCAGTTTCTAGCAACGCCATCCCTACGCACGGGATTCCACCGAATATCTGGTATTTCGGTTCCGTTGAACCTCCCAAATAAGCCTGAGCTTATTGTCGATATGAATATATTAGACTTGTCCATTGGCTGTAAGGAACTGAATCACGCGCCAGCATTTCCCACCAGCCCAATTACCTATCCACACGCCAGGGTGGACCAGAGCATTGATGATCAATCGCTTACTCCTTACGTACTCCGAGAAGATCGTGAAAGCTGGGTGTGCATTGATACCATAACCGAGGGTGGTAGGCAGCTGGAGGGCACGTTTGAGTTGCACCTGTACCGGGAAGAAGCAACTTTCCCCGGGTTTGAATCGGGATGGCCTCGTGAGTTGTCCCTATTGGAAGGGAGGTTCACGGCCTATGGCGTAATTGGTGGGCAGTGATCACGGGGAGTAATTGCTGAACAGGCATTTTCACCCCTAGCAACTGCTCCTCTCAAGGGATTAAGCGATGCTACGCTATAACGGAAAACACAAGGTTTCTACTGGCGAAAGCCAACTCCGCAGTGGGGTTTTCCATTTATTGAGATGATGAGAACCCTTCTAACTCTTCTGGGCAACAAGCCACTGTCAAAGCCATAATTAAATAATACCACCGTGCCCCCCTTCACCAAAATCATCATATTCAGCCTATTCATCTTTTTGAACTGGGGATGTGAAAAAACAGAGCCATTTACCCGTAATGATGCGGTGCACCGAGGGGAAGCATTAGCCTCTTCGGGAGAAATGCTTGAGTTCGTCCCAATGCAGTTTCTAGCAACGCCATCCTTACGTACGGGATTTCACCGGATATATGGTATTTCAATTCCGTCAAACCTCCCAAATAAACCTGATTTATTACTTCAGATGAATATCTTAAATTTATCAATCGGCTGCAAGCAATTGAACCATTCTCCGGCATTTCCCACCAGCCCAATTACCTATCCACACGCCAGGGTGGGCCAGAGCATTGATGATCAATCGCTTACTCCTTACGTACTCCGAGAAGATCGTGAAAGCTGGGTGTGCATTGATACCATAACCGAGGGTGGTAGGCAGCTGGAGGGCACGTTTGAGTTGCACCTGTACCGGGAAGAAGCAACTTTTCCCGGGTTTGAATCGGGATGGCCTCGTGAGTTGTCACTCTTGGAAGGGAGGTTCACGGCCTATGGCATAGTTGGCGGGCAGTGATTTCAGGGAGTAGGTACGCTTTAAACAATCAAATTATCACCCCGCAGCAACTCCCGCATCTCCAGGTCCATTACCCCGGCGCGCTGCCGGAATTTATCGGGGTCGCTGCGGTAGGGTTCCTGGAGGACGAAAAAACGGTTTTGCATGGTGCCCGTTCCGTTCATCCGGCTCAGTTTCTGCACGATGCCTTCCTGCTCAAAATACTTCATCTCCCGTTTGATGATTTCCAGCGGCAGGCCAGTGGCCATGATCAGTTCCTGGGCACTCACGCGGTTGTCGTGGGCAGAGAAAATCTGCAATAAATCCTCGACGGTGAGGAAGGGATCGGGAGAAAGCACGAGCTGGGGGCCTTCCCGAAGCTCCTCCCGAAACCCAAAGAAGTAACGGCCCTTACTGTTTTGACTCCGGTTCAGAATCCCGTACATGAACAGCGCGTTGAGGCGGTTACGGGCCTGGTTGAGGGTAATGCCGGTTTTTTCACTTAATAGGTGGGGGGAGACCAGTTGGTCGGGTTCCCGGTGGATCAGGCGGAGTAGGTCGCGGTCGCTGATGTCCCGCTGCGTAGTGGAATTTTGCTTTTTCTGGAAATTGATGAGCAGGGGGATCATGGCCAGCAACAGACTGGTCACGGTAATCGCGATGGCGAGAATTACGGCATCATCCATAGTCGAACGCTTCTGCAGTGATCGGGCACAACGTGCGTAAAGTCCTTATTCTTTTTCCAGGTACCGCGCCACCATTTCCTGAACAACGTCTTTGAGGAAAAGACCCCGCATTTTGGCGTGTTCTTTTAACTCATCCAGATGCTCTTTGTTGAAGATCAGGGTGACCCTTTTGGTGTTATCCTGGTGGCTTTCCTCACGGCTCCGCTCGTCTTCGGGATTGACCGTGGAGCGAATCAGCAGGTCGAGGCCAGTCGTCCGGCGGCGGGCGGGGATGCGGCCGGGTGTGGTACCGAAGGCTTTGCCAGCCTTGGGTTCGCGGTCAAAACCATCGCTGAGGAAGGCGTCGAGGTCTTTAGTAAACCGTTTGCTGGAGAGTTTCTTGCGGGCCTGGTCGGAGTTGGCGGCTACGTCCACGTCCACCTGTTCTTCTTCGGGAAGGGCGTTACCCGGCCGTGCGGAGGCCTGTTGCTGAGGTTCCTCGAACAGTCCGAAAAGATCGTCAGTGAAGCGCTTTTTTGCCATGGTGCTGCGGGTTACTCGGTGGGCGTTTCCTCAGTGAAACGTTCCCGCGACTGGATGGGGTGCGCGGTGCGTTCGATTATTTCCTTGCAGGCCTCCAGATAATCCTGGGCACCGTTGCTGTTGGGCGCGTAGTCGAAAATGTCCTGCCGGCTGGCCGGGGCTTCGGCCAGGGCGACGTTGTCCCGAATGTAGGTGCTGATCAACAGAGGGCCAAAGTACTTCTGGATCGTCTCCACCACGTCGCGGTTGAGCACTTTGCGGTGGTCGTACATCGTGGCCAGTACCCCGCTGATGTGGAGCTCTTTGTTGAGCCGCAGCTTCACTTTCTGGATGACCTGCTTGATCTTGGCCAGGCCCTGGAGGGCAAGAAACTGCGTCTGAAGCGGAATGATCACCTGCTGGCTGCTGGTCAAAGCATTGAGGGTGAGCAGGCCCAGACTGGGCGGACAATCGATGATGATGAAGTCGTAATCGTCTTTCACCCCCGCAAACAACTCCCGCAGGATGAATTCCCGGCCCGCTTCATTGACCAGTTCCATCTCCGCGCTCGAAAGGTCAAGGCTGGAGGTAATGACGTGGAGGCCGGGCTTGGCCTCGAAGGGCGTCAGGTCACTTTCTCCCATCATGCTCTCGTAGATCGTTACCGGCTGGCGGGGGATGCCCAGGGAGAGGGATAGGTTGGCCTGGGGGTCCAGGTCGACGAGCAAAACCCGCTTGCCGAGCTCCACAAACCCGGCACCGATGTTGATGGCGCTCGTCGTTTTGCCGACGCCGCCTTTGTGATTAAGTAAGCTGATAACGGTTGCCATACGCGAATAATGGGCCTTATTTGGAGGGGCGAAGGTAGGGAAAGCCCCGGCATTTCGGTAAGATATGCATAATTCTGCTGCTTTTAGGCCGTTTTCCGTCGTATTTTCTACCCGGAGCCTTTGAAGGGATGCGGCGCGTGATGGTTGGTGGTTACCCCCGGATTCCGGATGCGGTGCGTGGTGGTGTGTGGGTACCCCGGATTCCGGATGCGGTGCAGGATGGTGTGCGAGTACCCCCGGATTCCGGATGTGGTGCGTGATGGTGTGCGAGTACCCCGGATTCCGGATGTGGTGCGTGATGGTGTGCGAGTACCCCGGATTCCGGATGCGGTGCGTGGTGGTGTGTGGGTACCCCGGATTCCGGATGCGGTGCATGATGGTGTGCGAGTACCCCGGATTCCGGATGCGGTGCATCCTCCATCCGGGGTTATTAAGGTTGGACCCCTCCGGGGTCGGGCGGGGCCACGCTCCCGTACACGCTCAGCGCTGTTCGCCCCAGCTTTCGCGGTCGAGGCCGCGGAAGTTGATGGCTTCGGCCAGGTGCTGGGGGGCAATATCCGGGCAGTCTTCCAGGTCGGCTATGGTGCGGGAAACCTTCAGGATGCGGTCGTAGGCCCGGGCGCTGAGCTGGAGTTTTTCCATGGCGTTTTTCAGGAGTTGGTTGCCGGCCGCGTCGATCACGCACCAGTCGCGGACCATCCGGCTGGGCATCTGGGCGTTGCAGTAGATGCCGGGCTGGCCGGCGTAGCGCTGGGCCTGGATCTCCCGGGCGGCCAATACGCGCTGGGCGATGACGGCGCTGGTCTCCGTTTCTTCCTTACGGCTGGCGAGTTTTTCCAGGGGGACGGGCGTGACTTCCACCTGGAGGTCGATGCGATCCAGCAGCGGACCACTGATTTTGCTCAGGTAGCGCTTGGCGGCTCCGGGCGGGCAGGTGCATTCGCGGTCGGGGTGGTTGAAGTAGCCACAGGGGCAGGGGTTCATGCTGGCGATGAGCATGAAGCTGGCGGGAAAATCGACGGTGACCTTGGCGCGGCTGATGACGATGCGGCGCTCCTCCATCGGCTGCCGCATCACCTCCAGGGCACTGCGTTTGAATTCGGGCAATTCATCGAGGAACAAGACGCCGTTATGGCTAAGGCTGATCTCTCCCGGGCTGGGGTAGCTTCCGCCGCCGACCAGGGCTACGTCGCTGATGGTATGGTGGGGCGCGCGGAAGGGGCGGTTGGTCACCAAGGCCGTTTTCCCCGGCAGGATACCGGCGACGGAGTGGATTTTGGTGGTTTCCAAAGCCTCCCGCAGGTCGAGGGGCGGCAGGATGGTGGGCAATCGGCGGGCCAGCATGGTTTTTCCCGCGCCGGGAGGCCCGATAAGGATGACGTTGTGCCCCCCGGCGGCGGCAATCGTCATGGCCCGCTTGATGTTTTCCTGGCCTTTTACGTCGCTGAAGTCCACGTCAAAACACGCCCGCTCCCGGAAAAACTCCTCGCGGGTATTCACCACCGTGGGCTGGAGGCTGCTGTTGCCGGTCACAAAATCAATGGCTTCGGAGAGGCTGCGCACGCCGTACACGGGCAGGTCGCTGACGATGGCCGCTTCCCGCGCGTTTTCTTCGGGCAGTAGAAAACCCTGGTAGCCCTTCGCGCGGGCCTTGATGGCAATGGGCAGGGCGCCTTTGATGGGCCGCAGCTCACCGCTCAGGGAAAGCTCGCCCATGATCATAAAATCGTTGAGGCGGTTGGTGTTGATCTGGCCGGTGGCGCTCAGGTAGGCCAGGGCGATGGGAAGATCGTAGGCGGCACCTTCCTTGCGGATATCGGCCGGGGCCAGATTGATCACAATCTTCATCCGTCGGTTGATGAAACCACTATTGACAACGGCGGCTTCGATGCGGTAGGAGCCCTCGCGGATGGCGCTATCGGGCAGGCCTACTACATTGTACCAGGGTTTGCCCTCCCCTACGAGGCCGCCGGCATTGACTTCCACGGTAATCATGCGGGCATCAACGCCTTCGACGGCGCTGGCAAAAGTTTTTACTAACATTGGCTGCGGGTGGTGGCAGCACGTTCTTTCGCCCGTAAAAGTAGGATGTTTGCACGAAAGTAAAAAATTTGTGTCAAAAAAACTTTGCTCCTTCAACTTTCTTCGCACCTGCGACCGCGCCCAGCATGAAATACTGCGCAGCAAAATGATTGTTATTCAGGCGCTTACGCAGGTGCAGGGGAAAGAACAAAAAAGCAAGGTTTAGTGGGGTAGCCTAAAAAATAAAACAAAAACACTAGTTTTGCCGCCCATGGCCAAAGCTACCCTGACCGAGAGATTCGTCCAAAACGCCGTTGCTGAGCAGCTCAACCGGCAGTACTACCGCCGCAAGCCGGCCTACGTAGTCACCGAGGCCTACACGCGGCTGAAGCGGGCCGACGTTTTTCTGGCCTTCATGCGCACCCACAAGCGCCCCTACGTGGTGGTGGTGGAGGCCAAAAGCCGGACGACGATCCACCAACTGACCCTGCGCGACGACCCCGATAAGCTCCGCTGGGCGGGCCGCCTCATCACCATCGGGCTCATCGCGGGCCTTTCCGCCGTGCTGGGATACCAGTGGTACTTTAATGCCCTGAACACGGTACTGCTGCTGGCCCTTTTTCTGCTGGGCGCGGGCCTGATCACTAAGGCCATCGCTTTGCTGGAACTGAGTGCCCTGCGCTCTGTCGGGGCCATCGAGCAACTGGGCCGCTACCCCGCCAATGAGCAGTGGATTGCCATTGCCGAAGACGCCTTTGCCAAGCCCGCGCAGTACCGCGCCCTGCGGCGGCAGTGCCGCAAAAATCGGGTGGGCCTCATTGTGGTCACCGCCGCCGGCAAGCTCCTGCTGCGGGAAATCCCCATGCCCCGGCATACCTTTAATAATTACCTGGGCAGCTACGGCAAACAGAGCGACATCTTGAAAATAATCGAAAAAAACGCCCGCTACGGCCCTACGCCGCCCGAGCGCCGCAAGACCCGCCGGCAGTTGCTCAACGCCCTCGTTATGGTGAGCACCGTTTCCATTATGGGGGCCATTGCTTACGAGGAGAACGTCCGCCCCGTGGTCCCCGATCCCTTCGCCGCCGCCATTTTTACCGATAGTATTAAGGTGGATACGGCAGACGTTGCGGCCATCGATTCCACGCGGGCAGTGACTTGGGCCCCCGACTGCACGGGCCTGCAAGTGAGCCGGCGCGGCTTCATTGTGGTGGATGCCCTGTTGAGCGAAGAAAATGCGAACCGTCGCCTGGCTAAGCTCAGTGCGGCGGGCATTGTGTTCGTCCGGGCCATCCCGACCGAATGTCTCCACAGCTGGCCCGCGCCGGGCCGCCTGGCGATCTGGACGGGCGAGGTTTTTCCCGATCGGCCCGCTGCCAATGCCGCCGCCCACCGCTACCAGCAACAGCTGTTGGCGGCGGGGTTGGAGAGTGCTTATGGGAAAGCGGTGAAGGTGCGGGCGGGGGGCTCCTCGGCGGTACCGTCAGAGTAAGAAAACCCTACCCGGGCAACTCCCCAATAAACGGCTGGTCGTACACCCGCTTGCCCGTAGCCATGTAGAGCGCATTCGCCAGGGCACCCACCACGGGCGGCAGCGAAGGTTCCCCCAACCCCGTCGGGTCAATGCCATTATCTACGAAGTAGGTCTCGATGCGTTTTGGCGCTTCGGGGTGGCGGATCAGGCGGTAGCTGTTGAAGTTGTCCTGCTGGGGCTTGCCATCGGTGATGGTCAGTTGACCATACAAGGCGTGGCCGATGCCATCGACGATGCCGCCCTCCACCTGGTTGATGGCCCCTTCGGGATTTACCACAATGCCGCAGTCGACGGCACAGTACACGGCCTCTACCTGCGGCTTGCCAGCGCTGTCCAACGTAAGGTCGAGCACCTGCGCCACGTAAGAATCGTGGCAGTAGTAGGCCGCGACGCCGCGGGCGTCGCCGCTGTCGGCGTCCCAATTGGATTTTTCGCGGACCAACTTCAGGACCCCCGCGTAGCGCTCGGGTTCGTAGTCGTTCTTTTCTCCTACGGGGTTTTTGCTGGCGCGTTCGAAGAGTTCCAGGCGGAAGTCGATGGGGTCTTTCCCCGCCGCTTCGGCCACCTCATCGAGGAAGGCCTGCTCGGCCCCGGCGATGAAGTTTGACTGCGGAGCCCGCCAAGCGCCCGTAGAGACGTTGCTGGGTTGTCCGAAATTTTCCACCAGGTAGTTGTCCACCGCGCCCGCCGGAAAGCGGTTGGCAAAAACCGGACTCCCGTTCGTGCCCGTCCCCCGGATGTGGAAGGCAATGAGTTTCCCCTCCGCATCCAGGCCCGCGCGGTAGCGCACCAGGTAGTCGGGTCGGTAGGTGCCTTGGGTCATATCGTCCTCACGCGTGTACACGAGCTTGATCGGTGCCCCGGCGGCTTTGGAAATCAGGGCCGCTTCCACCCCGAAGTGGCCGTAAAGGCGGCGGCCGAAACCTCCCCCCATGCGCGTCATCCCGATCTCAATCTGCTCAGGTTGTAGGCCGAGAACACTCACCAAAGTTTTTTCCAGGAATTCGGGCGTCTGGATGGGCCCCAGCAACTCGGCTTTATCGGCCGTAACGTGGGCAAAAAAGTTCATCGGCTCCAGCGTGTTGTGAGGCAGCAGCGGGGCTGAGTACGTAGCTTCAATGATCTTGGCCGCGCTGGCAAAAGCCGCCTCGGGGTCGCCATCGCGGCGGGCCACCTCGGTTTTGCCGTTGGTCAGTTGTTCTTCAAAAGCGGCGCGGTGGGCCTCCGTAGATTCGGGGGCAGAAACCTGCTCCCACTCCAGTTTCAGGGCCTTTTTGGCCTGCAGCACCTGCCAGGTCGTTTCGCCCACCACCGCCACCAGGCGGGGGAAGGCATTGGTGTCTGACCACTGCAGCTCCGCGCCCTCGGGTGCGGTATTGATGGTCACCACCTTGCGGATGCCCGGCATGGCCAGGGCCGCGCTGTCGTCTACCGACTTCAGTTGCATCCCAAAGGCGGGTGGGTGGACGATGCTGGCAATGAGCATGCCTTCCCGCTGGACGTCCAAACCGAACAAGGGCTGCCCGGTCGCGATCTTGCGGGCGTCGACGTTCTTTTTTCCCTGCCCGATGATCTTAAAATCTTTGGGGGCCTTCAACGCGACGGTCTCTGGAACTGGCAGGGTAGCGGCCAGTTCCGCCACCGCACCGTAGCCAACCTGCTGGCCCGAGGCCGCGTGATGGATCATGCCTTTTTCGGTGGTCAGTTCTTCCACTGGTACCGAAAGTTGCTGGGCCGCTGCGGCCAACAGCATGGCGCGGGCTGTAGCACCGGTTTTGCGCAGGGGCTCCCAACCGTGGCGGATGGATTGGCTGCCGCCCGCCAGCTGCCGCGTGAAAATATCGGTATTGAGCTTGCCCTGCTCCACGATCACTTGCTCCCAGTCGGCGTCGAGTTCTTCGGCAATGAGCATCGGCATCGACGTCTTCACGTTTTGACCGATTTCCGGGTTGGGGCTCACGATGGTAATGACGCCGTTGGCCCCGATTTTCAGGAAGCCATTCAGCTGCACCCATTGCTCGGGCATCACCAGCTCAGGGGCCAGCGTAGCCACCGCTTTTTGCTCGCAGGAGGTCAGGAAACTGAAGCCCAGCAGGAAGCCTCCCCCGGCGGCGGCGGAGACTTTCAGGAAATTTCTACGGGTGGGTTGGGTAGACATGCTAGTTATTTTGCTTCCCGCGGGGCGGGGATATTGGTCTTTGAAAGTACACCGTCGGGGCCTTGGGAAGTCCGTTTTTGCGCTGCCGCAGGTGCAATGGAAAAGGATAAAAGAGCCGGGGAAGGAGGCCCCCGGGCAAAAGGCCCGTCAGCTCAGTTTCGTCGCGGCCGACTTTACCGCAGCGTGGATGCGCAGGTAGGTGCCACAGCGGCAGATGTTGCCGGCCATGCCCGCGTTGATGTCTTCGTCCGTCGGGTTGGGGATCTGGCTGAGCAACGAAGCGGCGCTCATGATCTGCCCCGCCTGGCAGTAGCCGCACTGCGGTACGTCGTGCTCCAGCCAAGCTAGTTGCACCGGGTGATCGCCGTTGGCCGAAAGGCCCTCGATGGTCGTCACGGGCTTCTCGCCTAAGCCCTCTACCGTCATTTGGCAAGACCGCATCGCTACGCCTTCGATGTGGACGGTGCAGGCCCCACACTGCCCAATGCCGCAGCCGTATTTGGTCCCCACGTAGCCCAGGGAGTCGCGGATGACCCACAGCAGGGGCGTTTCGGGGGAGGCTTCTACCTGGTGGGGCTTGCCGTTGACGTTAATGGTGTACTGTGCCATGAATGTTGGTGATTTTTGGTAAGCGGCGGACCTTTTTCAGTCCAAGCCACATGCGCAGCGAAAGGTAAGGCTTTTGGCCTAAACCAGCAGCCCCCGGAGCAAATTTAAAATTACATCTGTAGTAAATGGTTCAATAATGTTGGTCATTTGGCCTCCTTTAAGACGGTTTTTTAGCGGTCCTCACCCCAATTTGCCGCATCTTTACCTTTGCTGTACTACTGACGAAATGACCAGGCCTATGCTCACCACCACCGTGGACCAACTGACTACCCACCACATCACACAGTATCTCGGTGTGGTCTCTGGCTCGTCCATTATTGGCGGCGAAGAACGGGGCCTCCTGGCTGCCGCCCTCGGTGCTGCGGCCGACGGCATCCCTGCCCCCTACGAACGCCTGGAACGCGAAGCCCGCCTGCGGGCCATGGACCACATGCGCCAACAGGCTGAACTCGTAGGTGGCCAGGCCATCGTCGGGCTGCAAATCAAACACGAATTGCTCGATGCCTCCCGCCAGATCACTCTCGTTCTGGCCCTTGGCACCGCCGTAAAACTTCAGGGTTGGTGACGAAAAAGGAATTATCCCACTACTGGTATTGGTTGTTGGGCCAGTGGGCTCTTGGTCCTGCGCACGGATGCCCGGGGCTAACGGTAAAAGCTATGGTATTACGCATACTGGTGACTGGCCTGCTGCTGGGGTGGGCCGGCCGGGTGGGAGCCCAGACCATCCACATCACCGACGAGCTTACCAGCCTGCCCCTCGAGGGGGTCCTCCTGGTCAGTCAGAACCCACCCGCAACCACCATCACTGATGCGAAAGGGGAGGCCGGCCTACAGGACTTTACGATGGCCGAAGCCATCAGCATCCGTTCTTTTGGCTACGCGACGGTCACCACCAGCTACCAGCAGTTGCTGGCGGCTGAGTTTCGGCTGGCCCTCGTTCCCACTGCCCTCCACATCGACCAGATCGTCGTTTCCGCCACCCGTTGGCAACGGCCCGCCAGCCGTACCCCCGCCACCGTACTGAGCATCAGCCCGGAAACCGTCGCCCTGCAACAGGCCCAAACCGCCGCCGACTTGCTGGGGCTTTCGGGCAAGGTCTTCATTCAGAAAAGCCAGCAGGGTGGGGGCAGCCCCATGATCCGCGGCTTCTCCGCCAATCGCCTCCTCTACGCCGTTGATGGGGTACGGATGAACACCGCCATTTTCCGGGGCGGCAACCTCCAAAACGTCATTAACCTCGATCCCTTCGCCATTGAAAATACGGAAGTCCTCTTCGGCCCCGGCTCCGTCGGCTACGGCAGCGACGCCATCGGCGGGGTGATGAGCTTTCAAACCCTTACCCCCCAGCTGGCCACCACCCCGGGGCTGCATCTCACCGGCAAAGCCACCCTCCGCCACGCTACCGCCAACCGCGAACGAACCGGCCACCTGGACCTCAACCTCGGTTGGGAAAAATGGGCCTTCGTCACCAGCTTCAGCAGCTGGGATTTCGACCACCTCCGCCAAGGTGCCAACGGCCCTACGGACTACCTCAAAACGGTCTTCGTCCAACGCCAAGCGGGCACCGACCGCGTCATCGAACAAGATGACCCCCTCCTGCAAATCCCCTCCGCCTACGGCCAGCGGAATTTTATGCAGAAAGTCCGCTTCGTCCCCCGCAAAGACTGGACCCTGGACTACGCCTACCACCACTCCACCACCACCCCCTACGGCCGCTACGACCGCCACAACCGCTTCCGCAACGGGCAGCCCCGCTACGCCGAATGGGACTACGGCCCCCAGCAATGGTCAATGCACCACCTCAGCGCCAGCCACCGCCGCCAGTCTGCCCTCTACGACGCCGCAACCGTCCGCCTGGCGCGGCAAGATTTTGCCGAAAGCCGGATTGACCGCAACCTCAACCAAAGCATCCGCAATACCCAAAGTGAAGCGGTGGTGGCCTATTCCTTCAATCTCGACTTCAACAAGGCCTTCGGCCCGCAGCACGAACTCGCCTACGGTGCCGAGTACGTCCACAACGACGTCCGTTCCACTGGCCTGCTTACGGACATCGTCACTACCGCGGAGCAACCCGGTGCGGCGCGTTATCCGGCGGCCACCTGGCAGTCTTTGGCCGCCTTCGCAACCCACACCTACCGTCCTTCCGGACCGTGGACGCTCCAGGCTGCCCTGCGCTACAACGTTTTCCGGCTGGCGGCCGATTTCAACAACAACAGCGATTTCTTTCCCCTTCCCTTCCGCACCAGCCAGCAGCAAGACGGGGCCCTGACCGGCAGCTTCGGTGCCGTCTTCCGCCCCGCCGAAAAGTGGATTTTGCGGGCTAACCTCGGTTCCGCCTTCCGTGCCCCCAATGTCGACGACACCGGCAAAGTCTTCGATTCCGAACCCGGAGCCGTCACCGTACCTAATCCCAATCTGGCCGCCGAATACGCGTGGAACCTGGACTTCGGGGTCGCCAAATTATTCGGCGAGTCCGTCAAGGTGGAACTGCTGGCCTACCACACCCGCCTGCAAAATGCCCTGGTCCGGAGAAATTTTCAGCTCAACGGCCGGGACAGCATCCTCTACCAGGGCGAATTGAGCCAGGTGCAGGCCATCCAGAACGCCGCCCTGGCCCGGGTCTGGGGCCTCCAGCTCGGTTTCGAAGTGCAACTGCCCGCCGGCTTCCGCTTTCTCACCGACCTCAATTACCAGGAAGGTGAAGAAGAACTGGACGACGGCACCACCAGCGCCTCCCGCCACGCCGCCCCCGCTTTCGGTATCACCCGCCTGCGCTACACCAGCAAACGCACGACCCTGGAAATCAATGCCAGCTACCAGGCCGAACGCAGTTTTGCCCGGCTGGCCCAGGAAGAACGTGCCAAGGACGAGATCTACGCCAAAGACGCGGCGGGCAATAATTACGCTCCAGCCTGGTATACCCTCAACTTCAAGGCCCAGTATCGCTTTTCCAAAGCCTTTCACCTCAGTGTAGGTTTAGAAAACCTGACGGACCAGCGCTACCGCCCCTACAGCTCAGGCATTTCAGGTGCTGGGCGGAATGGCTTGCTGGCTTTGAGCCTGTATTTTTAATGGCGTGCGCTTATTGGTAGGCTGTCTAATCTAATGGGATTAACCCGTACGCGCTTTAGGGGCCTAGACCGCCTAGGTTGAGACCCTCTGGGTCGATCCGGCTAAGACAGTAGCGTATTCTCCTACGACCCAGAGGGTCTCTAGTAAGCGCTTGAGCCTCCCCCGGTTGATCTGGGGTTGAGCCCCCAACGAAGGGGCCAAAGTGAGTATGGCTGCAACCTAGCGAATTAGACCGCCTACCCTTAGTGCCCCTTAGTTGCCTTACTTCCTTAGTGGTGAAAAAAAAAGCTGCGCAGCAGCCTAATAAATCCCTCCACTGTGGATGATCACCACCGTGCTGCCAGCGGGATAAACCCTACGCCGCAGCCGGTCGAGCACCCCGAAGAAAAGCTTTGCGGTGTAGATGGGTTCCAAAGGAGGCAGGCCTGGCTCGGGCAGGGCAGCGCGGGTCGCAATGCCCGGCGATGCCATTCGCCATGCCTCCGGGAATTTGCCGTAGCCACCAAAGTGATAATCGGTGATCAAACTCCAATTGCCTTGGTCTGGGTTGGGCAGCAGGGCGCGGATGCTGGCGGACATCCAGTCGCCTTTCAGGGCGGGAAAAACCTCAATGCGGGTGGGGGGCTGGGCAGCAGCAATGACGCCAGCCGCCGTCCCACCCGTGCCCGCGCTCAAACAGAGGAAATCTGGGACTTGCCCGTGGAGATCGTTCACAATTTCCGGGTACAAGGCTCCCGTTTGGAGAGCACTTTCTGCGGTCGTTCCGCCTTCGGGGAGCCACCAGATTTGCTCCGCAGGGCGTTGGTAGGCCTGGGCAAGGTCACTGCTGCGAGCCGCCAGCCATTCCGCCTGCCCCTTCATTCGGTATTCGGTGCGGGAAAGGGGGATGAGGTGGGCCCCGTCGGCACGCGCCCGTGTCA
The DNA here is from genome assembly GCF_014349155.1 of Neolewinella lacunae. GTDB lineage: Bacteria > Bacteroidota > Bacteroidia > Chitinophagales > Saprospiraceae > Neolewinella > Neolewinella lacunae. The sequence continues at coordinate 35,229 of NZ_JACSIT010000149.1, forward strand.
ATACGGCATTGTCGGCTTCTTCGCCGCGCACGTACAGGACAATGGGGATAGAGAAAAGCCGGCCCGCCGTGGCCAGGGCCGAAAGGTGATTACTGTAGGCACCCCCAAAACTGGCCAGGACCGGTGGCTCGCGCTGCTCCAGCGCCGCAGTGAGGATACCGCCCAATTTGCGCACTTTATTGCCTTGCAGCGCCGTGCCGGGCGCGGGCGTCAGCAGGTCATCCCGCTTGACGTAGAGCCTCACTCCAGCGGCGGCCGCAGCCGGGTGATTCCACGGTGCTAAAGGGCTATGCAAGCCGGCAAATGGAGCCATTGGGCGCGGACGCAGGATGCCGGGGAAGGCTTAAGCGGGCAGTGGCTGGATGTCAAAACCTGCCTCTTCGACCATATCGATGATTTCCGACTCCTTAGCGGTGCCTTCTACGGTCAGCACCTTACGGGCGTCTTCTACATCGACCCGCCACAGGGTGACGCCTTCTACCTCGTCGAGAAAGGGGGTAACGGAACGGACGCAGCTACCGCAATTGATGTTGGTGGCAAAATGCATAATCCTGGTCATAGCTCAAAAGCGCATTGGTTCTTCCCCGGTAAACGCAAATGGGGTAGAAAAGGTCGGGCGGCCTGTGGTGAAATCTTTTGCCTGCCGGCCGCGCACCAAGCCCGGGAGATAAGCCCGCTGAACACCCTCGCCTGCGATTGATTCCCGCGGGATGTGCTGGTCAACGCGGAGAGAGTCAGGGCCGGGGGACAAGGGTATTTGGGCCAAAAGCGCCCCAAATGATCGAGTAAAGGAGCCAAAAGGTAGAATCTTTCCACCGCAGCGGCGGGGCCTGCCGAATTTTGCCTTTCCAAAACAAACACACGATGTTTACCAGATTTTTCTACGTTGCCCTGTTGGCTTGTTCGTTCACTGCTCTTGGTGCTTTCCCGGCATCCCGAACTTCTCCGGGACTATCGCCTGCGGCCGCGCCCATTGCCCCCAAATTCTCACCCGCAGAAGTGAAGGGCAGCATTGTGGGCATCATCGTTGACGCTGCCGATGGTAACCCCGTCGCCTACGCCACCATCAGTGTATTCGAGGGCGAGTTGCTGGTGAACGGTACCATCACCGACGATACCGGCAAATTTGAAGTGGAGGGACTGAAAAACGGTACCTACCGCCTGTCCATCAGCTTCATCGGCTACGAGAGCATTAGCAAAGACGGCGTAGAGGTGAAGAACGGCACCACCGACATCGGTACCCTGAAACTGGGCAGCTCCGCCGAAATGCTGGAAGAAGTGGTCGTCACCGGCCAGCGCGCGCTGATCGAAGAAAAAGTCGACCGCCTGGTGTACAACGCCGAGCAAGACCAGCTCAGCCGCGGGGGCGATGCCGCCGATGTGCTCCGCAAAGTTCCCCTCCTGCAGGTGGACCTGGACGGCAACGTGAGCCTGCGCGGCAACTCCAACATCCGCGTACTGATCAATAACAAGCCTTCGACCATTATTGCCGGCAGTGTGGCGGATGCAATGAAGATGATCCCGGCCGACGAAATCAAAACCGTGGAGGTCATCACCAGCCCCTCGGCCAAGTACGACGCCGAAGGGGCGGGCGGCATCATCAACATCATCACGAAGAAAAACAACCTCGAGGGCTACTTCCTCAACGTCGATACCGGTCTTGGCGTGCGCGGCTCCAACCTGGGCCTGAACGGCAGCTACCGTACGGGCAAATTCGGGATGACCCTCGGCGGCTTCGGCCGGGCTTTTTACAACGACGCAGAGACTTCCCTGGAACAAACCTTTGTAGACAGCCGCAGCAGCCAGTTGGGCACGGCGGCGGATAACGGCATTTTTGGCCGCTTTAACCTGGGCCTCGATTACGACATCAGCAAGACCCAGTTCCTCTCCGGCGGTGTCCGCTACGGCGTCCGGGATTTTGCCCGCGACCAGCTCCAGACCACGAACGTCTTTAACGACCAAGACCTGATTGCCACCTTCCTGCGCGACATCGACAGCGACCGCAGCTCGAACAATTACGACTTCAACCTGGACTACCTCCAGATCCTGGCTCCGGGCCGGGAGCTGAGCCTTTCCACCCTGTACAGCACGACGGCCGACGTAAGCAATTTCACCTCCGCCAATCTGGATGGAGAGGCCACCGTGCTCAATCAACTGCGCAACCTCAACGACAACGCCAACAACGAACTGACCTTCCAGGCCGACTACCTGCACCCCGTGGGCGATAAGCAGATCATCGAGGTGGGCGGAAAAGCCATCATGCGGGAAGTCAACAGCGAATTCAGCTACCTCAGCGCCAGTGCGGCGGGCAACTTCGCCCTGGACCCCAGCCGTCCCGCAGGGCAGTTGGACTACGGGCAGGACATCCTGGCGGCCTACGCCGCTTACACCCTTCAGCTGCCCGCCGACGTAACGATTAAGGCCGGCCTGCGCTACGAACAGACGAGCCTGGAAGCCACCCAAAACGGCGAAGCCATTGACCTGCCCGACTACGCCAACCTGGTGCCTAGCCTGAACTTCTCCAAAAAAGTAGGCGCAGCCACCGTAAAGCTGGGTTACAACCGCCGCATCCAGCGGGCCGGACTGCGCCAGCTCAACCCCAACGTCAACCTGGAAAACAGCCAGAGTATTGAGGTGGGCAACCCGCTGCTGCTCCCGGAACTGACGGACAACGTCGAACTCGGCTACAGCGCCATGGTAGGCAAAACCTACCTCAACCTCTCCGTCTTTGGCCGCAACAGCAATAATGCCATCAACCAGGTCCGCGTTCCCGTAGACAGCCTTGACGGGGTACTGCTGACGACCTACGAAAACATCGGCCGGGAACGCGCCATGGGCCTCAACGCATTTGTCAACATCTACCTGACGAAGGACTGGACGATCAATGGCGGGATTGACCTCGACTACGCCAACCTGCAAGGGCAGGTAACGGGCATCGACGGTATTTCCGTGACGGTGAAGAACAGCGGCCTCAACTACGGCGGCCGTTTGATGAGCCAGTTCAACCTGAAAAACGGCTGGCGCGCACAGGCCTTTACCTTCATGCGGGGCCGCCGGGTGCAGCTGCAGGGCGTCCAGGGCGGATTCGGGATGTACGCGTTGGGACTTAACAAAGAATTCAACGAGGGCAAAGGCTCGATTGGCCTCTCCGCCGAAAACTTCGCCACCCGGGGCTGGACCCTGCGCTCCGAGCTGGAGACGGCCACCTTCAGCCAGGTCCGCAACGACTTACTGCTCAATCGCAACGTCAAACTCACCGTCAGCTACAAATTCGGCCAGCTGGACGCCAACAAGGCCCGCAGTAAGACCCGTGGTGTACAGAACGACGACGTAATGAGCGGTGGCGACGACAACGGCGGCGGCGGAGCCCCTCCGGCTTCGGCCCCGCAGACCCGCCGGCAGGTGCGCAAGGCCGAAGCCGCCAAACCCACGGTGAAGCCCGGGGGAAAGGAGTAAGCCATTCACCAAGTACCGTAATGGGGAGCTGGAGTCATTTTTGTGGTCAGCTCCCCGTTTACCATGTCTTTGTACCCGCCCCCCCCCCTTCGCTCCTGGTTCTTTGCCCTGCACCTGCGGCAGCGCCCGATTAGGGCGCAAGCGTTCACTTGTTTTTCGAGTAGTCGGGCGGGCATCAATGGAAGGTGGTGCCTAAAAACCAGCTACACACCTTGAACCATTAGCGGTCGGCAGAGGCGAAAAATAAATACTTCAAATTTATCGTTAAGACGGTATATTTGCAGATATTCGTCAGATTTATGCTTTTATCCTTCTCTGTTTCCAATTTTAAATCGTTCCGGGATGAGCAGGTGCTCGACTTAAAGGCTGATGCCATTAAGCCTGCCTTCAGTTGGTTGGAAAATGCTGCCGTTGCGGTTGGCAAGGAAGACAAAGCGCTACGCGTCAAGGCCCTCTACGGTGCTAACGCCAGCGGTAAGAGCAATTTGATAAAGGCTTTGCGGGTTATGTTGAGCATTAGCCTTACGGGAGGGCCCAAGCCAGGTGCGTTGGCAGAGTTGGAAGGGTTTGCTTTTGACCCTGAACTGCGCCACTCCCCAAGTACTTTTGAACTGGAGTTCACCACCGACCAAAGGCGCTACAGGTATGGTTTTAGAGCGGATATGGCGTGCTTTCAGGAAGAGTGGCTGTATGATGAGACCGTGCGGAAAGCCAAGGTTTTTGTGCGTAATGGACAGACCGTCAGCATTGGTAAAAAGTTTTTCGAGCATCCCGAAACAGTGGCTATTCTGGAGCGGGGGGATAATTCGCTGTTTAGGCAAGAGACCAGCTTCCTCTCGGCACTTTCTTTCTTTGATGTGGGTGCGGCGATACGCCATACGGTGCAGTTTTTATCCGGAATAACGGTCATTAACAATACGGAGGAGGTGCATGTGGAGCAATCTGCCTATCAGTTCTTGGTTGGGGAACCAATGCAAAGGAAAGTGCGGGGCCTCCTGGACTACGCGGGAATCCGATTTGACGACTTGATGGTGATGGACAAAGAAGACCCAAAGTTTTCCAAGCCTGAGTTATTAGAGCGCACCCGTGGGCGGTATTCTCTAATGACTGCTTACAAGACCGGGGTAAATGAGGGAACGGATTTTGCCTGGTTGGCAGAGCAGGGTGAATCCCAAGGCACCCAAAAACTGCTGACACTAGCGCCTTATGTCGTACGGGCAATCGAACAGGGAAGTGTTCTGTTCATCGACGAATTTGAGGCTAAGCTGCACACCCGCCTTTCCAGGGAGATCGTCGCCATGTTCAATTCTTCGGCGGGCAACCCCAACAATGCTCAGTTTATCTTTTCTACCCATGACACCAACTTGCTGGACCATCGTTTGCTACGCCGAGACCAGATCGACTTTGTTGACAAGGGCGCAGACCGTGCTTCAATGCTTTACTCCTTATCCGACGTAAAGGGCATTCGGAAAGATGCCGACTTTGAGCGCGACTATTTGGGGGGAAGTTATGGGGCAGTGCCGGAGGTAACCGATTTCAACATCGCCATTTTAGAAGACTGATGGCGGCAAAAAAAGCAAAGCATCGGAAGGCGATCCGAAGAGGGAAACGATTTCTCATTTTATGTGAGGGGCAAACCGAACGTTTGTATTTCAAATCTTTCCATGATAAGGGCGTAAGCGTAGAGCCGCGCGATCCCAATGGAGACAAAGGCAACTGGTACAAGACGCCATAAATTCGGACGATGGGACTTACGACCAAATTTGGGTAGTTTTTGATCTCGACCATCAGGCAGCCAAAGGTGCCGCACAGCATGAGGTATTTGACAATACAATTGCCAAGGCCCAGGCTGCTGGTATCCGGGTAGCCTATTCTGTGGACGCCTTTGAGCTATGGTTTTGCCTCCATTATTCCTTTGTCAACTCCCGCCAGGAGAGGAGCTATTACTACGAGCAACTCAGCCGGCATTGGGCCATCAACTACGAGCGAGAAGGTAAGAAGGCTAAGTTTTGTCTAGGGATCCGAGAACTACTGGAAAAGGACCCTGTGGCGAGCGAGCAAGAGGCCATAAAACGAGCCAAACGATTATTCGAAATGCATAAGAGTGAGCCACCACACCGGCAAAACCCGGTTACTACCGTGTTCCAACTGGTGGAAGAGTTACTTCAGGCAAAGTCTTAAACGCCCCCTCGCTCCTGATTCTTTGCCCTGCACCCGCGGCAGCGCCCGCTGAACCTTTTGCGGCCTGTGGCTTTTCCCTGGGGTATGGAACTACGCTTTGTCCCCCAGGAAGAAATTGACCGGCAACTCTACGACAGTTGTGTACACTTTGCGACCAATGGCAGCATCTACGGCTACCACTGGTTTTTGAACGCAACGGCCAAAGACTGGGATGTGCTGGTGGAGGGCGACGAATGGGTGAGCGTGATGCCCCTGCCGCGCAGCAAAAACTGGTGGGGCCGGCAGCGGCTGGAACAACCCGGCCTGATCCCCGAGTTGGCCGTTTACAGCGTCCGCCCCCTGAGCCCCACCCGCATCCAAGCATTTTGGGACGCCATTCCCGCCGAATTCCGCGGCGGGGAGCTGACCGTGGAACCGGCCTCGGTGCCCGCTGCCCCCGGTCGTTTCAAGGTCCACCGCGCCGCCGGTGAGGCCCTGTTTCTGGACCAACCCTACGAAACGCTGGTGGCCGGTTTTGGTCCTGACTATTTCAACCGTCTGCAACTCGCCGAGGCAGCTGGCCTGCGCCCGGCGAGCAGTTTCAAACCCGAACGCCTGGCCGATCTTTGGCTGGAAACCCAGGGCCGCAGTGCCACCAACGAATGGCAGTACCATGCCATGCAACGCATTATGTACCAGGTCCTCCACCGCAGCTGGGGCGGTACCCAGGCCGTGCAGGATGCCACCGGGGAACTCCTGGCCATGGTCTTCATTGCCTACAGCCACGGCCGCATCTTCCCGCTCTTCCGGGTAGAGAGCGTACAGGGACGTAGCGTGGGGGCAATGACCTACCTCTGGGATCAACTCCTGCGTACCCACGCCGGGAAAAACCTAAAAATCAAGCGCGAAGACTTGTGGTGATGGGGTCCTGATTTTTCCTTTGACGAGAATTAAAGCGGCAATAAACCCGGCGATCCGTTACATTTGTGGTATTATTGTAATTTATACACTATCCCCCCCGCCATGCTGAAAACTCAGGATCACCAGAACACGAAAATCGTTGCCACCGTTGGCCCCGCCTGTAGCTCTTACGAAGGCCTGAAATCGCTCATCATTGCCGGTGTCGATGTGTTCCGGCTCAACTTCAGCCACGGGGAGCACGAGGTACACGGACAAATCATCCAGCACATCGTTCAGCTCAACAAAGAGCTGGATACCCACGTCAGTATTCTGGCGGACTTGCAGGGCCCCAAACTCCGCGTCGGTAAGATGGAAGGCGAGGGCCTGCCCGTTGCCGAAGGACAAATCATCACCTTCACCAATACCAAGTGCGTGGGCAACGCCGAACGCATCTACATGAGCTACCCCGAGTTTGCGCAAGACGTGACGGTGGGCGAGCGCGTGCTGGTGGACGATGGTACCCTCGTCTTCGAAGTAGTGGAAACCAACGGCAAAGACACCGTAAAACTGAAGACCCTTTTTGGCGGTGTCCTCAAATCCAACAAGGGCGTTAACCTGCCCAACACAAAAATCAGTCTGCCCAGCCTGACGGAAAAAGACATGCGGGACCTGGAGTACATCCTCACCCAGCCCGTCAACTGGATCGCGCTCAGTTTTGTCCGCCACCCCAAAGACCTCAAAGAACTGCGGGCTCACATCGACGCCGCTGGCCACCCGGCCAAGATCATCTCCAAGATCGAAAAGCCCGAGGCCATCGAGAACATCGATAAGATCATCAAGCACTCCAACGCCATCATGGTGGCCCGGGGCGACCTCGGCATAGAGGTCCCGATGGAGCGCCTGCCCATCATCCAGAAGGAAATCATCCGCAAGTGCATCCAGCGGGCCCGCCCCGTCATCGTCGCTACCCAGATGATGGACTCCATGATCAACAACCCCAGCCCCACCCGGGCTGAGGTAACCGACGTAGCCAACGCCGTACTGGACGGCACCGACGCGGTGATGCTCTCCGGCGAAACCAGCGTGGGCCGCCATCCCGCCCTGGTGGTCAAGGCCATGAACGCCATCATCCACGAAGCGGAAAAGATCTACGAAATTGGGGTAAAAAGACCGAAGTCTAACGAGAAAAGCGGCACCTTCATCAGCGACGTCGTGTGTTCTGCTGCCGCCTGGACCGCCCAGAATGTCGGGGCCCGCGGCATCGTCGGCATGACCCGCTCCGGTTATACCGCCTTCAAGCTCTCCAGCTTCCGCCCCAAGGCGAAAATTTACATCTTCAGCGACCTGCACCCCATGCTCAACACCCTTAACCTGTGCTGGGGCGTGCGCTGCTACCACTACGACAACTACACCAGCACCGACCAGACGGTAAAGGACGTCACCCAGATCCTGAAGGACAACGGCCACGTAGTGGAGGGCGACCTGCTGGTCAATACCGGTTCCATGCCCCTGGAGATGCGGCGGCGGACGAACATGATGAAGATCACGATCGTGGATTAGGCCGTCTGCGGGGCGAGCGATCCGGCGACGAATAGAGAAATGGCGTTGGGGCAGGAAGGCGGAAAAGTCTGCCCCCCTACGCAACGTCCACGCCCTCCGCGCGTTAACTAAGAACGCCGGCAGTTGGCGTGCCCTCCATTATTTGCGAGGTGCGCCCACACTGGCCTCATCCGCCAACCTCATCCCCGTTCGCCATGCGCAACGTCCTCCTCCTCTGCACCGTCTTATTCGCCGCCAGTCTGGGTGCCCAAACCGGCCCCCTCACCGAAGGCGGGCTGAAGAAACAAACCCGCTTCATTGAAGCCAAGCAGGAAGCCCTGCTGGGCAAGACGACCGAGGCCATCGGGCTGTTTACCACCCTGGCGGAGGAGGAACCGGAGAATGACGCTATCCAGTTTGAGCTGGGGCGCCTGCACTTTGCGGCCGGCGCTACGCCCGAGGCCATTGACCACCTCCGCAAGGCATACGCTACGCGACCCAACGAGGTCTACGCGGCCTTCCTGGCGGAACTCTACGAAGCCAGTGGCCGCCACCGCGAAGGGGCCGAGCTTTTTACAGAACTGATCCGCATGAACCCGGGCAACGAAGATTATTACCTCGAAAAAGCGGCGTTTCTGGTCCGGGCCCAGGACCTTAAAGGAGCGGTAGCCACCTACAACGAGCTCGAAAAACGCATCGGCACCAATGCGGAACTCAGTCGCCGCAAGCACGCCCTCTACCTCGGGCAAGGCGACCAAAAACGGGCGGAGAAAGAACTGCTCGACCTGGTGGCTGCCCGCCCCGAAGTCCTCGAATACCAGCATTTGCTGGCGGGCTACTACGCCAGCCAGGGCGAAACGGACAAGGCCCGAAAGGTGTACCAAAACATTTTGGCTGCCCAGCCCGCCGACGTCCGTGCCCAGCTCGCCTTACAGGATGCGGCCGGCCCCGCAACGGTGACCGACAGCGACGGTCAGCTGCTGGAATTGCTGGGGCGCAGCGACATTGACATCGACCTGAAAATCGGCAAACTCCTACCACTGGTGCAGGAGGTGGCGCGGACGCAGGATGCGGGGCTCGGACAACGAGCAATGGGACTGGCCACGGAACTCCGCCGCGTGCACCCCGACGAAGCCAAGGCCGCAGCCCTCCAGGGAGACCTCTACTTCCACACCGGCCAGTACACCGCCGCCGCCGAGGCTTACCGCGCTACGCTGGCCCTCGACGATACCGTTTATCCCGTCTGGGAACAACTCCTGGCCGCTCTCTACCTCGATAACCAGATCACGGCGCTGCGCAAGTACGCCGAAGAAGCGCTTGACATCTACCCCAACCGTCCGGCCATCTACGTGCACTACGCGCTGGGGGAAGTGTTGCGGGCCGACTTTGCTGCTGCCGACGCCCTCCTCCGCCAGGCCCAACTGATGGTGAGCGGGCAGCCCGAAGCCAACGCCGCCCTGGCCACCCTCCAGGAAGCCATCGCCGGCCTCGAAGCGGGAGATACTTCCGCCAAACTCAACCTGGCCCAATTGCCCGGTGGCAGCGACGGACCGCTGGGCAAACTCTGGGCGGCGGGGGATCGCCTCTCTGCCCTCAGCGCCGCCGCCGCCAGCGCAGGAACCAATGCCCTGCTCCTGGAAAAACTGGGGGATGCCCAAGCCGCCGCCGGAGACAAGGCCGCAGCCGCCAGGTCTTACGCCAGCGCCCGGGCCGCCGGCAGCAAATCCGGAAACCTGAGCCAAAAACTCTCGCGGGTGGGGAGTTGAGCCATCGGCCCGAAGACGCAGGCAGGAAAAAAGACCATCCCCAATCGGTCAGCGATCAGCTGAATCCACCAGAATGATCCAAGCCCCCGGACATTTGCCTGCCATGCGCCTTGCTCCTCGATCCATGACCTTGCATCCTGCGGCCGCGCCCCGGTCGTTCCATCTCCTACTGCTATGCGTACTTTTTTCCTCTTATCCCTCCTGGTTTTGCTCTTCGCTACTTGCGGCAAAAAGACCACGGGTGGCGCCGATGGCCGGGATGGCCTGACCACCACCAATAAAGCCGCCCGGGTCATCAAAGGCCTCGAAGACGGGGCTTTCAGCACCCAATACCTGGAAGGGAAAGCCCGCGTGGAGGTCAAGAGCCGCGACCTCAACATCGGCGGCACGGCAGTTATTCGGCTGGAAAAAGACCGCGCCATCTGGATGAGCGTGAAAAAATTTGGCTTCGAGGGAGCGCGCGCGCTGATTCGGCCCGACTCCTTTTTCGTGGTCAATCGCCTCAACGGGGATTACACGGCCGAGCCACTCAGTTACCTGGAGCAGAAGTATAAAATCCCGGCCCGCTTCGACCTTTTGCAGGAAATCGTGCTGGGCAACGCCGTATTCTTTTCCCGCGATCTGACCCTGGCGGCCGAAGGCGAGCAGTACCGCCTGACGGGCAAAGACACCCGCTTCGCAACGGAACACCTGGTGGATGGCCGAGGCTTTCGCCTGCTGGAAATGCACCTCACGGAGCTGGGGCAGAACCGGAAACTCTCCATCCAGAACGCCGGCTTTCAGGCCGTTGCCGCGCCCGGGGGGCAGAGCGACTTCGCCCACGAACGCACCGTGGTGATTGATGCTGCCGCTACGGGCCGGGCCGAGCTGGACCTCACGTTCACCAGCCTCGAATTCACCGGGCCGCTGGCCATGCCTTTCACGCGGAAGTAAGGGCGCGCGCTGGTTCTACACCTTTTCTACTACCAATACGACGGTCTCCCCGCCGGGCAGTTCCAGGCTTTCGCCGGGAAGATCGGTGGTGCATTCCAGCTGATCGGCCAGTACTTCACCGGCCAGGTAGGCTTCGAAGGCGGTAGCGGCTTCCAGGACGGCGGGCGTGCCGGCCAGGCGGACCCGAATGCGATCGGTTACCTCAAAGCCCTGGTCTTTGCGCAGATTCTGGATGCGGTTGACCAGTTCGCGGGCGATTCCTTCGCGGGCCAGTTCGGGCGTTACCGTTACGTCGAGGGCCACGGTGAGTTCTCCGTCGGTAGCAACTTTCCAGCCGGGGATGTCTTCGGTGCTGATCGTCACGTCGTCTAAGGTGATGGCTACTTCTTCGCTGCCCAGGGTGAAGACGAAGGCTCCGGAATGTTCCAGTGTGGCGATGTCTTCAGCCGTCATGGCGGAGATGACGGTGGCGGCGTCCTTCATTTGCTTGCCGAGGCGCTTGCCCAGGGTACGGAAGTCGGGCTTGATGCTTTTGCGGAGGAAGTTGCCGTCGGTCAGGAATTCGACGGCTTTGATGTTCACTTCGCTTTTGACGATGTCGGCTACCGCGGCTATGTGGCGGCGGAAGTCTTCGGTAAGGGCGGGGACGAGGATTTTCTGGAGGGGCTGGCGCACGCGCAGGTTCTCGGCCTTGCGCAACGACAGGGTGAGGGAGCTGAGGCGTTGGGCGTAATCCATGCGCACTTCCAGGTCCTGATCGATCAAGGCGGGATCGGCGGGGGGCAGGAGGCTGAGGTGGACGGAATCCGCAGTGCCCTTACCTTGCTTCGATCCTGCAGCCGCGCCCGTCAGGTTGCGGTAGAGCCAGTCGGCAAAGAACGGTGCAACGGGAGACATGAGCTGGGCCACCCGCAGCAGGCAGGTGTGCAGGGTCTGGTAGGCGGCGCGTTTATCCGTCGTCATTTCCCCGCGCCAGAAGCGGCGGCGGCACTGGCGCACGTACCAGTTGGAGAGTTCGGCGTTGACGAAATTATCGATTGCCCGGCAGGCCGGCGTGGCGTCGTAAGCGGCGTAGAGGGCCGATACCTCATGGGTCAGGGAGTTCAGACGGCTGATGATCCAGCGGTCGATCTCGGCGAGGTCCTGGTGTTCAACGGGCTGGTCTTGCAGCGGATCGTAGCCATCGATGTTGGCGTAGAGCGCGAAAAAGCCGTAGGTATTGAACAAGGTGCCGAAGAAGACGCGCCGTACTTCCTGGATGCCTTCTTCATTGAAGCGAAGATTATCCCAGGGGTTGGCGTTGCTGATCATGTACCAACGGGTGGCGTCGGCCCCGTAGTTGGCGATGGTCTGGAACGGATCGACGGCGTTGCCGAGGCGCTTGGACATCTTTTTGCCGTCTTTATCCAGCACCAGGCCGTTGGAGACGACGTTTTTGAAGGCCACCGAATCGAAGGCCATCGTAGCGATGGCATGCAGGGTGTAGAACCAGCCGCGGGTTTGGTCTACGCCCTCGGCGATGAAATCCGCCGGGAAGGCCCGCGCGAATTTCTCTTCGTTCTCAAAGGGGAAATGCCACTGCGCGTACGGCATCGCGCCACTGTCAAACCAGACGTCGATCAGGTCCAGTTCGCGGACCAGTTTTTTGCCGTTTTGCCAGAGGACGATTTCGTCGATGTAAGGGCGGTGGAGGTCGGCGGGGACGGATTGTGCCAGGCCCAGTTCGGCGTTGGCTACTTCGATGGCGGCGGCGAGTTCGGCGACGGAGCCGATGCAGATTTCTTCGGTGCCGCATTCACTGCGCCAGATGGGCAGGGGAATGCCCCAGTAGCGGGAGCGGCTCAGGTTCCAGTCCTGGAGATTTTCCAACCACTTGCCGAAGCGACCGGTGCCGGTGGATTCGGGTTGCCAGTTGATGGTCTCGTTGAGCTCGGCCATGCGGTCGCGCAGGGAGCTGGAGCGGATGAACCAGCTATCGAGGGGGTAGTAGAGGATGGGCTTATCCGTGCGCCAGCAGTGGGGGTAGCTGTGGTTGTACTTGGCGACGTTGAAGGCCAGGCCAGCTTTTTTGAGGTGGATGGCGATGTCGACATTGACGTCGACGTAATCGCTTTCGTCTTTGTAGTTTTTAACGTAGCGGCCCGCAAACGCTCCGGCCTCGTCAGTAAACTTGCCCTGTTTGTCCACCAGCGTTAGCGAGCCGATGCCGTTGGCTTTCCCGACGGCCATATCGTCTTGCCCGAAGCTGGGGGCGGTATGGACGATGCCCGTGCCGGCGTCGGTAGTGACGAAGGCCCCGGTGATGACGCGGAAGGCGTCGCCGTCGGTGGGGGTGGGCCCGGCCAGCAACTGGTCGTAGCGGATACCGGCGAGTTGGCTGCCGGGGAAAGGAGCGGAGATGGCCTCCACCGTCGGCTGGTTGTGTCCACCGAACCAGTTGCCCACCAGGGCGGCGGCCAGGACGACATCGTTGGGTGCGCCGGTGTAGGCATTTCTGGTGCGTACTTTGACGTACGCAATATCGGGGCCAACGGTAAGGGCGGTGTTGCTGGGGAGGGTCCAGGGCGTAGTGGTCCAGGCGATGATGTGGACTTCCTTGCTGTCTGGACTTCCCATTGCACCTGCGGCCGCGCCCCCGTCCTCTTCCGCAGCGGGGGGCGCTACGGGCAGGGTAAAGAGCCACTCCGAAGCAGTGTCCCGCTGGGTCTTGAACATGGCCACCACGGTAGTGTCGGTCACATCCTGGTAGGCTCCCGGCATGTTGAGTTCGTGGGAACTCAGGCCAGTACCTGCGGCGGGCGAATAGGGCTGGATGGTGTAACCTTTGTACATCAGGCCCTTATCGTAGATGCGCTTGAGGAGCCACCAGACGGACTCCATGTACTCATTTTCGTAGGTGATGTAGGGGTTTTCGAGGTCTACCCAGTAGCCCATCTTGCGGGTAACGTCGTCCCAGACATCTTTGTAGCGCATGACGGTTTCGCGGCAGGCGCGGTTGTACTCATCTACGGAAATCTTGACGCCGATGTCTTCCTTGGTGATGCCCAGTTCCGACTCTACTTTCAGCTCGATGGGGAGGCCGTGGGTGTCCCAGCCGCCCTTGCGTTCCACGCGCTTGCCCTGTAGGGTCTGGTAGCGGCAGAAAATGTCTTTGATGGTGCGGGCCATGACGTGGTGGATGCCCGGCAGGCCGTTGGCCGAGGGTGGGCCTTCGTAAAACACGAACGCGTTGGCGGGATCCCGCTCCTCGATGCTGCGGGCGAAGATGTTTTCCCGTTCCCAGAAGGCCAGGATTTCCTGATCGATGGCCGGGAGGTTCAGCTGTTTATGCTCTGCGTAGATCATGGTAAAAAAGTGGCGTAAGGCGGGCAAAACCCGGCGTAAAGTGGAACAAAAAAGCTCCGGCGGAAACGGGTCCGTCGGAGCTTTTGGGCTGTGGAACTACAGCAGCATACCTACGGACGCGGAGCGAGCGCAATAATTATGCCGTCAATAATTCGTGGTGCAGCCATGGTGGCAAAGGTAACACGCGCCGCCTACATTCGTTGCGCACCGGGCGGGAATCTGCCCGGTGGCGGGGTAAAAGAGGGGCGAAACGCCGCCGGCGAAAAAAAATTTTACCGTTTTGCTTGTTGGTAAATAAATTAATAATACCTTAACAGCGCAGAAAGCGGTAGTATATACCGCTCTTCAAGGCAAATTTTAGTTTTCATTTGGTTTTTTGGGGTTATTGGGAGGCAACTGCGTTGCCTCTTTTTTTGTGCCTGAGCGAAAGGAAAATCCTGGCTTCAGCCCACTGAAATCTCACTGGCGTAGGAGATTTTTACCGTTACGGAGTTGGCGATGAAGCACTTTTCTCCCGCCGCGTGGTGCAGTTGCCGGGCGGCCTCAACACTTGCGGCCTGGGCGATGACGATGTGGGGGCGCAGGGTAACTGCGGTGAAGCGTCCGCCCCCGTCTTCGGTTTCGCTCATCGTTCCTTCGGCCTGGTCGACGTATTCCAGCACGGTAATGCCGCTGGCGGAAGCGAGGTGTAAGTACCAGAGCATGTGGCAGGTGGAGAGGGAAGCCAGGAAAAGCTCTTCGGGGTTGTAGCGTTTTTTATCGCCGCGGAAGCTGGGGTCGGAAGAAGCCTTGATGGCCTCGGTCTTGCCGGGAGCGGAGATGAGGTGATCGCGGGAATAGGCGCGGTAGTCGAGCGTGCCCGAGCCGCGATTGCCGGTCCATTCGGTCTTGATCTGGTAATGATGGTCTTTGGTCATGATCGTTTTTTGGTGGGAGAGGAGAATGATCCAAGATAAGTGCTGGAAAGGACATGGAAGAATTTGGGGGGAGGGAAGTGCTGACCGCCCGCCAGTTCCGGCGGCAGGGGGGAGCTGCTTTCGTCGAGGGGTGTGCAACTTTGTCCCCACTCCGTAACTTTACCTTTACGTATGCAAAAAGGCACCGTTACGAAATCTACTGGCAGCTGGTACGACGTCCTGCTCGATGAGCCCAGCCCGGCGGGGGATGTGGTCCTGCGCTGTCGCGTGGCTGGCCGCTTCCGCCTGGAGGATAAGCAGCTTACCAACCCCATCGCCGTCGGCGACCGCGTAGCCGTCTCCATCGAGAATACGGGCGACGCTGAAACCGGTGCCATCCGGGAAATCGAGGAGCGGCGCAACTACGTCGTCCGCCAAAGCCCAAGAAAAAAGCACGAACTTCACCTCCTGGCCTCCAACATCGACCAGGCGGTACTGATCGTTACGGTGGTTTTTCCCGACTTAAAGCTGGGCTTCATCGATCGCTTTTTGCTCATGACGGAGCCTTTCGGCATCCCCACCACGATTGTTTTTAACAAGGCCGACCTCTACGACGAGAACGCCATGGCCACTTTTGAGGTAGTGGCCGATATCTACACGGCCATCGGCTACGAGGTACTGCTGGTCTCGGCGCAGGAAGGCACGGGCATCGCAGCATTCCGGGAACTCCTCCGGGGCAAGCGCAGCCTCATCAGCGGGCAGTCGGGCGTCGGGAAATCCACCCTCGTCAATGCCGTTGCCCCCGAGCTGGATTTGCGTACGGGCGAACTCTCTGACTACACCGGCAAAGGCCAGCACACCACCACCTTTGCTGAGTTGTTTCAGTTGCCATTCGGCGGGGAAATCATCGATCCGCCGGGCATCAAGAATCTCTCTTTCAACTACCTTAAGCCCATCGAGGTGGCCTATTACTTCCGGGAAATTTTTGCGCTGAGCCCGGAGTGTCGTTTCGGCGGGGCCTGCCTTCACAAGGGAGAGCCCGGTTGCGCCGTCATTGCCTCGGTGGCCGCTGAAGATGACCGGGTGACGGACCTGCGCTACAACAGCTACCTCACGCTTCTGGCCGAAACCGAGGAGCAGAACTACTGGGAGCGGAAGAAGGTGTAAGCTTTTTTGGGGCCCTTCGTCCAGAAGCCTAACTTAGCCGCCAATCACTAAGCTCCCCCCGTCATGCAACTCGGCTACGTAAGCGCCATCCTCCCCGAACTCACCCTGGAAGAAAACCTGGCTTTTGCCGCCTCCGTCGGATACGACTGCCTGGAAGTCATGTGCTGGCCCCCGGGCAAGGCCGAGCGGCGCTACGCGGGCGTTACCCACCTCAACGTGGATACCCTGACGACGGCGGAAATTTCCCGCATCCAAGACCTTCAGCAACAGTACGGCGTTCGCATCAGCGCCCTGGGCTATTACCCCAACCCCCTGGTGGCCGATGAGGCGGAGGCCAAAGTCTATACCGACCACCTGCGGGCGCTCATTGATGCCGCTGCGGCGCTGGAGGTCTTCTGCGTCACCACTTTCGTGGGGCGCGACAAAGACCGCACGATCGAAGCGCAGTGGCCGCGCTTTCTGGCCACCTGGCGGCCCATCGTGGCCCACGCGGCGGCTAAAAACGTACGCATCGGCATCGAAAACTGCCCCATGCGCTTCACCAAAGACGAGTGGCCCGGCGGGACCAACCTGGCCATTTCCCCCGCCGTTTGGGAACGCATGTGGGCCGATATCCCGGACGCCCACTGGGGGCTCAACTACGACCCCAGCCACTTCATTTTGCAACACATGGATTACACGCTGCCCTTCCGGCAGTACCCTGAGCGGATGATCCACATCCACGCCAAAGACGCCCGCATCGACGTCGAAAAGCGCAACCACCACGGCGTTTTCAGCCACCCCAACCTCTGGCATACGCCCAAAATTCCGGGGCTGGGCGACGTGGACTGGGGCCGCTTCGTAGGCTATTTGCGGGAAACGGGCTACGACGGGGCCGTATGCGTAGAGGTCGAAGACCGTACCTTCGAGGGCAGCCTCAGCAAGCGGCAGGCGGCCCTGCGCCAGAGCTATGCCTACCTGCGGCCCTTCGTGTTTTAGGGCGCGGCCGCAGGTGCTCCCCCCCGACCCCCCAATGGGGGGAGTATGGACTCCGAGCAGGGAAGGGGCCAGCCATTTCCTTCCCCCCTCTCCAGCAACCCTTCCGGCGGCAGGGGGCTAAACCCTGGCTAAGCCACTATCTTTGGAGCATGAAAGCGTTATTCTCCCCACTTTTCTTTACTCTCCTGTTTTGCCTGGCCTGCGGGAGCCAGCCCGATCCGGCCGCTGCCAGCCAGCCCGCTCTCCCCGAACCCCCGCGCAACCAGCCCAGCGCCCCCGAGCCCGAAATCCTCTTCGCCTGGGTCGATGACCTCAACCTCCGCGAAGCGCCCAAGACCTCCAGCCCCGTTGTGGCCACCCTCCAGGTCAACGATGCCCTGATCTTCCACGGTGAAAAGACGGACTTCACCGAAAAGATTGCGCTCCGCGGCCAGACCTACGACGAACCCTGGCTGAAAGTCACCACCAAAAAGGACCAAACGGGCTGGGTCTTTGGCGGGGCCGTCCGCCGCCAGGGCGAAGCAAAAGGCACCCCGCAGTCGAAGGAGGGCCTCATTGACATCGCCCACTTCGGCCGCTACGAACTCAGCCGCTGGGAAAAAGAAACGGAAACCACCGAGTCGGTAGGCGATGCCGACATCACCCGCACCACCTACTCCCTCGGCACCCAATTGTTGCGCATCACCAGTTACGAAACCGGAGAGTACGGCTACGGCCGCACCTACCGTCTCCTTGGCTCCGACGGAGAAGTCCTCAAAGCCCGCGAGCTGGACTGGAGCTCCGACCCCACGCATACCCTCACCGAAAAAGTGTACGACTTTACGCAGACGCCCGCCCGCGCTTACCTACGCAGCCAGGTGTTTACCGAGCATTTTTCGCGGCTCCAGCCCCGCCCCGAAACCGTCGAGGGAGACTTTACCACCCTCAGCCTCAGTCCCGCTGAAGCGGAGGAACTGCTTGAACGCCTGGGTAAGTTGTAGTTCATAGTTGGCGTAAGACGCAAAGTGGCCCGGTCTCATTATCCCCCGGGAACTTCCACTGCTTTTTAAAGACCATCCTCTGCACCTGCGCCCGCGCCCAAATAAACGGCACGACGCGCTACGGGGCTGCTTTCGGCGGTCTGACGAACAGTAGCCAGAACCCTGCCACGGCAAAAGATTTTATGGGGTTAGAAACTTTAATTTTCAAAGTACTATGTATTTTACTTATCTTTGGCATTGCAAACAGCAAGACATGATGTGCCATGAATAAATACCTGATGGCGGGCCTCGTTTTCGTGCTCCTGAAGTGGTGGCACCAGACGGCCACGGCGGAAGAACTGCTTTTCTTGCTGGCCCCGACCGACGCCCTGGTCAGCACCGTTACCGGTTCGGCCGGGCTGTGGGAACCAGGCTCGGGCTATTTCCACGCCGGGGAAAATATGGTAATTGACGCCTCGTGTTCCGGATTCAACTTTCTGCTGATCAGTTACTTACTCTTCAGTTGGCTTTTGCTGCAACGCTACGGGAAATGGAGAATGCTGTGGCTGGCCATGTTGCTGGCTTGGCCACTTACCATCCTGGCAAACTTCTCCCGGATCCTGACCATCCTGCTACTGGGCTCGATGAGCCCGCATGGGCTTTCGGCGGGTACCTGGCACGAAATGCAGGGGGCTTTCGTCTATTTTTCCGTATTGGTCATGGCCTGCGGCTTCACGCAAATGCTCCTGAAACCTAAAAAAACTCCTACCGTCACCCACAACGACAACCAACCATTGACCATCATCCATGAATACCCTGATTAACCCCCGCTGGCTGTTCGCCGTCCATACCTTCCCACTGCTGGTTTTTTCCTGGCTCGCCTACCGGCAGTACACGCTGATCGAGTCCTTGCTGGAACCGGAATACAAAGCGTTTTGGTTAACGTTTGCCATCATTACCGGATTTTTTTTGGCGGGGGTACTCGGGGCTGGGGTGTGGCTAGACACCGTACGTAAACGGGTTCCCGTTGCCCTGTTGGCTGGTTTGTTCATCACTACCGTCGGCTATCTGTATTTCGGGATTAACCACTTATCGCAGCTGGTCCCCTGGAATATTCCCCGCTGGCTGGGGGGGGAGGACTTGGCCCTGTATTTTCTCACCTTTGGCATGCCAACGCTGGGCTACTGCCTGCTGGGCGCGGTACACTATGCGACGCCTGATGCGGAACAACGGAAAATCTGGCCCAATTTCGTCGCAGCCTTCGTGATTCCACTGGCGGTTTACCTGGTTTCCATGATCGGTATTCCGCTTTTTAGCGGGATGAGCAGTGGTTTCATGGAGCACATTCTGGTCGTCTTATTCATCACGCTTACCGTAGCTTTTCTGTTTTTTCTGGTACGTGGTCTTTACCTGCTGGCCATCCGCCGGGAAAAGGCCTTTCGCGAACGCCGGATTTGGTGGATGATCCCGCTGGCCATTGTCTTCCCCTTGCTGGGGCTGTTGGTGAATAGCGGTAGCCTAAAGCCTGGCGGGCCAGGTTTTGCTGGATCGAACGTCTTTGGCGATTTCAGCCACCCGCTTTTTTACCTCATCGCTGGCTTCAATGGCTTGTTGCTGTGCCTGCCCGACTACGATAACAAACTCTACCGCCTGTTTCTTTTCCTGGCTAAGTCAACCACAACGGCCTTCATTGCCTACTTCTTCGTTGTCTTCCTGCCGTTTTTGCCTTTGTCCATTCCGGCCATCCTGGTTTTTGGCCTGGGCTTTCTGATGTTGACGCCTTTGCTCTTGTTCCCCGTCCAGCTCACTAGTTTGCGGGACGATTTCCGCTTTCTGAACCGTTACTTCGACCGTCGATTTCTATCGCTGAGTGGGGTGGTCTTTTTTTTATTCCTGCCCCTTACGATTACCCTGAATTACCAGCGTGATAAAAGCACGCTCGATACGGCCCTTAATTACGTATACGCGCCAGCGGAAGCTGGCCAGAAACAGGTCGATGCTAAATCGCTCACCCGTGTCCTCCGCAGTATTGACGAACAAAAAGGCCGACGCAACGACTTCCGTTTCGGCTCGGGAACGCCTTATCTTTCCAGTTATTACCGTTGGCTGGTGCTGGATAACTTGACCCTGTCCGACGCTAAAATCAACGACCTACGCCGCATTTTTCTCGGTGAATCTGGCTGGGAGAACCAGGGGGTTTCCCGGATACCCGTTGGTAAGGTAAGCCTTACGAATACTACGGTGGAGACCACCTGGGACCCGCAACAGGAAGTATGGAGCAGCTGGGTGGAACTGGAACTGACGGCTGATTCCACGCTCGGCCTGCAGGAATACCACACGGAATTCCGCCTGCCGCCCGGCGTTTTCATCGCCGATTATTACCTGTACGTCGGCGACCGTAAGGAATTTGGTATACTGGCCGAGCGGAAGGCAGCGACCTGGATCTACAATAATATCGTAAATGAGAACCGCGATCCGGGACTGCTGCGCTATAAAACGGCTGACGTAGTTTGCTTCAATGTCTTCCCCTTTCAAGCGGGCGAGGTCCGACGTACGGGCATGCGCTTCCTGCACCGGGAGCCGCTCACGCTGCCCTTCGCTGGAACTTCGCTGGTGCTTGGTCGGGTGGGGGAGCACCAAGTCGGTGGAACACAATCGGGGGCAACTATCTATGTGTCCCAGTCGGAAAAGGCGGCGCTGACGCAGGTGCAGGGGAAGGTTGGGGTGCAATTCGTGGTGGATGCCTCTCGGCAAAGTCGCGAGACCGAAGCTGACCTCGTCGCCCGCATCAAAGCTTTTGCAGCCGGGCTTCCTGCCAGTAGCCCACAACCCCGCATTACGCTGGCTGGAACTTACCCCCAGCACCTTGCCTATAATGATGACTGGGAAAGCGCATTGACAAAAATGCCCACTGGCGGCTTCTTTGCCCGGCGTGCCATGGAGGAAATCCTGGCCACAGTGCCCGAGACCTCACCCGCCCCGACCTTTTGGAAGATCATAGTTGTCCCCAACCAATGGAATCGCCCCGTTCTGGACGGCGATTTCTCCGCCTGGGCCCATGCCCTTCCGGCGGGGAACGATTTTTACTACCTCTCGGAGAAAGGAACCCTTGCGCGGCATTCTCTCGTCGAAGAACCGGCCCGCCAACAACAAGATTCGGTCACACTGCCCGCCGTAGTGAGTGCTTACGCTTATCCAAATGCGGACGCACCAACCCACTGGCTACCGGTAAACAATGAGCCGGCGATATTGCTCCAACTTGGGGCCGCGCCGTTGGCCGCAAATGGCTTGCCTGCCAAAACCTGGGCGGCTGGCCTGGCGCTGTACGGCCAGTATCTCCACCACCAGCGGACTGGCCAAACAGGCTACCGCCCCTGGCTGGCCGAAGTACGGGGCAGCTTCCGCGCCGCCCTGCTGATGCCCACTACCGCCTTCCTGGTTGTCGAAAACGATGCCCAAAAAGAAGCCCTCCGCCGAAAACAAGCGGAAACGCTTGACGCCGATCCAGCCCTCGATCTGGAAGAAGCGGACATCCGCAGCATGAGCGAGCCAGGGCTGTTTTGGGGAATGGCGATCCTGTTGTTATTGCTTGGTTGGCAACGGCGGAAGCTCAGTTTTTAAGATCATTCTGGCCTGGGCTTAACGAAGCAACCAAAAGAATTGCGCGGGCTGTTTATCTCAATGCCTCCCCACCTCACCGCCCACAACGAAAACGCCGGGCTTCACCCGACGCTGCGTAAGCGGGGCCTCCAGGGGCGGGAGAGACTTCCGTTCGGCAAAACCCTTAAATGAACAACCTAAGACTATCCTCAAAACGAAGAGTTATCTTTTGTCCCGCTCAGCAGCCTGTCCCGTGCGGCAGCTTTGTCCCGTGCGGCAGCCTGTCCCGTGCGGCAGCCTGTCCCGTGCGGCAGCCTGTCCCGTGCGGCAGCTTATTCAATTATTCAGTTATTCAATCCTTCAATCCTTCAATCCTTCCCCCAACGTACCTTTGCCGCCCCCTCCATTTCCGCAAGCCCCCCGCCATGTCCCGTTCCCGCCGCAGCCGTTACCCCGCCCGCATTGATCAAGTTCGGATTACCGGCCTGGCCGACAAAGGCTTCTGCGTAGGCAAAACCCCCGCTGGCGAAGTCGTTTTCGTCGAGAAAGTGGTGCCGGGAGACGTAGTAGACGTCCGGCCTTTCAAAAAAAGGAAAAAGCTGCTTTTTGCCACGCCCCTGGAGTGGCGGCAGCGGAGCGCAGACCGGGTGGAGCCTTTTTGCCAGCACTTCGGCGTTTGTGGGGGATGTAAATGGCAAGATTTCAGTTACGCTGGCCAGTTGCGGGAGAAAGACCAGATTGTACGGGATGCCCTCACCCGCATTGGCAAAATTGAGGTAGGGCAGTGGGAGCCCATTCTCGGTAGCGAAGCGACGTCCTTTTACCGCAATAAGCTGGAATTCGGAGTCGCCAACCGCCGCTGGCTGACGGCCGAAGAGGTAGGAACGGAAGTGAACAACGAAGCCAACGTCATCGGTTTTCATAAGGCCGGAGCTTACGATAAGCTCATCGAGATCGAGGAATGTCATCTCCAGCACGGCCCCAGCAATTTGCTCCGCAACGGCATCCAGGCGCTCGCCATCGAAATGGGCGTTCCTTTCTTCGACATGCGGGAGCGGACGGGCCTGTTCCGGCAGTTCATGATCCGGACTACTACCACCGGACAGTGTATGCTCGTCCTGGCATTCTTCACCGACGATCAAGCCCGGATCCAGCCCTTCTTAAGCGCCATCATGGCCCGGTTCGGCCAGCACCTGACCAGCCTTTACTACTGCATCAACGGCAAGATCAATGAATACATGATGGACCTGGAAATGGTCCACTTCGCCGGTACGACAACGGTGGTGGAAAACCTGGGTCACGTCAATTTCCACATCGGCCCCAAGTCTTTTTTCCAGACCAATACCCGCCAGGGGCAGCGGCTCTACGACATCACGGCGGAGTACGCGGGCCTTACGGGCCAGGAAAATGTATACGACCTTTATACCGGTATTGGCTCCATCGGGCAGTACCTGGCCAAAGACGCACGCGCGGTAGTGGGCATCGAAGAAATCGCCGCCGCCATCGAAGACGCCAAAGTAAATGCTGCCCTCAACGGCCTGGATAACTGTACCTGGTACGCCGGGCAGGTAGAGCACATCCTCACGCCCGAGTTCGCTGCCGAGCACGGGCGCCCCGACGTGCTCATCACCGACCCTCCCCGGGCGGGCATGCACCCCAAGGTCTTACCCATGCTGCTGGAACTGGCCGCCCCCGTTATCGTCTACGTCTCGTGCAACCCGGCCACCCAGGCGCGTGACCTCGCCATCCTGGCAGAAAAATACCGGGTAGTAAAGGCCCGGGCGGTAGACATGTTCCCCCAAACCAGCCACGTCGAATCCGTGGTGCGTCTCGAACTGTGCTAGTGGGCCAATCAGCCCGGCGTACCGGCTACTGCTGGGCTTTTTACTCAATCCCTATTTCCGCCTGTTGGCGGCTGATGATGACCCCCACCCGGCTGTAGAGCGAATCCACCCAACGGGGTTCCTGCCGGACGAGCCAAAGGAGGCTGTCGAATTCCGCCCGGTTACTGCCGTAGGCGGTTAAGGTGCGATCAAAGTATACCTCGCGCATCGAGTCCCGTACAATGATGGGCACTTCCGTAGCCAAACCTTCGGCCAGTTGCATATCGGCCACCAACGGGGCCAGGGCATCAAGATCAACCGGCGGCTCTCCGGGGACGGAGTCGCTACAAGCCTGAAACAGAAGAAACGAAAAGCAGAAAATGCGATACATATATATAAGGATGTTGGTGTGGGCCGGATAAGGGCCGCTAACCATAAGAACTACAAAAGGAGGGCGAAAGCCACCGGGGTCAACGTACTACGTCTGCTTTGGGTAGAGGAAAACGGTGCGCCGCGCCGCGCTCAGGCGGAAGGCCGTCCAGTTGGGGACGTCGGCCTCAGCTCCGATGATGCCGCAGGTTGGGACGTTACCAATGTAGCTGTCGTGTTCGAGGCGATTGGCCAGGTCGGTATACCCAGGGTTGTGGCCAAAGACCAGGACCGTATCCCACTCGGCGGGCAGGTTTTGCACGTGTTCCTCGATCGTATCGGGCCAGGCGTGGTAGAGCTCCGCCTCGGTAAGGACGGCCGCTTCCGGCAGGCCGAAAGCTTCCCGAAAAGCCTGGGCCGTTTGGCGCGCGCGCTTGGCGCTGGAGGTGAGCAATCCCGCGGGGGAAACGCCCAGCTCCCGCAGGCGCTGGGCCATACGCGGTGCGTCGTGGATGCCCCGCGTGTCGAGGGGCCGGTCGTGGTCCGCCAGGTTAGGGTGATCCCAATTGGATTTGGCGTGGCGAACGAAGTAAACTGTTTTCATAGCAGGGTGGGGCGGGTTGCGGGGTAGTCAATAACAGGCTTAACGCTTAATTAACCCCGGCGCGGCGGGAATGCCCTAGTTTTGTGCGTAATTTAACCCAAAGGTGTACCCTATGAGTTTGGCTAAGATACTACTGGTAGACGATGAACCCGACATTCTGGAGATCCTGGAATACAACCTCATCAAAGAAGGTTACGAAGTAGCTACCGCCGGAAACGGGGAAGAAGGCTTCAAGGTGGCGCAGAAATTTCAACCCGATCTGATCGTGCTCGATATCATGATGCCCGTTATGGACGGCGTAGAACTCTGCCGCCTCCTCCGCAGCAAACCCGAATTCAACAATACCATCATCACCTTCCTCACCGCACGGGAAGAAGACTACAGCCAGATCGCTGCACTCGATACCGGCGGCGATGATTACATCACCAAGCCCATCCGGCCCCGCGTCCTGCTGAGCCGCGTCAAGGCCCTCCTGCGCCGCAACGAACGGCAGGAAGACCACGAGGAAGCCAGCACCATCCTGGTCGGCGACCTGGAAATCGACCTCGAGCAAGTCATGGTCTTACGCGGCAAAGAGCGCATCGAACTGGCCAAAAAAGAGTTCGATCTCCTCACCCTCCTGGCCTCCAAGCCCGGCAAAGTGTTCAGCCGCGACGAGATTTTCAACCGCGTCTGGGGCACCGACGTTATCGTAGGTAACCGCACCATCGATGTCCACATCCGCAAACTGCGCGAAAAACTGGGCGACCACTACATCAAAACCATCAAGGGCATCGGGTATAAATTCGTCTTTTAATGTTGAAAAACAGCACCCCGCGGCAAGTCGCGGTGCAAGCCGCAGCCGCGGCAACTTTTATCACCACCGCACTCGTACTCGTTGTCGTACTGCTTTTTGCTGCCCCGGTACCCGCCTGGTTGTTTCTGCTCCTGCTGGCCTGTGGCTTTGCGGTCTCCTACTTCGTGATCCTCCTTTTTCTGGACCACTTTATCTACCGCCGCATCAAGTTGATTTACAAAACCATCCACAGCCGCAAGATCAGTCCCGATGCCAAAAGGGAAAGCGTCGACCCCGACCGACCCATCATCGACGAAGTGGAAAAAGAAGTGGAGGAATGGGCCACCTACCAGGAAGACCAACTCGATGAGTACGAGCGCTTCGCCGAATACCGCCGCCGCTACATCGGGGACATCAGTCACGAACTGAAAACGCCCATCTTCAATATCCAGGGATACCTGCACACCATCCTCGACGACGAAGACGTCCTCGACGACCGCAAGTTCACCCTTAAGTTCCTCCGCAAGGCCGCCAAAAACGTCGAACGCCTCCAAACCATTGTGGATGACCTCAGCGCCATCAGCCGCCTGGAAAGCGGCGAGCTCGTCTTAGACATTGAGACATTCAACATCCGCACGCTGGCCACCGAAGTCTTCGAAGAACTGGACCTGAAAAGCCACGAAGCCGGCGTCAACCTCAGTTTCAAACCCGGCGCGGACGGCGGGTTTATGGTCCGGGCCGACCGCGAAAGCATCCGCCAGGTCCTCATCAACCTGATTACCAACTCCATCAAGTACGGCAACGTGGGCGGCAACACCCGCATCGGCCTTTATGACATGGCCACCTACATCCTCTGCGAGGTAGCCGACGATGGCATCGGCATCCCCGAAAAACACCTCCCCCACGTTTTCGACCGCTTTTACCGGGTCGATAAGAGCCGCAGCCGCCAAAAAGGGGGCTCGGGGCTGGGCCTCTCCATCGTCAAGCACATCATGGAAGCCCACCAGCAAACCATCAACGTACGCTCCTCTCCCGGAATGGGCTCTACCTTCGGCATCACCTTGGCCAAGGCTTAGGCGCTGTTGTGGGCGCGGCCGCAGGTGCCAGGTGAGAAATATGAAGCAAGGGAAGGTCCCCGCAAAGGTTTTTTTGCCAGAAGCTTTTTCTCATCGCCCGGAAAACCCTATCTTTGCGGTCCAATTAAAAAATAGCACCGTTTAATGCTGATCATCAACGTCCGTGAAGGAGAAAACATCGACCGCGCACTCAAGCGGTACAAGCGCAAGAGCATCAACACCCGGGTGATCCGTGAGTTACGGAACCGCCGCGAATTCACCAAGCCAAGCGTTCTGCGCCGCCGTGAAAAGTTGAAGGCCGTCTACCGTCTGGAAAAATACGGAGAGCGCTAGCCACCGGCTAAGCCCCCTTGTTATTTGTCATATAGCAGGCTTTAGGAGAAGTCTGCGCACCGCCGAAAGCGGCTGCGGATTGCATTAAGTGCATCCCGCAGCCGCTTTCGGCGTTTGGGGAAGTTCCGGTACGAAGGGGGAGGAGAAGTTGTGCCTCAGGCAAACGCCTTCGTCAGCCAGGTTCAGCGGACGGCCGTGGTCTCTTCGCCGGCGGACGCACGGTCCGGGAGGTGGGGCTGGCTAGGGTCGTGGTACGGCGATGCCCCGACGTTGGGCGTGCGCGGCGGCCAGGTCAGTTCGAGCGGAATGGGCCGGGACTTTACCGGAACCGGGCGCTGCGCGGGAATGACCGCAAACAGGATAAAACCAAGAAACACCAGGGTGATCCCCGTGAGACCGAGTGCCAGTCCCGGTCCGAACGCACCCGGGTCTTCCTCGGCCCGTACCAGAACCGGGCGTTCCTCGGCCAGGCGGATGGATTTGATCGTGGCCAGGATGGCGCGCTGCTCGCGGGCCACGCTGCTGCAGTGCTGATCCACCAGCGTCTGGAAGGCACTCCACAGCGGTGCGGCACGGCTGCCCATAAAAGTAGCGCCGGGTGCCTCGGGCAGATAGGATGCGTTGAGAACGCTCGTCCATTCCCGCTGTCCGGTGGTGGGCTCGTGGCATAAGACGATGACGCGGCGGTTGGGGTCCTGGGCCGCTGCCGCAATGACGGGACGCTCGTACTGGCTGATGTAAGGGTCATTAACGTAAGCATCGTTGTTGATGACGATGATGAGGTCCGCCCGCCAGAGTCGGTCCATCACCGCCTGGTCGTATTCACGGAATTGCAGGTGGAGGTCGTACCAGTAGTCGAGTTCGTAGGCCTGGGCCTGGCGGATGCGGAGGGCGGCCAGACCGTTGACCACGTCGTTGATGCCGTAGGCCAGCCCCTTGCGGGCGTACGAAATAAAAACCTTAATGGACGGAAGGTCGGACATGACCAATGGGCGGTTTTTACAAAGGTAATTGGTTAGTTCATAGTCTAGTAGTCTAGTAGTTCCTGGTTCAATAGTTTGCCGGTAAGTAGTGAACTATGAACTATGAACTATGGAACTCCAACTCCCCTTGCACCTGCGGCCGCGCCCGATTTATTGACCTATACCGGGTAATAAGCGTTAGGCGGTGTATTTTTGACGCCCTATGGATTACCTTAACGATTTAGCGGAGGAATTCGAGCACCTGAAACGGTTTGAATGGGCGGCTAACCAACTGGTGGCACCCGATCGCCTGGCCACATTGGCGTGGGCCAATGACCGGTCCTATTTGCTGTTTGCCCTTTATCTGAAGGCGCGGCAGCTGTTGTACGAAGGCCGGTACACGGAAAAAAGCATCGGCCTGCAGGAGGCGGATTTTGTTGCGCTGGATGCGCTGCTGGTCCGTCGGGCGCTGCAAGTTGAAAAGGACCCACTTTTGTTTGCCTACCTCCGGACCTGCCAAATTGTGGCACTTGACCCGCTAGCGGAAGGCGTGGACCAGCAGATTGAAGACCACATTGCCTACCTCCAAAGTTTTCAAGTGCACCTGCCGTTGGAAGACTATGTGTACAATTTGTCCCTCCTCAACAATTTCTGCATCAAAGGAAAAAGCCTTGGTGCGAAGGGGCTCACCGCAGCTACTTTCCGCAGCGCATTGCTGATGCTGGAGGGCAAGTACGGAGCAAAATGGTCGCGTAAACCGCATTTGCCCTACATCATTTTCAGCAACGTGGCCACCGGTGCAATGGACCTGGCCGAACTTGGGCAATGGCAGTTTGTCCCGATTTACTACAAGGCCGATGAAGCGCCGGTAAATGATGTTTACGATTGGCTGGAGCTCTACATTAAAGGCTACCAGAGCCGGGTGGAAAAGACTTTTCGCGCTTCAACGGTGGCTTACGTACGGGCCCGGATGGCTTTTAGGCGGGGGGATTTTGTGGCGGCGGCCAATGCCATCAGTAAAATAGACGAAGCGGCTGTGGAGTCATTGGTGCTCGGCAGCCGGCGGCTGACGCTGATGACCTGGTACGCGCTGCGGTACAACGGTGACGAAACAGCCCGCCGAATGGCCCGGAAATTTTTGGCCGACCCAAGAGCTCTTCTCCTGAAGATGCGGGCCCAGGTGCGTGATTTAGAATTACGTCAAAAAAGGTTACCCGGCCACCGCTCGCACTTCCTCACTTTTCTCGACGCTTTTTCGGCACTCCTCCAGTTGCGGGATGCCTTGGAGGATTTACCACCCGAATCCATTCGCCGCAGCCAGCAACTGCACGAAGGTCGGCAGGCCGCCATTGCCCCACTTTTGGCCTACCCCCACGAATCCGGGGAGTGGTTATTAGCGCAGTTTAAGGCCCTGAGTTGAATACACTTGAGCGCATTGATTTGGTGGATGGGTCGTATTGCGCCCAAGCACCAATGAACCGATACTTTTGAAGTCATATGGAAGATTATCTACAGCAGTTACAGGAGGATTATGACGCACTCAAAAAATTTGAGTGGAGTATGAATGCACAGAAGCCCCCCGAGGGGCTCGCCCAATTGGCTTGGGCCAGCGACCGGGTTTTCCTGCTTTTTTCTTTCCGTTTTCAAGCCCGCTGGCGGATTTACCATATCCGGTTTACGGAACGCCAAATCGGCCTATCCGACAAGGATTTCCAAGGATTGCCCGCCGTACTGGCCCGCCGCAGCGCCCAGATCGAAAAAGAACCCCTTCTGTATGTTTATTGGAAAACCAACCAGATCCTGGACCATGATCCCCTCGCTCCAGAGCTCCTTCAGTTGATCGAAGACCAGCTGGCGGCGTTGCAGAGTTTTGAACCGGTGCTGCCACTGGAAGACTATATTGATAATCTTTCTGCTATTGACAATTACTGTGCCCACTGCACGCGGCAGGGCAATGTGGCTTTGGAAATCGTTGCCTTTCGCGCCAGATTACTCCTTCTAGAGGGCAAGTACGGTAAGCATTGGCGAAAAACGCCTTACCTGCCTTTGCTCTTGTTCACCAATCTGGCCCTTAATGCGGTGCAAATTGAAGGGCGGGCGAACTGGCGCTACGTGCCGGTATTCGGACTTTCCGAAGACGTTGTGGTACGGGGGGTAGGGGACTGGCTGGAGGGCTACATCAAGGGCTACCAGACCCGTGTGGAAAAACAGTACCGCAAATCCGCCGTCGCCTACATCCGTGCCCGACTGGCCTTTGCGGAGAAGGATTTTCCCCGGGCGGCTAAGGAAATTCTGAAAGTAGAGGAAGAAGCGGTTGAGGTATTAGTATTGTCCATCCGACGCTTACTCCTCATGACCTGGTATGAACTTCGTTATTGCAGCGGGGACGCGCCCGACCCCATGGCCAGAAAGCTATTAACGGACCCCCGGGCGACGTTAAAAACAGTCCGCGAAAGGCTGCGCGACCTCGTTGAGCGCCAAGGAACCCTCCACGCTCACAGCGAACATTTTCTACCCTTCATCAATGCCTTCGCCACGCTGCTGACCCTGCGCGATGGTTTAGAAAAGATGCCCCCCGAGGGCCTCGCCCGCAGCAAATACCTCTACCAGCCGCGCAAGGAGGCCCTGGAAGCGCTGCAAGATTACATCCACGAATCGGGCGATTGGCTCAGGGAGAAGTTTAACGCTTTGGCTTGAAAACCGGAGGGAGGCCGCAACGGCATTTGGCTCGTGGGACTTTCGCAAGCGGGCACGGGTTTACTTGGTGGATCAAAACGTTGAGATAAACATTTGTTGCTATAAAAAAGGTGGGCAGGCCACTGCTGACCTACCCACCCCCAACCTTGGTAATTAGTGCTGAGCATTTCCCCGCCGGGTAAGCCAGAAAGCGGGAGGAACCACCGCTGCCCTACTCAAGCGGACGAAATTACTTAGTCTTCCACCTCCACCTCGTAGGTCATTTTGCCACTGCTGTGGAAGATCTGGATGAGGTACACACCGGGCGGGTAAGCCGAAATGGTTTGTACTAAGACCTCCAACGTGGTGGTAATGAATGGACCTTCGTAGCCCTCATCCACACTAACGGCAGTCTCGGGATCCGTCTGTACCAACGGGGATACGGACTGCAGGAAGTTCTCGTCCGTGACAATTTGGGCACGGAGAGGGCTGGTCGCCAGGAAGGCGGCGACGGCAAAAACACTAACAATCTTGTTCATAATTGAAAATTGCGCAGTGAGAAAAAGTCAGAGTGCGCACTCTTGGATGAAGGCTAGCCAAGTGCTGTTCTGCCCCGCCGCCGGGGCGTCGGGACTTAGTGTCGTACGAATCGAAAAGGAAAAAGTGTCACCAACTAAGGCATGGTAGAGTGCGTAATCGGGTCGTCACCCAGCACTTTCCTTCTGCTTCATAAGCATTTGATTTTTAGTGTATTACAAAATATTTTCTCCTGTTTTTTACGGGTATCCGGGGCGTCAATCTGTGATTTTTTGCTATCGGAGAAGGATGGGCTCACCTTTGGTTTATAATTCGGTCCAGAAATGACCTCCAAGCAAACCTGCGTTCTGGCAGCGGCTTAACCCCAAGGGTTTGGCCAGAAATCCGGTGCGTAGCGCGCTTCTCTAAGCGGCCTATTAACACCCCCCTCCTTGCCGGGCGGCACTCTGGCGCACGCGCTGGATGCCACTTCGGTGAGGAGGCTTTTTACCCTTTCTATACATCTGTTTTGAGCGCCGGCCCGCCTACCTTCGGGGAAAGCGGAGCCGGTTTTACACCGAACTGCGCCGACGATTCGCGCAGACCCAATTATCTTCCAATGGTCCGAATACAACTTCGCTATGCCCCCGGCGCTGAGCCGGCACCGGGGCAGGTAGTTCTCCTGGTCATGCGCCATTCCCTGGGCTGGTCGGACGTAGCCACTACCGATGCCGACGGCAGCGTCACCCTCGATTTTCCGCCCTGCGAGGCAGTGCTTTACCTCAACGGGAGGCGCTGGTTCGAGGGAATGCTCTGCAGCGATGCCCAATTTTTCCTCTCCTCCCTCGGGGGGCAGGCATTAGTGGGCGCGGCCGCAGGTGCCGGGAACGTTGAAAGGCCAGGTGACGACAACAGCGACGGTTGGCGACTGCGCGGGCGGCGGATCGGGAAATTCTCCAAAAATCAGGACCAGAAACTTCAACTTCGCGGGCTCTTCCCCGCTAAGGCTAACGGCGAGGCTGAGACAGCTGCCGAAGTCGGAGGATGATGTAGAGCAGAAGCGAGATCAAGAATGCCAGCCCCAAACTGTAGCGCTTTGGTGAGGCATCGTTGCCCGTCGCGTAGCTGTTGCTGCTGTGCTGGAGGGCTTCGAGTTGCTGTTCCAGGTCCCGAGCGTAGACGGCCCATTCGCTGTTGCGGAGTACGTAGATGCTGTCGCGAAAAATCAATCGCTGGAGGGCGAGCTCTTGGGCGATACTGGTTTCGGTAAGCCCTTCGTTGTCGTGCACGACCTTTTCGTAGTCGTCAAGCAGGCGCCGGTGATCCTCTTCGACTGCGGCTAGGCGGCCAGCGAGGGAGTCGTAGTTGGCAAGTTTTGGGGCGTTGGCCTCCGCTCTATCTCGGAGTTCGCTGATGACCGCCTTACAGTCCTGGTTTTCCAGGCGCTGTTTGGCAACATGTGTGCGGACTTCCCGGGCGTTCGGCCTGGCTGTCGTGCACATGTACCCGAGGTTGAGAACCAAAAAGATGTAGAAGCCGTGTTGAATTATGTTGTTTCGTAACATTTGGAGATGATTATTTCTCCACCTGCGCGTATCTTTGGGTTGAAGCGACGAAGCTCCGCGCAAGCGTAGAGTGAGTCAAGTAGATCCTCGTTTTAGGCTTTTGGCCTTTACGACGGTAAGCGAACGGTGAGTTTCAACTTGCCGTGGTTCCTTTCCACTACCCTGCCCGGTTGTGGGATGGAGTTTACACAAGCTTTGTGGAAACTTACTGCCGCCCGTTTGGGCGGGGATCTTGCATTTGGTCGATTGTGTTGCATAGTAGTGTAGTTATTACAATGCAAATATAAGTAAATTTGATTACAATGCAAATAAATAGATAAAATAAATAGTATTTTGCTATGCATTTTACAATTCTGTGACATTTTAGTCGCCTTTTTCTGATTAGCCACCGCTTTTACGGAAGTCTTTTGAATTGTTAGCTTAGTCTAACTTCCCTTAGAATGTATCTAAATAAGGAGGAAATTTTAAATTTTGCTTTTTATTAAGGAATTGAGCACTACATTTGCAGAGTAAAAAAAGCGGTAGATCAAACTTTTTGAGTACTATACGGATTGGATAGTACCGCGTATTGTTGGTTACAATTGGATTGCAGAGGTTGATCCTAGGTAAAGCAGCACGCAAGCAGAACAGAAGGAGAACCGCCTTACACGCATACAAACCATACTTCCTGCATCCGGACCCCAAATACGAACCCGTAGGGCTATGGCATGTTAGACTAGGACAGATCGTAATCATTCACAGAAACAGACTGAAAATGCATAGTATTCCGCACGAGGATGAAGTTATCAGCCTACCCGCTGAAGCCAGTTCAAGAGAAGTCGAACAAAAGTTCAACCGCTTAGAGAAGTCCGCTTCCTCGAAGAATAGTAGATTAGTTATTGACGGTTTTGAAGATTTGTTTCTCCGAAGTGGACTAAAGAAGCGGGAGAAATTGGCCAGTTTGGTCGCGGCGCTTAAAGCAGATGTTATTTTTAAAGACGGATTCCCTTTTTCTAAAAAAGACCTGGCCTTGCGGGAAAGCATGCGGGAGTACTTCAGTTTGCCCAACCCTGATGAGGTAAAACGAAACATATCTTTCGTGCCCAGAGCGGGAATGACCCCTGAGGAGATAACGCTGCGGAACGAGTGGAAGCGAAAACAATCGACCGCATTTGATGATCCTTGGTTAGAAATCAAAGCTGCTATTTTGCCCCTCAAGGCGCTCCGAGTGCCCGAAAGTGAGATCGTCAAGGAATTGAAAAACCGTAATGTGCACACTATTAACGGTAAGCCAATTCCCCAAGCTACCATCAACCGCCTTTTCCATGAGTTCAAGGAAACTTTCCGAAATCTCCAGCCGCCCGTTGAGAAGGCGGGGCATTTTTACGCCATGGGGGGGATTCTGCTTAAGGACAGCCCTGTTCCCAAAGGTCCTAAACTAGACCGTAGTACTAAAGAATGGGAGAACCCGTTTGCTCCTCTTCGCTTTAATCATGAAATCAAACTCAGGTTTCAATCTGGGACCATCACCGAAGAAGGGGTTTATCTAGGCATTTTGAATCGGGAGGGAGCAAAAGTGGAGGCCCTGCATTTTCCGTCTTCAACGGTGAAGGACAATTACATCAGGATTGAAGCGCTGGTTGATACAGTATTAATTCCTGGTTATTACGAGGCTTTCGTATTTAACAGTAGTGCCGCTTACCAAAAGGGAGAATGGTCAGATCAATTTGCATTCACCCTTGGGGAAGAAAAAATTAAACGCGTATTGGAGGAAAACAACGTGCGCTTTGTTCCAGATCACAGAGGAGATTTCATCCTCGTTCCAGTGTCATGAGGGCTTTGGTGCTAGTTCGTATCCAAAATGTTCCAATTCAGCGAAGCGTAAGCTCATATCACCCAACAAGAGGTAAGCCCCCCAATGTAGGGGATTCGAATAATGGGTATAGCCTTCATTTTTACTTTTTAGCATAATTTTGTTGGCTCTTCGCATTGCTATTCCCAATGCTTTCGCACGCTTATCCGTTATCCCAACCCATTGTTGAAAGAAGATTTCGGAATAGTGTTTGGCTTGCTGGGTATAACTTGTGAATTGGGTTCCGATGACGGATCGGCTGCCAGCATCCAAAAAGGCCGTCATCATGGAAAAAGCCATGTACCCCACTCGAGCAAAGCCTTCCGCAGATCCGCATCCGCTGATGAAGACCAGCCAGTTGTTGCGGAAGTCGCTTTCCGCAATTTCTTCGTGGTAAATGTTGGTGGGGGACCGAAGATATTCCGGGGCAAAGTCGCTCTCTTCCCCTGGAGGAGGGCTGGTCAGTTTGATTAATTTGCGCACTTTGGAAAGGTCTTTTTCCTGTTCAACGTGACAAAAGAAGTAGAGGACGGCCGATAATTGAGCCCGCGCCAAGATAAGTTCTTTGTCTTCCGGAGTATATCTCCCTGTGGCCGTTACTGCTGGGAAATACTGAAATCGGTGGAGAGGCTGGTTAATTCGCCCGTCAAAAACGAACTGCTTCAAGTGCGTAAAATGCTTAGGGCCTAAGGTTGAAATGAACTCTTTGGGGGCATGGTGTTGATCGCCTTGGTAATCAATACCGTGGGCTGCCAAGAAAAGATACAGGTTCGGAGGATTGTCGGGGTCGGTGGAAGCCGAAGTGTGGCTTCCGTTTTTGCCCCCAACTCGCCAAATATCTGCAAGACATGGTAAAAGGGCGTGTTCGTATTTGGTGCCGAAATAAGGGAGTTTTGAAAATCGGTACTCCTTGCCAGCAGAAGCCACGCTCGCGGGGTCGCGCAAGGGCATCAAACTATAGGGAATCCGTTGCATCCACTCCTGGTTAAAAGTGAGGTACAAGGAGCGGGGTATGTTTTCCAGTGTGCCAAACAGATCCCGATTCATTTCGTAGGCAAGGGTAAGCCATAGGCTGTTTAAGCGATCTGCCGTAGCAACGGGTTCCTTTGCCGGGCTGGTTGTCCATACCTCTTCCTTTAAAACCCGCTTGACAAAGTGCTCTTCCGGGGGGTAGTATACCAGCGCATTGCCATTGATCAGGCGGTTGGCAAAAGCACTAGGGCCATCCTGATGCTGATCTTCACCATTGCCCATCTGTCCATTTTTCTGTTCGCGTTTTAGGACCCGATGCACACAAGAGATCGTTTTCGCTAGATGTTCTGCTTTTGTTTGCAGCCCCTTTACTCCGGTAAAGGACTGCCCTTGTCCCGTCAGGCGGACTGCCCGGTACATATAAGCGCTGGCATTGGGTGCAGTTTGAAAAAGGCTCAGGAGATAGAGGTGTTCTTGACCAGCAAAAAAGGATATAAGCCCCGTTCGTTTATTGCCGTCGAAACGACTGATGATCGTATCGGCTTTGAAGCCATCCTCTTGATCGGACAAATGGCGTTCTTTCTGCCAAAAATCCCAGCTATCCTCGATTCTGTCAAAATTTTCTTTTATAGTCCGTTCGCACTTCCCGCGAAAGTCTTCTAATGGTACTAGATTTCTATCTTCTTGAGGCTGCCCGCTAGCCACCAACATTTTTTGGATGTATAATTGGAGGATGTTGAGCCTGCCACGGAAGCCCTCCAAGGCCAATTTTCCCGGGCGGACTGGGGCTGCCGCGTGCTTCTTTTTCCAGTCCATATTACGCTTGCCTTGGAGATGAATATTGAGCATGATGTCAAAAATCTCCCTCTGCTTCTTCGATCCAGTGGGGAATAGATCAAACTCCTTTTGACACACGGCGATGGCGTTTTCTTGCATTGGGGTAAACCGCTCGAAAATGCTTTCCCGGGAAGCCTCGCTATTAAGGTGAATGATGCAATCAATCATCCCCGCGTAGCACTTTCTGTAGATTTTAAGAACCTGCCTGAAGGAAGCGGTTCGTGCTTTTGTGCTGGCGGCAATCTGGTAGCGTAGATACTGTAGCTTGAGTTCTTTACCCGAAATCTTGAAGTATTGTAGGCGGTCTAGGCAGTTTACTTTCCCTAGGGAATCTGCTGCGAAGGGGACTCCAGGTCGTTTGGCTATACGCTGGTTTTCTTTACGCTCTTTAGGGCTGCGTCGGTTGGCTTCATGCGCCTCTTTGATCAATTCTTCCGCCTCTCTTAAGTGCTGCTGCGCTTCCGGGATATTTCCCTGCTTGATCTTGCACTGGGCAGCTAGGAGTTCCGTATGACTTAAGTAGTAGAGGCATTTGGCCTGCGTAGGGTGGGGCCTACCCTCAAAACAGCCTTTTCTTATTTGGTACTCTTCCCGGAAATGCTTTGCAGCTTTACCAAAAGCTTCCATGACAGCAGGAGTGAACTCCCCATGCTCTTGCGCGCGTAGCTCTCTGCCGCGATTGAGCCAACTTACGCCCGCCAAGAGTTTTAAGTGGGCCATCCGACGATGGTCTTTACCATTGAAGGCTTGCTGTATCCGGGCCCCAGCATTTACGAGTCTTTCTTCAGCGTTCAAGAACCACCCTGGATACGGCGGATGGTAAGACGTCATGTCAAAGAGCGCTTTCAAATCGTCAATTTCTGACCAGTAGATGTGGTTAGGATCAAGTGAATCAGCGTAGATGGATTCTGCTGAGGCGAAGAGGCCACTGATATTCCCATGTTCCAAAGGATAATCAAAATAAGACCGGGCAACCAGCACACAGATCCGCCCCCGCAAATAATCATGCCGTTTTTTTTCGGCATGCGGAGCAGAGGAATACTGGATCAAATCAAAAGCCAACCCCAAATGCACCCGCGCCAATGCATGGTCCAATCCCCGGTACAGCGTCTTGCCCGCCACAATGTGGGCCCGCGGCAGCAAAAAGGAAGCCTCCACCCGCTCAAACTGGTCTTCCCCCTCGGCCTGGAAGGTTTCCACCTCGGCAATTAAGATGCTCACCAAGTTGTACGCCCGCAGGTAAAACCCCCGCTGGTAGGCAATCCGGGCTTCGATCAGGTCAATCTCGAAACTTTCGATGGGGCCCGCTTCTCTGATTCTCGCGGCGTACGGAAGCAGCGCTTTCTCTACATCCCAGGGAACTTCAATCAAAAGTTTCAACCGGAAACCAGCAATAAGCCGGCGGGCCTCGGCTGGTGTGAATTCTTCCAGTTCTGGAGATACCGAAGCAAAAAAGTAGGTAGCCCCATCCGCAAACTTGTTGCGTTTGAAATAGTACTCATAGTTGCGTGGCTCCTCTGGATGTTTGCTACTCAAAATAGTGTTCACTTTCCGCCTGCGTGCACAGGCCGGTTACGGAATGGGTGTGATACTATTCTGTTTTGAGCAAAAGTAGCCGCCGCAGGAAAATGGGTGGGGTGCGGCGGGAGGGTAAAGATAATGTAAAGTCACGCTTCACTTCCCAAGGGGGAAGCGGCGAAAAGATTAATCGACAAAGAAGGGCCCCAGCCCGTATGGTCAAAAGGGCGGAAAAGTCCGCTCGCCAGTCGTTAGCACAGCGTTACCCCCCCTTTGGTTGCCATTAATTACTCAACATCACCGGCATCACCAGCATCATGATCTCCTGGCCAGCCACTTGCTCGGTGGGCAGCAGAATGCCCGCCCGGGTAGCGGTGCTCATCTCCAGCCTGATCTCTTCGCCTTCCAGAATGCCGAGCATCTCCACGAGGAATTTGGCGTTGAAGCCAATCGTCAGCGGCTCCCCGTTGTAGGAGCAAGCCAGTTGCTCGGTGGCTTCGTTGCTGAAGTCAAGATCCTGCGCCGAAACCGTCAGCGAGCCATCGGCGATGGAGAGGATGACCTGGTTGGTCGTCTTGTTCGCGTAAATGACGATGCGCTTGAGGCTCTGCTGGAGGTCCGTGCGGCTGATCAGGAGCTCGTTGGGGTTATCGACGGGAATGACCGCGTTGTAGTCGGGGTAGCGTGCGTCGATCAGGCGGCAGGCCATTTTCGTGTCGCCGAAGGAGAAAAAGGCGTTGGATTTATCAAAGGCCAGCGTCACCTGCGCATCCGTGCTCGGCAGGGCACCTTTGAGGAGGTTGAGGGATTTCTTGGGGACGATGAAGCTGCTGGTCACCTCACCAGTGATGTCGCTGACGGAAAATTTCACCAGCTTGTGGGCGTCGGTGGCGACCATGACGAGCTTCGAGAAGTCGACCTGGAAAAACACGCCCGTCATGGCGGGCCGCAGCTCGTCGGTGCTGGTGGCAAACAGCGTTTTGTTGATGCCTTCCTGCAGGCTCAGGGCAGAGACGCTCACCTCGTCGGCGTCGCTCGGCTGGGGCAGGTCGGGGTAGTCGTCGCCGTTTTCGCCGGCCAGCTTGTATTTGCCGTAGGCGGAGGTAATCTCGATGGCGAAAGTATCGTCGTTGACGGTAAAGGTGATGGGCTGCTGGGGCAGGGCCTTGAGCGTATCGATCAGGATCTTGGCGGGCACGGCCACCGTCCCGTTGCGGTCGGCGTTGATTTCCAGGGTGGTGATCACCGTGCTCTCCAGGTCCGTCGCCGCAATCGTGAGCTGGCTGCCCTCAATGGTGAAGAGAAAATTCTCCATGATCGGCAGAACGGGGTTGCTGGAAATGGCTCCACCGGCCAGGGTGAGCTTCTTTTGCAGATCGGAAGAGGATACGCTGAATTTCATACGGTTCGGAGCTTTGGGCAAACTTACGGCTTTACTTGGTTTGTCCTAGATCTTTTGCAGTTTTCGTTCTTCAGGAGTTTTGCACGGGTGTGGAAAAGCCCCTGCTCCTCCGTCCGTTCCTGGCACCTGCGACCGCGCAAAAAGGCTTTTGGGCGCGCACGCAGGTGCGATGAAAGGCCCCTTGGGAGCAATGGAAGGCCCCCACGCTGAGCCACCAACGCAGCAATGTATGACCATACCTTCCTGCTTAAACCTTGGCTTTTAGTAGGTTGTAAACAAGGGGCGCTCCTATCTTTGCCGCCGCTTGAAGCGCCCGGACCGCAACGCAACCCGGCCAGCGAAGACGTATAATAAGGTATGACCAATCTTCACCCCATTCACGACCGTACCGTGCAGCGCGCCGAGCGGGAAACCGCCAACGGCCACCGCGCCGGCGTGGTGTGGCTCACCGGCCTCTCGGGCAGCGGCAAAAGCACCATCGCCACGGCCGTGGAGCGCGAGCTTTTTGCCGCCGGACACTTCGTGGTGCTGCTCGACGGCGACAATGTCCGCACCGGCCTCTGTGCCGACCTCGGCTTCAGCCTCGAAGACCGGGAGGAAAACATCCGCCGCATCGCCGAAGTGGCCAGACTGTTCGTGCAGGCTGGTGCCCAGGTGCTCTGTACTTTCGTCAGCCCCACCCGCCAGATCCGCGCCCTGGCCCGCAGCATCATCGGGGCGGAAGACTTTATGGAAGTGTACGTCAATACCCCCCTGGCCACCTGCGAGGCCCGCGACGTAAAAGGCCTCTACGCCAAAGCCCGCCGCGGCGAAATCAAAGGTTTCACGGGCATCGATAGCCCCTACGAGGCCCCCGAAGCGCCGGATCTCGACTTGCCCACCGCCAACCAAACGGTAGCGGAAAGCGCCCAACAACTCATCCTTGCCCTCCGGGCCTGGAATTCCTGAACCACGCCCCAGCAGCAGAACCGCCAAGCATCACGCATGTCTTCCACCTACCAACTAAATCACCTTCGGGAACTGGAATCCGAATCCATCTTCGTTTTGCGCGAAGTCGCCGCCCAGTTTGAAAACCCTGCCCTGCTCTTCAGCGGGGGGAAAGACTCGATCCTGATGGTCCACCTGGCCGTCAAGGCCTTCCACCCGGCTAAGATTCCTTTCACCCTTTTGCACGTCGATACGGGCCACAACTTCCAGGAAGCGCTCGATTACCGCGACGCGCTGGTGGAGCGCATCGGCGCCAAACTCGTGATCGGTTCGGTGCAGGAAGCCATTGACACTGGGATGGTCCGCGAAGAAAAAGGCTACAACGCCACGCGGAATTACCTGCAAACGGCCGTCTTGCTAAAGGCACTGGAAGACGGCAAGTACGACGCCGCCCTCGGGGGTGGCCGCCGCGACGAAGAAAAGGCCCGCGCCAAGGAACGCTTTTTCAGCCACCGCGACGAATTCGGGCAGTGGGACCCCAAAAACCAGCGCCCCGAACTCTGGAACCTCTTCAACGGCCGCAAGCACTTCGGCGAGCACTTCCGCATTTTCCCGATCTCCAACTGGACGGAACTGGACGTGTGGCAATACCTCGCCCTGGAAAATGTTCCGCTGCCCAGCCTCTACTTCGCCCATGAGCGCGAGGTACTGCACCGCGACGGGATGCTGCTGGCTACCGAAGGAGGCC
The DNA here is from genome assembly GCF_014349155.1 of Neolewinella lacunae. Taxonomy (GTDB): domain Bacteria; phylum Bacteroidota; class Bacteroidia; order Chitinophagales; family Saprospiraceae; genus Neolewinella; species Neolewinella lacunae. The sequence goes on from NZ_JACSIT010000149.1 coordinate 75,862, forward strand.
TGATCCCCGTACGCAGCGACGAAAAAGTGGAGAAACTGATGGTCCGCTGCCGCACCATTGGAGACATCACCACCACGGGCGTCTGGGAATCCACGGCTTCTACGCTGGAAGACATCATCGCCGAGGTCTCCATGGCCCGCCAAACCGAACGCGGTGGCCGCGCCGACGATAAGCGCAGCGAAACGGCGATGGAAGACCGGAAAAAAGCGGGGTACTTTTGATGTTTGATGTTTGATGTCAGATGTGTGATGTGGTGCGATAGTTCAAATGTTTACTCAACTCCGTAGAATGGATCATGAATCAGGACACAATAGAAGTGCGGCTGATGGATTACGCAAAGCGCTGCTTACTGCTGGGGCGAGATTTGATTGGCCTCGGTTTTGCAGACAGCAAGCACCTTGCAGGACAATTGATTCGTTCCGGAAGCCACCCCGGTATTCATTACGGAGAAGCCCGAGCAGCGGAATCTCGTCGCGATTACGCACATAAATTAGGCGTATTACTGAAAGAACTCAGAGAAGCGCATAATATCGTCCGACTAGCTGAAATGATGGAATATTACGCTCCCGAAAGACTGGCCTACCTCCTCAAAGAAGGAAACGAATTGATTGCAATAATGACGACCACCGTCAAAAAAACTAAGGGAAAACCCAACTGGCTGACCCATTAAATATTCCCAATTCCAGTGCATGACATCTGACATCGTACATCTGACATCATACATCTGACATCGTACATCTGACATCGTACATCAAACATCAAAAGTGACTAACCACACGGAACTCCTCCGCTTCACGACCGCCGGCTCCGTCGATGACGGCAAATCCACCCTCATCGGCCGCCTGCTCTACGACTCCAAGTCGATCTTTGAGGATCAGTACGAGGCCATCTCCGCCACCAGCGCCAAGCGCGGCGAAGAAGGCGTGAACCTGGCCTTGCTGACCGACGGCCTCAAAGCCGAACGCGAACAAGGCATCACCATTGACGTAGCCTACCGCTACTTCGCCACCCCGAAGCGGAAGTTCATCATCGCCGATACCCCCGGCCACATCCAATACACCCGCAACATGGTGACCGGCGCCAGCACCGCCAACGTCGCCCTGATCCTGGTCGACGCCCGGCAGGGGGTAGTGGAGCAAACCCGCCGCCACGCCTTCATCGCCAGCCTGCTGCAAATCCCCCACCTCATCGTCTGCATCAATAAGATGGACCTGGTGGGCTTCGACGAAGCAGCCTACACGGCCATCAAAGAAGATTTCCAAGGCTTCAGCCACCGCCTCGATGTGCAGGACATCGACTTCATCCCCATGTCGGCACTGCTGGGCGATAACGTCGTCGAGCGCAGCACCAACATGGACTGGTACGGCGGTTCCACGCTGCTCTACACCCTGGAAAACGTCCACATCGGCTCCGACAACAATTTTATCGACTGCCGTTTTCCCGTCCAGACCGTCATTCGCCCCTACAGCGATGCCTACCACGACTACCGGGGCTACGCCGGCCGCGTCGCTGGCGGGGTCTTCAAAAAAGGCGATAAGGTGACGGTGCTCCCCAGCGGCTTTACCTCCACCATCGCCAAGATCGATACCTACGACGGCGAGCTGGAAGAAGCCTATCCCCCCATGTCCGTCACCCTGCTGCTCGAAGACGACATCGACATCAGCCGGGGCGACATGATCGTGCGCGAAAACAACCAGCCGGACAATGGCCAAGACCTAGAAGTCATGCTCTGCTGGTTCAACGAACGCCCACTCCAGCCCAATGGCAAATACGCCATCATGCACACCACCAAAGAGGCCCGCTGCATGATCAAAGAAGTGCGCTACCGCCTGGACATTAATACCCTGCACCGCGACGAAGAGCAAAAGGAAATCAAGATGAACGACATTGGCCGCGTCCTCCTCCGCACCACCGCCCCTCTCCTCACCGATCCCTACCGCAAAAACCGCATCACGGGCTCCATCATTCTGGTGGATGAACAGACGAATGAGACGGTGGCGGCGGGGATGGTGATCTGACGGATCACCGTCGCATCGTCTCGTAAAACTCCACCACGGCGGGGTCAACCATCACGTCGCGGGGCGTGAGGGGACTGCGCAGTACAATGCCCTCCAGCGTCCGGCAGCGGGACAGCGCCACGTAGGTTTGCCCGTGCTCGAAAGCGCCGCGGCCGAGGTCGATGATGATGCGGTCGAAGGTCTTTCCCTGGGACTTGTGGATGGTTACGGCCCAGGCCAGCCGGACGGGAATCTGGCGGTAGGTCCCCAGCGTCTCGGTGCCAATCTTGGTGATGTCGGCCCCTTCGGAGGTGTAGCGGATGATGTCCCATTCTTCGTAGCCCACCTCAATCTGCCGGGGCGGGCCGCTTTCCTTGACTTCGATGATGACCGACTCGGTTTTACATTCCACCACGGTGCCGATGGTGCCGTTCACGTACTGTTTGTCGTTGTCGTTGCGCAGGGTCATCACCTGGGCCCCGACCTTGAGTTTTAACGCTGCGGGGACGGGAAAAAGGGACTCCGGGAAATTGCCCTTCACCTGGGCGAGGTAGAGCATCTCGGGGGTCTCAAGCTGGGCCAGCGCGTTGCTGTTGATGTCGGTCACCGTCGCGTTACGGGCCGCCAGGGTGAGGTAGGGGACCCCGGCTTCGGGCTGGAAACCCGCCTCGTAGCGTTCGTTCAGGGCCGTGAGTTCGTCGTAGTCAACGGTTGCGTTCCGGATGGCTTCCAGCAGGCCGAGGAAGTAGCGGCTGTCTTGGCGGTACACCTGCTGGAGTTCGATCATTTCCAGGTCGATGTGGTCGAGGCAAGCCGCGCTGAAAAAATACGGGCTCGCGAATTGGTAGCTGAAGTACTGCCGTTCCTCTTCGCTGCTTACCACGGGAGGCAGCTGAAAAAGATCGCCAAAAAGAATGACCTGTACCCCGCCGAAGGGCAGGCTGTTGCCCCGGTTGAGTTTCAGGGCGTAGTCGATGCCCTCCATCACATCGGCGCGCACCATGCTGATTTCGTCGATGACGAGCGTCTCCAGGTTCGTGAACAGGCGCTTGTAGCGGCGGTTGGGGCGGATGTCTTTGCTCTGCAACAGCCGGGGCGGAAAGCCAAAGAGGCTGTGAATGGTTTGCCCCTGAACGTTCAGCGCGGCCACGCCGGTGGGGGCCAGTACAACTACGTTTTTGGCGGTGCTGCGGCGGAAAATTTGCAGGAGGGTAGACTTGCCCGTCCCCGCCCGCCCGGTAATGAACAGGTTAGCCCCGGCCTCCATGCGTTCCAGCGCGTAGTTGAATTCGGAAGACAGATGAAGCGGCTCCAGGCCAGGCGAGGTAGACATGGTGGCGAAGGTAGCTAATGTCGCGGCTTTAGCCCCCATCATAAAGGTAATGGCGCGGCCGCAGGTGCTCAGGAACGGATAAGGAGCGGGGGAAGGGGCAGTGCGGTGTTTATTTTTCGTTCCATTTGAACTTTTGCTGGCGGGGGACTAATTTTACCCAAGACCATTCCGATTCCCAGGCCGATGAAATTAAGGGGCAACGAAGCAAAAGAAAGCCAGGCGACCGCCGCTGCCGCCAACCGTTTTACGCCAACGGCCAACCGCGCTTTGGTCCCTCCGTTCGAGGACCAACGGCCCTCCACCGTGACCCAGATGCGCTTGGGCGAAATGGCCAACACCCGGCCCGCCGGTCACCTGGCCATCGTACAAAGGCAGCCGATAGTCTTGCAGGCCAAATGGACGGACCAGTATGGTGTCGAACACGATGACGATCCACCCCCGGGCTGGCTAAAGGCCAACAATAACGTAATCGGTGAGCACTACTATGATCCCGGAGGAGAAGAGGAAGTGGAGGAAGATCCAGTGCCTTCGGAAGAGGAAAAGGATGGAGTAGGGGAGTACGACTCCGAAGAAGAGGGTTTTGGAGACAGCGAAGAATCCAGCGAAGAGCCAGAAAACTCCGATGAATCCAGCTTTGAGCCGGACAGCGACGATGGTCGTATCCCCGCCGAAGAACGCTACTACGGAAAACGCGGTGAGTACCGCTCCGGCCGAAGGTTTTACAAGGACCGGCAACGCGACACCCGCAAGACCCTCGTGAAAAGGCAAAGCAGCCCCAGCGGGCGCCTCTACTCCCGACACGACCAATCCGGTCCCGTAATTCCGCTCGATAAAGAAGGGCGGGAAATCAGAAAGCATAAGAAAAGCAAAAAAGACAAGCAGCCCGACATCGACCATCGGCTGGACTGGATAGCCATCGACCAGGCCGTGGAAGAGTACAGCGATACCGAACTCTCGGAAGCAGAAAAAGAAACCTTCAAAGACCACCTCTATAATGTGGAGGATAATCTTGAAATCCTTGCCCATGAAGACCACAAAAGTAAAAAGCGCACTACCCGCGACGCGCTCGACGAACCGCTGAAAAAGAAAGCCAAGCTTTTCGTTAAAGCCCAGCGGGAAGTTTATAGTTCAGACCTTTACGCCCAGAGAAAACGAAATCAAAAGAGGGAACGCTTGAAAAAATTGGCGGAGCGAAAAAAGAAAAAAGACAAGTAGCAGGGCAAATCTCCCGCCCAGCGAAGGAGCTCTTTGTTCGGGATTTGCTTCTCCACTTACTGGCGGATGCTTAGAGCTTGTCTAAATTTTTACTTCCTGATAACCAAGCAGTTTGCTACGCAGTACTGCGTGCTATGAACCTGGCGTCACAAAAAATGGCTTACGTAGTCCACTATGCGCGCAATTTTTTGTCTAGCCAGAACCATAAGTCCTTGATTACAGCCCACTAAATTTTAGACAAGCTCTTAAATAACCGCATAACTATTTTCCCGGAATGCAGACCTTCGTTCACTATTTCCTGCATTTCGGATTCCCGTTTTTCATCGCCTTTTTCGGCTTTCGGAAGGATTGGAAAAGGGCTTATTTGCTGCTGCTGGCGACCATGTTGGTGGATTTGGATCACCTGCTGGCCAACCCCGTTTTTCAAACGAACCGTTGCAGCATCCATTTTCACCCCTTGCATACTTACTATGCAATGCTGGGGTACATGGTACTCCTTTTCCTGCGCTGGCCTTTCCGATTGATCGGGATTGGCCTCCTGTTCCATATGCTGACGGATTTGATCGACTGCCTGATGATGTATGGGCATTGCCAGGAGTGTTTTGCTGACGCCCCCGCGGCAGCCCTGCTGCGTACCGTCGGCGGGGCGCTTGGGATGTAGTGCCTCCTTTGCCGCAGTACTGCCCAAAATTTTATATTTTTTTTGAGTATGTTTTAGTGCTTCGTTAACCTTTTGCGGGCGGTTTTTTCGAGGATAGGCATATCTTTGCAGCATACAAATTGCCCAAACCAAATTACTCCGGGGCTGACCCTGGTTAGGCGGTGGCGAACACTTTTTCACCCAATAAATGCATTTTCCTATGCGTATTTTTCTTTTCACCTGCCTGCTGGCAGCCCTCTCTTTTACGGCCTCTGCCCAGGTAGATGCCAAGATCAACGTCGGGTCCCTGATTTTTGGAGGCGTCGATGTTTCCGCTGATTTCGCTGTAGGCGAGAAGTCTTCTTTTGCTGCTGGCGTGGGGTATATCTCTACGGATTTTGGCAGCGATGACTTCAAGTACAGCAACCTGCGCATCATCCCCGAATACCGTTACTACCTCAACCCCCGCCTTGGTGCCGACCGCTTTTTCGTGGGAGCTTATGGTAAGCTGGCATTCGTTACGGCGAAGGACGAGACGGACAATTCGGAGGTAGACGCCACCCGTGGGGCGCTGGGTTTCATGTTTGGCAACAAGTGGGTCACCGAGGGAGGCTTCTTATTTGAGCTCAACGCGGGCCTGGGCCGGGCGACCGTTTTTGGCAGCAACGACGGTGATGCCGAGTTTGAAGACGCTTACGGTACCCTGACCAGCTTTGATTTCCGCCTGGGTATTCTGGTAGGCTATCGTTTCTAGTGGGCCAACCAGTCCTCAGCCCGGCTTCAAGGCCAGTACGTTAAGGTTCCCCTCTCCCGGATTTCGGGGGAGGGGAACCTTCGTTTGGAGTGGGCTGGCCTGGCTTTTTGTCCCTGTCCCCTGCACCTGCGTCCGCGCCCATTTCCAGTCTTCTACTGGCAAACGCCCCTTGGCAGCTAAAAAAGCGGGAACTTTGTGGGGAGTGGCCGTCTGGGCGGCCCCAAACGTTGTGAGGAACAGATGAAAGACCTATGTGCCCAATACTGGTCTGCTTTTTTGGCTGGCGACGAAGCCGCCTTTCGGGCACTGTATGACCTGACCTACGATGAGCTCTTTCACTACGCCTGGCGGTTGGGGGGCGATGCGACGGTTGCGCGGGATGCCTTACAGGAGATTTTCGTGGCCATTTGGCAGCGCAAAGACCGGCAGCCCCCCGTGCGGGACCCCTGGGTTTTCCTTTTGGCCAGTTTACGCAATCGTTTGGTGGATGAGGCCCGGCGGACACGGGTAGTACCCCCACCCCCTACTGCGGAACCTTCGCCAGAAGACCAATTGCTGGACGCGGAGTATGACCGCCTGCGCGCCACCTGGCTGGCTGAGCAGATGGACCGCCTGCCTGCCCAACAGCGGGAGGCGCTGCACCTGCGCTACCGCGTTGCACTCGACTACCCCGACCTGGCGGAAGTCCTGGGCGTAAGCCAGCAGGCCGCCTACAATTACGTCAACCGCGGCATCCGGCAGCTGCGCAAGGCCCTGGAGAGTGCGCCGCCGGATTTTTTTTAAAAAAAAGTTGCGCGGGGGTGGTTAAATCCGGTAGCCGCATCCGTCTCCTTATTGCTAAGCCTTCCTGCCGGACTTTCCGATCATGCCACACATTTATACCAGATTTCTTTCCCTGGACTGCGAACAACTGCTGGAGGACCCTGACTTCCGCCAGCGGGCGCTTAGCGTGGACGCCAGCGTACGCGCCCACTGGACGGCTTGGCTCGATGAGCATCCTGCGTACCGGCCTACGGCGGAAATGGCCCGGGCCATTCTGCTGGCCGTTGACGCTCCGTCGCCCGTAACCTTACCCAGCCCCCGCGAAAAAGCCACCGACTTTGCTGCGCTGCTGAGCCGGGCCCAGGTGGCAAAAGAGCGTCCGCTGCGACGGTCCCGGATGCTGCCCTTTGCGGCTGCGGCGGGCCTTTTGCTTCTGATCGTGGCGGTTTTCCTACTGCGCCCCACGGCACCTACCGTTTACGCCAGCAACTACGGTGAACTCCGGGAGATTGTACTCCCCGACGGCACCGTTGTCAACCTCAACGCCAATTCAACTTTGACCATTCCTACGGGGGGCTGGACGGCGGAGGCGCGTACGGTTTTGCTGGACGGGGAAGCCTTCTTCGCAGTAAAGCCACAGCCTGCCGGCGATGACCTACAGCCTTTTGTGGTACGGACCCGCGCGGCGGAAGTGCGGGTGTACGGGACCCGTTTTAACGTCCGCGACCGCCGGGGCAAGACCCAAGTCTTTCTGGAAGAAGGTGCGGTGAGTGTCGGCTGGGCGCAGGGGGGATTGCCCGAAACCCCATTGTTGCCGGGAGAAGTACTGGACCTGACCGCCGGCGCGGGTACCGCAGAACGGCAAAAGGCCGAGGAACCTGCTGCGTTGGTCGCCTGGAAGACGGGGCGCCTGGTGTTTTCGGAGCGCCCACTGGCCGAGGCGCTGGAATCCTTGGGCGATCTTTATGGCGTGGTGCTTACCTGCCCCGATGACGCCGTCGCCCAACGGGTAATAAGTTCTGCCGGCATCCCGGTAGATGATCTGGAGCTCGCGCTTCAACTGTTAGAAAAAGCCCTTAACCTCAAGGTGGAACGGGTGGAGAATAGTAAAGTATACTTGGTCCATTCCGCAGAATAGGCGGAGCAATGGGCCATTAAGTCGATTATGTTTAATAAAGTACCGTCTTTATCGCTGACTGTACTGACCGTTTTAGCGCTCAGTCTCTGCGCCCCGGCTTCGGTGGTGGCGGGCGGTGGCGTGGGTACTCCTGAGGATCCGCGTCCACTGGCGGAGATGCTGGAGGAGCTGGGCCGGCGGTACGGGGTATTTTTTACCTACGATGCGGCAAAAATTGCGGGAAAGGAGGTAGACTTTATCCCCGCCGAAGGCGAATCTCTGGAGGATGCCATTGAGCGGCTCCTGACCCCGACCAATCTGGGTTACGAGGTTTTGGGCGACAAATACTTCGTTCTTTTTGAGGCCAGTGAGCGAGGGCGGCGCGAAGCCTCCCGCCTGCGGCGTAAGGTCCGGCAACTGGATCGCATCGAAAACGGCGGAACCAGACTACGGGTATTGCGGGCCGACGCCGACCCCGGGCGGCAGTTGCGGGAGATCCAACGCGAAAGCAAAGCAATCGCCCTGGCGGGAGGAGTCGGGGGTACGGTACTGGACGAAAACGGCGAACCGCTCCTGGGCGTAAGCATCCGGGTGCTGGGTACCAGCCAAGGCACGGTCAGTGATGGCCGGGGGCAGTTTACGCTCCCCAGCACTGCGGAGACTACCCAATTGGAGTTTTCCTACCTCGGCTACGGTACGCGTCAGCTGACCCTGCACCGGGGGGAAAGCGCGCAGGTTCGCTTAAAACCCGTTGGGGCAGCCTTGCCGGAAGTCCTGATTGTCGGCTATGGGACGATCCAGGCAACGGAAGCTACGGCCAGCGTTGCCCAGGTAGAGCGGGATGCACTGGCGCACGCCCAGGCGATGCTAATGCCGCAGGAGTGGTTACAGGGCCGGGTGGCGGGGGTACAGGTATTGGGTGGCAACGGGGAGCCGGGGGCGTTCCAAAGCCTGCGCATCCGGGGCAGCAGCAGCATGAACGCCAGCAACGAGCCGCTATACGTGATTGATGGGATGCCGGTGGATAACAGTCCGCACGCACCTTACGGGTTGCAGCCCGGGCGCAATCCCCTCAACGCCCTTAACCCTGCCGATGTAGAAAAAGTAACGGTTTTAAAAGATGCCGCAGCCGGGGCGATATACGGCTCGCGGGCGGCCAATGGGGTGGTCTTGATTGAAACCCGGAAGAGCCGGCTCCACCAGCCTGGTCAGCTCACCTACAATGCCTGGATAGCGGGTGCCGAAGCGGTCAACACCCTGGACGTTTACGACGCAGCGGGCTACCGGGATTTGGTGGGTCGCCTGGCACCCCATCGCCTGGCGGAATTGGGTGAAGCGAATACGAACTGGCAGGCGGCCATTCTCCGCCCCGCCTTCAGCCAGCAGCATACGCTGGGCTACGGCGCGGGAAATGATCGCGGGGGCTACCGGATTTCGCTTGGTTATTTACAGCGGGAATCCATCGTGGTGGGAGCGGGGAGTGAGCGACTGAGTGCGGCGCTGAGCGGACGCCGCGACTTTCTCGACCACCAATTACAACTGCAGGCCGATGTCAAAATGGCGCGTTTGCACGATCGCTTCGTGGCCCCTTCCATCTTCAGCTATGCCTATGCCTTCGATCCTACCCAGCCGCTCCGGGATGCCAGCAGCCCCTGGGGCGGCTACTTTGAGTACGACAACGACCTGACAATAAAAAACCCCCTGGCCGAGGCGAACCTAGTCCGCGATGAGAGCCGGGTTTTCCGCCTGCTCGGTAACCTGCGTTTGCGCTACCTGCCCGCCAAAATCCCCGGCTTGGAAGCCACCGTATTTGTGGGGAATGACCGTACGGATGGCGTACGCAACCTCTTTGCACCTTCTACGGTGCGCTATCAGTACGTCAACAAGGGAGAATTCCGCTACGCACCGCAGCAGCGGGATAACCGCCTGGTGGAAACCTACCTGAACTACGCGCACCGTTACGCCGATGATCGTTTGGGGGCCAGCCTGACGGCTGGCTATACGTACCAGCATTTTCAAGCCCATTACCCCGTAGAGAGTTATCTGGGTATTGAGGGATCGGACTATGCCTTTGGGCGCATCCCCGCCAGCGACCGCGAAAACCGCCTGGAAGCATTTCAGGAAAACCGCCTGGCTTCGGTATTCGGCCGCACGGGACTGGACTGGCGGCACAAATATTTCCTGACGGCCAGCTTCCGGGTGGATGGCTCCTCCCGGTTCAGTCCCCTCCACCGCTGGGCTTCTTTCCCGGCCGTATCGCTGGCCTGGCGGATCAGTGAAGAACCTTTTATGCAGCGGCAAAGGGGCTGGGTGGACGAACTCAAGCTGCGGGCGGGCTGGGGGCTTACGGGCAACCAGGAAATCGGGGATTACCAGTACCTGCCCACCATCACCCTCGGCGATGCAACGGTGCGCTACCCCTTCGGCGAAGAATTTCTCACTACGGCGCGGCCGAATGCGGTCAGCGCAGATTTGAAATGGGAACAGACCTCGAGCGCGAACCTGGCCCTGGAGGGCAGCTTTTTTGGCAAGCGCCTGCACGCCACGCTGGAGGCTTACCAGTCTACGACCAAAGACCTGCTTTCGCGGGTCATTGTGCCAGCGGGGTCCAACCTTTCGGATATAGTATTGACCAATATCGGCAGCATCCGCAACCATGGGGTAGAATTTAGCGTGGATGCCAAATTGGTGGAGGGCAAAGCCTGGCAATGGTCGCTGGGCTTCAACCTGGCCACCAACCAAAACCGGATTTTGTCCCTGGGACCCAGTCCGGAACTGAACTTCCGTGCGATCAGCACTGGAAACATCAGCGGAGGGACGGGCAATACCATCCAGGTCTACCAGGTTGGGCAGCCGTTGAATGCTTTTTATGTTTTTGTCCACCGCCGCGATGCCCAGGGCCGGCCTTTGCCCGATGGCGTGGACCACAACGGTGATGGCCAGGCGGATTTGGCCGATATCTACGAAGACACCAATGGCGACGGCGTGGTGAACGACCGGGATAAGCGGGCCTGGCAGCAACCTTCGCCCCGCTTCCACGGCGGGCTGCAAAGCCGGCTCACCTACCGGGGCTTTGGCTTGCGGACGGCCCTGCGCTGGCAAGTGGGGAATTACGTTTACAATAACCTGGCGGCCTCCAGCGAAAACTACAACCGCATCCTGAGTGAACCGGAATTGCTCAACGTCCCCCGCGCCATTGAGTTAAGCGGCTTCCGCACCCCGCAGTTCTTTTCGGACTACTACGTGGAGCACGCTGCCTTCCTGCGAATGGACGCGCTGACGCTGGAATATACCCTGCCGGTGAAAAAAGCGGCCCGCCTGACCCAGTGTTACGTATCCCTGCAAAATGTATTTACCCTGACGGCGTACCGGGGGCTTGACCCCGAAGTGGGCAACGCCAGTGGCAACCCCTCCGTACCCCGTTACGGTATTGACGACCTGCTTTTTCCCACGGCCAGAACCCTTCTGCTGGGGGTAAATACCAGCTTTTGACAAACTTTAATTTGTTGGTCTTGGGGCACTCACCCAGGACTGGCAAAGCACAATTTTTTATTACAACTAACCAAGCAATAGTATGAAGCTTAAACTATTCTATCATTTGAAGGGCAGCTTGTTGCTGTTCGGCCTGTTGTTGGCCGCGCAGACGGCATTCGGCCAAAGTACCATTACGGGTACTGTTTACGACGCAGACAGTGGCGAACCTTTGATCGGTGCCTACATTCTGGCCGTCGGTACGCAATCGGGCACTGTTTCCGATATTGACGGAACGTACTCGCTCACTCTTCCGGCAGGCGTAACGGAAATTGAACTTTCCTACACGGGTTACGGCACCCAGCGCATTACGGTAGGTACGCAGACGGTAATCGATATCCGCATGCAGTCTGGCCAGCAGCTCGAAGAGATCGTGGTGATTGGCTACGGAACGGTGAAGCGCGAAGATGCCACGGGATCGGTAGAAACCGTTTCTTCCGCAGAATTTAACAAGGGGGCCATTTCCTCCGCCCAGGAACTCGTGGCGGGCAAGGTGGCCGGTGTCCAGGTCACTACCGACGGCGGACCCGGCGGTGGAGCGACTATCCGCATCCGGGGTGGTTCTTCCCTGAGCGCCTCGAATGACCCGCTGATCGTCATCGATGGGGTGCCCCTGCCGACGGACGGCATCAGCGGCAGCCGCAACCCCTTGAGCCTTATCAACCCGAACGACATTGAAACCTTTACCGTGCTGAAAGATGCCTCCGCGACGGCCATTTACGGCTCGCGCGCCTCCAACGGGGTAGTCATCATCACCACTAAGAAAGGCACGGCGGGCAGCAAACTGCAGCTGGGCTACAATGGCAGCGTAGGCGTGAGCAACCCCGCCCGCACCCTCGACGTGCTCAGTGCGGATGAATTCCGCAGCCTCATCACCGATCGCTTCGGTGAAGGCAGCCCCCAGGTCGGTTACCTCGGCGAAGCCAACACCGACTGGCAAGACGTTATTTTCCAGAATGGCCTTTTCCAGGACCACAACGTAAACGCTACCGGCGCCATCAAGTCGCTGCCCTACCGTGTCTCCGTTGGTTTTACCGACCAGCAGGGCGTGCTGAAGACCGACCGCTTTGAGCGGATTTCCTACGGCTTGAACCTCAACCCGGGCTTCTTCGAAAACCGCCTGCAACTAAACTTTGGCATCAAGGGCGCCAACTCCCAGAACCGCTTCGCTAACCGCGGCGCGATTGGGGCGGCACTTGCTTTTGACCCCACCCAGCCCGTGTTTCAGGACAACAACTTCGGCGGCTACAACTACACCGCCCAGCTGAACAACAGCAATCCCAATACCCTGGCACCCAGCAACCCGCTGGCCCTGCTGCGGCAGCGCCAGGACAACTCCACGGTAAACCACTACATCGCCAATTTCACGGCCGATTACCGCTTTGCGTTCATCCCCGCCCTGCGCGCCAACCTGAACCTCGCCTACGACCGCTCCAAGGGGGAAGGCTCCATCTTTGTGCCCTCCTACGCCGCCTTCGCCTTCGACGCGGGTAACGCCGGTGGAACGGACAATATCTACAGCCAGGATAAGAAGAACGAACTCCTCGAGTTTTACCTCAACTACAACAGAGACTTCGACGGCATTCGCCTGGACGTACTCGGCGGTTATTCCTGGCAAAACTTTTTCCGTGAATCTTTCTTCCGCAATTCTAACCTGGACGGAACGGAAGTGGAAGAAAATACCAACCCGGAGGAGTACTACCTGCTGTCCCTCTTCGGACGGGCCAATGTCACCATTGCCGACCGCCTGATCCTGACCGGTACCCTGCGCCGCGACGGCTCTTCCCGTTTCAGCGAGGCGAACCGCTTTGGCCTTTTTCCTTCCGCTGCGGCAGCTTACAAACTCATCGACGTGGACAACAACCCCCGCGGTCTCAACGCCCTCAAACTGCGGGTCGGTTACGGTGTGACGGGGCAGCAGGAAGCGGGTGGATTCTACCCATCGCAGGCCTTTTACCAGGCCAGCCTGGCCAATGCCCGCTACCAGTTTGGTGACCGTTTCGTTACCACCCTGCGCCCCGAGGGCTACAATGCCAACCTGAAATGGGAGGAAACCACGACGGCCAACATTGCCGTAGACTTCGGCATTTTCAACGACCGTCTGAACGGCTCTATTGAAGTTTACCAACGCACCACCACTGACTTGCTCAACTTCATCCCCGTTCCCGCCGGTACTAACCTGACCAACTTCATCACCTCCAACGTAGGTGACCTGGAGAACCGCGGCTTTGAGATCAGCGTCAATGGCGAGCCCATCCGGACGGAAAACAGCAGCCTGCAGATTGGCGTCAACGTGAGCGTCAACCGCAACGAGATTACGCGCCTGACGGCTACCGAAGACCCCGCTTACGTGGGTGTCCCCACGGGTGGCATCGCCGGCGGAGTGGGCAACAACATCCAGATCCACAGCGTCGGATTCCCCGCCAGCTCCTTCTACGTTTACGAGCAGGTTTACGACGAAACGGGCGTTCCCGTGGAGGGCGTTTACGTAGACCGCAACGGAGACGGGATGGTGAATACCAGCGATTTGTACCGTTACAAGAACCCCGCCCCACAAGCCTTCCTGGGCTTTACGACCAACTACAACGTCAATAACTTCGACTTTTCCTTCGCCGGCCGTGCCAGCTTCGGAAACTTCGTTTACGACAACAACCTTTCCAACCGCGCCCTTTACGACGCGCTCGTCAACAGTACCGGCTTCCTGACCAATACCGTCCCCAACATTGCGGACGTGGACTTTACCACGGCCCAGTACTTCAGCGATTTCTACATCCGGGACGCCTCATTCCTGCGCCTGGACCACATTACGGCGGGCTACCGCTTCGACGATGTGGTAGGAGCAGGCAGCACGATGCGGGCCTACCTGACCGTGCAAAACCCCATCGTAATCACCGACTACGAAGGCATCGACCCCGAAGTTTTTGGTGGCATCGACAACAACATTTACCCCCGCGCCCGAACCATTCTCTTTGGTCTTGGTGTTAACTTTTAAACCGTAAACTATCATGTTAAAAATGCACAAACTTCTCGGCAGCCTGCTGCTTTTGCTGCTTTCGCTGGGCTTTACGGCCTGTTTCAATGACCTGGACACCGTGCCGTTGGACGAAGACCTCGCCACGGCCGACGTCGTCTACGATGACCCCGCTGCCTACGAGCAGGTGCTGGCCAAGCTCTACGCTGGCCTCTCCGTCTCCGGCCAGCAGGGCCCCGCTGGTTTGCCAGACATCAGTGGCATTGACGAAGGATTCTCTACCTACCTGCGCCAGTACTGGAAAGCCCAGGAATTGACGACGGACGAGGCCGTCATCGCCTGGAACGACGGCAACATCCACGACTACGAAGAGCACGACTGGAACTCCTCCAACGAGTTCATCACGGCCATGTACAACCGGATTTTCTACCAGATTACCCTGGCCAACGAATTCATCCGTGAAACTACCGAGGAAAAGCTCGCTGGTCGTGGCCAAACGGGAACCGTAGCCGATCAGGTCGCCGTATTCCGCGCCGAAGCCCGCTTCCTGCGCGCCCTCAGCTACTGGCACGCCCTGGACTTGTTCCGCAACGTGCCCTTCGTAACGGAGGAGGATGCCGTAGGATCTTTCTTCCCCGAGCAGATCAACGCCAACGAACTCTTCGCCTTCATCGAGAGCGAGTTGCTGGATATTGAGTCCACCATGGTGGCTGCCCGGCAGAACGAATACGGACGGGCCGACCAGGCCGCCGTATGGACCCTGCTGGCTAAGCTCTACCTGAATGCCGAAGCCCACGTCGGCCAGGACCGCAATACCGACTGCATCACCTACTGCAAAAAGGTGATTGAGGCTGGTTACAGCCTGGAGCCGGAATACGCCAACCTGTACGTGGCCGATAACGGCAACAGCCCCGAAACGATCTTTGCCGTACTTTTTGATGGCCAGAATACCCGCACCTGGGGAGGCATGACCTTCATCACTCACGCGGCCGTAGGCGGCAGCATGGATCCCCTGGCTTTCGGCCTCGACGGCGGCTGGGGCGGTACCCGGGCCACCAGCGCCTTCGTCAATAAATTCCCCTCGGCCGGCGGCGGCGGCCAGGTCGTGGTAGCCCCTCAAGACCCCAACAACAGCTACAACCTGTTGAACGTGCCCGGGGCCTACCAAGGCTGGGACCCCGCCAACAACGCTACGGCCCTGGCCCAGAAAGGCGACGCCAATACCTTCGAAGGCTACGCCTACTTCGCCGAAGCAGGTGAATTCAAGTTTGCCCGCGGCAGCTGGGACGAAAACTACGGCGACAACGAAGGAGACGGTACCCTGGAAGCGGGCGGCGGAAACCTCTCGGTAGCAGCCCCCGGCTACTACCGCATCTACGTTGACCTCAACGCCCTGACCTACTCCATTACCCCCATGCAGTTTGGCCTCATCGGCAGCGCTACCCCCGGTGGCTGGGACAACGATACCGACATGACCTACAACCCCGTAACCGGGGCCTGGGAACTGGAAGTAGCGCTGGTTGGCGGCCAGGAAATCAAGTTCCGCGCCAACGACGCCTGGGACCTCAACTACGGCGACGACGGTGCCAATGGCCTCCTGGAGCAAAACGGTGCCAACATCGCCATTGCCCGCGACGGCGTCTACAAAGTCAGCCTGTTCCTCAATAAGCCCGACTATACCTACGGCATCGAAGTCCCCAGCTCCGACGGCCGCGCAATGTTCTACACCGACGGGCAGAGCCTCGAGATCACCGACGTATCCCAGTTCACCCAGGGCTACGCCATCACCAAATTCAAAAACGTGACGCGCAACGGCGTGGTAGGCTCTGACCTTACCTTCCCCGATACCGACTTCCTCATGTTCCGCCTGGCCGATGTCTACCTGATGTACGCCGAAGCGGTACTGCGCAACGGCAGCGGCGGCAGCATCGATGAAGCCGTTGGTTACATCAACGAACTGCGGGAACGCGCCTACGGCAACACTTCCGGTAACATCCAGCGGAGCGACCTCAACCTGCCCTTCATCCTCGACGAGCGGGCGCGCGAACTCTACTGGGAATGCCACCGTCGCACGGACCTCGTCCGCTTCGGGCAGTTTACCGACGGAACGTACGTATGGCCCTTCAAAGGCGGTACGCTGCAAGGTACGCAGACGGCTGCCTTCCGGGACGTCTTCCCCATCCCCGCTGCCGACCTCGGCGCGAACCCCAACCTTCAACAAAACACCGGATACTAAAGCGGCGGGTGGCCTGGGCAGCACCGTCCGGGCCACCCACCTTCCTTTCGCTATCCAATTAAAAAATTAGCAACCATGTTTAAGCAAACCATTCTCATCGCTTCGCTGGCGCTGTCGATCGGCTTTTTCGCTTGCGAAAAGCAAACCTTCGATCCCGTCTTAAGCCTTGGAGACCCCGCCTCCATCACTGCACCCACTGAGGGCACTGCTTTCGTCATTGCCGAAGGAACGGAAGAGGAAACCATGACCACGTTTACCTGGACGGCGGCCGATTTCGGCTTCCAGGCCGGGGCAACCTACACCGTCGAGGTAGACCTGGCGGGCAACAACTTCGCCAGCGCCACTCCGCTCGTCCCTGCGGTCAACGCCACCACGGCCCCCGTCAAAAACGGTACGGTGAACAACTACCTCATCTCCCGCGGCGGCGAAGGTGGGGTGGCTCAGCAAATCCAGGTCCGCATCAAAGCCCAGGTGGGCCGGCCAGCGGACAACAACGTGATCTTCTCCGCGCCCGTGACCCTGACGGTTACGCCCTTCGAAGCGGAGCGCGTGTACCCCCGCCTGTTCGTCCCCGGTGCTTACCAGGGCTGGAACCCAGGCGACGAATCGACCGTCATCTACTCCGTTCCCGAAAACGGCATTTACGATGGTTACGCCTTCTTCCCCGATCCCAACACGGAGTTTAAGTTTACCGATGCGCCCAACTGGGACAACGGCAACTTTGGCGACAACGAAGGCGACGGCATCCTCGACGATGCCGGTAGCAACATTGTCGCGCCCGGCCAGGGCATGCACCGCCTCAACGTCAACATCAACGACCGTACCTACACCGTTACCCCCACCAGCTGGGGCGTGATCGGCAGCGCCACCCCCACGGGATGGGATTCCGATACGGACATGGTTTACGACCCCGAAAACCGCACACTGACCCTTACCCTCGACCTCGTGGGTGGCGGTGACAACGCCATCAAGTTCCGCGCCAACGACGCTTGGGACCTCGATTTGGGCGACAACGGTGCCGACCTGAAAATGGAGTACGGCGGTGCCAATATTCCCATCACGGAATCCGGCAACTACACCATCGAGCTCAACCTCAATGGCCCGATCTACACGTACACCCTCACGCGGAATTAATCCGTTTTGAGGGGCGCTGCCGCAGGTGCAGGGTAGGGGATAAGGAGCAAAGTCAGGGGGCCGGAGGGTGCGTTTTTGCCCGACGTCCCTGGCTCTTTATCCCTTCCCCGGGCACCTGCGGACGCGCCCAAAACCAACTACTTTGAACCGGTCGATCCTGCTCCTTTCGCTGCTGCTGTGGACTGCTTCGGGCTGCCTGAAGCTGGAAGTGGAGCCTCGTTCGCTGGAGGCTACCGAGCAATTTTTTGCCGACGAGAGTGCCTACGCCGCCAGCCTCGCCCGGCTTTATGCGGGCCTGGCCGTGACCGGGCAGCAAGGTCCCTCCGGAGCCCCCGACCTGCAAAATATGGACGAGGGTTTTTCCAGTTACCTGCGGCAGTACTGGCAATTGCAGGAACTGACGACCGAAGAAGCCATCATTGGCTGGACCGACGACGGGCTGCCCGACCTGCACGCGCACACCTGGACGAGCGATAACCAGTTCGTCCGCACCATGTACAGCCGCATTTATTTTCAGGTGGCCCAGGTCAATGAATTTCTCCGGCAGAGCACGGAAGAGAAGCTGCGGCAACGCAACGTCAGCGACGCTACGCGGGGGCGGGTGCCTGGCTACCGCGCCGAAGCCCGGTTTCTGCGCGCGCTGAGTTACCTCCAAGGCATGGACCTATTTGGGGCCATCCCACTCTACACCGAAAACAATCCTTTAGGCGGTGCGCCGCTCCCCCAATCCAACCGCGGCATCCTTTTCGACTTTCTCGAAAGCGAACTTCACGATATTCTGGCCTACCTGCCCGAGCCCGGGGCGCAGCAGTACGGCCGCATTGACCGCGCCGCCGTGTGGGCGCTGCAGGCCCGCCTTTTTTTGAATGCGGAGGTCTATACCGGCCGCTTGCGCTACGATGAATGCCTGCAAGCCTGCCGCAAAATCATACAATCCGGTCGATACCGATTGGCGGAGGATTACCGCCACCTCTTTCTGACCGACAACCACACCTCCCCGGAAATCATCTTTGCCATCCCTTTCGACGGGCTTAATACCCAGACCTGGGGCGGTATGACTTACCTGATCCACGCCGCACTGGGAGGGAGCATGCGGCCCGAGGATTACGGCGTCCGCGGGGCCTGGGCGGGTTTACGCACCACTTCCGCGCTGGTGGAACTGTTCACCCGGCAAGCTTTCCCCGACCGGCGGGCTGACTTTTACACCGCCGGGCAGCGCCTGGAAATTGAGCGGGTCAGCGATTTCCAGCAAGGCTACGCGCTGCCGAAATACCGCAACCTCGACCAGGCCGGGGTGCCGGGCAGCAACGAAACCTTTCCCGATACGGACTTCCCCCTCTTCCGCCTCGGCGAAATTTACCTTACCTACGCGGAGGCGACCCTGCGCGGCGCGGCGGGTGGCGAGCGGGCTACGGCCCTGGAATACCTCAATGCCCTGCGGCAGCGGGCGGGCGCCGAAGACCTGCTGACGGACGCCGACCTCCACCTCGATTACCTCTTGGACGAGCGGGCGCGGGAACTTCACTGGGAGGCCCACCGCCGCACTGACCTCATCCGCTTTGGCCAATTCACCACCAACCGCACCTGGCCGTGGAAAGGCGGCGTAGCGGCCGGCACCTTTACGCCGGAGTACCGCGCCCTGTTCCCCATCCCGGAGGCGGAGTTGCTGGCCAATCCGGCGTTGCGGCAGAATGCTGGGTATTAGGGGGGTAACTTTTTTTGAAATTTTTTGAAAAAAGTTGCCCGAGCTTGTTTACCTCGGGACCAAAACTGGGCACTAATGAGGTAAGAAGTCAATTCTTAGCCTCATGCCCAGAGAAAAGGAACGCTCCGAAGCGAATGTTGCTGCTTTACTGTTGCCGGTATCCAACGGGTATCGGGTTGTTCGGTTTGCGGACATCATCTGCTGCCGGGCGGAGAAAAGCTATTCGGCCATCTGTCTGGCGGCAGGGGAGGAAGTCATCGTGAGTTATGGCCTTTCGCGCCTCGTTCAGGTTTTGCCGGAGGACATGTTCTTTCGCTGTCATCACAGCTATTTGATCAACTGTAGTCAGGTAGAAGGGATTGACAAAGTGGGCAGTTCCTACTTTTTGCTGCTGGGGGAGTACCGGGTGCCGGTTTCGCGAAGCCAGCAGCAGGCGGTGCGGGGGTTGTTTTACCAGTTGTGAATGAAAAACAACCAAAAATATAAAAAAACAGACAAAGTGTATAACGGGGGCTTTTAGCGTATTCTGTACGTGGTAGCTTTAGTCTTAAATATTGCTACTTAGACCAGTTATGAACTTTTCAAAGTTGCTCAACTAGTTACTGAAATAATTATGAACCCACTATTCTGTTCGTTTCCTGTCGGCCTAACTCGCTCATTAGTATGGTGTTTGCTATTTTTTTTAGGGTTTGGTCCTTTGAACTCCCAATCGAATCAGTATATGAGGGTTCAAGAGTCACAGGTCCATTCTCGTGATTCCATTAATAAGGTATATCAGGGTTCCTGGTGGCAAGATGCTTTGGATGTTTCTTTTGAAACTGTTCCGCCCGGGTGTGGAGCAGTTCCTTCTGGTCGAGCGATAAAGGTGATGGACAGCTTGCAATCTAAAGTCGATGCCTTTACTCAATGGTTCGCCTCTGACGCTAAATTGAAATCTAAACAGCTAATGACCGTCATCCCCGTCAGGGCACACATCATTAGGCAAAGTAATGGCAGTGGTGGTCTATCGATTGCCCAATGGAATACAGCATTGGCTAATTTGAATGCCTTATATGCCCCCGCAAATATACAGTTTGTAGAGTGTGGTGCGCCGAATATAATTCAAAGCTCTACCTTTTATAATTTTTCCTCTAGTCAAGAAGCCTCTATTTATAACGCTCATGGAGTTGAGGATGTTTTGAATATTTTTATTCCTGGGGGTACGTTAACAGCTGACGGGAATGACCTTTGTGGGTATGCCTATTTTCCATGGAGTAATGCGCCGGATTTGTTAGTTACAGCAGCTAGTTGTATGACCTCAGGGAATACATTTGCTCATGAGGTCGGTCATTACCTTGGCCTTTATCATACGCATGGCAAGACAAACTGCGAAGTTACAGATGAATTGGTGAATGGGGTACAGTGCAATTCCCGCGGGGATAATGTCTGCGATACACCGGCCGATCCAAATCTACAGGGGCCAAACTGTTCCGTTTATCTGGTTAATACCAATTGTGTTTATGTCGGTAATTCTACTGATGCCAATGGACAGCTTTTTAATCCCAATCCGAGAAATATAATGTCCTATTCAAGGCATTCTTGCAGGGACTTTTTTTCTCCGCAGCAATTGGCTCGGGCGGCCTTTTATGCAGCTAATGCTCGCAATAATTTGGTATGCAGCACTGGTGGTTCGCAAGGGCTTACTATGGCAACAAGCCTTGCGCTGAACCCAAGTAGTGTGGCTTCGGGGCAAAACGTCCAATTTAGTTTCAACGTAAGAAATACTTCGAGCACAACTTTTAACGGACAGCTGTTTATGACCATCAACGAAACCGATGGTTCTTTCGTGGAAGCCTTGGGGGTGTCGTCCGTTTTTAGTCTTTGCCCAAATTGCACTTTTTCATCCAATTACACGGGTAGTTTTCTCATGGATCATCCGGCCAGAACTTACCGCATTGTCGCATGGTACCGACCAACTGGAACATCGGAGTGGACAGAAATTGCCGACGGTAATTTTAGCAATGAATCTAACCTTATCGTGACTGGGGGAACTAGCGGCGGAGGAAGCCTACGAATGAACAACAATATAACACTTACGCCTAACCCCATTATCCAAAATCAAGCAGCTCAAGCTACTTTCACCGTCCGAAATGCAGGTTCCAGTAGCTTTAATGGTGACGTTTCTATCGATTTGTATCAAGGTGATAACTATCTAGGTGAAATTCAACAGAGGGCCATCACTAGCCTAAGTCCAAATAGCACTAGAGCTTTGACTTATAATTTTACACTCCCCCAAACATCTGGAACTTACCAAATCCTGGCTTGGTTCCGACCCAACGGTGGAGATTGGGCACAAGTGGAAGATGGTAGTTTTAATAACGGTATTGAATTCCAGATCGTCGCTCCCGCTGCAAGTACCCTCACGGTTTCTACAAACCAACTCTCCCCCTCCGCGACAAGCACCAGCGGCTCTTTTGATGTAGCGGGCAACTGCACCAGTTGGTCGGCCAACAGCACGGCCAGCTGGATCACTTTATCCCCCAGCAGCGGTACTGGCCCCCGGACGGTCAACGTCACCTACACGGCCAATACTTCTACCAGTTCCCGAACGGGCACCATTACCGTTTCGGGCTGCAACATTACCCGAACCATAACGGTGACGCAGGCTGCTGCGGCCTCCACCCTCACCGTCTCCACCACCCAACTTTCCCCGAGTGCTACCACCACCAGCGGCTCCTTCAACGTAGCGGGTACTTGCACCAGTTGGTCGGCCAGCGACAACGCCGGCTGGATTACCCTGTCACCCAGCAGCGGTACTGGCCCCCGGAC
>NZ_JACSIT010000149.1:98114-126836 GCF_014349155.1 Neolewinella lacunae
GTCAACGTCACCTACACGGCCAATACTTCTACCAGTTCCCGAACGGGCACCATTACCGTTACGGGCTGCAACATTACCCGAACCATAACGGTGACGCAGGCGGCGGTGTCGGTGTTTTTAAGGATTGATGCCGATAGCCTAAGGCACACGAGTACGCCAGGAACGCACAATTTCGGGGTCAGCAGCAATTGTGATGCTTGGTCCGCCAGCGTCACCGCCCCCTGGCTGCGGGTACTAAGTCAGACCGGAGGTGGAACGGGTTCTGTCACCCTCGAAGTGGATGTTAACCCAGGTTTCACTTCCCGGAGTGCGGTCATCACCGTCTCCGGGTGTGGGCTTAGCCAGAGTATAGCCCTTATTCAGGCTGGGCAGAACATAAATATCCCGTGGACCAGCAACCCCACGGGCTCCAACCACACCATCATTCTCCCCGCCACACTCGCCGCTGATTTGGGGGATGGAGTCGGATTGGTCCCGGGCGATGTAATTGGATTTTTCTACGCCGTGGATGGTGCTTTCATCTGCAGCAATTACGCAATCTGGACCGGGCAAGACAACAGTTTTGCCGTATTCGGTAATGACGCAGATCCTCCGGTCCAGAAAAACGGTTTTGCGAATGACGAGCGTTTCCAGGTAAGGGTATACCAGCAAGCGACCGACGAGGAATACCTTGTGGAAGCAACGTATGCACCCGTAGGTACCCAAGGCGTCGTCTCTAATACTGATCGCTACGCCACCAACGGCATCAGTTTACTTACTGGATTGGAAGCAGATGCAAGTAAAGAGCAAACTATTGGGCTCGCCGCAGGCTGGAACATGATTTCCGCCTACGTAGCTCCGGAGGAAGCCAACGTGTTGAGTATTCTCGGAGATATTGCCGACCAAGTAATTCTGTTCAAAAACGACCAGGGCCAATCCGCCATCCCGAGTTTTAATATCAATGCAGTAGGCGACTGGGCTCCCACCCAGGGCTACCAAGTGAAAATGCGTACGGCCACCGAGCTGGTTTTGCAGGGCACTTTGCTTGACCCGAGCATGCCCATTCCCATTCGCCGGGGCTGGCAAATGATCGCCTATCCCCGCCAGGAAGCCAGCAGCATCGTCGACCGGATGGCCAGTTTGGGGAGCACCCTGGAAATCGTGAAAAACAACGCCGGACAAGCTTACATCCCGGCCTTTGGCATCAATAATATCGGCCAGCTTTTGCCCGGCCAGGGTTATCAACTCAAGGCGACCACCACCGGTGTACTCAGCCTGATGGAGTTAGATGCCCCACCATTGAGCAGTAATCTCTCGCCAGGGCCGGGCACGGGACAATCTATGCCAGCAAATAGCCACTTCGTACTGGATTCCAATTTTAACACTGGAAATAATTGTCAGATCGTTTTTCCTGCGGACGTTTTGGAACCAAGTCTGGCACCCGGAGACGAATTGGGCTATTTCACGCCCGAAGGAAAATTGTGCGGTGCCGGGATTTTTACCGGGGAAAACTTAGCGATTACCGTTTGGGGAGATGACTTGGGTACGGAATCGGTAATAGAAGGACTGAGAACCGGAGAAGAATACATCGCGCGCGCCTGGCGGCGGATAGAAGATGTAGAATTTCCGCTGCTGCTGGTCCACGATCCTGGCGACGGACGTTACGGTATTGATGACCTGGAAATTGTCGTTGAGGCCGATCTGGCCACCTCCCTTGCGTTCCCCTCGGGGCGGGCGACGGTACCCTTGACGGTGTTTCCCAACCCCGCTGATGAAGAAATAACTATTCAGTTGCCCCCGGCCGCAGTGCAAATGAAAATCTACGCGATGGATGGGCGGGAACTGTTCCAACAGCCGGTAGCGACTTCTTCGGACTCCATTCCAGCACTTCGCTTATCCGTAGCCCGCTTACCCCGGGGCGCAGCGATCATTTACGTAACCGACCTCACGGGGCGTCAGTACGTGGCGCGGGTCCTTTTACACTAGCATTTTCAGCCGCCCTTGAATCGCTTGGGCGCGGCCGCAGGTGCAGGGTTCGTCTTCCAACGAGCAATGTGCGCATACAAATTGCATTCATTCACTAACTAAATCATTTTACGATGAGAGTTTTTATTGTTTTCCTGTTTTCCTTGTTGTTTTTATCTACAGGATGCGAGAAGGATCCAGTAGTAGTTCCTTTAGGGCAGCAGATTGAAGGGGTTTGGGACGTTTCTTCATATATTTTGACTACTGCTGGCAGTAGCACTGAGTTCATTATGGGGAATTTTAACGGTGCTGTCACGAGAATGACGATGGAGTTTTCAAGCTTTGAGCCTGCGGATAGAGAGGGTAATTTAAACGTAGAAATCAGGTTTCTGGGAGGTCAGGAATATATTTCTCCGCGCTTTGAGTACGAGATAAACTCTAGCGAAACGGAATTAGAGACGCCGAATTTTTTTGATGCAACCAACGCTCAGCAAATTTTTTGGGATATAGATCGATTTATCTTAAATGAACGCTTGAGCTTGTCAACCAATTTGAATGGCGGGAATATTAAAATGGAGTTAAGGCCGCGTTAGCGATTAATGTCTCACATCAATCCTCCTTTGTTCAATACGTATTATGAAGCTCACCGAATTTTTTATTTCCATCCTTTTCTCATGTTGTTTAGTCAGTCCCCTCCAGGCCCAAACCTCCCAAGAGGAATACCTCTACGTAGTTTATGGCTACAAAGAACAACTGGCTAAGGGTTTGGACAACAAAGACGGGTATACCTGGGAGAGCCTCTACCAGTACGACTTCAGCTACCAGCAGGCCAAGCTGTTGGGCAAGGAAACCAAGAAAGGTCGCTTTCTCTTTTCGGTACTTCGCAAGAAAGACACCAACGAGTACCGCGCCACGGTGGTGATTTTCCTTGATGAGTCGAATCGAATGCAGTCAGAGGGTATGTTTTGGTGTATCCCCCACCCAAAATCGACTTCGGCCTTGAAGGAGCAATCCCACGAGTATTTGGCAACTGAATTAAAGCTTCCACCCGAAATTCTGTTGGGCTACGCCCAGGCGCTGGAAGGCTTCTTAGCGCAATCGACCAAATGATGAACAAAATACTCTTTCCTCTATTGGCCTCGGGTTTGGCGGTGGGCTTGCTCACCGCCAACCTGGCTGGGCAGAGTAGCCTTGGCCTGAACGCAGGTGGCTTCGTGAGCGGTGTGGGCGAGTTGCGGCTGGAACAGGCGATCTCCCCAAAACTTAGTGCTTTCGTCTTGGGAGCACTGGTGAACTCAGAGCAGTCTGGCATTGACTTTACTGGCTTTGGCTTTGGGGGAGGGCTGCGGTACTTTCCGCTGGGCAGTGAAACAGCGGAAGGCCCGTACCTGCAGGGTGACCTCACGGCTTTCCGACTCGATTTTAAAGACATTCGGGCCGTAGATTTTTCTTACGCTGTTTCCTTGCTTACCGTCCGGGGAGGCTACCGATACTGGTTAGGGGCCAACCTTTGGATAGAGGGTGGGGCGGGGTTTCGCTCTGGTGTACGGGAGGAAGTTCCGACAAGTAGCAGGGGGGTGAATGCTCTTTGGGGCAGGCAGGGACGCGCCACTATTGATGTGGGGTTAGGTATAGCGATAAGGGGGCGGTAGTATTAGCAATGGGCGGGGCTCTCGCCGCTTGCTCTTCGGTGGTGTTTGCACCTGCGGCCGCGCAAAATGTACCTCAAATATTAAATTTTTGCTTTCAATGCTTGAGTTTGGTGCAAATATTGTAAGTTTGGAAGAGGGCTGGGTATCTCCCAGGTTACTCAATAAACACAATGCTACGCTCTGGAAAGCAGACCGTGGCATCCAAACTGAAGATTGTGAAATTGATGCTTTTTTTACTGTTGTCCTTTGGAGTAAGTTCTTTGTTGGCGCAAGATGAGGGTGTTGCCAATGATTGTCAAAGTACTTATTCGCAAGCATTAAACGCACTTCACGCAGGTAAGTATGATACAGCAATTGAAAGAGGAAAACGGGCTTATACCTGTACAGAAAATTTTCCAGCCGCAGCAGGGATTACGGGGCGGGCCTATCTGGCTTTGCTGCAAGTTGATTCAGCCGAGTGGTGGCTAAGCCGTGCGTTGGAAAGTGGGAAAATAGACATTGCGGAGCAAACGCGCTGTCTGAATGCGCAGGCGGAGTTGTACTTAGTTTCCGGGTATTTCTCTAAGGCCAGGTCTGCCTGCCAGCGGGCACTGGAAATAACGACAGCGTGCAGCGATTGTGATTCCCTCCGCTTGAGTGCATTGTTGGCCACTGCGCAATATTTCGATTTCCGGGGGAGGGAAGATTCGGTTGAAATCTATTTGACAGAAGCACGGACTTTGGCGGGGGGAGAAAGATTCATCGATCATCCTCTGGGAATAAAATTACTGGAGGCGGAGGCTTTTCAAATGATGGCAACCGGCCAGCCTGATAAAGCTAAGCTTTTGCTAAGACGCGCCTTGGAATTGAAGCGAAAGGAGTTGGGAGATGCGCACCACCAAGTGGGAAATAGTTACCGTTATTTGGCAGAATTAGAAATTAAGCTAACCAATTATCCAGCCAGTAAGGCCTTGGTAGATTCGGGTGCCGCTATTTTAGAGGCTATTTTGCCCTCCGATCATCCCGAATTGTTTGCCTTAGAAGAACAAAAGCTGGAAGCACGCACCATGAGTAATGAGGCGGAGGCATTAGAGAATATGATTGGGTTTTTGGAGCGTAAGGTGGTCCATGCTGCTGACTACTACGGCCCAGAGAGTTTCTCTGCTGCTAAAGCATGGATTAAATTAGCTGAGTACTACATTATTGCCGGGCGCTACGAGGAAGCCAGCGTGCTGACGGAAAGAGGACTGGATATATTACGGCGCTTTTTCCCTGAAGATAACGAGCAGTTCATTGTGGGATATATGCAAATGGCAAGGATCGCCGAGCGGCTGGAGGCCTTCGATAAGGCCAATATCTTCCTGGAAAAGACACTTATTTTACAACGGACGTATCTGAACCGGAACGAAGTGCAATTAATCCAATTTTACAGTAATATAGTGGAAGTGGCTACCGACTCTACCCTGCGTCGTCAAGCTGCCCAATATCTATTTGATCTTTATCGAAAAGTGTACGGCGATAATAACGTGTACGCTAATTTCTACGCGTACCAGTTGGGGCTTTTTGAATTTGCGAGTGGGGATGAAATGAAGGGGGTTCAATTAATGGAAAGCGGCCTTTCAGGGCTAAGGCCACTACTCGGGAAGGACAATCGAATTGTTTTGAGCTTCGAACTAACCCTCTATCTGCTCTACTGCAAAGGAGAAAAAATTAAGGAAGGTCTCGAACAATTGAAAAGTCTGTTTCCCCGGCTGGTAAGCAATAACGCAAGAACGGAGCTTAGTAAGCTAGAATACGGCCTGGCATTCGCCCATTTACGATTAGGTGTGCCCGACACTGCTTTGCTGTATATTGAATCCTGCCTGGATCGACTAAATTTCACCACTGAAGAAAATTATGCCGAGGTGGAAGATCGCCCTACGCTGCTGCTGGCTTTAGATAAAGCAGCCGACATTCATGCAGCCTTAGGTAGGCAGAATAATGCACCAGGGGAAATACGCCAAGCCATCGCCTATCAGGAAATGGCCTATCGAATTGCGGAAGACCAACGCCAAAAATATCTTTCTCAACAAGATCAACTGGCCTATAAAAGTAAGTACTATCGACGGACAGAGCAGCTGCTTGGTTACTACCTTGACTTGGCCGACCTCGAAAAAGTAAAAGCTCCGGTAGGGCAAATGTTAGCGACTTTAGAAAAAACCAAATACACCGTCTTGGTGGAATCCTTACGGAGGGGAAGACCTAGGGTAATGACTAGGATTCCGGCAGATTTGCTGGAGTTAGAATCGGCATTCAATGAAGATATCCGCTCAATATACCGGCAGTTATTGGGGCCTAATCCTCCGGCCGATGAAAAACAACGCCGAGCGTTAGAGTTGGCAGGCGTAGCGGCTAAATTGAGGTTGGATAGCCTGGGGCAAATTTTCAAGGAAAAACACCCGGACTATTTCGACTTATTATACGAGCAAGATAAACTGAACCTGTCTGATTTACAGAAAGAGGTGCTATTGCCAGGCCAGACTTTGCTGCAATACCTGCTGGGAGACAGCTCCCTCTTCATTTTTGTGATCAAACAGGACTTTGCAGATGTGCACCGAATTGCGATTGGCAAGGATTTTCGAGAGCAGGTGGTCAGGATGATGCAAAACGGAATTTTGGGCTATCATGGGGCTCCGCCTAGTGCCCAAAATGAACGGCAGCGGGCGCGTGCTGTGGAGGCATTTGCTGAGAGTTCTTCTTTTTTGTATGATAAATTGATTGCTCCGGTCAAAGAGCAATTAAGTCCAGAATTGATCATTGTGCCAGATGGTATATTATCCTATCTGCCATTTGAGGCACTGCCATCTGTATCCTCTTCCCAATCCACGCCGGACGCTGAAGGCCGGTATTTACTGGAAGACCACCAAATTTCCTACGCCTTTTCGGCTACCCTCTTGCGGGACGTGCAGCGCAGGTCTCCCGACAATATTCCTACTTTATCGGTGCTGGCGATGTCGCCTTTCGCTGAAACATTTAAACCCACCACGCTACAGAATGGTGTGGAAGGCAGGACAGAACGTGTAACCAACCCAACAGCACTACCGTGGAGTAAGGATGAGGTTCAAAACGTCGGGCAATTATTTGGGGGTAAGGTGGTGATGGGCCCACAAGCTACTGATGCAGTATTTGAAGCGCTCGCGCCCCAGTCAACCATTATTCACCTGGCTACGCACGGGGTAGCCGACGACCGGGAAGGCGAGTTTTCCCACTTGGTTTTGCGGAACGAGGAAGGTGGATACTTATATTTTTACGTAAGGGATATCTATGGGTTGCGCTTGAATGCCGAAATGGTTGTCCTTTCGGCCTGTTCTACAAATCTGGGGCAACTACGCCGGGGAGAAGGTATTGTGGGACTATCGCGGGCATTCACCTTTGCCGGGGCGAAAAGTGTGTTGGCAACGCTTTGGCAAGTAGATGACCGTGCTACCGCTGAAATCATTGGGGCATTTTACACTCATTTGAAAGCGGCAGGTACCAGTAAAGCGGCTGCGCTACGGCAAGCTAAGTTGGATTACCTGAATGCCAATCGGTCTGAGGTGCAAGGTGCCCCCTTTTTCTGGGCGGCATTGGTTGCTACTGGAGACATGCGGCCGTTGGAGTAGCGAAGAATGTTCCCCCTTACCAGCCAGCCGTTTCCTGCCGCAATTTTTGGGCTGCCGCGTAATACCTATGCTTTGGGTTGGCCAGAATGCCTTCTAACAATTCCCGGAAGTTCTCCTTTTGGCGGGGGTAAACGGCGAGGCGGCAAAGTAGAAGGTGCCACTGTCCGTATTGCTGGACGAGAGCAGGCTCGTTGGGGCTGGTGAATTGCTGAAATATGGCTGCAGCCTCCTCAAAACGCTGGGCTAAGAACAAAGCGTTGGCTAATAATTCCTGGGCGGTCTCTTGCTCAACGGGCGAGAGCTGGGCTTTGCTGTTTTGCAGAAGGTTGATGGCTTGGTCATAATCTTTGCCAAAGAAGGCTTCGAGTGCGGGAAGTAGAGGGGATGTCTCCGGTGCTGAAGCAGCAGATCGTAGAGTGGGCTGTTCCACTTTTTGATAGGCATCCATTGCGATAGCTAATGCAGGCTGCTCTGATGATTCACTTAAATTTTTATTCTTTACCGGATTCTTGACTGCTGGTGCAGGGTTTGGCTCGGGCCGGTTGGCGATAGGAGTTACGGTAGGCGGATCGTTGGGCACTGGACGTTCCGATGGGGGAGGGGGCAAAGCTGGAGTGTCACTTACCTGGGTTGGGCGACTCATCCAGTAAAGTAAGCCAATAATGGGCAACAGCAGCGATAGCCACCACCACCTTTTCAGTTTGTTGTTAGAAGAGTTCTTCAGGATCTTTTCCCCCTCGGCCTGCCATTCGGGGAACTTTGCCCGTAATCGATCTTCTTCCATCAGCTCTAACGCTTCCCAGGCCAGGCGATGGAGCGCAAGGTCTTCTGCCAGTGATTCGTCTAAGGAAACGTCACGACGAAATTTCTCCGCCTCTTCGGCAGTGCACCTTCCGTATAAGTAGGCATCAATGCGTTCCGACCTGAGATCTTCTTCAGTCATTGTGCGAAGATAAGGGGTTAATGTAAACCGGGATGATCCCTTAGGTATTGTAGCAGCTTCTTTCTACACCGGTACAAGGTGGTTTTAGCTACATCCTCACTAGCCATCTCTAGCAAGGATGCAATTTTTTTTAGTTTGGTGCCCAAATGATACATAAGGAGCACTTTACTGCATGGTTGGCCCAAAGAACTGATCGCCCGTCGAAGTAGAAGGTGATTTTCAGTCTCGATATACAGTTCTTCAACATTCACTTCCTTGCCAACTTCTAACTCGGGCAACTCTTCCGCCGGCCCGATTAAAGAGATTTTAGCCTCCTGTCCCTTTCTTAAACGGAAAAGGCAACGCTTTAGGATGGTGAAAAAATACGTTCTGGCGTTGTCGTGATTCTTGATGGATCTGAAACGGACCTGACGATCAAACGCGATCAGGGCATCGTTAAAAGCAGATGTGGCCTCATGGGGATCGGCATGGTAGTGGGTTTCTAGAAATTTTTTCGAGGCTGTAATCCAGTAAGGGTTATGAAAAAACTCAGCAAAGGCCCGGTCCCGCTCTCGCTGCGTCCCGGTAAGTAGCCCCAAAAGCTCTTTTTCAGTAAGGAATTTTGACATGGGGGTTGGGGTATATAGTGGTGAAGAGCATCCATCTGTTCCAGAGTTAAATCAAGTGCTAAACTAAGGAAAACCTGGCCAAAACGCCATGAAAGAGCTAGCAAGTTCAGAAAATACTTGTGGCTGGCGGGGTCATCCCTGAAGCATGTCATCGAACTGCCTTTGTCTCTCCGTTACCGCGCAAGTGTATTTGCTTTCGCCCGTCTTAGGGACAAAATTGGGGATGTGAAACCTTCCTCAACGCTTTTTCAACGGTTATGACAGATTTCCAGCCCTTCTGGGACCACGTGGCAACCAAAATCGGCCCCCCCCCCCTTACAAAAGATTCCACACGCTCCATCGGCGGTAAAAGTCCACCCCAACGATGATTATCTGTACGTGGGTACCAATGAATCTAATCGCCTCCTTTGGGGGCACATCTCTACCGACACCATCGTCTTTGATCCTGCTGATTTTCTTGAATTACACCGCCTTCGTCCCGGTATCATGCGGTTCATCGACCCTGAACTGATGAACCAATAAGTGAGTTTTTCTGTCTTCCCATGGTTGACAACCCGCTCGAGCAAGTCGCAGATGCATTTTAATTTCTAACTCCTGCTTCAACAGTCCTTCCAACATGCAACAACGAACCCCTAAGCTTCTCCTTTTCGTCTTACTAGCTGCTACACTGCCGGCTCAACCCTTTTACCTGGGGGCCGACCTCTCCTACGTTAATGAAATGGAAGACTGCGGCGTAGTGTACCAAGACGGTGGGGTGGCCAAAGACCCCTACGCTATTTTTGCCGACTACGGGGCCAACCTCGTACGCATCCGGCTTTGGCACACACCCAATTGGTACGACGCCCTCAACAGCGGACAACGCTACAGCGACTTGGCCGACGTAAAAAAGAGCATTGCCCGGGCCAAGGAGGCGGGCATGGCGGTGTTGCTGGATTTCCACCTCTCGGATACCTGGGCCGACCCGGGGCGGCAAATTGTACCCGCCGCTTGGGCCGGAGTGGTAGATCAACTGCCGCTATTGCAAGACTCGCTTTACAATTACGTACACGGGACGATGATGGAGCTGGCCGCTGAGGACTTACTGCCGACCATGGTCCAAGTTGGCAACGAAACCAATAAGGGCATCCTTCAATCCGCCGCAGCTGACGCAGCGGGATGGGCGCTGGACTGCCCCCGCAACGCCGCACTCTTCAATCGCGCCATCCGCGCCATCCGGGATGTGGAGACGGCCACGGGACAGTCCATCAAAATCGCCCTTCACATTGCCGGACCCAATAACGCGGGTTGGCTTACCGACGGATTTACGGAGTACGGGGTGACGGACTACGACGTCCTCGGCCTCTCCTATTACTGGGCCTGGCACCAACCACTGACGATAGCGGGCACGGGCGATATCATTACCCAACTCAAAGCCAAACTACCCGGCAAAGACATCATGATCTTTGAAACCGGTTACATCTGGACCACCGCCAGCAACGACCAGGCCAACAACATCATCAGTTCCGTCCAAGCGGGTTACTCCCCGGCCAGCCCTACCAACCAACGCCGTTGGCTGATTGACCTGACGAAGGAAGTCCTGGCCAGCGGCGGCAGCGGCGTAGTCTACTGGGAGCCCGCCTGGGTTTCTTCCGATTGCTTCACCCAGTGGGGACGGGGTTCGCACCAGGAACATGCTACTTTTTTTGACTTCGACAGCAACGTATTACCCGACGGGGGGATGGGTTTTTATGGCTACGATTACCAAGGTACCACCTCCACCCGAGGCGACACCAACGGTGCGGCTCTACTTTTCGAGGCCTATCCTCTGGCGGGGCACCGTGCCCTGGCCCTGCGCGTGCCAGCAGGGGTGATCAGTGGCCGGGCCCACTTCCGCCTGTACGATACCACGGGCCGGACGCTGCTGACCTATAAGGCGGCACCGGGCGGCCGTGAAATCCGCGAAAGCATCAACATCCCGGAAGTACCTACGGGCATCTACCTCCTCGAACTGCGCGATGGCGGACGCTTGCTCGGCGTACGGCGACTCGTGATCGGGGGGAATTAGGAGGGCAAAGCTTACCTTGGGTGGTTCAACTATAAACCTCCTCCGCTATGCGCCGTTTCCTCCTAAGTGCTTTCACACTGCTTTTCCTCGGTGGCTTTGCTGGTCAACTTGCGGGCCAGGACTTCAGCACCCATACCTACCGCGCGGATTTGGACTTGGATTTGTTTTTGCCAACCCAGATGGAAGGGAAAGACGTTCCCCTGGTCATTTTCGTACACGGTGGCGGCTTTTCAGGGGGGCAACGCTCGAGTGGACATACCCTGGCCCGCAGTTTGGTGGCGCGGGGGATTGCCTGTGCAAGCATTTCCTACACCCTTTACGTCCAGGGCCGGCCGCAGGACTGGGGCTGTAACGGGCAACTGACCGAAAAAATCAAGACCCTGCGTTGGGCCGTTACCGATACCTGGGCCGCCACCCGCTGGCTGGCCGACCGGGCTGATGAATTTGGCTTAGACACCACCCAGTTTTTTCTGGCGGGCAGCAGTGCCGGGGCCGAAACAGTATTGCACGCCGCCTACTGGCCCCGCGCGGTTATGGGGATGGTGCCGCACGGACTGGGCGCAGACTTTACCTACGCCGGGATCAGCAGCGGGGCGGGGGCCATTGTGGACCTGAACCTGATCACGGCGGAAAATACCCTGCCTTTACAGTTGTTTCACGGGACGGCCGACCCCCTGGTGCCCTACGGAGCGGCTCCGCACCACTTCTGCGCCCCCGATGCCAGCGGATGGTTGATGTTGTTCGGGGCCGGGGTGCTGGCCGAGCATCTGGATAAGATCGGGGGCACTTACTCCTTGGTCAGTCACCCCGCAGCGGGGCACGAAATTGCGGGCTACTACTTCGATCGGGAGCCCGGGCGGGTGGCCGACTTTGTCTTGCGGGTACTGGAGGGGCGGCACTTTCAAGAACACATAGTGGTTCCAAAGAAGTAATCCGGTGGATGGGATCGACCTTCGTTGCTCCCTCATCCCCAAACACCGCACCTGCGGCCGCGCCCTACTCCGCTTCCACCAGGTACTCCACCTCACTCAAGCCCTCGGCGCGGAGGTACTGCTTGGCCACGCGGTGGATGTCTTCCACCGTCACGGCCAGGTACTGCTCGAGCTCCGTATTGGCCAACTCGGGACGCCCGATGGAGGCGTAAAAGGCCAGCTCGTTGGCCCGGTTGGCGACGTTGAGGCCCTTGAACAAATTATGCTGTTCGAGGCGATTGACGACCTTATCCAGCTGCTGCTGCGTCACCCCGTGCTCTACCATTTCGTCGATGGTGGCGAAAAGGGCGGCGCGGGCCGTGGCGTAGTCGACCTCTTCGGCCGGCCGCGCATCGATGAAAATGGCCCCGGAGTCGAGGCTGTCGTTGTGGGCGGTGGCGATTTCGGCGAACAGCTCCCCGTCGCGGGCCAGCCGTTGGTAAAGCAGGCTCGAACGGCCACCGCCCAGCAAAAAGCAGAGGATATCGATGGCCGGAAAATCGGGGTGCAGCCGCCCGGGTGTGCGGTAGTTGAGGTAAATAACCGGGCTGGGCACGTCGGCGTACACCGTTTTTTTGCGCATTTCCCGTTGTTCCGGCTCTGCGGGGAGTTCCGGCCGGGGATGGTCCGGCGAAGAAGGCGGAATGTTCCCAAACCAGCGCGCAACCTGCTCACGGATCGTCGTGGGGTCGAAGCCACCCGCAATACAGAGCACGGCATTGTCCGGCCGGTAGTAGCGGTAGTAGAAGTCTTTGACGTCGTCGAGGGTCGCTTCCTCAATGTGCTCAAAGCGCTCGCCGATTACTGGCCAGCGGTAGGGGTGCACCTGGTACACCAGGCTGTTGAGGTGGTGGTAGAGGTCGCCGTAGGGCTCTTCCAGGCAGGTTTCCTTAAATTCTTCTACGACTACCTTTTTCTCGTTGGCCAGCGATTTTTTGCTGAAGCGGAGTTTCCGCATCCGGTCGCTTTCCAGCCAGAGGGCAGTTTCGAGGTTGGCCGCCGGAAGAATGTCGTAGTATAAGGTGTGGTCGGCCCCGGTAACGGCGTTGTTTTCGCCGCCGGCCATCTGGAGGGCATCGTCGAAGTTGGGTACGTTTTCGCTGCCGGCGAACATCAGGTGTTCAAAGAGGTGGGCAAAACCCGTCCGTCCCGGCGGATCGTTGCGGCTGCCTACCTTATAAAGTACGTTCACGGCCGCAACGGTGCGGGCGGGGTCGTGGTGTAAAATTACCGTCAGGCCGTTGTCCAGCGTGTAGGTCTCGTAGTTGATCAATCCTTTAGATTTAGTAACCATTCCCGGCGAGCAGGTTTTTCCACCCACCGAGACACCAAAAGCAAACCACGCGGGCATCTGTATGGTTGCCCGCAAATTTATGCCACGATGTCCAATCCTCTTCCTCCCGCGCTGGTGCTTCTCCTTTTTGTGGCCGCTTGCGGCCGGTCTGCCCCCGGTCACCCGCCCCTGGAGTTGGACTTTGTGGAAATCGAAGACCACTCGGGGTGGTTCTTGCGCATCCACGGCGACGGCAGCGGCAGCCTCGGGCACGAACAACTGCCTGCCCACCATTTGCATTATCCCCTCGGTACCTTCAACCCGCGGCCGGCCCGGCGGCTGGCCGAAAAATGCGCTGGCCAGGGCCAAACGCCCGTATGCACCACCCTGCGCTATTACGTCGCCCTCGAAGACGCCACCATCGCCTGCCCCTGTACCCCCGGAACCTGGTCCGCCGAAATGATGCAACGGGCCCTGCAAAACATGCAGCTGGCCGTAGACGCCGGGGCCAGCGAACGCAGCTGCCGTATGCTGCGCCGGCAGTGGCTGGCCCTCCGTTAGTGGATTACCGGCGGCTGGTGGCGCATTTTTGCGCGGTCGCAGGTGCCAGGACCAGACAACGAAGCAGTGGACGTCCTGCAACGCAACATCCCCAAACCCCTGTCTCCTCCCCCGGCGATCCCCCTTTCGTCGCCGGGCTTTGTTTGTTACTACGTTTTAGTCCCTATCTTGCGTGACCTTAAGGAAACCATAACGTCTCACAAGGGAATGTTAAGCCAGGCAGGTGGAGCGAAAGCTTCGTTAGCCTTCAGGATTAGCCTTCCGGAATTACCTAAGAATGGCCCGATTTTTTCTGAAAGGACCTTGCCAGCCCTCCATGGAGGACTTAGAGATCATATTGGCCTACCGGGAGAAGCGCCACGCCACTTGTTTTCGCCTGCTGCACGACCGGTACGCCGCCAAGATCTACAGTAAGGCCTTGACCATGTTGCGGGACCAGGACGAGGCCCAAGACGCCACCCAGGAAATTTTTACCAAGATTTTCCTGAACCTCGGCAAATTTCAGGGGCAGTCGAAGTTCTCCACCTGGGTTTATTCCGTGACCTATAATTTTTGCATTGATAAAATCCGCAAGGAAAAGCGTAGCCGGGAACTGTTTGCCGATGAACTCGAGAACCCACCCGATCTGGAAGCTGACGTTGATGATGACCCGGAACTGGCCGCCATGCAGGTCAACGAACTCCGCACCGTCCTCAGCAAATTAGGCGATGCCGATCGGTCCCTCCTACTGCTCAAGTACAAAGATGGGATGAAAATTAAAGACATTGCCGACCTGTTTGGAAAGAACGAGTCGGCCGTGAAAATGCAAATCATGCGCGCCAAAGAAAAGGCGAAACGGATCCACCAGGATCTTTTCGCGGCATCGATCAAATAATATGAACAGTTTTCTGCAACTCCAGGACCAAGACATCCAACTGTTCGTCAGTGAACGGCAAGAGAAGGTACGCGAAGTAGTGGAATCGCGCGTAAAGGCCACCCATTACATCGCCGATATCGTAGAGCTGTTTTTTCCCCGCCTGGCGGATACCCTGACGGTGACGCTGGGCGGAGAAGCCATCGAGCCGAACCCGGAGTATTTCACCATCCGCGACGCCGAAGACCAAAGCACCAACTCACCCAGTAAAGACAAACCGGCCGGCCCTGGAGACCGGGATGAAATCATTCGCTAGTACCCATGGAATCCATCATTCAAGTATTAAAACTACAAGCACTGCAACTCCTGGAAATCATTCCTGCCCTTATCAAGGCGGTAGTGATATTTTTGGTGGGTTGGATTTTGGCCAAGGCCTTGGCCCGGATAGTCCGGGGGATTTTGCAGGCCATTGGCATTGACCGCCTGGCGGAGCGGCTGATGAGCATCGATTTACTGAGCAAGGCCAACATCCGCCTGGTCCCCAGCGCCATAGTTGGTGGCATCGTTTATTATTTTACCCTGATCGTCTTCATCATGGCGGCGGTGGAAGCCCTCGGCATGCGGATGATTTCCGACCTGATGGTAGACCTCATCGAGTACATTCCCAGCGCCATCACGGCCTTTATTTTGTTGTTGGTAGGGCTTTTTCTGGCGGATGCCATTAAAAAAATACTGGTGACGACCTGCCGTTCGCTGGGGATTACCTCCGGGAACCTGATTGCCAACGTGGTCTTTTATTTTATTCTCCTCAACGTGGTACTGCTGGCCCTGCGGCAGGCCAAGTTACAGACGGAGTTTATGGAAGACAACATCTCCATTCTTCTGGCGGGCATTGCCGGCGCTTTTGCCATCGGCTACGGCCTGGCCAGCCGGCACCTGATGGGCTCCATCCTGGCTTCTTTTTACAGCCGGGGCCGCATCAAGGTGGGAGACGAAATCAGCATTGACGGCATGCGGGGAGAAGTGGTAACCATCAATAACCACGACCTCATTCTGCGGGCCGAAGACAGCGAGTTCGTGGTGCCCTTCAGCAAACTTTCCACTGCGGGCGTTGAAATACACAGCCGCCGTGAGGTCGGTCCCGCGCTGCCTCCCCACGAAGGGGGAAAATAGCGGGAACCGCTAAATACCCCGTCGTGGCCCCCCGGCGGCCCCGTAATTTATCAACCATCATTTTTTATTGCTTGCTTCCCACCGGAAGCGTGGCACAAACTATTTTGTATGAATCGATTGCTACTCTTACTCTGTACGCTGGGCCTGACCGCCAGCTTATTCGCCCAGGAAGAAGCGCCGCCCCAGGGCTGGCAGCGGGGCGCTGGCCTGGGCCTGGATTTTTCTCAGCTGCTTCAGATCAACCCCAAGCAGGGTGCTGGCCAGAATCGCCTGGGTTTTGGTGGCGCGGCCAATTATTTTGCCAACTACCGTATGGACCGCCGTTCCTGGGAAAGTACGGCCATGTGGCAATTCGGGGTGCAACGCCTGGGTACGGGCATCATCGCCCAGGGCAGCGATGACCGTATCCCTTTCCAGAAAGCCATCGATGAACTGCGCCTCAACTCCAAGTACGGCATCCAGGCGAGCGACAGCAGCAAATTGTTCTGGACGGCCAACGCCGGCTTCCTCAGTCAGGTGACCCCCACCTACCAGTTTCCAGACCTCTACCCCGGCAACTTTATCTCCGACTTCGTCGACAGCGGAGTGACGCCCCTGAGCAAATTCCTCGCCCCCGCCACCCTCACCTTTTCCGTGGGTATCGACTACAAAGCCAACGAGAATTTCTCAATCTTCTTCTCTCCCATCTCCTCCAAGTTCATCATCGTGGCCGACGACGTCATCGCCAGCCGCGGGGTACACGGTAACCCCGTCTCCGGCACCCCCAATGAAGATGGCATCTACGCCGACTTCGAAAACGTCGACGCCCAACTCGGTGCCCTGGCCCAGATGAAGTACGCCGATAAGTTCGCTTCCGATAAGGCCACCTTCACCAGCACCCTCAACCTCTACACCAACTACCTGCGCAACCCCGAGAACGTCGACCTCGACTGGGTCAATGCCCTGGGCTACGAGCTGTTCAAAAACTTCCAGCTCAATCTGCTCCTCAACGTCTTTTACGACGACGACGTGCTGGTACAAATTACCGATTACGACGAGCCAAACGGCGTACGCGGCCTCGGCAAACGCGTCAGCATCACCCAGCAGCTGCTCCTTACTTACTCCCGGACTTTCTAGCGAAGGTTAGACCGGCACTACGCCGCAGGGCCGCCGACGCAAGCCGGTGGCCCTGCGTTTTTTCCCAAATCCCCTCGGAGAAGTGGAAATTGGGGCAAAGAAGTTTGCGGGGGAGCGAAAAAGGCATTATATTTGCATATGCAATAGTTGCAGAGACAACAAAAAAAATAATCATGTCTACCCTGACTTCCGCTCCCGCTGCGTCTGCCCCCGTTCAAGAAGATACTTTTCCCTTGCTGGGGACGGACTACGTTGAACTTTTCGTTGGCAATTCCCGCCAGGCCGCGCTGTATTACCAGTCTGCCATGGGTTTTCAGCCCCTGGCCTACGCTGGCCTGAGTACGGGGGTGAAAGACCGTGAAAGCTACGTGGTGGTGCAAGACAAGATCCGCCTGGTGCTCACCAGCCCCTTGCGCGGGGGCACGGAGATTGGCAGGCTGCACGACCAGCACGGGGATACCGTCCGTTGCGTTGCCCTGTGGGTGGATGACGCCGCAAAGGCCTTCCATACCGCCGTTGAACGCGGAGCCGAGCCCGTGCAGGAACCCTACTCTTCGGAAGACGAGCACGGCACCTGCGTCCGCGCCCGCATCCAAAGCTTCGGCGATACGGTTCACGAATTCGTCGAGCGCAAAAACTACAACGGTCCATTCCTGCCCGGCTACCAGGCCTGGAGCCCCAGCTACCGCCCCGCCCCCGTCGGCCTCAAATTCATTGACCACATGGTGAGCAACGTCGCCCTGGGCGAGATGAACAAGTGGGTGAACTGGTACGCCGACGTAATGGGCTTCAAACAACTGATCAGTTTTGACGACAAAGACATCAGCACCCAGTACACGGCGCTGATGAGCAAGGTGATGAGCAATGGCAACGGACGGGTAAAATTCCCGATCAACGAGCCCGCGCCCGGCCTGAAGAAGAGCCAAATCGACGAATACCTTGAGTTCCACGGCGGCCCCGGCATCCAGCACATTGCGGTGGCTACCGACGATATCGTCAGCACCGTGACGGCGTTGCGCGACCGCGGCATTGAGTTTTTGCGGGTGCCCACCACTTACTACGATACGCTCCTCGACCGCGTCGGGCACATCGATGAAGACCTCGAACCCCTGCGCGAGTTGGGCATTCTGGTGGACCGCGACGACGAGGGTTACCTGCTGCAAATTTTCACCAAGCCCGTACAGCCCCGGCCGACGGTCTTCTTCGAGATCATCCAGCGCAAAGGGGCCACCAGTTTCGGCAAGGGCAACTTCAAGGCACTCTTCGAGGCCATTGAGCGGGAACAGGAATTGCGCGGGACGCTGTAAACGCCTTTTGCGCAATGATGCAACCGGGGGTTCGTGCGTATTTATTTGCGCGGCCGCAGGTGCAAAGCAGGGTAGAATAGCTAGGAACGAAGGACCGTTTTACCCGGAAGCCGGGCCGTCGCTCCTCAAGTACGGCCCGGCTTTTGGTGGTTCAACAATAGCTTAGAACCGCTGGCGCATAAAAAACGCTCCCGTTGAAGCAATTCAACGGGAGCGTTTTTTGTTGCGCTGATGGGCTACCCGGCCTTATTCCGGCTCGAAGCCCAGGATGATGTTGAACGTCGATGGCTTGGCCTGCGGATTGGCGTCCAGGTCTTTGTCGAATCCGTATCCCCAGTCGAAGCCCAGCGTACCGAACATGGGCAGGAACACGCGGGCACCGAAGCCGACGGAGCGCCTGAGGTCGAAGGGGTTGAAGTCGCGGGCGTTTCTCCAGGCGTTGCCCCCCTGGGCGAAGGCCAGCACGAAGATGGTGCTGGAGGGGTTGAGGCTGAGCGGGTAGCGGAGCTCCATGGTGTACTTGCTGAAGATGGGCGTGGCCACTTCCCGGCTGCCCCCGTTGACGTTGATGGCGTTGTTGGGCAGGTCAGTGGTTTCGTAGCCCCGCAGGCTGATGATGTCTACGCCAGCAAACTGGAACTGCTGGTTGTTGATGCCGTCTCCGCCCAACTGGAAGCGTTCGAATGGTGCCACGCCGATGTCGTTGTCGTAAGCCCCGAGGAAGCCGATTTTGGCCTGGGTTTTGAGGACCAGTTTACCAACGATGGGCGTGTACCAGTCGGCATTAAGGCGCCACTTGTGGTATTCGAGATAACGGAAGCGTTCCTGGATGTCGGAGAGTTTCTCCGGATCGTCGTCGACCAGGCCCAGGCTGCGGTAGGGTGGGGTGAGCTTGACGGTAAGTTCGATGTTGGAGCCCTGCTTGGGGAAGATGGGGTCGGTAGCCGTGGTACGCGCCAGGGTAAACTGGAAGCTGAAGTTGTTGAAGCGGCCGGTGGTTACGGGGATGCCATCGTCGGTGGTAAACAACTGCCCCCACTGGTCGAGGATCAGCTTTTGCAGGTTGAGGCCGC
Organism: Neolewinella lacunae; assembly: GCF_014349155.1. Lineage (GTDB taxonomy): Bacteria > Bacteroidota > Bacteroidia > Chitinophagales > Saprospiraceae > Neolewinella > Neolewinella lacunae. Next base: position 117,253 of record NZ_JACSIT010000149.1, read on the forward strand.
CGCGGAGTACGAAGTTGTCATCGGGCCAACGCAGGCGGGTGCCGAAGCTGACGGCGCCCTGCTGGATGATGAGTTTGCGGGGAACGGTGGAGGTGCCCAGATCGTACTTGTTGTAGAAACCGGAAACCGTCAGGGAGGTCGGGCGCTTGCCGCCGAGCCAGGGTTCGGTCAGGCTGGCGTTGTAACTCTGGAAGAAGCGGCCGTTGGTTTGGGCGCGGAGCGAGAGGCGCTGCCCGTCTCCCTGGGGCAGGGGGTGCCAGGCTTCCTTGTTGAAGAGATTCCGGAGGCTGAAGTTATTGAAGGTTACCCCCAGCGTGCCAATGATGCCCTGGCGTCCTCCCCAGCCCGCGCTGAGTTCAAGCTGGTCGCTGGGCTTTTCCTCCACGGTGTACTTGATGTCTACCGTGCCACGATCCGGGTTCACTGGCGTATCAATGCCCAGGGTTTCCTGGTTGAAGTAGCCCAGGCCGATGATCTGCCGCTGGCTGCGGATGATGTCCGAACGGCTGAACTTCTGCCCCGGGCGGGTGAACACTTCGCGGCGGATGACGTGCTCGTGGGTACGGTCGTTGCCCTCAATGGTCACCTTATCGATGGTGGCCTGGGGGCCCTCAAAGATGCGCATCTCCACGTCAATGGAATCCCCTTCGATGGCCACCTCGATGGGGTCGACGTTGAAAAAGAGGTAGCCATTGTCCATGTAAAGGGAAGACACATCGGCGTTGTCCTGGCTAAAGCTCAGGCGGCTTTGCAGTTCCTCCTCGTTGAAGACGTCGCCTTTTTCGATGGCCAGCACCTGGCTCAGGGTGGCATCATCGTAAATGGAGTTCCCCTTCCAGGTGATGTTGCGGAAGTAGTACTGGTTGCCCTCGTTGAGGTAGATGTCGACGATGAGCTCGCCCTCTTCGTTGCGGTAGACGCTGTCGCGCAGCACCCGGGCATCACGATAACCTTCGGTGTTGTAGTAGGCAATTACACTTTCCTTATCCGTGGCGTATTCTTCGGGGCGGAATTTAGAGCTCTTCAGGAAGCGGCCCTTCTGGCTCGTTTCCTTCATCTTTTTGCGCAGCTTCTTGTCCTTAATGGCCTCGTTGCCAATGAAATTGATTTCTTCGATTTTGACGCGCTCGCCGCGGTCAACGTCAAAAACGAGGCGTACCGAATTGGCGCGGCTGGTGTCGTTGATTTCTTCCACCTGCACGCGGGTATCGAGGTAGCCTTTTTCCACGAAAAATTCCCTTACCCCTTCGGCGGCGTTGACTTTCGCGTCTTCGGTAACGATGCCGCCACGGACGATGAAGGTGTTGATCACCTCATTCAGGTCTTCGTGGTAACCCTGTTTGACGCCCTCGTAGCTGTGGCGCAAAAAGCGGGGCCGCTCCTCAACGCGGATGACCAGAAAGATCACATCACCAATGGTTTTCTCCTGCTCGATGGAGACGTTGGTGAACAAGCGCAGGCGCCAAAGATTTTTGATCGCGCGGGGAATGTCTGGCCCGGGAATGCGAATTTTTTTGCCCACCTCCAGGCCAGTGACTCCGATGACGGCGTTCTGCTCTGCGAAAAAGGCACCAACTACCGTGATGGCCCCGATTTCGTACTCCTGGGGGGTACCGTAATCGAATACGGGCAGGTTGAGCGAATCCGTCTGTGCCGTGGCCGTGGCGGCCAACAACAAGGTAAAAAAGGACAGGAGTAAAATGCGTAGTTTCATTCGTCGCTTGGTTTGCGGGCCCCGGCAGGGAGTCGAGAAGAGGCAGGGGCAGCCTGACCGAAGCCAGGACGGGATAAAAGACAATGCCTGGAGGCACTTGGTTGGTTGGGTCAGGTGAGTTGGTCGCTGGTTTTGCCGAAGCGGCGTTCCCGGTGCTGAAAGTCCAGCAGCGCAGCGTAGAGATCTGGTTTACGGAACTCGGGCCAGAAGACGGGACTGAAGTAGAACTCGGCGTAGGCCGCCTGCCACAGAAAGAAGTTGCTCAGGCGGTGCTCGCCGCTGGTGCGGATGATGAGTTCGGGGTCGGGGAATTCGTGGGTACTCAGCCGGAAGCTGATGGCCTGCTCGTCGATCAAAGCAGGATCGAGTTGGCCGTTGGCGATTTCCGTACCGATTTGCCGGACGGCCTGCGTCAGGTCCCACTTCCCACTGTAGTTGAGCGCCAGGATCAATTGCATCCCCTTGTTTCCGGCCGTTTGGGCAATGCCGTAGGCCAGCGCATTGCGGGTTGCCTCGGGAAGCTGGCTGACGTCCCCCACCGCCCGCAGGCGAATGTCGTTTTTCAGCAAAGTTTCCATCTCCGAGCCGATCGTGTCCACCAGCAACTGCATCAGGGCACCGACTTCCACTTCGGGGCGGCTCCAGTTTTCGGTGCTGAAAGCGTACAAGGAAAGGCAGTCGATGCCCAGCTCTGCACAGCCTTCCACCGTAGCGCGTACGGCTTCCACGGCACTGTGGTGGCCAAAGACCCGTGGCTTACCTTGGCCCTGGGCCCAGCGGCCGTTTCCGTCCATGATCACCCCAACGTGGTGCGGCAGGCGGCGCTCATCAATTTGCTCCAGTAGATCACTCATAGGCTTAGCGCCCGCAAAGGTACATTTATTCAGGCGCTTATTGTTAGCCGGCAATACCCAACTGCAGGCAAAGTGCGTAGACGACGGGCGGTGCCAGCAAAAGGCCGTTCACTACCACTGCGTACCAGTCTTCGCTGACCCGGGCGTAGGTAAGCCGGGCCACCGGTAGCATCGCCAGGTAAACCAGGCCCAGGACCAGATCAGCCACCCGGGGCAACCCCGTAAGCAGGCCAAGGACGCCACTGGCCGTCAGCGCCCCGTACGTCAGCCAACGGTGGACGCCCGGTGCGGCATTGGCCACCGTCCGCACCCCCTGCGCCCGGTCCAGTTCCACGTCCCGCAGGTCAAACAAGAGCGCTACGGCCAGGACAAAGAGAAAGCGCACGAGAAACTCCAGGCCAAACTGACCCGAGAGCATGGCCTCAGTTTGCTCCCTCCCCGCCACGGTTGCCAATACCGCACCGGGCAAGGCCACGGTCATGATCGCCCAGGCTCCCGCTACCCAGATTACTTTGACGTAGGGCAAGTCCCGCAATCGCCGCCAGCCCGGCCAGGGAGGCGTCAGGTAAAACACCGTCATCGGCAAGGCCAACAGCAACCAGGGCCAGGCCGCTGCGTAATCATCCGCACCCAGTACCAGCGCCAGGGCCAAACTGCCCGCTCCCACCAGCAGACAAATCTGCGGATGCCGCCGGACCAGACCATACCGGCGGGCGGTCAGCAACTGCTTCGCCCGAAAAAAACTCAGGTAGCGGTGCAACGTATACACGCCCAGGGTAGCGCAGAAGACCACCGTGCAAACGACGGGGTAGCCCGACGCATGTTCCGCCCCGAACGAGCGGTGCAAACTCAGCCAGGTAAGTCCTGCAGCGGCCAGGGCAATCCAGAGGTGACCGTAAAAAAGCCAGTAAAAAACACCGTTCCCCCGGCGGCGCAGCCAGCGGCCGAAGACCGATGCTCCGTTTTGCTTCGCCACCCGCCTGCGGCTAAACGTCGAAGTACTTGAAACTCATGCCAGGCTCAATCACTTGCAAGGTTTCGTAGATCAGCTTGATGACGTTTTCGACGTCGTCTTTGTGGGCCATCTCCACGGTGGTGTGCATGTACCGCAGGGGCAGACTGATGAGGGCCGAGGCCACTCCGCCGTTGGAATAAGCGAACGCATCGGTATCCGTACCCGTTGCCCGGCTGCTGGCTTCGCGCTGGATGGTGATCTCTTTGGCCGCCGCCGTATCGATGATCATCTTCAGCAACTTGTTGTGGACCGCCGGAGCGTAAGTTACGCTGGGGCCGCCCCCGGCCTTGATGTCGCCCTCTTTCTTTTTGCTCAGCAGGGGCGTGCCCGTATCGTGGGTGACGTCAGTGACGATCGCCACGTGGGGCTTGATGCGCTGGGCAATCATTTCGGCACCACGCAGGCCAACTTCCTCCTGTACGGAGTTGACTATATATAAGGTATAGCCTAGGTCGATGTTGTTTTCCCTGATCAGGCGGGCCACTTCCGCGATGCAGAATCCCCCCATGCGGTTATCGAGGGCGCGGCCGCAGTAGTAGCGGTCGTTGATCACCTCCAGCTCGTCGGGGTAAGTAATGACGGAGCCCACGTGAATGCCCATAGCGAGCACTTCATCCTTGGTGTTGGCGCCCACGTCAATGAAGATATTCTCAATCTGGGGGACCAGTTTAGACTCCTCTCCCCGGCGGGTATGGATGGCGGGCCAGCCGAAGACGCCGCGTACGGGGCCCTTGTCTCCGTGGATGAGCACGCGCTTGGAGGGCGCAATCTGGTGGTCACTGCCGCCGTTGCGGATGACGCTGATGAAACCGTTGTCGCTGATGTAGTGGACAAACCAGCTGATCTCGTCAGCGTGTCCTTCGATCACCACGCGGTAATCCTGACCCGGGTTGATGACGCCGTAGGCCGTGCCGTAGGTGTCCAACCCTACTTCATCGACGAAGGGGCGGATGTACTCCAGCCACAGTTTCTGACCGGCCGCTTCAAACCCCGTGGGGGAAGCATTATTGAGGTACTGGTGAAGAAAGGTTTCCGACGCTTTGGTAATCATATTAGTGTGCTAGGGGCGCATGAATGGGCAAGGTAAACTTTTGCCACGGAGTAATAAGGATGAAAAATGGCGGGTCCGGTGCGAGCAATTGGGCGCGGCCGCAGGTGCCGGGGAGAAGACTCCCCCCAACCCCCAAAGGGGGAGAGCGGGGGAGGGTACGCTCAGGCTTGGCGTGCGGCGGAGAAGGCATCGCTCCAGGCGCGGGGATCGCTGGCCCACTCGGTGAGCGCCTCAGCTTCGGCCTTGGCAATTTGTCCTTCGCGGGCGGCCTCGGCCAGGAGGCTGCTGTAGTTGCTCAGGGTGGCCAGGGGGACGTCTGCCTGCTCGAAGGCGCGTACGGCGGCCGGGAACTCGTAGCTGAAAATGGCGAGGGCCCCGATGGCCTCTCCTCCGGCAGCGCGCAGGGCGGCAATGGCCTGCAGCGCCGAACCGCCGGTGGAGATCAGGTCTTCCACCACCAGGTAACGCTGTCCGGGCTCGATTCGGCCTTCAATTTGGTTTTGCTGTCCGTGTTCCTTCGCTTTGGAACGGATGTAAACGAAGGGGAGCCCCAGGCGGTCGGCCAACAGTGCGCCGTGGGGGATGCCGGCCGTAGCGACTCCCGCAATGCCTTCAATACCGGGAAACTGCCCAGCGAGTTCTACCAGGCCAGCCACCACTTCGGTCCGCACGGTAGGATAAGAAAGCAAAACCCGGTTATCGCAGTAGATGGGGGAACGCAACCCGCTCGCCCAGGTGAAGGGTTCCGAAGGCTGTAGTTTTACGGCCCCGGCTTCCAGTAGGCGGCGGGCAATCAGGCTGGCGGTAGACATAAGCTCGTTGGTTCAAATAGAAACTTTTGGTGGGTTGGGTCAGGATTGCCGGAAAAGCCTCCTAACTTGCGACCCGCCCTGAAAAGCGCCGCAAATGTACGAAATCTACGTTAACGACCGTCCCCTTACCTTGCTCTCCCAGGCGGAACACCGCACCTGCGGCAGCGCCCTGCACGTTCCCGACCCGGCAACTCACCTGCTCGCCCAGTATTCCGGTAAACCCCGGACCATCCTGCAGTACGTGGACATGCTGGAAAAGGCGAGCCCGAAAGTGACCTCGGTGGCCTTGGTGGCACCGGATGTGGAGCAACTCTGGCAAGACCTGCAGACTCACTTTCGTTGGGTGCCCGCCGCCGGTGGCCTGGTCCGCCAAGCCCAGACGGATCAGCATCTTTTCATCTTCCGCCGGGGCTCCTGGGATTTGCCGAAGGGAAAAATTGACCCTGGCGAGACGCCCCCGCAGGCCGCAATCCGGGAGGTGTCCGAAGAGACTGGCTTGCAGCAACTCGAGCTGGGCGAGGCACTCCCTACTACCTACCACACCTACCGTAATGGCAAGGAAAAACGAATCCTCAAGCCCACTTACTGGTTCCGGATGACGAGCGCCGGGACGGCTCTAACCCCGCAGGCGGAGGAAGATATTGAACGGGCTGAGTGGCGCAGCATTGGGGAAGTTTTGGCGGACCCAGGGCAGCTTTACGCCAGTTTGCGTCGCCTCCTGGAGCAGGTAAATGGGTGAATGAGGGGAAGCGCAGCAAGCCTTGCAACCAGACTCAAGCGTGTTTTAACGTACACATTTTAAAGAAAAAATAGCCAAGTGATACACCTTGTTATGTACTCACCCTATATTTGTCACGCCGCCTAAGTGATTTGGGGCGGTTGTTCTTGTTTTTTCTCATGTTCAGACCTAAAATAGATCATAGTCTTAGTGAATGAGGGTACTGATGCGCAGTTCATCTAAGGGTGCTCACGCGCATTCTGTCCTGTTTCCTTTTCCCGGCTTTTCTGTTCGTTTTTAGGTTTCAACTTGAAACTACTGCCCGCCTAGGCTGTAGGATTTTTTTACAATCTCTTATGAAAAATAGACTCCGGGACCTGCAAGGTCCTTACCTGGCGACAAGCTACCACTGTACCTCGTATCCCCAATTGACAGGGAATTTCTGCCGTCTTTCCGCACCGGAGAGCGGTTTTCTTCGTCTGGTTCGCCCGGTCTAGTTCTGAAAAATATATCGATTTTTTCTTTGCCTCACGGATCTCCGAATCCTAGTAATCGACTACTCATGAAAAATAACTTTTCTCTATTCAGCAGTAATTGGGGTGCTTTCCTGTTCCTGTTTTTTGCCCTGTGTCTTGGTCAGCCGCTCGCTGCACAAGTTTCGATTACGGCGTCGGCCAGTTGTACTGGGGCGGCGGGTGTAGCCGCAACGGAGAATACCTATTTCATTGAGGTGACTAACGTTACTAACCCGACGGGTGCCCTGCCGACCACCTTCCAGGTGAGTATTGCTGGGGTCACGTTGACGTTTGACCCAGCGAATCCTTCGCCGCTGATCTTTGGTCCTTACTCCCACAGTGGGGTAGGGGGCGCGGTCCAGGTGGTGGAAGCTTTGGACGTAGCAAACGGTGGCCCGCTGGGCTTTGAGGAAGTCCCGGAAATTCTCTGTGGTGTCCGTCCGGATGGCGGGCAGGCCTCCGGCGGTTTCTGCATGCTGACTACGGACCCCAGTGTGCCGTCTGGGGCGATTCTGGCGCAGTCTGCTCCGGGCACCTTCATGGCAGGTGGTACGAGTGGGCAGGTGCAAGCCTACGTTTTGGTGGATGCGGCTGGTTTTATTGTTCAGTCGAACCTCACGGGTCTGTTCACGGGCTTGCCCAGTGATGTTTTTCAGGTATACGCGGTGAACTACCGGGATACGGAGCCCCTGGATGAATTTCTGATTCCCGGCGAGGCTTTTGCTCCGGTACTCGATGGCGTCAACGCTACCCAGGGTGATAGCCCGTTGGATGGTGCCTGTTATACGGTCTGTAACACCGACCCCCCGATTACGGTCCCGGTGAACTGTATGAGCATTGGCTCTACGGTGTTTACCGATCTGGATGATGACGCGATGTTTGAACCCGGAGCGGGCGAGCTGGGCATTGGTGGTATTACCGTGCAGTTGTATACGGCCTCTTTAGCTGGCACCCCCGATGTGCTGGTGGGTACTACGACGACTACTCCGGCGGGTGATTACTTTTTCGGAGGCCTGCCTGAAGGGATGTACATAGTGGTTATTCCATCGACGCCTACTGGTTTCCCACTTAGCTCAACTGACCCCGTAGCGCCGACAGATGCTACTGGAGACGATATGGACAGCGGTATCCAACTGCTGCCGGGCGGATCGGTTTCCAGCCCCGTCATTACGCTGACCGCCCAAACGGAACCGGTGGGGCCCGACGAGGCTGGCCAGGGCAGCACCCAGGATGATAATGTGGTCACTGCCACCAGCACCAGCGATGATGACGCCAACGGCGACATGACGGTGGATTTTGGATTTGCACCTGCGATGAGCCTTGGCTCTACCGTCTTTTATGATGTAGACAACAGTGGTGACCAAGATCTTGCCAACCCACTGGAGGGTGGCATCGCTGGCATCACCGTTGAGTTGTACGCAGCTGGGGACGTTCCGGGAACGGACACGCCCATTGCCAGTACGATGACGGATGCCGAGGGTAATTACCTTTTTGAAAACCTTCCTCCGGGCTCCTACCTAGTCGCTGCGGTAGCTGGTACCGAAGCGCCCATCTCTTCTACGGGTGCGGCGGTAAGTACCGACCCCAATGACGATGTGGACGGCAACAGCGACGGTTCTGCTACCACTACGGCCGGACAGTACGCCAGCAGTGGTACTGTTACGCTAACCTATAATATGGAGCCAGGTATGGCGGCAGAAACTTTCCAGGGTGGATCCCAGGATGATGCCGACGATATAAATGGCAATATGACGGTGGACTTTGGCTTCGTCCCCACGGGAAGTGTGGGCTCGACGGTCTTCTATGATATGAACGACGATGGTATCCAAGCGGGTCCTTCTGAGGTTGGTATTCCAGGAGTGACTGTTCAGTTGTTCGCCGACCTTGATAACAACGGTAGCGCTGAAACACTGGTAGGAACTACTACTACGGATAATGAAGGCAATTACTTCTTTGGCAACCTGCCGGATGGAGACTACCAGTTGGTAATCCCCACCGCGCCCGGTGGTGCTGAACTCAGCTCCACCACCACCCCCACGGGCGAAGGGAACGACAACGGTATTCAGGGGGCTGCGGGTGCCCCCACCACTTCACCAGTGTTCACCCTGACGGCGGGAATTCAACCCACTGACGAACCTGGCCAAGGAGGTGATCAGGATGTTGACGCTGGCTTCCCTGATGCGAACGGTAACATGACCTACGACTTTGGTTTCGTTCCCATGATGAGCATCGGCTCCACGGTGTTCTACGACGCAGACAACAGCGGTGACCAGGACCTGGCTAACCCGCTGGAATACGGCATCGCCGGTGTCACGGTGAACCTGTACTTCGATGCGGACAACAATCCGGCAACGGCTCCTGTCCTGATCGAGACGACGACCACGGACGCCGACGGCAACTACTTCTTCGGTAACCTGGCCCCTGGTAACTACCAGGTGGGAGCCATTGCGTTGGCTGGCTCACCGGTATCCTCTACGGGTGCCGCCGTCAGCACGACCCCGAACGATGACACGGACGGCAACAGTGATGGCAGTGCCACTACGGCGACTGGCCAGGAATCACTTTCTGGCGTAGTGACCTTGGTTCCCGGCACGGAGCCCCAGGGCGGCGACGAGGCTGGCCAGGGCGGCGAGCAGGATGACACGGCTCCGCAGACGGATGGCAACGGCAATATGACCGTTGACTTCGGCTTCATCCCCACGAACAGCGTAGGTAGCACGGTCTTCTACGATATGAATGGCAACGGACAGCAAGATGGCCCCAACGATGTAGCAGCTCCTGGCGTAGTAGTCGAATTGTACGTTGATGCCGACGGTGACGGTACGCCGGAAACCCTGGTGGGCAGTGATGTAACGGACGCCGACGGCAGCTACTTCTTCCCGAACCTGCCGAACGGGACTTACCA
>NZ_JACSIT010000150.1 GCF_014349155.1 Neolewinella lacunae
CTCCGACTGTGCGGCGCGGATCGCGCGCTCGTCGCAAGGCTACGCCTTGCGATAGAGTAATAACTAACCCAGACACACTTAATTGAACTATCCCTCACGCATTCGCTCATTCGCTACGTGGCAGCCTGTCCCGTGCGGCAGCCATTCACTCATTCACTCATTCGCTACGCGGCAGCGGGTCCCGTGCGGCAGCCATTCACGCATTCACGCATTCGCTCATTCGCTACGCGGCAGCCTGTCCCGTGCGGCAGCCATTCACGCATTCACGCATTCACGCATTCGCTACGCGGCAGCCTGCCCCGTGCGGCAGCCATTCACGCATTCACGCATTCGCTCATTCGCTACGCGGCAGCCTGTCCCGTGCGGCAGCCATTCACGCATTCACGCATTCGCTACGCGGCAGCCTGTCCCGTGCGGCAGCCATTCACGCATTCACGCATTCGCTCATTCGCTACGCGGCAGCCTGTCCCGTGCGGCAGCCATTCACGCATTCACGCATTCGCTCATTCGCTACGCGGCAGCCTGTCCCGTGCGGCAGCCATTCACGCATTCACGCATTCACGCATTCGCTACGCGGCAGCCTGCCCCGTGCGGCAGCCATTCACGCATTCACTCATTCACTCATTCGCTACGCGGCAGCCATTCACGCATTCACGCATTCACGCATTCGCTACGCGGCAGCCATTCACGCATTCACGCATTCGCTCATTCGCTCCCCCGGACGTCAAAAAAATAAGCCACCAACCCCGCCACCACATTCAGCAGCCCCAGCAGGCTTTCCAGGGGCTGGTTGACCAGCAAATACCCCAAAGACCAGGCGCTGAAGGCCAGAAAAACCAGCTGCGGCAAGGGGTAAAGCGGCGAGGAGTAGCCCGCCGACCGCGCCGTCCGCGCCCGCAACACGAGCAGGCCCACCACCGCCAGAAAGGTGAACAATTGCAAGACGAAGCCACTGTACAAAAGCACCCGCTCGAAGCTGCTGGTGAACACCAAAAACAAACTGATGCCGCCCTGCAGCCAGGTCGCCCGCAGGGGAATGCCCGCTGCCGTGAGTTCCCCGAAGGTCCGCCAGAGCTGGTGGCTGTCGCCCATGGCCCGCACCACGCGCGGACCCACCCAGATCATCGCCGAGATGCCCGTCAGCAACAGCACCCCGATCAATACTGACACCCACTGCCCCGTCGCCGGCCCAAACATCGCCTCGGCCGCCACCTGGGCAACGTCAATCTGCCCCCGCAACGCCGCACTGCCCGCCTGCCGCAAAAAGCCGTACTGCAAAAGCAAGAACAAGCCACTCACCAGCAGCGTCCCCAACACCAGCGCCCGGGGCAGGTTGCGCCTGGGCTGGTCAATCTCTTCGACGATGTAGGCCGCCGCATTCCAACCCGAAAAGGCGTAGAAGACGCTGATCATGGCCACGCCCGCCCCCGGTGACCACAGCACATCGGCGCTCCGAATACTCCAGTCCACCTCCGCGTGCACCGGCGCGGGCAGGCAGGCCCCGGCCACCCCGAGGGCCAGCACGACGAGCAGTTTAAGGCCCGTCAAAACGTTTTGCAGGCGGCTCGACTGGCGGGTGCCCAGCGAGTGGGCCAAAGACAAGAGCACAATGCTGCCCGCCGCCGTTAACATGGGCGGCCAGCCCGTCCACGCCGCCAAATAATGCCCCACCGCCATCGCCGAAAGGGCCACCGCCGCCGCAAAACCCACTGTCAAACTCACCCAGCCACTCAAAAAACCGAGGAGCGGGTGGAAGATCTCCCCCAGAAAATGGGCCTCCCCCCCCGACCGCGGCAGCCGCGTCCCCAGCTCCGCGTAGCTCACCGCACCGCACCAGGCCACCAGCCCGCCCGCCGCCCACAGCAGCAGTAACGCCGGGCCGCTGGAAATCCATTCCAACTGCAAACCCAGCGTAGTGAAAGCTCCCGTACCAATCATGTTGGCCAGCACCAGCGCCGCCGCACTCCGCCAGCCGATTTTTGCGTTGTGGTGACTCATCGGACAATTAACCTTCCGGCTACGAAAAATCCTCTTTTCCGCCCGGCCGATAACGTTGTTTTAACTTTCTTGCTGGATCCTGATCCTGCCCGGTCACCCTCAGGTCCAGACGCTCTGCGTCGCAGCCGGGTTGCACTAAAGCCCCAACAATACCTGCCAAAACTCCATGCAACTCCATACTTAACTCCATGAGCATGAAATACTGCGAAGCAAAACTCCATGGGCATGGGCAAAAAAGGACCGCAGTTCCAAATAGTCGGGCTAAAGCCGCGACAATACCTTGGGGCCCTGCGGTCCAAATAGTCGGGCTAAAGCCGCGACAATACCTTGGGGACCTGCGGTCCAAATAGTCGGGCTAAAGCCGCGACAATACCTTGGCGAAAGATCACCGCAGCACCCGCCCGCCCCGGAGGCTGCGGACGTCCAGCGCAGGGTCGGCCCTGCGCAACTGGGCCGCCAGCACCAGGCTGCGCTGCCCCGTCTGGCAGTAGAGCAGGTAGCGGCCCCCAGCCTGCATTTTGTCCCGGCATTGCCCCAGCGGATCGCGGTGGCTCAGCCGGATAACGCCTGCGGGCAGAGCGGGCTCCTGGGCGGACGTCAGCAGCGAAAAAACGGCGTCGTAGGCCCCAAAATCAGCCTCCTCGGTCTCCAGGCTTTCGCGGGGGGTGGGCGCGTCTTGCCAGGGCGGGGAGAGGGGGGCGGAGTAGGTTTTGCGGATCTTGAGGCGGTGCTGCTGGTTGGTCAGCGCGTCGTAGGTCAGCAGCGCATCCACGGGCGGATCGCCGATACCGAGGAGGTAGCACAGGGCCGCGTTGGTTTGCAGCAGCGCGACGATGCCGACCGCCGTGGGCAGCACCCCCGTCGTTGCGCAGTCGGGCAGCGTCGGGTCAGGCGCAGCGAAGAGGTCGCGCAGGTGGATGGCCTCCGGTCCGCGGTTCGGGAAAAGGGCCACGTAGCCGGAAAAAACCTGCACGGCGGCGTAGACCAGGGGCGTGGCGAGCAGGGCGCAGGCGTCGCTGAGCAGGTGTTTGGTGGCCGCGTCGTCGGTGCAGTCCAGGACCAAATCGGCGTCAGACACCAGGGCTCGAACGTTCGCGGGGCCGAGGTAGACGTTTTGGGCGCTGACGCAGGTGCCAGGGTTGAGGGAACGGCAATGCTGGGCCAGTTGCTCGGCCTTGGTCCCGGGCGCAGCAGTGTGAAAAAAGACCTGGCGGTGGAGGTTGCTGACGTGCGGAAGGTCGCCATCCACCAAAGTCAGGTGGCCAATGCCCGCCCCGGCCAGGTAGGCTGCGACGGGTCCGCCCAGGCCTCCGCAGCCCACGATGAGTACCCTGGCCGCCCGCAGTCTGGCCTGCCCCGCCGCCCCGAAGCCCGGCAGGATGGTCTGCCGGCTGTAGCGTTGCTCGTCTTCAGTGTTCATCCGGCAGTCTTTTGGTAATCGCTTTTGCCACCGGATTTGCTGACCAGTTGCAGGCCCTCGATCCGGATGGCGTGGCTCAGGCTTTTGCACATGTCGTAAACGGTCAATGCCGCCACCGCAGCGCCGTGGAGGGCTTCCATCTCTACGCCGGTCGGACCTTCCGTGCGCACCCGGCAGGTGACTTTCACTGCGCCTGCGTCCGCGCCCACAATCGTCAGATCGCAGCCGTAAATGGGGATGGCGTGGCAGAGGGGGATGACCGACCAGGTCTGCTTCACGGCCATGGTGCCCGCCAGGATGGCCGTCTGGAGAATGGCCCCTTTTTTGCCGACGAAGTCATTGGCCGTCAGCTCGGCCATGATTTTTTCGCCCAGTACGACGTAAGCTTCGGCCTCGGCGATGCGGGTGGTCGGGGCTTTGTCGCCGACGTCCACCATCGCGGGTTTGCCGTCTTGGTTCAGGTGGGAAAATGCCATGGTGGAAGAAGCGTTTTGGTGGATGAAAACTGAGGGAAAGCTAGCCGCCGATGCTGGTCATGCTGGCAAAAGCCCCCCCCGCAACCTGTTCGATGCGTTCGGTGTCGTGGCCCGTGGCGTGTTTCCCCCTGACGAAATCGACGATCAAAGCCGCCAGGTCTTCGCCCCCGGCACCAGCGCGGAGGAGGGGTCGCAGTTCGAGCCCCTGCGTGGAATAGAGGCAGTTGAGGAGGGTGCCCTTGGGCGTCAGGCGCAAGCGGTTGCAGGAGCCACAGAGGCTGCGGCTGTAGGCGGGGATGATGCCGACGCCGCCACGGAAACCGGGCACGCGGTAGTGGAGGGCGCTGGCGTTGGCCTCGCCCGGCGCCGGGGCCAGGGTAGGGTAGCGCTCGCGGAGGCGGGCCAGGATGTCGGTGGCGGAAAGGAAAAGGTGGTGGTTGCCGTCGCCGTCGTTGAAGGGCATCGCCTCAATGAAGCGCACGTCGAGGGCGCGGTGCTCGGTGAGGGCAACGAAGTCGGCCAACTCATCGTCGTTGCTGCCCTGCATGACTACGACGTTGATTTTGGTGTTGACGCCCCGGGCCAGGAGGGCTTCGAGGGCGGCCCAGGTGGCGGCAAATTCGTCGCGGCGGGTGATGCGGGCAAATTTAGCGGCCTGGAGCGTATCGAGGCTGAGGTTGTAGTTCGTCAGCCCGTCGGCAATGAGTTGATCCAGCTGGCCGGGCAGCAGAATGCCGTTGGTGGTGATGGCCAGTTTCCTGAAGCGTTGCCCGAGGCCCTGGACGAGCAGGCCGATGTCGCGGCGGGCCAGCGGTTCGCCACCCGTCAGGCGCACTTTCTCAATGCCGAGGCCGGCCAGCACGTCGGCCAGCGTCAGGATCTCTTCGTAACTGAGGAGTTCGTCCCTGGGCGCAAAATCAATGCCTTCGGCGGGCATGCAGTAGCGGCAGCGGAGGTTGCAGCGGTCCGTTACCGCCAGGCGGAGGTAAGTCGTTTGGCGGCCGTGGGTATCGAAGAGCGCGTTGATGGTGGCGGAGTTGGGGATTGTGTTCTTGAGAAGGCCTGGGGGCTGGGATTGGTTCAAAGGTCAGGTGAGGTCAAGACGTTTTACGTCGCAGCAAGCACCCTCATGCCACCCCTCGACGTGAAACGTCTCGACCTCGCGCGAGCCCAATCAAATATCACCTATCAAATATCGTCTATCCCAGACCACGCCAACCACAGGTGTAAATCGCGGGCTGGGTAGGTAATCCTTCGGCGTACAACGCCTCAACCAGTTCTTACCGCCTCCTTCAGCAAAGCCACCGCCCGCGTCAGTTCGTCTTCAGTGCTGGAAGCGAAGCCCAGGCGGGTGGCGTTGAGGGGGGAGGCGTACTGGGCACCCCCGGCCAGGCCGAGCCCCAGCGTGCGGGCCCGTTGCCGCAGGGTGGGCAGGTGGATGCGCCCGTCAAACTCCGCCCAAATGGCCATGCCGCCGTCGGGGACACGGAAACGGACGGTCTCCGGCAGTTCCTCGCTGAGCAGGTTGGCCAGGTGGTCGCGGCGCTTTTGGTAGACCAGCCGGGCCCGGCGCAGGGAGCGGGGCAGGATATCGGTGCGGAGGAGTTCGAGGATCGACATTTCCAGGAGGGGATCGCCCATACGGTCGACGACCCTGCGGATGCGGCTCATTTGGGCCACCAGGGCCGCGTCGCCCACGAAGTAACCCAGTCGGAAGGCAGGAGAAATGGCTTTGGTAAAAGAGCCGGCGTAGCCCACCCGTCCGCCGTGATCGGTGCTGGCCAGGGGCAGAATGGGGATGCCGCCGTAGTGAAAGTCGTAGTCGTAATCGTCTTCAAAAACGAAGACCCCGTGGCGGCGGGCCAGTTCCAGCAGCTGGATGCGGCGGCCGGCGGGCATGACGACGGTGGTAGGGTATTGGTGGTGGGGCGTGAGGTAGATGAGTTTAACGCCAGGATGGGCGGCCAGGAGTTCCCCGACGTGCTCCACATCGAGGCCGCGTTCATCAACCCGGGCGCGGAGGATGTCTGCGCCGTGGTAGCGGAAGGAACGGTCGCCGTTGGGCCAGTTCAGCTCGGGTAGGATAACCCGGTCCCCCGGCTGCAACAGGGCTTCCAGACAGAGAAACAAGGCCTGGGTGACGCCGCGGGTGATGAGGATTTCGGCCGCGCCCACGCGGAGGCCGCGACTGCTGGCCAGGTAGTCGGCCAAGGCTTCGCGGAGGGCGAGGGAACCCTGCGGGTCGGCGTAGTTGAGGCGAAGGTAGCGGTTGCCCCGGCGCAGGGCCGTACGCTGGGCCCGTTCCAGCTCCAGCAGCGGAATGAGGCGGGGGTCGGGCAAGCCATCGTCGAGGTGGTAGGGTAGGGAGTAGTCTTCGTCGCTTGCCATCAGATGGTGGCTTGCCGGAAAGTGAAAGGAGAGGGCAGGGGCAGGCGAGGCAGATTCCGCCAGGGGCTGGGGCTGCGCGGCGGGGAGGCCCTCGGCTACGAAAGTCCCGCGGCCCGTCCGGGTGGCTACCCAGTCTTGCAGTTGTAATTCTTCGTAGGCCCGTACCACGCTCTTGCGGTGAATGCCCAGCGAACTTGCCAGCCAGCGCGTGCTCGGCAGGCGGGCACCCGCCAGTAAGTAGCCTTGCTGGATCTGCCCGATCAGCTGATCGGCCAACTGCCGGTAGTGGGCCACGGGGCTTTCCCGGTCAATGCGGAAGGTGAGTAACATAAGTGGACTACTCTTTTTGCTAAGAATGGGGCAGTAAAGGTAGTCCGCCGCACCTTAATCTTGTGCTGTCGGTAGGGAGCCCCACGCGGGAGCCACCGCCACTTCTTCCCATTTTTCACCCACTTCTTTTTTCATGTCCCGTACCACGCCTTCCCGTTATCCCAAGCGCGCCCACCACGATGCGGCTACGATCTACCCCATCCTGGACGAGGCCCTGTTTTGTACCATGAGCTTTGTTTCCGAAGGCCGGGTGCGCAGCATTCCGCAGTCGCTGTTGCGGCTGGACCATGCCCTGTACTTCCACGCCTCGGTGGGGAGTCACTTTTTTCGCAGTCTGGCGGGGCTGGAGGAGGTTTGCATCACCGTGACGCTGGCCGACGCCATTGTGGTGGCCAAAACCGCCTTCAATCATTCCATCAATTACCGTTCCGTCGTCCTGTGGGGCCAACCCGAGGTGGTAGACGACCCCGCCGAAAAATACGCGGCCTTCCGGGCCTTGACCGAGAAAATGGTGCCGGGCAGCTGGGATTATCTTCTGCCCATGACCGAAAAAGAAATGGCCAAAACCATGGCCCTGAAAGTACCCATCGCGGAAGCTTCGGCGAAGATCCGACAGGGCCCGCCCTCCGATTCCGAGAATGATGCGCCGTTGTGGACGGGGCTGATCCCCATCCAGCCGCAGCGAGGAAGGCCGCAGCCTGGGCCGGAGGCGGGGGGGATTGCCCTTCCCAGGCACCTGGAGTGAGGTCGTAACGAGATTGCGACGCCTGCTGGGCGGGATTCTTTCATGGGCTGTCCCCCTTTCTGGCCGGAGGGGTTCAAAATAGCGGAGCCGTTGAAAGCGGACCAACTCCTAACTTCGCCTGCCTACGGTTCAACTATATAAGGATGATTAAACCCTGATCCGGCAACTGCGCTCCTCATTCCGCGCACCTGGCCGCAAGCAGCAGTTCCCCGCCCATGAACGTCCTCATCGCTCCCGATAAATTCAAAGGTTCTCTCTCTGCCCAGGAGGTGTGCACGGCCCTTGCCAGCGGCCTCGCCCGGCGCTACCCAGCGGCCAGCCTGCGTTGCCACCCGCTGGCCGACGGCGGCGACGGCACCCTGGCCATCCTCCGTAAGCACCTCGACCTTCAGCCCCGCCCCGTTCCCTCCGCAGATCCCCTCGGCCGCCCAATCACCGCCACTTATCTGCTGGGTCCTGATAACGCCTTCATCGAAGTGGCCAGCGCCAGTGGACTCGTCCTCCTCAACCCCACGGAGCGGAACCCCTTGAACACCAATACCCACGGTACTGGCCTGCTGCTGGCGGACGCCCTCACGCGCGGCGTCCAAAACATCTTCCTCCTGCTCGGCGGCAGCGCTACCCACGACGTCGGTACAGGCATCGCCACCGCCCTCGGCTTCCGCTTCACGGATGAGCGAGAACAGGCCGTGCTGCCCTCCGGGGGAAACCTGCAAAAAATCCGCCAAATCCATCCGCCCGCAGAGCAGCCTTGGGCGGAGAAAAACATCGTCTTGCTCTGCGACGTCACCAACCCCTTGCTGGGCCCACATGGAGCGGCCCACACCTACGCCGCGCAGAAAGGGGCGGGGCCAAAGGCGATCGAAAGCCTGGAGGCGGGTACCCGGTCCTTCAGCGAACTGCTGGCCGAGCACTACGGGGCGGACATCGCCGCATTGCCGGGGGGCGGAGCGGCTGGTGGCATCGGGGCCGGGCTTTCGGCCCTTCTCGGCGCCCGACTTCGCAGCGGCTTCCAAACCATCAGCGCCCTTACCCACCTGGAGGCAGCCATCGCCTGGGCCGACCACGTCGTCACCGGCGAAGGCCAATTGGATGGACAGTCTTTGCAGGGGAAGGTCGTCGGTGGCGTCCTGGACATTTGTGTGCAGCAGCAAAAGCCTTGTTCCATCGTCGTAGGGCGGAATGCTACCGAAGGCAGCGTCCAGTTCCCCTCCGTGGTGCAGCAAGTGCAAGAAATTATGTCTCTCACCAACCAAACTGAGGACGCTATGCGCGGAGCTGCGCGCTACCTCGGGGAGTTGGGGGCGCGGATGGTGCTTTGAATGGGAGGTACTCTTATTTGATTAGGTCGGGGACTTCGGTCTTAGGGTCTGACTGAAGCCGCAGACAAAACCCTCAAAAAACTCCAAGTGACTCCATGTTAAACTCCGTGTAACTCCATGAGCAAAAAGGACCTTCGGTCCAAAGAGTCGGGCTAAAGCCGCGACAATACCGGGGGCGGGCTCAGGGGCGGTTTTGCCAGAGCAGGCTGCTATCGCCGTAGCTCAGGAAGCGGAAGCCGTGCTCCAGGGCGTAGGCGTAGATCCGCCGCCAGTCATCGCCCACGAGGGCGGCCACGAGCAGCAGGAGGGTGGAATGGGGTTGGTGGAAGTTGGTAATCAGCCCGTCGGCCACCCTTACGCCGGAGGCCGGGGACAGCAAGATCTCCGTGTAGCCACTGAGGAGGGGCCGGTTTGCCCGGCGGAGGGCTTCAGCCAGGCGTTGTAAGGCGGCGGTGGCGGGGACTTCGGCCAGGGCGGGATCCTCGGCGGCCCACTGTCCAATGGCCACGGTAGCATCCAGGGCGTAGGCATCGGCCAGGAGGAGTTGCGCACCCAGGCAGTAAAGGCTTTCCAGGCAGCGCAGGGAAGTGGTGCCCACGCTGACGACGGGCAGGCCGCTGCCGAGTTGCTCCGCCAGGCGGTCGACGAAGCTGGCCGTCACCCCGAAGTATTCCCGGTGCATCTCGTGGCCACCGAGGGTGGGGGAGGCTACCGGCTTGAAGGTGCCCGCCCCCACGTGGAGCGTCAACTCCTGCCACTCCACGCCGCCCGCCGCCAGGGACTCCAGCACGGCCGGGGTGAAGTGCAGGCCTGCCGTAGGTGCCGCCACCGAGCCTTCCACCCGGGCGAAAACGGTCTGGTAGCGCTCCTCGTCTTCCGCCTCCGATTCCCGGCCGAGGTAGGGAGGCAGGGGCAATGAACCCGCCGCCGCGAGCACTTCCCCGAAGGTCAACTCCGCATCCGCCGTCTCCCAGTGAAAGGCTACGGCGAAGGTATTGTCCAGGCGTTCCAGGCGTTCGGCGACCAGCGTGACCGGGCTGCCGTTCACGACCAGGCCGAGGCGCAGGCTGCCGTGTTTCCACCGACGATTTCCGCCAATCAGGCACTTCCACTGCACCTGCGTCCGCGCCCCCAAAGCCATGGCGTGATCTACCGGCACGAGGGGGTCGAGGCAGAAAATTTCAATTGGCCTTTTTCCTTCCTCCAGCGGAAAAAATAAGCGGGCGTGGATGACCCGCGTGCGGTTGCCGATGAGCAAAGTACCCGCCAGAAGCTGGCTGGGCAGGTCGCGAAAAACGCCCTCGCTGATCGATCCAGCCCGGTAGTAGAGCTGCCGCGCCGCGTCGCGCTCGGGTACCGGGTGGCGGGCAATGCGCGTGTCGGGCAGGTCGTAATCGTAGTCGGCAATGGCAATGTCCCGCGCGGTTTTCATAGTCGAAGTTGATAGTTCATAGTCGATAGTTCATAGTTCATAGTTCAGTAGTTCATATTGTAATTCCTGTAATTTGACTTATGGAACTACTACACCGCAAAACTACTACACTACTGAACTACTGAACTACTAGACTACTGAACTACCAGACTACCGAAGCATTCGTCGAGATCTTCGGCTCATTCGTCGCCATTTGCCTATGAAACTGCGGCGTTCATCGAAAAGGTGTTAACAAGTGGTCCTCTCGGGGCGTTATTCGCACTCAAATTGCCAGACTAGTCAGTATGTCCAACTTCTTTAAGATACTCTTCGGTTCCTGCCTGGGGACGCTGCTCGCCCTCGGGGTCCTTTTTTTCGTCGGAATTTCCGCCATCGCGGGTCTGGCCAGTGCCGGAGAGCAGAAACCCACGGTGGAGGCCAATTCGATTCTCACCTTCGATCTGGCCAGTTTACCTGAGCTGAGTGGCAACCAACCGCTGGATGTGAGTTTCGGGGAAGGACTTAAACTCACCGAAGATGAGGTATTGGGCGTCCACGACGTCGTCCGCGCCATTGACAAAGCTCGCGAGGACGACAACATCAAGGGCATTTACCTCAACAGCATGTATCAACCCGGCGGCTTTACCAAGTTGCGCTTGTTGCGGGAGTCCCTCGCGGCTTTCCGGGCGGCGGGCAAGTTTGTCGTCAGCTTCGCCCCATCCTACGACCAATCGGCCTACTACCTGGCGAGCGCGGGCGATGAGGTCTACGTGGGGCCCCTCGGGGTGGTTGATTTCCGCGGCATCGGTGCCGAGATTCCCTTCTACAAAGAATTGCTCGATAAAGTGGGCGTGCGGATGGAGGTCTTTTACGCCGGCAATTTCAAAAGCGCAACGGAACCTTACCGCCTGACGGCCATCAGCGATTCCAACCGCCTCCAGACGCGGGAATACCTCAATGGCCTGTGGAATTATATGCTGACCGACATTGCGGCCTCCCGCGAACTGGACCCCGCTGCTCTGCGGGCCTACGCCAACGACATGACGGGTTGGAAAGGAGAAGCAGCTACCATCGCTGGCCTGATTGATGGGGTCCGCCGCCGCGGAGAAATCGACGCCCGCCTGCGCGAGCTCGTCGGGTTTACGGAAGACCAGGACCTCAACACCATTGACGTGGACAAATACTACGCCGCCCGCCTCAAGAAACTCAAAGGAGGCGGCAACAGCGAAGTAGCCGTGCTCTTCGCCGAAGGTACCGTGGTAGACGGCAAGGGTGAACTCGGGCAGATTGGCGACAAAAAGTACGCCAAAGAGCTGGCCGACCTGGCTGAGGACGACGACGTAAAAGCGGTGGTCTTGCGCATCAACAGCGGTGGGGGCAGCGCCAGCAGTTCCGAGAACATCTGGTACGCGGCCGAACAGCTCAAGGCGGCGGGCAAGCCTTTCGTCGTCAGCATGGGCAGCGTTGCCGCCAGCGGGGGCTACTACATTGCCGCCGGGGCCGACTCGATCTTTGCCGAGCCTTCCACGATTACCGGTTCCATTGGCGTGTTTATGATGTTCCCCATCGCCCAGGAGCTGATGAACGATAAGCTGGGCATCCGCTTCGATACCGTCAATACGGCCCGCAATTCCAATGCCTTCAGCCCTTTCCGCAGCATGGGCAACGAAGAAAAAGCCCTGCTCAAGGAACGCACCGAAATGGTTTACCAGACCTTCCTCGACCGGGTGGCGGAAGGTCGTGACCTGCCCGTTGACCGCGTCCGGGCCATCGCCGGCGGCCGCGTTTATACCGGTGCGCGGGCCCTCGAAATTGGCCTGGTGGACCGCCTGGCGGGGCTCGACGAGGCCATCCGCAGTGCCGCCCGCCTGGCGGACCTGCCTGCCGAAGACTACAAGGTGGGCCACTATCCCCGCATCAAGCCCGCCTTCGAACAACTCATCGAAGACCTGCTCGGGGAAGATGCCCTGGGCGGCGGCATGACCGAAGCGATGCTGCGCGAGCAACTCGGCCCCCAGCACTACCAGCATTTCCTCATGCTCCGCGACGTGACCCAGGCCCAGGGACCCCAGGCCCGCCTGCCTGCCATCATTAATTTCTGATGCGACGGTGGTGGGGATTTCCATCGTCGAAATCCCCACCACCGTTTTAACTTTGCCGCCTGATAACCCCCCGTGCGCGATGATCCAAAGGATTCAATCCATCTTCCTCTTTCTGGCATCCGGTGCCTGCTTCGGTCTTTTTGGGGCCGACGCTGCGGATACGGCAGCGCCCGTTGCCAATAGCGAATTGTTTGCCGACGGCTCTTTTACGCTGCTGGATGACCCCGTGCTGATGGTCTTATTCGCCCTCGCGGGAGTTGTGTTGTTCGCGGGCATTTTCCTGTTTCGCCAGCGGCCGCTGCAAATGAAAATCAGCCTGGCCGCCGCCGCCCTCATCGTACTGGGCGCGGGCTACGGGGCTTTCCTGTGGTCAAGCGACAGTGCGGCCGCCAGTGCCTCGCCCGATCTGGGCATCGCCCTGCCCGTCGTGGCCCTCATCTTCAGCCTCCTGGCGCGCAACTACATCCGCAAAGACGAGAAACTGGTGCGCAGTGCCGACCGTCTGCGCTAGCGGGCCGTTTCGTTCCAGGCTCTTTTTTTGCTGCTTAGCCCGCCTTTTTTTGCCGTACTGCCCCCGCTTCCGCCCGGTCTTGCGGAAGTGTAGCGCCTTGCCTTACCTTAAGCGCCGAATTCATCACCCGTGGCAACACCCAGCTGACCACACAACACAATTAAGATGTTAAAGGAGTTTAAGGATTTTATCATGAAGGGCAACGTGCTCGAACTCGCCGTGGCGGTCATCATCGCCGGTGCCTTCGGAGCCATCGTTACTTCATTTACCAACGACGTACTCATGCCCCCCATCGGGCAGGCGCTGGGCGGCGTGGATTTCACCGACCTGAAAATTGCCCTGGCCGCCGATGAAGTGGCCGCCGATGGTACCGTCACCGAAGGAGCCGCCATCCGGTACGGCATGTTCATCCAAAAAGTGGTCGATTTCCTCATCATCGCCTTCATTCTCTTCATGATCGTGCGGACCTATAACAAGGCCACGGCCAAGCAGGAAGTTGAGGCAGCCCCCGCCCCCGATCCCGGACCGAGCGAAAAGGACATTCTGCTCCAGATCCGCGATTTGCTGAAGAAATAGGATTGCGCAGAAAAGACCAGAAAGGCCCGGGGATGGCGGCTTTGGCCGTTGGCCTCCGGGCCTTTCTTTGCTTTTAAACGACTTGCCTGGCATCCTGCGGCAGCGCCCAAAAAAATAAAGCGGGCGCGGACGCAGGTGCAGGGAACGGATATTTCCCGCCGCTGCACCAACCAACTGGCGGCATTGGACGTTGTTCCCCGCACATGGGAAAACAACGCGCCGGCGCAGCAGAGAATGCCGACAAAACCTGGAGAGACCAACTTTCCGCCCTTCGGAACATCCCCCCTTTTTTACGGCTGATCTGGCGGGCCAGTCCGCGCCTGACCGTGGCCAACATCGCCCTGCGCCTGCTGGAAGCTTCGCTGCCTGCGGCCATCCTCTACGTCGGCAAACTGATTGTGGACGAAGTGCTGTTGCTGCTGGACGGCGCGGGGGATACGACGGTATTGTGGCAACTCGTGGCGCTGGAATTCGGGCTGGCCCTGGTTTCCGACCTCCTTTCCCGCGGCATTTCCCTGGTGGACGGACTGCTATCTGACCTGATCTCCAACAGCACCAGTGTGGAGTTGATGCGCCACGCCGCCACGCTCGATTTGTACCAGTTTGAGAACCCGGAATTTTACGACAAGCTCGAGAGGGCGCGGCAGCAAACGACGGGTCGCTCGCTGTTGATGTCCCAGATTCTGGCGCAGTTTCAGAGCATCGTGACCTTGCTGGTGCTGGGGGGAAGTGTAATTGCTTTCAACCCCTGGCTTATTCTTTTGCTCGTCTTTGCGGTCATTCCCGGCTTCATCCAGGAGAACTACTTCAACCAGCAGAAATACAGCCTGACCAGGAGCTGGACCCCGGAGCGGCGGGAATTGGACTACCTGCGCTACCTCGGGGCCAGCGATACGACGGCCAAGGAGGTGAAAATTTTTGGCCTGGCGGATTTCATCACCGACCGTTTTGCGGCCCTTTCGATGAAATACTTTTACCTCAACCGCGACCTGAGCATCCGCCGGGCGGGGTGGGGGGCCTTGTTCAGCGGCATTGGCTCGGTGAGTTACTACGGGGCCTACGTGTTGATTTTGCTGCAAACTATAGATGGGCTCATTACGGTGGGTACGCTCACCTTCCTGGCCGGGGCGTTCCGGCGGATGCAGCAGAGCTTGCAGACCATTCTTTTGCGGGCGGCGACGATTGGGGAGAATGCGCTGTACTTACAAGACTTGTTTGACTTTTTTGAGATTACACCGTCGATCGTCGATGGTCCCAATGCCTTGCCCTTCCCCTCGCCCGTGCGCGAAGGCTGGGTTTTTGAGGGCGTCAGTTTCCAGTACCCAGGGGCAGAGACCTTTGCGATTGAAGACTTGTCGTTCACCCTGCCGGCGGGTACCAAGCTGGCCCTGGTGGGTGAAAACGGGGCGGGCAAGACCACGCTGGTGAAGTTGCTCGCCCGGCTTTACGAACCGAGTGCGGGGCGGATTTTGCTGGATGGGCACGACTTGCGGGAATACCGTTTGGCGGATTTGCGGGACAACGTTGGGGTTATTTTTCAGGACTTTTTCCGCTACCAGCTTTCCGCCCGGGAGAACATCGCGGTGGGGCGGATCAATGATTTGGGTGTGGCGGAGCGGATTGAGGATAGCGCCCGGAAGTCCTTGGCCGCCGAAGTGATTGCGGGCTTGCCGGGGGGCTACGACCAGCTGCTGGGGCGGCGCTTTGCCGGGGCGCTGGATCTGAGCGGGGGGCAGTGGCAGAAGGTGGCCCTGGCCCGGGCCTACATGCGCGATGCCCAGTTGCTGATTCTTGATGAGCCCACCGCCGCCCTGGATGCCCGGGCGGAGTACGAAGTCTTCCAGCGTTTTACGGAGTTGATTGCCGGGAAGTCGGCCGTCATCATCAGCCACCGCTTTTCTACCGTCCGGATGGCAGACCTGATCCTGTTCCTGGAGTACGGCCGGCGTTTGGAGATGGGCTCCCACGAAGCCTTGATGGCCCTCGATGGCCGCTACGCTGAACTGTTTAAACTGCAGGCCAAAGGCTACCAGTAAGCTGTTTTCTGGCCCTTTCTGCCGGAGAGCGGTGTGTCCCCGCGAAAAAAAGTGCGTCTTATCCACCCCGGCCAAAACCAAAGCAGTGGATTTGCTCGTAGCTGAGCCGGTTCACCGCAGGGGCAATGTTTGGCGAATTGAAGTTGATCCATTACCTTTGCTTCAGGTTGAATTGGATATCGTATTGAATTCTGTTAGAGTGTTTGTTTTACAAAAGCCTTGAAGAAAGCTCCGGCCGACTGAAGGGCGAACCACACTGAAAGTATAAGCGCCTGTTTTGCAGGTATTTATGCAGGTTTTTTATCGTCAGAGAGACGTTTTATATAACACAATGAACAACATTACCGGTCTTACCAAATCCTCGGGTTTTCCCGGGTTCATCGCCATTAATATATTGGCATTTCTGCAGCGGGCCCTGGGTCCGCTATCCCTGTTTGTGGTTGTTTCTGGCTACGAACCGGCGCAGAAAGAGAAGAAAAATCTGCTTTGGTCTAAGATTTTTTCGGTTCCCCCTCCCGGTGCTGCGGCGGTTTGTTGGTTAGAACGCTTTCTGCCGCAGGATGCCCTGCTGGATCATCAACACTGGCCTGATAATGGTCCGCTGCACTGAGCGGACCGCAAACGGATATCTCCGGAGCCTGGCTCTGGACTTAGTTTTTGACTTTACCACTTGAACAACACAACATAACCCAATAGCCGCCCCCCCTTCCCCCGGGTGGCTTTTGGGTTGTAGCGCTTCGGCGCCATACGCTTTACACATGAACAACTTTACATCCCTTTCCGACCTCCTATCCGGTCTTTTCAATTCTTCCAACATGCTTTTTTCGACGTCTCTCCAGCGGCAGGCCACTCGCCTGCTGTTCGTGTTTGTGGCACTGCTATCCTTAAACAGTACGCTCGTTGCCCAGCAAGGCGCAGATGCTGCGGCCAACGGAGCGGCAGAAAATGCTCCTTTGGCGCAACGCTTGCAGTTGTTGGAGTACACCATTTATCCTGAGAGCCGGGTGGGTGCGCAAGACGACCGCATTCGATTTGAGACGAACGGTACGGCGGGGCAGTCTTTGGACTTCTCGGCGGAGTTGAACGGCAAAACCATTAAGAAACGCTTGCCGATTGATGCGGCAGGCTACGCCGAACTGCTGACGCCCTCCAACGGTACCTACCTTAACGTGAAGGTCATGGGCGAAGGGGTAACGCTGTACACGGAGCGGGAGCTTGGCGTCTACACGCGGAGCATTCCCTATTCCCTGGATAACCTGCCAACGGTACTGGGCGAACAGGATGCCTCTTACACGGGCAAGCCCCTGGAAGATGCAGTGCAGGAAAAGCTGACGGGTTGCGTGAACAACAAGCTGACGGACCGCAGCTTTGAGTCAGGGGGGAGCGCCTGGGCAAAAAACAGTGGCGCTTACGTGGTGAATACGTCCCAATCGGGCGAATACATTTACGATGGCAGCAAAT
The DNA here is from genome assembly GCF_014349155.1 of Neolewinella lacunae. GTDB lineage: Bacteria > Bacteroidota > Bacteroidia > Chitinophagales > Saprospiraceae > Neolewinella > Neolewinella lacunae. Next base: position 16,777 of record NZ_JACSIT010000150.1, read on the forward strand.
CGCTGAAGATGGATTTGGCGGGTGCTTACGCCGGTCAGTCCTTTAACCTGGGAGGTCACCGGGAGTACTGCTTTTCCGTATACGCCAAGAACCACTCCTCGGCGGGCAGCTTTTACGTGGGCGTAAAGTTTTACAACTCTGCCAACCAGTACATTAGTGAGGTTACGCTGACAGTGGCCCGCAATACGGGATATAACCTTTACCAATTCGACGGTTTCTCCCCCGCCAACACGGCCAAGGCAGAAGTATTCTTCTACCGGGACAATTCAACGAACAGCGATGGTTGGGTAGACCTGGTGTGCTTCCAGGACAAAGGAACCGTCATCAACGGAGGTACCCCGCCGAGTGGCTTTTTGGCCGACTGTGGCGATGGCAAGATGGTGGACCTTTACGCCAGTGACGTAAACTGTGGGGCCAACCCCCAGGCCAGCATTACGATTCCCTCCAGTGGTAACGTCTACCAGGTGGTGGTTGAAGTGGTTTACAAGGGGGCTAACCCCGGCAACGATACCTACGTGACGGCCAGTAACGGCAACAATTACCTGGTCTCGAAAGCCAACGTGCCGAACCAGGGGAACACGGGATTCCACGTTTACCGGGGTTTGATTCCGGTAGGTGTTGGGGGCGTTTGGCACAGTGCTGCCGGTGGCCTGTGTACCAACAACTCTACGGGCAATAGTGGCTTACAGTCCCTCACAGCCTATGCTTTCCGCAACATTACCACCGACCGGGCGGGTTCCGGGGTATTCACTTCGCTGACTGGCTACAACAGCCTGGCTTCTTTCGATATTCCTATCCCTACGGCCGCCCTGACGCGGGATGTGGTGCTGAAAATTCCTTTTTCAGAAATCACCCTGGATGGCCGTTACGTACGCCTCAATGCCAAAGTGGATGGCATTCTTTTGGGTTCCCAGACGTGGACTTTCGGTCCGGCGGGTGGCCCTTGCTGTATCGACATTCTGGAGCTGACGGTGCCCAACGTGCCCGGCGGCGCATCCGTAATTACGGTAGAAGTAGATACGCGGAACGGACAGGGCCCCGGCGGGGTCAATGGCCAATCCTATACGATTGCCGGATTAGCTTACATTGACCTGGTGTGCCCGAAAAACGACGGGGATTGTATTCTTTCTTTCCGGGCCAAAGGGGATTGTGGACACGAACAGGTGCAGTTGAAGCTCGACGGGGTAGCGGTTGCCACCTACGTGCTGAGCACTTCTTTCCAAACCTTTACCTTCAATAACTTTACCACGGGCAAAGACGTCGAGCTGCACTTCATCAATGATGCGACTAATGGTTGTGACCTGAATGTTGAGCTTGATTACGTCAAAATCGGCGACGATACCTACCAGACTGAAACTGCGGCTACGCGGACGGGCTGCGGGACGGCCGATCGTCTGCACTGCAATGGTTTCTTTGACTTTGGTAAGTTGTACTGTTGTGCGCTGACCAGCCCTGGGCAGATTTCGACCGACCACGTCAACGTTTGTGTGAACGCGGGAGCAACCTACGATCCCCCTGTTTTTGATGCTACTGCCGCTACCTGTTCCGGTGGAAGTACGCCGCAGTACCAGTGGCAGATCAAGCCCGAGCAGGGAGGGAACTGGACCAACATTCCCGGGGCTACCGGCGAGGATTACAATCCCCCTGCCTACGGAGTTGGTTCGCGCTGGTTCCGCCGGCAGGCCAAGTGCAGTTGTGAGTCAGCCTTTACCGAGGCGACCAACGTTCGCGACGTGCACATCCGGGAAAACCCGGCGGTCAGTGTGTCAGTGACCCCCGCCCCCTGTGTGGGTGGCAACACGGGCTCGGCAACGCTCACGCCTACGGGTGGCAATACGCCCTACACCTACGTCTGGAGCAGCGGTGGAACGGGCAATTCGCGCACCAACCTCGCTCCGGGGAATTACACCGTAACGGTTACTTCCGCTGCGGGAGGATGTACGCTGGTGGTGCCGATTACTATTGTGCAGACGGTTGGTCCCCTGGCCAACATCACCTGTGCGGCTGACCCGTTGAAGACACGCACGTCTACCAACTCCCAGGCCACGTGCAATTCCGACAACTACGGATTTTACATCGCTAACCTGCCGGGCAGCTACAATGCCAATGGATTGTACTCTATCCAGAACGGTACGTTTGTAGAAAATTCCAACGGAACTGCGCTCTACACGGCAACGATGGTCAACAATGCCAACGCCAACGCCAAATTTGAGGTCAGCGTGATCTTCCGCGGCCGGACCTTCACTGCACCTGCGGGCTCGCCCAAAGAAAATACCCAGTGTGTTGGAGACCTTAATAATACGGATTGGTACTACTACACCGAACTGGACGGAACGGCTACCGGGCAAAATGCCCTGTCCGGAGCGGTACTGCAATTTGCCCGGATGGGCGAGGCTTTCCAGGTGGGCGTGGGTGCCAACCTGAACAATGCTTCGGCTTTCGGTGCCAGCGGATGGTTTACGCTGAGTGTGAAAAAGCAACCCACTAATGGCCCTGGTTTTGGAACCGGCACCATCAATGGCGACTTCAATTTCAACCTTTCCGGCACGAAACTCAACAACGAACCGGCGGACTGTCTGGACATTTGCGTTGGCGAGTCCACTACCATCAGCGCCAACGGCAGCCAGGGGCAGGCCCCTTACACTTACCTGTGGAGCAATGGTGCAACCACCCAATCCATCACCATTTCGCCAACCGCTACCACTACCTATACGGTAACGGTAACGGACGCCAATGGATGTACGGACACGGATGAAGCCACGGTGACGGTAAATCAGGCGGCGTGGGACCATGTCAATCTGGGCAGCAACGCCACCAATTGCGGTGCGCCGTGTAATGGCAGCATTGTAATTGATCCGAACCTGAACACCACGGGAGCATTCTACGTGGAATACACCTACAATGGCAGCGTGGTACGCTTCCCCGCAACGGGCACCATCAACGATCCGGGCGATACGGTAATCCCTGGTCTCTGCGGTGGCACCTATTCCAACATCACCATTGTTGGTTTAGCTACAGGATGTCGTGCCGTGTGGCCGGATGATGTAGTCATCACCGAGCCACAAAGTTTTACCGTCATGGTGCCCAACGTAACGGAGTGTGAGTACGAGCAGGCCCGGCTTACCGCCACGGTCACTCCTGCGGGCAACTACGCCTACCTGTGGAGCAATGGTGCTACAACACCGAGCATTACCTTTAACCGCGTTCGCCTGGCGGATGCGAAAACCTACCGGGTAACGGTTACTAACCCAACTACGGGCTGCACGAGTGTAGCAAGTGCTACCCTAACGGTAATCCAGAATTTCACCAACGGTGGCCAGATTGCCGCCAACCAAGAAAATTGTGGTCCATTCGACGCCGCGCTGCTGACCAGCGTAAGTCTGCCCAGTGGTGGCACCGGTAGCGGTACTCCACAGTATATCTGGTTGAAAACTACTGGTGACTGTACCCCTCCCACTATAGACAATATGGGGAGTTGGGTAGAAATTCCCGGTGCTAACCAGGCAAGCTTTGATCCGGGAATCATAACCGAAACAACCTGCTTTATCCGTTGCGCTCGCTACCCCGGTTGTGAATTGTACCTGGGGGAGAGTAACGTGGTGACCATCACCATCGAACCACCCGTTACGGCAAATGCTGGAGTGGACCAAACGATCTGTGAGTGTATTCAGAGCACCCCTTCGAATGGTTCATTGAATGCCCTTACTTTTGGATATAATGCCTTCGTCGAAGGTCAAAGTACTGTAGTTTCCGGAGAATCTGAAGGGCCCCTTGCAACAGGTGGTAATTTCCGAATCGAAGGCGATTACGGTGTTAGCGGATTCACCGCAGGCAACCTTACGGCAAGTGGTGAAGGCAACCCCATCGCATTGCTCATCGGTGGTCGGATCTTCTTTACCAGCGGCAATGGCGTGAATGTTTTGAACAACGGCTTTATTAAGCTCGGAAATGCTACGGGATCAAATATTATTACTCAATTGAATGGCTCTCCGCAAAATACCCGGATTACTCCTGGTGGTTTTGATTCGAATCCACGTGTTCTCTTGGCCACAATGCAAAGTGAAGCATCAGTAACAGGTGCAGCCCCCGTTAATTTCAGTACTTCTTTTGCTGCCATTCGTGCATATTCTACCAGCCTTTCTCAGGAAGCAGGAAACGTAACAGTGGGTAGCGGGGTAGTAACCTTGAACCTTACTGCTGGGCAAACCAATTACTTGAACCTTACGGGAGCACAACTTTCCTCCATTAATCAAGTGATGTTTGGCAGCGTATTTCCATCTGTTAATACCCCATTGGTAATTAATGTAAACGCAGGAGGAACCTATGTATGGTCACTCCCCACCTGGGCCGGTGCGGGAAATGAACTGGGCCAGTACATCATCTGGAACTTTACCAACACCACGACGCTCACCCTTAACGGCGGACAAACGATTTTAGGTACCGTGCTCGCTCCGAACGCCTACCTCAATAAAGTGGGCTCCGGAAACATCGAAGGACAGGTCATTGCCGCCAGCTACCGCCATGGTGCTGGTGAGCTGCACGTGCGCAACTTTATCGGTGATATCCACGGTCAGGCCGATTGTGCAGATATCGCCCGTTCCGTTACCCTGACGGCTACCGGCGGTAGCAACTATCTCTGGAGTACGGGTGCCACGACCGCCTCAATCACCGTATCTCCCCTGGCAACTACTACCTACTCCGTTACCGTTACAAACCCAGCCACCGGTTGTAACGACAGTGATGAAGTTACCGTGTTTGTGACGGATATCCCTACCATTTCTATTGATCCTGTTTCCACCCTTTGCGAAGACGATGCTCCTGTAAATCTCTCGGCTACCCCCGTGGGTGGTACTTTCTCAGGACCAGGTGTATCAGGAAATTCTTTCAATCCTGCCGCTGTTGGTCCTGGTACTTACACCATTCTTTACAGTCTGAACCAAAATGGCTGTGAAAGTGAAGCCTCAATTATTGTAATGGTGGCTCCAACCCCCGACGTGTTAGTTGCACCGCTTAGTGTGTGTGTAGGAGATGCGGCTGTTCAGCTTTCTGCCAGTCCTTCTGGGGGCACCTTCTCGGGCCCTGGCGTTTCCGGCAATATGTTCAATCCTTCTGGACTGACCGCTGGTAGCTACACCATCACCTACACGTATACTTCACCAGAAGGTTGTACAGCTTCGGGTACCGCTACCGCAACGGTTCGCCCCGAACCAGTTGCGCAAATCAATGTGAATGCCAACGATCTATGTTCTGGTGAGCAAGTAACTTACACGGCTGCTAACGCCGGAGCAGGAGCTACCTATACCTGGAACTTTGGTTCGTTTGCCGTTCCGTCTACCGCTACCGGAATCGGGCCCCATGTTGTAACCTACACTTTGCCTTCTGGCCAACTAGGAAATGGCTCAGCTACAGCCTCTTTGACCGTTGAGCTGGCTGGTTGTTTCAACGAGGATACAGAGATTATCAACATCAAAGATCTTCCAGAGGTGACCAATGTGGTAAGCACTAACCCCACTTGTGGAGAGGATAACGGAACGATTACGATTACCTACTCGGATAACCCCAATCGCTCAATCATCAAATTCAGCATCGATGGCGGCCTAACCTATCCATATAGTGTAGCCGATGATAATGGATCTTTCACGATTACTGGATTGGATGCAGGCAGCTACAACCTTTTTGCGGTTTGGGGCCAGAATGATTGTCCAGTTGATGTTCAGGACGCCACGCTCACTGCCGAGGATGGTCCTTCCGTTACGGCCAGCGATGATGTGACCATTTGTACAGGCGGTAGTGTCACCATCACCGCAAACGCTAACGGCGGCACCGGAATGATCACCTATAATTGGATGCCCGGAAATCGCGGAGGAAGCAGCATCACGGTCAATCCCACCACTACCACCACTTATACCGTCACCGCCACCGATGCAAATGGCTGTACCAGCACGGAGCAAGTAGTAATTACGGTAGTCCCAGACCCCGAAGTCAGCATCAATGCCGATGGAAGTGACGTCTGCGTAGGCGGTTCCATTGCCTTCACCAGCACCGTTTCTGGCGGCCTGAACTGCCAGGCAGTTCAGTGGCAAATCCGCACCGGCACGAGCGGCTCTTTTACCAACGTCAGCACTGGCCCAACCTACACCACGGCCACCAACCTGGCCCCCGGTACCTACCAGGTACGCGCCAGCTACGTCTGCAACGGCACGGGCTGTGACGCCGATGATTCCAACATCGTTACGATCAACGTGATTGCCGACCCCGAGGTCTCCATTTCCATCAACGACGGCGTCATTTGCCTCGACGAAACCGCCACCCTGACGGCTACGCCCACCGGCGGCCTCAACTGCCAGGCCGTCATCTGGCAACGCCGTACGGGCACGATGGGTGCCTTTACCAACTTACCAACCACTGGCAATACCCTGGTGACCGATGCCAACCTGGCCGCCGGAACTTACCAGTACCGCGCACGCCTGGTTTGCGGAGGGGAGGAATGTACCGACGACAACTCCAACGTAATCACGCTGGTGATCAAGCCCGATCCCGCCGGTACGGTCAGTAACCCCACCATCTGCGCTGGCGAAAATGGCACTCTCACGGTGACCATGACTGCGGGCGATGCCCCCTTCACCTATGTCTGGCAGAGCAACGCTTCCACGACCAACAGCGCAACCTACGGCCCGCTGAGCACTACGACGAGCTACAACGTTACGGTTACCGATGCCAACGGCTGCGATGTGGTCCTGAATGGTACCATCAACGTTACGCCGCTCCCCGTAGCCGAAATCAGCCCCCTGGCGGGCAACGAATGTGAAGGAACCCAGTACACCTTCACCGCCACCAACGCCGGTGCCAACGCCACTTACCAGTGGAACTTTGGTGCCATGGCCACTCCAGCTACGGCTACGGGTGCTGGTCCCCACCTGGTGACCTACACCACCGCCAACGCTTCTACTGACAACAATACCACCGTCACGCTTACCGTGACCAAGGACAATTGTATCGCAACGGACACGGAATCCGTGCGGGTACGCCCCCTGCCCGATGTAACCATCACGGCAGAAAATGACCCATCCACCTGTTCCGGCTCCAACGGATCGATCACCGTTTCAGTGATTAAACCCGCTGGCAGCACCGTGGAAATCAGCCTGGACGGCGGCCAGACTTTTGAAGACTGCGACCAAACCCAGTTCACGGGCCTCAGCGCGGGTACTTACAATCTCGTAGCCCGCTACTGCAACGATGATTGCCCCGTACCCGTCGGAACCGTAATTCTGGAAGATCCCCTCTCTCCCGTAGCAGAAATCAACGGCCCCGCCGAAATCTGTGAAGTAAGGAGTACTACTGGTTTCCAGGCGACCTTCACCGCTACCAACGCTGGCTTGCTGACGACCTACAACTGGAACTTCGGGCCCGGCGCCAGCCCCCAAACGGCCACCGGACGCACGCCCGGCCCCGTAACGTTCAGCACGCCTGGCATCAAGAATATTACCCTGACGGTCACCCGTCTTGGCTGTACGGCTTCCGATGGATTCACCCTCACGGTCAACGAAGCCCCCACCGTTTCCATTGATCCCGTCACCGTCTGCGCAGAGGAAAACGCCACCCTGGTTGCCAACGTAAGCGGCGGCGAAGCCCCCTACACCTACCTGTGGAGCAACGGCGGCGGCACCAACCAGTCCGCTACCTACCGTTCTAACTACACAACGGTCGCTACCTCCGAAACTTACTCCGTTACCGTAACCGACGCCAACGGCTGTGCAACGGTACAAACGGGTACCATCAACGTCAACCCACTCCCCGTTCCTGATCTTAGCAACGATGTTCTCCTCTGCGAAGGAGAAAGCACGACGCTGCTGGTGGAAAATGTGTTCTTCTCCACGGCTACGCCATTTACTTACCAGTGGACCAAAGAGGGCTCCAGCACCGTACTTTCCACTACCACCAGCCTGGAAGTAACCCCCGCGATGTTGTCGCTGGGTGCCAACAACTTCTTCGCTCGGGTAACCGACGCCAACGGCTGTTTCGAGCGCGATGTAGTTATGGTAACGGTTCGTCCTGAACCTACCGTTACCGTCCAGGACCAGACCATCTGCGAAGGGGAAATGGCTACCCTCACGGCCGTACCTGGCGCGGGCAATGGCACCTTCACCTACGAGTGGTTCGCCGCAGGTTCTAACACCCTCCTGGGAACCGCCGCCACCCTGACGGTCAGCCCATCCGCTACGATGAGCTACACCGTAATCGTAACGAGCACGTACAACGAATCCATCGGCAGTGTCCCCACCGTCGCCCGCTGTACCGCCCAGGCAACCGCTACCGTAACGGTAAACGAAAATCCCGAAGTGGTCATCACCACTTCCGATGCGGACGAAGTGACTTGCGCCAACCAAGAGGTAATTCTCACCGCCAATGTCTCCGGCGGGGAAGCACCTTACAGCATTGAATGGACCGTAGGCAACAACCCCGCCGTGGTATCTACCGAAGCGACGCTGACGGTCAGTCCCGCAGTTACTACTACTTACCTGGTGAAAGTTACCGACACCAACGGCTGTATGGATACCGACCAGATCACCATCACCGTCAATCCCGCCGTTTGCGCCAGCCTCGGCGATTACGTCTGGGAAGACACCAACGGCAATGGCATCAACGATGAACCCGCTTCTGCCGGGGTCGGCGGCGTTACCGTAAACCTGAAAGACGCCAACGGCAACGTGATCGATAATACGTCAACTGGCCCCAATGGCTTCTACGCATTCACCGGTCTGGTACCTGGCACTTACAGCGTACAGTTTGTGCTCCCCAACGGCTACAATTTCACCACCCTGGGCGCAGTAGGCAGCAACGAAACCAATGACAGCGACGCCGATCCGGCAATGAACGGTATGACTGACCCAGTTACGCTCGTAAATGGCCAGAACTACCCTGATCTCGATGCGGGCATCCAGCGGGTACCGAGTATGGAGGTTGAAAAAACCTTCATCTCTGCGGTCGTGCAGCCTGACGGCTCCTACAACGTTACCTACACCATCTCCGTCATCAACACCGGAGGCATCGGCACCTACTCCCTGTCCGATACCCCCGATTTTGACGACGACATCACCATCAACAGCGGTTCTTACACGGGCGCGGACGCAGGTGCATTGAACGTCGTAGGAGCAACGGTCCTGACGACGAACAACCAAATCGCGGCGGACGCAACGGAGACCTTTACGCTGACCTACAACGTGACGCTCGACCTGACGGCGGGTTCTACCGACGGTGGCGATAACGTCTACACGGCTTGTGGATCTAACGGTCCTAACGGCAACGGTACCCCCGGTGCTGGTCTGTACAACCTGGCCGAACTCGACACCAACGGCGACGGCCAGCCCGACAGCAGCGATGATGCCTGCGGTGACCTGCCCAACGTCGAACTGGCGAAAACCTTCGTTTCTGCGACGGTACAGCCCGATGGCTCTTACAACGTAGTCTACACGATTGCGGTAACGAACAACGGCGGTGCCACGGGCACTTACGGCCTGACGGACACGCCCAGCTTTGATGACGACGTCACGATCAACGGCGGCACCTTCAGTGGCGAAGCTTCCGGCACATTGACTGCCGGCACGACGACGCTGACGACGAACAACAGCATCGCCGCTGGCGCAACGGAGACCTTCACGCTGACTTACAACGTGACGCTGGACCTCACGCCCGGCTCTAACGACGGTGGCGACAACGTCTACACGGCCTGCGGCAACGGCGGTCCGAACGGCGAAGGCACGCCCGGCCAAGGTCTGTACAACACGGCCTACCTGGACACCAACGGCGACGGCCAGCCCGACGCTAGCGACGACGCCTGCGGTGACCTGCCCAACGTCGAACTGGAGAAGACCTTCGTATCTGCGACGGTCCAGCCCAACGGTTCTTACAACGTAGTCTACACTATTGCGGTGACGAACAACGGCGGTGCTACGGGTACTTACGGCCTGACGGATACCCCTGCGTTTGACAACGACGTCACGATCAACGGCGGCACCTTCAGCGGCGAAGCTTCTGGTACGCTGACGGCTGGCACGACGACGCTGACGACGAACAACAGCATCGCCGCTGGCGCAACGGAGACCTTCACGCTGACTTACAACGTGACGCTGGACCTGACGCCCGGCTCTAACGACGGTGGCGACAACGTCTACACGGCTTGTGGATCTAACGGTCCTAACGGCAACGGTACCCCCGGTGCTGGTCTGTACAACCTGGC
>NZ_JACSIT010000151.1:0-40458 GCF_014349155.1 Neolewinella lacunae
ATTAGTAGTACTTTTCGGCATGACTTTCGCAAAACTTAAGGCTGAAGTTGATAATCTCCGCCCGGCGCTTAGTGCTGAGGGCTTGATGCTTGTGGACTTATTCATGCCATTCTGCGAAGCTCAGCAAGCGACGATAAAGAAGCTTGAAGATAAGTTAGCGGTTACTAGTGGCAATAGTTCCAAGCCGCCAAGCAAGGATGACTTCAAGCCTACTAAGGCAAGGTCTCTACGGGAAAAGTCGGGCAAAAATCCCGGCGGTCAATCGGGGCACAAAGGAAGCAAGAGCCGCCTGATCGACAATCCCGACGAGATTATCCCCTACACGATCACCGCGTGCCCGGGCTGCGGATCTAACTTATCAGGAGTATCTCCGGATGGTTTTATTCGCAAGCAGGTGGAAGATATTCCACCGCTAAAAACGATTGTTACCGAGCACAGGATTGAAATCAAGACCTGCCCATGCTGTGCCATCCAATGGCAGGCAGCTGGTTGCCCGGAAGATATCAAGCACGAATTCCAGTACGGCCCCAGAGTCAAAGCGATCAGTGTCTATCTATCAGCTTTTCAATTCATACCTGCTTTTCGGACCAAGCAGTTACTGAAGGTTTTTGGCGTAAACTTGAGTACCGGAACGCTGGACAACTTTCGCAAGAGTGCTGCACGCCAATTACCGGAGTTTCTGGAGACGTTACGCTTTTCCATAATAGCATCCCTGTGCGGCTTTTTTGACGAGACGGGTATGAAGGTCAAAGGTATCGGACACTGGGTACATGTGGCGGCAACGGAATTGTTCAGTTTGTTCATGATTCATCCCAAGAGAGGACGTGAAGCACATGATGAGATGGATGTGCTCACTTGGTTTGAAGGAATCCTGCACCGGGATGACTATCACTCTTATCATGCCTATCCCCAAGCCACTCACTCCTTATGTGTTGCCCATCTGCTACGTGACCTTATCTATGCTATTGATCGGGATAAACAGGGAGAATGGGCCGATCCCTTCATCAAACTTTTGCTCCAAGTAAAGCGACAAAAAGTCGAATCCTCCACCAGTGTCGTTGATCGCCGATGGCAGGGCCGCCACCGAAAAAAATACCGCGAGCTCCTTGCGATCGGGCTGAAGCAAAATCCTCCGGCCGTTAAAGAGGACGGGAGTACGCGCGGGCGAACAGCTCAAACCAAAACGGTGAACCTACTGCTGCGACTAAGAGACAATGAAGACGAAGTGTTACGTTTTATGACGCATGCATTGGCTCAGTTTGATAATAATCAGGCGGAAAGGGATCTGCGCATGAATAAGGTCCGTCAAAAAGTATCTGGAGGCTTCCGTTCGCTGGTCGCCGCCCAGGAATTTATGGACATTCGCTCCTTTGTTGCTACTGCAATAAAGCGGCAGGCGGACCCGGTAGAAGAACTCGTTAACCTCTTCACTCCGGGAAATTGTGACTATATGAGGCTGGCTCGACACCCTGAATAGTTACGTTGTAAGTTCTAATACCCCAAGTCTTGCCATAGCGGCCCGGACTTACCCCCCACTCGTTCCGAACCACGCTGAAGTCGACTTACAGTATCGAAACTTCCGACTTAACCCACTAATCTGTGTCATCTAAATAATCAGCATAAAAATCGGAATAGGCGTCAAATAAATAGTCGTGAAAACCCCAACCAATATTACTGGAGTCACTTACGACTTTACCTGCTCGGTAGGCAAAGTCGTTAAGCAAATTTTCTTTTCTCATCAGCTTCAATGCAGTAACATAAGTTGTCTGCATACTCAAATAAAACCCCTCGTCAATATCACCAAATTCGTTCGTAAACTTCACACCAGTTTCAACGTAAAAGAGCAATAAATCTGCAACTAGTTCAACAGATGGTTTATTTTTTTTTAGTCGCTAATGGCTTGTTTTCCATCCTTCAGTTTGTAGCCAAAACCACGCTTTGGATAGAAAGCTTCAAATACTTTATCACGGTACTTTTTAAAAAGTTCCAAATCATTTGGCTGAACGTAAAAGTCAAAAAACTCTTTAGCCGATTTGTTATTTTTATACAAATCGACAATTAGGTTTATAAGTTTATCCTTATCAAGTTTTTCAAGTTCCATTTTGACTTCTCTCAGTCCCATATTAATAATTTTGTACAATCGGCCTAGGATTTGAAGTGTTGCCCAGGCGGTGTATGGCATCAGGCAAATGGGAGGTTCCTCAGCACGGACAATGATCAGCCAATAACCAAATCTATGCTTTCCTCTCCGCCCATCCAAATCTTCAGGCTCAAAGCCATGGCCGATCACGCTTTTGCTCTTACTTCTCCAGCTGGAAGCTGCTGAGCCTTCGAGGAGATTCGGGCAGCAACTTGCGGCCCGGCTCGTTCCTTACAAGTGAGGGGTAGTGGTGGCTAACTACCCTATACCCCCAACTATCAGGAAGCAAAAATCCCAACAAGCTCTTATATCACACCATACTACCCTACCCCTCTACACCATTCAAACGTAGTTGCAAAATTCCAGGCGGATGGGAATCTTAACGATGACCAACCGCCCCCGGAGGGGTCGAACCTTAATAACCTCGGATGTAGGATGCAACGCCTCCGTAATCCGGGGAGAGGAGGAACGGAAGATACACCGCATCCAGAATCCTAGGCACTCAGAGGCAGACCACCGCCAAGCGCAGTAAATCCATCAATGGGCAGAAACGAACCTCCGGTCCAAATAGTCAGGCTAAAGCCGCGACAATAACCACAAATAACTCCCTGGGTAAAAAAAGGACCACCAGTCCAAACATCCAGGTAACAGCAACTACTTAGTGCAACCTTAGTGCCCTTAGTGATATAAGTGGTTCAAAAAAAGAACTGCGCAGCAGCCAAGGTCGGGCTGAAGCCGCCCCGATACCTTCAAAAACCCCTACCGCTTCCCCCAAACCTCATGAATCGGCACCCCTTTGCTGCTCAAGCCCCGGTGCACCCAATCCCCGTTTTTGAGCGCAAAGTCGAAGCTGAGCTGCTGCCCTACCCTACTCGCATCCCGGCTAAAAAATTCGATTTTCTCAATGTACAGGCCATTCTCATCGGTGGTGTACCGCCCGCCGCCAGTGCCCATAAACTGCCGGGTCTCGGTGTTGTAAGCGATCCACTGAAAGCGGGTGCCGGAGAGGATTTTCATCGTTTTGCGCGGACCGCTCCGGCGGGCACTGAGGTCTTGCAAAGTTTCCCCCTGCATCCGGCCGATGATTTCCCATGCTCCGGCCAGCGCGCCCGGGGCGTTGTCGTCTACACGGGTCCAGACCTTGTCCTGGTTGAAAATAAGCACATCACCCGTAAGCTGGTAGGGCATCGTAGCAACGCCGCCCACCTGCAGGGAGTCGGAAGAGTCAAACTCGTACGTGATGCTGAACTTCTCCCAGTCGGCCCGCCAGCTGCCACCCAGGGTGGCTATGAAGTCTCCATCCTCCGGGTTATAAGCCGCCATGCTCAGGTAACCATCGGCAATGATCATGCTGAGCTTGGAGTTGCGTCCCTGCCCGTCAACGAAGTCCGACTCCCAGGCCCCCAGAAATTTAGTGGCGGCAGACTGGGCCAGCAACGGGCAAAAGCCGCCAAAAAGCAAGCAGAAAAACAGAATAGTACGCATGGTTTGCCAGAATTTACGGAGCAAAGGTAAGCCATCCTCCAAAGCAAAGAACCACGCTCGGCCCATACTTAGTATCTTTGCGGTGAACGAAAAGTATTTTCTCCCGTTACGCAGGTATAGCCTCTCCCCTTCGGTAGAGCATCCTCCAACGGTACACGCAATTATCTTCCCTTGGGTTTACGTAAAACAGCTCGCCTCATCATCTACCGCTTCCGCGAGCGGGGCCTCGAAGTGTTCCTGCTCAATAAGTCCGACGAATGGGGCCTCCCCGGTGGAGACCTAGACATGGAATCCGGCCAGGACCTCATTGAACTGGAGATGAGCGACGAAAGCGAACACGCCGTTGCCGTCGAAGGCGATTGGCACGAAATCCCCTCTCTCAAGCAGATGCTCTTCGAAGAGTCCGCCGAATTCGCCGAACGCCTTAAAGACCTCGAAGCGGGAACTTTCGTAAGCATCAAAGAGGCCCTGAAGAGCAGACTCACCCCGGGCCAAATCACCTTCCTCCGCGAACTCCGCGAAGTGATCACCGACCGCAATTCGGTCCGCGACCTTTAGCCGTAGGCTGCTGCGAAACCCCACTTTTTCACCACTATGGCATTAAGGGCACTGAGCTACACTAAGGGCTTAAGTCAGCAAGAACACCGTGAGCGGTTCAACAACCCCTGACCCCGGTAGGAATACCCATCCTCCCTCCTGACCCCGGTAGGGGTACTCAGCTTCCCTCCTGACCCCGGTAGTCGTAATTCGCAACGCGCAAATCATAGACGGCTTGGGTACTCAGCTTCCCTCCTGACCCCGGTAGGGGTCGAACCTTAATAACCCCGGATGAAGGATGCGAAGCATCCGTAATCCGGGGATCCCCCACAAAGCTCCAGCAGGAAGTCATACCAAACACCACTCACCCAGCCAAAGCCTCCAAAACCCCAAACCACCCCCCGTCAGTGATCAATGCCCCCTCCTCCATCAGCAGGAATAGATCCTGGTCGCGCCCAATCGGCAGGTAAGCCCGTTCGGCGGCGTACAGTTTGGGGCGGACGCCCGCCGACCTCAGACGCGCAAACAATTCCTTAGCGGGAAGGTCTTCCTGCGTAAAGTCGAAGCTCGTTTCCTCCGGGAGAAACACGCCCCGCATCTCGATCTTGTCCGGCCCCGTTTTGTAGGTCCGCAAGTCCTGGGGACGGACGTGCAGGAGGTACTCCACTTTATCAATCACCCCGGCGAAGATGGTCTGCGAAAACTGCAGGATAAAACCTTCGGCCCGTTCCGGGTCGGCGGTCTTCATTTTTTCCCAACTGCCAGCGTCAATGCCGTGGACGCTCAGGAATTTGACGAACTGAGGTTTCAGTGGCAGGAGTTCCTCCAGGGTGAGGCGACGAAATTTGCTTTCTTTCATGGAGGGGCAAACATAATAAGTTTGGTGTAGTTTTGCCCTTCGGGTGGGCAATTCCCGGGAGCTAAGCCAACAACTGACCGTTTGTTGCGGTTCGGGGAAATTGACCGCCCGCAGAAATTGCCCTCCGTACACGATACCCAACTGAGAAACTATGTTTGAATTACCCGATTTTGGCAGTGGTGCCGTCTGGCTTTCCATGCTGACCCTGACTTTCCTTGAAATCGTTCTGGGCATCGACAACATCATCTTCATCTCCATCGCTTCCGGGAAACTGAAATCCGAGGCCGATCGGAAACGGGCGACCAACATCGGCTTGATCCTGGCCATGGCAATGCGCATTGCCCTGCTCTTCGGGGTCTCCTGGCTCATTTCGCTGGAAGAACCCTGGCTGGAGTTCGACTGGGGCTGGGCCGAGGCCGGCTTCAGCGGCCAGTCTCTGATCCTCATCGCCGGGGGCATATTCCTCCTCTACAAAGCCACTTCCGAAATTCACCACAAGCTGGAAGGGGATGAACATTCCGACGGCGACCCCGGCACGAGCAGCAAGGCCGCCAGCCTGCAGTCGGTCATCGTTCAGATCACCATCATCAACATCGTCTTCAGTTTCGACTCCATCCTTACGGCCGTGGGGATGACCAACGGCATCGTCGGTGCCCTGGTCATCATGATCGCCGCCGTAGTGATTTCCGTGCTGATTATGATGCTTTTTGCGGTACCCGTCGGCAATTTCGTCAACCGCAACCCCACCATCCAGATGCTGGGCCTCAGCTTCCTCATCCTCATCGGCTTTATGCTCGTGGCGGAGGGCGCACACCTCGGCCACCTCAAAATCTTCGAAAGCGAAGTCGGCACCATCCCCAAAGGCTACCTCTACTTCGCCATCGCCTTCTCGCTGCTCGTCGAATTCCTCAACATGAAGATCCGTCCCGCCACCGAGCCCGGTAAGCAGGTAAAACTGAACACTTACGCTCAGGAGGCGGCCAAGCCCGACGGTCCCTTGTAGCACAGGTGGGCGCTGTCGCAGGTGCAAGATTGCGTAATAAGGAGCAAGGATTGTCTTTGGAGAAGACGGCCCTTGCTCCTTGTCCTGACTCCCCCCATCGGGGGGCCGGGGGGGAGCACCTGCGACCGCGCCCTCATCAAACGGCTGTAATGGTTAAAGAAACGTTAGGATAGGTTCCGGAGGTTAAACCAAGGCAGGTTGCATCCGTCCAAGCAGGGTACCAAACAAAAAATACCAATATGCGTACCTTATTCTTCAGCCTGCTGCTGTTTTTTGCAGCCACATTCACCCTTTCTGCCCAAGGTGCCGAGCGCCCGGGCCGCGACAAAGTCCAGGACCGCGTCGAAAAAATGTACGGCAACCTGAACCTTACCGACCTCCAGAAGCAAGAGATCAAAGCCCTCTACCAGGCGGAAAGAGACCAGCGCAAGGCAGAGCACAAAGCCTTCCAGGCCAAAGTTCACGCCCTGCTGACGCCGGAGCAACTTGAGCAGCTCAAAGCCAACCAGGCTGCCGCCATGGAACTCCGCAAAGCCCAGGGCAAGCCCACCCGCGAAGGCATGCAGGAGCGCTTCAGCAGCCTGAACCTCAGCGAGGAGCAGAAGGCTCAGATCAAAACCATCATGGAAGAAGGCCGGACGGGCGACCGCAGCCCCGAAGCCCGCAAGGCCCGGCAAGCCAAAATTGAGGCCGTCCTGACGCCCGAGCAGCGGGCCCAACTACAGGAAGAGCGCAAAGCCGCTATGGAGACCCGGCGGAGCCAGGGCGGCGGTCGCGGACCTCGCGGTGGCCAGCGCTAAGCACCGGAACACATCCCGATTCAACGAAAAATGCCCGGGCGACTGTGAAGTCACCCGGGCATTTTCTGTTAGTGGGAAGGAACTGGATTATTTATCGACGAAGGTGATCGCTTCACCGGTTTTGCCGGCGCGGCCCGTCCGCCCCACGCGGTGGATGTACACATCGTAATCCGTCGGGGCTTCGAAGTTGATGACGTGGGTGACGTCGTCGATGTCGAGGCCGCGGGCGGCAACGTCGGTTGCGCAGAGAGCACGGATTTTGCCGCGTTTGAAATCATCGAGGGCTTTTTGCCGGTAGTTCTGGCTTTTGTTGCCGTGGATTTCGTCGGCGGGGATGCCTTCCTGCTGGAGCTTTTTGGTCACCTTTTTCACACGGTGCTTCGTCTCGGCAAAGATCAGTACCCGCTTGAGCTCAGGCTCGCGCATGAGGCGGACCAGCTCGTCGAGTTTGTTTTCAGGGTCCACGTACCGGACCGTCTGGTTGATGTGTTCAGCGGAAGCCTCTCCGCTGCTCACCTTGAAGGTGACGGGGTCGGTAAGGAAGTGATCGATGAGTTTCTGCTGCGACTTATCAAGGGTGGCGGAAAAGAGCATCGTCTGGTCGCGCTGGCCCATTTGGTCGGCCAGGAAAACGACGTCTTTCTGGAAGCCCATGTCGAGCATCCGGTCGAACTCGTCGAGGATGAGGACGGAAGCTTCTTTGAGGTCGATCTTGCCCTGGCCGTGCAGGTCCTTGAGGCGACCGGGCGTGGCCACGATCAGGTCGTAGTCGCGCTTCAGCTTCTGGATGTCGGTATTGATGTTGCGGCCGCCGATGAGGGTCAGGGAGGTGAAGGTCATGCCCTTGGTGAGGGTGATGAACTCCTGCTCGATCTGGAGGGCGAGCTCGCGGGTGGGGGCCAGGACGAGGGTCTGGAAGGGTTCATCCTTCAACAGGGCATCGATGATGGGGATCAGGAAGGCGCCGGTTTTGCCAGTACCCGTAGTCGCGATGCCCATGATGTCCTTGAGCTGCACGATGGCGCTGAAGGCTTTTTCCTGGATTTCGGTGGGGGCCTTGAAGCCCGCCGCGCGCAGGGCGATTTTCAGCTTGGGGTGGAGGTCCCAGTCGTCGTACTTCGTTTCGGAGACGTAGGTAACGTCTTTCATGGGCACGGCTTCGTGGACCATGAGGTGGGCGTCAATGGGTTTGTAGACGTGGGTTGAGCGACGGTCGCCGCCGCCGCGGGGACCGCCGGAAGGGCGGGATCCACCGCCGCCGTTGCGACCGCCTGCTGGTCGGCTACCGCCGGGTTTATTACGACGGTTAGCGGGACGGCCCTTGGTGGCGCCGCCTGAACGAGAATTTTCCATAAAAAGTAAAAGAGGAGGGAGGAAAGCCGAGAACTGTGGGATTACATCACGCTCGGGCGTCCTGAAATTGGATGGTTGTGGGGTCGGAAGACACAAACCGCCGGCAGCAATCCACGCGCATAAATACGCGTTCGCCGGAATTTGGTGCAAAAATAGGGCTTTCCAGGCACATTAACAAGTAAAATGACAAAGACTTGGATAATTAGCGTTTAAACGGCCAATTCAGAGGGCGCAAGGTGAAATAAAAAACCCACACGCGCCCCCGGAGTGGTTTGACTCCTCGACAAAAACATGGTTGGGATAGCTGGGCTGGTTCGGTAATCCCCTTGTCTGCCACGAACCGGGGTCCGTTTGAGAAACCTGACAAGTCAAAGGTTTTGAGGCCCGCCCTAGACAGCCCTAAGTCACTTCCCAATTTAGATAAAATGTAGGGTCAACCAAAATTTCGGAGCGACGTGTGGTTGGGGGTTATAACGCGGCGGGGGGCTTTTGGTTTTGGTTGGATCCGGACCTCTGGTCCGGCTTTTCTTAGCCCATGGAGTGACATGGAGTTTTGCTTAGAGTTACCTGGAGTTTGGAGAAGTGGAGATGTTTCCCCGAGACCGGGCCAAATCTTAGTGCTCTCAGTGCTCTTAGTGTCCTTAGTGTTTCAAAAAAAGAGCGAAGCTCCAAAAAAACCAGTGGTTCAAAAAAGAACGAAGCTCTTCCTTCCTCATACAACGCTCCAGGGCCCAACGACGTCCTTTAACTGACATTTAACTGACCCCCAGGTGGCAGTTTCGTGACATAACCAGTAACTTTACGCTAAACTCCCAGCATATGCACCGTTTACTTACCCTCTTTGCTATTGTTTCCCTGTTTCTGCTGACCGCCTGTTTGCCGGAGTCATCCACGATTGACGCTCCGCGGGTAGATGGGTTCAGCGACCCCGACGATTTGCGGTTCAATGATGAGGAGTTTGCGACCTTGAGTGCCCAACTCAACATCCCCCGGGAAATTCCCCAGCCCATAACGCGTTTGCCGCAGCACATTGGCAATTCTACGGGGATGAGTGAACTGCTCACCTCCTCTTCCGACGCCCGCAAGGCCCTGCTGGGCCGGGTCCTTTTCTACGACAAGCAACTCTCCGCCACGGGCGAAACCAGCTGCGCCACTTGCCACCTGCAGGAAAAGGCCTTCTCCGACGACAAAGCCTTTTCCGACGGCATCAACGGTGCGGTGACCAAGCGCAACTCCATCGCCCTGGGTTCCGTACCCACCTTTGCCCCGGCGGTGAGCGGTTACGGCAGCTCCGACGACGGCGAGAACCGGGCCGTGGAAGGCCGCGTAAAGTTTTTCTGGGATGAGCGCGCCGCCACCATCAAAGAACAAAGCATCGCCACCATCCAGGACCCCATCGAAATGGGCAAAGACCTGCACCAGCTTTCTTCCGAGCTGCGCAACCAGGAGATTTACCGCATCCTCAGCGTCAAAGCCTTCGGTACCGCCGACCTGACGCCCGACCGGATCACGCTGGCCCTCGAAAAATTCACCGCCTCCATCATGTCCATGAACTCCCGCTTTGACGAGCTCGTCGACGCTGAACAACGCGGACAACAACTCAACGGGCGATTTACTGATTCAGAGCTGGCGGGGCGCCGACTCTTCCTGGTAAACTGCGCCAGCTGCCACAGCCCCAGCCTGACGGAGCCCTTGGTTCCCGTGGCCAACAACGGCCTGGAAGTCACTTACGCCGACCAGGGCGTAGGCGGCAGAACGGGCAGCCCCTTTGACAACGGCGTCTTCAAGGTTCCTTTCCTGCGCAACGTTGCGCTGACCGGGCCGTACATGCACGACGGCCGCTTCGCCACCCTGCGGGAAGTTATTGACCACTACAGCGACGGCATCCAAGACCACCGCAACCTCCACCCATTGCTGCGGGACGCGAACAACCGTCCCCGTAAGATGCGCTTCAGCGAAGCCGAAAAGCAAGCCCTGCTGGACTTCCTGGCGATGACGACCGACGAAAGTGTGCTGCGCGATCCCGCGCTGGCGGATCCTTTCCGGTAGCCAAATCGCGCCACTTAATGGGGCAAGGTTTCGTAGGTACGGCTAATTTGCCTTTATTTGGCCCCGCAGGTTGCGGCAGCGCTGGGCGAATGTTCTCCCCGGTTGCGCTAAACCGCCGTCTTGCCCACCCGCCATGCTTGCCCACCTTACCTCCCCTACCCTTTTGCTGAGTGAAAGTAAAGTCCGCAGCAACCTGCAGCGCATGGCCGAGCGGGCTGCGCGACACGGCCTTGACCTGATCCCCCACTTCAAAACCCACCAATCGGCGACGGTGAGCGCCTGGGCGAGGGAATACGGCGTTCGGGAGGTCACCGTGACCAGCCTGCGCATGGCCCAAGACGCCGTAGAAGCGGGCTGGAAGCGGATCACTATTGCCATGCCGCTGAACGTGCGGGAGTTACCGGCCCTCGCGGAGCTGGCCCAACGAGTCAATTTATCGGTTTTTCTCACTAACGCGGTAGCCGCCGAGGCCTTGGCGGCAAGGCGGATTCCGGGGCTTCGCTACTTCATTGAAGTGGATGCGGGCTACGGGCGCTCGGGAGTCCCCTGGGACGCACGGGAGGAGATTGAAGGCATCGTAGCGGCGGCCGGGGAAGCGGGCTTCCGGGGATTTTACGTGCACTCCGGCCATACTTACGCGGCGGGCGGAGCGGCGGAGCTGGCGCGGGTCCACCAATCTTTACTGGACATCATCGTGCAAATGCGGGAAGGCTTTGGGGGCCGGCCCCTGGAATTTGCCGTGGGTGACACGCCGGCTTGCAGTACGCAGGAGGATTTCCGGGGGGTAACGAGCATCGGCCCGGGCAATTTTTTCTACTACGACCTGGTGCAGACGGAGCTGGGGGCCTGTACATTGGAAGATATTGCCGTTTGCCTGGCGGTGCCGGTCGTGCAGGTGATTCCTGCACGGGGCGAAGTCATCGTCCACGGTGGCTGGGTGCAGTTGGGGGCGGATCGCCTGCCGGACGGGCGTTACGGGGCCGTGGTTCGGCTACAACCCGACGGCACCTGGGAGGCCCGGGTAACGTCGGGGGCGTACGTAAAAAAACTGAGCCAGGAGCACGGTACCTTAGCACTGCCAGCTGCTTGGCTGGCGGAAATGAAACCGGGTGATCTGTTGGGGGTCTTACCCGTACACGCCTGCGCCACGGTGCACGGGATGCGGGCAACGGGGGAAACAGTGGTGGTACCCTGAATGACAAACGCTCTGCCACAGCAACCTGGGACAGAGCGTGTAAATCGCGTTGAGAGACGCTATGTACGCCCAAATTAATACATTCATAGATAAAATAAAAACAGAAATGAGGGAAATGACATCGACCGACGCAGATACAGGGGCCGAAACAAAATTAAAAGGTGATGAACGACCCAATATTACCGTCCAAAGGATTAATTTTTTATCCTCCCCCCGCAACATCAGCACGGCATTGATGTACAGTTTCGCGCAACACCCCGAAGTAGCGGTGGTTGATGAACCCCTGTACGCGCACTACCTGCGGCACCAGACGACCGTAGCCGAGCATCCGGGTCGGGAGGCCGTATTGGCCAGCCAGGAAAACGATGGCGAGAAAGTAGTGGCAGCCATGTTGAACGACGACTACGGAAAACCCTGCGTCATCTTCAAGCAAATGACCCATCATTTAATCGCCCTCGACCTGGCATTTTTAGACCGGATGCAAAATATCCTGCTCATCCGCGATCCCCGGGCCATCCTCAGTTCGTACGGCAAAGTAGTGTCGGAGGTGAGTGCTCAGGACGTTGGCATCGGGCAACAACACGAGCTCTACCACACTCTGAAGGCAGCGGGTAAGTTAACGGCCGTGGTAGACAGTGCACGCTTGCTCCAGAATCCCGCCGGGGTACTTTCGCGGCTCTGCGCAGCCATCGGGATAGCATATACCCCTGCGATGTTGCAATGGCCAGCCGGGCCGCGGCCCGAAGACGGCGTGTGGGCCCCGTACTGGTACGCCAACGTGCACGCCAGCACCGGCTTTCAGCCCTACGTTCCGAAAGACTACCCCCTCCCTCCCCACCTGGAAGCGATTGCCGAAGCCTGCCAGCCGCTCTACGCCACGCTTCTGGAGGCGGCGTTGTAGAAGCTTCCGTGCACTTCTTCAGAATAGCTTATTCTTGTCGCCAAAATCGACGCGCTTAAGGTGCATCAACATTTAGTTTACAACCCATGCTACAACAATTCAATGCTGCCAACCGGGACATCCTGGTGTACATCGACGGGGAACTGCTGCACCGCGACGCGGCCAAGGTGAGTGTATTTGACAGCAGCGTCCAGGGCGGCGATGCGGTGTGGGAAGGCCTGCGGGTGTACCGGGGGAAAGTCTTTACGCTGGAGGCCCACCTGGACCGGCTTTTCGATTCGGCCCACGCCATGCTTTTCCGGGGGATTCCCAGTCGGGAGGAAGTAACCCGGGCCATCTACCGCACGCTGGAAGCAAATGACATGACCGATGGGGTGCACATCCGCCTGACGCTTACACGGGGACGCAAAATTACCTCGGGCATGGACCCGCGTTTGAACCAGGAAGGTTGCACCCTGATCGTCCTGGCCGAACACAAACCACCCGTGTACCCGGCGAGCATCAGGCTCATCACCACCAGCGTGCGGCGGAACAGCCCAATGAGTGTAGACAGCAAGATCCACCACAACAACCTGATCAACAACATCTTCGCCAAAATCGAGGCCAATAACGCCGGGGCGGACGCAGGGTTGATGCTCGATAAAGACGGCTACGTGGCCGAGGCCAACGGCGTAAATGTCTTCTGTATCCGGCGCGGAACGGTTTACACGCCCTACGCCGATTACTGCCTGCCGGGCATTACCCGGGCTACGGTGATGCGCCTGTGCCGCGAAAATGGCATCCCCTGCGAGGAAAGACGCCTTTCACTGACCGAGTTTTATACGGCCGACGAAGTATTCACCACCGGCACCATGGGTGAACTGACGCGGGTAGACCACATCGACGGAAGGGAAATCGTCAATAAGCACGGCAGATCGGTGCTCGACCGGCTCCAGGAGCTGTTTCGGGCCCTGACGGAGCAGTAAGCGGCCTTCTTTTTTTTGCGGCTTATAAAAAACTTATCTTACGCAGCCTGGCTAAAGAGGGATAGACGTCATTCAGTTGGCCATTCCCTGCTCCTTATCCTTACTGTGAGCACCTGCGGCCGCGCCCGTAGAAAACAGTTTCCCGGAATAACAAAAACTGCGTAAGATGGAAAATAAAAGCAACGAAACCTCTACTGTAGCGGCCTTACTGGCGAAGAAAAAGACCCTGCGGACCATCGTCATGGTGCTCTCCCTGCTGATTTTGCTGTACGGTATTTACTTCGTAGCAAAGCTCGTGGCGGGCACCTGGGAGGCTAACAACACGCTGGGGATCGTTGGGCTCGGTGTTATTGTGGTTGCCCTTTCGCTGGTCACGACGCAGTTGACGACGGTGGAAAAAGAACTGAAGGAAAGGCAGGCGAAGGAATAAACCCCGGGCTTAGGCCCCCTTACAGCAGCGGAAAAAATACCGCCTGAGGACATCCTTTATCCGGCGATCCCGTAGCTTTGTCGCCTCCGGCCTGACCGGAAGGCAAAAGCCCACTACCCGATGCATTTAGTTGCCCCATCCCTGCTCGCCGCCGATTTTCGCCGCCTCGACCAAGCCATCGCATTGATCAACGACAGTGAAGCCGACTGGTTCCACCTGGACGTGATGGACGGCAATTTCGTGCCCAATATTTCTTTCGGACAGTTCATCATTGAGCAGGTGGCCCGGGACGCGAAAAAGTACTGCGATGTTCACCTCATGATCGAGCAACCGGAGCGCTACATTGAGAGTTTTGCCAAGGCGGGTGCGCAGGGCATTACGGTGCACGCCGAGGCGACCAAGCACCTGCACCGCGTCGTCCAGCAAATCAAGGAAGCGGGTTGTAAGGCGGGCGTTGCGCTGAATCCCCATACGCCCGTTAACGTCCTGGAAAACCTCATCGAAGACCTCGATCTGGTGCTCATCATGACGGTTAATCCCGGCTTCGGGGGGCAGAAATTTATTTACCAGAGCATCCCGAAAATCCGGCAGGCGCAGGAGTTGATCACCATCCACAACTCGCCCGCCCTGATTGAGGTCGATGGCGGCATTGGTTTGCACAACGCCCAGAAGGTGCTCGAAGCCGGAGCGCGGGTCTTGGTGGCGGGGAGCTCCGTTTTCGGGGCGAAGGACCCGGCGGAGACGATCCGGCAGTTGAAGGGGATTGCGGGGAACCCGGTGGCGTTTGTTTAAGGGGGTAGAGGGGTTGGCAGAGGCGGTACTGTCGCGGCTTTAGCCCGCCCCCCTCTTGAGCGCAGCTCAACCTTTTCCCTAGGCCTAAGTCGGGCTGAAGCCCGAGAGGCTTAGTCGGGCTAAAGCCGCGACAATACCTTAAGCGACAACACCTTACTCAAAGTAGTCCTCCACCCCGGAGGGCGTGTGCAGGCGGACAGTCGGCTTTTCCGCCGCCTCGACGTAGCCCACCACCTGCGCGGCAATGTTGAAACCCGCGGCAATATCGATCACCGCCTGCGCGGCGCTGGCCGGCAGGTAGACCTCAAGACGGTGGCCCATGTTGAAAACCTGGTAGAGTTCGCGCCAGTTGGTCCCACTTTCCTGGTGGATGAGCTGGAAGAGCGGTGGTGGGGCGAAGAGTTGATCTTTGACGATGCGGACGTCGTCGATGAACTTAATGACCTTGGTTTGGGCACCACCGGTGCAGTGGATGATGCCGGCTATTTCGGCTTGCAACTCGGCCAGCAGGACCTTGAGTACCGGCAGGTAGGTCCGGGTGGGGCTCAATACCAGCTTGCCGGCGCTCATGCTTTGGCCGTTCCCGAGGTCGATGGGCTCCGTCAGGGACCGGCTGCCGGTGTAGACGACCGAGCGGGGCACTTCGGGGTCGAAGCTTTCGGGGTATTTATCAGCGTAAGCGTGGTGGAATACGTCGTGGCGGGCGCTCGTCAGGCCGTTGCTGCCCATGCCGCCGTTGTATTCGTCTTCGTAGCTCGCCTGCCCGTAGCTGGCCAGGCCGACGATGACGTTGCCCGGCTGGATGTTATTGACGAGCAATTTATCGCGGCGCAGGCGGGCGAAGGTGGTGTAGCCCACGTCGATGGTTCGCACGATATCGCCCACGTCGGCCGTCTCCCCGCCGGTGAGGTGGAGGCCTACGCCGTGCTGGGCCATGCGGTCGGCAAAGCGCTGGGCGCCGTGGATGATGGTGGCCAGGACTTCGCCCGGAATGCGGTTTTTGTTGCGGCCGATGGTGGAGCTGATCAGGATGTTATCAACCGCGCCGACGCAGCCCATGTCGTCGAGGTTCATCACCAGGCTATCCTGGACGATGCCTTCCCAGACGGAGAGGTCGCCGGTTTCCTTCCAGTAGAGGTAGGCGAGGCTGGTTTTGGTGCCGGCCGTATCGGCGTGCATGATGTTGCACCAGGCGGGATCTCCTCCCGCTACGTCGGGCAAAACTTTGCAGAAAGCCCGGGGAAAAAGGCCCTTATCCAGGCCCTTGATGGCTTCGTGCACCTCGGATTTGGTGGCGGAAACGCCGCGTTGCTCGTATTTGCTTGGCATGGGCGCGAAGATAGAACGAATGTTGGCGAAAGTGCGGTAGTGAGGGTGGATGTTTGCGCGGTCGCAGGTGCAGGGGAAGTTGGCCCCCCAACCCCCAAAGGGGGAGCAGCGGGGTATCGACTACTGGAGCCGGGGCTCTGGTTAGGCTGTTTTTCGCCCATGGAGTTGCTTGGGGTGGGGCATGGAGTTTGGGGTGGTGGAGGCGCAGCCCTATTATTTTATAATTTTAGTCCCTCTTCGTGTCCTTAGTGGTTCAAAAAACGCAAAATGTGTGGGATGAAGGGTGTCTTTACCCGAATCGTGGATGTTCGGGTGGGGACACCCTCAACCGGGTCTTCCTATTTGAGTTGGGACTCCCTCAACCAGGTTTTCCTGCCATACCATAGTCCCTCTTCGTGTACTTAGTGGTTAAAAAAAGAGGACCTGCAAGGTCGAAGGGAAAACGAGGCAAAGAGAAGAAAAGCCTTTGATAGAGTACCTTGCAGCCCAGCCCAAAATTGTCCCTGATGACCAATGCAGAAATTGCCGCCCACTTTAATGAACTGGCCAAGTTGATGGAATTGCACCAGGACAATCCCTTTAAAATCCGTTCTTACGCCGCGGCGTACAACAAACTGCGGAAGGATGACCGTCCGTTGGCCACCCTGACCGAGGCGGAGTTGCAAACGATGGACGGCATTGGCAAGGCCATTGCGGGCAAGATCCACGAGCTGGCCACGACGGGCAAGATGGCGGTGCTCGAACAATTTCGCGCCCAGACGCCGCCGGGCATCCAGCAGATGCTGGCCGTACGGGGTTTTGGGCCCAAAAAAGTGAAGGCCGTTTGGGATGGGCTGGGCGTCACGACCGTCGGGCAACTCCTCTACGCGATCAACGAAAACCGGCTGGTGGAGCTCAAGGGCTTCGGGGCAAAAACCCAGGAAGACCTGCGGGAGAAACTCGAGTTCTACCAACGCAGCCAGGGGCAGTACCTCTACCGTACGTTGGATGCGATAGCGGAGGACCTCCTGGCCCGCCTGGAAAAGGCCTTTCCGGCGGAGCGCTTTGCCCGGACGGGCACACTGCGGCGTTGCTGCCCGACGTTGACCCACCTTGCCTTTGTCACCACCCTGGCACCTGCGGCCGCGCCCGATATTGAAGGCCTCGAAGATTTGGCCGTCGATGGTGAAAAAGTGACGGCAAGTTTCGAGGGATTTGCCGTGGTTTTGCACTGCTGTACGGCGGAAAATTTCGGCTCGCGGCAGTTTCGGTACACCGGCGCACCAGCGTTTTTGGAGGCCTTCGTGGCGGCTTACCCGGGAATCGACTTCACGGGATTGGCGACGGAAGAGGACGTTTTTGCCAAAGTGGGCTTGCCGCCCATTCCGCCGGAACTTCGCGAAGATGGCAGCAGCATTGTGTTGGCGCAGGAAAATCGCTTGCCGAAATTGGTGGAGGTGGGAGACGTCCGTGGCGTGGTGCATTGCCATTCTACGTGGTCGGACGGCATCCATTCCGTCCGGGAAATGGCGGAGGCGGCACGGGAGCGGGGCTTTGCTTATCTCGTGTTGACCGACCATTCGCAGAGCGCTTTTTACGCCAATGGTCTCAAAGAAGAACGGGTGCGGGCGCAGTGGGCCGAAATTGACGAATTGAATGCGGAGTTGGCGCCTTTCCGCATTTTTAAGGGGATTGAAAGCGACATCCTTCCCGACGGTAATTTGGATTACCCGGACGATATTTTAGCGGGTTTTGAGGTGGTGATTGCCAGCATCCACAGCCAATTAAATATGGACGAAGAAAAGGCCACCGAGCGGCTTTTGAAGGCAATTGCCAATCCCTTCACCACCATGCTGGGGCACCCTACCGGCCGGCTGTTGTTGAGTCGGTCGGGCTACCCCATCGATCACCGGCGGATCATTGAGGCTTGTGCGGAACACGGGGTGGCCATTGAGCTCAACGCGAATCCTTACCGGCTCGATATGGACTGGGCGTGGATTCCCTATGCGGTGGAAAAGGGCGTAAAAATCAGCATTAATCCGGATGCGCATTCGGTTTCGGGGATTAATGATATCCGGTACGGGGTACTGGCGGCGCGGAAGGGAGGGCTGCGGAGGGAGGATGTTTGGGATTTACAATTCACAATTTAAAATTTACCATTTAGCATTGGGGGCATTCGCCGGGAGGTTTTATTTTAGTAGCCCCGTCGAAGCCTCCGAAGAGCGGTGAATACTGAGCCAACCGAACTCGCGCGCCAGTTGTTGGGGGAGGTATGGCAGAGTTTATCGATTACTACAAGACGCTCGGTGTAGCAAAGGACGCGGACGAAAAGGCGATCAAACAGGCCTTTCGTAAGCTGGCGCGCAAGTACCATCCGGACGTTAACGCAGGCGATGCGGAGGCGGAGCGGAAGTTTAAAGAGATTAATGAAGCCAACGCCGTGTTGTCGGATCCGGAAAAGCGCAAGCAATACGATAAATACGGTAAAGACTGGGAGCACGCGGAGGCCTTTGAAAAGGCGGGAGGCCAGGGCCGGTCGGCTGGCGACTTCCGGGGCGGCAATCCTTTCGGGGGCGGACAAACGTATACTTACACGAGTGGGGGTGGTGAAGATTTCTCCGATTTCTTCAGCCAGATGTTTGGTGGGGCCGGAGCCAGGGGCTTCGGTGGTGGGCGGAGGGCTTCGTTCCGGGGCCAGGATATTGCCGCCAGTCTGGCCTTACGAATGGAAGACATTCTGGAAGACAACAAGCAGGTGCTGACGGTGAACGGGAGGCAGTTGCGCGTAACCATTCCGGCGGGGGTGGAAGACGGACAGACCTTGCGGCTGCGGGGCCAGGGTGGTCCCGGAGCGGGCGGTGGGCCGGCGGGGGATTTGCTGATTACCTTTCAAGTCAGTCTGCCCGATGCCTATACCCGCAGCGGAGCGGACCTGTACAAAAACCAGCCCGTTGCCCTCACGACCATGGTGCTGGGAGGCAAAATAACGGTGGAAACGCCCAGTGGTGCCGTGAGCGTCCCCATCCCGGAGCTGAGCCAGAATGGTAAGCGCATTCGTTTGAAGGGGAAGGGTTTGCCGGTCTACAAAAAACCGGGCTTCGGCGATCTGTACCTCGATCTCCAGGCCGTTCTTCCCACTGCCCTGACGGAGCGGGAGCGGGAGCTTTACCAGCAATTGGCCGAGGGCCAAGGTTAATCTACTTCATGGCCAATAATATTTTTGATTATGTCCTCCATCACCTACGTTACACTTCAGCAATTTTGCAGTTTTCACCAGTGTGAGACGCTGATCCTCGAAGATTTTCTGGACCACGGCATCATCCGGGTAGAACGTCAGAACGATATTGTGTTGATCCCGGAGCCGGAATTGCCGAAGCTGGAAAAGGCGCTGCGTTTGCACCTGGATCTGGGCGTGAATGCGGCGGGGATTGATATTATTTTGAATTTGCTGGAGCGAATGGAGGGGGTAATGGAGTAAAGGGGGAAAGGATTAAAGGGGCTACCGCAGTGGGGAGGGATGAGAAGGGACAGGGTTATTTTTTTCACTGGTAAGGGTATTGCTTTGGGGAGCTTCGCACTCCTTTTTGAACCACTAAGGACACGAAGAGGGACTAAGCTGTAGGGTGAGCTTCGCTCTCCTTTTTTGAACCACTAAGGACACGAAGAGCACTAAGTACACTAAGAGCTTGTCTAAATTTTTACTTCCTGATAACCAAGCACTTATGAACCTGGCGTCACAAAAAATGGCTTACGTAGTTCACTATGCGCGCAATTTTTTGTCTAGCCAGAACCATAAGTCATTGATTATCAGTTCTTAAAAATTTTAGACAAGCTCTAAGTTTTTGGGGCTACGCCTGGTAAAGCCGTTGTACGGCGAAGGGGCAAGGTTTCTACTTTCTAGGGAAGCTTTCTCATTGGGGGTTACCGTCGACGTGGAACGTCTCCACCTCAGGGTTCCACCTCACGTCTTGCTTGGAGAATAGGGGGAGGTGGTGCAACTTTGCACAGCAGCGCAGGGGTTGCGACCAATAACTTTTGCGGACAATCAATATGACGATGGGAGAAGAACAACAACTAGGGCCTCAAGCGACGGAGCGGCTGCGTTTTCGGCGTTGCACGGTGGACGATGCGGAATTTATCCTGGCCCTGGTGAACAGTCCGGGCTGGCTGCAGTACATCGGCGACCGGGGGGTGTACACGGTGGAAGAGGCGAAGGATTACCTGTTGAACCGGATTTTTCCGGCCTACGAGCACGTGGGGGGTGGGCCGCAGGTGTTGGTCAGGCGCAGCGACGGGGCCTTGTTGGGGACGGTGGGCGTTTATAAGCGGCCGGAGCTGGAGTCGCCAGATTTCGGCTTTGCCCTGCTGCCGGAGTACCATCGGCAGGGTTACGCCTACGAAGCTTCTTTGGCTTGCTTGGACTATGCCCGCGCCGTGGGGCATACGGAGTTGCTGGCCATTACGCTGCCGGAAAATGCGGCCAGCAACGGGCTGTTGCAAAAGCTGGGGTTTCGGGAGAGTGGAGAATTGGTGCGGTTGCCGGGCGATTCGGCGGAGCTGAAGATTTACAATTTACAGTTTACAATGTAAAATTGAACATTAGCTGCGCTGCTACTGCGTGGTTAGCTTGCGCGGAGGGAAGGAGCTGGGTGGCTTTCCTTGCTCCTTAGTACGGTCTGAGCACCTGCGGCCGCGCCCAGGCCCCTAGCCCCCAAAGGGAGAACTGGACAGGGCGCGAGCGGAAGGAGGCGGGAAAATTTTAACCGATCCTGAAACCGCACTATCTTTCCGCCTTGCCAAAACCACCGCCTAGCATGATCGATCTGCTCCCCATCCACGAAACCCACCACGCCGATATTTCCTACCGCCACGTAGGGCGCACTGATGTGACGCGCTACGAGAAGATGCACGTGGAGGTGTTTGCGGACAGCGGCGACGCCTCCGTGGCCGTGGCCCACGAGATCGCCAACCTGATCCGGGCCAAGGCTTACCAGCGCCAAAAGTGCGTCCTGGGCCTCGCCACCGGCTCCTCGCCCATCCGGGTGTACGACGAACTGGTGCGGCTGCACCGGGAAGAAGGACTGAGTTTTGCTAACGTCGTGACCTTTAACCTCGACGAGTACTACCCCATGGAGCGGACGAGCACCCGCTCCTACTGGTACTTCATGCACGAGCACCTGTTCAACCACGTCGACATCGACCCGCAGAACATCCATTTGCCGGACGGGCTGGTGCCTTTGCAGTCGGTGTACCAACACTGCATGGACTACGAAGAAGAGATCAACCGCCACGGCGGGCTGGATTTTCAGTTGCTGGGCATTGGCCGGACGGGCCACGTGGGCTTCAACGAGCCGGGCTCGAACTCCCGCAGCCTCACCCGCCTGATCACCCTCGATCACCTGACGCGGGTGGACGCCGCGCCGGATTTTCAGGGGCTCAATAACGTCCCAACCCGCGCCATTACGATGGGCATCGATACGATCCGCAAGGCCCGCCGCGTGGTGTTGGTGGCGTGGGGACATAAGAAAGCGTCCATCGTCCAGGAAGCCGTGGAGGGCGAAAAAACCAGCGTTTTACCCGCCTCCTTCCTCCAGGAACACGATAACCTGACGGTCTTGCTGGATCGCGAAGCCTGCTCGGAACTCCGGCGCTTCAAAACGCCCTGGCTGGTGGGCCCCTGCCAGTGGGACGAAGACCTGACGCGCAAGGCCATCGTTTGGCTGAGCAGCAAACTCGAAAAGCCGATCCTGAAACTGACCGAGCGGGACTACAACAACAACGGGATGTCGGACCTCCTGGCCCTGGGCAACTCGGCCTACGACCTCAACATCCGGATGTACAACAAGCTCCAGCACACGATCACGGGCTGGCCGGGCGGCAAGCCTGGCGTGGACGACAGCCAGCGGCCCGAGCGGGCCGACCCGGCGCGCAAGCGGGTGATTTTGTTCAGTCCGCACCCCGACGACGACGTCATCAGCATGGGCGGCACCTTCCTGCGGCTGGTGGACCAGGGCCACGAGGTACACGTCGCCTACCAAACGAGCGGCAACATCGCCGTATCGCACACCGACGCCCGGCGCTTCGCCGAATTCTGCCACGAAATGAACCTGCTGAGCGGCGTAGAAAATGCCCAACTGGACGCGGCGCTGGAAGCCTTGAAACACCCGGACCAGTCGGCCGAAAAAGACCCCGACCTGGTCTTGAAAATCAAGGGGCTCATCCGGCGCGGCGAAGCCGCGGCGGGGGCGCGCTTCTGTGGATTGCCGGATTCCCAAATCCACTTCCTGGACATGCCATTTTACGAAACGGGCAAAAGCAAGAAAAAGCCGCTGGGGCAGGCGGACATCGACCTGGTGAAAGAACTCATCCTGCAGGTCCGGCCGCACCAGATTTACGCGGCGGGCGACCTGGCCGATCCGCACGGCACCCATAAGGTGTGCCTGGACGCCATCTTCGCCGCCCTGGAGCAGTTGAAGGGGGATAAGGCCATCAAAGACACCTGGCTTTGGTTGTACCGTGGGGCTTGGCAGGAATGGCCGGTCCACGAAATCGAAATGGCTGTGCCGTTGAGTCCGCAGGAAGTGGACAAAAAGCGGCAGGCGATCTTCTTCCACCAGAGCCAGAAAGACGGGGTGATGTTCCAGGGCGAAGACGACCGGGAATTCTGGCAGCGGGCGGAGCAGCGAAACCGGGAGACGGCGCGGCGGTATAACCAGCTGGGGTTGACGGAGTATGAGGCTATTGAGGCGTTTCGGCGGTGGCGGTTTTAATGGGTTAATGAGTGAATGCGTGAATGAGTGAATGAGTGAATGCGCTGCCGCACGGGATAGGCGGGGTGTTTTTTGGGCCCATGGAGTTTCATGGAGTTGGGGCATGGAGTTGATGGAGTTTTTTTGGCGGGCTGCCCATAAGCCATTTCAAAAACAACCCTACGCAGCAATCTCTCACTTAACTAAGCCAAAAACAAAACAACATGCCCACCCTCACCCTCGAAATAATCGACCCTCGCGTAATTCCCCTCCTCGAAAACCTGGCCAAGCTGGACCTAATCCGGATCAAGGAGGAAGAAGCCCCTTTTACCCGCTTTGCCGCCCTACTGGCCAAGCTCAGGTCCCAGGAAGACAATGCACCCAGTGAAGCGAAGATTCTCTTGGAAGTAAAAAAGGTCCGCAACCAGCGCTAATGTCCCACCCCCTCCTCCAACTCACCCACCACCGCCCCTGGCCGCTCCCTGAGCAAAGCTGGCAATTCTACCAGGAGTGGAACGACGCCATTTTTCTGCACTATCCGGTGGAGCTCGCCGAGCTGAAACAGTGGGTGCCAAAAGAGTTGGAGATTGACCTGTTTGAGGGCCAGGCCTGGGTATCGGTCGTGGCGTTTACGATGGAGAATATCCGGCCCCGGGGGCTGCCCGCGTTTCCGCCGCTGTCCGATTTTTACGAGGTCAACATCCGGACCTACGTGAAGGCGGAGGGTAAAACGGGCGTCTATTTTTTGAGTATTGAAGGTGGGAAGGTGTGGTCTTGTCGGGTAGCGCGGTGGGTATCGGAGCTGCCCTACCGCTTTTCCGTAATGGAACGAAAGGGCCAGCACTACCGGTCGGACAACCCAGTATTCAAGGATCGGCTGCGCATCACCTACACCACGGGAAAGGCGCAGGCCGAAAAAACGGACCTGGACCGCTGGCTCACCGAGCGGTACGCGCTGTTTCAGGATACGGCGGATGCGATCAACGCCTTTGAAATCCACCACCCGGAGTGGCCGCTGCAGGAAATAGTGATCGGGGAGCTGGAGGTGGCGTACCCGAGGTTTGCCAAATTACTGGGGGCGGAGCCGAGTAAAGTGCAGTATTCGCCGGGGGTGCAGGTGTTGGCGTGGGGGAAGCAGAAAAGGGTTCCCCCATCCCCCTGACTCCGGAGGAGTCACCACCGAAGGTAGCAGCGCAGCTAAACCTTAATAACCCCGGATGGATGATGCGCAGCATCCGGAATACGGGGTATCTCGCAAAGGATCAAGCACCGCATCCGGAATCCGGGGTAAGGAAAAAGAGCATTTCCCCTAAATAAACGAAATCAGCCTCCTCCCTTCGCTCCATGTCCCTACTCCCCCCTTCGGGGGGGCGGGGGGGAGCACCTGCGGCCGCGCCCCTTGCATATTCTCTTTGGACTATTTCACCCTCAATTGATTAATATCCACCCCTTCCGTTACCACCGGCAACGCCGTAGCATCAAAAATGCTGAGCTGGGCCTGTCCTTCATTTCCCTTGAAGGTGAGCGTTATCATCCCCACATTATTTTGCGCAATGGCCTTCCCCCGGCGGTACTTGTTTGGCTCGATGATGTCCCAGGTCTGGGTAATTCCGCTGGAAGTAACGTCATAAATCGGGTACAAACCGGCGCTTTCCATCCGGGATATTTCCCCCCAGTGTACGTCTCCGGAAATAAAGAAAATGCCATTGGCTTTGGTGGAGCGAATGAGGTCGAGCATCCGTTGTTGTTCGCGGGGTACGTTGGTCCAGCTTTCCCAGCCGTTGTATTCGTGGCTGAACTGGTTGCTGCTGGCGATGATGCGCGCGTCGGCCGGCATTTTCAGCTGTGCTTCGAGCCAGGTCCACTGGGCGGCACCCAGGAAAGTACTGTCGGCGCTGAAGTTCGGCACGTAATCGTTCTTGAAGACGGTGTCTGATTTGTCGCGGTGGAGCAATTCGTCGCGGAAAGTGCGGGTATCCAGTAAGATGATTTGCACCTTACGCCCATCGCGTTCGAGCCACTCGGTGCCGTAAATGCCGGGATGCTGACGACGTTCACTGGTGGCGGGTACCTCCCAAAAATCCAGAAAAATTTCTTTCGATGCTTCCTTGAACGGGAAATGCCGGCCGGCGTCGTTCCAGCCATAATCGTGGTCGTCCCACACGGCCAAAAGCGGCGTGGAAGCTTTCAGGCGCTGGAATTCGGGCTTCGCAGCCAGGCGACCGTACTTAGCCCGCAACGTATCCAGCGTGTATGAATCGCCGTAGATGTTGTCGCCTAAATAGACGAAAACGTCGGGAGAAAGCCCGGTGGCAACGTCCAGCAAGGGCTGCGGTTTATCCTGGTGGGCACAAGAGCCAAAGGCAATTTTGAAAGTCGTCGGGGCGGCCAGTGTGGGGCCGGAACGCTGGCACCCGACGAGCAGGAAGCAAAGCAGCAGCGGGATAAAAATACGCATCTGGAGAGGGGTGTGGACCAGCGCACCGGCTGGCGTAGGGCAAAAGTACTGCGTTGCGGGATGCGCCGCAGGAAGAAATGAGGGTTTGGCGAGAAAATGGCTTGGGGAGTTGGCGGGACGCTTTGTAGATCATGATCCGTCGGATGACTTCCCACGGGGGTGCAGGTATTGGCGGGGGGGGGAGCGAAAATACGGGAGATCAGCATTTTTTTGTAGATCTTGGCGGCGCGATCCCAACGGCAGTTCGCCGCCAAAAACAATGGCTTTCAAAGCTAAAAAAATAGCAACAACATGTGGTCCATAGAAAAATTACAGCAAGCCTGGCACCTGGCGGCGCGCCTGCACGAGGGGCAGAAATACGCCGGACCGGATGAGGGGGAGCAATTTGAGTACCTGAACCACATCGGCAGTGTGACTTTTGAAATCCTGAACGCCCTGCAACAGGCGGAGGACCTGGACGCGGACCTGGCCATCCAGTGTGCCGTCTTGCACGACACCATCGAGGATACCCAGCAATCTTACGCGGGGATCGTGGAGCACTTTGGCGAAGCGGTAGCGAATGGCGTAATGGCCCTTACCAAAAACGAAGCCTTACCCGACAAAGCCGCCATGATGCAGGATAGCCTCCAAAGGATAAAAGAACAGCCCAAGGCCGTCTGGGCCGTCAAGATGGCCGACCGCATTTGCAACCTGCAGCCCCCACCCTATTATTGGACCAGGGAAAAGAAAGAAAAGTACCGGGAAGAGGCGCGCTTGATCCACCGGGAACTGCGGGAGGGCCATGCGTATTTGGCCGCGCGGCTGGCGGCGAAAATTGAGGCGTATGGAGGGTATATTGGGTAGGCATTTACAGCCCTGAGGAACTTTTGCCTACCAAAATCATCCCCTCCGAAATCATTTTTCTTATTGCAAACGGCAAAACGGTAGCCGTTTTTGGGCGCGGCCGCAGGTGCAGGGAACGGGATAAAAAAGCGATGGTAGGCCCCGAAGGCTGATGCACCACCCCGTCACAAATCCTACTACGCCGCAGACAAAAAATCCTGCAAAGTCTTTGCACTTGCTTCGTACCTCGGTCAAAAGAAAAAGTAGGGCGCGGTGCCGACAGCAGGCAGGCCGGAAGGCTACGGGCGGGTGGTGGTTGGGGAGTGTCGGAAA
The DNA here is from genome assembly GCF_014349155.1 of Neolewinella lacunae. Taxonomy (GTDB): domain Bacteria; phylum Bacteroidota; class Bacteroidia; order Chitinophagales; family Saprospiraceae; genus Neolewinella; species Neolewinella lacunae. Next base: position 26,180 of record NZ_JACSIT010000151.1, read on the forward strand.
GGGACATTTCATCGCCAAATTTTTACTCTGCTCCGAAAATCCAAGCGTGCGGCACTAACTTCACCTAGCGGGCGAGGGCCGGGCCAAACCGCCGGGCCGCCCCTCCTCTAAACAGCTGACGATGAATGAAATAGTAGCGCAGGCCAAAGAATTTGCCACTGAACTTTTGGGAGAAAAACTACCTCCTGCCTTCACCTACCACAATCTGGAGCATACGAGCACGGTAGTGGAAGGGGTGCAAGAAATCGGCCAGGCGGAAGCGCTGCGTGCGGAGGAAATGGATATTTTGCTGATTGCGGCGTGGTTTCATGACACCGGGTACGTCCACACGCAAGATGAACATGAACAGGAAAGTGTCCGGATTGCCACCACCTTTTTTAAGCAAGTGTCGGCCGATGAAGCACTCATTGCGAAGGTGACCGCATGCATTTTGGCCACCAAACCGGGCAGCGTGCCGGCAGATAAGCTGCAACAAGTACTGCGTGATGCGGATATGTTTCACTTGTCGAAAAACAATTATTTTGACCGTAATAACGCGCTCCGGCAAGAATGGGCTGCGCTCTACGGAAAGCAATACGCTGACCTTGAATGGGCCCAACTTAACCTGGAGTTTCTCTCCCAGCATCAATTCGCAACGAAATACGGAAAGGACCATTTAGCCAAGGAAAAAGAAAAGATCATAAAAAAAATCCGCAAGGAGATTAAAAAATCCGGACAAAAAATCAATGCCGCATTGATCCGAGACCTGGGGATAAGCGAATCAGACCTGAAGGACCTGAAAAAGAAATTACTGAAAGCCGAAAACCGGCCGGAACGGGGCATTGAAACCATGTTTCGTTTGACTTCCAAGAACCACATTGACATCAGTGGGATGGCCGACAGCAAGGCCAACATCATGATTTCTATTAATTCCATCATCATTTCAGTGCTTTTAGGCGGATTGATGCAAAAACTGGACAGCAACACGCACCTCATCCCCCCCACCATCATCCTGCTGGGGGTTACGCTATCTTCGATCGTCTACTCCATACTATCCCTGCGGCCAAACATTACCTCCGGAAAATTCACCAAGGAAGACATTGCTAATCACGATACCAATTTGCTCTTTTTCGGTAATTTCCACAAGATGAAAAGAGAGGACTACCACTGGGGGATGAATAACTTGATGGAAAATTCCGCCTTCCTCTATTCCAACCTCATCGATGACATTTTCTTCCTCGGCGTGGTGCTGGCAAAAAAGTACCGCCTCCTGAGAACGGCCTATAATATTTTCATGTACGGAATTGTGGTCGCGGTTTTCGCCTTTGTCGTAGCCATCCTCTTCTTCAATGCGAGCGGCGTTTATGGGTAAGTGCGGATGCGGCTGGAACCCTTCCCGCGTGCGTACGAGCGCACCGCTATTTCTGGGAAACAAGCCCACGAGCAACGCAAATCATCTTCTGCATACCACTAACAATTAAATACAATGGACATTGCTAAAAATAGAAAACGCCTTGGTAGCCTATTGCTTAAAAGCATGACTCTATGCCTGGTGGCTGTGCTGTCCTCCTGCGCCACTTATCAACTCAATTACAGCAGTGAAGGGGAAAACTGGGCACCGGCCTTACCCGATAAACCCGTCAGCCAAACCATTTTCTTAATTGGCGATGCTGGTAATGCCAAAGACGGAAAAATTCCTCCCGCCCTAAGCTTGCTGGGGCAGCAGTTGAAGCGGGCTCAAAAAAACAGTACCCTTGTTTTTTTGGGTGACAATATTTACCCCAATGGTATGGCACCGGCGAAGAAGGAAGAGGAAAGGGCGGATAATGAGTTTCGCTTGCGTGCGCAGTTGGATATCCTCAAAGATTACCCTGGGAAGACCTACTTCATTCCGGGAAATCACGATTGGTACAAATACGGGGTTGATGGTTTGAAAAGGCAAAAGAAATTTATTGAGGACTACTTGGATGAAAAGGATGTGTGGCAGCCCGACTGCGGCTGTGGCGACCCCAAGGTGGTGGATGTAACGGATGACTTGGTGCTGATCATGATCGATTCAGAATGGTGGCTCACCGATTGGGAGGGTGAAACGGAAATTAACCAGAACTGTGAGGCAAAAAGTCGGGAGAATTTCAAGCTATTGTTCGAGGCTGCCTTAAAGAGCAACCGGGAAAAAAACGTAATCGTTGCCTTGCACCACCCCCTCTACTCCATGGGACCGCACGGAGGAGCCTTTCCATTGAAAGACCACCTCTTTCCGCTCACCAGAGTACATAAAAACTTGTGGTTGCCTCTGCCAATAGTCGGCTCCGTTTATCCCTTTTACCGATCTGCCATCGGGACAAAATCGGATATGGCCCACCCCGAATACCGGGCCTTCCGCGATTTTGTATTGAGTGTGGCCCAGAAAAATGGTCAGTTCATCTTTGTCTCTGGCCACGAGCACAGCCTGCAATATACTGAGGCCGGTAATCAGTTTTTTATTGTAAGCGGTGCTGGGTCAAAACGAAGTCCTACCCGCGCGGGGCAAGGCACCCAATTTGCCTACGGAAACTACGGATTTTCGGAATTGATTGTCTACGAAGATGGCTCCGTGTGGGTGCAGTTTTGGTCAGTAGATGCCACGGATGAAGCCAAAGGAAAAGTCGTTTTCCGGAAACAGGTAAAAGGGCCTTTGCCTGGTAAACAATCGCTCAGTGCGCAGGATATTCCCGCCCTGGATACGGAGCAAAAGGAGATTAGCTTACCCATCTTCAACGAAAGTGTAGACCGCAAAGGGCTGCGGAAGGTGTTCTGGGGAGCGCATTACCGTCAGGCCTATAACACCTTTCTGGACTACCCGGTATTAGACCTGAGCGCTTACCAGGGAGGCGTTACACCCGTCAAGAAAGGCGGCGGCTATCAAACCAACTCCATTCGTTTGGAGGCTCCCGACGGCAGGCAGTATACCATGCGTTCCATCATCAAAGACGCCAGCCGAACCATTGCTTATCCCCTGAGCCAGTCCACCTTAATCCAAAATGTGTATGCCGATGCCTTCAACTCCGCGCACCCCCTTGCTGCCCAGGCCGTGCCTCCCCTCGCCCGGGCGGCAGGGGTTTACCACACCAATCCGCGCATTTTCTATATCCCCCAACAACGGGCCTTGGGTAACTATAACGAAGACTTTGGCAATGCCCTTTACCTGGTAGAAGAACGCCCCGATGGAAAGGGTTGGAAAGACCACCCCAACCTGGGCAACCCCGACGAGATCATCAGCACCCACGACGTAATTGAAGCCATAAAAGAACACCACAATCATCGCATCGACTTCCGGGCCGTAGCCAGGGCCAGAATCTTTGACCTGTTGATTGGTGATTGGGACCGGCACGATGACCAGTGGCGCTGGGCCAAAATCAAGGGGCCGGACCAAACCCTGTACCGTCCAATTCCACGGGATCGTGACCAGGCCTTCAGCAAATACGACGGGGTGGTTTATTCCCTGGCCCGAAGGCTGGTACCGGCTTCGCGTCCGCTGCGGGCATACGCTGCCTACGAGAAAAAGATCCACTGGTCCCACTACGGGGCCCGCTATTTTGACCCGACCTTTCTCTCGGGAGCGACCTGGGAAATTTGGGAAAAAGAACTGGAGGAAATCCAAAAAAGCCTGACCGATGAGGTCATTTACCGTGCATTCGAATCCACGTGGCCAGATGATCTTTATCAGCTGGATGGGTACCGGATTGCCCAGACCATGATCGAACGAAAGAAAAATCTGGCGCAGATGGCCAGGTCTTTCTACGCCTTCCACGCTAAGAAAGTCGACGTGCTGGGCACCCACAAAAAGGACCTCTTTGAAGTCGTCCACGCTAAGGACGGAACGACCCGGATCAGGGTGTATGACACCAATAAAGAGGGAAAGAAAGGGCGGATGATGTATGAACGCACCTTTCGCTACCCGGAAACCAAGGAAATCAGATTATACGGACTCGACAACGACGATGTGATCCAACTGAGCGGCGATGGCCAAAAAGGGCCGTTGATTCGCATCATCGGCGGAGAAGGAAAAGAAGACATCCGGGACGCATCGAAAGTGAAAGCCATCATTTACGATGACGAGGGAAAAGACCTTACCATTCAGCGCGGACCGAAAACGAGCGTAAAGACCTCCGAAGACCCTAAGTTCAATACCTATAATCGGCTCTCCAAAGACTACGAATTTGACTATGCTACCGTCGTGCCCAGTGTTGGGGTCAACCCCGATGATGGCTTTTTGCTGGGTTTGAGCACCACTTTTGTAAATCATGGATTCAAAAAATCGCCGTTTGCCGATCGCCACCAACTTTCCTTAAAGTATGCCTTTGGCAGTGCGGGGTGGGAGTTCAAATACCAGGGAGAAATCGTTGAAGCCATTGGCAAGGGGAATCTGCACCTGGCCACTACCCTACGCAATCCACTCTACGCATTTAATTTTTATGGATTGGGGAACGAAACCGAAAACAGGGAAGACACCTTTGGGGTGAACTATAACCGGGTCTTACAGCGCTACATTGCTTTGCAGCCTACCTACGTGCGCCACTACAACCGCGCTTTATCGGTGGGGTTCGGCCCTCTATTTGAATCGATTCGTATCGACTTATCGGATGACGAGCGGCTGATCAATCAGCTGGAGCCCCAACTCAACCCGGAAATATTTGAGGGATCAGAATACCTCGGCGTACAAGCCCACGTCAGGTTAGAAAACCTCAACGATCCGGTTTTCCCGACCCGCGGAGTTAATTTTCACGCTAACGTAGCCTGGACTACTTCTCTGGACGACGGAAACAAGCATTTCCCTTCTTCCGAAGGAGCCCTCGCCATTTACCAACAGCTGACGGCCAATGGCAAACTCGTTTTTGCCACCCGCGTTGGGGGCAAACATATTTTTAACAACGACTTTGAATTTTTTCAAGGCGCTACCCTCGGCGGAATCGGGCCGAACAGCAATCTACGCGGTTTCCGCCGGGAACGCTTCACGGGAAGATCCGCTTTCTACCACAATACCGATTTGCGCTGGAAGGCAGTTTCGTCGCAAAACAATATTCTACCTTTTTCCATGGGCTTACTCGCTGGTTACGATTACGGACGCGTCTGGCTGGACGGCGAGGACTCCGACTTGTGGCACTACAGCTTCGGTGGCGGCATTTGGATCAGCCCCCTGGACTTATTAGACCTCAAATTTTCCCTTTTTCAAACGGACGAAGGAATCATGCGCTTTTCTTTCGGCGGGCAATTTTTCTTCTAAGAAGACCGTGCAGCCTATCCGCCGGACCAGAGGTCCGGATCCCACCCAAAAACTCCATTAACTCCATGCCTTACTCTATGCAATTCCATGGGCTAAAAACCAGCCGGACCAAAGGTCCGTATCCCACCCAAAAACTCCATTAACTCCATGCCTAACTCCATGCAACTCCATGGGCTAAAACTCCACGGGCTAAAAACCTATCAAACCTACCACGTGCGGCAGCCCATTAGCTTACGCTGCTGCCTACGGCGGTCACGCATTCACTCATTCACGCATTCACTCATTAAAATAACCCCGAGCATTCCCATAACAAACCCCCGCCACAATTTCCCCCAGTAAAGCCTCATCCGCCGGTATTTTCCCTTGCGCCGCATCTTCCCCCAATAAATTACACAGCAGGCGCCGGAAATATTCGTGGCGTGGAAAACTCAGAAAACTCCGCGAATCCGTCAGCATCCCCACGAAGGTGGCCAGTACGCCCATATTCGAAAGCGTATTGAGTTGTTCGGTCATGCCGTCCCACTGGTCCAAAAACCACCAGGCGGAGCCCCACTGCACCTTGCCGCGTCCACCGCCGCTGGCAAAATTGCCGATCATCGTCGCAAAAACGGCGTTATCGGCGGGATTGAGGTTGTAGAGAATGGTTTTCGGCAGCTCGTGGGTATTGTCCAGGTGGTTCAAAAACCGGCTCAGGCCGCTGGCTTGGGGGAAGTCGCCAATCGAATCAAAACCCGTATCGGGCCCCAGTTCCCGCAGGCCGCGCGCATTGTTATTGCGCAGGGCCCCGAGGTGGAGTTGCATCACCCAGCCCCGGGCGGCGTACCTCCGCGCCAGGTCGGTCAGCAGGGTCACCAAAAAGGTTTGGGCGCGCAACGCAGGTGCGGGGGACGTCTTGGAAAGCAATGCCTGTCCACACACCTCCCGGGCTACTTCCAGGTCGTAGGCGACGTCGGGCAAATGGCTCAGTCCGTGGTCGGAGATCGTACAGCCGTGGGCGGCGAAGTGGTCGAGCCGGCGGTCCAGCGCCGCCAGCAGGTCGTCGTAGCCGCTGATGCTGGTCCCCGTCAGCTCCGCCAGCCGGGCCACGTAGTCGGTCCAGCCCGGCGCGCCGATGAGCAAGGCCTTATCCGGCCGCCAGCCCGGTAGCATCCGGACCGGGCAGTCACTCCCCGCCAAGGCCGCGTGGTGGGCCAGGTCGTCCGCCGGGTCATCGGTAGTACACACCATCTCCACCTTTTTATCGGCCAGCAAGCGCCAGGTGCCCCCGGCGGCGGTGTTCAAAAACGCACTGGCTTCGTCGTAGACCGCGTCGGCGTTCTGGGCGTTGAGGGGGGCCGTGATGCCGAAGTAGCGGTCCAGTTCGAGGTGGCTCCAGTGGTAGAGCGGATTGCGCAACGTGTAGGGCAAAGCGCTGGCGAAGGCCCGGAATTTGTCGCGGGGGGCGGCGTCGCCGGTAATCAGTTTTTCTTCCACGCCCAGCATCCGCATGGCCCGCCATTTGTAGTGGTCGCCCGCCAGCCACGCCGCGTGCAGGTTGGCAAAGCGGTGGTTGCTGGCCAGTTGCTCCGGGATGAGGTGGTTGTGGTAATCGATGATGGGCTGGTCTTTGGCCACGCCGTGGTAGAGCCTACGGGCCAGGGGCGTGGAAAGCAGCCAGTCTTCGTGAATCATGGTAAGAAGTAGAAAAAGACGAAAAAATGGATAGCTTGGGCAGCCTGCTAACGCGCCTGCAAGCCCGTGCGAAGGCCTTCCAACTCGGCCAGCCCCTTCATGCGTCCGTAGAGGCTGTAGCCGGGGTTGGTCCGCCGCCGGCGATCGTCGAGGATGGTAAAGCCGTGGTCGGGGCGGTAGGGAATGTTGCGGTGCAGCAATGCTTTCATCACGGCGGCCATGTTGACGTCGCCCTGCAAATGCCCGCTTTCCACGAAGCTGCCGTGGGCTTCCCGCGCCACGTTGCGGAAATGGAGGAAGTGAATGCGGTCGGCAAAAGCCCGCGCCATGGCCGGCAGGTCATTGTCCGCCCGCGCGCCCAGGGAGCCGGTGCAGAGGCAAAGTCCGTTGGCGGGCAAGTCCACCATGGCCAGCAACTCGGCCAGGTCGGCGTGGGTAGAAACGATGCGCGGCAGGCCCACGACCGACCACGGCGGATCGTCGGGGTGGATCGTCAGGTGAACGCCTTCCTGCTGCGCGACGGGCACCACCGCCTCCAGAAAACGCCGGAGGTTATCGCGGAAGCGCGCCCGGTCGATGTGCAGGTACGGGGCAATCGCCGCCCGAAAAGTATCCATCACAAAACTCTCTTCCGAACCCGGTAATCCCTTGAGCATGACTGCGGAAACCTCTTCTTTGTCCGCTGCCGTCATCCCCTCCCAATGCACCTGCGCCAGCGCCCGCACTTCCTCCGGATAGTCCTTTTCCGCACCGGGCCGGGCGAGCATATAAAGGTCAAAAGCCGCCAGATCGAGGCCGTACAGGGCCACCGTAGTGCCGCCCAAAACGGGCACGGCCAGCCGCGTCCGCGTCCAATCGAGGACGGGCATAAAGTTGTAACAAATCGTCGTCACCCCCTCCGCCGCCAGGTGGCGGATGCAGGCCTGGAAATTTTTGAGCAGCTGCGGGGCCGCCGCCGTGTTTTGCTTGATGCCTTCGTGCACGGGCACGCTTTCCACCACCGACCACGGCAGGCCGGCCAGCTCCGCTTTGCGCTGCCGGATGGCCTCGCGCGTCCACACTTCCCCGTTCGGAACGTGGTGCAGCGCCGTCACAACTCCCTGAGCGCCAGTAGCTTTGACTTCTTCAATGTCGATGGGATCTTGCGGGCCGTACCAGCGCCAGGTGGGAAACATATGGATGAATTGATGGTCAGATTATCAGACGAAAGTAGCGTGTAAAAACCCTTACCAACAGCCAATTTTGGGCGCGGCCGCAGGATGCAGGGGAAAGAACACCCCCCAACCCCCAAAGGGGGGGCAGCAAAGAACGTCTGGCCGACACAACCCCGGGCCCCCTAAGCCGTTAGAGTTTCTATTTATTATCTTGGTCCCCCGATGACGCGATTTTTTACCCTGCTGTTGACCCTTCTGCTGCTGGGCCCCCTCAGTGCCCAGCGCGGCCTGTTGATGGCTGATGCAGGAGCGAAGACCGAACGCTTAGTCCCTGCCCAGGCCTATCCTACCTACGATCACTACCTTCAGATCATGAAGGGGCTGGCCAAAAAATACCCCGACCGCTGTGCGCTGGAGACCTGGGGAACACTGCCCTCCGGCCGCAAAATCCTCACGCTCCGCCTCACTTCCCGCGTGACGCTGCCCAACGCCCGGCCCCGGGTGCTGTGCAGCGCGGCAATGCACGGCGATGAAACGGCGGGCTACTGGCTGCTGCTGCAAATGGCCGAAGAGGTCTTGCGCGAGAACCCGGGTAATGTGCTGGGCGACGTCGAACTTTTCATCAATCCGCTGGCTAACCCCGACGGGGCCTTCGCCGCCGGCAACCACACCCTGGACGGATCGCGCCGCGGCAACGCCAACGGCGTAGACCTGAACCGCAACTACCCCGACCCCGACGACGGCAACCACCCCGACGGCAATGACTACCAACCCGAAACCATCATCTTCATGCGGGCGGCCCGGGAAAAGGGCTTCGACCTCGCCATCAACCTCCACGGCGGCGCCGAGGTTTTCAACTACCCCTGGGACACCTACCGCAACCGCCACGCCGACAATGCCTGGTGGCTTCGCGTGAGCCGCGACTTCGCCCGGCGCGCCCAGACCGCCAGTGGCCGCGACACCTACTTCCAGGATCGCCACAGTGGCGTTACGAACGGCCACGACTGGTACCCCATCGCTGGCTCCCGCCAGGATTACATGAACTACTACCACCGTTGCCGCGAGGCCACCCTGGAAGTGAGCAACGCCAAACGCTTTCCCGCCCAACAACTGCCCGAGCTCTGGCGCTACGTCGCTCCCGCCCTCCTCGGCTACGTCAACGAAGCCCGCTACGGCCTGCACGGCACAGTAACGGATTACCACACCGGCCAGCCCGTTGTGGCCAAAATCAGCATCCCCGGCCACGACCGCGAAAACTCCGACGTCTTCACCGAAGCGAAATTGGGCGACTTCCACCGCTACCTCGCCGCCGGGGCCTACCAGGTGGAAATTTCTGCCCAGGGCTACGAAAGCCAGTGGATCCCCGTCATGATCTACGATGGCCGCCGCACCGACCTTAACATTCAACTGGAACGGAGTTACGCCGCCGGCCTGGACGCCCGCCGCAAACGCTAACTTCGGGCTATACTCCATGGGCTAAGAAATGCCAGACGGGACGTCCGGAGCCATCCCAAACTCCATGTAACTCCATGCTTTACTCCACGATACTCCATGGGCTAAGTCAAGCCGGACGGGACGTCCTGAACCGTCCCAAACTCCATGTAACTCCATGCTTTACTCCATGCAACTCCATGGGCTGAGCCAGTAAAAAAGCATTACCTACCTTCGCCCCACCGCATCAGCGACCAAATAAATCCACACCATGTCCAACGCCATCTACCACATTGCCGTGCCCGCCAACGAGCCGGTCCTCTCCTACGCGCCCAACAGTCCCGAGCGAAAAAGCCTCCAGGCCGCCCTGCACGCTGCAAAAAGCCACGTGGCGGAACTGCCCGCCTACATTGATGGCAAAGCCGTTTTTGCCGGGCAGGAGAAAGTCAGTGTCCACCCGCCCCACGAAATAGCCCACACGCTGGGGCATTTTTACCGCGGCACGGCCGGGCAGGTACACGAAGCCATTGCCGCTGCACTGCGGGCCAAAGCCAGCTGGGCGGCGACGCCCTGGCAGGAGCGGGCGGCGGTATTTCTGCGGGCGGCCGACCTGCTGGCCGGCCCCTTCCGCGCGCGCATGAATGCCGCCACGATGCTGGGCCAGAGCAAGAATGCCTATCAGGCGGAAATTGATGCCGTTGCGGAGTTGTGTGATTTCTTCCGCTTCAACGCCTACTTCCTGCAGGAAATTTACCGCGAGCAGCCTTTGCACTCTCCCTCCCCGACGTGGAACAAGCTGGAGTACCGTCCGCTGGAAGGCTTCGTGCTGGCCATTACGCCGTTTAACTTTACCAGCATTGCGGCCAACCTGCCGGCGGCACCGGCGCTCTGCGGCAATACCGTCGTCTGGAAGCCCGCCGAAACCCAGATCTACTCCGCCGTAGTCATCATGGAACTCTTCGCGGCAGCGGGTCTTCCTCCCGGCGTCATCAACCTGATTTACACCGACGGGCCGGTGGTGGGCGACATCGTCTTCAAGCACCGCGACTTTGCCGGCCTGCACTTTACGGGCAGCACCGGCGTTTTCCGTCACCTCTGGAAAGAGATCGGGGCCAACATTGAAAAATACCGCAGCTACCCCCGCATCGTGGGGGAAACCGGTGGCAAAGACTTCATCATTGCCCACCCCGATGCGGATGCTGAACAGGTGGCAGTGGCTTGCCTGCGGGGTGCTTTCGAGTACCAGGGGCAGAAGTGTTCGGCCGCCAGCCGTGCCTACCTGCCAGCCAGCCTCTGGCCCACCATCCGTGAACGCCTGCTGGCCGACCTGGCCACGCTGAAGATGGGCACCGTTGAAGACTTCAGCAACTTCATCAACGCCGTCATTGACGAGCGGGCCTTCGATAAGATCGCGGCCTACATCGACGGCGAAAAAGGCAAGGCGGGCCGGGAAATCATTGCCGGAGGCGGCCACGATAAATCCAAAGGCTACTTCATCGAGCCTACGGTGATCCTAACCGAAGACCCCCACTCCACCACCATGGAAGAAGAAATTTTTGGGCCAGTGCTGACGGTATACGTTTACCCCGATGCCGACTGGGAGAAGGCCCTGGAGCTGGTGGATACGACCTCGCCCTACGCGCTGACGGGGGCCGTGTTTGCCACCGACCGCAACGTGATCGACCAGGCAACCCGCGCACTGGCCAACGCCGCCGGCAATTTCTACGTAAACGACAAACCCACCGGGGCCGTAGTGGGCCAGCAGCCTTTCGGGGGCGCGCGGGGCAGTGGGACGAACGACAAGGCGGGCTCGGCCCTCAACCTTACGCGCTGGATCTCGCCACGCCTGATCAAGGAAAACTTTGCGGCACCGCGGGATTACCGCTACCCTTTCCTGGGCGAGTAAGGGGCTCGCGCCTTTCATCGCTGTTGGTTCCGGGGCCAGCACCTGCGGCCGCGCCCCACAGAAAAGACCGGACCACGCTATCCGTCCCGGGCCGTCCGCAGTTGCCCCTTGCGCGCACAGTGGGAAAAATTTCCGATCTTTGCCCGGGATTTGTTTTAAATTAACCTTCATGGACCGGATCAAGGAGTTTTTGTTTAAAGACATTGAGCACGCCGGGCACCGCCGTACCATCCAGTGGCTGTGGCGGGGCATCCTGTTGCTGCCCATCGTTTTCATCTTGCTTTTCCTGGGCCTGAGTTTCACCGACCTGCCCTCGGTGGAAGAGCTCGAAAACCCGAAAAACAACGAAGCCTCCCGGGTTTTGGCCGAAGACGGCAGCATTCTGGGCCGCTACTTCCTGGAAAACCGGGTGATGGTCGACTTCGATGAGCTGGGTCCCTACCTGGAGCCCGCCCTGGTGGCCACCGAGGATGAACGCTACTACCAGCACAGTGGCATCGACTACAAGGCCCTTGCCCGGGCGGTGGTAAAGACGGGAATTTTGCGGCAATCTTCCTCCGGTGGAGGTTCAACGATCACCCAGCAGCTGGCCAAACTCCTGTTCACCGAAGGCGGGGAAGGCAGCAAGAACATCGTAGAACGCCTCTTTCAAAAGCTGCAGGAGTGGATCATTGCCGTGCGCCTGGAACGGAAGTACACCAAGCAGGAAATCATTGCGATGTACCTCAACCGCTACGATTTCATCAACGGTGCCCAGGGCATCCGCGCAGCCAGTGAGAACTACTTCGGTGGCAAACGCCCCCACGAACTCGAACCCCAGGAAGCCGCTACACTGGTGGGAATGCTGAAAAACGCCTCCCTCTACAATCCGCTGCGGCGCGAGGAGCTGGTTCGCCAGCGCCGCAACACCGTCCTGGCCCAGATGAAACGGAACAACTACCTGACCCAGGAAGAATTCGACCGCCTGAGTCAATTGCCCCTCGGCATCAAGTTCAGCCGGCAGATGCACGATGACGGGGCGGCACCCTACTTCCGTATGGTCCTCAAGGAAGAAGCCAAAAAAATCCTCAGCCAGCCGCAGTACGCAAAGTCTAACGGAGATCGCTACGACATTGACCGCGACGGCCTCACCTTCCATACCACCATCAACCCCGCCATGCAGCGGCACGCGGAGGAGCAGGCCCTCATCCACATGAAAAAGCTGCAAAAGGAGTTTTTCAACCACTGGAGGAAACTGGACCCCTGGACCTACGAAAGCCCCTCCAGCAAAACCGAAATACCGGTAGAGTTGCGGCAGGAGAGCCTGCAACGGGAAATTCGTCGCTCCGACCGCTACCAACAGTTGCGGGCCAGTATTCTCCTGCCCGTCTTGCAGGAAATAAATACCAAAAACGACCTCACCTTCCACGAAGACGACCGCGAGGTGGCGCGCATGATGCAGGAGTTGAAGGAACCAGGTACCCTGCGGGAACTCGTCCGTGCCGACCTCATCAGCAACAAGCTGGCCGACAAACACCAGCAGGTGATGAAGCTGCCGGAGTTCAAGGACCTGGAAACCGCCTGGGAAAAGCTGCAAGCCAAAGCCAAAACCGAGTTCGATAAACCCGTCAAAATGCGCGTATTCACCTACGACCGGGTGCGCATGGAGACCGATACGACGATGACCCCGCTTGACAGTATCCGCTATCACAAAATGATTTTGCAGATTGGCAGCATGAGCATGGAGCCGCAAACGGGATTTGTGAAAACCTGGGTGGGCGGTACCAACTTTAAATGGTTTCAGTTCGATCACGTAACGACGCACCGGCAGGTAGGCTCTACCTTCAAACCTTTCGTCTACGCGGCCTCCGTGGATTTGCGCGGCATCAGCCCCTGTTTCGAAGTACTGGACCAACCCATCACCATCGCTCCGGGCGACGGCAGTTTCTACCTCCAGGAGCCCTGGACGCCGCGGAATGCCAACAACGTCTACTCCGGCCAATTCATGAACCTCTACCACGGCCTGGCCAACTCCGTCAACACCGTATCCGCCTACCTGATGCAGGAACTGGGGTCAACGGAGCCGGTCAGGAACCTCGTAGCCAGCATGGGGATTCAAAAAGAGGACATCCCCGCCTACCCTTCCATTGCCCTGGGTGCAGTGGACCTGACGGTGCAGCAAATGACGGGAGCCTACACCACCTTCGGCAACAACGGCGTTTACCAAAAGCCCGTTTTCCTGACCAAAATCGTCGATCGAACCGGTCGCGTCGTATACGAGTACGTACCCGATGACCGCCGCGCGATCAGTCCGGCCGCCAATTACGTGATGTTGGAACTGCTCCGCAAAGCGGCCGGTGGAGGACTTACGGGCATCAAAGGCCCGGTGGGGGGCAAGACGGGAACGACGAACGACCAAACCGACGGCTGGTTCATGGGGGTAACGCCAGAACTGGTGGTGGGTACCTGGGTGGGTGGCGACGCCCGCTGGTTGCGCTTCCGCGACCTGGGCCTGGGCAGCGGAGCCCACATGGCGAAGCCTTTCTTTCGCGAATTCGTCAAAGCCACCCAAAGCGACGAAAGCATCGAATGGGATACCAAACGCGATTTCACCCGACCCAAAGGCGACCTCGGAATCGAACTCAACTGCGGCAGCTACAATGGCAACAACGACGATGTCTTTGGCCGGCAGGATTCTCTGTTCCTTGATGATCAATTTGGCGGGGGGATCAATAACAACCCGGACTTTTAGGGAGGGTCGCGAGGACATGCTGCTGCGCAGCTTTTTTTGAACCACTAAGGGTAGGCTGTCTAATTAGCCAGGCCGCAGCCGTACTCACTTTAGCCAACCGGGGAGGCTCAAGCGCTTAATAGGTCGAGACCCTCTGGGTCGTAG
>NZ_JACSIT010000151.1:40508-70688 GCF_014349155.1 Neolewinella lacunae
AACCTAGGCGGTCCAGGCCCCTAAAGCGCGCACGGGTTAAACCCATTAGATTAGACAGCCTAGCACTAAGGGTTTGTCCAAGTTGAGCCTCTCCCAACTGATGATCTCGTGGGCGAAAACCCGCTACGGCTTTGGACTAGCTAATTGGACAGCCTACCACTAAGGGTAAGAGCTTCGCTCTGGTTTTTTGAACCACTAAGGGCACGAAGTACACTAAGGACACTAAGTTTCGGAGTGGCAGTGGTCGAGGCGTTGTACGCCGAACAAGGACGGTGGTGGACTTACAAGCTCCTCCCCTGAAACTCCAAGCAACTCCATGCTTAACTCCATGCTACTCCATGGGCTGAAACACCCGTAAGGTCCCGACGTTTCACGTCGCAGCAGTGGTCGAGGCGTTGGACGCCAAACCAGGACGGTGGTGGACTTACAAGCTCCTACTCTTAAACTCCAAGCAACTCCATGCTTAACTCCATGCTACTCCATGGGCTAAACCACCCAGCCGGACGGGAGGTCCGGATCCGGTAGCACTATTTCTTCCCCACCGTCCCCCGCAAAAACTCATAGCTCAGCACTGCTCCCAGGATCGCGTCCGGCGCATCCGAGTCGGCGCGGTAGCGGAAGAACAGCTCCTGCGGCCCTGGGCTTTCCGGCGTCACGGGGATGGTAATTTCGTTCAGTCCCAGGCTCGTCAGTTTTTGTTTGACGATTGCCGAACCGATGACTTTGCCCGTGCTGGGGTGTCCGCTGAGCACTTCAATCGTTCCGCCGGAAGTGACGCCGGGGGCCAGCCCGATGGATGCCTTGATGGCCTGGATATCCGTCAGGTCAATTTCCCCGTAGCTCGACCAGCCTCCGCCGGAGGCGACGAGCAGGTCAGTGTCTTCATCGCCCAGGGGGTTGTCTTTGGCTTCCAGGTGGTAGGCCATCACCTTATTGCCCTTGGTGTACTTGTGGGCGGGGATGAGGGGCGCGCGCAGCACCACTACCTTTTTGGTGGTCAGGCGGGGCAGTCCGTCGCCCGCCCCCCGGTCGGTGTAACTGGCCTGGAGGTAGTAGCGTCCGGGGATGCCCGCCTTATGGTCTTTCAGGGTGAGGCGGCCCTGGGCGGGGTGACTCTGCTGGCCGGGCGGCGGGCCGGCCAGGCTCAGGATGTACTCCGCCATCAACGTGGCGTCTTGTTTAGAGACCTCGGGGTGGGCAGCCATCTCCCGCTCGCCCCATACCCCTGCACCACCCTTGATGATCTTGCCAGCCAGGTATTCCGCCGCGCCGGGGTCTTTACGGTATTTATCGGCTACCCGCTGGTAACTGGGGCCGGTACTGGCCTCGTTGGTGGCGTGGCAGCCCGCGCAGTCCAACTCGCCCATGATGGATTTGCCAGCGGCGAAGGCCGTGCCCTGGCCCGCCACCTGGTGGCCCTGCTCGATTTGCACCAGGTCTTCGCCTTCCAGGTAATCCAGGGTGACGGTAATGGCTGCGGGGTCCACGGGGCCGTCTTCGGCGTCGCTGGCCGTGATGCGGTAATTCAGGGCTTCGCCGGGAAAGAAGAAGCTGCGGTTGCCGTCAATGGCAATGTCCAGCTCCGGCAAGCTGTTGCCCACCAGCAGGTTAACCGCTTTACGGGAACTATTGCCCTGCCCGTCTTCCGCCACCAAGGTCAGCACCTGCTCTCCGGCGGTGCGCACGGTGTAGTCGAGTTTTTCTCCCTGTCCGATTTCCGTTTCTCCCAGCAGCCAGCGCAGGGTCAGCGGATCCCCGTCGTAGTCCAGGCTCTCGCTGGCGTCGGCCATCAACTGGAACGGTGCCGCACCGATGGTTTGGGCGATGTCGACCTCCGGGACGGGCGGGCGGTTCCCAGCATTGTAGCGGATGCGCAGCAGGCGGGCGTCTTCGTTGCGGCTGAACCACTTGTTGCCGTATTCAATGACGTAGAGATCGCCGTCCGGACCAAAGAGCATATCAATGGGATGCAGAAATTGCTGATTGGGCAGGAAGGGCTCGAAGGACGTCACGTAGCCCGTTTCGTCCAGGTTGGCGGCCATAATGTAGTCCCGCATCCAGTCGTAGAAGAAAAACTTGCCGTCGTAGTACTCCGGAAACCGACCGTCGCTTTCGCGGTAGTCAGCGTGGTAAAAGACGGGGCCGGCCATGGCATTGCGGCCGCCGCTGCCCAGCTGTGGGAAGGCTTCACTGGCCGCGTAGGGGTAATAAATCATGGCGGGCTGGGCGGGGGGGAGCTGCCGCGCGCCGGTGTTCAGGGCACTTTCGTTGACGGGTGCAGCGGGATCGAAGGCCGCACCGGTTTTGCCAGTTGTAAAATCCCGCTGGTGGTAAGCCTGGTTGTTGCCGATGAATAGGGGCCAGCCGAAAAAGCCCGCCTCCCGGGCCACGTTGACTTCGTCGTGCCCACGCGGCCCTACGCCCGCACTGTCCACCCGTGCATCCGGGCCAACGTCGCCCCAGTACACGTTGCCGTTGTGCTGGTCAACCGAAATCCGGAAGGGGTTGCGCATGCCCATCGCGTAGATCTCGGGCCGGCCCACGGCGGGGTCGGTGAAGAGGTTGCCCGGAGGGATGCTGTACGTGCCGTCATCCTCTACCTTGATGCGGATGATGCCGCCCCGCAAGTCCATCGTATTGGCAGAACTCCGCCGGGCGTCGAAGTTGGGGACGTCCCGCGTATCATCAATCGGGGCGTAGCCGTCGGATTCGAAGGGATTGGTGTTATCGCCAATGGAAAGGTGCAGCAGGCCGGTGCCCCCAAACTCGATGCTGCCGCCGGAATGGCAGCACTTGTTGCGGTCCGTGCCTACTTCCAGAATGACCTGTTCGCTGGCCAGGTCAATGCCATTGCCCTGGAATTGAAAGCGGGCCAGGCGGTTGACGGAGGCTTCGCCTACGGGGCTGTAATACAGGTACATCCAGTGGTTAGTAGCAAAGTCGGGATCGAGAGCGAGGCCCAGCAGACCATCCTCAAACTCCGTCCATACCTCCAACTGGGCAATTTTGGTGCGGGCCTCCATCTCCGGGTCGTAGAGGTGAATGGCACCGCCCCGCTCGATCCAGATGGGCCGGCCGTCGGGCAGTAGCTCCAGTTCCATCGGCTCGGTCATGCCCGTCACGAGGGTTTCCACCTGGAAACGATTTTCGGCCGGCGTGCGGGGGATGCCCGCAAAGTCGACCTCCTTATTGCCCGCCCAGAGGTATTCCAGCCCGCCCCAGATGTGAGAGACGAAGTCGGGGTCAGTATAGCTCTCCGGGGTGTGCCCCAGGCCAGTGTAAAAAGTACGGCCGTTCTCAAATTCCCGGTACCAGGCGATGGGGTGAAAGTCGCCGTTTTCACCGCCTTCGTAGGAACTTTCGTCAACCCGCAAGACGGGAACCACCCCTTCCTGGAGGTTTTTGTAGTTGTACCACTCGTCAAAGCGCCGCCATTTTTCGTTGAGGTGGGCAACCGAGGGGTGGGTGGGCTCGAGGACGAACATATCGGCCTCCTGGTGCTTGGGGTGGCTCAGGAACCAGGCGCCGCACAGCTCGTTGTACCAGGGCCAGCTGTACTCGGTATCGGCCGCAGCGTGGATGCCCATCCAGTTGCCGCCCGCCCGAAGGAAGCGCTGCAACTCACCTTGCTGCTCTTCGTTGAGAACGTCGCCGGTGGTGCTCAGGAAGACCACCACGTTATAGTTTTTCAGGTTTTCCTCGGTAAAAATGCTGGCATCTTCGGTGGTGTCCACGCGGAAGCCTTTCTCCTGGCCCAGGCGCAGAAACATCGCTTTACCGTCGGCAATCGAACCGTGCCGGAATTTAGCGGTCTTGGAAAAAACCAGCACACTGCGTTCGCCGCCGCCGCTTTTTCCACAACCGAAAGCCAAAAATACCAGGATACTGGCGAGGAACAGCAGGACCGCTGGCTGCCATTGTGCTCTAGTTTCACTCATTGTTCCGACCTTAAAACTTTTTAATCCCATTTCCGTGGCCAAAGCTACAAAATTAGCGGCTTAACCTAAAGTTAATAAACGGTTGACAGCCAGAATAGATTGGCGGTTAATTTCTACGAATGCGGTTTGGCCGCCCCAGCGCCCTTTGCGTCCTTTTTGGGCGCGGCCGCAGGTGCCGGGTAAAGCATAAAGCGCAATGGCAGACAAAGCCCCAAGGCGGGGACAATCCCTCTCGTCCTGCATTCTCCCATCGACATCCCCTGCACCTGCGGCCGCGCCCCTTTCCCCTTTACTTTACGCGGAACTATCTTTGCACCCCGGCCGTTAGAAGCAGTCGAGACTTCGCTCCCCCATGCAATTACTCCCCAACGACGCCTACGAAAAACTGGAATTTGACCGCATCCTGGCCCTGCTGGAAGAGCAGTGTAACGGTGAACTGGGCCGGTCTTACGCCCGCACGCTGGAGCCCTCCGGCGGCGTCCGGCAGATCAACCGCTGGCTGGATGAGGTCGCCGAATTTAAGCAGGGGACGGCCGAGCGCAACATGTTTACCATCGGTGCATACGACGACATTGACGAGGAACTCCGCATGCTGCACATCGAGGGCTACGTCCTGAGCGAGTCGGGGCTGGCTAAGATCAACGTCCTCCTGCTCCAGGCCAAAGCCATCTTTCAGTTCTTCACCAGCACCCGGGCCGAGACCTACCCTACCCTTTACGAACTGGTGCGGGTGCTGCACTACGAGCAGGCCCTTTCGGCGGCCATTGAGCGGGTCATTGACGAGAAAGGCGAAATCCGTTCCGACGCCTCGGAAGAACTCGCACGCATTCGCCGCCTCATCGCCGCCAAGCAACGGGAGGTCGAAAAAACCTTCCGGCAAGTCATTGAAAAATACCGCCGCGAGGGGCTGCTGACGGACACCGTGGAGAGTATGCGCAACGGCCGCAGGGTGCTTACGGTGCCTTCGGAACACAAGCGCAAAATCCGCGGCATCATCCACGACGAATCGGCTACCGGCAAAACGGCCTACATCGAGCCCGACGCCGTCATTGGCATCAACAACGACATTTTTGATTTTCAACAGGAGGAGCGGCGGGAAATTTACCGCATCCTGCGTGAGCTCTCGGCCGTCCTGCGCCCCTACGTGGAACACATCGCCAGCTACCGCGACCTGATCGCCTACCTCGACCTCGTGCAGGCCAAGGCCATCCTCGCCCGGCAGCTTAAAGCCGAACGGCCCAGCGTTGACCACCGCCCCCGCATCGGGCTGAAGGACGCCCGCCACCCGCTGCTGTACCTGAAAAACCAGCCCTTTGGCCGCAAAACGGTGCCCTTTGACCTCAAACTCGGCGGCAAAAACCGGGTCTTGATGCTTTCCGGCCCCAACGCCGGCGGCAAATCCATCACCATGAAAACGGTAGGCCTGCTGCAACTGATGGTCCAGTGCGGACTCTTGGTGACGGCGGATAAGACCTCGGAAATGGGCGTCTTCCAGCGGCTGTGTGCCGACATCGGCGACCAGCAAAGCATTGAAGACGACCTCTCCACTTACAGCTCCCGACTGAAAAACGCCCGGGAGTTTCTGGATACTGCGGACGATAAGACCATGGTGTTGATTGACGAATTCGGGTCGGGGACGGACCCCGCTTCCGGCGGCGCCATCGCCGAAGGCATCATGGACGGGCTCAATCACCGTAAAGTCTTCGGCGTCATCACCACCCACTACTCCAACCTGAAGATATACGCCTACCAGTCGGCCGGCCTGGTCAACGGCGGCATGCATTTCGACCAGGAGACGCTCAACCCCACCTACGAACTGAAAGTGGGCCGCCCGGGCTCCAGCTATGCCTTCGAGATCGCTACCAAGTCCGGCCTCCCCCAACGCGTGATGGACTACGCCCGCAAACGCGCCGGCAAAAACGAACGGGCGGTGGATCAGCTTCTCGTCGACCTCCAACGGGAAAAAGCCGAGTCGGAAGACAAAATCCGGGAGCTCGAACAAAAGCAAAAGACCCTGGATGCCCTGACGCGCACCTACGAAGAACTCCACCGGAGCATGGAAGTGCGCCGTAAGCGCCTCAAGCTGGAAGCCAAGGAACAGGCCCTGGAAGAAACGGCGAAATACAACAAGGAGATGGAAAACCTGATCCGCCAACTCCGCGAAGACAAGAAGATTGAGGAAGCCAAGGAAAAGGCCAAAGAACTCCGCGAAAAGCGCCAGGAAATCGGCGAAGAAGTAACGGAGTTGCGCGAAGACATCTACTACACCCCAGCCCCAAAAACGGAGAAGCCGATTGTGGTGGGCGACCACGTCCGCCTGCGCGCCGGAGGTGCGACGGGGCAGGTAGAAAAGCTCGATAAGAAGACCGCCACGGTCATCGTCGGGGACCTGCGCCTGACGGTGAAACTGCGCGACCTGGAAGGGGTCGATGATCCGCTGACCATCCGGCGGGAGCGGAGCGTATCCAGCAGCGTGAGTTCAGTGGCCACTTTCAGCAACAAACTCGACGTGCGGGGCATGCGCTACGAGGAGGTCCTGGCCACCACCGAAGCTTTTGTGGACCAGGCCCTGCTGGCCAACGCCAGCCAGCTGCGCATCGTCCACGGCAAGGGCTCGGGCAGCCTCAAAAGGGCGGTGCGGCAGAAGCTGGCCGAATACAACCACAGCTTCAGCCTGAGCCATCCACCGCGGGAATTGGGCGGTGAAGGGGTCACGATTGTCGAGTTGTAACAAAATTGTCGGCCAAAACGACTGCGAACATAGTTTAATTTACTATGTTTCGGTCCGAAAGGCCTGCCGGTCGTGAACTCACCAACGTTTCGGCTACCGAGAGCGCTCATCACATTACTGAATACCTAGTCACTCCAATTTATGAGAAACCACTTATCTTCCCTTTTCGCCCTGCTGCTTTTGGCGCTGGCCCTTCCACTGCAGGCCCAGTTCCGCTCTGAGATGCGGACGGCCGACAAAGAATACGAGCTGAAGGCCTACAACCTGGCCATCGAATCCTACAAACGCGCCCTGGCCCAGCGGCCAACCGACGTTGAGGCCCTGAGCCGCATTGCTGATTCCTACCGCATGCTCAACCAGATCCAGACGGCCCACACCTACTACACGCAGGCAGTGCGGGAACGTCAGGTCAAACCAAACACCATCCTCGAGCACGCCCACGTCCTCAAGTCTCTGAGCCGCTACGAAGAGGCCAAGCAGTGGTACCTGCTCTACGCCCGCGACCACGATAAGGTGGTGGGCGATCACTTTGCGCAGAGCTGCGACTTCGCCATGGCCCAGGCCAATGCCGATGCGGGCTTCCGTGTACAGGCCTCCAGCATCAACTCGCCGGTATCCGACTTTGGCCCCTCGATGCCTTCTCCCGGCCAGTTGGTCTTCAACTCGGGCCGTACCGCCAGTGGGCAATCTTTTGACGGCCAGGCCAAAAACAAGCCCTACGTGGCCGCCGTCGGCCCCGATGGCAACCTCCAGCAGGCCTTCGAACTGCAAACGGGCTATACCGATGCAGCGGGCAACGTCGGCCCCGTCAGCTACACCCCCGATGGCCGCCAGGTCATCTTCACCCGCAACAACTTCAACACCGGCACCCGGATGATCCCCGAAGCCGGCATCGTCCTCAACCTGATGATCGCCGACGTTAACCAAAACGGAACCTGGGTAAATCCACGCCCCCTGCCCTTCAACGGCACCGATTACAGTACCGGCTTCGGCACCTTTTCCCCCGACGGCAACGCCATCTATTTTGCCTCCAACCGCAAGGAAGGCTACGGTGGTTTCGATATCTACCGCGCCAAGCGCCAGGGCCAGAGCTGGGAAAACATCCCCGAAAACCTGGGGACGGTTGTCAACTCCGTAGGCCATGAGATTACCCCCTTCTTCGACGGGGCCAGCCTGTTTTTCTCTTCCGACTGGCACCACGGCCTGGGGGCCTACGACGTTTTCCGCGCCGAAGTGGTCAACTCCCGCCCCACTACCCTCTACCATATGGGTAAAGGCATCAACTCCGACCGCGACGACCTGGGCTTCATCTATGACCCCGTGACCAACAGCGGCTACGTCGTCTCCAACCGCATTGGCGGGAGCGGGATGGAAGACATCTACCGCGTTGGCCGCGCCAATGCCAACAAAGTCCTGCTCGTACAATCCGCCCAGGACGGCAGCTTTATCCCCAATGCTTCGCTGGACTTCACCGCCTGCGGAGGGCAGGTTTACGCTACCGACATGGGTGGCCGCTACGTCATGCAGTCTACGGACGGTCTGACCTGCGACATCATCGTCAGCGCACAGGGCTTCCAGTCCGTTCGCATTCCCGTCCAGGGCATGGCCCCAGACGCCCAGAACGTAGTGCGGGTAACGCTTAGCCCGGTCGGCAGCGGCACCAATCCCAACATCGGCGGGACGACCCCTCCGGGCTCTTACCGTGGAGTGGTTACCGATGCCCAAACCGGCGCGGTAATCCCCGGTGCAACGGTATTCATCACCCAACGGACCACCGGAGCCACTGCTACGGTACAAACGGCCGCCGACGGCACTTATCTGCTGGGACTGGATCCTTACAATACCTACGATCTAGTCATTTCGGCACCGGGCTATGAGTCCGTCCGTTACCCCGTCACGAACAACGATGGCAGCGACCCTTACCTGCTGGGCAATATGGCCCTACTGCCCGTGCAGGGTGGTGGCACGAATCCCCCCGCTGGCGGTGGCACTTTTGTTCAGACTACGGGCTTCGCTGTCCAGCTGGCCAGCCTCAGCAAGCAACCCGACCTGAGTAAGTTCGCTTCGCTCAGCAACCTGGGCCGCGTTTACGACGTCAATACCGGTGGCAGCTACAAAGTACGCATCGGGGTGTTCGCCACGCGGGCCGAAGCGGAAATTGCGGCGGCAAAAGCCAAGACGGGAGGCTATCCCGGTGCATTCATCGTTGCTGATAGTGGCAACTCGGCATTTGCGAAAGCTGGCGGCCAAGGGACCAATCCTCCGGCGGGAGGCAGCTTCCCTCCGGCCACCAACACTGCGGGAAAATTCAAGGTGCAACTTGGTGCCTTCAGTAAACCCGAAAACTTCGACCGCAACGCCGCCATGCAAATGGGCAACATCGAGATGATTAAAAAGGGTAACCTGACCGTCTTTATGATCGGCGGTATCAATTCGCTGGCCGATGCGCGCAGCGTGCAGGCGCGGGCGACCCAACTGGGTTACACGGGAGCCTTCGTTCTGGAAGACGTCAATGGCCAACTCGTAAAAGTCAAGTAAGCCACAACTTAGCATCCATGACAATCAACGGCCGGGGAACTGCACAGCGCTCTCCGGCCGTTGTTGTTTTTCGCCTTCTCAACAGTAGTACCGTGCGCATCCTCTTCTTTTCCATAGCGCTGCTTTTGGCCGCTTTTTTGCCTGGCCAGTCGGTCATCCCCCTCTATCCGGAGGGCATCCCTTGTGCCAATGCCCTGGAGGATATTACAGCGCAGCGGGAAGACATTGCCAGCATCGTCACCAGCGTCCACACGCCCCTGCTGCACCATTACGCGCCCATCCCCCGGGCCAGCAGCGGCACGGCCATCATGATCATCCCCGGCGGAGGATACACGATTGAGGCGTGGGATCTGGAAGGGGTAGACATTGGGCGGCGCTTCCTCACCGAAGGAATGCACGTCTTCATTTTGCAGCACCGCCTGCCCCGGCACGAGAGTGGGGAATGCAAAAGCCACGTGGCGCTGGACGACGCCCGGCGGGGGGTGCAAACCATTCGCCTGCTGGCCGATTCCCTGGGCATTGACCGCAGGAAGGTGGCCGTGATGGGTTTTTCCGCCGGCGGACACCTGGCGGCGTCGGCGGCCATCCACTATCTGGAGCGGGATTCAACGGCCCACCCGGCGGCCGCAGCCTATTCCAGTCGCCCCGACCTGAGCATGCCCATCTATCCGGTGCTGGTGATGGACGGCAGTCCGGTGGGGCATTCCGGTAGTGCCGTTGCCCTGCTGGGCGAAGACTTTCCGCAGGCCCCTTTGCTCGACTTTTACAACCTTCCCGAACGGGTTCACGCTAATGTTCCACCTACTTTTTTGGTCCACGCCGCCAATGACAAAGCCGTGGTGCCCGAAAATTCTATCCGCTATTTCACGGCCCTGCAGCGGGTCGGGGTGCCCGTAAGCCTTCACCTCTTCGCCGAAGGAGGCCACGGTTTTGGCTCCGGAAAACACGTCGATGGTCCCGTCAGCCACTGGCTGGAGCTGGCCGTGGAATGGCTGCGCCACCACGGCTTTATATGAGCTGCTGGCAGCTCCCTTTTTCCACCAATAAGGCATTAAAGACAGTACGTTATAATAACTGCTTGCTGGCTTCCCACCGCTGGCTCCGGGATCCAACTTGAGTAAAGATCAGGAGAAGCACGTACCTTTCCGGACACTAAGCCAACTGCCCGAACCATGCCCAACAGTATTGATCTTTTGCCGCTTTGGGAGGCTCCCAACCAAGCCGACCTCTTGCTGACCCACGAGGCCATTCAGCCCTTCATCCACCGGACGCCCGTTTTGGAAAACGCCAGCCTCAATGCGATGAGCGGTGCGAAGCTCCTGTTCAAGTGCGAAAATTTCCAGAAGATTGGCGCCTTTAAGATGCGGGGAGCGGCCTCGGCGGCCCTGCGCCTTAGCCCCCCGGAGCGGGAAAAAGGATTGGCTACTCACAGCAGTGGCAATCACGCCCAGGCCGTTGCCCTCACCGCCCAGATATTGGGAGTACCCGCCTACATCGTAATGCCCCACGATGCGCCCCGCGTAAAGGTGGCGGCCGTGGAAGGCTACGGCGCGACCATCACCTACTGTGAAAACACGCCGCAGGATCGCCAGCGTACCCTTGATGCGGTAGTGGCCAAAACCGGTGCCGCCTTCATCCATCCCTTCAACGACTACGGCGTCATCGCCGGGCAAGCCACGGCGGCCATGGAACTCATCGCCGATACCAAAGCGGTGCTGGACGTGGTCATGGCCCCCGTGGGCGGCGGCGGATTGCTCTCGGGAACGGCCCTGGCCACCCGCTACTTCAGCCTGCAGGCGGAGACCTGGGGCGCTGAACCCCGCAACGTCGACGATGCCGCCCGGTCTTTGGCCAGTGGGCAGATCGAGTCAAACGTCAGCAATCAAACCGTAGCCGATGGCCTGCGGACCAACCTGGGCGACAAGACATTTGCCATCATCCACAAACGGGTGCCGCGGATTTTGGTGGTCTCCGAAAGGGAAATCATTGCCGCCATGCGCCACGTATGGGAACGTATGAAGATCATCATTGAGCCCAGCTGCGCCGTGCCGCTGGCTGCCGTCCTCCGTTACCCGGAGCTCTTTGCTGGCAAAACCGTAGGCATCATCCTCACGGGAGGAAATGTGGACGTAGATGCCCTGCCGTTTTGAAGCCATTTTCCAGTGCTATTGCAGGACTAAGGCGGCAAAGGTTTGCGGCCTTGCCTGGTGTTCTCAGGCTCCGGGTAGCCAAAAACACTTGATATTATCCTTCCCGGGGTTATTCCAGATTCCGTCACACTCCCTACCTTGCAGCCATGCTTTCCATCGCCCTCGCTTACTGCTCCGATGACCAATCCGCTGCCCAGCGGATTGGGGGGGACCTTGCCAGCCACGTCAACTTCAACCACCTGAGCGTAGGCCGCTCGAACGCCGGGCCGGTGCTGGCCGATCTTGCAGGTGACTACGATGGACGCATCGTTTTGCTCGTCAGCGAGAGTTTTTTGACCAACCCCAACTGTATGTTGCGGGCCACGGAAATCCTGGGCAGCAACCGGGACGTACTGCCGGTATACCTTCGCAACCACCGCTACGATGAGGAACTTGGCGAAGTGATCACTACCCAGACCAGCCTCAGTAAGCAGTCGGACTTGATGCACTACATCAACCACTGGCAAGACCGCTACATCGATCTCCGGCAGCAGCAGGATGAACTCGGCAGCCACGGCGGCGAGGAGTTCCAACGCTACTTGCGCAAGATCCGGGAAACCAGCGTTCAGATGGAGGAAATCCTCATTCTTCTGCGGGATGCCTGGACGCTGACGGAGTCCCAGTTTGCGGCCAACCATTACCAACAGCTTTTCATTTTCGCCGACCGCCCTGCCCTGTGGGAAGAGTACCGCGCCTTCGAAACCGCACCACCGCTCGATGTGGCCGGCATTCCCGGCCTCGATATGCTCCGGGCCCACACTCCCGAAGCGGAGCCCACCCCGCCGCTGGAGGAGGATGCGGGCGCCGGAGCGCAGGTGCCAGGGGAAGTTGAACGGCCAGGTCCACCCGACCCCGAACCAGAACCCATGATCGAAACTACTCCCGAACTGGATTTGCCCCCCGCCCCCGGTATTGCTCCCGAAGTAGACAGCACCGAACAGGCCGAAACCTGGATCTCCCGCGCTTGGGCCCTGTTTGACGGGGGCGACGCTGGTGCTGCCCTGGAACTGCTCGACTCCGGCCGCGAAGCCTTGCCCGATCAGCTCGACCTGCACTATCACTACGCCCTCCTGCTGGCTACCTCCACCGAAGACCACGCAGCCGCCCGCCGGGAGACCGAAGCCCTGCTGGACCGCAGTCCCGACCACCCCGACGCCCTCTTCCTGGGCGGTGAACTCTGTGAAGTCGCCGGAGATTACGCCACCGCCCGCGAGTACTGGGAGCAGCTAAGCGACGTCGAGCCCTTTTACCCCGATCTCAACTACCGCCTCGGCATCCTGCTGGCAGATCATTTTCCGGAGGATGCCCTCGACGCGGCGGCCTACCTCCGCCGGGCCAGCCGCAACAAAAAGCCCCACGCCGAAGCCTGCTACCGCTACGCCCTTCTGCTGAAATCCCCGATTGGCCGCAAGAAAAAAGCCATCCGCCAACTGCGGCGGGCCGTGGAACTGGACCCCACCCACGCCCTGGCCCACTACGAACTGGCCACGCTGTTGCACGGACAGAAAAAGTACGCCGCCGCGCGCAATGCCTTCCACCTAGCCGTTGCCCTTGAGCCGGCCTTCGATACGGAGGTCAACCGCCACGCCTTCGCCAAGCAGCCCAAGAAAACGGTGGTTGCAGCAACGCCGGCCGAAGAGCAGGCCCTCCAGACCCTGAAGCGCAACATCGCGGAACTGGAGGCCCTCATTGCGGAGCGGGACCTTGCTCCTTCACCGGACCCGGCACCTGCGGCCGCGCCCCAAACTAAAAAACCGGGCACGAACAAAACCGTCCTTATCTCCGGCGCGACCTCCGGCATCGGGCGCGCTACGGCCCTGCGCCTGGCCCGCGAAGGTTACCGCCTCATCCTGCTGGGCCGCCGCCAGCAACGCCTGGAAGAACTGGCCGCCCTGCTGCTGGAAGACCACGGTACCGAGACGCTGCTGCTGGCGCTGGACATCCGCGACCGCAGCCAACTCCACCACGCCATCGCGCAACTGCCCGAGGAGTGGTCGGCCATCGATATTCTGATCAACAACGCGGGCAAAGCCAAGGGCGTAGACCCCATCCACGAGGGCCAGATTGAGCACTGGGAGGAGATGATTGACGTCAACCTCAAAGGCCTGCTCTACCTCACCCGGGCAGTTACTCCGGGCATGGTGGCCCGGCAGACGGGGATGGTCCTCAACGTTGCCAGCACGGCGGGTAAGGAGGTGTACCCCAATGGCAACGTCTACTGCGCCACTAAACACGCCGTGGACGCCCTCACCTACGCCATGCGCCTGGACCTGGTAAAACACGGCATCCGCGTCGGGCAAATCTGCCCGGCAATGGTCGAAGAGACCGAGTTTTCGCTCGTGCGCTACGATGGCGACGCGGAACGGGCCAAAATCTACGAAGACTTCCAGCCGCTGCGTTCGCGCGACGTGGCCGAAGCCATCCACTTTATGGTCAGCCAGCCCCCCCACGTCAACGTCATCGACCTCGTATTGCAGGGCACCCAGCAGGCCAGCTCCACCGTGGTGGACCGCAGCGGGCGGGAGCGCTTTGCGCCAGTTGACGAAGAGGAGTAAGCCATGGCCAGACCCCAATTCATCGTCATTGAAGGCCTCGACGGCAGTGGTAAAAGCACCCAGATCGAAATGCTGAAGGACCGCCTGCAGGGCCGGGGAGAAGCCTGCTGGCTGACCGCCGAGCCTACCGAGTTGCCCACCGGGCGCTTCATCCGTTCCATTCTCCGGGGAGACGTTTCAGCCGATCCGCGCACGGTTGCGGCCCTGTACGCGGCCGACCGCATCGAGCACCTCCACCACCCGAGCGAAGGGGTGCTGGCCCAATTGGCGGCCGGCTACCACGTCATTTCCAGCCGCTACTATTTCTCCAGCCTCGCCTACCAGGCCGAATACGCCGACCCGGGCTGGGTAGCCTCGCTTAACCTGTACGCCAAGCGGACCCTGCCGGCCGACCTGACGATCTTTCTGGACCTCAGCCCGGAGCAGAGCATGGAGCGCATCGAGTCACGTGGAGCGGAAAAGGAGATGTTCGAGAACCTGGAGAAATTGGCCCACGTGCGGGAAAGTTTCCAGCTGGCCTTTGAGTACTTCGGTGAGGGGGAAAATATCTGGGTGATCGACGCCAGCGGCGATCCAGTGGAAGTGGCGGACCTGATCTGGGAGGCTTACTTGGGGTTGGGAGAATAAGTGGGTAGAAATATCCACGAGAATGCCGAGCTTTAGCGCCTACACACCCATTATTTTTCCGCCCCGGTGGGCAACACACTAGTCAGAGCCAACATGCAAAAAAATCGAATTTCCTCCGTTGATGTCCTGCGCGGCATCACCATTGCTGCGATGATCCTGGTCAACACCCCCGGCGATTGGGGCAACGTCTACGCGCCCCTCTTGCACGCCCAATGGCACGGGTATACGCCGACGGACCTGGTATTCCCCTTCTTCCTCTTCATTGTGGGATGTTCCATCGCCTTTTCCTACAACGGGCGCACTCCGTCGGGCGCGGTGTACGGCAAGATCAGCGTGCGGGCGCTGAAGCTGATTGCACTGGGCCTGTTTTTGGGCGCGTTCACGCTGAGTTTCCCCTTCTTCAAGGAATTTTCGACCATCCGTTTTCCCGGAGTACTGCAGCGCATCGGCCTGGTTTTCTTCTTCGCCGCCATCATTGCGCTCAATGCCAACTGGAAGGCGCTGCTGGGGATCACCGGGGGGCTTTTACTGGGATACTGGGCCATCTTGGGCTACGTTTCTCTCCCCGACGGCAGCGCGCCCAGCTACGAGCGGGTTCCCAACAACTGGGCGATGTATATTGACAAAGCCGTTTTGGGTAGCCACACTTACAAAGAAGACTACGATCCAGAGGGTTTGTTGAGCACCATTCCCAGCATTGCCTCTGCCTTGATCGGGGTGCTCATCGGGCGTTTGCTGCTGGCCCAGGCCGGGGAAAAGACCACGAAGTTGCTGGGCATCGGAGCCGCAATGTTGGTAGCAGGCACCCTTTGGTCTTTCCTCTTCCCGATCAATAAGGCCCTCTGGACCAGCAGTTTCGTGCTGGTAACGGCTGGCTGGGCAACGCTGTTCCTGGCGGTGATTTACTACTTGCTGGACGTACGGGGTATTCAATTCGGCGAAACCTTCCGCAAGATGGGGGCCAATGCCCTGATCCTGTATTTTCTCTCCAGCTTCATCTCGAAGGTGATGGGCAGCATTCGCGTGGGCGACACTTCGCTGCACGGCTGGCTTTACCAGACGATTTACGTGCACGACTTTCTACCAGCCAAACTGAGCAGCTTACTTTATGCCCTCACGGTGGTAGCCTTTTACGTCCTGCTCGGGCTCTTCCTTTACCGGCGGAGGATTTTTATCAAGGTGTAAGCCTACCCGGCCACTCATCTTGGACACCCCTACGAAGGTAGTGGGCAAAAAAAGGCGTGACAGTGCTTCGACATTCCGATGCACTGCCACGTCGGCGAAATGAGTAGGTTAATCCAGAATTCACTTAATTCGAACCTAAAAACGCAGCTTGGGCTATAAAAGAGCTGAAAAATTGTTGTTTCCTGGTTGTTATGAGGTTACGCAACCACTTACGAAGAACTCAAGCCAGGCGGTTTTACCCGGGAGAAAAAATTTTCTCTAAGGGCAGTTGCTGGCCGCAGACGGGGCGGAAAGACGTTAAAAGGACCTAAAAGTTGGTAGTTTTCCGCATCCACCTTAGGTTAGCGCACGTTACATCACCAGCCTTTCACCTCCGTCAGGCTCATTGGCAAGGCTTTGCCCCCGGAGCAGCTTGGCCTGGTTTACCGTTTTTCGCTTTCCTCAACCGTAAATAACAGCCCCATGAACAAGGCCCCTAAAACAGGAACTCTCCTACTGGCCGAACCTTTTATGCTGGACCCCAACTTCAAGCGTTCGGCGGTCCTGCTCGTCGAACACGGGTCCGAGGGCAGCATCGGCTTCGTCCTGAACCGGCAAACGGAAATCCGGGTGGACGAGTTGATCGAAGACTTTCCGGAAATCGAGGCCAACATCTACTACGGCGGGCCCGTTGGCACGGACACCATCCACTACCTGCACTGTAAACGGGACCTGCTGGAAGGCAGCGATGAAGTTTGCCCGGGCGTCTTCTGGGGAGGAGATTTTGAACGGCTGAAATTTTTCATCCGCCAGCAACTCATTTTACCCCAGGACATTCGCTTCTTCCTCGGCTACAGTGGCTGGAGCGAAGACCAGCTCAAGGAGGAACTCCAATCCGGCAGCTGGGTTACCGCCCCGATGTTTGCCAACTACCTCTTCAAAAGCCAGCCCGAGAACCTCTGGAGCCAGGTAATGGAGAACAAAGGCAGCGCTTTTTCCGTCATCGCCCAAATGGATGAAGAGGCGCACTACAATTGATTGTCGTGCTGCCAGGGTAGAAATTTAACGCTTGCGCTTGCGCTGCCGCAGTTTAGGGCTGTTCCACTCTTCCTTCTGGGCAAAATCCACTACCTTTTTCATCACCGCGATCATGGAAAGGAAGACCAGGTAGCCGAAGGTAACGACGAAAAAGATCCACTTGTAAGAGCCCGCCTGGTAGATGGATAGCCCGCTGAAGGCCCAGGCAAGCAGGCCAGAGCCAATGGCCAGTCCGAGGAAGGAGTAGATACTCCGCCCCCAGTACTTCATCAGGTTGGCTGAGGTAGCACTCATGATGGCGTTAAAAAGCGCGAAGAAGAGCAAGAAACTCGCCGCACAGAGCCAGGGCCAGCGGTTGTTCACCACGTCCTCCGTCCCCGCCGCAACGGCCGAGCCGGCTACGTCAAAAAGAAATACCGCAACCAAGGCACCACCCGCCTGGTAGACGGGGTCGATCTTGCTTTCAAAAATGGACGTCTCCGCCATGCTGTGTTACATTTGCTCACCTAACGCAACCCAGGCAGTATTGTTACAAGAAAAGCTATGTCCTTACTCACTCCCACGGCTTACTTCCCCCCCGCCACCTGGTTTGCGGCTGCCCTGGAGGCGGGGAGTTGGGAGATCGAAGCCCACGAAAATTACCAGAAAGGCGGCTGGCGCAACCGCTGCGAAATTGCTGGCCCCAATGGCCGGCAAACCCTTTCCATCCCCCTCGAAAAAGGCAAACACCAGAAAAAACCCATCCGGGAAGTCAGCATTTGTTACCGCACCGACTGGTGGCGGGCCCACGAGCAGGCCATCCGGACCGCCTACGGCCGTTCTCCCTACTTCGAATTTTACGCCGATGCCCTCTTCGCCGTGGGCCGCAGCCACCCCGCTACGCTCTGGGAGCTGAATTTTCGCTTGCTCACCACCCTCGGCCAGTTGGTCGCTTTTCCCGTCGTGCCCCAGCCCAGCGCCAGTTTCACCCCCCGTGGGAGTGCCCTCTTTTTACGGGAAACTGACCTCGCGGAGGCACTCCCCCCCTACCCCCAAGTCTTTACCGACCGGCACGGCTATTTGCCCGGCCTTTCCGTCCTCGATGCCCTCTTCTGCCAGGGGCCAGTAGTGGCACGGCTTAAAGGACCTGTAATTTAGCAAACTTCAGCATGATCCTTTTTTCGGGCTGGGCCAGGTCGCTAAAGTGAATGGTGGCGATCTGGTTGCCCGCCCCTCCGTCGACCTTGGTAACTTTTCCTTCCCCGAATTTCTGGTGCAAAACGCGCACGCCCGCCACAATCTCTTCGGAAGGGCTGGGCTGGAAGTTTTCCATATCCACCCGGGGCTCCGCAAACTTGGCCGTCCCCCGCAGGCGGGCGGGTGGAACCACCCCCGTCACGCGGGCGCGCTGCTGGGCCAGGGGGTCAAACTCGTGGTCGTTCGAGCGGCGGCTGTACGAAGTACTTTCTACGGCCTCGGCCGGCACCTCCGCCAAGAAGCGGCTGGGCTCGTTCATCGTCATTTTACCGTAGCGGTAGCGGGTGTTGGCGTAGCTGAGGGTGAGGAACAACTCCGCCCGCGTGATGGCTACGTAAAACAGGCGCCGTTCCTCGTCCATTCCCTCGGCGGAGTCCATACTCATCCAGCTGGGGAACAACTTTTCTTCCAGTCCAACGACGAAGACCGATTTAAACTCCAGACCCTTGGCGGCGTGGACGGACATTAGGGTAACAACGTCTTTACTTTCATCGCCCTCCGTATCAAAGTCCGTCAGCAGGGCAATGTTTTGCAGGTAGGTGGCCAGGCTTTTGTCGGGCAGGTTTTCCGTGTCGCTCACGCTGTCTTCCTCGACGAAGGACTTGATGCCATCGAGCAAAGCCTGGAAGTTTTCCAGCCGTCCCATGCCTTCAATGGAATTGTCGTTGCGGTAAAAATCCAGCAGTCCGGAGCGGCGCGCGATGGCTTCGGCCAGTTCGTAGGCACTCGCCGTGGCAGATTTTCGCTGGGCTTTTTCAATGACGTCGATGAAACCATCGGCGGCGTGGCGCGCGCGCGTGGGCAGGGCCACGTGGCGCAGAGCGTCGAAGAGGCTCATCGATTGTTGTCCGGCCAGACTGATGACCTTGCCGACGCTCGTATCGCCAATACCGCGCTTGGGGAAGTTGATCACGCGGCGGAAGGCCTCCTCGTCGTTGGGGTTGACTACGAGGCGGAGGTAGGCGATGAGGTCTTTGACTTCCTTGCGCTGGTAAAAGCTCAGTCCGCCGTACACCCGGTAGGCGATGTTGAAACGACGTAAGTACTCCTCGAAGATGCGGGATTGCGCGTTGGTGCGGTAGAGGATGGCAATGTCCTGGTTTTGCAGGTGAAAGCGGTTTTTCTGCTCCAGGATGGTATCGGCCACGCGGCGGCCCTCCAGGTTATCGTCCATTTCCCGGATGACGCGGATTTTCTCGCCGTGGCCCTTGTCGCTCCAGATTTTTTTCTGGATCTGCCGGCTGTTGTGGCCAATGACGGCGTTGGCCGTGGCAACGATGGTTTCGGTACTGCGGTAGTTTTGCTCTAGTTTGAAAGTCTGGATGCCGTACTGGCTGAAGTCGTTCTCGAAGTCGAGGATATTCTGGATCGTGGCACCGCGGAAGGCGTAGATCGACTGCGCGTCGTCTCCCACCACGCAGATGTTGCGCGGACTGCCCTCGTACTGCACCAGGCGCTTGACGATGGCGTACTGCAGGGTATTGGTGTCCTGAAACTCATCGACCAGTACGTAGCGGAATTTCTGCCGGTACTTTTTTACCACTTCGGGGTGGTTTTGCAGCAGTTCGTAGAGCCGGAAGAGGAGGTCGTCAAAGTCCATGGCCCCGGCCCTCTTGCAGCGCTCAACGTATTTGGTGTAAATCTGGGACACCAGGGGCATTTTGGCTTGCTTATCCTGGGCGAGCAGTTCTTCGTTGAGGGCGTAGGATTTGGGGGTGATGAGGTTAGACTTGGCCGAGCTGATCCGGTTTTTGATGGCGTTGGCCTGGTAGACTTTGGGGTCGAGACTCAGTTCGCGAATGATCTGCCCGAGGAGGCTTTTCGTATCGTCGGTGTCGTAGATGGTGAAGTTGCTCGGGTAGCCGATGTGGTTGGCTTCCACGCGGAGGATGCGGGCGAAGAGGGAGTGGAAAGTGCCCGCCCAGATGTTGCTCGCACGGGGGCCAACGACCTTGGCGATCCGGTCCTTCATCTCGCGGGCCGCCTTGTTGGTGAAGGTCAGGGCCAGGATTTCCCACGGCGCTGATCCCTGCTCAATGAGGTGAGCAATGCGGTAGGTGAGCACCCGGGTTTTGCCCGAGCCAGGGCCAGCGATCACCAGGACGGGTCCATCCGTCGTGGTTACCGCCTGCCGTTGTACTTCGTTGAGTTCATCGAGGTAATGCGGCGGTTTTACGGTGGGCTGGCTAGACATGCGATGGCGTTGTGTGCCGCGAATATACGCACGCCGGGAGGGCCCGGCCAAGGCAAATCGCCACGAAATGTTTACTTCGGCTCGTAGTAAACAACATTCAGCGGTTTCTTGCCCGGCTCTTTGTCCCGTTCATCACACCTGCGGCCGCGCCCATTTGCTGCATCTGGGCGCGGCCGCAGGTGCAGGGAAACGGATAAAAGCAATGCCACCAACACCCCCGGTCACGAACGAGCGCCCTACCCCACCCGGCCAGCCTAAATTTTTTTTCACCGCGCTGGCACGATTTCAAAAAAGCATTAACTTTGCATTGCAAAGCACTTTTACTCTGCACAACTAAGCTACTTCTGCCATGAAATATTTCCCCATCGTCCTGGTCATTACCGTGTTTTTACTGCTCATTCCCTTCGTGGCCATGCAGTTTACCGCTGAGGTAAATTGGGATATTTTTGATTTCGTCGTCATGGGCACGCTCCTGTTCACCACGGGAATGCTGTTGGCCCAGATTCCCCGGTGGGTGCCACAACGCAATTACCGTATCCTCCTGGGCTGTGCCGTACTGGGGGCCTTCTTTTTGGTATGGGCCGAGTTGGCCGTCGGCATCTTCGGATCTCCTTTCGCTGGCAGTTAGTCGGGACTGATGGGAGAAATTTGGCCAGTCGAAGCCCTGCTCCCGACTTCAATTGCCGGGGTGCCCGTACCTTCACCCCCCAACCAAAGCCGAACCATGCCCCCAAAACTCTCCCCCCAGCGCAGCAGCGAACTCCTGCAAATTCTCCGCGACCGTTTCGCCGCCCACCCCCACCGGCATAAGAGCCTGTCGTGGGACGATGTCGAGGCCCGCTTGCAGAAACAACCCGCTAAACTGTGGTCACTCAATGAAATGGAAATCACCGGTGGCGAACCCGACGTCACCGGCCTGGATGCCCGCAGCAGTGAGTTTGTCTTTACCGACTGTTCTACCGAAAGCCCCGCCGGTCGCCGCAGCCTCTGCTACGACCGCGCCGGCCTGGAATCCCGCAAGGAAAATCGTCCCGCCAACAGTGCCGTAGATCTCGCCCGGAGCATGGGGACCGACCTCCTGACCGAGGCAGAGTACCGGGAGCTGCAGGCACTGGAAACGTTCGATACCAAAACCTCCAGCTGGCTGCTTACGCCCAAGGACATGCGCGAGCTCGGCGGTGCACTGTTTGGCGACTTCCGCTACGGGCAGGTTTTCATCTACCACAACGGCGCCCAGTCTTACTACGCCGCCCGGGGCTTCCGCGCCAGTTTGAGGGTGTAAAAACTACAAAGTGAGCGGGGAACCTTCTTCGCCTGCCCGGCCTACCCCGCTTTCGGAGGGACGAAACTCCCCCTTTCGGGGGTCGGGGGGGAGCACCTGCGCCCGCGCCATAAAAAAAGGCTTTCCCCACTCCAAATCCCAAGGGAAAAGGAGCGCGGAAAGCCTTTTTAATTGGTTTCGTGGGCTTGCTAAGCGCGGGCGAGATCAAAGCGATCGAGGTCCATCACCTTGGCCCAGGCGGCCACGAAGTCGTGGACGAACTTGGCTTCTCCGTCGCTGCTGCCGTAGCACTCTGCGATGGCGCGCAGCTCCGAATTGGAGCCGAAGATGAGGTCAACGCGGGTACCAGTCCACTTTACGGCACCGGTTTTGCGGTCGCGGCCTTCGAAGACGGTATCCGCATCCGAGGTGGCGCGCCAGGTGGTGCCGAGGTCGAGGACGTTGACGAAAAAGTCGTTCGTCAGTTGTCCGGGGCGGCCGGTGAAAACGCCGTGGTGGGAGCCATCAAAGTTGGCACCCAATACGCGGAGACCACCGACCAGGGCCGTCATCTCTGGTACTGTGAGGGTGAGCAAGTTGGCGCGGTCCACCAGCATTTCTTCGGCAGAAACCCGCTGCTCTCCTTTGAGGTAGTTGCGGAAGCCGTCGGCTTGAGGCTCCAGCGCGGAGAAGGATTCGACGTCGGTTTGCGATTGCGTAGCGTCGGTACGTCCGGCGTTGAAGGGCACCGTGACGTCGTAGCCCGCCGCTTTGGCTGCTTCTTCGACCGCTGCGCCGCCCGCCAAAACGATGAGGTCGGCCAGGGACACGCGCTTATTGCCCGTCTGGCTGTTGTTGAATTCTTTCTGGACGCCTTCGAGCTTTTCCAGGATGCTGCGGAGCTGGGCGGGGTTGTTGACCTCCCAGTTCCGCTGCGGCGCCAAACGAATGCGGGCACCGTTGGCACCTCCGCGCTTGTCGGAATCGCGGTAGGTAGATGCCGAGCCCCAGGCCGTAGTGATCAGGGCGGCGGGGGCAATGCCCGTGGCCAGGACCATACGCTTGAGTTTGGCGACATCCCCGGCGTCGATCAGTTCGTGGTCAACGGCCGGAACGGGGTCTTGCCAGATCAGTACTTCGGCGGGTACTTCGGGGCCGAGGTAGCGATCGCGGGGGCCCATATCCCGGTGGGTCAGTTTGAACCAGGCGCGGGCGAAGGCGTCGGCAAATTGGTCGGGATTTTTATGGAAGCGCTCGGAGATCGCGCGGTAATTGGAGTCGTACTTCAACGACAAGTCCGTCGTCAGCATGATCGGCGCGTGGCGCTTGTTGGGGTCGTGGGCGTCGGGGACGGTATCGGCCGCAGCGCCGTCTTTGGGTACCCATTGGTGGGCACCGCCGGGGCTCTTGGTCAGCTCCCATTCGTAGCCGAAGAGGTTGTTGAAATAGTCGTGGCTCCACTTGGCGGGCGTGGACGTCCAGGCACCTTCCAGGCCACTGGTAATGGTGTGTTCGGAGTGGCCGCTGCCGAAGCTGTTTTTCCAGCCCATGCCCATTTCCTCGATGCTGGCGCCCGCAGGCTCCATCCCTACGTATACGCCCGCATCCGCAGCGCCGTGGGTCTTGCCGAAGGTGTGTCCGCCGGCAATCAGGGCCACGGTCTCTTCGTCGTTCATGGCCATGCGGCCGAAGGTCTCGCGGATGTCAATGGCCGCTCCCAGGGGGTCGGGGTGGCCGTTGGGGCCTTCGGGGTTGACGTAGATGAGGCCCATGTGGGAGGCACCGAGGGGCTGCTCGAGGTGGCCATCGGCGTAGCGCTCCTGGTTGCCGAGCCATTCTTTTTCGGAGCCCCAGTAGACGTCCTGCTCGGGTTCCCAGATGTCTTCGCGTCCGCCAGCGAAACCAAAGGTTTTGAAGCCCATGGTTTCCAGGGCGACGTTACCGGCCAGAATCATGAGGTCTGCCCAGGAAAGTTTTTTGCCGTACTTCTGCTTGATGGGCCAGAGCAGCAGGCGGGCTTTATCGAGGTTGGCGTTATCTGGCCAGCTGTTGAGTGGCGCAAAACGCTGGTTGCCGGATCCCGCGCCGCCGCGTCCGTCGGAGATGCGGTAAGTACCCGCGCTGTGCCAGGCCATCCGGATCATGAAGGGACCGTAGTGCCCGTAGTCGGCGGGCCACCAGTCTTGCGAGTCGGTCATCAACTGGGCCAGATCAGCTTTGACGGCGGCCAGATCGAGGCTTTTGAAAGCTTCGGCGTAATTGAAATCCTTTTCGTAAGGCTTAGAGCGCTCGGAGTTCTGCCGCAGGATATTGAGGTTGAGTTGGTTGGGCCACCAGTCGCGGTTGCTCGTGCCTTTACCCGCTACTTGCTGCAGCTGGCCGCTCAAAAAAGGGCATTTCGCCGTTGATTCGTTGACATCCCAGACTTTGGTTTCGTCCGCGCCGTTGTGGGTATTTTTGCTATCCATGCAGGAGTTTTCTTTTATGTTAAGGTAAGTTATTTTTGCCCGCGAAGGGCGGGTTAAATTCGTCCATAACTTAATGTTTTACCACCCGAATAGTTGCGTAAGGCTAATGTAAAATTGGCAGTTCCCGCAGCACCAAATGGGCTTGTGTTCAAGCGGTAGCATCAGTAGGGCGCGGTCGCAGGTGCAGGGGAAGGGACGAGGAATAAGGCCGGCCCTCCACCGCCCGTGTTGCTTCGTCGACCAATAATTTCCTTTCATCGGAAGAATTGTTCCTAAACAACCTGCCGCCGCTTGCCGCGTTTTTCAACTACAAGCTCCCCACACTATGCGTGCCAGATTACTTCTTCCCATCCTGCTGCTGCCCCTGCTGTTTGCCTGCCAGGAAAACCGGGAAATCAGCTCCATTGACCCCGTCAACTGGGAAAAACGCACGGTCAGCACGCCACTGCCCGATAGCCTGGAACGGGGCAGCACCTACCTATCCGTCTATTCCCAAATCTACGGCGAGACGGAACACCGTACCCACAACCTGACGGCCACGGTCAGCATGCGCAACGTCAACCGCCACGACACCGTCTACCTGGATCACGCTGAGTACTACGGCACGACTGGAGCACTCATCCGCACCTATTTCCAGCGCCCCATCTACATCCTCCCCCTGGAGACCGTCGAAATCGTCATCGATGAAATCGACAAAGCCGGTGGCACCGGCGCGAACTTCCTCTTCGACTGGCAAATCCGCCCGGGTACCAACGCACCGTTCTTTGAATGTGTCATGATCTCCACCTCGGGGCAGCAGGGACTGTCCTTCACAACGCGCGGGGTTTTGCTGAAGCGGTGACTACCGATTAGGCCGCAGCGTTGGCTTGGGCGGGAATGAGAATTGGCCAATCAACATTCGAACATGTTCGAATGTCCAAATTTGCGAAAGTTCAGGGGCTGCGTTCTGCCTACCAAGCAGTAAATTCATTCACCACTCTCCCTCTAAGGCTCCCCCACCGGCACCATCAACGGCCCGATGCCCAGGGCGATAAGCAACTGGTTAAAGGCCGGCACCTCCCGATCCAGCAAAGTTCGGGCGGCGGTGCGGTGGGTGGCCCAGACGGCCTCTAGCTCCTGCAGGCGGGCCTGGGAAGCCTGCGTGATGCGGGGGACGTCGCTCTCGCTTTGGTTAAGCAGGAAGAAGTAGTCGGCAGTAAAGCCATTGAGGAAGTTCTCTACATCGTCGTAGGCCTTCGATTTCCGTTGCACCATCGTCGCATCCCAGGCCTGGAGGGATTTCAGGAGCGTTTCTCCCTGCCGGTGGGTGGTCTCGGTAGCGCTGGTTCTGGGAACTTTTTTGAGCAAGCTTTCCAGGTCGTCACTCAGGTCTTTGAGTTCGTTGACGAGGCGATGCATATCGCTTAGTTCTCCCGCCATTTTCAGGAGGTGACGATCGTACTCCGCGTGGTCTTCCGCAGCGGTTTGCAGGCGAGGATTGGGCATTACCCGGGCTTCGGTAGCTACCAGGTCTTCATCTTTGTAGAGGCTGAGTTGATAGGTGCCGGGGGCAACCTTGTGGCCACGGTAGCTGCCTTCAATGTAGACGCCCTCTACACCGGGCAGGGAGGCGTGGCGGAGGTCCCAGACGAAACGGTTCAGCCCTTCTTCCTTCGGCAAGGTCGGCTCCGCAGACGGCCCGCCCGCCCAGGTTTCGCCCTCGGCCGCTTCGTCACTAAAGGTCCGGATAACCTTCCCGGCGGGGTCTTTGATCTCCAGGCGTACCTTGCTGCTGTCCGCACCCGCTGGCAAGTGGTAGTACAAAACAATGCCCGTCGCCGGGTTGACCCCGCTCAGGAGGTCGTCGCCGTCTCCGCCCCCGTTCAGTTCGCTGTAGCCACCCACCAGCAGGGCATCTTCGGGTTGGTAGGCGTGCAGGTCTTTGGTGGCCGGAGCGTACTGCCGCAGCAGGGCCAGGTCATCGAGGATCCAGTAGCCCCGGCCAGCGGTGGCAATGACGAGGTCGCCGTGCTTCACCGCCAGATCGGTAATCGGCACCACCGGCAGGTTCAGTTGCAGGCTTTCCCAGTTGGCTCCATCGTCCCAGGATGCGTACAAACCCGTTTCGGTGCCTGCAAAGAGCAAGCCCTTGCGTTCGGTATCCGCCCGCACCACGCGCGTAAATGCGCCCTGTGGAATGCCCTTGCTGATGTTGGTCCAGGTCTTCCCGTAGTTGCGCGTCACGTAAAGCGCTGGCGTGTGGTCGTTGAATTTGTAACGGGTGGTGGCGATGTAAGCCGTAGCGGGGTCGTGGGGAGAGACCTCGATGGAATTGACCAGGCATTCGGTCAATCCCTTGGGCGTCACGTTTTGCCAGGTTTTGCCGTTGTCCTGGGTCAGGTGCACCAGTCCGTCGTCGCTGCCCGTCCAGATCACCCCGGCCGTGTGCGGTGATTCGATGAGGTAAGCGATGGTTCCGTAGTTTTCCGCGCCAACGGCTTCGTTGGTGTAGGGCCCGCCGCCTTTGCCCTGTTTGTCTTTTTCGTTGCGTGTCAGGTCAGGAGAGATTTCCTCCCAGGTCAGGCCCATATCCTGGGTACGGAGGACGTACTGCGCAGCGTGGTAGTAGGTGTTGGGACTGTGCTGCGACCACACGATGGGCGCATTCCAGTTGTAGCGGTAGCGCATGTCTTTGGTCTCCAGGGCCAGGTACTGGATGGGCGCGGCCATGATGTTGGTGTTCGTCCCCGCCTCCGTATCGAGAATGTCGATGGTGCCGAGGTAGCTGCCACCCAGGACGTAGCGCGGGTTATCGGGGTCAAAGGCCAGGAAGGCACTTTCTCCGCCCGCTGAGGCTTCCCAATTGGTTTGGTCCGGCCCACCGCTGGTCAGCGAACGGGTGCTGAGACGAACGGAAGTGTTGTCCTGCTGCCCCCCGTAAATGCGGTAAGGGAAGTGGTTATCGACGTTGACCCGGTACATCTGCGCGGTGGGCATGTTGCTC
Organism: Neolewinella lacunae; assembly: GCF_014349155.1. Taxonomy (GTDB): domain Bacteria; phylum Bacteroidota; class Bacteroidia; order Chitinophagales; family Saprospiraceae; genus Neolewinella; species Neolewinella lacunae. Next base: position 67,431 of record NZ_JACSIT010000151.1, read on the forward strand.
TGGGTAGACCAGGTCTCGCCCCGGTTGAAGGTGATGGAGGCACCACCGTCGTCGGCCAGCACCATGTTTTTGGGGTTGTGGGGGTTGATCCAGAGGTCGTGGTAATCGCCGTGTGGCCCAGCAATCTCCTCCCAGCTTTTTCCCCCGTCGATGGAGCGGAGCATATCGGCGGAAAGGACGTAAACGAGATGTTCATTTTGCGGGTCGACGAACAGCTCGATGTAGTACCAGGCGCGTTGCACCAGGCGGTGGTCGTCGCTCACGCGGCTCCAGTGCTTTCCGGCGTCGGTGGAAACGAAGAGGCCACCGAGTTCCTTTTCCGAATCGCTTTCCACCAGGGCGTAGACGCGCTGGGGATTGCTGGGAGCCACCGCCACGGACATTTTACCCTTTTCGGCAGGCAGGCCTTCCTCGACTTTTTCCCAGGTTTCGCCGCCGTCCGTGCTCTTGTAAAGCCCGCTGCCCGGACCGCCGCTGATGACTTTCCAGGGCTGCCGACCGTACTCCCACATCGCGGCGTAAAGGATAAGGGGGTTGGTGGGATCCATGTCCAGTTCCGCGCAGCCGCTGCGTTCGTCCACGTACAGCACTTGCCGCCAGGTGACCCCGCCGTCGGTGCTTTTGTAAATGCCCCGTTCTTTGCCCGGGCCGTAGAGGGAACCCTGGGCGGCGACGTAAACAATGTCGGGGTTTTTAGGGTGAATGACGATGCGGGCGATGTGCTGCGTCAGTTCCAATCCCACTTTTTTCCAGGTGCTTCCGGCGTCCGTGGATTTGTAGACACCGTCTCCGGCCGAAGTCATCACCCCGCGTACGGCGTGTTCACCGCTGCCGCAGAAGACGATGTTGGGGTCACTTTCCGCCACCGCAATGGCCCCGATGGAGCCGGTGCCGAAGAAACCGTCGGAAATGTTGTTCCAGTGCTGGCCGGCGTCTTCGGTTTTCCAGACGCCGCCGCCGGTGTTGCCCATGTAATAGGTCAGGGGGTCGCCCACTACGCCCGTGGCGGCGTTGGCGCGGCCGCCGCGGAAGGGCCCCACGTTGCGCATTTTTACGCCGGCCAGGTAGTCGGCCGCCGCCGGAGGGCTTTGGGCGTCGAGGGCCAGGACCAAAAGAAAGAAGGGGACAAGAAGAATCGTTCGCAGCATGGTAGTGAGTAGCAGTGTAGCGGGTAAAGCTACTTCGTTAGCGGAATATTCGCCAGGCATTTTCCTGCTGGACCTGTTAGAGAGGATGCGGGCGCGGCCGCAGGTGCTGGGGTAGGGACAGGGAGAAAGGCGAGACCTCCGCGCCCGTCTAAGCTACCTGCTGCTCGTCACCCACCCACCCCCCGACGGCCTAAAGTAGAGAAGTGTCTACCAGCCCCCCCCCATTCCGCCGACCTAACAGCGCTGGTTTTCCCAATTAAACAGAGGAACGTACGACCCAAAAAATTCGAACAACAAAAATATTCATGTCACAATAAACTGATTTACAAACACTTACGGAGATGATTAAAATATTTTATGCCTACCATAAGTTTTTCTCCAGATTATCAGTTGCACCTTTCACCTATTTACCTTATTTTTGTACTGTTGCTTTTTCCAAAGCTAATTTTGATCAGTTTGAATAAACCAAAAACCTTAAATTAGCACCAACGATTTAGTGCGTCTCTAGTCTCCGATGATTTCAGCCCTGGTTTCAGCCTTTTGCCTTCTCCCCGGGAAGGTTGTCTTACTCATTATCTTTAGCTGCGGATTCATTAAATAAACCTGATAAACTCTTCTAAAGAATGGCTTTCATTTACAACTCCTGCCTCCTTGGGCGGGCCGTCATGGTATTTGCGTGTCTTCTCCTTGGCTTACACCTCCCAGCACAAGACCCCGACATTTATCTGAGTCCAGACCTCGACATGGACAGCCTCGCTGCTGCTACCTCTCAATATTACACTTCCACCTTAAGCAATCTACAGGATCCCTGCACAGCTGGGCTAAGTGCAGAAGCCACGGTGATCAACTACGAGAGAAACAGCCTGGTTGAGCTCTCCGGTGATAGCGAGGGAAAAGACCTTCAGCTGTACGAAGGCGATCGTTACCTACGTACGCTGAAGCTTGGAAAGTCGCCAGTGTACCTAACTCTGAAAAATAGTGAAGATTACCGTCTAATGACTATTGACCGTTGTGGCCACCCACAGGCAGTAGTAGCATTCAGTACGCACTTGCGTCCCGCTAAAGCTCCGCTGGAATTGAGTAGAACGATGTACGCTGCCGTTAGGAAGTGGCAAATTGCTGCTGAACAACCCCTGGATAATTTCCTAAGCAATGGTCTGTAGAGGTTTTCATGCCCTTTGGAAGTTGCGAAGCCCGAAATTACTGAAGTGTTGCTGGAGATTTCGAATTAAGTCCTCATCAAGGTCCAGTCGACACAAGGATAATATTCGTTGTGCTTGGAATTCATTCATGTGACGTTGTTTTACATCGGCGATAGAGAAAGCCCTAACAGGTTGCCCCGGGACTTGTAAATGGTAAGCTGCTTTGGCTAGCGAGCCAACAGTCATCGCCACATTGAAGTGGAAATCGTTTTTCTGCCAAGAGTAGGCTTGGCAGTGCTCCAAGCCCAGTTCTTGCTTCGCGTCGCGAAATAGAAATTCTTGTTGAAATCGACATTGGTAAGCATGAAGAACTTCACCACCGTTGAGATTGGTGTCAGTTGACATATAAAGTCGATGGCCATTTACCTGGCCTTCACTGTCTAGATCATGGACAACGACCAATACGACTTGACATTTAAGCGCTTCTACATTTACAATTGCCTCGTACGCAATCCATTTTCTATCTTCGTCGATAGCACAAGGCGTAAAGACATCCTCTCTGAGGTTGCGAACAGCTACGTAGCCGTCAAACTGCCGTGGTTTCCCCCGTCGCTTTTCTCGTGGGCCGCGATAAAGATAACGGATTTTAGCGTCTTTTCTTAAACGAGTAATCACATCGAAACCGTTCATAACCATTTGATCTACAAAAGGTTGTCGAGAAAAATAGGCATCTACCGCTATGTATTTTGATATTGACTGCAAGCGGTCTTTTCGGGCAATGATAGTCGAACCATAATACTCCAATAGTGTCTCGCTTTCGTGACGGTCAACGGTTTGTACCATGTCTAAATGCAAAGCTGCCTTGTTTTGTAAGTCGACGGCAGCTAGTCCGCTGGCCTCCATACCCCACTTGGGTTTTCCGTCGCTACCGCTGTAGTAATAGTCCACTCCGTCAGTATACTTACCAC
>NZ_JACSIT010000152.1:0-178751 GCF_014349155.1 Neolewinella lacunae
AATCTTTGCTGGATTATTATGCCGAAATCCTTGAGCAACGGGCTGACGAACTGCTCCAGATCAGTAAATACGTGGTAGTCGATGCGTACTTTTCCCGAAATCCATTCATCCAACGCGTTGTCAATGCAGGTTTTCATGTAGTCTCCCGCTTGCGTAAAAACGTCAGTCTGCGCTACTACTACAGCGGACCACAAAAGTCAAAAGGGCGGCCTAAGGAATATGCTGGCTTTGTCAACTTATTTAACCTTGATCCTGCCGTATTTAGTCGAGTGGAAGCGCTGAGTTCACCTCAAACCGTTGCTTGGACGGGCGTGGTTCAACTAAAAGTAGCAGGATTAAAAATCCGTATCGTGGTTATACACCAACTTGACGAAAAAAACAAAATCAAGTCTGTGAAGGTATACATGAGCACCGATGTTGATCAGCCAGCCGAACAAATTGTCCATGCTTACCGCTGTCGTTACCAACAAGAATTCATTTTCCGCGATGGCAAGCAGTTCAGCGGTTTAGAAGAGGGGCAAGGGCGTGATTGGCTTAAGATCGACTTCCACGTCAACTGCGCGCTAACGGTAGTTAATTTGGCTAAAGCTGCCCACCACTTAGCGGTTCCCGACCTTGAACGCGGAGCATTTTCCATGGCTGATATTACAACTGCCTATACCAATGAGCGCTTGGCTTTACGCATTTTCAGCAGGTGTGGGATTGACCCGAACCTGCCAAAAAGTCAAGAGGTACTGGCGGAGGTCAGGAACTACGCCGCTAGAGCAGCTTGAAATCGCAGCGGACCATTGTTCAATATCTTTATCGCTAATGTTAATGGCCCTGACAATGGCTTTGCCCGAGGTTTGGGCTCAACTACGCTGGTTAATGAGAACTTTAGTGCGCAGCTATTAATCCACGAACTTGGGCACGGGCTAGTGCTCCAGCATACTTTCGATGGGACACCACAAAACAATGATGATTGTGATGACACCCCGTTCATTTCCTGGACTTACGACCGAAATGGTGATGGATCAATTGACGCCAGTGGCAATCGCTGCTGGAATCTTTCAAACGTAGATACTAGTGGCATTAACCTGTGCCAGCCCAATGGCACTACGGTAGTGAACAGCCACCCCTGTTGCGAGCAGCGTTATCAGAATAACAATATGATGACCTATGCCTCCTACGCTAGTGATCCTAATGTTTCAGCCTTCACTCCTTGCCAGATGGGTAAAATGCTGGACAATCTGTTGAATGATAAGTGCGACTTGATTGATGAGATTAACCCTGGCTGCCCGCCAGCATCGGCGCATATTGGGTTATTGCCTATCGTTGACTTCAGCGAAGATTGTAAGTTCAGCTTCTACTTTCAGGCGAGCACTAACGAGGTAGAATACCGCGTTACCTACGAAGTACAACAACCCAACGGCAGTTTTACGACTTTTCGCCAAACGGACTGGATAGACGGTCAAGCTGGCCAAGACCGTGTGGCAGTAGGAACAAAAGAGCACGATAAGTTTGCCAACATCGTGCTGCTATCTAATGCTACCTATAACGTCATCATTGAAACCCGTAACTTGTGCGGGGATACTGATCTTTATGCGAGGCAGTTCACTACAGGAAACTGTGACTTACGACCGGCTGACGACGGCGGCACCTTCAATCCTCTTGAGGACGGAAGTGTAGTGGTTTACCCCAACCCTTCAATCAACGGAACGACCCTCAGTTACACCACTAACGCTGAAGCGGATATTAAAATCTACCTCACCACCTCGTCTGGAAACGGAAACTCAGTGCAAACCTTGCTGAAGCAAGCGGATTCGGGAAATAAGGAAGCTTGCACCTACAGCGTTTACTTCCCTACTCACGAACTTGGTGAAGGCCTGAACTACATTAGCATTCACGCCGACGACAACATCGTAGTGCGAAGAGTACAAAAAAATAACTAGGCAATGATTGATAAATTAATAAAAAGCCTCGTTATTTTTCTTGCGGTTTTCACGGGTATTCCCCTTTGCGCCCAAGCCCAGGACTCCATCCTAGTCACCATCCCCTTCTACTTTGAAGACGGGGTGGGGAACAGGGATACCGTAATCATCATTATTTCTGACCACCAAAATGATTCCACCAATTTAGCACTTAGTTCAGAGAATACCATTGCGGTGCCGTTTGATAGTGTATTTGAGGTAAGGGCGAGTGATTTCTTTAGCTTGTCGGTACGCGAGATGCCCCGGTTTACCTATAAAAGGCAGGCAATTTGGCGTGAATACCTAGGCCAGGATCCAAGCAACTGTGGGAACTGGGTCATGGATGATTTTATTTCCTTTGCGATGAAGGTAAAATACCCACCTCTAAAAGTTTCCTGGGACCCAGCCGCTTTCGCGGTTGGAAGCCGATTCAATTGTATGGCCGAGAGTGCCTGGATTATCAACTCTATGGCACCAAACACATTGTGGCAGTGGTGGTACCTCACATTTGAAGGTTTTGTCGATTACCAGTGTATGGCTACGGATTCGGTAAAGGTCTTTTATCCGTATATCCAAGGGGGGGGATTGGGAGACCGTTTTTTCTATTCATATACACTTTTACCAATCGAAGGTAGTCCCAACCCCGTAGATACCATCGAGCTTATCAATGTATATCTTTACCGGCCGGGCTTCGAGCCCTGCTTCACCAGGGTGGATACGGATTCCCCTGAGCCCTTGGGAGTTGCACCATTGGTTTATCCCAATCCAGCGGGCAGCGTCTTATATTGGCGGGCAGCGGAAAATGAGCGGGTGCGAACCTTCAGCGTATATTCGGTAACTGGGCAACGGATGCAGGTGGTTGCACTGGCCAATGGCGGGTTAGATGTTTCGCGCTTACCCGCCGGAGCCTACTTTCTGCGCTTAGACTACGCAGACGGGCGCGCTGCCGTAAGCAAGTTTTTGAAAAGGTGATCCTCCCCTGCTTGACCAGGCGCTGCGCCCCATCCTCTCTCCTCCATCCTTCGGGTCGGGTTGGAGCACTTGTTGACCTAAACCTCGCTCCCTGTCCTAACTCCCCCCTTCGGGGGGTCGGGGGGGAGCACCTGCGGCCGCGCCCATCAAACGCCCTCCCCCGGGCGAGATTAGCAAAATGCTGCCTACATTTCGTATCTTTGCGGCGCAAAAGTGCCATCAAATGAAAGACCTTTTCGAGAAATTCGATTTTCGCGGCCCTCTCGGCCAGTACCAGGATATTGCCCACGGCTACTTCTCGTTCCCGAAGCTGGAAGGAGAACTCGGCCCCCGCATGCAGTTCCGCGGTAAGGAGTACATCATCTGGAGCATCAACTCCTACCTGGGCCTGACCAACCACCCCGAGGTGCGCAAGGCCGACGCCGAGGCCGCCGCGCAGTACGGCATGGCCTACCCAATGGGTGCCCGCATCATGAGCGGCGAGACCGACGCCCACCTGCAACTGGAAAAAGAACTGGCGGAATTCACCCAGAAGGAAGCCTGCCTGCTGCTCAACTTTGGCTACCAGGGCATCATGTCCATCGTCGACGCCTGCCTCTCCCGCCACGACGTGGTGGTGTACGACCGCGACGACCACGCCTGTATCATGGACGGCATCCGGATGCACACCGGCCCCAAATTTGCCTTCAAGCACAACGACATCGAGCACTTTGAGGTCCGCCTCAAGCAAGCCAAAGCCGAAGCCGAAAAGCGCAACTCCGGCATCCTCGTCATCTCCGAAGGCGTCTTCGGGATGCGCGGCGAGCAGGGCATCCTCAAAGAAATCTGCGCCTTCAAAGAAGAGTACGGCTTCCGCCTGCTGGTAGACGATGCCCACGGCTTCGGTACCCTCGGCGCAACGGGCATGGGCGCGGGCGAGGCCCAGGGCGTCCAAGACCAGATCGATATCTACTTCTCGACCTTCGCCAAGGCCATGTCTGGCTTCGGCGCTTTTGTCTCAGCCGATAAAGACATCATCGAGTACTTCCGCTACAACCTGCGCAGCCAGCTCTTCGCCAAGTCGCTCTGTATGCCCATGGTCATCGGTGGCCTGGCCCGCCTGCGCCTGCTGCGGACCCTGCCCGAACTGCGCGAAAAACTCTGGCGCAACGTCAACCACCTGCAAAATGGACTGAAAGATGCTGGCTTCGACATCGGCAACACCGGGGCCTGCGTAACGCCCGTGTACATGCACGGAAACGAATACGAGGCAGGGGCGCTGATCTACGACATCCGCGAAACCTATGGCATTTTCTGTTCCATCGTACTGCCGCCCATGATCCCCAAAGGGCAGATCCTGCTGCGCCTCATCCCCACGGCGGAGCACTCCGAAGAGGACATCGAGACGACGTTGAATGCCTTCCGCTCCGTACGCTCCAAGCTGCAAGACGGTACCTACGCCAAGATGGGTGAACTTTTGGCCCAGGGTGCGGTAGAAGGCGTGTTGTAAACCACGGCATAAACCACACCAACACCGCGCGGGGCGGCACCAAATGCGGTGCTGCCCCGCACGTTTTTTAGGGCACGCCCCGCTGCGTAGCCTCACCGCTCCCGCAACACCCCGTCCCAACGTACCTTTGCGGAATGCACCACCAGGATTATCAACTGCTTTCCGTCAGCGACTTCGGTCATTTCCACCGGGTTCTCGATACCGTCTACCAGGGCAACCCGCAGTACGTCCATCCGCTGCGAAGCGATATTGAAGGCATCCTGAGTGCCAAAAACGGGGCTTTTACGGGAGACAACCTCCGGCTTTGGGTGGTGCTGGAAAATGGCCAACGGCCCGTGGGGCGAATTGCGGCCTTCATCGACACTTCGCGGGCGGAAGAGTGGACCATCCCCACCGGCGGCCTGGGCTTTTTCGAGAGCATCAACGATGATGCGGTGGCCGAACTCCTTTTCAACGCCGCCGAAGGCTGGCTGACCGAGCGCGGGATGCACGCGGTGGACGGACCGATCAACTTCGGGGAGCGGGATAAGTTCTGGGGTCTGCTCGTCAGGGGTTGGTACCGCCCCGTCTACCAGGAAACCTACAACCCGCCCTATTACCAGCGGATGTTCGAGGAGCGGGGCTACGTGGCCCACGAGCAGTGCCTGACCATGCGCGGTACGGTGCTGGGCTTCCCCGCCGAGCGCCTCGCTGGCCTGGCCGCCCGGATCCGCGAACGCTACGGCCTGAGCACCAGGCAGATTACCAGGGGTAAGCTGCGGGAAAACGCCGAAGACTTCGCCACCGTCTACAACGCCGCCTTCAACCACTGGCCCTACTTCAAACCCCTGACGGGCCAAGACATCTACCCCGTCTTCCAGCAGATGAAACCCATCCTGGACCCCCACCTCACCTGCCTGGCCTACGACCGCGACGGCGCACCGATCGGGCTGGCGGGCCTCATCCCCGACATCAACTGCTTCCTCGGCGGGCTGGGCGGAAGGCTGGATATGCTCAACCTCCCCCGCTTCCTCTACCGCCTTAAATTCCAGAAGCAACCCCGCAATTGCAAGGGCATCGCCTTCGGTATTGCCAAAGACTTTCAGCGTCAGGGCGTCTATCCCTTAATGGTGGATGCCATGTACCAGAGCGGACAACAGCACAACGCCCGTACCTACCAATACGTCGATATGGCCACCATCCGGGGCCACAATAAATTGATGGTAGATACTTGCCAGCAGATGAATACCGATATCCACCGCGTCCACATCGCCTACCGCAAGGCGCTGGTGCCTGCCGCCACCTGGGAAGCCTTCGCGATGCTGGAAGTGGATGATGTGGCGATGGGGGTGTACGGTGGTGCGGCCTGAGATGGTGAGGTGGAGACGTTTCACGTCGACTGCTCCACGCTTTCTAGCCCATGGAGTCCCTCGGATCCGGACCTCTGGTCCGGCGAAAAAGGGCCAGACGTAGCCCTCTTTAGCCCATGGAGTTACATGGAGTTAAAGCATAGAGTATCACGGAGTTTTCCTTCCTTCCTGAAAATCTCTACCTCGACGGATTGTCCCTGAAAAGAACAAGGGTAGCGTCGGGCAAAACCCGACGCTACCTTTAAACCCCTACAACTTCCCAAAGGGCGACAAATTCGCCGCCGCCACCTCCCGGCGGAAAGCAGCGAAATCTCCCCCCATGAAAAGTTCTACTTTATTGACGAAATCGGCCGCAGCATTCTGGAAGTGCCCCAGGCTAACGGTGGCCATTTGGCTGGGCTGCCCTTCCACCTGCCGGATGTAGCGGCTGGCCTCGAAGAGTTTTGACTGCAGGTTGGTGGGGTTGCGCTGGATGCCCTTGAGGTCTTCCTTTTCAGTGTAGATCTCTTCGAGGTCGGCGATTTGCTTCAGCAGGGCTTTGGCATCTTTTTCCAGAGAATCTTTAACCGCTTTGGGGGCATCCGCCAGGAGGCCCTGGACGGTTTTGATGCTCTTGCCAGCGTTGCGCAGGTCGGTCCAGGCGGCGTCTACCCGCACGATGGTGGTATCCAGTTCTGCCTGGAGTTTTTCGCGTTCGGCGAAAGCATTAGGCGCGGTTTTTTCCCGGGGGTCGGCGTGGACGGTCAGGAGGGTTTTGCCCACTTGCTTGCCGTAGGTCATGACCACTTCGTATACGCCGGGCGTGACGCTGGCACCCGGGGCAGGGTCTGCGTCTTCGCGGGCTTCCCGGCGGCTGGGGAAGGAAACGCCGTCGCGGCGCATGTTCCAACTGGTGCGGTTCATCCCCCACTGCGGGGTGATGCGGTAGGTGCGGATGGTATCGCCCGTTTGTACATCAACGACCTGGATTTTTACCTTGCCTTTGGGGCCTTCCACTGGGTCTGGGCTTTCCGCCCGGGGCCTCGCCTGGCTGGCCATGGCGGCAGCGGAGAAAGTGGGCAAGTCTTCCACTACCCCAGCGGGTGCCTGGGGGTAGGCCAGCAGGCGGCTCACGTCGGGCTTATCCGTGGCTGTTGCCGCAGGAGCAGGTGCTTTTTCGCCTTTTTTACCTTTGGCATCGGCCATGGCTGGAACTGCTTTAGCCTCCATTTTACCTTTGGCTTTCGGGGCCTGGGGCATCACATAGAAAGAAAGCATAGCACCGCCGCGACGGTCCTGGCCCTGGAATTGCCCCTGGGCGTAAAAGCGCGTGCCCTGGTAAGAGCGGTACTCCCACTGGTAAGCGTCGGGGGCGGGGAAGACGGCAAAACTATCGCGCAGCATTTCTACGCCCGACTGGGCAATGGCGCGGAAGGGGCGGATGTCGTCCAGAATCCACGCCGCCCGGCCGAAGGTGCCGATGATGAGGTCGTGCTCACGGGGGTGGATTTTGAGGTCGCGGACCGAGACGTTTGGGAAGGTATGGTTGTAGTGCGTCCAGTCTTTGCCGTAGTTGAAACTCACCCACAGGCCCTGGTCGGTACCCAGGAAAAGGAGCTTGGGTTCCACGGGGTCCTGGACGATGCTCAGGGCGTGGCCGCTCACGTCGCTTTCGTCCACCAGGCGGGTGAAGGTCTCGCCGAAGTCGGTCGTGTGAAACACCATGGGCTGCCGGTCGTTGCGGCGGTAGTCATTGACCACCACGAAGGCCTCGCTGGCGCGGTGAGGAGAAGGCTCGATGTAAGGAATCCAGCTGCCGGGGGTCATGCCGGGGAGGCGTTTGCTCAGGTCGGTCCAGTTCTTACCGCCGTCGCGGGTGAGGTGGAGCTTGCCGTCGTCGCTGCTTACCCACAGGGTATTGTCGCCGTAACCGACGCGATTGGGGACGATCGCCAGCAGCGTCGTGTGGTTCTCGGCCTGGGTCGCGTCGATGGTGAGGCCGCCGCTGGACATCTGCCGCTGCTTCGTGCTGTCGTTGGTGGTCAGGTCGGGGCTGATGATGGTCCAGCTGTCTCCGCAGTCGGTGCTTTTGTGCACAAACTGGCTGCCGATGTAGATGGTGCAGTCGTTTGTGGGGCTCTGGGCAATGGGGGCGTTCCAGTTGAAGCGCAGGAAGGTGCCGTCGGGGTGGACCGGGCGGATGCTGGTCGTTTTGCCCGTGCGGCGGTTGACGCGGCCCAGGGCTCCGCCCTGGCTGGCGGCGTAGACGGTGTTGGGGTCGCCGGGCTTGAAGATGAGGTCAAAGCCGTCGCCGAAGTACACCTCTTGCCAGTCGGCATCGGTGATGCCGCCAGCCTTCAGTCCCTGGCTGGGGCCTACCCAGCTGCCGTTGTCCTGCATCCCTCCGCCGATGTTGTAGGGGAAGGAAAGGTCGTAATTGATGTGGTAAAACTGGGCCAGGGGCAGGTTGGCGGCGAAGTGCCAGGTGTCTCCGCCGTCGCGGCTGATGTTCATGCCCCCGTCGTTGCCGTCGAGGATGAACTCGGGGTCGTCCTTGTCGATCCAGAAGGCGTGGTGGTCGGGGTGCACGGAGTTGCCATAGTCGGCAATCTGCTGCCAGGTACGGCCGCCGTCTTCGGAGCGGGAAACGTAGGTGGCTACGTCGAACAGTCGGTTTTCGTTCTGGGGGTCAACGTAAATTTCCGCGTAGTAGAAGGGGCGGTCGCCGATGTTTTTGTCGGTCACCAGTTTCCAGGTGCTACCGCCGTCGGTGCTTTTGTAGAGGCCGTTGGTTTTGGCTTCCACGAGGGCGTAGACGATGTTGGGCTTGCTGGCGGCAATGGCCAGGCCGATGCGGCCGAGGTCGCCCTTGGGCAGTCCGTCTTTGGCGGTGCGCCGCTCCCAGGTGTCGCCGCCGTCGTGGGTAATCCAGATGCCGGAGCCGGGTCCGCCGGAGTTGAAAAAGTCGGGGTCGCGGTCGAAAGTCCAGGTCGCAGCAATGATCTTGCGGGGGTTGCTGGGGTCCATCACGAGGTCGGCAATGCCGGTGCCTTCGTCGATGTAGAGCACGTTTTCCCAGGTTTTGCCGCCGTCGGTGGTGCGGTACACGCCCCGTTCTTTGTTGGGGCCCCACATGGAGCCTAGTGCCCCTGCGTAGGCCACGTCTGCGTCAGTAGGGTGGGCCAATACGCGGTGAATGTGGCGGGTGGCTTCCAGGCCCATGTGTTGCCAGCTTTTGCCGCCGTCAGGGCTTTTGTAGATGCCGCCGCCGTAGCTGGCCGAGTTGCGGGGGTTCCCTTCGCCGGTGCCCGCCCAAATGATGCTGGGGTTGGCGTCGCTGACGGCCACGGCCCCGATGCCGAGGTACTTCTGCCGGTCAAAAATGGGCTCGAAACTGATGCCGCCGTTGCGGCTCGTCCAGAGGCCTCCGCTGGCGGTGCCAACGTAGAAAATGTCCTTATTCTGGGGGTGTACATCGATGGCCGTCACGCGGCCGCTCATTCCCGCCGGACCGATGCTGCGCGGGGCCAACTCATCCCAGTATTTCAGGTTGATCGGACCTTGCTGGGCCAGCAGCTGGGCGCTGACGCAGGTGCAAAGGAAGAAGAAAAGAGCAATGGAAGACAGAGTAGTGCGTCTCATGAATGAATTTGGAAGTGGCTAAGAGCGGGGAATATACGGCGGGGGTGGGGAATGCGCGGAGAAGGCCACCGCCCGGCGTATGGGCTGACCCACTACGCGCCGCAACGTGCCAGGGCTCCCCCATTTTGCTCCCTGCTGTTTTGGTCGCCCCACTGACCATCTTCTATCCCAGGGGGGCGCGCGGCAAAGACAGCCTACCTGGGGCCACAACTGGCGGAATTTCCCTTAACTTTCCATCCTAACACCCCACCGCCGGGCACCCAGCGCATGGACTACCAACACATCGCCAACAGCATCATCGCCATGCGGGATAGCGACCTCCAACTCCGCGATCAACTCATCCAACGGGGCCAACTCGGCGAAGGCTACCACCCCGCAATGGCCGCCCTGCACGACCACAACGCAATGCAGTTAAATGACCTGATGGAGGCCATCGGCTACCCCACCGCAGCGAAAGTCGGCCAGGAAGCCAGCGAAGCCGCCTGGCTGATCATCCAACACGCCATCGGGCAACCCGCCTTCATGCGCGCCAGCGCCCAGCGCTTAGCCGAGGCCGTCCACGACGAGCAAGCAGACCCCATCAGCCTGGCTTACCTCACCGATCGGATCGCCGTCTTGGAAGGAAAACCCCAGCTTTACGGCACCCAATTTGACTGGGACGAAAACGGCGCCCTGAGCCCCAACCCCGTCGACGATGCTACCGCCGTAAACCAGCGCAGAGCCCGCTTGGGCCTGAACAGCCTGGAAGCACAAACCCTCCTGATGCAAAAGCGGGTAAGGGACGAAAACCAATCCCCTCCCCAGGACTTCGCAAAAAGGAAACGGGAAATGGACGAATGGCGGAAGCGGGTGGGCTGGGCCGATTAAGGATACCATTTATCGCTTCGCCCCGATTGTCGGCGAACAAACCCCGTGTGAACACCCAGCAAGACGGTTTTTTCCCCTATCTTCGCCCCAGCAACCTGGCCAACGCCTTTTGGGTTGGGCCAGGATTTTGCCCCGCTGACTAACTTACTTTTTTGCCCAAATGACGGACAATCTCGTCCAACTTCTACCCGACGCCATTGCCAACCAGATCGCCGCCGGCGAAGTCATCCAGCGGCCAGCCAGCGTAGTGAAGGAGATCGTCGAAAATGCCATCGACGCCGGTGCCAGCGAGATCGAACTGACCATCAAAGACAGTGGCAAAACCCTGATTCAGGTACGCGACAACGGCTGCGGCATGTCGGAAACCGACGCCCGGATGTCCCTCGAACGCCACGCCACCAGCAAGCTGCGTACCGCCGATGACCTCTTTGCCCTCCGCACCATGGGTTTCCGCGGCGAAGCCCTGGCCAGCATCGTGGCCATCGCCCAGCTGGAAATGAAGACGCGCCGGGCCCCCGACGACCTCGGTACCCGCATCCTCGTGGAAGGCAGCGAGGTGAAAATCCAGGAACCCGTAGCGGCCGCCCCCGGTACCACCATCGCCGTGCGCAACCTGTTCTACAACGTTCCCGCCCGCCGCAACTTCCTCAAAAGCGACTCCGTCGAACTGCGCCACATTCGCGATGAATTCATCCGCATCGCCCTGGCCCACCCCGAAGTGCGCTTCGATCTGTACCTCAACGATCGCCTCGATCAGGCCCTTCCGGCTGGCCGCCTCCGGCAACGCGTAGTACAGGTTTTCGGGCGGAAGTACGACGAGATGCTCGTACCCATCCAGGAAGACACCGACGTGCTGTCCATCACCGGCTTCGTCGGTAAGCCGGAAGCCGCCCGCAAAAGCAAGGTGGGGCAGTTCTTTTTCATCAACAACCGCTTCATCAAAAGCAGTTATCTCCACCACGCAGTGATGGGGGCCTTTGATGATCTGCTGGGCAAAGAAACCCACCCCTTTTACGTCATTTACCTCGAAATTGATCCGGCGCGGATTGACGTCAACGTCCACCCCACCAAGCAGGAAATCAAGTTTGAAGACGAACGCCTGATCTACAATTACCTCAAGGCCACCATCCGCCAGGGGCTGGGCCGGGCCAGCATCATGCCCTCCATTGATTTTGAGACGGACAACCCTTTCGCTCCTTCCCGCACGAAAATTACCAACATCAGCCGCTCGGCACTCGAAGAAGGCGAAGCGTTGCCCAGCCGGATGAACGACGACTTCGCCAGCCCACGCTCCCCCGGCAACGGAGGAGGTGGCGACAACCGGGCCGCCAGCCCACCCAGTAGCGATGCCGCCCGCCACGCGAGCAACCTCCGCCACTGGGAAAAACTCTACAGCGGCCTGGGGACCGACGCTACCCAGGCTCCCCAGGACAGTGCACCCCCGTTCCTGGATTTCTCCAGCGCGCCGGACGACGACCATGAAGACGGAGAACTCCTCCCCAGCCGCCTCAGTCAGGAAACCGAAAACGCTCCGCTGACGCCCCCCGACCGGGCCCCCTACCAGCTCCACAACCGCTACATCATCTCCCCCATCAAAAATGGCTGGTTGCTGATTGACCAACGCGCCGCCCACCAGCGCATTCTCTACGAAGGCTTCCTGCGCAACCTCCGCGAAAACCCGGCGGCTTGCCAACAGTCCCTGTTCCCCCAAACGCTGGAACTTCCTCACGCCGACGCCGCCCTCTTTTCGTCCATCCTCGGCGATCTGCAACAACTCGGCTTCGACGTGGAACACTTCGGGGGAAACGCCTTCATCGTCCGCGGTATCCCGGCCGAGCTGGCGGGGAAAAACAACGAGCTCGAACTGCTCGAACAACTCCTCCAACAGTACCGCGATAACGTCGATCTGGAAAGCGACGGACACACGCGCCTGGCCCGGGCCCTCGCCCGTGGTGCCGCCATCCGGCAGGGGCAAACCCTCGACGTCAGCGAAATGCGTTCCCTCATTGATCGGCTTTTTGCCTGCGAACAACCCCGCACGGCCCCCAACGGTCGGAAGTGCTTCCTGAAGTATGAACTGGACGAACTCGAACGGCGTTTTGACCCCTAACGCACGGCCCCCCTTCCCCCTTTAATCCCTTCCCCCTTTAATCCTTTCCCCCTTTAATCCCTTCCCCCTTTATTCCTTTACTCCCTCCTTCCGTATGCTCCCCCCGCCCACCCCGATTGTCCGCTACCTGCTGATCCTCAATGCGATCATCTTTGCGGTAGTCGTATTGCCCGGCCAGCTGGGTTACAATCTGGCGATTGAGGAAAAATTGGCCTTGTATTACTGGACGAGCGACAACTTCCGCCCCTACCAGCTGCTCTCCCACTTTTTTATGCACGCCGACTTTGGCCACATTTTTTTCAACCTGCTGGTGCTCTATTTCTTCGGGCCGGAGTTGGAAACCAGGCTGGGTGGTGTACGCTTTCTCATCCTCTATTTTCTGGCGGCCTTCGGTGCGGTAGGGCTTCACCTGGGCCAGATCTGGTGGCAAGTAAGCGAATCCGAAGCCGCCATGCTGGCCTTCAGCGTCGAGCCGTCTTTGGCCAATTTCAACGCTTTTTGGTCGGGGGTAGACCTCGAAGGCTATTCCATCTACGGGCGCGCGATGCAAGTGGTGGTGGGGGAAACCCAGAATGACCTGGTGATGCTCAAAGACCCCTCTTTGGCCATTGCCGAAGCGACAAAGTTGATGCAAGAGTACACCTGGCTCCAGGAGAACAGCCGCATGGTAGGCGCTTCGGGAGCCATCTCGGGGGTAATGGCTGCCTATGCGGTGTTTTACCCCTGGAAAGAAATCCATATGCTTTTCATTCCCTTCGGTATCCCGGCGCTTTTCCTCATCGGGGGGACTTTCCTGGCGGATCTTTTCCTCGGCATTATGGACTACAACTACGATACGACAGCCCGTTTTGCCCACGTGGGCGGCGGCATCGTGGGAGCCCTCCTGGCGCTGGTGTGGAGAAAAACGGTGCTTCCGCCCTGGTTGAAGCGGATTGATAAATAGGATAGGGGAAGCGCGTAGTCTTTCCTTGCTCTTCCCTTGGGGTGCCGGGCCCCGCACCTGCGGCCGCGCCCTTCTAAAAAGGCTATTTGGCCCAGCGGAAAGTTTCGATGAGTTTGAAGATGTCTTCCTTGGCGTAGGCGATGATGGGGGCCAGCGAATCGGGCCGCACCTCGGTATCGAAGTAAAGCGCACCGCGAAGAAAGTGGTTTGTACTGTCGGTCAGGAAAAACTGAAAGGGGCTGGCGGCGGGGCCGGCGATATCGAAGGCGATGCCGTGTACGTCGGCCTCATCGCGGTGAATCAGGATTTCTTCGATGTCGCTGGCGCGGTCGTTGTGCACGCCCACCAGTTTGAAAGCTTCGTCGCGCAAGGCCTCCCAAGTGTCGTTGGAGCCGCCGATGGGGTAGTAGGAAAAGTGAATGCTGCCGTTGAGCGCGGGGTCGAGCTTGAGGTCAAACCAGCAGGAATCGGGCGGAATGCGGTCGAAAAAAAGTGCCTGCCGCTCCAGAACTGCCGAAACGGGCTTGGCAAAACTGAAGTTACAGTAGCTGGTGCTGGCCGCTTCGTAGGCGCGCTCGGGGTACATCACCCGGGGGAAAGAGCGGGGTTTGGGGACGGGAAGGGCACCGTCGCCACAAGAGAAAAAGGCAAAAAGAAGGGCGCATAGAGCGATGGAAAAGCGCATGGCGGGTGGGTTTTGCGGATAACGCGGAGGGGCCAGGGGGGCTAGATACCGGAAGACGAATGGGTAACGTTGGTAGCCACCAAATCCTCCGCCGTAAAATCGCCGAGGACAACCAGGTGATGGGGGCCATCTTCGGTAAAAATATCGGCGGGGTCTTTGGGGATGGGCAGCAGGTTGCCATCGGGCAATTTCAAAAACAGGGGGATGGCGCATCGCTCCTGCCCCGTCCGCTGTAAGAGTGCGAGATAGTGTTTTTTGTCATCCAGGGCAATTTCCTGAATCTGGGCCCGCTTGCGGTGACCATCGCTGAAGTTGATAAAGTCATCCGTGAAACTGAAAATGTGCTCGTTTTGGGGGAGTTCATCCGCCTTGAGTTCCTCCGAGGTAATGAGGCGGAAACTGCCCCGCTCGCCGAAGATGTCTCCAAAGCGGTTCAGGGCGTATTGATTAACTTCGTCGCTGCTCGTAAAGGCCAGCAAGAACGCGACGTCAAGGAGTTCATACTCCTCCGAGAGGTCTTCGCTGTAAACGTTGGAAACGAAGCCGGGCAGTCCCCTCTCCTTGGCTTTTTTTATGTTGCCGGAGTTGTTATCGACCATGTAAACGCTGCGCCCCTGCTCCTGCAGGTATTCGCCGATCGCAATGGCAAAGTTGTTTGCCCCCAGGATGATGATTCCTGCGGAGGTTTCTTGCGTGACCCCCAGCAGCCGGGCCACCAGCCGAGCGGTAGTGGCGTTGAGCAACACCGTCCCGAGCACGATCATGAAAACAAGCGGCGTGATGTACTCTGCACCCGGCACATTTTTCTCCTCCAGGGTAAGGCCAAAAAGCGAAGCAATGCCGGCCGCCACAATCCCCCGTGGCCCCACCCAACTGATGAACCACTTCTCGGCCGTGCTGAGGTTGCCCTGGAATGTGCTGATGAACACACTCAAAGGCCGCAAGACCAGGGCTACGAAAGCAAAAAGGGTGAGTGGCCGCCAATCGTTGGTCAGCAACTCCAACTGCGCCATGTCCATATTTGCCGCCAGCAAAATGAAAAGGATGGAGATGAGCAACACACTGAGGCTTTCCTTGAAGGAGAGAATATCTTTGATACGCGGCACATCCTTGTTGGCCAGCACCAGGCCCATAACCACCACGGCGAGGAGGCCCGACTCGTGGGCCAGCACATCACTCACCACAAAAATCAACAGGACGTAGGCCAGCACAAAAACGTTGATCAAATAGTGCGGCACCCAATCCCGCTTGATGATCTGGAACAGGGCAAGTCCCGCCAAAAAGCCCAATGCCCCGCCGTAGAGGACAATCTGGGCAAAGGTGGCAAAGGCGTAGGCCGTAAACCCTCCCTGGTGGCCAGTTGAGTCGATGAACTCAAAAACCAGTACCGCAACCAAGGCGCCGATGGGGTCAATGAGGATACCCTCCCACTTTAAGACTGTCGCCACGTTGCGGTTGAGCGGGATGTTTTGCAGGATGGGCGCAATGACCGTGGGCCCGGTAACGATGATGAGGCCCGCAAACAAAAAGCTGATGCTCCAATCCAGCCCCATGATGTAGTGCGCCGCCAGGCCCGCCCCGATAAAGGTAATGAGGCTGCCGAGGGAAATGAGCCGCAGAATGGAACGCTGCGTTTCTTTTACTTCCTTGACTTTTAGCGTCAGGCCCCCCTCGAAAAGGATGATGCCGATGGCCAGACTGACGAAGTAAAAGAGCGAGCGCCCGGGGAAAAGGCCGCGCCCGTCGGGGCCACCTTCGAAAATAGGGCTGATCAGCTTACTGCCGTCCTCCGTCCACAACGTTGACAAGGGCCCCACCAGCAAGCCCGCAATGATGAGGGGCAAGATGGCGGGAACCTTCAAACGCCACGCCAGCCACTGTGCAAATATGCCGATGATGATGATGCCAGCTAATTCTTCCATGCAGTTCTTTGAACATAAAGGTGTAAAAAGTATGCACTCTTCATTGGGCAACTTTCGGTAAAGCGGCTGCTCCGGCACCGGAGGCCGTCAGGAACCTGGAACGGTCTTCGTCTTGGGGGGCAGGAGATAAACGGAACGGGGCACTACTGGCCGAAAAGCCCGCCCAGCCCACCGGGCAGCATATTGTTCATCATTGAGCCGGCTTGCTCTTGCTCGTAAGCTGCCGCCGCCTCCAGGGCGCGGTTGGTGGCCACCACCAAAAGGTCTTCCAGCGCTTCGGTGTCTTCGGCATCCATCAGGCTGCCGTCGATTTTTACGTTGGTTACCGTGCGCGCGCCGTTGCAGCTTACCACAACTGCGCCACCGCCCGCTTCGCCGGAAAAGGACTTGGCAGCCAGTTCGCGCTGCATCTGCTCCTGCATCTCCTGCATCTGTTCCATCATGTCTCCGAACATCGCTTCTCGTTTTGGTCTGATCAGTAAAAAGGTTCGGGGGCAGGGTTTAGTTCGCGGCGTGGCTATTCTCCGGAAGATATAGACCACTAGGCACCCGTTAAGCATGCAGCGCGTGCCGGGAATCAACGCGTCAAGACGATGTAGTCCAGCAGAATGATCTCCAGAAATTTTTCCGGCGTGTATTTCACCTCCTTTTTATCGAGGCCCAGCTGATCGGCAATCTTGATGGCGAGTTGCCGGACGGCCTGCCGGTGCGCCGTGTTGCCGTACTGCTGCAGGCGCGTCAGGGCCTGCTTTACCACGATCATGTCTTCGTCGGTGTAGCGCTGCACCCCCGGGAACTCCGGCTCGTGGTCATCGCGGTTGCGGATGCTCAGAATATCGGCCAGGGTGAAGGAACTGCTGACGGAACTCTGGATCACCGCCGTGCCCGCCACCATATCGCCCAGGCGCTGCTTGTAGCGGCCGCTGGAAACGAGGAGCACGGCGGGGATGCCGGCGGAGAAGATAACGTCGGGGAGCAGGAAAATGGCCCGGGTCAGGAAGTCGGCCGGGGTCGGGTCGCGCCCATCGAGGCGGATGACTTTCGTACCCACAATGCGTTTGCCCAGCGTCTGGCCCCTGTTGAAAAGCTCGAGCAGGAAGAAGTAGGCCAGGAAGGCAAAAAGCGGGCCAAACACAAAAACCACCGTTTCGTCGAGATCCTGCAAGAAGCTGTTCAGCGCAAAGGCCAGGAAGTAATACACGAAAACCGTCAGCGTCAGGTCAATCAAAAAGCCCCCGATCCGCGCCCCCGTTTTGGCCAGCTGGTAATCGATGCTCACGTTCTGGGTAGTCTGGATCGTAACGGTTTCCATGCCGCCAAGGTACAAAAATCCTGCGCTTGGGTGCTGCGGTCTCGTGGGCCGCTCAATGGCTTTTGCCGGGCGGTGTGTGATGCGGGCGCGGTCGCAGGTGCTCAGAAAAGATGAGGAGCAAGGGAAGACCGCCAGGACTGTCCCTCACCCTTTTAGATTGATCCTGCGCCCGCCCCGCCTGCGAAGCGTTTAACCCTATTCCGCCCGATTCGTTACTATTCTTTTAAACCCTGGCCTCCTGCACAAGTTTTTCACCACCAACGGCGTAATATGCGGTGCTTTAAGGCTTAGCCGCCTTCGCTTCTTCACCGTGGCCCCCCTTACATGAGTCAAAAAAACATTTACCTGATCGTTGGCCTCATCGTCATTTCGCTGCTCGGCGTACTGCTCTTGCAACTCGATATGATCCGTAAAGGGATGGACGTCAACGCCCAGCGCTACGACGAAGCCGTGCAAGACGTCCTGCGCTTCGTCGCCGAAGAACTCGAAGACAAAGAAGCCCTGGAAATCAGCTACCTCACCAACTCTGGTTACAACAACTCCGACGGAACCTCCGCCATCCGCCCCGGCGAACTCACCCGCCAGCTAAAGCGCTCCTCGCCCCTGCTCAACGGCAACATCCAGTTCAACGAGTCCTATTCCTACCGCCTCAAACTCCAGACCCAGTACGCCGCCACCGACCTGGCCGACCGCATCGACCGGAATTTTCTGGATCGCAAACTCCAGTCCGCCTTCAAAAATGCCAAGCTAGCCGGCAGCCTCGAATACGGCGTCTACGACAGCCGCAACCACGAGTTCATCATCCGCAACGGCCGCCTGCTCTCCGCCATGGGCGCCGATACAACCCGCCATCAGGATCTCCTGCGCAGCAAATACCGTGTCTCCCTCTACGATGGCGACAACGAAGTCCCCGGCTACCTGCTCGCCTTCAGCCCCGAAAAGGAAAGCGTCATCTTCAGCTCCATCTGGGGCAACCTCGCCGCCAGCGTCCTGTTCGTCGGGCTCATCCTCGGCTGCTTCGTCTATACCATCTACGTGATCCTCCAGCAAAAGAAACTTTCGGAGATGAAGACCGACTTCATCAACAACATGACCCACGAGTTTAAGACGCCCATCGCCACCATCTCCCTGGCCACCGACAGCATCATCAGCCCCAAAATTTCCTCCGATCCCGAAAAGGTCAAACGCTTCGCCAACATCATCAAACAGGAAAACAAGCGAATGAACAACCAGGTGGAAAAGGTCCTCCAAATGGCCAAACTCGATAAGTCCAAACTCAACCTCAACCTGACGGCCGTAGACCTCCACCAAACCATCGAAGAAGCCGTCGAATACATCTGCCTCCAGGTCGAACCCCGCGGCGGCACGGTAGAAACCGAACTGCTCGCCGACCCCGCCATCGTCGAAGGCGACCTTACCCACCTCTCCAGCCTGATCAATAACCTCCTCGATAACGCCAACAAATATTCGCCCGACGCCCCAAAAATCCTGGTCTCCACACGCAATGTTCCCCGCGGTGTAGAGGTTACTGTAAAGGACCACGGACTGGGAATGACCCGCGAGGCGCGAAAAAACATTTTTGATCGTTTCTATCGGGTGCATACCGGAGATCGACACGATGTTAAAGGCTTCGGCCTCGGCCTGTCCTACGTCAAAACCATCACCGAAATTCACAACGGATCCATAACCGTCAAAAGCGAATTGGGCAAAGGGAGCAGCTTTATCGTAACTTTTCCCTACCGCCAGGAATAATTATTTGTTACAAAGAAAACCGACCAGACCATGAGTGAAGCTACCCAATCCGTCGCGCCCAAAGTATTATTGGTGGAAGACGACCAAAACTTCGGCGATGTGCTGCGCTCCTTCCTAGAAGTACACGACTACGACGTCACGCTGGCCACCGATGGCCTGGCCGGCTTCGAAGCTTACCGCAAAGGCAAGTGGGACCTCTGCATCTTCGACGTCATGATGCCCCGCCTGAGCGGCTTTGAACTGGCCAAAAAGGTCCGCGAAAACGATACCCAAACGCCCATCGTTTTCCTCACCGCCAAGGCCATGAAAGACGATGTCCTCAACGGCTTCGAAATCGGTGCCGATGACTACATCACCAAGCCCTTCAACAGCGAAGAGCTCCTGGCCCGCATGAACGTCATCCTCCGCCGCACCCAGGCTCCGGCCGATCCCAAAGACGAACAAGCCGAGTTCTCCTTCGGCGAGTTTCACTTTAACTACCCCTTGCGCATCCTTACCCACACCGCCGGCAAGGGCGAAAAGGCCAAAGAAAAGTTGAGCCCCAAAGAAGCCCAGCTCCTGCGCCTCTTCGCCCTCAACAAGAACAATGTCCTGAGCCGCAGCGAAGCCCTCACCAAAATCTGGGGAGAGGATAACTACTTCACTGCCAGGTCAATGGACGTATTCATCACCAAACTCCGCAAGTACCTCAAGCCCGATGAAGACATCGAAATCGTCAACATCCACGGCAACGGATTCCAGCTTTTGGTCCGCAACGAGCAGGCCGAAGCCTGAGCCCAGGCGTTTTTTTTGGGCCAGGTTTTACCTGAAGCCCGAAAATTCTTTACATTTGGGTCACCTTAATGATTTTGCGCCCCCGCGGCGCACATCGCTTTAGTTTTTGGGATTATGATTTATGGGCCGTCCCGCTTTCGAGCGGGATGGCTTCTTTGTTCCTACCGGGCCCATTCCCACCCCACGCTTTTTTTCCGTCTCCTCCTGAACGACCGATTTACTTCCCAAAATGACCCGATTCATTCCCTTTCTCAAGGCCGTATTTTGCCTTGTCTTGCTGCTGCTTATGGCGCTGCCGCAGGTGCAAGGGCAGGTGGACGGCAGTGCCCGCACCACCCGCCAGCTCGAGCTACTCGTAGCGGAGAACGAAGTCTTCGCCCAGGCCCACACCGGCTTTGTCTTGTACGACCTCGCTACCCAGGCCCCCGTCTACACCCACCAGCCCGACCACCGCTTCGTCCCCGCCAGCAACGTAAAACTCCTGACTTTTTTCGTGGCCCAACGCCTCCTCGGCAACCGCACCCCCGGCCTCTTTTACCAGGATTTCCCCGACCGTACCGAAGTCTGGGGAACGGGCTACCCCCTTGCCCTCCACCCCGATTTCGCAGCGTACGACGAACTCCGCCCCTGGCTGCTGCAAAGGACCAAGCCCCTCGTGCTCAATTTTCCCACTGACGCCGGTGCCGTCCCCCGCTACGGCGCGGGCTGGAGTTGGGACGATTTCAACGACGCCTACGTCTTCGAACGCTCTGCCTTCCCCCTCTACGGCAATAAGCTCTACCTCGATCTTTCCCCTGTCGACGCCGAAGGCCGGCAAATCCTCCTCGGCTCCCCGCCTTCCATTGCCGCCAGCCTCCAGCAGAGCACCCAACGCGAGCCCCTCATCACCCGCTCCGAATTTGGTAACGACTTCACCGTCGGGGCTAATTTTTTCCATCCTTCCACCTTCCCCATCGAGCGGCCCCTTCACCTCACGCCCTACCTGATCGCCAACGAACTGGCCAGCGCCTACCCCCAGGTACGCGTCAGCTCCGGCCAGTTGCCTTACCCCCCGCCCCCGCAACTCAGTACCCTGGAGGTTTCGCTCCCTGATACCATTTACCGCCGCCTGCTTCAGGAGAGCGACAATTTTCTGGCCGAGCAACTCCTCCTGCAGGCCGCTTCCCAACGTTATTTCCTCCCCGACGCCGAGCTCATCCTCGCCTACGCCCGCGATACCCTCCTGCCCAGCATCGGCATCAAAGACATCCGCTGGGCGGATGGCAGCGGACTGAGCCGCTACAGCTTGCTTTCTCCCCGCCACTTCGCCCAGGTACTAATGGCACTGGACCGGGAGGTGGGCCGGGAACGTCTCCTCAGCCTCCTCTCCGCCGGCGGAGTGAGCGGTACCCTCAAGAACCGCTTCGATGGCCGCTCAGAAACTTACGTCTGGGCCAAAACCGGCACCCTCCGCGGCGTCAGCGCCGTCAGCGGACTACTTAAAACCAAACGCGGACGCTGGCTGGCCTTCAGCTTTTTACACAACAATTTTGTGGGCACTTCCCGACCCTACTTCATCCAAATGGAGCGTACCCTCGAATGGTGCTACGATAACCTTTAAGCCACTGACTGCGCCAGTGCCCCTTCCCCCTTTAATCCCTTCCCCCTTTCTCCTTTGATCCTTTCCCCCCTTAATCCCTTCCCCCTTTCTCCTTTGATCCTTTCCCCCCTTAATCCCTTCCCCCTTTAATCCTTTACCTACCCAGGTGAATGAGCAACACGCTAACGTCGGCCGGACTGACCCCACTGATCCGGCTGGCCTGGCCAATGGTAGCGGGCTTAAGGTCATTGAGTTTTTGCCGGGCCTCTTTGCTCAGGTTGGAAAGCGTTTCGTAGTCGAACGCAGCGCTGAGTTTGATGCCTTCCAGGCGGTTCATTTTGTGGACGGTCTCGCGCTCCCGGTCAATGTAGCCTTCGTACTTCATGGTCACCTCCGCCAGGTTTAGGATCTCGGCATCGTAGGGCGCCAGGAAGTTGGCCAGGGCGGGCAGTTCCCGGGCCAAGCCGGCAAGGCTCATCTCCGGCCGGGTAAGTACGGAAGACAGCTTCACGCCTTGCTTCAGGGGAGCCGTTCCACTGGCCGCTAAAAAGCCATTCAGTTGGTCGGGGGAAACGCTGTGGTTGCGGAGTTCTTCCTGAATGGCCGCCACGCCCCGCCGCTTTTCGTCTACCCGGGCCATTCGGGCGTCCATATTTGCCACGCCCAAGGCCGCAGCCAGCGGCGTGAGCCGGAGGTCGGCATCGTCCTGCCGCAGCAAGATGCGGTATTCCGCCCGGCTGGTAAACATGCGGTAAGGTTCTTTGGTGCCCTTGTTGATGAGATCATCGATGAGCACCCCGATGTAGGCCTCACTGCGCTTCAGCACCACGGGCTCCCGCTCCTGTACTGCCAGGGCGGCGTTTATCCCCGCCATCATGCCCTGGCAGCCCGCTTCTTCGTACCCCGTTGTGCCGTTGATCTGCCCGGCGAAGTATAGGCGGGGCACCCGGCGGGTTTCCAGGGTGGCATTCAACTGGGTAGGCGGAAAGAAGTCATACTCAATGGCGTAGCCGGGGCGGAACATTTTAGCGTTCTCAAATCCCTCAATCTTGCGCAGGGCCTTGTACTGTACGTCTTCCGGCAGGCTGGAGCTGAAGCCATTGACGTAAATCTCGCAGGTGTTGCGTCCCTCCGGTTCCACGAAGAGCTGGTGGCGGTCGCGGCCGGCAAAGCGGTCGATCTTATCTTCGATACTGGGGCAGTAGCGAGGGCCCAAGCCCCGGATGCGGCCATTGAACATGGGGCTCCGGTCAAAACCTTCCCGCAGGGTAGCGTGGACGGCCTCGCTGGTGTAGGTCATGTAGCAAGGCAGTTGATCGCGCAACTCCGGCGTATCGGTGTAACTGAAGCGGCCGGGGTTCTCGTCGCCCGGCTGGATTTCCATGCGGCTGTAGTCCAGGGTACGCCCGTCAAGGCGGGCGGGAGTGCCCGTTTTCATCCGCCCACTTTCAAAGCCCAGTTCCACGAGCTGTTCGGTAATGCCGCTGGCGGCGCGCTCCCCGGCCCGGCCGCCACCAAATTGCTTTTCGCCGATGTGGATGATGCCGTTGAGGAAGGTTCCGTTGGTCAGTACCACCGATCTGCCGGGGATTTCCAGGCCGAGACCCGTACGGACCCCCGCTGCCCGGCCGTCTTTAAGCACCAGCCCCGTCACCATCTCCTGCCAGAAATCTACGTTGGGGTGGGCCTCCAGCTTTTCTCGCCAGTTCAGGGCAAATGCCATGCGGTCACTCTGGGCCCGCGGGCTCCACATTGCCGGACCCTTACTCATATTCAGGAGGCGAAACTGCACCATCGTCTCATCCGTGACGATACCCGAATAACCTCCCATGGCATCAATCTCCCGCACAATTTGTCCCTTGCCTACTCCCCCCATTGCCGGGTTGCAACTCATCTGGGCGATGGTCTGCATATTCATCGTAGCCAGCAGCACCTTAGCCCCCAGATTGGCGGCGGCAATAGCGGCCTCACAACCGGCGTGGCCAGCACCGACAACGATGACATCGTAGGTTGGAAACATAAAGTATTGATCTGTATGGAGTTGACTAACGCGCTAATGCGCCGCAAAGTTACGGGATTGCCCCCAGACCCACCCCCAAAAAAATGCCCGTCTTCCCCACAGCGGAGAAAGACGGGCAGTACGCGCTGGGATTATTGCGCAGGACGAAATGGACGGACCTAAAAGTCTTCCGCTTCCACTTCCACATCGGCGTGTTTGCCTTTGCCATTGCGGGCAGCGCGGGGCGTACCCTCTTCGTCCAGGCCCATCAGGCGGGCTTTAATCTTGGCCTCGATCTCGTCGGCCACCTCGGGGTTATCCATCATGAACTGCTTAGCAGCCTCGCGGCCCTGGGCAATTTTGGCGTCGTTGTAGGCGTACCAGGCCCCTGACTTTTGCAGGATGTCTTCGTCTACGCCAATGTCAACAATCTCACCCGTCTTAGAAATGCCCTCGCCGTACATGATGTCGAACTCCGCCGTCCGGAAAGGAGGGGCCAGTTTGTTCTTGGCCACTTTTACTTTGACGTGGTTGCCCACCACGTTGCCTTCTTTGTCTTTGATGGCCGCGCCGGAACGCCGGATGTCAATCCGCATGGAGGCGTAGAACTTGAGGGCATTACCCCCTGTGGTCGTCTCCGGATTGCCGAACATGACGCCGATCTTCTCCCGTAACTGGTTGATGAAGATGCAGCAACAACCCGTCTTGCCAATGGTGCCCGTCAACTTCCGCATCGCCTGCGACATCAGGCGCGCCTGCAGGCCCATCTTACTGTCGCCCATCTCGCCTTCGATTTCCGCCCGGGGAACGAGGGCAGCAACGGAGTCAACCACCAAAATATCTACTGCACCCGAACGGATGAGGTTTTCGGCAATCTCCAGAGCCTGCTCGCCATTGTCGGGCTGGGAAATGAGCAGGTTGTCAGTATCCACCCCCAGGTTCTGGGCGTAAAAACGGTCGAAAGCATGCTCCGCATCCACGATGGCAGCAATGCCCCCCCGCTTCTGGCATTCGGCAATGGCGTGAATGGCCAGGGTCGTTTTACCCGAAGACTCCGGGCCGTAAATCTCAATGATCCGCCCCTTAGGGAAACCACCGATGCCCACCGCCACATCCAGGCCCAAAGAGCCCGTGGGGATGGCTTCCACGTTCGCCGCCTGGCTCTCGCCCAAACGCATGATCGTACCTTTTCCATAGGCCTTGTCCAGACGGTCGATCGTCATCTGGAGCGCCTTAAGCTTTGCGGCGGTATCTTTATTCTCTGCCATGGTTACTGCTGTTAAAGGATTGCTTTTGTTTTGTGATAGTGCAAATATAAACACTAATTCATTCTCCCGCAACAAGTTATTGATAATATTCCTCAATAATTTTCACATTATGACTATAAGTGCATTTTTTACACTTTTTTGCGTATAAAAAATGTTTGAAAATTGAATTTTGCTCTCCTGCGGGCGGGAGAACAAGCGCGCTTTGGTGCCAATCCTTGCTTTTTGTCCTTTGCCGCGCACCTGCGGCCGCGCCCTACCCGTCGGAGGCACCGCGGGTCTGCACAACAAAAAAGCCACGAACCCGGGCTGGATTCGTGGCTTTTGGAGCCCGGGTGGGCCTTTTCCTGCGCTAGCGCAGTACCGTGACGTCTCCCCGGTAGAGCAGACGGGCATCGTCGAGGAACTCTACTTCAATGACGTAGACGAAGACGCCAGGATTCACTGTTTTGCCATTCTGGCCTTCGCCTTCCCAGAGTTTGATGCCGTCCAGGCAGTTCGGTTCGAGGTTATCGGCCTGAAAAACGACGCCGCCCCAGCGGTCAAAGACCTGCACCGAACGCACGGTACGCACGCCCTGGCAAGCGAAGATGCGGAAGTCTTCGTTGCGGCCGTCGCGGTTGGGGCTGAATACGTTGGGAATGTAAACGTTGCGGTTGGCGTCCACGTCAACGAAAATGTTGGCGAAGGCCTGGCAACCATTGGCGTTCGTTACCCGGAAGGTATAGTCGCGGCTTTCGAAGGGGAAAAGCATGGGGTTGCGGACGGTATCGGAGCTGAGGAAGTCGGCCGGCGTCCACAGATAGCTGTACACATCACCAGCGGGGCTGATCAGCGGGTTGAGTTGCGTCAGGCTATCCCCCAGCTCCACGGTGATCTCACTGGGCAGATCGATCAGGATTTGCGGTGGCTGGTTGACACTGAAGGTCTGCTCGGCCGTACAACCCACGCTATCGAAAACAGTGACGAGGATTTCCCCCGCAAACGCACTGCCCACCTGGCCCACGGGAATACGGAATCCGTCGTTATTGACCGAGAAGGTAAAGTCGGCAATGCTGGTTGAAGTGCCCCCAAAAGCGGTGTCGATCAAAACCGGCGTCGTTTCCCCGAAACAGAGCGGCTCCTCGATGGGCAAGACGTTGAAGGTGATGCCCTCCGGCTCGCCGATGGTGTAGCTGACGCTGTCCTGGCAACCTTCTACGTCGGTTACCGTCACGCGGTAAGCGCCCGGAGCTAAACCATTCGCCGTGTCGTCGTTGCCTCCGGCTACGTTGCCCGACCAGGTGTAGGGCATCGCCGCAAGGTTGTTGTTATTGACGCTGCTGACGAAAACGCTGATGCGGCCGTTCATATCGCCCGCACAGCGGACCGTTGGCGTGGTCGCCACCGGGTCGATGGAAAGCGTCAGCGGGTCTGGCTGGCGGATGGTGAAGTTGATGGGGGCGGGAGAACAGCCGTTCTCGTCCGTCACCGCCACCGTATACATCGTCCCGGCGGGCAAGCCCGTAATGGTATTGCCCACTTCCGGGGAACCTGACCAACTGAAGGCATAAGCTCCGGTGCCGCCGGTGACGTTGAGCGTAGCCGTACCGTCGGACAAGCCATTGCAGCTCACCTGGGTGGTGACGAGGTCAGTGGCAAAGTCTTCGGGCGCGCGGATCGTATCGGTGAAGGACGCTGTACAGACACCATCGGTCACGCGGACGGTCACGGGCCCGCGGCGCAGGCCGGATTCGGTGCTCTGGGTGGTACTGAAGTCGGCCGTACCGCTGGTCCAGAGGAAGTCGAAGGTGCCCGGCGTACCGTCGGCGTATTCGGCCAGGAACGTCGCCTCGCCGTCCATCGTCTGGTCGTCAGGGCAGCTCACCGGGGTCAGTTGGAACTGGCCGGAAATCATCACCGGATCAACCAAAACAAAAGTGGTATCGAAGGGAGGCAAACAACCGTTGCCATCGGTAATGGTCACGGAGTAGGTGCCGGCCGTAAGGCTTAGCAGCGTAGGATTCTGTACCGGGGCGGCCAGGGGGTTGGTAGACCAGACGTAGTTGTAGGTTCCATTGGCGTTGGGGGTGCCGCCCCCGGGATTGAGGAAAATGCTGCCGTTGGCATCCCCCGGGCACTGCGGGTCGGTAGCGACAAAATCGCGGAGGAACACTTCGCCGGGGCTGACGACGGTGCCGACCTGGAAAGAAGAGCAGGCGTTTGAAGTCACCACCTCTACGGCGTAGTTGCCCACGGGCAGGTTGTTCTGGGTCGTTGGTCCCGTTGCCACGGGGCTGCCGAGCGTATTGTCGGGATTGAGGCGGTACCAGGTGATGGAGGTGATGGTTTCGCCCTGGGGCGGAACGGCTACCACGGTCAGTTGGCCATCCACATCTCCGGGGCAGGAGATGAAGGAAGTGTCAATGGGGTTGATTTGCGCGCCCGCAGGTGCAAGGATCCGGAAACGAGCAGTGTCCGTACAGCCGTTGAGGTCCGTCACGATGAGCACGTAGTTGGTATCGGCACTCAGGCCCATCAGCAGGTTGCCGGGGGTAAGGGTATCCAGCGGCATGTCGAGGCTGTCGTTTACCCAACGGTACTGGTAAGGGGCCGTGCCGCCCGTGACCGTTGCCTGCGCCGAGCCGTCCATGCCCACCGTACACGTTTCGTTGCGGAGGGTAAGCGGATCGGCAATTTCAAGCATTGGCGGCTGGAAAACCTCGAAAGTGTCCGTCGTTTCACAGCCCGCCGGATCGCTATCCCGCAGTACCACGACGTAGCGGCCCACGTCAAGCCCCGTGAAGGCAAAAGGCACGCTGTTGTTGGTAATTTCCTGCTCCGCACCCGTATTGAAGGGGTTGAGACTGATCAGGCGGACAAAATAATTGCCCACCGGAGGCGCCCCCGTAGCCGTGCCGTTAACGCGAATGACCCCGTCGGCTGCCCCGAAGCAAGAAACACTGTCCTGGCTGGATACGATGAACAGCGTTTTGAGGGCATTAACCACAAAGTTGGCCGTATCGGCACAACCGCGCGAGTCGGTCACAAAAACTTCGTAGGCCCCGGGCAGGAGGTTGTTGCGAATGGAACTCGTCACGCCGTTGTCGGAGCCCAGTGCCCCCGGCCATTGGAAGGTGTAGGGGCCGGTGCCGCCGTCGGCAGTGATGCTGATCGATCCATCGGGAACTCCCGTACAGGTGGCACTGCTGACGGCGTCTGCGGGGTTATCAGGGCGTACGCGCACGTCCGAGGGTTGGGCCAGGTTGCCCGTGTCTTCACTGCGGCAGTTGCCGTTGGGGCCGGTGACGGTTACCGCGTACTGGCCGGCAGGGAGGTTCATGCGCACGTCACCCGTTTCGTTGCTGTTGGCCCAGATGAAGGTGTAGCCCTGGGAAAGCGGATCAATTACTTCAACGCCGTTGGCCAGTACTACGGCCCGTACCGAACCGTCTCTGGTGCCGTTACACGAGGGCGAAAGTTCCACTTCAACGTTTACGGCGAGGTCCAGGCCGGCTTCCACCTCAATCGTGTCGATCGTAACCTGCCCGTCGGCGGATACTACCTCGATGGCGTACTCTGCGTCGATCAGTCCATTAAAGAGGGCCGTGGCAGGTTGGCCCATGCGGGTTTGGGGGTCGCGGAAGTTCGCTTCGGGCATGGGCAGGATGCGGCGGATGGAAAACACAAAGGGATCCCGGGCCCCGGAAGCGTTGGCAGTGATGCGCCCGTCGTTGTTGCCTACGCACGTCTCGTTGGTGCGGCTCAGCGTAACGAGGAAGGGCTTGGAAGTGACGGAAATCGCACCGGGGTTCCGGCCGGGCTCGCCGATGTCACCATTGGGCCGCGTATATTCCGAGGCGATGGTTCCGGGGCCAGTGGCAAAGTCGAGTGGACTTTGCCCGTCCAAAGGCCCGATGATCGTGAAACAAAGGTTGAAGAGTGGTTGATCGGCCGGGATGGTTGAGGCACCCGAAAATACCCCATCGTAGATGATGCGCACCAGGCCTTCGGGGCGGTTGCCTCCGCTGCTCGGCGGACCGTTAAATTGGACGGGCGACGTCAGCAGGGGGTTAATGTCCCGCAATTCATCAAAACGCAGGATGGCGGGGTCAAAGCCTAGTTCAAACTGAAAACCGAGCACATCGAAGAAGTTCTCCGCCGTGACGGGGACGCAGATGCTTTCCCCGGGTAAGCCGGTTGCGAAGGGGAAAGTAAAAATGATGGGCTGGGGGCAGCCAGCGGGGTGGGTAACGGTGGTAGACTGCAGGGGGCAGCCGTGGACGTCTTCGATTTCGATGCTGTAAGTGCCCGCACTGGGCACCTGGTAGCGGACTACGGCGTCGTGGACAATGTCGGCCGCAGGCGTAGTGATGGCCGCCCGCGCTCCCGTAGCGACGTTGCGGATGGTGATGCTGTAGCCCGGGCCACCGCGCAGCTCGGGAGTGCCGCCACGGACGTCAAAAAAGCCTTCGCAGTCGGCCGGGTTGCTGTTCAGGTTCGCAACGGTGATGGGGTTCAGGTAGGCAACCTGAAAGGATTGGTCCGTAGAAACATTAACGCAGGAGCCGTTGGGCGTGCCTTCGTAGATGGCTTCGCCGGTGCTTAGGTCTGCATCGTCAAAGGTGATGGGCGCGAGGGTGAGCACCACGGGAGTGGGTTGCCCGCCGACCGGGAAGAGGGCCGGAATGGTGTTGCTGCCCGTTCCACCGTTGTCTACGATGTACGTGTAGTTACCGCTTTGGTAGTTGGCGGGGACGCCGACGGAAAGTTGGTCGAAAGGAGGCAGTCCGTTATCGGCTACGCAGGGGTCGGCGGCAATGTCGCCCAGCGTTGGCCCCATCACCGTAGGCCGGCAGTTGTAGAACGCGTAGCCCACGCCAGGGGTGGTAGCCGGGTTGGGGTCTCCGCCCAGATCAATGGTGTTGTTGAAAAGCGTGACGCTGAACTGGTCGCCGGCACACAGGAAGATGGTATCCGGCCGACTGCCGTAGGGCAGGGTTGCCGAAACGGGGAGGTTATCTCCGAAGGTGTTGCTCTGAAGCTGGAAATTACCAAAGTTGTTGATGTTTCCGGCGTCATTGCATTCCATTTTGAATGGCGAGCCGGCCCAGCCTTTGGGCAATTCGGGTAACTGGACACTTACCGGTCGCTGTGCAAACAAGCCCAGGGGCATCAGCAAACAACAAATCAAAGCGCAGCGCGTGGAAAAAGGGAGCGGATAACCGTGAAGCATACGGGTCAGATTCAGTTCTTGGGGTCTCCGAGGGATGGAGACATGAAGCAAGCATCCGGAGGGGAATCCTCCGAAAAGACCGCAAAGGTACAGCCTCCCTAACGTAGCTGGGCGGGTAGAAAGTGCGAAGTGCTGTTGTTAAAAGATGCCTAAGGGCAATCCCCGCTATTTGGGCCTGCTCGGCCTTCCGGTCGGAGGGGCTTGGTTCAGGGTGTAATGCCGTATTTTTCCAGGCGGCGGTAGAGTGCGGCGCGGGTGAGGCCGAGCTCGCGGGCGGTGGCGGTGATCTCGGCGCCGTTGCGGGCCAGCGCCGCCCGAATCATGCGGATTTCCATCTCCTCGAGGGTGATGCCGCCGAGGGCCGGTTGGGCCATCCGCCCGGTG
The DNA here is from genome assembly GCF_014349155.1 of Neolewinella lacunae. GTDB lineage: Bacteria > Bacteroidota > Bacteroidia > Chitinophagales > Saprospiraceae > Neolewinella > Neolewinella lacunae. The sequence continues at coordinate 30,188 of NZ_JACSIT010000152.1, forward strand.
TCGCGGGATTGGCGATCGAGGTCTTCGACCTGGATGACGTTGGCGGGCGCGAGGATGGCGGTACGCTCCATCAGGTTTTGCAGCTGGCGGATGTTGCCCGCAAAGGGCTGATGGCGGAGCCATTGGATGGCGGCGGACCCGAGTTGCAGGGTGGGCCGGTCGTAGCGCTTGCGGGCGCTGGCCAGGAAGTGCTCGGCCAGCAGGGGGATGTCTTCCGGCCGTTCCCGCAGCGGCGGCAGGTGCAGGTGGATGAGGTTGATGCGGTAGAGGAGGTCTTCGCGGAAGGTGCCAGCGGCAACCATAGCGTGGAGGTCGCGGCTGGTAGCGCTGATGATGCGCACGTCGGTAGTGCGGGGCTTACTGTCGCCGAGGCGTTCGTACTGCCGCTCTTGTAACACCCGCAGCAATTTAACCTGGGCGGCGGGGTCGAGGTCGCCGATTTCATCGAGAAAGAGGGTGCCCCCTTCGGCGAGTTCGAAGCGGCCTTTGCGGTCGGCGCGGGCATCGGTAAAAGCTCCTGCTTTGTGGCCGAACAACTCACTTTCGAAGAGGCCGGCCGGTACACCGCCGAGGTTGACGGCCACGAAGGGCCTGGCTGCCCGGCGGGAGGCGGCGTGGATGGCTTCGGCCACCAGTTCTTTGCCCGTTCCGCTCTCGCCGGTGATGACCACGGAGGCCTGGGTGGCGGCTACCCGGCGGGCCTGGTCCAGGACGGCCAGCAAGGCCGGAGCCTTGCCGATGATGCCGGAGAAGGTATCGACCTCCATCGCTCCCTCGTTCCCTTCCCCGGCACCTGCGGCCGCGCCCCCGTGACCAAAACCGGGCGGCAACTTATCCACCTGAATGGCTACGGCGTTGAGCAACTCGCGGTTGTCCCAAGGCTTGGCAATGAAATCACGGGCCCCCGCCTTCATGCCTTCTACGGCCAGTTGGACCGTTGCCCAACCCGTCATCTGGATAACCGGCAGGCGGGGATAGGCCGCCAGGATCCGCTTGAGCAAGCCCATGCCGTCTTTGCCGCTGGTATCGATGGTGAAGTTCATGTCCAGCAAAACCAAAGCGGGCCGGTGCTCGGCGATGGCCGGCAGGGCATCCGCCATGCGGAACACGCTCTCGGCCCGGTAGCCCGCCCGCCGCAACAGCAACTCCAGGCTGGCGGCCACCATGCGGTCGTCATCAACGATGAGGATGGTATGGTTCATGAAGCGGGAAGTTAGAACAGTGGAGTAAAAGGACGAAGGGTAAATTACGCGGAAAGTGCCTTATTCCTCGTGCAAAACCTCGGCGGGCTGCAAAGCCGCCGCCTGCCGGCTGGGAAGCAGGGAACAAAGGACCACGATGAAGAGAATGGTGAGGATGGCCCCAACAATGCCGTAGTAAAAGTACTTCCCGTCGATGGGCAGCAACTCCAAAAACGGCACCTGCACGGCAAAGAAGGCACCCAACACCAGCGCCATGCCGGTGACGATGAGCATTTCGCCCACAAACTGCCCCGTCACCTGCCCATTCGTAGCGCCCATTGCTTTGCGCAGGCCAATTTCCGCCCGGCGGCGGTTGATCTGGGTAAAGAGTACCCCGAACAGGCCCAGGGCGATGTTGATGAGCAGAAAGCCGGAAATGACGATGAGGATGATCATCGGCAGGACAATGTTGCGGTTGGACTTGATGCGGTCTTTGGCCATGTCCCAAATCACTACGTCGGTATTTTTGGTATGCCCCACAAGCAGGTTGTAGACGGGTTCTTCGATCTCGGCCAGGGTGCCGGGCGTGAAACGGACGATGAGCATCTCGAAGGGATCGTCCTGGGCCAAACGTTCAGGCTGGGCAAAAAAGGAAAGGGGGAAGTTTTCGGCAAAATTGCTCTTGTATTTGAAATCGCTCGTTACGCCGACGATTTTGTGTTCGCCGTCGAGATCAATGATGCTATCGACCAGCGTAGTGACATTGGGGTAGTAGCGTTCTTTGAACTCGCGATTGACTACCATAGGGAGGTATTTGCCTTTGAGGTCACTTTCGTCGAACCAGCGTCCTTCCAGCATGTCCACCTCGGCGGTGTTGGCAAAGTGTTCATCGACGAACATCATCTGTGTGAGAATGTGCTGCCCCCGGACCATCGATCCCGTCTGCCAGGTGCTGCCCCCGAAAGGATTGACGGGGCCTACCCAGGTAACTGCTTCGATGTTGGGCATGGCCAGGAGATCCTGGCGAATGCGCTCTTGGGCGGCCAGAACCCCCAAGGAGTCCAAATCGTCGTTCAAGTCCATCCGCACCCCCATACTGTTGGCGTAGTTGAAACCCAGCGGGGAGCTGTAGCGGTTGAGGTTGTAAAAGATGAAGGCATAAACGCCGAAAAGCACGATGAAGGCCAGCAGGATTTCCAGGAAAATCATGCTGTTGGCCCGGCGCTTGTTCCACATTAATTTCAGCAGGTGACGAAACATGGTGGGAGATATTTTTTGTTGGGAGGAAAAGGGGAGGCGAGGGAGTACTGGGTTAGCGTAGCGACTCCGCCACGTTGGTCTTGCTCATCCGGTAGGCCGGCAGGATGCCCGAGAGGAAGCCGAAAATGATGATGACCAGCAGGAAGTAGAGGAAAACCTGGTAGGAATAGGAAAGGCGGGTGATGCCCAGCAAGTCGTTGGCATTGATGTAAGCAATCATGCCTACGGCAAAAGCCATACCGATGGCTCCCCCGATGAAGGTGAGGATCAGGTTCTCGAAAATGAACTGGTAGAGGATATCGCGCGAGTTGGCTCCGAAGGCTTTGCGCACCCCAATCTCACTCTTGCGCTCGTAGACCCGGCTGATGTTCAGGTTGACCAGGTTAAGCAGCGGCAACGCAACGAAGAGCAGGATAAGAATGCCGATGGGGATAAAGAGCATCCGCACGGCTTTTTTGGCGTCCCTTTCCCCCAACAAGCCCTGGGCGTAACCCGTAATGAAGGGCGCGTTGAACAGCTCCAGCGCATCGAAATATTCTTCGCCAGACATGTCATAGTTCTCCGCCAAAAAGTTGATTTCTTCCTGAAGCGCTTCCCGCTGGCCAGGGCTGGAAGCGAGCAATACGGCACTGAAGCCGCCGGAAAGTTCGTCACTATTGAGTTCGCGGGGGTCAACGTTGGTGATGGGCATGTAGATGTCCCCACCAAACAAAGGGCTATCCGTCAGGGGGCGGGCTACGATGCCCCGCACGCGGTATACCGCCGTGCCCAGGTCCATCTCCCGCCCAATCACACTGGCGCTGGCTTCCCCGAAGTAGGCTTTGGCCGCCTTGTCGGTCAGTACCACAACTTTGCTCGCTTGCGCATCGTCATCGGCGTTGAGCGGACCGCCGTAGAGGAAGTCGAAATCGAAAATCTCCCAGTAATTGGCGTTGACGTAGTAGGCCGCAAACGAAAATTTTTGCCCGTTCAGGTAGCCGTCAATGAAGGCATTGTCGTTGTAAAAAGCATAGTTCTCCGCCGCCTTGAAATTGGTGAGGTTCTTCGTCACGAACTGGTAACTCATCGGCCCGTTGGAGGTGGAAACCACATCATCTTCGTAGGTCTCGGTCGTATCGTAGCGCACCTGCCCGTTATCCATAAATACGGTATCCACTTTCGTGATCGTATCCGTTTCCGTCCGCGTACGTTCCAGGCTGGGGACAAGCACGAGGCGGTCGCGATTGGTTAGTGGCTGGTTGGCACCCAGGGTAGCGTCAAACAGGGAAGTGAGCAGCATCAGGATCATCAAAGTGAAACTGATACCAAAAAGACTGATGAAAGTATACAGCGGCTTGCGCTTGAGGACCTTGAGGGCCAGGAGGAGATAGTTCTTGATCATAGTTCAGTAGTCTGGTAGTTCAGTAGTCTAATAGTTCATAGTCTAGTAGTGCAGTAGTTCAGTAATCTGTAGTTCATAGTCTAGTAGAGTAGTCTAATAGTCTATGTCCCGGAAGCAGAACTCCTCTATGAACTACTGAACTACTGAACTAACTCACCCTTTCCCCGTCGCTAAGCCGGATAAGGCGGTGGGTTTTGCGGGCCATGCGGTCGTCGTGCGTAACCATCACGATGGTGGTGCCGAGTTCGGCGTTGAGGCGCAGTAGGATGTCCATGATCTCGTCGCCCATCCGGCTGTCGAGATTGCCGGTGGGTTCGTCGGCCAGGATGATGTTGGGCTGCCCCACGATTGCCCGGGCAATGGCTACCCGCTGTTTTTGGCCGCCCGATAGTTGGTTGGGGAAGTGTCCGGCCCGGTTGCTGAGGGTGACGTGCGCGAGGGCCTCCAGGGCCATGCGTCGGCGTTCCTTGCCGCTGATGTTGCGGTACAGCAGCGGCAGTTCTACGTTGTCCACCACCGAAAGGTCATTGATCAGGTGAAAACTCTGGAAGATGAAGCCCAGCTGTTCGTTGCGGAATTTGGCGATCTGCGTACCGTTGTAATTCGTGATCTCCTGGTCGGCCAAAATGACGCTGCCCGTGCTCGGCTCGTCAATCAGGCCCATGATGTTGAGCAGCGTCGATTTGCCGCAGCCCGAAGGCCCCATGATGCTGAGAAATTCTCCGGCCGGGACGCTCAGGTTCAGGTTTTGCAGGGCCAGGGTTTCGATGGTGTCGGTCCGGTAGGACTTACTAACGTTCTTTAATTCGATCATGACAATTGATTTTGGATGTGTTCCGTGGTTGTGCCGAGGGGCTGTTTATTCGCCCAGTGGGGCGTTGTTAATAAAGTCCCACAGCGTCAGCCGGGCGAGCCGGGCGTAGGTCTGCCAGTAAGCCCGCAGCGTGGCGGCGTAGGCGCGGGTGTTCTGGTCGCGAAACTGCTGGGCCAGCGTCAGTTCGGCCAGCGGGATGGCGCCCAGGGTGTAGCTTTCCTGGCTGATTTCAAAGCGCTCCTGCGCGAGGTCGCGGATGGCGGTGGCCAGGCTCAATTCTTCCTGCACCGTTCGCCACTGTTCGAGGAGTTGAAGAAGCTCCGAGTTGAGGTCCTGCTCCGTACGCCGGGCAATTTCCCGCGTCAGCGTTTCGGCCGTGGCGGCGCGCTTGGTCAGGGCTTTGCGCTGGCCCCAATCCAGAATGGGCATGGTCAGGTTGACGCTCACGATGCGCTCGTCGCGGGGGTCCGTATAGATGGGCGCCAATTCCTGGTCGTTGCGGATGAAGCCGAAGCTGGCCTCGATGTCGATACGGGGCCCAAGGTCGCGCCTGACCCGATCGACCTCCCGCTCTGCTTCCAGTGAGCGTTGGCGGACGGCGAGCAGTTCAGGACGGCGGGCATTCATCAGGGCCAGGGCTGCGGTGGCTTCGATGTCGCTTTCCACCTGGGCGTCGGGCAGTTCCGGACGCAGCAGTTCCTGGGCGTAGGGACGGCCCAGCAGTTGGTAGATGGCTGCGGAGGCCGCCGCCACCAAGCGCTCGGCGCGCAGCAGATTCTGCTCGGCGCTGGTCAGCTCCAGGCGCAGCTGCACCAGGTCGCCCCGGTTGATTTTGCCCAGGGCGTAACGCTCTTCCGCTACCGTGAAAAGCTGCTCGTTGGCCCGTTTATTGGTTTCGGCGATGCGGCGCTCCTGGTCGGCGTCAATCAGGTCGAAGAAAAGGAAGGTGGCCTCCAGCGCAGCGGCGGCTTTGGCTGCGGAAAGTTCGCGCTCGCTCACTTCGCGTTGCAGGGGCAGGAGGCGCCGGTCCCACTTCCAGGGATTGAAGGCCAGCAGGGGTTGGAGGAAGGAAAGGCGCAGGGGCGAGCCGTTGTAGCCCTTGTTGTTCTGGGCAAAGTTGTCCGTCCGTTGCAGGCGGCTTTCCAGGCGCAGCACGCCCCCCGTACCCGCCAGGCGCTGGGTGGCAAAAAGCCCTACGAAGCTGTTGTTCAGCTCAATTTCCCGGAAGGCTACCGTGCCATCGTCCTGGGTGACCTCCGTACTCGTTCGGTAGTAGTTGGGCAGGTTGGCCACCAGGTCCAGGCGGGGCCGCAGGCTGGCTTCGAAGGCGCTCAGTTCCAGGTTGGCGGCCTGCAATTCCTGGCGCGCCATCAGTACTTCCAGCGCCATTTCGCTGGCCGTGCGTTGCAACTCCGTGAGGCTGATGCGGGTGACCGCTGGCGTTTCTTCCTGGGCGCGGCCGCAGGTGCTGGCCAAGGTGAAAAGAGCAAGGAAGGCCCAGCCCAGCACCCTCGCCCGCTGTCCGCGAAGGTTCCCACTTTGGTGTAATCGTTCCACTATTTTTTCCATGCTTGAATGCTGCTTTTTGCCGCCGTGGCTTTATTCGTTGATCTTGAAAGCACTTACGCGCTCCAGGTCTTCGGTTGCGGAGATGATGATGCGGTCGCCGGGTTCGAGGCCGCCAGTGATTTCTACAAAGTCGCCGTTGCGCAAGCCCGTACTCACCTCCGTACGCACGGCCTCCTCGCCGCGCAGGACGAAGATGGATTGCTGCATTCCGCCCCGGAAGGCTGGCCCGTTGCGCACCCGCAAGACGTCTTCCCGCCGGTCGGTAATCACGTACAACTCGGCCCGCAGGTTAGGGCGCAGGTTTTCGTTGCTGGGCTCGTCCAGTTCCACCCGGAAGCGGAGGGTGTTGTCCGTCACCTCCGGCAAAATGGCCGTAATGTGGCCACTGAGTTTGGCTTTGGGCAGGCGCAGTTCCACGGGCAGGCCTACGCTGAGTTGCTCGGCCATGCGGTCGGAGCAGCTGCCCTCAATTTTGTAACTGCCCAGATTGGCAATCCGCACCAGCGGCGCACCTTCCTCCACCCGCTGCCCGATGTTTTCGTTGACCCAGGTGATGACCCCCGGCCGGGGTGCCCGCACTTCCGTTTCCCGTAGTTTCCGGCTCAGCTGTTGCACCTCTTTTTCTTCCATCCCCACTTCGAGTTGGAGCTGCCGTTCGCGGCCGGCCAAACTGTTGCGGCTGTAGGCCAGGGCATTGTTGAGTTTTTCCGATTCCAGCTTGGTGATGCGGACGGCCAGGTCGGCCGCTTCCACTTCTTCTTCGGTGGCACCACCTACTTTCAGAAGCCGCTGGGCATCGGCCAGGCGGGCCTCCGCGGCAGCCAACTCCAGGGTTTTGATCTCGGCGTCGTAGCCCAGGTCTTTGAGGTCGCGCTGGTACTCCAGCTTCAGCAAACCGATGTTGTTTTCCTTGAGTGCCAGCTGGTCGCGCCGGCCGTCCAGCTGCAGGCTCACGTAGTTGCGGTCCAGGGTCATCATCAAGTCGCCAGCCTTTACTTCGCTGCCCGTACGCAGCAACACGGAGGCAATGTTGGTCCCCACCGAAGCATTGATCTGCTCCTCAAAAGCGGGCAATACCAGCGCCGTCGCATTTACCGTGTTCAGCACTTCGCCGCGTTCCACGGTGGCGAAGCGGAGTTTGTTTTCATCGGCAGAAGGACGCAACAGACGTAAACCAAAATAAATGCCTGCCAGCAGGCACAAGATCAGCAGGCCCCATTTCAGGATGCGGCCGTTGCGGCGTTTGGCGATGGTGCGGGTATCAATTGTACGGTCCATGCCAGTCTGCCTTCCAGAACCGTGCCAAAAAATTAAATCAATGAAAATCAGTATTTTATAAATATACAAAAATATGCAATTGTCCGAAAATGGACACCAGGTGCCCGAAAAGCGCACACTTATCGCTCGCCGTCCTCCTACGAATCCACTAGCTGTTGCCACGTCCAAAACGAACATCGGCGCTTGCGGAGGGCTTCTAATTGGTAGAGGGGCGCACCGGAAGCATACACTGCCGGCTGCCCATTTTCACTCTGGAAGTTTTCAGACACGCTCTTACCATTTCTTTTTTACCGCCGCCCATCCAGACGCGAACCAAATCATCAAATTACCCAGCATGAAAACCATTGCCATCCGTTACGGACTCCTCTTTTTTGCCTGCCTCCTGCTCATCTTTGGCATAAGCCACCTGGCAGGCTTTAGCGAACGGTATGATTTTCGTTTACTCAATTCCGTAGCGCACATTATAATCCTATACTTTGCCATCAATCGCCTGCGCGTTACCCAGCCAGAAACGGCCCAGAATTACGTCAGTGGCGTCGCCCAGGGGATGTACGCCGGAGGCATTGGAACCCTCTTGTTCGCGGTGTTTATTACCATCTTTATGCTCTTTAATCCCGGCTTTTTGGTCAGTATCCAGGAGGCCACCGGCTTTGGTGAAGCCCTTACGCCCATTATGGCAGGGTTTGTCGTATTCCTGGAGGGCATTGCCGTGAGCCTCATCGCGTCTTACCTCATCACCCGGTTCGTGGACATGCGCATGGAGGATAAATCCCGCGGGGCGGATTACGCCAGCCGGGGTACGGAGCAGTAGCCCTGGGGGGAGATAATCTTCCCCCACTGCCTCATGCCGTTCATTGCACCTGCGGCAGCGCCCCGGGATGTATTAGAAAAAGGATTCTCCCGGGTTCAGGAAAGTGCAACATCGTCTTATTTCCGACCCCACGTTTAACCAAATTTGATCAGGTCCAGCAGGTCTTCGGCCGTCAGGCTCGCGCTCTGTTCGGTGCCCGCGAGTAAGCTATCGGCCAGGTCGCGTTTTTCGTTGTGGAGCTGGACGATCTTTTCCTCGATCGTGTTTTCGCTGACGAAGCGGTACACCGTCACCGGCCGCTGCTGCCCGATGCGGTGGGCACGGTCGCTGGCCTGGTCTTCCACCGCCGGGTTCCACCAGGGATCGAGGTGAATGACGTAGTCGGCCGCCGTCAGCGTCAGGCCCGTTCCTCCCGCCTTCAGGCTGATGAGGAACACGTCCCCTTCACCCCGTTGGAAGGCCTGCACCGCCTCTTCGCGCTTCGCGCCGGGCGTGCTGCCGTCCAGGTACTGGTAGGGGATGCCCTGGGAAATGACCCATTCTTCAACGAGCTTCAGGTGGCGCACGAACTGGGAGAAAATCAGCGCTTTGTGGCCACTGGCCCGCAGCTCTACGATCGTTTCTGCCAGCAATTCCAACTTGCTGGAGCCGATGTTCACCGAGGCGTCTACCATCTGGGGGTGGCAAGCGGCCTGGCGGAGTTTCATCAGCTGAGCCAGGATCTGGAAGCGGCGGTTTGGGCCGTCGCTTTCGTCGATTTGCTCCAAGGCCCGTTGCCGCAGCGCTTCGTAAAAGGCCCGTTCGGCCGGAGAGAGCTCGACGGTGAGGGTAACCTCCGTTTTGGGCGGTAGTTCTTCCAGCACCTCCTCTTTTCGCCGCCGCAAGATGAAGGGCTGAATCAGCCGCCGCAGCTGCTGCCGCCGTTCGTTGTCGTTGTTCTTCGTGATCGGTACCGTATACTTTTCGTTGAAGCGCTGGAAGCTGCCCAGCAGCCCGGGGTTGAGGAACTGAAAGAGGTTCCACAGTTCCCCCAGGTGGTTCTCAATCGGCGTACCCGTGGTGGCTACCCGCAAATCAGCCTGCAGGCTCATGGCTACCTGGCTGCGTTTCGTGCCCCGGTTTTTAATGGCTTGGGCTTCGTCCAGAATGATGGTGCCGAAGTGCTTGGCCGCCAGCGCCTCCCCTTCGAAGGGCAACAGGCCGTAACTGACCACCAGCATATCCCAAGGCCCTACCGATTCGATGATTTCCTGGCGGTCTCCCGTGCCCAGCAAGACGGGGTTCAGGGTCGGGGCAAACTTGGCAGCCTCGCGCACCCAGTTGCGGGTCACGGAAGCCGGAGCAATCACCAGGGCTGGCCCCGTCTCCGCCCGCGCCTGGAGCATCGCCAGGGCCTGGATGGTCTTGCCCAGTCCCATATCGTCGGCCAGGCAAGCGCCCACGCCCCAGTCGGCCAGCCGCATCAGCCACCGGAATCCGTCGAGCTGGTAAGGCCGCAACTCCGCCCGGAAGGTAGAAGGCACCCGCGCCAGGTTTTGCCCCACACTTTGGATGCGGTTCAGGCTCTCGCGCCAACTCACGTCGGCTTCGAAGCTGGCCAGTTGGTCGGCCACGTCGTCCAGAATACCCGCCGCCAGCGGGTGCAGCTGCAAGCCGTTTTCCCCGGGGCTCAGCAGGCCTTCCATCTCGCGCAGTTTGCGCCGGAGGTTTTCCGTCAGGGCAACGTACTGCCCTTCGCTGAGCTGGATGAATTTGCTCTGGTCGTTGTCGCCGATCTTTTCCATCAGCTCGCGGAAGTTGATGACCTGGTGGTCATCCACCGCCAGTTCACCTTCCACATCAAACCAGCCCGCTTTTTCTTTGACGCCCAGGCTGAGGTCACCAAAATCAACACTGCCCACCAGGCGGATGCGCTCCCCGCGCGGGTGCTCCAGTACAATGCGGTTCAGGGCCTTGAGCGGTTGCAATTCCAGCAGGATGCTGAGGCAGTGTTCCACCTCGTCCACCTGCCACTCGTAGTCGCGGTGAATAATCTGTTGCAAAGTCGGGCATTCCAGAATAAGGCCCTCGGCCAGTTCGATTTCCCGCGCCAGGTTGCGTTCGGCCAGGCGGCGCTGTCCGTCTTTTTCCCCGATGACCTTGTGCCGGCCCCGGCCGGGCTTGAAGTACTGGTCCTCGTCGGGGAGGGGCTTGACGAAGAACTCCAGCTTAAAGGTATCGCCCACGGGGAGGAGGTGAACGTAGGTCCGCTGGTCGGCCTTTGCCTCGTCCACGTCGTCAATCACGCCGTTCAGCGTGCTCTGCACTTCAACGATCTTACTCAGGTTCCGGCTCACCTCCTGCAAGCGGTGGCGGGCCCGCTTCGGGATTTCCAGTCCGCTACCAATCTGGCGGTGGATGTTATCGTGCGCCTCGTTGACTTCAATGAGTTGGTAGCGCGTTGGGGTTTCTTTGACGACCTGCACGCCCGTACCTTTAAACTCCTGCGCGAAGCGCAGGTACAAGCGGGTTTCGCCTTCCTCAATCAACAATTGGGGGTTGCGCCGCACGAGGTCGACGCTGATCGATGCGTTTTCCAGCAGGTAGAGGTGGGGGTGCCCCACCAGCGCCATCAGGGCGTCTTCGTAGCGGATCTCGTAGTGGCCGTTGGGGTGGTATTTGCTGAAGTCTTCGTCGATGGTCTGTGCCACACTTACGTCCTGGGGCGTCATCCCTTCTACCTCACCGTGTTTCACCCGCTTGAGGGCAACTTTGCGGCCTTTAGACCAGGCCCCGCCTTTGCTGAGCGTCTGCTCCCGGGGCTCGAGTTCCTTTTTTTCAAAGTCCACAAACCACACAAAACGGGCGGTTTTCTTGGCTTTTTTCTCGGCCCGCTGGTCGGGCGCACCCATGGTGGCCAACACTTCCAGGGCCCGTTCCCAGGGCTCGATGCGGGGCATGGCGTCGGCCAGGGAGATGATCCGCAGCTCTTCGCTCAGGGTGCCGGCGCGCTGGGCAAAAGCCGTGCGGGCGGCCTCCAGCGGATGGCGGGTGGCCAGCACGCGGGTCAGTTCCATTTCCACCCAGCGGTAGCCGTTGGTTTGTGCCCGGTCGCGCAGGCGGTCCAGTTCCTCCAGGTAGGCTTCGTCGACGGGGGCGGTAGAGCTATCGGTCCACATCCGGTACAGGGCCTGGAAGGTAATGGTAAAGGCGTTGTTGTCCACCCGCGCCAGTCCCTGATCGGCGATGTACTGGGCCGTTTCGTCGTTGCGCAGGTAGGCAAAGAGGGAGCGTAAGACCAGGAAGGTGCCCCCCAGGCGCAGGTTTTGCGTGGGCTCCACGTTGTCCAGGTGCTGCCCGATGCCCTCCGCACTTTTGACGCCGCCGGAGCGGAGCAGGGAAAGCAGATAGAGGTAGCCCGCCAGGTGCGCCGGGTATTTCCCGTCGTTGCTCAGGGCGTAGCCCTTGCGGACGGTCTCGATCAGGGCCTGGGCCCCGTCGTCATCGTCCCGCAGCACGTGATAAATCAAGTGGTTGGCCGCCTGCCGCCATTCGTCGGTTTCCAGGTCGGCCCAGAGTTGCAGGCGGCTCCAGGCACCCTGCAAAACGAAAGCTTCGATGAGCAAATCGCGCAGCGGACCCGCCTTAGGCCCCCGGATGTTTTCGTACTGTTCCAGGAATTCCACCAGCGGGCCAAGGGGTTCGAGCCGGAGGAGGGCACGGCGGAAGGCGTTGCGGACGCTGATCTCCTGCCAGGCGGGCAACAACGTTTCCACCCAGCGGGGATCAAAATCGCCAAACAAAGGTTGGATAAAGGTACCAGCCCGCACCTGGTCGGGATAAAAAGTTTCGGCCTCGCGCTGTAATCGCTCGAAATTGCTTTCGTGCTGGAGGTAAAACTCGATGCGGATTTCCCGCATCAGGGCGCGGGGGCTGGAGGGCTGCCAGTAGGTCTTGTAGGGCAGTTCCCGCCGGATTTCGTTCAGCAGGTAGCTGAAGTCGGGCCGCCGGCTGGCCAGCCGCATGATCGATTCACTATGGGCCGCAGCAATGCGCCAGGTGCGGTCGTCGTGGCGGTCCACCAGCTTACTCTCGTGGAGTTTATGGACAATTTGCTCCGTCGCCGCGTGCGTAAAGCGGGGTTCCCCCACCGGCGGCTGCAGGCCAATCTTATTGAGCAGGCGCGAGAGGTCCAGTACGGAGCGCTCTTCGTACACGGCACTTAGGGCTATGGCGACGTCGCGTTCCGTGGCATTCAGGCTCGTCCAGATCTCGCGAAAAACTCCGTTCATTCACTTGGGGTTAACCCTTCCTAAAGGCGCGAGGCAAAGCATTAGTTGTCTTATACCCCGTTTTTTTTCCTTACCTCACTGGGCGCGGCCGCAGGTGCAGGGTGGAAGAACAAAATAGCAAGGTCAAGCCAGGCCCAGGCCTTCGCCGCGAAAGCAAAGGGTGATTTTATCCAGAAAAGGATTTTAGCCGGACGATGCGTCCCAAGCTGCTTAGGCCATCCATCCAACGTCAATCATCAAACATCAAATATCTGACATCAAACATCTGACATCAAACATCTGACATCAAACATCTAAAGCCCGGAATTTACTGGATGCCATTGAAGGCACTGATGCCCACACGCAACCGCCGGACGCTCTCTTCCTGGCCGATGACGGCCAGCATGCCAAAGGCGTCGGGCCCCTGGGTGCTGCCACTGGCGGCGATGCGGAGGATGGGCAAGACGCCCCCGAAACCGAGGCCGTGCCGATCCATAAAGGCTACCGTGGCGGCTTTGATGGAAGTGGCCGTCCAGTCGGGCAATTGCTCCAGCTCCACCGCCAAAACTTCGAAAGTGGGGGCCTGGGCGGGGTTCCACTTCTTGCGGATCGTGGCCTCTTCGTATTGCCGGGGTGCAAGGACAAAATACTGGCCCTGGTGGAAAAAATCGGGCAGTTCGTGGACCCGCTCCTTGAGCAAACCCGCGATGGCCGTGGCCTTTTCCAGGGGGATGGGGTGGCCGTGCTGGGCAAATACATCGGCGACCAAAGGGGCCAGTTCCGCATCCGCCGTAGCGATCAGGTACTGCTGGTTAAACCACTGCCCTTTTTCGATGTCGAAGCGGGCCCCACTCTTGTTGATCCGATCGAGGGAAAAGACGGCGGCCAGTTCCTCCAGCGAGAAAATCTCCTGCTCCGTGCCGGGGTTCCAGCCCAGGAAGGCAATGAAATTCACCAGGGCGCCCGGCAGGAAACCACTTTCGCGGAAGCCGGCGAAGACCTCGTTCTTTTCCCGGTCGTGCCACTCCAGCGGGAAGACGGGGAAGCCGAGGTCGGCACCCTTGCGTTTGCTGAGTTTGCCTTTGCCGTTGGGGTTGAGCAACAGGGGCAGGTGGGCAAAGACGGGCGGCTGCCAACCGAAGGCGCGGTAGAGCAAGACGTGCAACGGCGTGCTGGAAAGCCACTCCTCCCCGCGGATGACGTGGGTGATTTCCATCAGGTGGTCATCCACGACGTTGGCCAGGTGGTAGGTGGGCAGACCATCGGCTTTGAGAATGACCTGGTCGCCGAGTTCGGCCGACTGAAAACTGACCTCTTCCCGCACCACATCCGTAAAGGTCACGGTTTCTCCGGCATCGATGCGGAAGCGAACGACGTAGGGGGTGCCAGCGGCCAGCAGGGCTTCGGTTTCGGCGGCGGGCAGCGTCAGGCTGTTGCGCATCTGCCCGCGGGTGCTGGCGTCGTAGCGGAAGTTGTGGTTGCCAGCTGCCATTTCGGCGTCGCGGCGGGCGTCCAACTCTTCCTCGGTATCGAAGGCGTAGTAGGCGCTGCCGTTATCGAGTAACATTTGAACGTGGCGCTGGTAGATGTCGCGCCGCTCACTTTGGCGGTACGGACCGTAATTACCGCCTTTTTGGGGACTTTCGTCGGGGACGATGCCGCACCACTCCAGGGCCTGGACGATGTATGCTTCGGCACCTTCTACGTAGCGTTTTTGGTCGGTATCTTCGATGCGGAGCAGGAAAGTACCCCCGTGCCGCCGTGCCAGCAGATAGTTGTAGAGTGCCGTACGCAACCCCCCGATGTGGAGGGCGCCAGTAGGGGAGGGAGCAAATCGTACCCGGGGCTGTATCATGGTATTGTAATTAAGCGGACAGGCTAACGAAAAATAATTGATCGGCAAGCAGCGATTTTAACCAATAAAACGTTGTCTTTGAAAATGGTCCGTTGGTCAGCAAGGCCACAAAGGTAGTGGAATCCGATTTGCAATCGTCGGGGGACACTAACAAAATGGTTTACTGACGGATTTACAACGGATCACCTTTCGCCGGAAGTTTCATGGGCCGGCCACACGCTTTTCATTTATTCATTACAGATCGCACTAGGGGTACCCACCGTTTTCGGTCGGAAGGCAACTTTCGTGTCCGCAAACACCATTAAACGCACAATCATTTACCTCCCTTAGATATCCCCGAACATGTACTTAGTTAAAACACCGAGAGTCATTCAGAAACTCTTCCCCAACTTCCACTGGAAAATTGCTGGTGCCGAAGCCCCGGTAATCTATTTCACTTTTGACGATGGCCCCATTCCGCAGGTGACCCCCTGGGTGCTGGAGCAACTGGCGGCCTACGATGCCAAAGCCACTTTCTTCTGCGTGGGCAACAACGCCCGCCGCTACCCCGAACTGATGACGGCTACCCTCGCCGCCGGCCACAGTGTGGGCAACCACACGATGCGCCACCTCGACGGTTGGAAGTCTGAGAACGTTCCCTACTTCCACGACGTGCGCCACTGCGCCCTCCAGGTGAAGAGTTCCCTCTTCCGGCCGCCCTACGGACGGCTCAAGCCCAGCCAGGCCCAGTTCCTCCAGCGCCACTACGAAATTGTGATGTGGGACGTCCTCTCCGGCGATTTCGACGCCGAACTGACGCCCGAAGACTGCTTCCAGAATGTAGTCCGCAACGCCGAATCGGGCAGCATCGTCGTTTTCCACGATAGCCTCAAGGCGGAAGACAAGCTGCGCGATATCCTGCCCCGCCTGCTGGCCCACTACGCCGCCCTCGGCTACCGCTTCGAAGCGCTCACGCCCGCGCTCCTCCAACGCCCCGCTGCCGTTGCGCTTCCGCAACTGCTGACGGTGTAAAAGACCTCAATGCTAATTTGGTGTTACGGCCACGTCTTCCAGTGAGGGAGCGCGTGGCCGTTTTTATTTACCCAGCCAAACTTCGGGGTCGAGGGGCTTTTTGCCTTTCCAGAGTTCGAAGTGGAGCGGGTCTCCCGTGGCGCTGGTGAGGCCGAGTTGGTCGCCCGCCTGCACGGTAGCGCCAACGTTCACCCGAGGGTGTTCCAGGTTGGAATAGACGGTGTAGTAGTTGCCGTGGCGGATCATGACAACGCTGCGCAGGCCGGGGACGTCGCGCACGCTGATGACCTCGCCCGCAAAGATGGCTTCGACGGAAGCGCTGGGGCCACCGGCAATGTCGATGCCACTGTTTTCGATCCTCACGGAGGGTACTTCCGGGTGGGGCTGGGTGCCGAAGGGCCTGATGATCTCGCCGCGTACCGGCCAGCCCAGGCGACCGATCCGGCTGCTGATGGTGGCTCCCGGTGGGGCCTTGGCGGGAATCAGGTTGCCGGTTTTGCGGCGTTCGCGGGCTTTTTCTTCCTCCTGGGCGATGGACGCGCTGATGGCCGCGCGGATTTCCCGCTGGAGCTCGGCGCTTTGTTCCTTTTGTTTTTTGATCTTGGCCAGCAGGGCCCGCTCGCTGGAGGAGAGCTGGCTGACGATCTGGTCCTGGATGGTGAGTTCCTGGCGCAGGGTAGCGTCCTGGTCTTCGGCGGCGAACAGGAGGGAGTCTTGGGTGATGCGTTGTTCGGCCAGCGCAGCGATTTGCCGTTCGAGGCTCTCGCGGGTGCGCAGCATCAGGTCGCCCTGCCGGCGGCGGTAGTTGCGGTACTGCCGGAGGTACACCGCCCGGCGGAAAGCATCGTTGAAGCCCCGCGCACTCAGCAGGAAGGCGAGCCAACCCCGACTCAGTTGGGCCCGGTACGCAGAGCGCAGGGCCTGGCCGTATTCTTCGCCCATGCGCGCCAGGTCGATGTTGAGGGCCTCCACTACGCCCGAATCCCGGCGCATGCGAACGGCGTTGCGGGCCACTTCCTCACGCAGGGTTTCGACCAGAGCGGTACGCTGATCGATTTGCTGGCGCAGCAGCGAGGCCTGGCCGACGGCAGCGCCCCGGCGGGCCTGGGTGGCGCGGAGCGTGCGGTTGGTTTCCTCCAGTTCCTTCAGGATGCTCTGGCGCTTGGCCTTGAGCTCTTCGGCGGACTGGCCTTGCAGCGGTCCGCCAACCAGCAGCAGGATACTGAGGAGGAGGAGAAGGCCGCAAAGACGTTTGGCTCGTTGCAAAGTGGTTACCGCTGGTGCAGAATAAAGGCTAAGGTACGGATTTGCCGGGCTTGCATTTCCAGCGGCCCCCACGGAAAACTTCACAGGCTCCAATCTAAACTCAACAAGAAGAACCTCCCCAAAGCCGGCACCCGGTTTTCGAACACAAAAATATCGTTTACCGACTGGGTGACGAAAGCCGAACGGTTGGTGAGGTTGTAGATGCGGAGCCCCAACACCGCTTCCTGGTCTTTCCACTGCATCCTGCGTTCAGCGCCCAAAAATGCTGCGGCTAACTGGTTGCGCTCGCCTTCCCGGTAGTTGGCAGTTTGGCTCAGGCCGGTGTATAGCCGCCCTTTTGCGAAGGTGTAGAGGAGTTGGGCCTCGGTATTCCAATTGGTGAAAAACCGTGATTCGCCCAATAAGCGGTTGACGCTCAAAAGGCTGTTGCCCTTCAGCCGCAGACGGGGAAATAGCAAAATACCACCCTCAAGGTTCGCCGTGTTGCGCCAGTATCGAAAGGCCAAAGTCTGTTCCGCCACCCCCAAATCTACCGCGCTGTAGCCACTGGATACGCGCAAGGCATAGTCCGTTTTCAGCGGCAATACAAAGATGCTGTAGCGGGCTTCCAGGCCCACGGCGCTGTTGCTGCCTCCGAATTGCCAACTCGACACCAAAACATCACCCGCAAAATCAGTAGTAGCATTGGCCTGGTTCTTAGCACGGTTGGCGTAGCCAGAAAAGCGCCAGCTGCTCAAATTGCGGTCGTTGCGCAGGGTGTAGCTGATCCGGCCGTTGAAATAGGTCCCCACCTCCGGGGCCGGTCCGCCCCGGACTATCTGGAATGGATCGGGGAAATAGACGGTGGTAAGCAACAAATTGGCCAAGGTGGGGTAATTCCGGCCCGCCCGCAGGTTGACACTCAAGCGCCGCCCCAGCCGGGCCTCGCGGTCGAAACCCAAGGAGAAATTGCTGGTCGTAGTGGGCAAGTCAGGGAAGGCGGCGTAGTTGTTGATCCGCAGGCTCGTCCCCAGCCGCAATTCCGTACGGTCGCGGAAACTGTACTGGAGGGCGAGGGAAGGCGACCAGTACGTATTGCTCAAGTCTTCCAGGCTCAGTTGCTCCTTTCCCGCAGTAAGCTGGAAGGTGCTCAGTAGGTCCCCCTTTTTCCAAAGGATGCGGGCGGTGGCGTAGTCCCTGCGCTGCCGTCCGTCAATCCGCTGCTCAACGCGGGTGTTTTCCCGAAGCGAGAAATAATTTGCCAGGGCAGGGTTTACGATCGTAGCAAAATAGTCCTGGGTCGTGGTGCCACTGGCTATTTCGGCTTGGGCAACCAGGTTGGGCCGGAGTTCCCGGCTGCCCAGCATTCGGAAAGTCGCGGTTTCTTCCCCGTCGCTCGCCATCGAGGATACTACTTCGTTATCATTTACGGTCCGCTCTTGAACGTCTGCGGCTGCGCGGTGCAGGCCGGTGAAAAGCTGGAGCGAAGTTTTCTGGTTGGGCGCGAGGTACTTCAGTTCCAGCTCCCCAGTGTAGTTTTTTTGCTCCCGTTGCAGCTGTCTTTCCAGCTGAAGGTCGTAGCGGGTGTCGTCGGCCACGTAATCCTGCCGATCGAGCAATTCCTGTTCCCGGGCCTTGCGGTAGCCGGTGAGGTTAGCGTTCAGGGTCCAGCTTTTTGCCAAGGCCGATTCGTGGCGCAGGGTGCCAAATGCGGTGCGCCCATTGTCCGTGTACTCCCGCCGCAGCCCGGCTTCGCTGAAGGGAGTTGGGGAAATCAGGGTGAGTTTTTCCGTCGCTGGCCGACGAAGGTCGCTGGCGGAGCGGTCGGCGTAATTCGCGTTGGCGGAGCCGTAGCCGAAATCGTTACCGACATTATCCAAATCGCCAATGAATATGCTTTTGTGGATGCGGTCGATGCGGTAAAGGCTCGCGTATGCGCTGTATTTTGCCCCGTCGCCGTAGCCTCCACCGGCAATGACGTTGCCCGCCAGTACGGACTTTACTGCTTCCTCCAGCTTGAGGTTCAGCACCACCGCCTGGGAGTTGTTGACGGAGCGGAGAACGGGGTTATCCTGGTACCGATCAATTACTTCGACCCGGCCAATATCCCGGGCGTTCAGGTTTTTGGAGCCCAGCTGGTAGTCGGCACCGAAAAGGTCGGAGCCTTCTACTAAAATGCGGTGCAGTGGTTTGCCGAATACTTCAATGGAGCCGTCGCTTTTCACTTCCACGCCGGGCAGTTTGCGCAGCACCTCCTCAATTTTGCGGTCGGTGCTGTCCCGGAAATCACGAACATTAAAAGTGGTGGTATCCGTTTTGGCCGTCACGGGTGCGCGGGCACCGCGCACGACGACGTCGGGCAGCTCATTTTTTGCTTTGCTCAGGCGTACGATGACGGCGCTTTCTTGGGGCAAATCCAGCAGCAAGGTGTCGGTTTGCATCCCCAGTGAGCGGCTGCGCAATTCTACGCGCCGCCGGCCCTTCGTGTCCAGTTGGAAAAGGCCCGCAGCATCGGTCAGAGCAAACAAAAGAATGCTATCCCGGCCGGGCGGGTGCAGCGTGATACTGGCAAAGGGCAGGGGAACTTGGTTTTCGTCCGTTAGGGTTCCCCGTAAAACATTTTGCTCAAGGGCATGCTCCGTTTGGGCGCGGACGCAGGTGCTGGCGAACAGGACAAGGAGCAGAGGAAGAAGGCCGGAAAGTTTCAATAGCCCCGTTTTGCTTTGTAGTCGCGGATGATGGTCCACTTGTCTTTTTCAATGGTGAGGTCGGAGGGTTCTGGGCTTTGCGTTGCGGTGTATTCCGAATTGGACATGGCTTCTACCTTCAAAAGTTGGGCAATCACCCGCTTTTCGAGTTCCTCCATATCGATAGCTTCCCCATTACTTGGGGGAACGATCAGAGTCTCTTTACCAGGGTCTTTGGCATAAGATAGGAAAGTGTATTTCACCATCCCATCGTCGGAGGCCGCCTCCAAGATCATTCCCGGAAGGCCTCCCAAGCGGTGTGGGCCAAAGGGTAAAGGAATTTCTGGCGTAAACCAGGCGGTATAGTGGCGATTGCCATAAATACCCCGGGCTTCGTAAGTTTTCAGGTCGCCAATTGCTTTTTCCTTCCCAGTGACATCCCACGTAATTTCCGCAACGGGTTCCGTAAGAATAAAATAATTGTCTCCACGAGCGCCATTGGTGACTTTGAAAACTTGTTTCCTTTCAGCCAGATTCGTGTAGACGGGCATTTTCTCCACGTCCCCCCGGATGTAGTAGGACGGTACGGGGTCGCCAGGCCCGTAGACGGATTTGGCGGGCCAGTCGGGGTGCAGATAAATGGCTTTGTCTTGGGTAAAGTGCAGAGCGGTGATGCCACTCCGGCCTTTGCCATCGAGCGTCAGGATCGTCGCTTCGTATTCTATCGTGGCCGTTTGACCAGCGAGGGCTACGCTGAAAAGGCAAAGGAATATTAGAGAGATTCTGCGCATTTCGGGAGGTGTTAATAAAACGTGACAGCTGTCAGGAAAAACGTGGTAAAGGCAAATGTTGGATACCAACCAACTCTCGATATCATAATCGACTAAAGCAGAAGAACGCTGCTTATTCACCCAAGTCTAGGCAACTAACGATTACACTTTGCGCGCTGTTGCCCATTAATCGCAGCACCCCCCTACCCCAAAAAAGGGTTACTCCGCTTCTCCTCCCCAATCGTCGTGCTGCCCCCGTGGCCCGGCCAAACGACGGTAGCGGCAGGCAAAGGCAGTAAGTTGACCATAATGGAGCCAATCAAGGTATCGTAGTCGCCGCCGGGCAGGTCCGTCCGGCCAATGCTGCCCTGGAAAAGGACGTCGCCCGCAATGACGTAGCCATCCTCGGCATTGTAAAAGCAAATGCTCCCCGGCGAGTGGCCCGGGCAGAACAATACCCGAAAAGTGGCCGACCCGAGCGCAATCTCTTCGCCTTCCGCAATGAAGTAGCTCGCCTTGGGCGAGGGCGTCATCGGCGGCAGGCCGTAATGATCAATCACCACCGGAACCATCTCCAGAACGGGTACTTCGAGTTCGTGCATCCCCAACTCCAGGCCGTAAGTGCTGGCCACAAAGGCGTTGCCAAAAACGTGGTCGAGGTGGCAGTGGGTATTGATCAGCCGGACGGGCCGGAGTTCATAATCGCTAATCACCTTGACGAGTTTGCGCTCCTCCGCCGGCGTACTACAACCGGGGTCGAAGATGATCGCATCGCGGGTGGCTTCGTCGTATACCACGTAGGTGTTTTCCTGGAAGGCGTTGAAGGTGAGGGGGAGTACTTTGGTCACGGCAAACGGTTTTGGAAAGGGTAAAGGTAAACGCTGGGCATTTCTCCGGGCGAATGCTTCGCCCCCGCCCCAAGCAGCGCACCAGCAAAAAAAAATCCCCGGAGACGATGGCTTTCGTTCCGGGGATTTTTTCAGTTTGCTGCCGAGGCGCAGCTTAAGAATTCATCGAAGCGATGAACTCGGCGTTGTTGCGGGTGGATTGCATGTGGCGCATGAGGAACTGGAAGGCCTCCTCGGGCTTCATGTCGGCCAGGTGGTTGCGGAGGACGAACATGCGCTGGAGGACGTCGCGCTCCAGCAACAGGTCGTCGCGGCGGGTGCTCGACTTGGTAAAGTCGATGCTGGGGTACATCCGTTTGTTGGCCAGGAAGCGGTCGAGCTGAAGCTCCATGTTGCCGGTTCCTTTGAACTCTTCGAAGATGACCTGGTCCATTTTCGATCCCGTATCGATCAGGGCCGTAGCCAGGATCGTGAGGGAACCGCCACCATCGATGTTGCGGGCGGCACCGAAAAATTTCTTGGGCTTTTGCAGGGCGTTGGCTTCCACACCGCCGGAGAGCACTTTACCGCTGCTGGGCTGGACGGTATTGTAGGCACGGGCCAGGCGGGTAATGGAGTCGAGCAGGATGCAAACGTCGTGGCCGGATTCCACCAATCGCTTGGCTTTTTCGAGCACTACGCTGGCCACGCGAACGTGGTTGTCGGCCGGCTCATCGAAGGTGGAGCTGACCACTTCGGCCTTCACACTGCGCTTCATGTCGGTTACTTCCTCGGGGCGTTCATCGACCAGCAGGACGATGAGGTAGGTCTCGGGGTGGTTCTGGGCAATGGCGTTAGCCACATCCTTTAATAGGAAGGTTTTACCCGATTTGGGTTGGGCGACGATGAGACCGCGCTGTCCTTTGCCGATGGGCGTAAACAGGTCGATGAGGCGCATGCCGTAGTCTTTGCCATCGGGACGGCCGGAGAGGGTGAACTTTTCGGTCGGGAATTGGGCCGTCAGGTAATCGAAGGGTACCCGGTCGCGGATGTCTTTCGGATCAAGACCATTGATTTTTTCTACTTCCAGGAGGGCGAAGTACTTCTCGCCTTCTTTGGGCGGTTTGACGGGGCCGCGCACGGTATCGCCCGTGCGCAAACCGTACTGCTTGACCTGCTGGGGGCTCAGGTAGACGTCGTCCGGGCTGGTCAGGTAGTTGTAGTCCGAGGAACGGAGGAATCCGTAGCCATCGGGCATCATTTCGAGGATGCCGGTGCAGGAGATGATGCCGTCGAGTTTGAACTCAGGCACGCGGGGTGGCGGGGTGCGGCCCTGGAGGCGGTCACCCCGTCCAGGACGCTCTTCGCCGGGGGGCACGCGCTCTTCGCGGTTGCTGCGGGGGCGATCGTCAGCGGGTGGAGTGGTCCGCTCTTCGCGGTTGCCCCGGCCCCGGTCTTCGTAGCGACCGCGTACGCCAGCGCGTTCTTCGCCGCGTTCGTCGTAGCGGCCCCGGCGTTCGTAGCGGTCGTAGCGCGACTCCGTACCGCCGCCGTCGTTGGCTTCGTCGTTGCCCTGGCGGCCACGTACGCGGCCTTCGGGGTTGGCTTCGTCGTTGCCCTGGCGGCCACGTACGCGTCCTTCGGGATTGGCTTCGTCGTTACCCTGGCGGCCACGTACGCGGCCTTCGGGGTTGGCCTCGTCGCTACCCTGGCGGCCCCGGGTGCGGCCTTCGGAGGCCCCATCGTCGTTGTTGCGTTCGCCGCGACGGCTGTTGCGGTCGCCGGTGGGCTCAGTGGCTTTGCCCGCATCGTGGTTACGGCCGGGGTTGGGCTTGGCGGCGTTGCTCTCCGGGGCGCTGCGGTTCTCGCGACTTTCGCGGGCGGAGCGGCGGCCCCGGCCGGGTTGTTCAGTGGGTTGTTCTTCCGCTTCTTTTCTGGCGCGGGCGGAGCGACGGCCCCGGGAGGGCTGCTCATCCTCGTCTTTCTTGGCAGCGGGGGCAGCGTTGGCTTTTTCTTTTTTCTCGTTGTCTCCCTTAGCGGCGTCGGCAATGGCGCGGCGATTGGGAACCCGGTCGGTATCGGACGCGGTGGCAGGCTCGTTGGCACTGGCGGTACCCCGTACGGCCTGCTGGTCGAGGATCTTTAAGATCAGCTCTTGCTTATTAAATTTTTTGAAGGACGGAACGTCCATGCTTTCGGCCAGGTCCCGGAGTTCAGGGACCAACATGGCCTTGAGTTGCGCGATGCTTAACATTAATCGTGAATACTGTGTGGGAAGAATTTGGGGATAGATGCGCAGAAGTCAGGTGCGCGCTGGGTGGGGATTGCTGCTAGTACTTCGGGACGGAATTCCAGAACGGAAAGCGTGAAAAAGATGTCAGGTCCGTAAAAGGCAGCGGGTGTGAGGTTCGTTGACCGGCTAGCAGCAGAAAGGTGCCCATCGGTCTTGCGCGCGGAATCGCTTGCGGGGCAAAAGTAAGGTTTAATTTCTTAATGTGAACAAAAACCTATGTTACCTTTGCACCCGGCTCACGGGGACGTGCTGTTAGCTTAACGTCGGCCCAAGGAAAATTGTTTGCCGCCGGTTCCTGGTTAGCCTATTTAAAGGAGTAGGTTGGGGCTCGCCTTCCCCTGCTCCTAGTCCCTACTCCCCCCTCCGGGGGGCGGGGGGGAGCACCTGCGGCCGCGCCCACTGCTGCTGACCCCGTGCTTTGCCCCTGGGCCACTGTGTTTACTTCACTCGTTTAACCGCCCCACACCTTATCTGCCATGCTCCTTCTCACTACCCTGCGCCAAGAAAAAGCGACCGTGCTGGCTGGCCTGGCCAAGCGCAACCTCTCGAATGCCGAGGCCATCATTGACCGCGTTATTGCCCTGGACGACCGCCGCAAGGAACTGCAAACGGCCAACGATGCCCTGCTGGCCGAAAGGAATAAGCTCTCCGACGAAATCGGCGACCTCTTCAAAAGCGGCCGCAAGGACGAAGCCACCGCCAAGCGCGAGCGCGTCAACGCCATCAAAGACGAGGTGGCCGCCGGGGAAAGCGACTACGCCGCCGTCGTAGCCGAACTGGAAGCCCAGCTCGTACAACTCCCCAACGTGCCCCACGCCCTGGTGCCCGCCGGAAAAGATGCCGAAGACAACGAAGTTTTTCGCCCCCACCCCGGCCCGCTACCGACCCTGGGACCCGACGCCAAGCCCCACTGGGAGCTGGCCACCACCTACGGCATTTTTGACCTCGACCTCGGGGTGCGCACCACTGGCAGCGGCTTCCCCGTCTTCACCGGCCAGGGGGCGCGCCTGGCCCGCAGCCTGGTCAATCTCTTCCTCGACTACAATACCGCCGCCGGCTACACCGAGTACCAGCCCCCCTTGCTCGTCAACGAAGACACCGCCCGCGCCACCGGCCAACTTCCCGATAAGGAAGGGCAGATGTACTACGTCACCCAGGACGATCTCTACCTGATCCCCACCGCCGAGGTACCCCTGACCAACCTCTACCGCGGCGAAATCGTCTCGCCTGAGCAACTGCCCATTCAACTGACGGGCTACACGCCCTGCTTTCGCCGCGAGGCGGGCAGCTACGGGGCCCACGTCCGCGGCCTCAACCGCGTCCACCAGTTCGATAAGGTCGAGATCGTCGAGATCGTCCAACCCGAAACCAGTTACGACCGCCTCCACGCCATGGTCGAGCACGTAGCCGGGCTGCTCACGGCTCTGGGCTTGCCGTTCCGCATCCTGCGGCTCTGCGGCGGAGATATGGGCTTCACCTCGGCAATGACTTTTGATTTTGAAGTGTGGAGCGCCGCCCAGGAACGCTGGCTGGAAGTAAGCTCCGTGTCTAACTTCGAGACCTTCCAGAGCAACCGCCTCAAACTGCGCTACCGCAGCGAAAATGGCATCCAGCTCACCCACACGCTCAATGGCTCGGCCCTGGCCCTGCCCCGCATTATTGCCGCGCTGCTGGAAAACAACCAGACGCCCGCAGGCATTCTTATGCCAGCCATTCTCCAGCCTTACCTGGGTAAGGAAATGCTGCTGCCCGTGTAGGGGGCGTGACTTCCCCGCCGCGCCGCCGTCTCCGATAGTACTACCTTTGGTCTGTTCGTCGACAAAAAAACTCGTACGCCATGTTTTCCGGTCCTTACGCTACCTACATCATCATCACGCTCGTCTTTGCGGGCATCGGCATGCTGGTCAGTAACCGCCTCAAGAGCAAGTTCCGCCACTACGCGCAGGTGCCCATGACCAATGGACTGAGCGGCGCCGAGGTAGCCGCCAAAATGCTCACCGATTACAACATCCGTGACGTGCGCATCGTCATGGGCCAGGGTTTTCTCAGCGACCACTACAACCCCCAAACCAAGACGGTCAGCCTCAGCCCCGAGGTTTTCCAGGGCCGTAGTGTAGCCGCCGCCGCAGTGGCCAGCCACGAGTGTGGCCACGCGGTGCAGCACGCCGAGGCCTACACCTGGCTGACCATGCGCAGCAAGCTGGTGCCCGTCGTACAACTGGCCAGCCGCGCCCAGGGCTTTTTGCTCATGTTTGCCTTTGGCGGCCTGGCCTCGGGCTTTGGCGGCCTGCTCTTTCAAATTACGGTGGTGGCTTTTTTGATCACTACCCTCTTTTCCTTTGTGACCCTGCCCGTGGAGTTCGACGCCAGCAAACGGGCCCTGGCCTGGCTGGATTCGAGCCGCGTTGCCAGCGGAATCCAGCACGAAGGTGCCAAAGACGCCCTGTGGTGGGCGGCCATGACCTACGTGGTGGCCGCACTTTCCGCCCTCACGGTCCTGCTCTGGCTGTTGTTGCAGTCCCAAAGCCGGCGCTAGTACTTTTTTGCCGTACGGCTGGTCTGGGCCCAACGGGGCGCGGCCGCAGGTGCCGGGGGACGCCGCCGCGGGAAAAGCAAGGAACGGCAATCCCGCCGACCAAAATTTCCCACTTCCCACCGTTGAATCTAAAAAACACACAGCATTTAGCTTTTAATAATTTCCCAATGGAAGAACTACTTAGCGATAAACTGGAAGAAGCCAAGATCTTGATGGAAGGTGCCATTGAGCACCTGGAACGCGAACTGCTCAAAGTCCGCACGGGCAAGGCCAGTCCCGCCATGCTCAACGGGCTGATGGTGACCTATTACGGTGCGCCCACCCCCCTCCAGCAAGTAGCCAACATTGCTACGGCCGACTCCCGCACCCTGACCATCCAGCCCTTTGATAAGAACGCCATTGGCGGCATCGAGAAGGCCATTTTTGAGGCCAACCTGGGGGTCACGCCGCAGAACGATGGCCAGCTCATCCGCATCAACATCCCCCCTTTGACCGAAGAGCGCCGCCAACAAATGGCTAAGCAGGTGAAGGCCGAAGGCGAGGACGCTAAGATCACCGTCCGCAACATCCGCCGCGATGCCATGGAGGCCATCAAGAAAGAAGTGAAAAACGGCTACCCCGAAGACGAAGGCAAAACCCGCGAGGAGGAAGTCCAGAGCTGGGTCAATGGCTTCAACAAGAAGATTGACGAGGTGGTGGAGAACAAGACCCGCGAAGTCACCACGCTCTAAGGCTTGGCTTCCGGCGCCGCCCCAGTCACTGTTCACCGTTTCCGTGCTGCCCCGGGTGGGGGTATGGCCCACGACGTGGTGGCCGTCGAAGAACCCCTCCAAATCCGGCTCGACGACGGCAGCGGGGCCCGTGCCCTGGCCGTTACGATGCGGACGCCGGGCCAGGACGAAGCCCTGGCCCTCGGGTTTCTCTTCACCGAAGGCATCATCCCCGGCACCGCAGCCGTTGCCTCCGTGACCTTGGGTGATCCCGCCGACGCAGAAACCCGCAATACCGTTACCGTCGCGCTACACCCTTCTTGCCCCGTAGACTGGCCCCGCCTCCAGCGGCATTCCTACACCAGCAGCAGTTGCGGCGTCTGTGGAAAGGCGGCGTTGGAGCAGGTCTTCCAGGCCCTGCCCTTCGGGGAAATGCCGGGGGATTGGAGGGTGCCCGCCGAGCTCATCTCCGCCCTGCCAAGGCGGCTCCGCGCGGCCCAGGCCCTGTTTGCGGCCACGGGAGGCATCCACGCCGCCGGGCTCTTCGACGCCACGGGCGAATTGCTGCTCCTGGCCGAAGACGTTGGCCGCCACAATGCCCTGGATAAGGTCATCGGACAGTGTCTGCGCCCAGACGAGCTGCCCTTGAGCCAGCGGATTCTCGTGTTAAGTGGCCGCGCCAGCTTCGAATTGTTGCAGAAGGCGGCGATGGCGGGCATCGAATTTGTGGTCTCCGTCGGGGCTCCATCCAGCCTGGCCGTCGCTTTGGCTACCGACCAAGGGATCACCCTCTGCGGCTTCGTGCGCGAAGCGGGCTTTAATTGCTACGCCACTCCGGAGCGCCTGCTGGCTGCCGGGTAGCCAGCAGGCGCTACCCCAAAGACACATTCTCCACCGCGCTATTGTAGCATTTCCACCAAAGCCGTACTTTTGTGCCGCTTTAGCAAGAGCATCATCGCGGGTGTGGTGAAATTGGTATACACGCCAGACTTAGGATCTGGTGCCGCAAGGCGTGAAGGTTCGAGTCCTTTCACCCGCACTTTTTAGGTTTGGTTGGGTTTTTCGTCTGCCCTTCGCGGTCCTCCCGGGGTGGCAGCAAATACCCACTACGCTTTTCACCGTGCTCATCGGGCTTTTCGTCCCGCCTTCCTTTGTCCCACTGCGGCCACGGGAGTGCGGTAACCAAAGCCAGGATCAACGCGAAAACCTTGGCCTGCCCTCGGGTAGGCCTTTTATTTCTGCCCAATTGGGCCCAAGCAAGCGACAATATGCCCCAGGTAAGTTTCGAAAAAACTGGCAACGTAACCGCCCGCATCGCGGTGACCCTCACCCAACAAGAGTTGGAAACCCAGCTCTCGGCGGAATTAAACAAACGGCGCGGTAAGGTAGCCATGAAGGGATTCCGCAAGGGCAAAACCCCCGTGAGTACCCTCCGGAAAATGGTGGGTAACCAGATCCTGGCCGAGATCATCGATAAAGAGGTCCGCAACGCCCTCTTTGGCTACATTGATGAGCACCAGCTGCGCCCCATCTTCAGCCCCCAGCCCATTGACGATGAAGAGAGTGCCGCGATCTCCGCAATGTCCCTGCGCGACCTCAACCTCAATTACGACGTGGCCCTGGAGCCGGAATTTGAGTTGGAACTGCCCACTGAGACTTTTCAGCGCTACGTTTTTGACGCTAACCCCACCTTTGTCGATGAGCAAATCGAAAAAATGCTCAAGCAAGCTGGCGAAGCGGTGAAAATCGAGGACGGTACCGTAGAAGAGAACGACATCCTGGAGGTGACCATCCGGGAAACCGGCCCCGTCGAGGAGCCCATCGTCAACTCCACCAAGATCTACGTTGATTCCCTCACCGAAGACAGCAAGGCCCAGCTCTTGGGCAAGAAGGTGGGAGAGAGCATTGTGTTGAACGATCTGGGCACCCTGGAGAAAAACAGCACCCCCGAGGCCGTAAATCGCTACCTCCTTGCTTTGGCGGTGATCGACACGGACGTGAAGGACAAATCTTTCGAGATCAAAATTGATGAAATCTCCCGCTTGGTCCCCGCCCAACTCAATGAGGACTTCTTCAACAGTTTCGACCCCTCCGGCGAAGTCCAAACGGAAGAGCAACTGCGGGAGCGCATCATCGAGCAACACTCCGAAGGCTTCAACGAGCAAGGGTACCACTTGCTTGATTTTGACCTCCGCAAAGCCATTGTGGAACGCAACAATTTTGAGCTTCCCCTGGAGATGATGGAGGAAATGATCAAAGACGACAAAGACACCTCCCTTGACCTGTTCGAGCGCAGCGTACGCTGGTCTTTGATCCGCACCAAGATCATTGAGCAAAATGATCTCAAGATCGCCTACGAAGACATCAAGGAGGAGGCTACGGGCAATCTCGTACGTATGCTCGGCGGTCGTCGCCCCGATTTCTTGAACGATGATTTCCTCGAGTCTTACGTCGGCAACATGCTCAAAGACGAAAAGCAACGCGAGCAGCTGACCCTCAGCGTCATGGATAAAAAAGTGATGGCTATCCTCCGTGAGAAAATCACGGTGGTCGAAACGCCCCTTTCTGCCGAGGCCTTCAACCAGGCAATTGACGACTTCAACACCGAGCACGGCGCAGCGGAAGAGGAATAGCCTGCGGGCGAAGTTCCTTCCCTTTCTCCAGCCACTCAACCCAAGTGCGGCTGATACGTTTATGGTGTGACGCGTCGAATTCCGACCCGTAAACCCTTCAAGAAATCGCATATGATCCCGCAGGATGAATTCATGAAGTACGCTACCCAGCACATGGGGATGAGTACGATGCACCTCGAAAAATACGCCCAGACCATTGGTGGCATGGCTTCGCCCCAAATCACGGGTTTCTCTCCCAACGTTATTGAGGAACGGCAGATGAACGTTGCCGCCATCGACGTTTTTAGCCGCTTGATGATGGACCGCATCATCTTCATGGGCGTAGCGGTCTCCGACTACGTAGCCAACGTCGTGCAGGCCCAGCTGCTGTTTCTGGAGTCCGTTGACCCCAAGCGCGATGTCCAGATGTTCATCAACAGCCCCGGCGGCAGCGTCATTGCGGGTATGGGTATGTACGACACGATGCAGTACGTGACGCCCGACGTGGCCACCATCTGTACGGGACTGGCTGCTTCGATGGGCTCGGTCTTGCTCGCCGCCGGCGAAAAAGGCAAGCGCTCCATCCTCCCCCACGCCCGGGTGATGATCCACCAGCCCAGCGGTGGCATGCAGGGGCAATTCTCGGATATGGAGATCAACTACCGCCTCATCTCCAAACTCCGCGAAGAACTCTACAACATCCTGGCCGTACACACCGGCCAGACCTTCGAAGCGATCGAAAAAGACAGCGACCGCGACAACTGGATGACCGCCTCCGAAGCCGTTGCCTACGGCCTGGTCGATGAGGTCCTCAATCGGAAGAAGTAAGCTTCCCCCCGGCGGGCACCCGCCCCTTACGGCCCGTCCGATTCCGTCGGCCGGTGGCGAAGCCGCTCATTTTCTGGTACTATTCCGTTCCGGTGCTTCCGTAGGGAGTTCCGGAACGGTAATTTTACGCCCCAAACTTCTTTGTGGAGACTGTGCAAGATTCCGGTTTTCCCACCATGGCCATTCCCGGTCAATAATTATCAACTTATGATGCGAGGTAAAAAACAAGATGTGTTGTGTTCTTTCTGCGGACGCGGCAAGAGCGAGGCCCTGGTCTTGGTAGCTGGCCTGAATGCTCACATTTGCGAAGTGTGTATTGAGCAGGCCCAGGAAATCGTATCCGAAGAACTTTACGGAGGGGTGCCTCCCGAAACCAAGTCCTCCCCGAAAGGAGGCAAAGCCAAAAAGGAATTTCGCCTCCCCAAAAACATCACACCCCGCAAACTCAAAGAGCACCTGGATCACTACGTGATCGGCCAGGACCAAGCCAAAAAGATTATCTGCGTAGCGGTGTACAACCACTACAAGCGCCTTTCTCACCCGCCGACTACCCCCGACGAGGTACAGATTGAGAAAAGCAACCTGCTCTTGGTTGGGCGTACCGGCACCGGCAAAACCCTGCTGGCCAAAACCATCGCCAAATTTCTCGACGTGCCCTTCACCATCGTCGACGCAACGGTATTTACCCAGGCCGGTTACGTAGGGGAAGACGTGGAAAGCATCCTCAGCCGCCTGCTGCAGGTGTGCGACTACGACGTGGCGGCAGCCGAACGTGGCATCGTCTACATCGATGAGATGGATAAAATTGCCCGCAAATCCGATAACCCCAGCATCACCCGCGACGTCAGCGGCGAGGGCGTGCAGCAGGCCATGCTCAAAATGTTGGAAGGTACGGACGTCATGGTGCCCCCCCAGGGCGGCCGCAAACACCCCGAGCAGCAACTCGTGAAGCTCAATACGGAAAATATCCTCTTCATCTGCGGAGGCGCTTTTGATGGCATCGAAAAAGTCATCGCCCGCCGCATGAACAGCAAAGTTATTGGCTTCAACAACAAGGAAAACAGCCGCATCGAAGAGGAAGACCTGCTCAAGTACATCACCCACATCGACGTGCGTCGCTTCGGGATGATCCCCGAACTGATCGGCCGCCTCCCCGTGGTGACTTACCTGAAGCCCCTCGACCTGGAGGCCATGAAGCGGATCCTCACTGAACCCCACAACAGCCTCATCCGCCAGTACCAGCACCTCTTCCTTCTGGAGGGGATCAACCTGACCTTTACCGACGACGTGATCGACTACCTCGCCACCACCGCCCTGGAGTATGAACTCGGGGCCCGGGGATTGCGCTCCATCTGTGAGGCGATCATGACCGACGCCATGTTCGAAATGCCCGGCATGAAAGACATCAAGCACTTCGTCATCGACCGCGAATACGCCAAGTCTAAACTCGACGGTGGAATGCTCGAAATGCTGCGCGCCGCCTAAGGATCCGCTCACCACCCTTTGCGAACACTACGGTTTTGCACTAAAATAACCAGCTTATGGCCATTGATGCCGGAGATTTGCGCGTGGATTACCACGGAGATGAGTTGCTCGAATCCACCGCCCCCGCCAACCCGTTTCAACTTTTTGAGCGCTGGTTTACCGCCGCCCAGGAAAGTGGGTCTCCCGAGCCCAATGCAATGGTATTGGCTACCCTGACGGCCGACGGACGCCCCGCCGCCCGCGTCGTCCTGCTCAAGGAAGCCAACGCCGAAGGCTTCGTTTTTTACACCAATTACGACAGCCGCAAGGGCCAGGAACTCACCGCCTCCCCCCACGCGGCGCTGGTGTTCAACTGGCTGGAGATGCAGCGGCAGGTCCGCATCGAAGGGACCGTAGAACGCGTGCCCGCCGAAGTTTCCACCGCCTACTTCCAGCGCCGCCCCCGCAAGAGCCAACTCGGGGCCCTGGCCAGCCCCCAGAGCCAGGAAATCCCCGGACGGGAATTCCTGGAAACCCGCCTGGCAGAACTTGATGCCCAGTTTGCCGGCCAGGATGAATTGCCCCGGCCCGCCAATTGGGGCGGCTACCTCGTCCGCCCCCAACTCATCGAATTCTGGCAAGGTCGCCGCAGCCGCCTGCACGACCGCCTGGTCTACCGCACCGCAGACGGCACCAACACCTGGAGCCGGACCCGCCTGGCTCCCTGAGCGTTACCAAAAAGTCAATTTCAACTACCTTGCGCATGCTTTCGGCGTTAGCGGGCGTTTTTTGTGCTCAGCGTCCGAACTTCCCTGACCAATGAAAAGCATTGCCCTCCTCCTTTTTTCGGTAGCCGTCCTCCTGTTTTCGGGCTGCGGTATGCTCCGCCCCGGCCTGACCGGCGGCAGTTCCCGCCCGAATCCTACTTCCGCCATTCGGACCGACATTACCACCCACGCCCAGGAACTGCTGGGCACGCGCTACAAGTACGCGGGCAATAAGCCGAGCGAAGGATTTGACTGTTCGGGCTTCGTACGCTACCTCTACCAGAATGCCGGGCTCGACCTGGAGCGGGTGTCTCGCGAGCAGGCCAAACAGGGTCGCCTGGTGCGCCTCGAAGAAGCCCGGCCGGGCGATCTTGTCTTCTTCACCCGTTCCAAAGGCCAGGGTGTTTTCCACGTTTCCCTCGTGGTGATGGCCGCCCCCAACGAGCTGTGGGTCATCCACTCCACCACGAGCCGGGGCGTCATTCGCGAAAACGTCCTCGCTTCCAGCTACTGGCGGCCCAAGATTTACCAGGTGCGGGATGTGCTGAACTGAGGCCCGGCGTGGGCCCTGCCCTTGCTCCTCCAACTTACCGGGCACCTGCGGCCGCGCCCCGGAAACTCAGCGGCCCGTTGTTCCAGCGGGGCAGCCGGGCGCGGCCGCAGGTGCGCTGCCCGTTGGGAAGCGGGGGAAGTCACCAGCACGCACCAAGCCAGTTTCAGGCGGCATCATCCGCCAAAGCCATCATTAAGGCCGCGAAGGAACCACTCGGTGCGTAGAGGGCGTCCTGGTAGCTGGTGGCCCGCAGGCGCAGGTTGTGTGGCTGGTCATTTCTCCGTTCCAGCTCAATGGTGATGTTCCCAAAGCCCTGGTTGAGCAGTTGCCCTTCCACGAAGTTGTTGCGCGGTTTGAGGTAGTGCCGCTCCTGGGTCTCTACCCAGTCCTTGCGGCTGAAGATGCGGCGGTCGGAGAGGTCGCTGCGGTAATCCAGCGCCAGAATCTGTTCGCGGAGATAGTGGAAAAAATGACCAATCTCCTCCGGCGAGTACTGCACGCGGTGGAAGTGAATGACGAAGCCCTTGGTGCTTGGGGTATCGAGAAAGCCAATGGCTTGGTCCTGCCGCCCCTTGCTGCGGGCTACGGCGTACTGGTCCGTCAGCCAATCCATCAGCCGGTGGCGGGAGAGGGTACGTTTCCATTGCTCGTAGGCGGCCAGCTCCTCTTCGTCGCGGGTAATCAGTTCGTGCACTGCGGGTGCCGATGGGCTGCTCTGTTCGGCTTGGCGAAACAGGGCAGTAATTTGCTCCCAAATAGACATAGGCAAGGGTTTTCTTGGATGACTTAAAGCACCTGACGCCCGCGAAAGTTGGTCAGTTCGCCCCGGTACCGAAGTTCCCGTTCTTCGGTATAGCCAAAATCGGCGTGGGGCAGCACCCGGTTGAGGGTTTTTGTCACCAGTTTCAATTCTGCGGGACTCATGGCAAAAGTGTTCAGTGTACCGTCTGCTTCTACCAGGTGAAGGGTGCCCACGGCCGTGGTTTTCAGGCCAAAGGGCATCCGCTCGGTAACCATTCCGTAGACCCAAACTACTGATTCCGGCTCCTCCCGCAGCTGCTGGTGCCAGGCGGCGAGGGGCTGCTCACTGAGGGTGCGGTACAGCCACCACAACGCTCCGGTGGCCGTGGTGCTCCCCAGGAGCGGCCACCAGAGACTGCGCGAGACGATGCCCACCACTACCGTAGCCAGGCCCAGAAGAAGGAGCGCCATCGCTGCGTATTGTTGCTGCCGGCGCTCTTTTTCCAGGCTCTGCCACAGTGGGGCCAGACCCGGATGCTGGAATATGCGGGGATCGGTTACCATGCTTAGGATAATGCAAATTGCCCGCCTTAGGTTTTTTCGGGGAGGAGATTATCCGGGGTCGAAGGCCTTAAAATCCGCCTGCGCCCGGGCGAAGTCTTCGGGGATGCCGATGTCCAGAAAGTACGCCGCATCGGGCCTTGCGTAAAATGGTAAGGTGGCAACCAGCGCTCCGAAGAAGTCTTTTTCCAGCGAGAAGGCCCCGTTTAGTTCCGCCAGGGCAAATGCATCCCGGCGGAGGAGGTAGACCCCGCCATTGATGAGGCCTTCCGCCACAGCTTCCTTTTCCCGGAAGGCCAGTACACGGCCATCTGCGGCCAGCTCCACCCGTCCGTAACGCGAAAAATCCCGCATGGGGCGCAATGCCAGGGTAGCTACGGCGGCGCTTTCCGTGTGTACTTTCCACTGCGCCGCCAGATCGGCGAGGAACAGGGAGTCGCCGTTGGTAACCAGCACAGTTTCTTCGCTCGTCAGGGGCAATGCGTTCAGGATGCCTCCACCGGTGCCGAGTGGTTCCGTCTCCAGGGCATAGCGGATCGGGTAGCCACGGTAGGATGCCCCGAAGTGCTCCTCAATCTGTCGGGCGCGGTAGCCGACGGAAAAGACGAAGCGCTCCAGGCCACTGCGGATCAGGTAATCCAGCAAGTACTCCAGAAAGGGACGGCCGTTGATGGGGGCCAGCGCCTTGGGCCGGTCTTCCACCACTGCGCGCAGCCGGGTCCCGAAGCCTCCGGCCAGAATGATCGCCTCGCGTACCATCAGCGGGGGAATAAACGGGCTTCCACAATCTCACAAATGGTGTGCCCCAGCAACATGTGGCACTCCTGGATCCGGGGCGTATCCGTGGCGGGGATGGCGACGAGGTAATCACAAATGCCCCGCAGCTTGCCGCCCGTTTCCCCCGTGAACCCTACCGTCACCATACCATTGGTGTTGCCCTGTTCAACGGCTTTTACCACGTTGGTCGAATTGCCGGAAGTGGAAAGGGCAATGAGAACGTCACCGGCGTGGCCAATGGCGGTGATCCAGCGCGAGTAAATGTCGTCGTAGGAATAATCATTGGCGACCGCCGTGATGTAGGAGGTGTTGACGTGGAGGGCCTCCGCAAAAAGGGGCGGCCGGTCGTAGTAATAACGCCCCGAAAGTTCTGCGGCCAGGTGTTGGGCATCGGCCGCCGAACCACCGTTGCCACAGAAAAACACCTTGCCGCCCTTCTCGTAGCAGGCCACCACTACGTCGGCAATTTCTGCGACCAGGGATATCATCGTTTCGTCCGCCAAAAGCCGCTGCTTGAGCGTGATGGAGCTTTGGAGGTTGCGTCTTACCGTTGTTAGCTGGTCCATGTATAAAGTCCTTTATTGACGAAGGTATAAGGTTGAACGTGAACACCAATCTCCCGCAGGGCATCGATGACCTGGAAGCGGCAGTTGCCGGGGCAGAAGAAAATCATGTAGCCACCCCCGCCTGCGCCGGAAATCTTGCCCCCTGAGGCTCCGGCGTTGACGGCCGTTTCGTAAATGCCGTCAATGAAGGGATTCGTGATGCCATTTGCAATCTGCCGTTTCTGCTCCCAGCCAAAGCGCAAGATCTCGCCGATGTTGTTGATCTCGTTCTTCAGCAAGGCTTCTTTCATTTCGTATGCCTGGGCTTTGAGTTGCCTGGTGGCCTCCAGCGCCGCCTGGTCTTCCCCTTCAATGTTTTTTTGCTGCCGCTCAATGATGTTGGCAGACTCCCGGGTGGTTTGCGTGTACAGCAAGAGGAGGTGGAAATTAAGGGCTTCGATGATTTCTTCCCGGATGCGCAGGGGGTTGACTACCACCCGGTTGCCGGCGTAAAACTCCATGAAGTTCACCCCGCCAAAAATGGCCGCGTACTGGTCTTGCTTCCCCCCGGCCATTTTAAGATCAACGCGCTCAATGTCGTAGGCCAGTTGGGCCAGGTCGTACTCTCCCAGTGGCAACCTGAGCCAGGCGGAAAAGGCCCCCAGAATGGCCGTCAGCAGGGTAGAGGACGTACCCAGCCCCGAGCCTGCACTCACGTCAATGGAAGTGATCAATTCAAAGCCGTGGGGACGGTGCAGGTAGTCCTGTACGATGCGGTTGTAAACCCCTTTTTGCAGTTTTAGGGGCCCTTCGGAGGGGTCCAGGAAGTCAGTGGCGCTGCACTCCAGGCGTTCGCCCCGATCGATGGCGTGGATGACGATCTTGTCGTCGTCCCGTGGCGTCAGGGAAGCGTAGGCGTACAAACTGATGGTTGCATTGAGGATCGCGCCGCCGTAGAGGTCAGAGAAGGGGCTGACGTCCGTTCCCCCACCGGCCAGGCCGATGCGGAGGGGAGCTTTGCTGCGGTAGGTGGTCATGGGCGGAAAAGGCTGGTGGGGATTACCACGGATGAAAAAAAGGTCAGAGGCTACGCAAGATACGTTCCCGCAGGGCGAGCAATCGCCCGGTCATGATGGCCCAGGAGTATTTCTGCTTTTCCTCGGCCAGGGTCACGGCCAGCGCCTGCCGGTCGGTTGCCCCGAAGAAGCGAAAGATGGCCTCAGCAATCGCCGCCGCAACGGGAGGCACCACATAGCCCACCCGGCCATCCGGACACATCTCCGCCAGCCCGCCTACGTCGGTCACAATCATGGGTTTTTCGAAGTGGTAGGCAATCTGCGTCACCCCACTCTGCGTCGCCGTCTTGTAAGGCTGTACCAGCAGGTCGCAGGCACTGAAGTAAGTCGCCACCTGGGAGTCCTGGATGAAATGATCTACCAGCAACAATTCCTCCGCCAGCCCGTAGCGCTCAATCAAGGCGTCGTAGGGTGCCCGGTCGGTGTAAAACTCGCCCGCCACGATCAAACGGATGCCCGAGCCCCGGAAGCGCGGATCGGCAAAGGCCTCCAGCAGCAGGTCGAGCCCCTTGTAATCCCGGATGAGACCGAAGAAAAGCAGGTACTGGTACTGGGGGTCGAGGCCCAACAGTTCCAAGGCGCGCGACCGCTCCAAGGGTGCCCCAAAATTGTCGAAAATGGGGTGGGGAGAGTAAATGCAGGGCTGCCCCCGGGTA
This sequence comes from Neolewinella lacunae, assembly GCF_014349155.1. GTDB lineage: Bacteria > Bacteroidota > Bacteroidia > Chitinophagales > Saprospiraceae > Neolewinella > Neolewinella lacunae. Next base: position 67,246 of record NZ_JACSIT010000152.1, read on the forward strand.
AAGGCCGCCAGGTCTTTCAATACGGCTTGCGACATGGCCACGAAGCCCTGCACGGGCCCTGCGAAATACCGCGCAAAAAGGCGGTCGCCCGGCCGTGCCTCGTGGGGGATGATGTTGTCAATGATGGAAATGACCGTAGTGCGCGGGTTTTTGCGGACGCGCCGGAGAATGGTGCCAAAGCACGGCCCCATGAAGGGAAGCCAGAACTTGATGAGCACCAAATCGTAGTTCTCCCGCCGGATGCGTTCGCCCACGCGCCACCAGTTGAGAGGATTCACGGAATTGACCGCCTCGATGATGCGCAAATCCTCCGGTGCCTCTTCTTCCGAATACTGGGTCTTACCCGGAAAAAGCAACGCCGGATACTGCAGGGTGAAAGTGTACAGGTCGGCCGTATGCCCCTCCGCCTGGAACTGCCGGATAAGTCGCTCGTTGTAGGAAGCCAAGCCCCCCCGGAAAGGGTGAGCCGTACCGATCATCGCAATTTTCATGGGCTTAACTTGTGGGGCCGGCGCCTGGCATTAACTGACGGTCTGCCGACCAATACTATCGTAGTAAAAACCAGCCTCTACCATCCGCCGCAGGTCATACAGGTTGCGGCCATCGAAAACGACTGGGCTTTTGAGGTGCTCCTTCATCCGCTCGAAGGTGGGCGTGCGGAAAACCGACCACTCCGTCACGATGGCCAAACAATCCGCCCCTTCCAGGGCTTCGTACTGGTCTTCGTGGTAGCTGATGGCATCCCCGTAGATGGCCCGGACGTTCTCCATCGCCTCGGGGTCGAAGGTGCGCACGTGGGCACCGGCGGCCAGCAGGCGATCAATGGTGTAGAGCGCGGGGGCCTCCCGGATGTCGTCGGTATTGGGCTTAAAGGCGAGGCCCCAGAGGGCAACGGTCTTGCCCGCCAGGTCGCTGCCGTAGTAAGCCTCGATCTTATCGGCCACCCGGAAGCGTTGGTCGGTATTGACCCCCATCACCGCCTCCAGAATGCGGAAGTTGTAGCCAAACTGCCCGGCGGTATGGGCCAGTGCCTGCACGTCCTTCGGGAAGCAACTGCCGCCGTAACCCACGCCCGGGAAGAGAAAGCGCTTGCCGATCCGGGTATCGCTGCCCATGCCCTTGCGGACGGCATCAACGTCTGCCCCCACTTTTTCGCAGAGGTTGGCGATCTCGTTCATGAAGGAAATGCGGGTGGCCAGGTACGAATTGGCAGCGTACTTGGTCATTTCCGCTGAACGCAGATCCATCGCAATGATGGGGTTGCCAGAACGCACGAAGGGCTCGTAAAGGCGCTGCATCACCGCTTCGGCTTTTGGGTCTTCCACGCCAATAACCACCCGGTCGGGCTTCATAAAGTCATCCACCGCTACTCCTTCGCGGAGGAATTCGGGGTTGGAAACTACTGAAAACAGGCTTTCGTCGAGGTGCTCGGCCAAGGCAGCGTGGACCAGCTCGGCCGTACCCACCGGAACGGTACTTTTATCCACCACCACGGTATAGCGGGTGATGAGCCGCGAAAGGTCGGCGGCCACTCCCAGGATGTAGCGGAGGTCGGCCGCACCATCGTCACCCGGCGGGGTAGGCAGGGCCAGGAAGATGATGTCGGCGTGCGCTACGGCTTCCGCCAGTTCGGTGGTAAAGCGCAGACGGCCCTGGCGGCGGTTGCGTTCAAAGAGCACGTCCAGATCCGGTTCGTAAATCGGAACGATGCCCTGGCGCATCTTCTCCACCTTGGCGGCGTCAATGTCTACGCAAATCACTTCGTTTCCCGTCTCGGCAAAGCAAGTACCGGTGACGAGGCCAACGTAGCCCGTACCGACAACGGCAATTTTCATGGTTCCTTGGTTTTGGGCCGCAAATATACCCCACGCCGGGGGAGTGAGGGCCTAAAAGGGCCGGGGTGTCAGCGGGGCGCGGTCGCAGGTGCAAGGGCAGGACAAGGAGCAAGGGCATTACCAAAAGGACTCCCGGTTTACGCCCTCTCCGGATCATCCGCTACCCAAAAGCCATCGGCGGCAATGCCATCCGCGCGCATCAGGCCAGCGCGGGTCAGGCGATAGGAGGGGCCTGCCTCCGCCTGGAAATAACCCGCCGCTAAGTTCTGGGCCTGGCTACGGACGAAGTGCCCCGCCAGTTCCGGGCCAAACTGCTCCGCCAAGCGGTCGGTATCCACCCCTTCGCTGCGCCGCAGTCCCGTCATGATGTATTCGTTGTAGCGGTCGGCCAGCGATAGTTGCTCTTCCTCGTACAGGAGGCCGGTGGCGGCGGTGAAGTCGGCCGGGTCGTTGATCTCCGCCCATACTTTTGCGTAGCGGGCGTTGTTGCTCACGTTCCAGCGGCGGCGGCGCTGCCCATCGAAGCTGTGGGCACCGGGACCCACGCCCAGGTAAGCCCGTCCCGACCAATACCCTGAATTGTGGCGGGAAACGTGGCCGGGCCGGCAAAAATTAGACAGTTCATAGTGCGCGTAGCCTGCCGCCGCAAGATGATCTACCAGCAGATGGAAGTGGCGGGCGAACTTTTCTTCGTCGGTATCCCCCACCTGCCCGGTGGCCACCTGGCGGCCGAGCGCCGTTTTGGGCTCAACCGTCAGGGCGTAGGCAGAGAGGTGGTTTACGCCCGAGGCCGTTGCCCGGCGGAGGTTCTCCTCCCACATCGCATCACTCGTCGTTTGCCCGCCGTAAATCAGGTCAATGCTGAGGTCCGTAAAACCCGCCGCCGCTACTTTATCCACTACCACCTGGGCTTCGGCGGCGGAGTGGGCGCGGTTCATGAAGCGCAGGTCGGCTTCGAAGAACGACTGGATCCCGATGCTGAGACGGTTGACCGGGGAGGCGGCCAGGCGGGCAATGGCCGCGTCCGTCAGGTCGTCCGGGTTAGCTTCCAGGGTGATTTCCGCCGGAGCGCCGGCACTGAGGTACCCCGCTTCGTATAAGACGGTAAAAATGCTGTCCAATTCCTCGCCGGTGAGCAGGGATGGCGTCCCCCCGCCGAAGTAAACCGAAGGGACGGGCTCCGCAGGCAGGAAAGCGCGCAACAGCCGCAACTCCCGCCGGATGCCCTCCAGCACGGCCGGCCGCGTCTTCATGCTGGTGCTGAAGTGGAAATTACAGTAGCTACAGGCCTGCTTACAAAAGGGGATGTGGAGGTAGAGCATAAAGACCGTTGGCGGAAGGGCAAGGTACGCCGCCGGGAGGGATTCAGCGTGGGGCCAGACTTCCCCCCGCTCCTCCCCCTTTGGGGGTTGGGGGGCCAACATTCTCCCCCCTTCGGGGGGTCGGGGGGGAGCACCTGCGCCCGCGCCCGCACAACCCAACGCTCCGTCGGGGTGTTCTCGTGGCATCAACAAAAACATTTTTATTATGTCACTTCGACTCGGCGACACCGCCCCCAATTTCGACACCCAAACCACGATGGGCGACATCAATTTTTACGACTGGGCCGGCGACAGCTGGGTAGTGCTCTACAGCCACCCCAGCGATTATACCCCCGTTTGTACCACCGAGCTGGGCCGCACCGCCGCCCTCAAAGAGGAGTTTGAGCGCCGCAATGCTAAGGTCATCGCCCTGAGCGTAGACGGGCTGGAAAGCCACCTCGGCTGGGTAAAAGACATCGAGGAAACGCAACACGTGGAGATGAATTTTCCCATCATTGCCGACCCAGAAAAGAAAGTTGCCGTGGCCTACGACATGATTCACCCGGCGGCCGATGACAAGTTTACCGTGCGTTCGGTGTTCATCATCGACCCGAAGCGAAAAATTCGCCTCACCCTCACTTACCCGCCCTCTACCGGCCGCAACTTCCAAGAGATCCTCCGCGTACTCGATAGCTTGCAGCTGACGGACAATTACTCCGTAGCCACGCCCGTAGACTGGAAAGAAGGCGAAGATGTGGTCGTCTCTCCCAGCATCGCCACTGCAGACATCCCCGCGCGCTTCCCGAAAGGCCACAAGGTCATTAAGCCTTACCTGCGCACCACCCCGCAGCCCAATCTTTAGGCATTTGCAATTCCTCTTTCTCGCCTTCGGGCGCGGGTAGAGGTCTTGACGAAATGGAATAAACCCTTTTCAGTAGGCGAGCCCCAGGGTTCGCCTACTGCATTTGGGGCAGGTCGCTCAAGGCCTGCCTTCCCGCTTTAGGCTACTCTTCAGCCAGCAGGCAGGCGTTTATTTCACCTCGTAAGTCATTTTGACCAGCCGCAGGCGGTTGCGGTGCTCGCTGGGGAGGATGACCTCGTTGGCGGCCACCTGTATGCCATCGCGAAAGCGCAGGCGCAGGTTGAGGTCGCGGGTATTGAACAGGCTGTTGCGGTCAAATTCGCCGCGGCCATTGACGATGTACTCGCTCACCGTGTTTTCGAAGCGGATTTCGTCGTTGAACAGGAAGCGCAGCGCACTGGGGTTCTCCATCAGCAGGTAGCTGGAGTACACCCCGCCGTCGTCTTGGCTGTACTGCTTTTTGTGGAGGATATTGCTCCAGTGGGGCGCTCCGTCGGGGTGGACGCTGAAGACGATCATTTCGTCGTAGTGATAATCCACCAGCGGGCGTTCGCCGAAATTATTCACGATCTGGGTGCGGCTGGCGTTGCTGCGCCGTTCCAGCTGGCGGTTCTTTTCGGTGATGATCAGGCCACCGCCGTCCTGGCGCAAGACGAGGTTGCTCACGGACAGCTCGTCGATGTTGGGCTGTTTTTTGTTGAATTTATTCCCCTCGATGTTTTTGACGAGGTTGACGGGGAAAGGCGTGAAAACGGGCCGCGCGGTGGCGTTGCCGGCCGGCACGTACCTGATCCAGAAGTAACCATCGGCCCGGGAAAAATCCTTAGTGGTATACAGCCCGGCGGCCACGAGTTGGCGGTTGAGGTTGTCGTAGCGGAAGATGATGTCGTAAGTCAGGCTGTCGCCCATGTTGAGCTCAAAACTGTTGGCGTCCTCGGCGGCCGTGAGGCGGTGCACTTCGTACTTGTGCTCTTTGCGTTTGCTGCGGAAGTTGTCCCGCTGAAAGATGAAATACATCTCCCCTTCGTTGGTCAGTTCCGCCTGGACGAAGTCTTCCCCGAAGAAAAAGCGGTCGGGCGTCAGCTCCCGGTCGTAGAGCGTTTTCATCGCCGTCAGATCAATGCCAATGCAGCGGACTTTCGTTTGTTGTTCGGTCACGAGCAGCAGCAATTTTGTATCGTCTTCGGAGCGGATGATGTCGTCTTCCGGCGTGGTGAGGAAGACGCCGAAATCTACCAGCGTGGTGCTGTCCTGAAGGTTGCCAGCGGGGTTGAAGCGGTCGAGTTGGAGGAAGTTGCGGCCCCGGTCGCGGAAGAGGTACAGCAGGTAAAAAGCCGTACCATCCTGGCGGGCTACGGATTCCAGGATGCGGATATTCTTGCCGCGCAGCTCCATTTCTTTTTCCCAGACCTGCCGCATGTTGCGGTCGTAGGCCGTCAGCAGGTGCTTCGTATCGCGGTCTTGCAGCAGCAGCGCCTGCCCCCCGAGTTGCCCGATCAGGTCATAGCGCGTATCGGTGCGCATAATCAGTTCGTCGCTGACGGTCAGCACCTGGGCGGGCAGGTTGGCGGGCGTGATGAGGAGGGCGCTGACGCAGGTGCAAAGAAAGATGAGAAGAGCAAGGGAGGTCTGGCTGCGCATGGTCATTAGCATTGAGGCGTGTTCCGGAGGACAGGGAGCCACCGGCGGGAAAACGGACGGACCGCTCCTCTTAAGACGATCAAACGCTGCGATAAGTTGTGCCGCCCGGCGGACGCAAGCGGCGTCTGGCGTCTGGATCAACCCGGAGTCCTATCCCTCCTTATCCAGCAACAGCTGGATGTCCTTCATCAGGTAGTCTACCTCCGCGGAATCCAGCCCACTGGCGTAAGAACGGACGAAGCCCTGGCGATCCACCAATACGATGTACCCACTGTGGTCAAAGCCGCCCGGGGCATTGATGTTTTCTTCGGCGATGCTGAGGTAGTCTTCGTCAAGGTCGTAGATCTCGAACTTATCGCCGTAGATGAAGCGCCAGCGGCTTTGGTCCCGGATGCCCAGCTTCTCGGCGTAGGTTTTCATCCGCGTCGGGGTATCCCGTTTCGGGTCAACGGTGAAGGAGACGAGCGCGAAGTCGGGTTCATCGGCAAAAGCTTCTTCGAGGCGCAGCATCTGCCCCTTGACCTTAGGGCAGATCGTCGGGCAGGAGGTGAAAAAGAATTCCGCCACGTAAACTTTGCCCCGCAGGTCGGCGCTGCCGAAGGGAAGGCTGTCTTGGTCGACGTAGGTCCAGTCGCGGACGGGCTCCGGGCGAATTTCACCGGTGACGGGGTCCGTCGGCTGGTTGCCCGGGTAGCCGAGGGAATCGACGAGGAAGCGCCCCGTCTTGGGGTCTTGTGGGTGGCGGCGGTAGAAATCGGGTTGGTCGTCTTGATCGACAGAAACCACGCCACCGTCTCCGCAGGCGAAGCAAAGGAGACACAGGAGGGGAAGGAAGAAAAACCGAATTTTCATGGAAGCTTGGTTGGAATTGGGGGGCGCAATGGAGTGAGCAAAGATTGGATGCCCGCGCTGAGTAACATAAACCCCAGGGCAGACTATGAGTTGTGCCCGCCGCTTGGTTGGTCACGAAAAGCTGACGGAATGGTGTGATTCCACAGTAGTTTTCGCAGGGGGTTCAAATTGTTAACGGACTATCCTTAGCAGTGTGGGGAAGCAGTCCTTGCGTCGGTTAGCCTATCTGGTCAGGGGGTAAGTAATTTCCGTATCTTTTCGTGGAGGTCAGTCAGGTAAACCTCTTTCGCGTTCCACAGTATAGAAGGTATTACTGCGTAGTAGTTGTGGACCAAAATATGCCGCGTAGTTTCCATTTGCTTCCATTCGACTTCGCGGTGCGCCAGCTTAAAGTCCGCAGGGAGTTGGTAGGTAGCCTCTCCAATGATCTCAAACAACTTCTCTACGGCAAGGCGAGTCTTTCGGTCTTCAACAAAGTCTTCAAAATCCATGTCGCTGGTGAAAGCAAAGATGTCGTCAATTGCGGCTAGGATGTGACTCAGTCTTTCCTGGATCTCGGGCTTTTGTCTTTTACCCATAGATGCTGACTTTTTCTTGTTCAATCTGCTTGCGTACAAAGGCGTATTCGGAGCCCTTTATTACCAGGTCCGTTGGGCGTCCAGTCCGCTCGCTGATCTCCAGTTTCATTTTACTGAGATCGAAAAGAGAAATTCGGGCATCCGCAACAAAGTCAACATAGAGGTCAACGTCGCTGTCTTGGCCAAAACTGTTACGGGCTACGGACCCGAACAGGTACACTTCCTTCACGGGTTTATCTTGGAAGTAGTGCTGTAAGAACTTAATAATTTCTCCCCGGTCATCCAGCCGCTTGGCTCCCTCAACCGCCTCTTCTGCCCTGGATGAAATGTCGTCTGGTGCAGCCAACTTCTGGAGCAAAACCAAGGGGGAAAACATGTCCCAAAAAGCCTTGGGGGAAGTTCGTAGTGCTTGCAAATAATTTGGAAGCTCGGCTTCGGAAAGAATTTTCCTAGCGCGCTCAATCCGGGAAACGGTGCTGCGGCTAACCCCTAGCGCAGTGGCAGCCGCTAGCTGGGTCATCCCAACTTTAGACCGTAGTCTTTTTAAGACTTTAGCGGCGATGGAAGGATATTGGTAAGTGCTATCCATAAATGCCATTAACATTGCACGCAAGCTAGACGTGGTTGCTGCGGGGCTTACTGTTGGCCCCATTAGCCCCATAGGTGGCTACCATTAAGCTGTTCAGAATACGCTAGTAAGCAGGCAAAAGTTGCCCGCCAGAGGCTGCAGCCAATGCCCCGGGCCCCGTAATTACATGAAAAACGTCTTCAAATACGCGTAGTGATCCCGCCAGTTGCGCAGCAAGAGCAATACAAACAAGATGAGGGCGAAGAGCAGAATGGTCTTGGCCTTCTTGGAGACTTCGGCGTTGCGCTCGCGGCGGCTTTTGTACTTGTGGCGGGTCGATTGTCTCGGCATGGTGCAAAGGTAAGGCGGCGGGCTTACACCTCTCAAAAGTCGAGCTCGATGGTATCCCCGGGTTTCAGCTTGCCACTTTCTACGGTTTTGGGCTGGCCCTTTCCGGGGCTGGCGTCTTTGCCGGCGGGGACGTAGCGCTCGTTGAGTTCCTTGGCCCCCGTCAGTTTACCGTCGTAGAACTTGTTGCCGAGGGATTTCCAGCCCTTCACGTCGATGAACTTCGTCAGGTCCAATACCCGGGTATGGGTTTCTTTGCCCACACGGAAGGCCAGTTCCACCTCGGGTTTGGGGTGAACGGTAGCGAGGTAGCACTTGGTCTGCTTATGGTCGGTAATGAAGCTGAAGCGCTGCCCGGCCGAGCTGGTTTCGATGGCGAAACGCTTGATCAGAGTAGCGCCACGCTCCCCTTCGAAGTAGACGGCACTGACCACCATTTGGGGATCATACTTGCCGATGAAGAAAATGTTCTGGGGCTCGTAGCGGCGGGCCAGGTCGAGTTCCTCCCGCTCGTAGCTGCCGTCTTTGTGCAGGACCAGCAGGAGGTCTCCCGTATCGAATCCGCCGAGGAATACCCCGCGCTCTTCCTGGTTGAGGCGGCCGCTCACTTCGTCCATCCACACCTTGAGGGCACCGAGGGTGGATTTGCCGGCTTCCTTGAGGCTGATTTTGCGGACGGGGTAGCGGGTGACGATGTTGCCCGTAGAGCTGCGTCCCTTGATGCCCAATTCGGAAAAGTCGAAGTCAAAATCTTTCATCCGTGCCTTGCTGGCCGGGCTGAGCAGGACGTTGACGATTTCGGCCTCCCCGTTGGGGTTGGCACTGAAGTAGAGGAGTTTGGAGCCCTTTTCCGGGCTGGCCAGCTCGTATTCCCGGTCGCGCGTGATGGCCGTGACGTTGAAGCGCTTGCCCATCGAGCGGCCGGTTTTGCCGTCGAGGTAAATCATGTTGTAGGTCGTCCGTTCGTCGCCCTTTTTCCAGATGCCGACGTGGATGATGTCTTTGCCAACGAAGGTCTTATCGGCAATCCGCGTTACCATCAGCTTTCCGTCTTTGCGGATGACGATGACGTCGTCGAGGTCCGAACAATCGGCCACGAATTCTTCTTTTTTGAGGCCCATCCCCACGAAGCCCTCCTTCCGGTCTACGTAGAGTTTGGCGTTGTTGGCGGCTACTGCGGCCACTTCCACCTTTTCGATGCTGCTGATTTTGGTGCGGCGCTCCCGGCCCTTGCCGTACTTGTCCAGCAGGTGCTGGTACCAGGCGATGGTGAACTCGGTGAGGTGGTCCAGGTCGTGTTTTACCTGTTTGAGTTCTGCTTCGAGGGCGGCGATGCGCTCGTCGGCAGCAAAGCTGTTGTACTTCGAGATGCGTTTGATGCGGATCTCCGTCAGGCGGACGATGTCTTCTTCGGTGATGCTGCGCAGGAGGGGGATGCGCTTATCGCCCTTCGTCGCTTTCTGGTCGGGCTCGCGGAAATACTTTTCCAGGCCGGCGCGGATGAGGTCGATGACTTCGGGGAAGTCTTCGGCTTCTTCGATGTCGCGGTAGATGCGTTGCTGGATGAAGACTTTTTCGAGGCTGGCGAAGTGGAGCTTTTCCTCCAGTTCTTTCTTTTTGATGAGGAGCTCCAGCTTGAGCAGTTCGCGGGTCTGGTGAGTGGTATGCTCGAGGATGTCGAGCACGGATACGAAGTGGGGTTTATCCCCGTTGATGATGACGCAGGCGTTGGGGGAGACGGACTGTTCGCAGCCCGTGAAGGCGTAGAGCGCGTCGATGGTCACGTCGGGGCTGATGCCGGGGGCCAGTTCGATGAGGATTTCGACCTCGGCGGCGGTGTTGTCCTGCACCTTTTTGATCTTGATCTTACCCTTGTCGTTGGCCTTGAGGATGGTATCGATCAGGCTGGTGGTGGTCATGCCGTAAGGCAATTCGCGGATGGCGATGAACTTACTGTCGATTTTTTCAATCGTGGCGCGGATTTTGACCTTGCCGCCGCGTTTGCCCCATTGGTAGTCGCCCACGTCAATGGTGCCGCCGGTGGGGAAGTCGGGGAAGAGCTTCGGTTTTTTGCCCTCCAGGATCTTGATGCTTTCGCGGCAGATCTCGATGAAGTTGTGGGGCAGGATTTTGGTGCTCAGGCCTACGGCGATGCCCTCGGCGCCCTGGGCGAGGAGGAGGGGGAATTTGGCGGGCAGGTTGATGGGTTCGCGCTTGCGGCCGTCGTAGCTGACCTGCCAGTTGGTGGTTTGGGGGTTGAAGACGACCTCGGTGGCGAACTTGGTCAGGCGGGCTTCAATGTAGCGGCTGGCGGCGGCGGAGTCTCCCGTCAGGGTATTGCCCCAGTTGCCCTGGGGGTCGATCAGGAGGTCTTTTTGTCCCATGTTGACCAGCGCGTCGCCAATGGCCGCATCGCCGTGGGGGTGGTACTGCATGGTCTGGCCAATGACGTTGGCGACCTTGTGGTAGCGGCCGTCGTGCATCTCATTGAGGGCGTGCAGGATGCGGCGCTGTACGGGTTTGAGGCCGTCTTCGATGGTGGGCACGGCCCGTTCGAGGATGACGTAGGAGGCGTAATCGAGGAAGTAATCCTCGTACATCCCTTTCAGGGTCGTTACGTTCTCTTCTCCGGCGGCCTGGCCGGGGTTGTTGGCGGTGTCGTTGCTCATCTGCTGCGGTAAATCCTTTTTTCCCTTGGGTTCGGGCCGGGTGCGAAGATAGAAAAGGAATGCCTGATAACAAAATGTTTTTATTTTATCAAACTAACAACATTTGGTGAACGACCCTTGCTCCTTGTCCTTTCCGGGCACCTGCGGCCGCGCCCGAATTGTACCGCAAAATGGTGTGGGATAGAAAGTTGCCCTATCTTCCGCCCATGCAACCCGTATTTACCAACGATGCCATTGTGTTCGGCCTGCTGATGGTCGTGCTGGCCCTCATTTTTACGACCTCCCACAGTGAGCGCCCCTTCTGGAAGCGCTTTTATACCTACGTGCCCGCGTTGCTGCTGTGCTACTTTGTGCCCGCGCTGCTGCACTGGCCGCTGGGGCTGATCGCCTACGACTGGTACACGCCCGGGCTGGATGCTGCGCTGGCGGAAAGTGGCCTGAGCGTCCCGCCCGGATCCTCCTACGGCGAGATCAATAAGTTGCTGGAAACCGGGGGCTACAATCCGAAAGATTTTGCCGCCTACAAAGGCCACAGCCAGCTGTACTTCATGGCCAGCCGCTACCTCCTGCCCGCCAGTTTGATCCTGCTTTGCCTCAACATCGACCTCAAGGGCATTTTCCAACTGGGTTACCGTGCGGTGGTGATGTTTCTGGCCGCTACGGTCAGCATTGTGCTGGGCGGGCCCATCGCTTTGCTCATCATCACCAACCTGTTTCCCAACCTGATTGGCCTGGACCCCGAGCAACTCTGGCGCGGCCTGAGCACGATTGCGGGCTCCTGGATCGGCGGCGGGGCCAACCAGGCGGCGATGAAGGAGATTTTTGACGTTCCTACGGGGATTTTTGGTCAGATGATCATCGTCGACGTGCTGGTGGCCAACATCTGGATGGGCTTTCTGCTCTTCGGCGCTGGCCGCAGCGAGCGGATCGACCGCTGGCTCAAGGCGGATAACTCGGCCATCAAAGCCCTCACCGAAAAAGTAGAAAATTACGCCGCCCAGGTGAAGCGCAGCCCCACTACCGTGTCTACCTTCCAGATGCTGGGCGTAGCCTTCGGTGGCGTGGCCCTGGCGCACTGGGGTGCTGATCAGCTGGCCCCGTTCTTCGCCCAGTACGCCGAGGCGCTGGAGCGGATGCGACTGACGACGCTGACGAGCGACTTTTTCTGGCTCGTGGTTATTGCCACCACGGTAGGTTTCCTCTTCAGCTTTACGCCCGCGCGGAGCCTGGAGGGCGTGGGGGCCAGCCGCTGGGGTTCGGTCTGCATCTACATTCTGGTAGCTACCATCGGCATGCAGATGAACATCGGCGACATCTTCAGCAACCTCGGGCTTTTTGCCATCGGGGTAATCTGGATGATCATCCACGTCGTGATTTTGCTCTTCGTCGCCTGGCTCATCAAAGCGCCGTTTTTCTACGTGGCCGTTGGCAGCCAGGCCAACGTCGGCGGGGCCGCTTCCGCACCCGTGGTGGCCAGTGCCTTCAGTCCCGCGCTGGCACCCGTCGGGGCCATCATGGCCGTGATTGGTTATGCGCTGGGAACCTACGGTGCCCTGGTCTGCGCCTACCTCATGGAATTTGCCGTGAGTGGGTAATGAGGGCGCGGCCGCAGGTGCTTCCCCCCCGGCCCCCCGAAGGGGGGAGTAGGGACATGGAGCAATGGGGGGATCGCAGGCATCGGACAATACGCGTAAAAAAAGCCCGCGTCGGCCAGCCAATTCCGGCCAGCAACGTCCGGGGAAGTCCATTGAACCAAGTGGCCCGTTGTACCTTTGGCTAATAGAAAAGAAAAACATTCACGGGATGAACCACCAACTTTATGACTTCGGCATGATCGGCCTTGGCGTCATGGGACGCAATTTTTTGCTGAACGTAGCCGACGATGGCTTTGCCGCTTTGGGCACCGACATCAACGAAGAATCCGTCAGGGCCCTCAACGCCGAAGGCGAAGGCATGAACGTCAAAGGCGTCCACACCCAAAAAGAGTTCGTGGAATTGCTCAGCAAGCCGCGCAAGATTATGCTGCTTGTCCCCGCCGGAAAAATCGTCGATACCGTCATCGAAGGCCTGCTGCCGTTGCTGGACAATGGAGACATCATCATCGACGGCGGCAACAGCCACTTCGACGATACCAACCGCCGCTACGAATACCTGAAGACGAAAAATATCCGCTTTCTCGGCACGGGCGTTTCGGGCGGAGCGGAAGGTGCCCGCCGCGGCCCCAGCATCATGCCCGGCGGAGACCGCTCCGCCTGGGAGGTCGTCCAGCCCATCCTGGAAACCGTTGCCGCCAAAGTCAACGGGGAACCCTGTGTGACCTACATCGGCGAGTCCAGCTCCGGCCACTACGTCAAGATGGTCCACAACGGCATCGAATACGGCCTGATGCAACTCATCGCCGAAGCCTACGACATCCTCCGCCGCGTTGGCAAGATGAACAACGATGAAATGAGTGCCCTTTTCAGCCAGTGGAACCAGGGCCGCCTGAACAGCTACCTGATTGAGATTACGGCCAGCATCCTCAAGATGCGCGACGATAAAATGGACGGCCACCTGCTCGACGTCATCCTCGACAAAGCCAAGCAAAAAGGCACGGGCAAATGGACCAGCCAGACGGCAATGGACCTCGGCGTACCCGTGCCGACCATCGACTCGGCCGTGACGATGCGCGGCATCTCGGCGTTTAAGGAATTCCGCCAGGATATGTCTGCGCTCTTCGACGTGGTCCACCCCGAAGCTCCTGCCATCAAAGGCGAAGGCCTGGCGGCGGCGGTGGAAGAAAGCCTCTACTTCTCCTTCGTCATTTGCTACGCCCAGGGCATGCACCTGCTGGCCGAAGCCAGCGCCGAACTGAAGTACGACCTCGATCTGGAAGGCGTGGCCCGCATCTGGCGCGGCGGCTGCATCATCCGCGCGGCATTGCTCGAAAAAATCCGTCAGGCCTTCGGTGGGCATCCGGAGCTTAAGAACATGATTTCTGCCGACGAATTCCGGGATGAGTTATACCGCAGCCGCGACGCCATCACCGAAGTGCTGCACCTGGCCAATGAGCGGGGTATCCCCACCATGTGCATGTCTTCGGCCCTCCAGTACTTCGATGCCTTCCGCTCGGAGCGCCTGCCCCTGAATATGGTCCAGGCCCAACGGGATTACTTCGGTTCGCATACCTACGAGCGGATCGACCAGAAGGGGGTATTCCACACCCAGTGGGATTAGCCACAAGCAATATTATTTTTCCCTATTTGGGCGCTGCATCTTGACAAAGCTGAAAAAGGCGTATCTTTGCGGCGAAAATCGGAACGGCCTCAACCAACATACCCGTTCCCACAACCTAGCAGATTATGAATCGCTTTTTCTTTCTCCTCGTTTTTGCTGCTCTTTTCGCCGCTTGCGGTGGCCCCGCTGGTGAGGAAATCACCTCCGAAGATGCCGCTGACGCCGCTGCCGGTACCACCGAACTGCTGGCTTCTGCCGTTTACGCAGTAGATACCGCCGCCAGTGTCATTAACTGGGAAGGTGCTAAAATCGCCTACAACCACGTCGGTACCGCCCCCGTTTCCGATGGCAAACTGATGGTTGCCGATGGCAAACTCGTAGGTGGTAAATTCACCATCGACCTGCGCCGCATCGCCAACACGGACATCCCCGAAGCCGAAAAGCAGGCCAAACTGGTGGGTCACCTCCAGAGCCCCGATTTCTTCGACGTCGCCACTTACCCTACGGCTGATTTCGAAATCACCCAGATCCAGCCCGCCACCGGCGAAGACCGCAACCACGAGATCACCGGCAACCTGATGATGAAAGGCCAGACCCGCAGCATCACCATCCCCGCCATGATTTCTATGGAAGGCGATATGATCAAGGCGACCACGCCCAAGTTCACCATCAACCGCACCGAGTGGGGCGTGAACTACAACAACAGCGGCATCGCCGGCATCATCAAAGACGACATCATCAACGATGAGATCGGCCTGGAAATCATGCTGACCGCTAAGAAGTAATGCACTTCCCTCCCACGGGAGGAAAACGGATTAAAATACGCGCACCGGCCCCGGCTGGTGCGCGTATTCTTTTTTGGTGCGGTTCGTTCGCGGGGCCTTACAACCACCAAACAGGCCCCAGCGCGGCTTCCACGGCGGGCCGCGACCGCCCCCAGCCCAGCAATACGCCCCCACCACCCGCGCCACAGATTTTGAGGAGGTAATCGTTGCTGAACCACTTTACGTGGTAGCCCGTGGGGATGAAGTGAGGGAGTTCGCGGAGCTGGAAGGCACTCAACAGACGGAAGTTCTGAAGCAGTGCCGTGCGATCACCACGCTGTAATGCACGGATGCAGGCGGCGGCGGGGCTACGCCACTCCTGTTCTGCTTTTTGGCGGAAGCCAGCATCCCCGTCGTAGCGGCGGATAAAATCGTCGATGTAGGCCGCTGCCTTGCGGGGCACCCCGGTATCTACCAGAAAAAAGCCTTCCTGCCAGCCGCTGGGCAATTCCGTAGCCCGGGGCGGCTGCCCGTCGCCCAGAATCACTGGCCGATCAAGGTAACTGATGAGGGGGTCAACGCCGGAGCTGCTGCCGTGGAAGTGCTGCTCCATACGAACAAAGTGCTCCCGCAGGTCTTCGCCGCTGGCTGCCTTACCCTGCGGGGTGGCGAAGCGGTCCCAGATGGCAGCGCAGACTGCCCCGCTGCTGCCCAGTCCGTAGCCCGTAGGAATATCGCCGACGAGCCGCCAGTCGTCCAGCAACGCGTCTTCCAGTGCGCCCGTATCCAGCAAGCTGGGTGGGAAGGCCACCTTGAGGTAGTCGCAAAAACGGAGGAGGGACTCGTCGGGTTGGCTTTGCGTCCACCGCAGGGATAAGCGTGCGTAAGGCACGGCCAGGCCCGCACCCCCGCGCAAGACGGTGTGCTCGCCGAAGAGAATAACTTTTGCAGGGTAACTACGGGGCATAAGGGTGTATTTCAACGGAATAAACGAAGAAGACTGGATAAACACCAACGGTCATCCGCTGCCTAAAGTTAAGGGCTGGTAAAATAGTAAATTAACGTCAGGTTGGGGGTGTGAAACGTAGATATTCAGTGGCTGTCAGATGCTTAGACCGTAATGGTTCTTTAGTTCGGTAGTTTTGTAGTCCGTTGATGGACAATACCCCACTACCGAACTACAAAACTACCCTACTGTATTCTAAAGGCTATTGAAGACCAATCGGTTATGATTATTGTAGGGGGGCAACCTCACATTAAATTACGGCGGTGGAAAAAGCAAGGGCCTGACCTAACCCGGGGCGGGGCATAAAACCATCGCCAATCTCGTGGCTTTATGGTACAGAGGCTTCCCCCGATTACGGCGCGGGGAGCTTTTTTTCCGTACTGCTACTTCCCCCCCCCAAAAAAATAACCCACCCATGCGCCTTGATCATATTGGCATTGCCGTTGCCGATCTGGAAGCGGCCGACGAACTGCTGGCGCGCCTGCTCGGCCGCGCTCCCTACAAGCGGGAAACCGTCAGTGACCAAAACGTAAGCACCAGCTTCTTTACCGCCGAAGCCGAGAATGCCAAAATAGAATTTGTGGCCCCTCTCCAGGCGGCCGGGGCCGTCCATAAATTCCTCGAAAAACGTGGTCCTGGCCTCCACCACCTCGCCTTTGAAGTGGACGACATCCGCGCCGAAATGACCCGCCTGGCCGCCGACGGCTTTGAACTGCTGCAATCCGAACCCAGCCCCGGGGCCGATAACAAACTCGTCTGCTTCCTCCACCCCCGCAGCACCAACGGCGTATTGGTGGAAATCTGCCAAAGCATAGGTTCCCATGACTAAAAGCGAACAGGAAAAATACTGGACCGAACGCTACGCCAGTGGCAACACCGGCTGGGACATCGGCTATCCCTCGACCCCCATCAAAGCCTACCTCGATCAGCTGGAGGACAAAAGCCTGCGCATCCTCATCCCCGGCGCGGGCAACGCCTACGAAGCCGAACACGCCTGGCGGGCGGGCTTCACCAACGTTTTTGTGCTCGACGTGGCCCGCCCGCCGCTCGATGATTTGCAGCGCAGGGTGCCCGACTTTCCGGCCCGGCAATTGATCCACGACGATTTCTTCGCCCACCAGGGCCAGTACGACCTCATCCTGGAGCAAACCTTCTTCTGTTCCCTCTTGCCCACGCCCGAAAACCGCCAGGCCTACGCCCGGCAGATGGCCGGGTTGCTGGTGCCCGGCGGCAAGCTGGTCGGCCTTTGGTTTACCTTCCCCCTGGTGCCCACCGGGCAACGTCCCTTCGGCGGAAGCAAGGCGGAATATCTGGGCTACCTCGGCAACTATTTTGAGGTCCAGACCTTTACAACCGCGCACAATTCTATTCCTCCACGTACTGGCAACGAGCTGTTCGGGATTTTCCAACGCCCCCATGAATAACGAAAAAAGACTTCTCTTCATCCTCGCTGCCGTACAGTTCTCCCACATCATCGATTTTATGATTGTTATGCCCCTGGGCAAGACGATCATGGAGATCTTCAACATTTCGCCGGGGCAGTTCTCGTGGGTGGTTTCGGCCTACGCCGGGGCAGCGCTTACGGGCAACCTGATCAGTACGGCGGTGATTGACCGTTTTGACCGCCGCTCGGCGCTGCTGGTGATGTTCGTGGGCTTCACGCTCGGCACCCTGGCCTGTGCTTTTGCCCCCTCTTATCCCCTGCTGCTGCTCTTCCGTTCCTGCACCGGTTTGTTTGGCGGCACGCTGGGCGCTTTGGTGTTGGCCATCGTCAGCGACGTCATCCCGCTCGAACGCCGGGCTTCGGCCATGGGCTGGGTGATGACGGCCTTCAGTGCGGCCAGCGTCGTTGGGGTGCCTTCGGCCATCTGGATTGCGGCTGTGTACGGCTGGCACGCTCCCTTCCTGGTTACGGCCTTCATCGCAGCCTGTTTTCTGCTCATGGCCTATTTCTTCGTGCCGCCCCTGCGCGGACATTTGGAGGCGAGCAGCGGGGCGCGGTCGCAGGTGCCAGGCACAAACCA
This sequence comes from Neolewinella lacunae, assembly GCF_014349155.1. Classification (GTDB taxonomy): domain Bacteria; phylum Bacteroidota; class Bacteroidia; order Chitinophagales; family Saprospiraceae; genus Neolewinella; species Neolewinella lacunae. Next base: position 84,910 of record NZ_JACSIT010000152.1, read on the forward strand.
CGGAGCAAGGGAAGGCCTGATTGACGACGCTGCCCTGACCCCCACCGAGCAGGTTTTTGCCGTCCGCCACCCCCTGCGCCGGGCCTTCGATCCCTTCGTGCGCATCTTTTCCGACCCCAACCAGCGGGCCGCTTTGCTCTTTACCCTGACCTTGATGCTGGGCCACTTCACGATCATTCCCTTCATCGCGCCGTACATGCAGCTCAACATCGGCTTTACCGATAAATCGGTGAGCCTCATTTACTTCGTCGGCGGACTTCTCACCGTCGTCCTGATGCCCCTCTTCGGGAAGCTGGCCGACCGCTACGGGCGGATGGAGGTGTTCTCCATTGCCTCGGTGTTCGCCCTGTTCAGCATTTACTTTCTCACCAACCTGGATACAAACTCCGTCGTGCTTGGTCTGCTGGCAACGTCCTCTTTTTTCGTCGTAGCCAGCGGGCGCAACATCCCGGCCACGACCATGATCACCTCCGTGGTCCATCCCCAAAACCGGGGCAGCTTCATGAGCATCCGGCAGTCGGTCAACGAAATGGCCTTGTTCAGCAGCAGCGTTATTGCGGGCTTCATCATCACCGAAGGGCCCGACGGACGTTTGCAGCACTACGAATGGCTGGGTTACTTCACCATCGCGATGAGCATCATTGCGGTTGGCGCTGCGAGCCGGCTGCGGGCAGTGGCCTAAGCTTCCGGATCCAGCCCAAAATGCCCGACCAACTTTAAGTTTTGGTCAATTTTACACTCGGAGCGAGTGATTTACCCACTTTAGGCGCTACATTGTGCTTAGGGCAGGCTTCTCTTCGCCCGTACTTACTTCTTTTACCCCGAGTACGTCCGTTCCCCGTTGGTGCGGCGCAAGCGCTTTTGGCCAGTGGTGGCGTTCTCCCCAAAAAATTATCCTATGCGTTCAATTTTACTCGTGTTGTGTTTTTCCTTGTTTGGCGGTGCGGCGGCCTTTGGGCAGTTGATTAATGAGTTTGAGCCTAATCCTTTTGGGGTTGACCCCATGTTGGTGTCCGTGGAATTAATCGGTACCCCCGGGACGACCTTTAGCGGAGTCCTGCTTGCATTGGAGAACGATCTGCCAAACATTGGAACGATTGATCGACTGGCAGCAGTCTCTGGAACATTTTCAGCAAATGGCCTTTTGGTGGTCGAAATTCCAGATCTTGAAAACCCTAGTTTTACATTTATCCTTGCTTCAGAGGCTCCAGTCGTTGATACGGATCTTGATGTAGATAATGACGGCGTCATTGATGATCCCTCAGTGTTGGGGACTGTTTATGACGCTATTGGAATTCCCGATATTTCTTCTGATGTTCCAACTCTCTACGGCACTCAGTTAGGTGGAGTAGACTTCATGTCTTTGGATGTTCAAGAGCCTTACCTCATTTTTCGAGACCGAAACACCGGTGAACCTTATGCCGTATATGGTCCTGATGGTGGACCCTTTCAAATTATTGCAGTTGATGGAACAGAATATACTCAAGCTGAATTTGCTCCAGATCCCGGAGTAACAACTTATGGAGCAGCAAACCCCACCAACGGCACCCTCCCAGTCTCTCTCGAGTCTTTAGTTGCCGAAGACATGGGTAAGTCCGTAAAAGTGAGCTGGACGACCGCCAATGAATCCGCCAACGAATACTTCGCCGTGGAGCGCAGCCAGGATGGCCGCCACTTCCGCGAAGTGGGTCGGGTGAGCGGTGCGGGCAACAGCACGAGCAGCATCAGCTACGCCTTCATGGACGAAGCGCCCCTGGCGGGCAGCAACTACTACCGCCTGCGGCAGACCGACTTCGGGGGTACGCAGGAAGTCTTCGGCCCCGTAATGGTAAATATGGCCGGCCTCAGTGCCAAGGCTTACCCTAATCCCGTGCAGGATCGTCTGTTCGTCAGCGGCGCAGCGGCGGAGGCTACGGCTACGATCACGGACTTCAACGGCCGCATCCTCGCCCGCGTGAACAACCTGGGGGGGGGTATTGACGTCAGCACCCTGGCCACGGGCGCTTACCTGTTGCGGGTGGAAAGCCCGGCGGGTGCGGAAAACTTCCGTTTCGTGCGGCAGTAAGCTGGCTCCTTTTAGGCGCTTAAGCAACGGCCAGCCATTTCCTCCAACGGGAAGTGGCTGGCCGTTTTGTTTTGACCTCCCCTGCTTGCCCGTCCCTGGCCCGGCACCTGCGGCCGCGCCCTCCTCAAATCAGCAGCCCACCCGCGGGATAAAAAGGGAAGCGGGGAAAGCCCTACCTTGCGGCAACTGCCAAAACAAATTTGCTTGCGAACCGAGCGTCTGCGTCACGAAGGGACTTTTGCCACGGAGATGGCCCGCCTGAACGCCGCCCAGCGCGGTGCGGTGGAGCAGTTGGCGGGCCCCGTGCTGGTGCTGGCTGGCCCCGGAACGGGCAAAACCCACCTGCTGGCCGCGCGGATCGGGAACATCCTGCTGGAGACCGACACGGGGGCGCACAACATCCTTTGCCTCACCTTCACCGAAGCTGGCGTGAAGGCCATGCGGGAACGCCTCCTGCAATTCATCGGGCCGGAGGCGCACCGCGTGGCGATCTTCACCTTTCACGGTTTTTGCAGCAACGTCATTCAGCAAAACCTGCAGTACTTCGGTCGGCCCGGCCTGGAGCCGCTGGGGGAGCTGGAGCAGATCCGGATCGTCCGCAAGCTCCTTGATGCCCTGCCGACCAACTCGCCGCTCAAGCAGGGCTACACCGCTGAGCACTTTTACGAGCCCCACCTACTGCACCTCTTCGCGGCCATCAAAGCCGAAAACTGGGACCTCGACCATCTGGAGCAGGCCATTGACCGCTACCTGGCGGAGCTGCCCACTAAGGAAGGCTTTTACTACAAGCGCAAGTACCAGCAGTTTGCGGCCGGTGCGCCCCGCACGGGGGAAATTGCCGAAGAAACCCTGCGCATGGAACGGCTGCGGGCCGGGGCCCAGCTCTTCCCCGCGTACCAGGATGCCCTCCGCCAGCAGCGGCGCTACGACTACGGCGACATGATCGGCTGGGTCTTACGCGCCTTCCACGAACATCCCTTTTTGTTGCGTTCCTATCAGGAGCGTTACCAGTACCTCCTCATTGATGAGTTTCAGGATACCAACGGTGCGCAAGACGAAATCATTCGCCTGCTGGCCGATTACTGGGAGCAGCCCAACGTCTTCATCGTGGGCGACGACGACCAGGCGATCTACGAATTCCAGGGCGCACGCCTGCGCTCGATGGTGGACTTTGCCCACCGCTACGCCGGCCTTAAGCTGGTGACGCTGACGGAAAATTACCGCAGCCGGCAGGGTATCCTGGATGCTGCTTCGGTCCTGATCCAGGCCAACACACGGCGCATCGGACGGGAGTTGCCGGAGCTGACCATTCATAAGCACCTGCGGGCGGCGGGTCCGGACCGGGAAGCGGAGGCTGCGCCGGTATCCATCCGTCTGTTTACCAACCAACGCCAGGAACTGGCGGGCCTTCTGGCGCAACTGCGGGGCTGGCGGGCGGCGGGGGTACCCTGGGGAGAGATGGCCGTGATCTACGCCCGCCACGGCCAAGCCAAAGGATTGCAGCACCTCCTCGAACGGGCGGGCATCCCTTACCGCAGCAAACGCCGCCCCAATGTACTCGACGGGCAGCCCGTCCGGCAACTCCGCGAGCTGCTCACCTACCTCCAGGCCGAATACGAAAGGCCGGGCACCGGCGAACACCTGATTTACCGCCTGCTCCACTACCGCTGCTTCGGGACTGAAGCCCACGATCTGGCCAGGCTCAATCTGGCCCGCCTGGCCTGGAGGGAAGGAGCGGCGGGGGTACCCTCCTGGCGCAATTTTCTGCAAATGCCCAGCGCCTGGCCAGCAGATTTGCGCCATCCCGCGGCCGTGCGCAGGGTGGCCGATTGGCTCGAAGAAACGCTGGGCCACATCGGCAGCCTCACCCTTTCCGGGTTGGTGGAGATGGTTTTGAATGGCTCCGGACTCCTGGCCGCCGCTCTGCGTCACCCCAAACGGGCCGAGTGGGTGCAGCACTACGCTACCTTTACCGACTTCGTTTTAGGGGAGCTTACGCGGCGGCCGCGCCTGAGGCTCGACGGTTTGCTCGATACCCTCCAGCAAATGGACGACAACCGCATTGAACTCCCCATTCTCGCCCATTTGGACCAGGCCGACGCCGTACTACTCGTCACCGCCCACAGCGCCAAAGGCCTGGAGTTTGATAAAGTGTGGCTACTGGACTGCGCCGAAAACCAGTGGGGCAGCAGCGGGGGCGGCCGCAACCGGCAATTCAAGTTGCCCGATACCCTTACCTACAGCGGCGAGGAGAGCGAACTGGAAGCCCGCCGCCGGCTCTTCTTCGTAGCCATGACGCGGGCGAAGAGCGAGTTGGTGTTGTCCGTAGCCGAGCTCGACCAGCGCGATAAAGCACAGCAGCGCGTGGCGTTCATCGACGAATTGCTGGCGGGTACTGACCTTACCCTGGAAGAACAGCATATTGGTGCGGCGGATTTGGCAGCGCTCGCGGAAACCCAGTTGCAACCCAGCGACCTCACCCGCCTGCCGGGGCTGGAGCAGGCCGCGATTGCGGAGTTGCTCAAGGACTTCCGCCTCAGCGTCAGTGCCCTCTATACCTACCTGGACTGCCCGACGCGCTTCTACTACGAAAAGCTCCTGCGGGTGCCCGACCGGGAACGGGAAAAGACCCTGTACGGATCGGCCCTCCACGAAGCACTGGAAACCTACTTCAACCGGATGCGTAAGGATTCGGGCCTGGTTTTCCCCAGTCGCGAGGAATTGCTCTTTAATTTCGAGGACGCCCTGACGCGGCGGCGCGGTCTTTTTCCCGCCAGGAACTTCCAGCGGCGCCTGGAGCAAGGCCGCAAGGACCTGGGGCAGTACTACGATGCTTACCGTGCGAGCTGGACCCACGAGGTGGAAGTGGAACTCACCATCCGCAACGTGGAAGTGGACGGTATTCCGCTGGTGGGGACGATTGACCGGGTGGACATTCGCTCGGATGCCTTCGTACGCCTGATCGACTACAAGGCCAGCGCTTCGGGAAGTAAGGCGGCCCTGACGAAATTGCGTCCGCCCACCCCCGCCAACCCCCACGGTGGCAGCTACTGGCGGCAGCTCACTTTCTATAAACTGCTCTACGATGCGCGGCCGGGCAACTACCGCCGGGTTAAAGACGCGGCCATCAGTTTCCTGTTGCCCAATGCCCACGGCGAGCAGCCGGAGTTGGACATCGGCATCCAGCGCCAAGACACCGATGCCCTGCGCACCATTCTCCAGAGGGCTTGGGAGGGCATCCAGGCCCAGGAGTTTACGGGTTGCGGGAAGGCCGACTGCGCCTGGTGCCGCTTCGTGGAAGACTTCCGGGAACCCGTGCCGCCCGGCCAGGAGGAAGACGAACTCGATGACCGCAATTGAGTTGGGAGCGCCCAAGGGCACCCGCCCGCCCCCCCCCGAATGCCAGCCAAAAACCAACGCAAAAAGCCCTTTCCCAACGCAAGTGGGGAAAGGGCTTTGCGAACCTAACAACCTTCCGGGAGGGAGCCTGCCCGGGGGAAGGTAGCTTACTTCTTGTGCGTGGTGTCGCTTACCGTCAGCTTGTAACGGCCTTTGGCACGGCGGCGGGCCAGTACTTTGCGGCCGTTCTTGGTGCTCATGCGACTGCGGAAACCGTGCTTGTTAACACGGCGGCGCTTGGAGGGTTGGAACGTTCTTTTCATCGCGTTATTCGTTTGATACGGTGGCGGAGCCAGCCGGAAGATTTGTAAGGGAGCGCAAAGGTAAGGCTTTGTAATGTATCCTACAAAGACTAGAAACAATTATTTACACTACCGGGAAAGCACTTACTTTTATGACCTTGTGAGATATAAATGACTAGTATGAATCGCTTTTCCCGCTTTTTTGGACTGTTAATCGCCGTCTTTTGCTCTGCCGTTGCACTGGCGCAGTACGACCTTTCTCCCGGGGCGCTGGAGAAAGTCCCCACCCTGGAGATGCCCAGCCAGGACAACGCTGCGCTGCTGGCCGCAGAACAAGCGGCCACCCGACCGGGCCGGCCACTGACCTTCGCCGTAACCCTGCCGCAAAAAATCCGGCCCGGCACCCACGGCGCCTGGCACCGGGAAGGCCCGCTATCCATCTGGCGGCTCCGCATCGTCAGTCCATCGGCCAAAACGCTCAACCTCGGCTTCTCGGAGTACCAACTGCCCGCCGGTGCCGAGCTCTACCTGCTCAGTCCAACCGAAAAGCTCGGCCCCTTCACGCCCGCCGATAACGAAGAACACAACCAGTTCTGGAGCCCGCTGCTGAAAGGCGATGAACTGATGATTGAACTGCGGGTACCCACGCCGCAAAAGGACCTCGTTCAACTCTACCTGACCAGCGTAAACCACGACTTTCTGGACGTCACCAAGTCCCTCTCCGGTTCATGTAATCTCGACGTTATCTGTGACCAGGACGACGGCTGGGCCATCGTCAATGGCTACCGCGACATCATCCGCAGCGTCGGGGCGTACACCCTCAACGGCGTCAATACCTGTACGGGTTTCCTGGTCAATAACGTCAACCAGGACGGTACGCCCTTTTTCATGACGGCCAACCACTGCGGCGTACGCACGGGCTCGGCCCCTTCCCTGGTGGCTTACTGGAATTACGAAAACAGCACCTGCCGCCCCGTCGGTAGCGGGGCCAGTGGTGGACAGGGCAACGGGTCGCGGGCCGTTTTCAACAGCGGTGCCATTCACCTGGCCAGCTACGCGCCCTCCGACGTAACAATCACCCTGCTCGACGACGCCGTCAACCCCGCTGCCAACGCCTTCTTCGCGGGCTGGTCTGCCGAAGCCCCCGTGCCTTCTGACACGGTCATTGCCATCCACCATCCCGGAGTGCAGGAGAAAAGAATCTCTTTCAGCTTCAACCAGACTTACCGCACCAACAACGGCGGGGGGACGCCCAACCCGGCGGGGAATTTGCTGGAGGTCCCCGACTGGTCCATCGGCACCACCGAGGGTGGTTCTTCCGGCTCTCCTTTATTCGATACCCGCAAGCGCGTCCGTGGCCAACTCTTCGGCGGAAACGCGGCCTGCGGCAACGATGAATACGACGTTTACGGCTACTTTCACGTCAGCTGGACGGGCGGGGGAACTCCCCAGACGCGCCTGATGGACTGGCTGGATCCCTGCGGTACGGGCAGTTTGACCATCGACGGATTTGACTCGGCGAGCCTGCCCACTACCCTGACGGCCGTCAGCAACTGCGTTACGGCCTGCAACAGCCTTGGCATCAGCATTCCCTTCCAGCTTGGCAGCGGTTTCCCTGCCAACACCCCCTTGACCATCACCAGCGTCAGCCCGGGCATCAACCCCACGCTTTCGGCTACCAGCGCGGGTGGCGGACAGACCGTCAACCTCCTCCTGGCCGGCAACCCGGCGATTGCCACGGGCACGTACACCGTGGTGGTAAGGGCCGGCTCCGGCAACAACTCCGATGCCATCACTTTTACACTCAACCTGGTAGCCGGCCAGGCCGCCGCTCCCTCGGCCAACGTCCCCGCCGACGCCGCCACTGAAGTAGCGCCGAACACGGACCTGAGCTGGAACGCCGTAACGGAGGCCCTCTCCTATGACGTAGATTTCTCGGAGGGCCCCGGTTTTACCAGCATCGTAACCAGCGGGAGGGGCTTGACAGCACTCAACTTCGACCTCAACGAAGTCCTGCAGCCCAACACCACTTACTACTGGCGCGTCCGTTCCATTAGCACCTGCGGCCCCGGCGACTGGGCGGTGTACAGTTTTACTACCTCCAACCAGGCTTGTGGCGGCCAGGGTGCCTCCCAACTGCCCATCAGTATTTCTGCCAACGGCACGCCCGAAGTTATTGCCACCGTCAACGTAGGCATCGAATTACCGATTTCGGCCATGGAAGTTGCTTTAGATATTGACCATAGTTTCATCGGAGACCTGGACGCTGACCTGGTTGCGCCCAACGGCACGGTCATTCGGCTTTTCAACGCCATTGGTGGTGGGAACTGCGGAGGCAACAACCTTTCCGTCGTCTTTACCGACGCGGCCGTGCTGACCGCCGCTGATTTTGTGGGCACCTGCACCGCTGACCCGGTGGCCACCGCAGGAACTTTCCAGCCAGCGCAGTCTTTTGCCGCCTTTGCAGATCAAAGCAGCCTCGGGGAATGGCGATTGGTGTTGCGCGATAACGCGAACTTTGACGGAGGAAACGTCACCCGTTTTGAGATCCTCTTTTGCGGCTCGGGCGGCGAGATCCGGGATTACAGTGTAAACTCCAGCACCACGGCCATCGAGGCGTGTACGGAAGAGTCTACCACCCTCCAATTCCAACTGGGCAGCAGTTTCACCTCCGCCGTGACCGTTGTGGCGGCCACGGAATTACAAACCATTACCCAATTCTCCACGGCCTATGACGAAGCGACCCGGACCCTGAGCCTGATGTTTGCCGACTGGGGTTTTCTTTCGCCCGGCACCTACACCATTACCTTTACCCTGACCGCGCCCGATGGCACCACCCGGATGGTCAACTTCCCCCTGACCATCGTCCGGTCACTGGAAGCAGTGGCCTTGACGAGTCCTGAACCGGATGCGGAAGTGCAGTTTGGCGACGTGGTTTTCAACTGGGACCGTACGGCGGGTGCCACCAGCTATACCCTGCAATACACTACGGTGGAAGACTTCTCGACCATTGACTTTGCGCAGGAGACTACCAACCGCCTGCTTACCCTGGGGGATCTGCCTTCGGGTCAGGTGATCTTCTGGCGGGTCATTGCCAATGGTCCTTGCGGCAGCCAGATCAGCGAGGTGCGCATGCTGACGATCCGGCCCGTCGGGGTACAGGACTTTGGTGGTGGCCGCAGCGTATCGGTCTATCCCAATCCCGTGCGTGGCTTCCTGACGGTGGAGGCCAAAGGAGCGTGGACGGGGGGCATCAATGCCCTCCTGTTTGACGTGGCTGGCCGGCAGCTCGGCATTTACCGCTTTGCCGGCGGTGGCAGCCAAGACCTGATCGACCTGAGTGGCCTCAGCGCCGGCGTTTACTTCCTGCGCATGGAAGGAGCTGGCGAGCGCCATACCGAGCGGATCGTCGTGTTGCCGTAGCGAACGCTTTCGGTTTTTGGGCGCGGACGCAGGTGCCGGGCCCGCGTGAAGGAGCAGGGGAGGTCAACACTACAGACCTCCCCTGCTTTATTTTGGCTCCACCTTGCACCTGCGCCCGCGCCCGTTTTATTTTGTATTTACCACCTCAACTCCATCCCCATGAACCGTAATTTTCTTTTCCTCTTGCTGTCGCTTTCCCCCCTGTTGCCGGGCTGGAGCCAGACGACGGTCCAGCAGTCCGTGCGGGCTTTTGCCCTCCACGATCAACTGGCGGGCGCGGCCATTTCCATTGACGTAATCGACGTGGCCACGGGCCAGCGGGTGGCCTACCACCAGCCGGAACTGGCCTGCATCCCGGCCTCCACCCTCAAGCTCATCACCACGGCTGCGGCCCTGGAAATACTGGGCGAGGGGCACCGTTTCAAGACCGAACTCGTTGCCCGGGGCACCATTTCCGGCGGTGTGCTGCGGGGCGATCTTCACCTGGTGGGAGGCGGCGACCCCACGCTGGGCAGTCCTTATCTGGACGGCGTCCCCGGCCTGGAGGCGATGCTGGACCGCTGGGTGGCGGCCGTAAAAAAAGCAGGCATCACCAAAATCGAAGGCCGTGTGGTGGGCGACGGCAGCTACTACGGCACGGGGGCTGCGGCCGCCGGCTGGCCCTGGAGCGACCTGGGGAACTACTACGGTGCAGGGGTGTACGGACTGAACCTGCACGAAAATTTTTACTTCCTCGATTTGCTCCAACGCAGCCAGGAAGGCAGCACGCCGCTGGTCAATGCCATCCGCCCGCCGGTGCCCGGACTGCGGATCACCAACGAACTGCGCAGCGGCCCACGCGGCAGCGGAGACCAGGCTTATCTCTTCGGCGCACCTTTCGGCTACGACAATTACGTGCGGGGGACGATCCCCGCCGGCACCGGCCGCTTTACCATCAAGGGGGCCCTGCCCGATCCGCCCTTGTTTGCTGCCCAGACCTTCTGCCAGAAACTGCTGGCGGCCGGCATCACCGTTGCCCTGCCCGCCGAAAGCGACCGCAGCCTGGGCAGCGCCCGCTTCCAGGGGGGCAAAGTGCTGGATGTTTACACCTCGCCAAGCCTGCTTTCCATTATTGACCGGACCAACCTGCGCAGCCTCAACCTCTACGCCGAAACCCTGCTGCGGGAAATCAACAAAAGCCGGGGCGGGGAACTGCACGAGCTGGCGTCCACGGAAGTTATTATGGACTGGCTGGAGGCCAGGGGTGTGCCCACCACGGCGGTGAACATCGAGGACGGTAGCGGCCTCGGTACCCGCAACTTCTTTCCCGCTGCCTTCATGACGGCTTTCCTGCGCGGGGAGGCGGGCAACCGACGCTGGCGGGAAAGCATTCCCCTGGCCGGTCGCACCGGGTCGATGCAGCGCTACTTAAAAGGTACCCCGGCCGAAGGTAAACTCTACGCAAAAAGCGGCTCCGTAGCCGCCGCCCGTTGCTACGCAGGCTACGCCCTGCGCCCCGATGGCCGCGAATTGGCCTTCGCCATCATGGTCAATAATTATACGCAGGAGGGCGACCAACTGCGCAAGAACATGCTGGCCCTGATGCAGGATTTTTGCGCGCGTCCTTTGTAGCCCTATCTTCATGCCTTCTAAATCCCGCCTACCCATGCGCGTGCCCGCTATTTTGCTCTTTCTCGCCCTTTACCTTGCCGCCTGCCAAGACGCCCCCCCGCCGCCGGTTGACGAAAGGCTCTACGAAAAAGAACCCAGCGAAAAGCCCATCGAACGCCTGGTCTGGCAAAAACCAGGGGCCGTACTGGATGCGATGGGAGACATCCGGGAAAAGGTCATTGCCGACATCGGGGCCGGCGAAGGCTTTTTCGCCACCCGTCTTGCACCGATTGCCGACCGCGTCATTGCCATCGAAATCAACGACAGCATCGTCGAACAGCTCAAAGTAATCCGGGAACTGGAACTGCCCAAAGAACTGCAAGTCCGCCTCGAACCCCGCCTGGCCCGCGAAGACGACCCCATGCTGGAAAACGGAGAAGTGGACATCATCCTCCTCGTCAACACCTTCATGTACATCGATAATCAGGTCGCCTACCTCAAAAAACTCTATCCCGCCCTGCGCCCCGACGGTCGCATCGTGATAGTTGACTGGAAAAAGCGCAATACCGCCATTGGCCCGGATAAAGAAGACCGGGTAGCCCTTGGCAGCCTGGAAGATATGTTGACCGCAGCGGGCTTTCATCTGGTTTCCAGTGACGACATCACCCTGGAATTTCAGTACATCGTAGTGGCCGATAAATTGCTCAAATAGGGCAATCCCGCCTCCTGGGCCGGGCTGTAGATGCCTCTCCCGTTTAGGCGTTGGGGACTTCTGCGGGGTAGAGCCACTTCAAAAGTAAGGGAATGAGGAGCAAATCGCTGACCACGGCGCTGGCCAGCGTAACACTGATGAGCAGCCCGATGGTAACGCTGGGCGGATGGATGCTGAACAGCATGACCAAAAATCCGAAAAACAGCACCACTGACGTGAGGACGATGGCTTTGCCCGCCTCCCGGAAGGTGCGGTGGATGGCTTCTTCGACGGCTATTCCCCGGCTGCGGACCAGCTTGTACTTCGCCAGGAAATGAATGGTGTCGTCTACCGCAATTCCGAAGATGATGGCGAACACGATGCTTACCCCTGCCTCCAGTTCAATGCCCAGGTAGCCGAGCATTGCCCCGGCCAGCAGGAGTGGTAGTAGGTTGGGGACCAGGCTCACCACCAGCATCCGCCAGCTCCTGAACAACAGGCCCATCAGTCCACAAACGATCAGGATGGCCACCCCCAGCCCCTGCAGCAGATTTTCCCGGATGTACTGAGCGTTTTTATCGATGATGACGCCCGTTCCGGTGCTGCGTACACTGATCAGCGAAGTATCAATGTTGCTGGCAATCCAGGCGTCGGTCTGGCTTAAAAACACTTTAATACTGTCTGCCCCCAAGTCGTTGAGCCGGCTGGTGATCCTTGCTTTGGTGCGGTCTTCGCTCATCAGGACGTTGAGGTTCAGGGCCGGAATCTGGCTGGCCAGCTGCCGGTAACGCCGGTAGGTGGCCTCATCGGCGGGCAAGGTGTAAGCATCCGGCCGGTTGTTGTTGTACATCTGGTTGATGCTCCGGTAAACGGCCGTAATGCTGGCCGTACTTTCTACGGCGTCGAAACGCCTGACGTAATCCTCAATCTTGCCGATTTCCTGTAAGACGGCAAAGTCAGTAATCCGATGCGTGTCTTTGGCCGTCACCGCCATCTCGTAGGGCCGGAAACCCGAGAGCTCCCGCTCGAAAAAGAGAAAGTCTTCGGTAATCTTCCGGTTTTTGGGCAGGGCCGATTCGATGCGGTAGTTGGTGGTTACCATGGAAATTCCTACCGCGCAAAGGATGACCACCGTCGCAACCCCGAGTTTGATCTTCCCCGGGCTGAGCTGCGTAAATTGGTAAGTCCGTTCCAGCAAGCGATCCCAGAAGGCCTGTTGGCGGCCAATCTTAACAATCTGGTCTACGCTCAAATAACTGAGCAAAGCGGTGGTAAAGAAAATGACGGTCACGTAAGCCACCATCACGCCTAGCGCAGCGTTGATCCCAAAATCCCGGATGGGGTCAATACGGCTCGTCAGCAGGGTAGCGAAACCGACCGCCGTAGTCAGTGAAGTCAGCAGCGTGGCCAAGCCAATTTCCTTAATGGTATTGCGAATGGCCGTTTCCTTGTCTCTTCCCGCCCGCAGCTCGTCGATGTACTTCGACATGATGTGGATGACGTCGGACGTACCCACAATGATCATCAAGACGGGGTAAAGCGCGGCGATGGCGTTCAGCTCCCGGCCCAGCAGACCGAGCAGGCCAATGAAGAGCAGCAGCCCCAGGCCGATGCTGACCAAAGACACCAAAATGCCCAGTGGCCGCCGGAACAGCAAAAACATGATCAAGGCCACCAACAAACCCGAAATCACTGCCGATACGGATACCTCCCGCACCTGCATGGCCACCATTTCTTTCTGGAAATAGGCGGGGCCCAGGAAATGGTAATCCGGGAAATTGTACTGACTGAGGAGTGTTTCCAAGTCGTTTATCAACACCTGGCTTTGTTCCAGTTGGATCAGGCTGGGCGTTTTCATGGCCACAACCAGCGCGGTACCCCGCTCGTTGATGAGGTTGCCCACGAAGCGCTCATCCTGCATGATGCGCAGGCTATCGGCCGCGTAACGGGAAGGGTCATTGCGGTGAATGGCCGGCAGCGTTGTAACGGCAAAAGGGGTTTTCACCGGGTAGGCAAAGGTCGTCAGTGATTGTACGCCGTCCACCATCTCCAGGTCGCGGGCCGCCAGGGCAAAGTCGTGGGCTTCGGCCAAAAAAGCGGAGTCGAAAACTCCCGCCGGACGCTCCAGGGCAACGAGCAGGAAGTTGTCGTCGCCCTCAAACTCTTCGATAAATTCCAGGAAAAAGGCCAGGTCTTCGTCGCCCCGCGGGAAGAACTGGGTAAAGTCGAAGGAAAATTTCAGCCGGGTAAGCCCAAAGAGGGCCGCTACTGCGAAGAGAGCGAAGATGATCAGAACGGGAAGGCGGTATTGGCGCATTGGGGGAGGGGATTGCCGGCCGCAACTTGGTGCCCCTGGCCCGTAGCTGGTCCAGCGGACGGGGGGGAAGCACGAATGGCCAAAGCGCTAATAAAGTTTTGGTAAAATGGTTGGCCCGAACGGCTTAATCAATTTTCCTTTTTACCGCGCCCAGACTTTCCGCCCGGCCGTTTGCCCGAGCGGGCACCGCCGCGGCTTTTTTCGCCGGAGGATTCCTTGGTTTTGCGCTTGTACACCAGGTGCATGCGGCTGGTCAGGGGGTTGGCAGTGTCGGCTTCGTAGCGGACGCGGTTGAAGTAGGCGTCGCGGGCCAGGAAGAGGGCGGCGATGAAGGAGTCCGGGCTGGCGCTGTCTTGCCCCACCAGGTCGTAGGCCGTGCCGTGGTCGGGGCTGGTCCGGATGGCGGGCAGCCCGGCCGTGAAGTTGACGCCCTTGCCAAAACTGAGGGCCTTGAAGGGGACCAAGCCCTGGTCGTGGTACATCGCCAGGACGGCGTCAAATTGATGCTGCTTACCAGCGCCGAAAAAGCCGTCGGCGGGGAAGGGGCCCATGGCCAGGATGCCGTTTTCCTTGGCTTGTTCTACGGCGGGGCGCACGACCTTGATGTCTTCGTCGCCAATACGCCCATCATCGCCGCCGTGGGGGTTGAGGGAAAGGACGGCGATGACTGGCCGGACGATGCCGAAGTCGGCCCGCAGGCTGGCGTCCATGATCTTGAGCTTATCGAGAATCCGCTGGCGGGTGACGGCCCTGGCCACCTCGGAGACCGGGATGTGGTTGGTCACTACGCCCACGCGCAGGGTATCCGCCACCAGAAACATCAGGCTCTCGGTAGCCCCCAGGCTTTCGGTCAGCATCTCCGTGTGCCCAGGGTAGGGGAAACTTTCGCGGGGCATCACCGATTTATTGATGGGGGCGGTGACGATGGCATCAAGCCAGCCTTCTTTGAGGTCTTCCACGGCGCGGGCCAGGGCCAGGGCAGCGGCCTCACCGCCCTCGGCAGTGGGCTGGCCCGGGGCGAGGGGGAGGTCTTCCGGAAAAGCCTCTACCAGGTTGATCTGCCCGTCTTCGGCATCTTCGGCCGATGCGACGATGGCAAAATCAAACCGCTCAGCGGCCTTGCCCCGGTACTGTTGCAGGGCCGCCGCCGAAGCGTAAATGACGGGAGTGACCAGATCAAGCAGCCCCGGCCGGACGAGGGCCTTGATGACTACCTCGGGGCCAATCCCGTTGGGGTCGCCGATGGAAATACCGATTTGCAAAGGAGTCATGCCTGCGGGATTTGGTGGTGGAATGCGGTTTAGCGCACCTTGGGAAGGCGAAGGTAGGCACGCCAGGGGTAGTGGCTTCCATCGGGACCTATCTTTTTGGCAAATGGGTATCTTTGCGGCATGCCCAAACTGTTGCCGTTCGGTGTACTGCTGTTCCTTTGCTTCGCCTGCTCGCCCGAGCAGGACGAACTCAACGTACGGCTGACGCTGGAAGACCGGGAGGAAATTGACCGCCGCGTCACGGCATACATGGATAGCCTGCGCCCCCTGCTTGATAGCCTCTGTACGGCGAGTATGACCGACCGCATTGCCATTGCAACCGACAGCATCGTGCAGCGCCGACTGGAAGAGGAAGCCCGCCTCCGGGCCCGCATTCCCCAAAATCTGCGCAATGACCGCTAATCCACGCCCGCTGCTCGCTGCCCTGGCCCTCCTGCTGCTGGCGGGCTGCCTGAGTGATGATTTTGACTCCAGCGCGGTGGTGGAAGCCCGCTTTCAGGAGCGCGTGCTTGCGCTGCGGGCCAACCTGTTGCGCGAGTGCCAGGACCGGGTGATGGAAAGCGCCCTGTTTCGGGCCGATTCTTTGTTGCTGGACCGCGCCCGCCGCATGCGTCGCGTAGAGGGCCGCCCGCCCCGTCCGCCCCGCCCGGGAGAGCCGGAGGTCAAAATGCTCTCTTCCCCCCTGCCCCTGCGACCGCTTTTCCCCTTCGAAATCCGCTTCGATACCCTGCTGCGCGATAGCCTGTACCGGGATAGCCTCCGCCTCGACAGCATTCGCCTCGAGCTTTTGCCGCAGGAAGGGTAAGTACCGGGGCGCGGCCGCAGGTGCCGGGTGCTGTAATTCAAGAGCAAGGAGCGTCGAACCAGGCATTTGCCCTGTGGATTGAGCAAACGGAGGGACCCTTTGACTTTCCTCGCTCCTCGTCTTAACTCCCCCCTTTCGGGGGGCCGGGGGGGAGCACCTGCGGCCGCGCAAAAAAACTTTTCCGCCGCTGTAACCTTCCGTCCATCGGGCAGTATACCTACCGAAGCCCCCAGCAATGCCCACTGACGAGACACTGATGCAAGCCGTAGCCGGTGGTGACCTGCGGCAGCTCACTGAGCTGTACCAGCGTTACCGCAACCCGCTGTACGCTTATTTTCTGCGGCGGACGAACGCGCCCGCCCAGGCCGAAGACTTGTTGCAAAATGCCTTCGAAAGGATCATCCAGTACCGCCACTCCTACCGGGGCCCCGCCTTCCGGGCCTGGTTGTTTGCCATCGCCCGCAACGTCCTGCAAGACGAGCTGTGCAAAGGGGGCAAATTGCTGCTGGCCGACGGCTTCGACCTGGGAACCCTGGCCCACGCTACGCCAGCCCCCGACTGCGCCTGGGAAGCCCGCGAAACGCTGGGGCAAAGCCGCCAGGCGCTCGCCGGTCTCTCCACAGGCTACCGCGAAGTAGTGGAACTGGCCTGGCAACGGGGGCTGAAGTACGCCGAAATCGCCGCCGTCCTCGGTATTTCCGAAGCCAACGTCAAGGTCCGCATCCACCGGGCCATCAAACAACTGCGCGTCAATTACGCCAAACTGAACGAACAATGAAAACCATCACCGAAGAAGCACTGATCGACTACCTGGCCGACGAGCTGCCCCCCGCCCAACGCCGCGCAGTGGAAGCGGCGCTGGAGAATGATGCTATGCTGCGGGCGGAGTTGGCCGAACTCCAGGCCCTCCTGAACGAGGTGGCGGGCCAACCCGATCCTGCACCCTCCGCCCGCGCCGACGCCCGCTTTGCCGCTGCCCTGGAGGCTGCCCTCGCCAACGCAGCACCGGCAGGCGCTAAACCCCTGGCCCGGGTGCGCAGCCTGCCCCGCTTCAGTTACCGGACAGTGGCCGCCGCCGTGGTCATCTTAGGGGTTTTTGCCAGCGGCTGGTACCTGGGCAACCGCGCGGACCGGAGCCTGGAACAAGAGCTGGCCGCCACCCGGGCGTTGATGTTGGAGCTGATGCACAACGCCAGCCCCAGCACCCGCATCCAGGCCGCCACCGTGACCCTGGAACTGACCATTGCCGACCCGGTAAGCATCGGTCAACTTGGTTACCTGCTGCGCAACGACGAAAGCGCCAACGTCCGCCTGGCTGCCTTAGACGCCCTGCGCCGCTTCACCGGCAGCGAACTGGCCCGGGCCGAACTCCTGGCGGCCATGGGGGAAGGCCCGCCCGATGTGGTGCGCTTTGAACTGATTGAAACCCTCGTACGCTGCCAGGAAGCCCGTGTCTTGCCCTATCTGGAAGACATCATCCAAACCGATAGCCTCCCCCAGCCCGTTCGCGATGCCGCCCAGCTCGCCAGCTTCAAACTCATCTGATCCCTCCCGGGCCATTCAACTATACCTCCCAACCACCCCCAATAAATTCAACTGCTATGAAAAATGTCTTTTTGCTGATCGCTTTTCTCTCCTCCTTCTTCCTTGCCGCCCAGACCGAGCACCGCATTCCCCTGAGCGGTAAGGCGGTCGAGTTCAGGGAGATTGACCATCTGAAAATTGTTGGTTACGACGGGACGGAACTCAAGATCAACCGTGGCAACAGCTCGTCAAGGACCAACGATGAACGGGCGGCCGGACTCAAAAAGATCAGCGCTACCGGTAAACAAGACAATACGGGCTTAGGTCTCTCCGTCCAAACGATCGATGGCAAGGTGGTCGTCGAGCAAATCGGCCGCGGCGAAGGCACCATCACCGTGAGCGTACCCAACTCGGCCCTGGTGAAGGTGGTGCAGTCCACTTACCACGGCGGCGATCTGGTGGTGAATGACTTCAAAGGCGAACTGGACGTGACGATGAACTACCACCAGGTAATCTTGAACAACGCCTACGGCCCGCTCTCCATCAACACCATTTACGGGGGCATCGAAACCAAATTTGCGGCCGGGCCCCCCAACCAGGACATCCGCCTCCATTCTACCTACGCCAACGTCGATCTCACCCTGCCTGCTGCTACCAAAGCCAATTTGCGCCTGAATACGAGCTACGGAAGTATGTACACTGATTTCGACATTGACATCAAGGCGGGCTCCGTAGTTTCCAGCAAAGGCCAGCCCAGCGCCGTAGACTGGGATTCGGACGAAGCCCGCAGCCCCAAGGAACAGGACGGCCTGACGGGGACGATCAACGGCGGCGGAAAGCTCGTTTCCCTCACGGCCACCTACAAGAACGTTTACTTGCGCAAGCAGTAAAATTCTGCGGTCGCACTGTAACCTTTCTCCGCTTGCCAACGGCTTATGGGTAGTGGCGCTACGGGTTCTGCCGAGGCCACTACCCAAGCTGTAAAACCCCCATTCCATGCGCTTTCTCTTTCTCCTCCTCGCGGTGGCTGCTCCGTTTTTTGTCCAGGCCCAGGGCGACCGCCAAGACATTGCCCTCCAAGGGGCCCGCGTCGTGCAGATCTTCGCCGCCTTCAGCTCCGTTTCCGTTACCACTGGCGGCACCGATGCCGTCTCCGTTCACCACGTGCTCACCGCCGACGGCGAAGACCGTCCTGAACTGCGCAAACTCGAAATTGACCGCGAAAATGGTATCCTCCGCATCCGGGAGGTGCTGCCCACTGCCGAGTTGCTGGAGCGGGAGTTTGGGGGCAAGGGCGTCGAAACTTATCAGTCGGACGAAGGAGGTAAGAACAGGTACTGGGGCGTCAAAATCGACGCTACCCTGAAAATCGTAGTTCCCGCCGGCATCCTCATTTCGGTGGAAACCGTCTACGGCGGTATTGCCGTCACCAACGTAGGCGGCCTCCAACAAGCAAAGGCCAAATACGGCGCATTAGACATTGTCTTCGGACCCGGCACCCGCGTAGGCGATCTTGATCTGTACAGCAACTACGGTGCTGTAGACCTCACCCTGCCCCCCGGCCAGGCGGCTAACCTGGACATCACCACCGAGTACGGCGAACTGCTTAGCGACCTGGACCTGAAGCTGGATACCGCCGCCAGCGAGGAAAAAGACTATTACCAGCGCGTGATCGCCCGCATCAACGGCGGGGGCACGAGGGTGCAATGCCGCGCACCCTACGGAAACGTATACCTGCGCAAGGCGAAGTAAGTAACGTCAGGTTAGGGGTTTGCAACGTAGCTATTCACTGACTTTCAGAGGGTTAGATCGCAATGATTTTGTAGTTCGGTAGTTGGGTATTGTCTACTACCGAACTACAGTACTGCCGTCTAAGGCCGTTGAGGACCAATTAGTTGTGATTATTGTCAGGGCCCAACCTCACCTTAAGTACTCAGCCTCATCTTTACTGCGCTCCCGCGTCCGGCCCTCAGCCCGCCATAACCGTGCGCAGGGTGGCCAACAGTTCTTCCTGCTTAGCCGCACCGTCTACGAGGTAAATAGGAAGTACCAAAGTGCTACCGTCGGTGCGGGTGAGTTGCAATTCCCGCACGTTGAGCTGCTCGGCCTTAACGAGGTCTTTGAGCGCCATCCGCTGCACGCCATCCGGCTGGTAAAGCTGCCAGGTGATGCTTGTGTCGTCAATGCGGACGTAACGCTCGAAGTCATTCCGGCGGGCCTTAAACAACAGGTATCCCCACCAGGCCAGAACGGCACCGAGCAGGAGGTAAACGATGCCCAGAAGCAGAAACCAGTAGCTGTGCTCCTGATCCGAAGCGTGCCAGTCGGTGAAGAACAGGAAGAACTGTTGCCCCGCGGCCACCAACAAAAGGAAGGCCCCGCTGAACAGAAGGAAATGGACCCAACGTGCCCGGGGCCTGGCAGCGGGCTCGGAATGGTAGCTGTAACGAAGCTTCATGCCCGCCAAGATAAGGCAAAGCCCCCGTAAGCTAGCGGATGAACACGATCTTGCCCACGGCGCTGCCAGGATCAGTGATGCTAAACTGGGGCTTGCTGCTGGCAAATACGAGGTACACCCCGCTGGTCACCCGCCGCCCGTTGTAGTCCGTCCCTGACCACAGGAACTGTCCGCCAGCGGCGTTGCCCTCGGCGACGAGCTTCCCCGAAAGGTCCGTCACCTTCACGAGGGCGTCGCGGGCCAGTCCATTGATGGCGATAGGACCCTGGTAGCCCGGCTCAACGGGGTTGGGGAAGATGACCAGTTCCGGGCGGAAAGCCTGGGTGGCCGCCGTAGCGTCGCTCCGGTAGCTGGCAATGCCCAACTCGGTACCGAAATAGACGATGCCCGTGCCAGGGTCAATCGCAATGTCCCGCACGAGGTTATCGGGTAAGGGGCTATTGTCTTTGTCGAAAAAGAGCAGTTGCTCTTCGCCCGAGGGAGAGAGCAGGTAGGCTCCGCCACCCGTGCCAATCCATTTACGGTTGGCTCCATCGACGGTGATGGAGCGGATTTCCTCCGTTTCCAAAAGGAATCCCCCGAATTCGTCGGCTTCGGCAATGGGTAAGTCTCCCACGCAGGTCTCGGGATCAAAGACATTAGGACCGCAGGAAAAGACCACAATGCCCTGGGCGGTACCCACCCAAACGTTTCCTTCCAGATCCACCGCCACGCTGCGCACGCTATTGGTGGGCAGGGCGCTGTTGCTGCTCGTGATCGTGCGGCAGCGGTCGTCGCTGGGGTCCATCGGCGTTCCCATTGGGTCCAGCACAGTCAGGCTGCCGCCTACGCTGGTGGCGTGGACGACCCACACTAAGCCATTAGGGTCAATGGCGATGTCCAGGGCCAGGTTGTCGTTACAGCGGGTGCCCAGCGCGGCCCATTCGCCGTCGGGACTGCGCACACTCACGATCGCATCCTGGGCGGCGCGGTTGTTGGCCAGGTAGGTAAAGCCCTGGGGGTCGCTTACGGCCCCGGCTACCCGGACGCGCCCGGGGCCTGCCCCCGCACTGAGTTGCAGCGAACTGTTCAGTTCATCAAAAATCTCCCCGCTCTCGGTAGCATCGTCCCAGGCAATGGCCCCCTCGAAGAAGGAGCTGAACCAGTGGCGTTGGCCGACTGGGTCGTAGTGAACGTCCACAATGGTACCCACGTCATCATCCCCCTGCTCCTGCCCGTCGCGGCCCCGGAACACGTCTGTATTCCGGCGGTTGAACCCGGTCCACGTTCCGTCGCGGAGGCGGTAGACGCCGCCGGCGGTGAAGCTGGGGCTGAAGTTCTCGTCCAGCACGCCGGGGGCCACCCACAGGGCCGTTCCGTCGTGGAGCAGGCGGAAGTTGTCATCGGTCGGCGGCCCCCCGTATTCAAGGGTGATGCACTCGCGGCTGGTGGCGGAGGTCAGGTAGCGGATGCCGGGGATGCGGCCACTTTCGGAAATCCAGATGCGGCCACGGTCGTCTTCCAGCGAATTCGTTACGTCAAAAAAGCATTCATTGCGCAGGACCTGCCGCAGGCCATTGGCATCGTACATACGGATTTGGCGGTCGCGACAGCTGTTATCGGTACAGCGGTAGCCGACCATCAGCAAGCTGGGGCCGGTGCTGAGGTACTCAAGTTCCCAGGCCGGCGCTTCCTCGGCATCGTAGAAGAGCGTCGCCGTGTCGCCCTCAAGGCGATAAACGTCATGGCCGATGCCGAAGTAGAGTTGCTCATTGAATACCTCGATCACCGGGCTGGCGTAGTCGCCCGGAAAGCCGTTGGCTTCGCCCAGCAGCGCCCAGGTGCCAAAGTCGCTCAGGTTGACGCCCACCTGGGGCGCGCGGTAGATGCCTTCGTCGGTCGCCGCGTAGATGAAGCCGTTGTGCAGGGCCACGCCCGCCACGATCGCCCCCGTGAAGGTGGTGAACAGGAAGGTTGCGTT
This sequence comes from Neolewinella lacunae, assembly GCF_014349155.1. Lineage (GTDB taxonomy): Bacteria > Bacteroidota > Bacteroidia > Chitinophagales > Saprospiraceae > Neolewinella > Neolewinella lacunae. Next base: position 106,655 of record NZ_JACSIT010000152.1, read on the forward strand.
GTCGAGGTCCAAAACGGAGACGCCGTAGCCAGCCGCCAGGTAGACCTGGTTGTTGGGCCCAAAGAAAAGGGCGTTGACTTTCTTATCGCCGCTGAAATTGAAATTGTCGATCTGCCGGAGGGTGAAGAAGCGGCCGTCGCGGTAGAGGTCAATCACGCTGCTTTCGTAGACGATGATGAGGGTCTCGGTGGGGCCGTGGTACCGGATGAGGCGGATGCGGGCCTCGGCCAGCCCGTCTTCCCGCGCCAGCCGCGTGATGCTGAGGTCTTCCTTGTCCAGAAAGAAAATGGCTTTGCCGGTGGTGTAGATGATGGAGTTGGGGCTCTCGGTCACGTCCGTGCCCGTGCGGTAGGCCTGCAGCGTCCGCCACTCTCCGAGGCTATCGGCCTGGCTGCAGAGCATGGTGCTGGTAAGAAAGCAAACCCAGAAGAGAAGCATGGTATGGCGCATGGGGTAAATTTAGCGCGGGCCCGGCAGTTGGGGCGGTGGCAAGGGCAGATTTGGTAAGGCACCGTACGAATTGGCGGCGGCGCACCCATTAGATACGCGCAAAGTGGCTGGCGTAGTCTTGGACTCCCAATAAAGATGGTAGCGGCTGGTCTTTCAGCGGGCGCGGCCGCAGGTGCCATGGACGAATTTAAGAGCAGGGAAGGGGAGGATAGGCTGTCCCGGAAAGCTTGCCCCTGGGAAATACCTGGGGAACGGACAAAAAAAGAGCCGGACGTTGCACCGTCCGGCCCATGTTGTAGCTTTCAAAACTACCAAGTAATAACTGGAATCTAGGGCGCTGGGCGCCAAAAAAAACCTTTCAGAAGGCGAGCCGAAAACCAACAATCGGGTACGCCTGAGATAAACACGCTTTTTGGAAAAAACCCTGAGCGGAGTGTTGCACCACTTCCTGCTCGTGAAGCAAAGGTACGGCCAGGGGGGGAGGGGGCACCACCCCACGGGCATGGGGTGACAGGAGGGACGGGGGGCTTTTAGGTAAATTTTAACACTTTTTTGGGCGGAAACCGGTCCTGGTACCCGGGCCGCTTTCCTTTTTTCTTTCCCTGCTCTTCCCCGGGGTACGGCGCTTGCACCTGCGGCCGCGCCCGACTAGTGGCCCACTGGTCCCACGCTCCACCGAAAAGCGCTGGCCCTAAACCAAGGAGGGGAATTTTGCCTTGTAGGGAGTATGAAAGCACGGCCCACGATTTTTTGGCATCGCCGCGATTTGCGCTTCCCGGATAATGCCGGCCTCTACCGGGCCCTGAAGGCGGGCGGACCGGTACTGCCCATTTTCATCTTTGATCAGGAGATTCTCCGTAAGTTGGAAGACCCCCGAGATGCACGGGTGACGTTCATCCACCGCAGCGTAACGGAACTGGCCGAGGCCTACCGCAGCATGGGGTCTGACCTGCGCGTGTACTACGGTAAGCCCCTGGAGGTATGGGCGGGCATCGTGAAAGACCTGCAACCCCGGGCCGTATATACCAACCGCGACTACGAACCCTACGCCCGCGAGCGCGACGGGGCGGTGGAGGCCCTTCTGGAAAAAGCCGGGGCCACCTTCCATCACTACAAAGACCACCTCATTTTTGAAGGAAAGGAAGTCCAGAAAAATGACGGTGGCCCCTACACCGTCTACACCCCGTTCTGGAACAAGTGGCGGGAACGGCTGAAGAGCCGGATGAGCACTTTTGAGGGCAAGGAAATATCCTACTACCTCAAACCCTACCCCAACGAAAAGTACGCCAAAAACCTGCTGCCAGTAGCTAAGCCCGGGAAGATCATCAGCCTGCAGGAGATGGGTTTTGAACCCGCCAGGACGGACTTTCCGCCCACGGAAGTGAGCCGCAAACTGATCCAGCACTACGATGAAACGCGGGACTTCCCCGGAACAGAGGGAACCAGTCGCCTGGGCGTCCACTTCCGCCACGGCACCATCTCCATCCGGGAAAAGGCGCGGCGGGCGCAGGGACTTAACGAAACCTACCTGAAGGAACTGGTGTGGCGAGACTTTTACTCCAACATCCTCCAACATTTTCCTTACGTGGTGGAGGGGCCGTTTCGCGAAGAATACGCCGCCATCCCGTGGGAAAACAACGAGGACCACTTTGCGGCCTGGTGTGCCGGCCGGACGGGCGTTCCGCTGGTCGACGCCGGAATGCGGCAGCTCAATGCGACCGGCTACATGCACAATCGGGTGCGCATGATCGTGGCCAGTTACCTGACCAAACACTTGCTCATCAATTGGCAGTGGGGCGAACATTACTTTGCGAAAAAGCTGCTGGATTTTGAACTGGCCAGCAATAACGGCGGCTGGCAGTGGGCGGCCAGTTGCGGGACGGATGCGCAGCCCTACTTCCGGATTTTCAACTACGAGAGCCAGCAAAAGAAATTCGATCCCGACTTTACCTACGTCAAAGCCTGGGTGCCCGAATTCGGTACGCCCGAGTACCCCAGCGAACCGCTGGTGGAACATAAGTTTGGCCGGGAACGCGCCCTCGAGGTCTATAAAAAGGCCCTGGCCGAAGCAAAAAGAGGCTAAAAAGCCCGAATCATGGGGTGGTGTGGGGGTTGACTTGCTGTGTAAGCTAAGCCTAGCTTTGCAGTAAACCGTTGCTGACCAGATGAGAACGACATTTTTGGCTTTATTTCTTACGCTTGGCCTGGTACTTTCGGGCAAGGGGATTCCGGACCGCCTTATGCTTTTTGTAGATTGTGAGTGCAATAAAACCCTGCTCAAGCAGCGCCTGGACTACGTCAACCACACGGTAGACCCCACTTCGGCGCAGGTCAATCTCTTCATTGTTACCAACTACCTGAGCAATGGGGGCAGGGTGTACGATCTGAGCTTCAAAGGGCAGAAAGAGCTGGCGGGGAACCAACTCACCTTCAAGGTGGCGACTACTGCGGTGATGACGGAACTGGAGCGGGATGAACTCCTTACCCACCGCATCAAACTGGGTTTGGCGGGCTTCCTGGCGGGGACGCCCTACGGAGCACTGGCCGATATAAACATTGCGCAGCCTGCCGTAGCCGACACGGTCGCTGCGATAGAAGAAAAGCAAGAGGATAAAAAAGACAACTGGAACAACTGGATTTTTGAGGTGTGGGCCAACTTCAAGGTGCAAACGGAGAGCCAACGGGGCAGTTCGGAACTGCGTCTGGGCTTCGAGGCGGACCGGACGACCCCGGAACTGCGGGTGAGGTTCAGCCCTAACCTGTTTTACCGGAACCAGACGGTAACCCAGTCCGACGGAACCTCCCTGACGGCCGTGCGGCGGGATTTATGGATGGACGCTTCGGTGGTGAAAAGTGTGGGCGACCACTGGTCGGTCGGGCTTTTTAACAGCATGTCTTCCAGCACTTTCCGGAACATCAACTACAGCGTGTGGTTGGCACCGGCGATTGAGTACAATATCTTCGATTACGCCGATGTGCCGCTGCGGGAGTTTACGGTTGCCTACCGCCTGGGCTGGGCGCACAACCAATACACCGAAGAAACGATTTTCCTGAAAGACCAGGAAAGTCTGGTGCGCCATGCGGTGGACGTAGACCTGCGGGTGCGGCAGCGGTGGGGACAAATCTTCGTGGGGGTCTCCGGGGGGAACTTCCTGACCGACTTTTCTAAGAACCGACTCTCTCTGAACGGCCGCGCCAACGTGAGGGTCATCAAGGGGCTTTCCTTCAACATCGGCGGAGGCTACGAGATCATCAATGACCAGATCAGCCTGCCCCGGGGTACGGCTTCGGTGGAGGACATCCTGCTCGGGCAGTCGCAACTGGCTACGAACTTTGAAGCGGACCTTAGTTTTGGCCTGAGTTACACCTTCGGCTCGCTGTACAACAACGTGATCAACACCCGACTCTGAGAGGCTCTGCGCGCTAGCGTCCAATGCAAAGGCCCGTAATCCAGCTGGACTACGGGCCTTTGCGTTGGTTGGATGGACCTACAGCAAACTTGCCGGGCGACTGGCGAAGCAGCGCGGTGAAATGGGGCGGTGAGGCCACAAGTCCGGTCAGGCTTTAGAGCGCTACTTGACGGTGGGGAAGGGAGCCCGAGCGGGCGGATACCCTTCCGGGGGGAGGCTTTTAGAGTCCGCCGCCGCCGCCCTGAGCGCTAACGGCGAGGGCCGTAAGGACGCAAAGGATGAACAGTGCTGCGGCGAGGCCCCAGGTGATTTTCTCAATGACGTCGGTAGAGCGGGAAGCGCCGAGCATCTGATTGGCCTGGGAACCGCCGAAAGTAGAGTCGATACCACCGCCTTTGGGGTTCTGTACGAGGACAACGATCATGAGTAGTACGCAGATCGCACCGGTCAGGATGGTAAGAAAATTGACCATGGGACTATAGTTTTTCCTTCAAATCTTGGATAAGGCCCGCAAAGATCGGCTTTTTATCTGGATTGAGCAAGATTAGCCGCTGGTACATTTTGATGGCGTTCTGGTACTGGCCCTGGCGGACGAGCAGACTGGCGAGGGTTTCGCTGGCAACGTCTTCCTGGGCCATCAGGCTGCGGCGGGCAATGCTGTCTACCGCAGCCCCCCCGGAGCGAGGGCGAATATCCTGCATCTCCCGGATCCGGTGGAGCCGTTGGCGGAGGGACGGAGGGGAGGGCGGAGTGGTTTGGCGGGCAAACTTTTGGGAGGGCTCTGGCTGCAATTCCCCTTCCGCTGCTGGGGCCAGGGAGGGCGCTGGAGCGGGGAGAAGGGTGGTAAAAGTGGCCGCAGCGGCTACCCACGCGGCGACGTCGAAGCCGGGAAGCGGAGGAGGCACCACCGGGGTGGGGTTTTTCGGAACTTTGGGGGCGGGAAAGTCCAACTCCTCCGGCGGCCAAACTGCCGCAGCTGCGGGGGGTGGGGGTGGCGGAGTAGCGGAGGCGGGACGGTTTTCGTTGGGGCTGGGAGCCAGGAGGGCATCGAGGCTGAGCTCTTCGAGGTTCTTCAGTTCGAGGGTCTCGCCTTCACCTAAGGGGGCTTGGTGGGCGTCTTCGGTGAGCTCGCGCAGCAGGTCGTAAAGGAAGCTACGATCAAAAGTAGCCGCAGCGCAGCGTTCCCGGTAGGTCGCCTCGTCGGGGTGCCCCTCCAGGTGCGCCTTTACCCAAAGCAGTAAGCGCAGGTTAGCCGAATAGGGGTAACGAAGCGCAAGTTGTTGCAATTCCGTCAGGGGCAGCCCGAACAAAAGGCGGGGCTTTTCCAGATAATTTTGGAAATCTTTTGCGTTCATTCTCCGTGGTCTGAGGTCAAAGATCGATAATTGCGCTGGGATTGCCAATTGCTTTCTTCTGATCCGGGGCCAGGCCTTATGAAAAATTTGCTGAATGCCGAACTTTTTACCGGTATTTATTTTTACATTTAGATGCTGGTGGCTGGCCCAAGGGTCCGCTGCCAGTTGAATTTGTGTTGTTCATAGTGTTTATTTTACGGCCTTCGACCCTTTTGTCGGAGGCCTTTTCTGTTCCAGGCCCGTCAGCAGGGCGAAATTATGCGGGTATATTATCCAGGGATAATGTATTTTTGCCTAATATTCAGTAGGTTTACAGACCGCAACTTTTATAATATTTACTAGCAATGGCTAAAGCGAAGAAAGAGCGCATGACCCTCCGCCAGGGCGATGAAGAGATAAACATCAACTACGAAAACCTCCGCAACGCCGTGCTGGTTTTGAGGGCCATCAACCACGAATTGCGTCGTAGCATCATTGCTTTGCTGGAAAAAGAGGAGCGCCTGACGGTGACGGAGCTGTACATTTTGCTACGGATTGAGCAGTCGGTGGCATCCCAACACCTGGCCATTTTGCGCAAGGCGGGGGTGGTGGAACCCTTCCGGGAAGGCAAGTTCATCTACTACAGCCTGCAAAAAGACCGGCTTTCGTTGATCGCGCAGTTGGTCAGTGATCTGTCTGACTAACCGATTTCTTGCCGGAGTGTACCGTTTTCCAGTGATTTGCTACCGTTTTCTTTGAAAAATTTTGGTTGCTAGAATTTTTTAACCGACCTTTACCCATCGGTAAGCCTTTCCCGGAGAGGGGCTTATCCCACATCCCTTACCTAGTCTACCAAACTGGGCCCCGGTTCGGCCATTGCATCCCCACTTTTCCGAACACACACTACTACGTTTGACCGGAGGCCGCTGCATTTTGCTTAAGTTATCCCAATGGCAACTTCCAACAGCCTACAAATCCAAGAACAGGAATTAGAGCATTCTGCGGAAGTCCTCCGTGCGCTTGCCCACCCGCTGCGGATGAAAATCCTCGAGTTTATTGATCGTAACGACGGCATCAACGTCAACCGCATTTACAGCGCTTTGGACCTCGAGCAGTCCATCACCTCCCAGCACCTGCGCATTTTGCGGCAGGCGGAGCTGGTGGAGACCGAACGGCAGGGGAAGTTCATTTACTACCGCCTGCGCTACGGCAAACTGTTCAGTACGGTGCGGGCCATCCGCTCTTTTGAGGAGGCCAGCGAGTAGCCCTTACTCCTCCTCCGCTTCCTGGTCTGCGGAATCCCCGGGAGCCGCCGCAGCGGGTCTGTTGCGGAGCACGCTGCCGAAGTAGTACCACAACAACAGCACTACGCCGAGTGAGATGGCTACGTCGGCCACATTGAAGACCGGGCGGAAGAAGACGAATGCTTTGCCTCCCAGCCAAGGCAGCCAATCCGGGTAATTGCCATAAAAGAGGGGGAAATAAAACATGTCTACCACCCTTCCGTACAGCAAGGGCGCGTAGCCCCCTTCCGGAGGGAACAAGGTTGCCACGTCACCGTGAAAAGACGATTCGGAAAAGATGCGTCCGTAGAATACGCTATCGATGATGTTGCCGATGGCCCCGGCCAAAACAAGGGAAAAGCCAAAGAGCAGCTGGCGGTCTTCGCCGGATTGCACCGCCCGGCGCAGGTACATCCCCAGGAAAACCACGGCCACGATCCGGAAAAGCGTAAGCAGGAGTTTGCCGTAGTCGCCGCCCAGGCTGATGCCAAAGGCCATGCCATTGTTTTCCACGAAATGGATGAGGAGGTGGCTGCTCCCAAAAATTCTGATCTCCTCGCCGTAAGCCAAGTGGGTTTTTACCCAGATTTTGCTGGCTTGGTCCGCGAGCAAAACCAGCAGAAGGGTCAGGAAAACAATCCGTTCACGTTTCATGCGGGGCGGGGAATATGGCGGTTGGCGTTGGGGCGAATGAACAGTCTGTTAGCTAAGGCCAGCCAGCACAAAGGTAGGGTGGCGTAAGGGGATGTGCATTCCGCAGGCCAGGCAGAGGCCGAAACGAATGCGGCCTTCCCGCTGGGTAGGGGGAAGGCCGGCAAAAGCATAATCGACTTATTGGCGTTCTGATCGCGCTACTGTTGTTGCTTAGCGTCGATACTCATTGTAGTGTGGGGGACGATCCGAAGGCGCTCCTTGGGGATCAAGGTGCCGGTAACCCGGCAAATACCGTAAACTTTATTTTCGATCCGCAGCAGCGCGTGTTCCAGGTGTTGGACCAGTTTGCGCTGGCGGTTGGCCAGGTTGTGAATGTCTTCATTCACCATGGTGGAGGTGCCATCATCCAGACCACGCACTTTACCGTCTTCGCTGTTCGTCTGTTCGGCGAGTTGCTGGAGGTAAAAGTCGAGCTGTTTGCGGGCTTCATTCAGTTTGACATCGATGATGCCGCGGAATTCTGCCAAATCGGCATCGCTGTAACGCGTTTGTTCTTGAATCTGCATGAATGTAATCTTTGGTACAGAAGATAGCAAGGAGGCCCGGGAAGGGCAACAATGTAGACTGGCCAGAGCGGCAGAACGGAGGAAAATGACAGCCCCCACTGCTGGCCCACCTGCGCGGAAACAGGGGCAAAGATATGCTTTGGCAACGTGCTACGTACCTTTTATTCTTGTTTTTTTGCCACCGGGGAAAGAAAAGACTGGGGGAATCCCGTTGACGGCGAATTTTCGTCGGAAGGAGGGGCGATTTACTCCCGGATCAGGGGCAAAATGGCCCACATTCTGCTCCGGCGCAACCAGTTGCCCCGCCGGCACTTTTCCCGGATGGTGAAAGTCCGCTCCAGGTAGTAATTGTCTTCTTTTTTGATGACCTCGTCTTCGTACTCCACCTCAAAGCGGTCGGTGGAAGCGCGTAGTTCCTGCTGGTCATAAGTCGTAAGGGGATCACCGTCCTGATCAAATACTGGCCATACGCCCGGGCCGCTTTTGGGGAAGTAAACGCGCTGGATGCGGCCTTCCAGGATAGGGGTGTAGCGGAAAGCCGGGGCAGACTCACCGGGCCGCACGATCACCCCGGTAAAGTTGGTATGAAAGCGGAGTTGACTCCACCGGTAAGCGGTGCTTCCTGCGGGGATATTGAGCGAGAAGACGTCCCCCGCTTGCAAAAAGGGACTGTAATAAGCCCCATCGGCCCGCAACTGGTGGGTGGCTGCCTCGCCGTTTACGCTTACGGTAATCTCTCCGGAAATGGTTGGCGAAGTAGCCCGCAGGTGAAAAGCGAGGTAGCCAGCGGCGGGGATTTCGATGGACCACGTTTCTCGCTCGGGGCGGATCGTTTCGAAAAGGATGGAGGCGATGTTTTCCGTTTGCTGCACCCTTTCGGAGAGCAGGAGGCGCTCCCCTTCGTCTTGATGGCCTTCGTAAACTTTCTGCCAGCGGTCGGGGGCAAAATAGCCTTCCCACTCGTCTACGTTGCAGCCCAGGTCAAAGTACAAATAGTCCTGTGGCGCACGTCCGGTCATTGGAACACCTCCCTTGGGGGCCAGCTCCGTTGCCTGCGCACAAAGCACCGCCATCGTTCCGAAGAACAGCAGATGCCCGGAAAAAATCCGGACGGCAAGCCTCGCAAAGCTGTTGTTCATAGCAGCGACCGCCGTGGTGGCTGGCGTTTTTTGGGTTGGGTGGAAAGAAAAGGATGGGCACAAATATAAGCATTGTGCGCTAATGAATGTAAATGGCGGTTTTTTTACTGGGAGCGGCGGCTTATATTTAGGTTTCGGGGTTCCGGGCGGGAATGCGGTTGAACACTTTAGTGCTGACCTGACTTATACTACCCTGCCAGCCCCTTTTCAGCCATGCGACCTCGCCGTTTAACTTTTACCACTATCGTCCCGCGCGACTTACCGGAGACCTGGGCTTTTTTTAGCCGGCCGGAAAACCTGGAAAAACTGACGCCCGAAGACGTCCACTTCAACATCCTTTCTCCCGTGGCTGGAGTCGAAATGTACGAAGGAATGATCGTGCAGTACCGAGTGCGGCCTTTCCCGGGGTTTACGACCGATTGGGTGACGGAAATTACCCACGTCAGCCAGCATCACCACTTTATTGATGACCAGCGGGTGGGGCCCTTTGCGCTGTGGCACCACCAGCATTTTTTCCGGGCACTGGGGCCGGGCCGTACGGAGATGACCGACATCCTCCATTACCAGGTTCCTCTCGGCCCGCTCGGCACTTTGGCGGATTGGCTCTTCGTGCACCGGCAAGTGCTCGGCATTTTCCAGGCCCGGGAATCCGCCATCCGCCGCCTTTTCCCGGAGGAACAGGGTGGAAGCGGCCAACAATGACCCCGCAATGCAGGCGCGGTTGCCGGCTGGCGTTAGCTCAGCCAGGCGTTCAGATCGGGGAAGAACACGGCAATGCCTAAATAGGCCAGCGCGAGGAGGCAGACCAATACAATGATCAGCGTGCTGTTGGATTGTTTTACGCGGGCGCTGCGGTAAGCCCCGCTGGCTTCACCACCCTGGCCCCGGCGGAAGCCTCCGGAAATGCGGGTTTTCATGGAATCTACTCCGCCCTTAGCGAGTTGCTCCACCCGCTGGCGCCGTTCTTCGGCTTCTTCCTTTTTGGGGTCCCAGTAACGGGGTTTGTAGCTGAACTTTTGGTGGCTGGGGGGCTTGAAGAGTTTGAGGAAACCCATGGCGATTGTGTTTTTGGGGTAAACGATGGTTGCAGCGGGTGGGTTGTCCGGGGAGGAAACAGCAGCCCTTTTCTTCCGCTTTCCGCCAGCATGATGGCCAGCCTCCGGGTAAGATGCCGGAAAGGCCGGATTTGGTGGCTGGCCAAGACCTTCCACACTTTTGACTTGGCTGCTGCGGTTTTTTCGCTCCCTGGTTTATCTTGCCGGGGAAAATACCCTCCGATTATGCGTCACTTGTTCTTCCTTCCCCTGCTCCTCGTGGGCTTTCTTTGCACCTGCGTCAGCGCCCAGACGGCCAACACTACGGGTATCGTTTACGAGGCGCTGAGCCTGCCCAGCACCATTTTGGGAATGGACCGGCAGTACGCCATCTACCTGCCACCGGGCTACGAACAGAGCCAGCGCAGCTACCCCGTGCTTTACCTGCTACACGGCTACGGGGACGACCAGACGGGCTGGATCCAGTTCGGCGAGGTGCTGCGGATTACCGACGAGGCCATCCACAGCGGCAAGGCGACGCCCATGATCATCGTCATGCCCGATGCCAATACCCAACGCGTCGGTTATTTCAACAGCCCCGACGGAAAATGGCGCTACGAAGATTTCTTTTTTGAAGAACTGATGCCCCACGTGGAGGGCAAATACCGCATCAAGGGCCAAAAACGCTTCCGGGCCATCGCCGGCCTCTCAATGGGCGGGGGCGGCACCTTCACCTACGCGCTCCACCATCCGGAGCTCTTCAGTTCGGCCTGTCCACTGAGCGCCTGGGCCGGTGGAATGACGGTGGAGGACGTCAAAGAACGCTTTGCCCGCGCCGGAGAAACGAGTTATACCGACACCCAACTGAGCACTTACCACGCCCAGCACAACTTCGTGGAACTGGCCAAATCACTCGACAAAGAGAAAATCGCCTCCGTCCGCTGGTTTATTGACTGCGGGGACGACGACTTCCTCTACCGCGAAAACAGCCTGGTGCACATTGCCCTGCGGGAGCGGGAGATTAAGCACGAGTTCCGCATCCGCGAGGGTGGGCATACCTGGACCTACTGGCGCGAGAGCCTGCCCGAAGTGCTCGCTTTCATCACGCAGGCCTTCCACCAGTAGTGAAAAGCGTAAGGTTGAGCTCTTGCAATAATCACAACTAACTGGCCTTCAACGGTCTTTGGAAGGCAGTTCTGTAGTATTGTAGTTCGGTAGTGGGGTGTTGTCTACTACCGAACTACAAAACCAATGCGATCCAACCGTTTGAAAATCAGCGAATATCCCCCAACCTGGCGTTAGTTGGAACAAGCTGCGGAGTCAGGATTGGGCCAGGGCGACAATTTCGGCGACCATCATGCTGGTAGCGCCCCAGATTTCTTCGCCGCCGACGGCCCAGTGGGGGGTATCGGGGAGGGTCAGGCCAGAACTCAGCCGGCGCTCGGCGACCACGCGGGCGGAAGGATCGAGGAAATGCGTGAAGGGTAGTTCCAGCGTCCGGGCCACCTCGCTGGGCTGGGGCCGGAGCTGGGGGCGACTGGGGAGGAAACCGACGAAGGGCTCGACCAAAAAATTGCTGACGGGAACGTAGAGGGAAGTCAGGGGGCCGAGCAGTTCGATGGCCGTGCGGGGAATGCCTACTTCTTCTTCCGTTTCCCGCAGGGCGTTTGCGGCCGCGTCGGCATCGTCGGCGTCGCGCGAGCCGCCGGGGAAAGAAATCTGGCCGGCGTGGCGGTCGTTAGCCGGGCTCGTCCGTTGGATGAACAGCAAGTGGAGCTGGTCCTGGATGGGATAAAAAAGGGCCAGCACCGCAGCGAGGCGGGCACCGGGCGGCGGGGTAGGGTAAGTGCCCCGGAAAGGGGGAGACATCGTTTGCTGGGCCGCAAAACCGGGCAGCGTTCCGGCCTGCAAGTTCCTGCGCAGGCGGGCGAGAAGGTTGACGGCGTTGGCATCCAAAACGGGCAAAATTTCGCTAGGCGGCTACTACGTGGTGCCGCTTGTAGCCATTTGAAGACCGGTTAAACAAGTCTGATAAGGATTTAGATGTACGCTTAGCCCTTATTGGAGATCTTCAGGTAATTTTCCAGGGCCATTTCCATGCTGGGGACGTTGGGTGGCTCGGGTTTGATGTTGACGTACAGCCCGTGTTCTTCGCAGGCCTGCATCGTTTTGCTGCCGGCTACGGCCAGGCGGGTTTCGAGTTGCTTGAAGGAAGGGAAGTTCTCGTAGAGCGAATCGATGCCTAGGGGGCTGTAGAAGATGAGCACGTCGTAGAAGACATCCTCGAGGTCGCTCAGGTCAGAAGGCACGGTCTGGTACATCAGCGCTGGCGTCCAGTTGAACTCATTTTCGGTGAGGTAGCTGGAGACGAACTCGGCACCGAGGTTGCCCATGGGCAGGAGGAACTTCTCCTTGCTGCGGTGCTTCTTGAGGGTGGGGGCCAGATCCTGGATGGTGCGCTGGCCGAAGAAGACCTTGCGTTTGCGGTAAACGATGAACTTCTGGAGGTAATTGGCAATGGCCTCCGTCATGCAGTAGTACTTCGTTTCCTGGCTCATCTCAATCCGCAGGGCTTTGCACAGGCGGAAGAAGTGTTCGATGGCGAGCTTGGAGGTGAAGATGATGGCGGAGTACTCATCCGGGCGGACGCGTTCTTTGCGGAATTCCTTTTCCGTCAGTCCGCGCACCTCGATGAAGGAGCGCCAGTCTACCTTAATGTTGTACTTCGTCTCCAGGCGGGCGAAGGGGTTGCGTTCTGGTTCTACCTGGGAGACCAGGACGGTACGGATGGGCTTGTATTTTTCAACGTAGGTCTCTCGTTCAGCAGCCATACTCATAATTACATCGATCTTGGTGGGGCCTTGGGGCGGGCCTAAGGTGGTCTAAGACGGGCGAACTCCTCCGGGAAAATTATACCAAAGCGTCGCTAAAATACCGGTAAAGGAGGAGCACCGGAGCTATTTCAATCGCGCAAAGATACAATAAAATATGCACGGGCCTGGCAAATGCGAGGCGGCTGGCGATGGCGAGCCCCCGCAGGAGGTGGAAGCCGTAAATGACCACGAGCACCAGCAGGCCGCCGTAGAGAAAGACGTCTCGCCACTCCGGTGGCGCGTAGCTGGCGGCCAGGGAGGTGGGGGTGAGAAAGAGACCGGCAAGGATGGAAAAGACCATGAGCACGAAGGCGTAGCGGCTCACCTCCTTGCGTACGGGGAACACCCGCGCGTAGGCCCAAAGCACCCAGTGCTTGAGGCCCACGGCCCCGGCCACCGCCAGGGTGTAAGTGAGCCAGCTGCCCCAGGGCCCCAGGTTGAGGCTCACGTTGTGGCGCAGCGCAAACAGGTAAACGAAGAAGCCGGCCGCAAAGAAAAAGAAGAGGTAGCAAAGCCACAGGGCCGTCAGCTCGCCACCCGAGCGCCGGGTGTAAATCTGGTTCATCAGGCTGTCGTTGATGGTGCCGCGGAAACACTGCCGCAGCAAATTCCCAAACAGCACCCAGAGGCTGGCCAGGGTAACGAGCAGCAGCAACTGGATGATGAGGATGCTGCCTTTCCCCTGGTTCGGGTCAGTGGATTGAATGACCACGGGCCCGAATCCCGCAGGTCGCGCGGTCGCAGGTGCCCGGGAAGTTGTAGGAGCAAGGCCCGACCCTGCTGGCCGAATGTCGAAAGGACCGTAGGCCGTCGCTGGCCGCACACTGTCGTTGGCCGGCAAATCCGTCTGCGGCAAACGAGCGCGAATCTCAAAAGGGTTGGGGGCAGCCTGCGCAGCGGCATCGCCTAGAGAAAGGGCCAGAAATAGAACTGCAACGAGGTAACGCAAAATGTTGAGGGATTCCAGTCCGCCAAAGATACGGCAGTCTGGTAGTTTAGTAGTTCATAGTCTAGTAGTTCATAGTTCAGTAGTCTGGTAGTTCAGAAGCTCCAAGTTCAACGAGTGAACTACCGAACTACCGAACTATGAACTACCGAACTATGAACTATGAACTATGAACTACAAAAACTACCCCCGCCGGTTAATGCGTTGTTAACGAAGGAGTGAGCACCCTGGGTAAGCCCACGAATGTGCACTTTTACCTTCTCCCCCGCATCCCAGCTGCCGCCATGCATCAGCATACCCTCACCCGCGTGATCATTTTGGGCCTCCTTGCCATCCTGGGCATTGTGGGGATGCAGACTTACTGGGTAGCGACCACCTGGAACCTCAACGACACGGAATTCAGCCAGAAGGCGAAGCTGGCCCTCTACGGCGTGGCCCGGCAGCTGGCCGCCGAGAACAACAGCGACCTGCCGAGCCGCGATATCGTCCGGCAGCGCTCCAGCAATTACTTCATCGTCAACATCGAAAGCGAAATCGATGCCCTCCGCCTGGAAATTCTGATGCAGCAGGAACTCGTACGGCTGAGTCTTGACCTGCCCTTCGAATACGCCATCTTCGACTGTACCACCGATCAGATGGCCTACGGCGGCTACTGCCAGGCTTCCACCGAGCCCGAAGACCCCGTCTTGGCCGAGCGGACGAGCTACCTGGCCCCCGACGAAAACCTGCTTTACTACTTCGGCATCAAGTTCCCCACCCGCACGGGCTACCTGTGGGAAAAGATGCAGCTCGTGGTTTTCCTCTCCCTCATCCTGATGCTGACGGTAGCCTTCTTCGGCTACTCGGTGGTGGTCATGCTGCGGCAGCGGCGGCTGGCTACTATGCAGAAAGACTTTATCGACAACATGACCCACGAGTTTAAGACGCCGCTTTCAACGATTCGCATCGCGGCGGGCGTGTTTCTGCGCGACGAGCGGGTGGCGGCCGACGGGCGGCTTTCGCGCTACGCCCAGCTCATTCACCAGCAGTACGAACGGCTCAACGAACAGGTGGAAAAAGTCTTGCAAATCGCCCGCATCGAGCAGGGGAACTTCGAGATCAAGAAGGAAAGTACCGATTTGCACCGCATCATGCCCGATCTGCTGGGCAGCGCCCGCGTCCGCGCTGAAGAACGCTCGGGCACCCTGGAGGTCGACCTGCCCGGTCACCCTCTGCCTTTGTTGGCTGACCCGCTCCACCTTTCCAATATCCTCCACAACCTGCTCGATAACGCCATCAAGTACAGCGGCGAAAAGCCCCGCATCCGCGTCAGGGGCGAGTTGCGTGGGCAGGCCCTGCACCTGAGCATTTCCGACAGTGGCCCCGGCATCGCCCCCGAACACCAGGAGCGGCTTTTCGAGAAGTTCTACCGCATCCCGACGGGCGATGTGCACGACGTGAAGGGCTTTGGCCTGGGGCTCTTTTACGTCGCCCAGATCTGCCGTGCCCACGGCTGGACCATCCGCGTGGAGAGCAGTCTGGGCCAGGGAGCTACCTTTCGCCTGCAGCTGCCGTTGCTGCCCATCGTTCAAGTAGTTACCACATGAGTAAAGCCCACCTTCTGTACGTTGAAGACGACGAAAGCCTCAGCTTCGTGACCCAAGACAACCTCGAGTTCAATGGCTTTACCGTTACGCACTGCGCCGATGGCACTGCGGCCTTGCGCGAGATTGAAAAGGAGGGCTTTCAGTACGACCTCTGTCTGCTCGACGTGATGCTGCCCGGCGTTGATGGCTTCCAGCTGGCCGAGCGCATCCGGTCGAGAAACCAGGACATTCCCATCCTGTTCCTCACCGCCAAGAGCCTCAAGGAAGACCGCTTACAGGGACTGCGCCTGGGGGCCGACGACTACATCACCAAGCCCTTCAGCATCGAAGAACTCATCCTCAAGATCGAGGTATTTCTGCGTCGTAACCGCGTGCGGCCGTCCAGCCCGGCGCTGGACCCACGGCGCATTGGCGACTACCAGTTTGAGCTCGAGAAACTCCAACTCACTTACCGTGCCGAGCCGCCCCGCCGCCTCACCCGTCGGGAAGCGGAGTTGTTGCAGTTCCTGAGCGTCCGGCGCGACCAGGTGATTGAACGCGGCGAAATCCTGGAGAAAATCTGGGGGGAGAACGATTATTTCATGGGCCGCAGCCTCGACGTGTTCATCAGCCGGCTGCGCAAGTATTTGTCCAAAGACCCCCGCATCCGGGTAGAAAACATTCACGCCGTGGGTTTTTCCCTCACGGTAGACGGGCAGTGAGGGCGCGGCCGCAGGTGCCAGGAACGCCTTGGAAGAGCAAAGCAAGGGTTTGGTGGACCGGTGGGACGGAATCCGTCGAGCCGCAGCCAAGCTTAGTATAAAGTTCCGTTAAGGTACTTGCCGCTGCCGGGGTGGCGACTATTTTTGGGACCTCACCCAGCCAAATGAAACTATCCATGCGCGTCCTTACCCTGCTTTTTGTCCTTTTCCTTTGCACCTGCGTCCGCGCCCAAACCCTGACCGGGCGCATTACGGATGCGGAAACCGGCGAGCCGCTGCCCTTCGCCTCCATCTACGTGCAGCAAACCCAGAGTGGCACGGCCAGCAATGCCGACGGCGATTTCCAGGTCCGGCTCGCCGCTGGCTCCAACACCGTCATTTTTCAGTACCTCGGCTACCAAACCCAGGTGAAAACCGTGCTGGGGAACACCCGGCTGGACATCAAACTCATCTCCGAAGCGCTGGAGCTGGACGAAGTGGAGATCCTCAGCGGTGGCGAAGACCGCAGCTATTCGGTCATCCGCCGGGCCATTGCCAAGGCCGATTACCATCGCAACCAGCTCGACGCCTACACCGCCCAGGTCTACATCAAAGGCACGGGCAAGGTGAACAAAATCCCCGGCCTGCTGCGCATGATGGCCAGCAAGGAGGACCGCAAAGAGATCGACGAAGCCCTGAACCGCGCCTACACCAGCGAATCCACCAGCGAGGTGAGCTACACGCGGCCCAATACCTACGCCCAAAAAGTAATCTCGAAGTACGAAATTGGGGATGCGGAATTCGACGCGGCCCAGTACATCTTCACTTCCTTTTACGACCCGCTGGTGGCCGACGCCATCGTGAGCCCCCTGAACCCCAAAGCCTTTGGCTACTACAAGTTTGAGCTGGAGGGCGTCTTCGTAGACCGCGATGAGCTGGTGAACAAGATTCGGGTGATTCCCCGCAGCCGCGGAGAAGACGTTTTCGAGGGCTACATCAATATTGTGCACGACGACTGGTCGATCCACAGCCTGGAGCTGACGACTTACAAACTGGGCTTCCAGATCGACATCGGGCAGACCTTCGCCGAAGTGCAAGACCACGTGTGGATGCCCATCACCACCACCCTGGATGCGAACGGGCAAATTTTTGGCATCGCTTTTGAGTACCACTACCTCAGCACCGTGAGCAACTACGTCCTGAGCCTGAACACCAAGCTGGGGGGCTACGTGGAAGTGATTGATGAAAAGACCCAGCCGGAGGTGGCCGAGCGGACGCCCAAGGCCCGGGAGGTGAGCGACCTGGAGCGCACGCTGGCCGAAGGCGGCGAGATCAAAGCCAAAGACCTCCGCAAGCTGATGCGCGAATACGAAAAGGAGGAACGCAAAGCCTCCGAGGCGCCGGAGGTGGAAAGCAACTATTCCTTTTCCAACGACAGCGTCGTGGTGGTCCGCGATACGGCCGCCTGGGCCCAGTTGCGGCCCGTGCCACTGACCGCCGAAGAAGTGATTGGGTACGCCATTGCCGACGGTCTGGAGCGCAACAAGAAGCTGGACTCGCTGGAGGTAACGGTGGGCAAGGATGGTTCCCGCGATACGGTAACTTTAGACTCCGCCGCCCTGGCCAAGCGCAACCTGGGGCGCTTCCGCCTCGATAATTGGTTCCCCGACCCCATTTTCAACCCCGTGGAAGGTTACGCCCTGGGTACGCGCCTGGGCTGGATCAACCGGAAGAAGGCCATCGGCTTTGGCGTCCACCCCCGGTACGGCATTGGTTGGAAGCGCCTCATCGTCGAAGGGGATGTGCAACTGGGCCGGAGCGGGGTGAGTAACACGCCGAAGATCAGGCTCAGCGGCGGGCGCTTTTTGCGGCAGTTCAACGACCAGCCGGCCATTGACCCCTGGATTTCGGCTTACAATAACCTCGTCTCGGGGGGCAACTTCATCCGCCTCTACGAACGGGTGTACGGGCAACTGGATTACACGAAAAAGTACAGCGATGCCTTGCGGGCAGACGCCCGCCTGGCTTACGAAGAACGCCGGGCGGTGACCAACTCCAGCAACAACAATTGGTGGGGGCTCTCCGAAGGGGAAAGCTACGCACCCAATACGCCCCTGAATGCTGCCCGGGGCTTCGTTTCCGAAGTTAACCCGGCCGCCACGGCCCGCTTTGGCCTCGCCTGGCGGCCGGGCCTGAAGTACGAAATCGAGAACGGGCGCAAGCGGGTCATTGACCTTTCGGCCCCCACGATCAGCTTCCGTCTGGCGCAGGGCCTGCCAGAAATTGGGGCTTCGACGGCCGACTTTACCCAGCTGGAGGCGGCCTACGAGCACCGCTTCGACGTAGGCCGTAAAGGACGGGTGGACCTGCTGGTGCGCGGCGGTGCTTTTGTGAACAACCAGTCGGTAGACTTCCCCGATTTCAAGCACTTTGCTACTTCTGAACTCATCCTCACCTCCCTCGACCCCATCGGCAGCTACCGCCTGCTGCCCTACTACGCCGAAAGCACCAACGAAGAATACCTGGAATTTTACGGGCACTACCAGTTCCGGAAATTCCTCCTCACCCGCATCTGGAAGCTCCACCTGATGGGCCTCAAGGAAGACCTGTTCGTGAACTACTTACACACCCCCACCTCTGAACACTACACCGAGGTCGGCTACTCCATTGACAACATACTGCGGATCTTCCGCCTGGAATTTGTAACGGCCTTCCGCGATTTGGAATACGCAGACTTTGGGGTCCGCTTCAGCATTTCGACGACCATTATGCGCGATTTCAATTGACCGAAGGCGAGTGCCTGCTGGCAGGTACTCGCCCGCACAGGCTGTAGGATGGGTAGATAATAATCTAAAGCGTCCTCCGTGCGTTTTGTAGGGAGCTTGGGGCAGGTCCGCTGGGGGCCAGGTTGTTCCCAGAATGGCCGGTTGGTCTTATCGCCCCGGCGGCGTGGCCGTTGAGCAAGGTTCCTTACCAGAAGGCACAAGTAGTATGAAGAACATTTTTCCGCAAGAACTGCAAGCGAAAGCACGCGAAATTGCCCTCCAGGTCTGGGACAAGGCGCAGTACGGTGCCCGGCAGACCTGGGCCTATCTCCGCCGGCAGCCGCCGCTGAAGCTGGCCTTTTTATTCGTGTTCTTACCCACGATGCTGGTGGGGGTTTTCTTTGCCGTCTTGTTTGCCCAAGCGCTGGCGGGACGCTACGGCCCGATGCCGGAAAAGGCCGAACTGGCGTTGATTGAGAATGCGGAAGCCTCTTCGGTATTTAGTGAAGACGGCGTGGTGCTGGGCAAATACTACCGGGAAAACCGCGTCAGTGTGCCTCTGGACGCGATTTCGCCCTACGTAACGGAAGCCTTGATTGCCACCGAAGACAGCCGCTTTTTTGAGCACCAGGGCATTGATTTGTACGCCCTGGGGCGGGTATTCTGGCGCAGCATCATCCGCGGCGACCGGAGTGGCGGCGGCGGTAGCACCATCAGCCAGCAGTTGGCCAAGCAGCTCTACCCCCGGGAGGGCAACGGCCGTTTCGGCATGGTAAAAACGAAGTTGCGGGAGATGATCATCGCCAGCCGCCTGGAGGAAGTCTACGACAAGTACGCGCTGCTGGCCCTCTACCTCAATACCGTTCCCTTCGGAGAAAATGCCTACGGGATTGAAGTGGCCGCAAACCGCTTTTTCAGCAAAGCGGCGGAAGACCTCAACGCCCAGGAAGCCGCCGTGCTGGTGGGCCTGCTCAAGGCGAATACAACCTACAACCCCCGGACAAACCCCGGGAAGAGCCTGGGCCGTCGTAACGTCGTCTTGGGGCAAATGGCCAAAAATGGTGTTTTAGAACCCGCCGAGGCCGATAGCATCAGCGCTTTGCCACTGGGGCTGAAGTACCGCCGGGAAAACAACCAGGTGGGCGGCGCAGCCCACTTCCGGCAAATGTTGCGTGGCGAAGTGGAGCGGGCTTTGGCCGGAAAAACCCACCCCGACCGGCGACCTTACGACATTGACCGAGACGGCCTCCGCATCCGGGTGAGCCTCAACAGCGTAATGCAGCGCCTGGCCGAAGAGGCCGTGCGCGAACAACTGCCCCTCATTCAACAAGGCCTGGCGACGGACTGGAGCAAGGCCAAACGCGCACCCTGGGAAGCGGCCTTTCTGGACCAGGTTCGCCTGAGTTCCCGCTACACCGAACTGGCCGCAACGGGGCTGAAGGAAGAAGAAATCCTGGAAGCCATGCGGGAACCCCGGCCGATGACCATCTACGACTGGAAGACCACGGAAGCGGTCGATACCCTCCTGGGGCCGCTCGATAGCCTGCGCCACTATTTCACCCTCCTGAACGCGGGATTGCTGGTGACGGAGCCCGCCACGGGGGTGGTGCGGGCCTGGGTAGGCGGGGTAGATTACCGCTTTGTGCAGTACGACCACGTCAACGCCCGCCGGCAGGTGGGGTCCACCATCAAGCCCGTGATCTATGCAACGGCCCTCCAGGAAGGAATGCGCCCCTGCGAATACACCCCCGCTCAACAGTTTACCATCGAGGATTTTGCGGACTACAACCCCAGCAACCCCAACGGAGAATACCAGGGGGCCTACTCCATGCGCGGAGGACTCAGCAAATCGGTCAATACCGTAGCCGTCAACATTGCCGTCCGCACGGGCCTGAGCCGCGTCGTCAACGAAATCCACGAAATGGGCATCACGGGTAAGGTAGAGGCCATCCCTAGTGTTGCATTGGGGACCGTAGAAGCCACCCTGCCGGAGATGAACACGGTGTACAGTGCTTTTGCCAACCGGGGACGACGGCCGGAGGGCATCCACTTCCTCGACGAAATCACCACGGCCAACGGTGAAGTCATCGTCAGCTTTACCGAACCCCTGAAAACCCGCAGTGTGATGGCCGACTCCACTGCCGCCATCGCCACCTACCTGATGGCCGGCGTGGTGAACAGCGGTACGGGCAGCCGCCTGCGCAGTACCTACGGCATCAGCGGACCCCTGGCGGGAAAGACCGGCACTACCCAAGACCAAAGCGACGGCTGGTTCGTGGGTTTCACCCCCAAGCTCGTGGTAAGTGCCTGGGTGGGCGCGGAGTTTCCCGCCGTCCATTTTCGCACCCTTTCCCGGGGCTCGGCCACCGCTACGGCCCTGCCCGTTTGGGGGACCTTCATGCGCAAAGTGCAGCAACACCCCGGCCTGAAAAAGTACCGGGGCGGCGGATTTTCCGGCCTCGATGAAATGGCCCTGGCCCTGCTCGATTGCCCGGATTACCTGGAAGAACTGCCCATCTACCGCGACCCCGAGGAGTTTTTGCCCGTGGAAGCCATCGCCGTGCGGCTGCAGCGCTACGGGGCTCAACGCGTGGAAGAAATGATGGCCCAGAAGCGCCGCCGCAACAACGAAAGCCCCACGGAATACGCAGAACGCATCGTCGAACTGCTCGAAAGAGAGGAGCGAAAAGACCAGCGGCGGCAGGAACGGAAGGAATTCTGGAACAAAACCCTTTTCGGGAAAAAAGACGATGGATAGCCCGTTTTTGCCAAGGCTTCGCAAAAGGCGCGGTCGTGCGAACCTCGGCGTCCTGACGTAGTTTATTACAACGGATGCGTCCGGACCAAAGCAGCACGCTTGACCGGACGATCTTCGCCTACCGGAAAGAATGCCCAAACCCTTCCCCGCATTTTCACCCATTTTATTTTCCCAGCTTAACGTACCACATCATTATGGCCGCCTCCCTATTTGAATCCATCCTGTCTACCGTCAAGGACGCCGCTGATGATTTTGATTTCTCACGCATTGAAAAAATGACGGGGCAAAAAATCGATTCGGTTGATGAGTTTATGGCCCGCACCGAGCGCACGGGGCCCCCGCACTACGGGCACGGTTTCCTCGCCGGAATGATTGGCGGACTGGTAGGGGTGGGAGTGAAGATGCTCGTAGACCGCCAGCTGGCCCCCGATGTGGAGCAGATTGAGGACGGTTACGCCGAAGCCGCCGTGCAAGCCGCCGAAGCTTTTACCCACATCGACCTCAGCAATCGCCAGGAAGCTCTCGCCGAAGCCGCCGTAGAATTCGGCATGGGTGCTTTGGTGGGCGGGGTCTACGGCGTGGTAGTGGAGGCCATCCCCGACGCCAGCAAGATGAGCTCGCAGCAACTCATGACCACTACCAAACAGCTGGCACTTCCTGCCCTCGGCATCGCTCCCGCGGCGGTGAAAGACGTTGCGGAAAACAAGATCGGTAAGCTGGCCGGCCACGTCGCCTTCGCTGCCACTACCGAAATCGTTCGTCGCCTGACGCGTTACTACCTGAGCAAAAAGTGAGGCCCTCTCACCGGGTCCGGCCGGATGCGGGTTAATCCCCGGCCCGCAGTTCGTAGTTTTGTGGCGGGAGCCCTGGCTGGTCGCAGAGGAAGCGTCCCTTCATTTTACTTGCACTGCTATGCTCTACCTCGTCCCCACCCCCATCGGCAACCGGGAAGACATTACCCAACGGGCCATCCGTACGCTGAGCGAGGTAGACCTGATTTTGGCGGAGGATACCCGTACCAGCCGTCCTCTCCTGCAGCACTACGGCATTGCCACGCCGCTGCGGGCCTACCACGCGCACAACGAACACGCCATTGCTCCGCAACTGGTGGCGGAGCTGAAAGAAGGAGCTGCTTTCGCCCTCATCACGGATGCGGGCACGCCGGGCATCAGCGATCCCGGCTTCCTGCTGGTGCGGGCCTGCCGCGAAGCCGGGGTGGCCGTGAGTTGTCTGCCCGGGCCCGCCGCCTTCGTTCCGGCGCTGGCCGCCAGCGGCATTCCCTGCGATCGTTTCCATTTCGAGGGCTTTCTGCCCCATAAAAAAGGCCGGCAAACCCGCCTGCAGTACCTGGCCACGCTCCCCCACACTTTTGCACTCTACGAAAGCCCGCACCGCATCGTGAAACTCCTGGGCCAACTCGGCGAAGTGTGCGGTACCGATCGCATCGCCTGCGTGGCGCGGGAAATCTCCAAGCTCCACGAGGAAATCACTACCGATACCCTCGAAAAACTGCACGCCTACTACGCCGCTAAAGGCAGTGTCAAAGGCGAAATCGTGGTGGTAGTAGCTGGACTAACCTAGCGGCTTTTACGGCCGTAGATGATGTTTGGGGCGCGGCCGCAGGTGCTCCCCCCCGACCCCCCGAAGGGGGGAGAGTGTTGGCCCCCCAACCCCCAAAGGGGGAGAGCGGGGCAAGCCACCCGCCCCGGGCATCAACTGTCAAAAGCCAGCAACGGCATAATCCATGCTGTGGCGGATACGCTCGGCGGCTTCCGGGCCGGCCCACTTCGCGCAGAGGTAAAGCCCCAGATCCAGCGCCGAAGCCACTGCCCCGGCGGTGATGACCCTGCCGTCGTCCACGATTCTTTCCCGGACCACCTCGGCGCAGTAGGGTGCAAGGGCGGCGTATTCATTGAAGTGGGTGGTGGCACGGTGGCCTTTCAGGAACCCCGCCGCGCCCAGCAGCAAGGAGCCGGTACAGACGGAGGTTTTGAGCCCCACCGGCCCGGCCGTAGCCAGCCAGGCCAGGAAGGCCGGGTCGTGCTGCAAGGCCCGGGTGCCGAAGCCGCCAGGTATGCAGATCGCGTCGTATTCGCCCAGGTTGGGCTGCACCCGGTCAACGGAGACGGAAAGCCCGAATCCATCGCGCACCACGGACGTCATGGCACAGGTTTGCCACGAAAAACCGGGGAGGTGCCCCTGCGATTGGAGGCGGCTCAGCGGGTCGTACACTCCGCTAAAATCCAGGAGCGTAATGCCATCGAAGAGGAGGTAAGCGAGCCGCATGGAGCTGATTTTTGCCGGAAAATTACGCAGGCCGGGCGTAGTGTCTTCCTTTCAGAAACTGCTGGTGCCGGAGGGGGAGCGGTGGGCTGGCGGTGGCTTTCCCCTGCGCGCGCCGCAGAAGCGCATTTTCTCCTTGCACCTGCGGCCGCGCCCTGCTGGACTTTATCTCCTGCCTATTTTGCCCGGTATGCTGTATATTCCCCCTTCATACCAAAATTCAACTGCCCGACATGAGAACTGCTTTTTCCTGTTTCCTCCTTCTGTTGGCTGGCTTGCTGCTGGCCCAGGACGGACCGAAGACCCTGGAGGGGTTTAAACTCCGCAACGTCGGCCCCGCGTTCGTGGCCGGCCGCATCTCCGACATTGCCGTTCATCCCAACAACGATAACCTGTGGTACGTGGGGGTCGCCTCGGGCGGCGTCTGGAAAACCCGCAACGCAGGCATCACCTGGGAGCCGATTTTTGACAACGAAGGGACCTATGCCACGGGCTGCATTACCATCGATCCGCTAAATCCATCGACGGTCTGGGTGGGGACCGGCGAAAACGTTGGCGGCCGCCACATCGCCTTTGGTGACGGGATTTACCGCAGCACCGACGGCGGCAAAAAGTGGCAGAACATGGGCCTGAAGACCTCTGAGCACATCTCCAAAATCATCGTGCACCCGGCCAACAGCAACGTTGTTTGGGTTGCCGCGCAAGGACCGCTCTGGAGCAGTGGCGGAGACCGGGGCGTCTTCAAAACCACCGACGGCGGTAAGACCTGGAAAAAGGTCCTGGGCGGCAGTGAGTGGACTGGCGCGACCGACTTGCTCCTAGATCCCCGCAACCCCGACCTCCTCTACGCCGCTACCTGGGACCGCCACCGCACGGTTGCGGCCTACCTCGGTGGAGGCCCCGGCTCGGGCATCCACCGCAGCCGCGACGGCGGCGAGACCTGGGAAAAGCTCAGTGCCGGCTTGCCCAGCTCCAACCTCGGCAAGATCGGTCTGGCCATCAGCCCCCAGCAGCCCGACGTGGTGTACGCGGCCATTACCCTGGACCGGCGCACGGGCGGCATCTGGCGCTCCGCCAACCAAGGGGCCAACTGGAACAAGATGAGTGATGTCGTCTCCGGCGGCACCGGCCCCCACTACTACCAGGAGCTCTACGCCAGCCCCCACGCTTTTGATCGCCTGTACCTGATGGACGTCCGTATCCAGATCAGCGAAGACGGTGGAAAGACCTTTCGCCGGATGAAAGAAGAGCGCAAACACTCCGATAACCACGCCATCGTCTTCCGCGCCGACGACCCCGATTACCTGCTGATCGGTACGGATGCGGGCCTGTACGAGAGCTTTGATTTGGCAGAAAACTGGCGTTTCATCGATAATATGCCCATCACGCAGTACTACAAAGTGGCCGTGGACGACCGGGAGCCTTTCTACCACATCTTTGGCGGCACCCAGGACAACGGCTCGCACGGTGGCCCCAGCCGCACGGACAGCGAAGCGGGCATCCTGAACGGCGACTGGTACAAAACGCTCTTCGCCGACGGCCACCAATCCGCCACCGAACCGGGTAACCCCGACATCATCTACGCCGAAACCCAGCAAGGGGGCCTGCACCGCGTAGACCTCAAAACCGGCGAACCCATTATGGTACAGCCCCAGGCCCGCGCCGGTGAGCCCTTTGAGCGCTTCAACTGGGACGCGCCGATCTTGGTCTCCCGCCACGACCCCAAGCGGCTCTACTTCGCCAGCTACCGGGTGTGGCGCTCCGACAGCCGCGGCGACGACTGGCAGCCCATCAGCGGCGACCTGACGCGCAACGAAGAACGCATCGCACGGCCCATCATGGGGGGCATCCAGAGTTGGGACAATCCATGGGACATCTACGCCATGTCCAGCTACTCCACCATCACCTCGCTGGCCGAATCCGCGCTCAACGAGAAACTCCTGTGGGCGGGTACCGACGATGGCATCCTGCAAGTGACTACCGACGGCGGCACCACCTGGAAGAAAATGTGGGTAAAAGACCTGCCCGGCGTCCCCGAACGCGCCTTCATCAACGACATTAAAGCCGACAAATACGACGAAAACACCGTCTATGTCTCGCTGGACAACCACAAAGAGGGCGACTACAAACCCTACCTCTTCAAAAGCACCAACCTGGGCAAAAGCTGGACCAACCTGGGCAGCAGCCTCCCCGATCGTACACTGGTCTGGCGACTGGTGCAAGACCACGTCAAAAAGGACCTTCTTTTCATCGCTACCGAAAATGGCATTTACACCAGCCTGAACGGCGGCGGAGAGTGGAAAAAACTGGCGGGTTCTCCCCACATTTCTTTCCGGGACCTGGCCATCCAGGAGCGGGAAAATGACCTGGTGGGGGCCAGCTTCGGCCGCAGCTTCTGGGTTCTCGATGATTACTCTCCCCTCCGGGAGATGAGCGACGAGGCGATGGCGAAGGAAGGAGCGCTGTTCAGCGTCCGCGATGCCTGGTGGTATTCCCCGCGCGATAATGACCCCGGCGTTGGTGCCGACCAGTACGCTGCGGAGAACCCCGAGTTTGGGGCGGTATTCACTTACAACCTGAATACCGAGTTCAAGAGCCTGGCCGACCAGCGCAAGGCGGCCGAAAAAGAAGCCCAGAAAAACAAGCAGCCGCTCACTTTCCCAGGCTACGATGCGCTGGACAAAGAGAGCAGCGAACGGCAACCCAAAGTGTGGTTTACCATCAAAGATGCGAATGGCGAAGTGGTACGCACCTTCAGCAAACCCCTTAAAAAAGGGCTGCACCGGACGGCCTGGGATCTCCGCATGCCCTCTACCTGGGCCATCCGGGCGGGCGAAGGTGGTGGCGGCGGCGGTCGCTTCGGCGGCGGAGCGATGGCCCCTCCCGGGAAGTACTCCGTCACGATGAGCAAGGAGGTCGATGGCAAAATCACCGAGCTGGCGGGCCCCGTCAGTTTCAACGTCAAACCCCTCCACAAACCTACGGTGGAAGGAGCCAGCCCCGAAGCTATTCTGGCCTACCGCGAGGAAGTGAAAGGCATCCAGGACCAGATGGCCGCCAGCCAGGAAAAACTCGGCAAACTCACGGGACAAATCAAGGCAATGGAAACGGCCCTGGCGCAGTCGGCAGTAGCGCCCGGTAAACTGCACGAGAGCCTCTACGCCCTGCAAGACCAGATCAATGCCCTGGAACGCCAGCTGGAGGGCAGCCCCAGCCGCGCTGCGGTAGGAGAGAATGGACCGCCGACGGTCCAGGATCACTTCTTCGCGGGCTACCGCGGGTTATCCACCACCTATGGCCCGACGCCCAACATGCGCCGCAGTCTGGGGATTGCCGGCGATATGCTCAAGGAAATAAATCCCAAAATCGACGCACTGAGCGCGCAGTTGCCCGCCCTGAAGGATCAGCTCAAAGCCGTTGGTGCGCCCTACCTGATTGGGGCTGATATGGACAAGGAATAGGGAGTAAGACCCTTTTCCTTTCGTGAAGAGCGCGTTCTGGCCAGTCCGGAGCGCGCTCTTTCGCTTTCCCTTTTACCCCTTACTGCGGGAAAAGGTAGGCACCGGAGTCGGCCGTAAGGTGCAGGGGGTAGCCTGCCGTTGCTGCCCAGGCCCGCCATTCTTCCAGGCGGTAAAAGGCGTTGCTGCCATCCACCACTACGGTAGGCGGCGAAGCAGAAGGGGGCAACCCGGGAAAGGCAGCAGGACGGAAATTGCGGGTGACCAGTACGTGGGTGGGGGCTAGGTCACAAGTTTTGGGCGCTACTTCCTCGCCGTCCAAAATCAGCCAGCGGGTGCCCCCGAGCTGAAGGCAGGGAAACTGAAGGGCTGCTCCTGCCTCTAGCGTGGTATCGGCGGCGGGAAGTAAGGACAGGGTAAGGCGGGGTTGGTAGCCCCATTGTTCGCGCTGGGGACCGGCCGACCAGGGCAACTCTTCCTCCGTCGGCGCAGTACCAAAGGCGTAGGCTGCTGTGCCTTGGGTGTAATCCATCAGGCTACTGCGGGAAATGTGGTACACGATGATGCGTGCCGATTGTCGCTCCAGTTGCCGGGCATTGTGCGACCATCCTACCCACCCGCCCAGTACGAGCAGGGGCAGAAAGGTCACTACCGGCCACAAACGGCCTTTCCAGCGTAGCCAGGCGGCTAGTCCACCGATGGAAACCGCCAACAAGCCCGCTGCGACCCCATCAAACCAGGGAACTTTCAGCAAGCCCCCAGGTAAATTCCCGAAGAAAAAGATGAAGGCGTTTTGCAGGCCAATGACCGTGCCCAGCAGCCAGCCCGTAAGCTCCGCCATCAGCGTGGGGCCACCCAGCCCGGCCACCAACCCGTGCAAAATCCCCAGGAACATGCCCGCAAAGGCCGAGAGAATAACCACTGTGCCACTCAGCAGAAAGTACAGCGGAAACTGCTGGAAATTGTAAAGCGAAAGCGGTAAAGTTCCCAACTGCGCCCCGGTGGAAGCCGCCATCGCCGACCACGCACTGCGCAGCAACCTGGAACCAAAATAGACCAGCCGCGTCAGGTAAGACGTGAACAGCACGATCCCGATGATGGCGGTGAACGACAACTGAAAACCCACCTGGAAAAAAGTAGCGGGGTTGAGCCACAGCATGCCAAAAGCGGCAATGGAGAGCGTATTGAAGATGTAAGTCTTCCGGCGGAGAATGCCCCCCAGGGCCAAAACGGAAAACATGAGCGCGGCCCGTTGCACCGAAGGGCTCAACCCACTCACCAGCGCAAAAGTCCATACCGCCACCACGCTTAGCGCCGCCACCAGGGTGCGCCCGCCCCGCGTACGGTTTAGCCGCAGTACCCGCGCCAGCAGGGTGTACAGCAGCAGGTAAACTATGCCCACGTGCAGGCCCGAGACGGCAAGGACGTGAATTGCCCCGGTATCGGTGTAGGCAGATTTTACTTCTTCGCTGATCAGGTCGCGCTTGCCCAATACCAGGGCGGCGGCTACGGCCAGGCGGTCTCCCGTAAGATGGTCTTGGAAGGTCTTGAACCAGGTCCGTCGCCATTCCTCCGCAGTGGCCCGAATGCCCGTAGCGGAAGTGCCCACCCGCCGCCAATCGCCGTCTTCGCGGAGAAATAATTGGTGGTAGACACCCTGCCGCTTCCAGTAGGCCCGCAGGTCAAATACCCCGGGGTTTAGGGGCGGCCGCAGCTCGGTAGGAGTGCCCGCAAAGACCAGGCGGTCGCCGGCTACCAGGGTCGCTGCTTTTTGGCTGGGAGGAAGGTAGAGCAGCAGCTTGCCGGTAGCGGGGCGGTGCAGGCTATCGGCACCCAATAGGGCCGTCAGCGTAATTTCCGCCCGCAGGGTCTTTTCTCCGGGGCGGATGGCCATGATCTCCCCCGCTAGCAGGTCATCCGCTTCCAGCCCGGCCAGAAAGAAGTCCTCCCGCGCCGGAGGGTAGGAAGATTGGGTGCGCCAGCCGCCCAGGAGAAAGACCAGCAGCAACAACAAGCAAGTAGTGGCAATAGCCGGCCAGCGGGAAGCACTCCTGAAATAAAGCCCTCCCAGCACCAATGCCCCCGTCACGCCAGCTGCCACCAGCCATGGCCTGGCCAATCCGTAGCCCACAGCATCGGAAACCAGGATGCCCGCAATGAGGGCACCAACAACGGGCAGCATAGGCACCGAACCCCAGGCAGGGGGCGGCGCATGGTCGGGTTTTGGGGAACTCACCGGGTGAAAATAGGGTGGAACCTGGGAACTTTAGCAGTTTACCCAGGAATGAGTCGCACCATTTCCCCCTTCCAAGTTGAAATGCACATAAAACCAGCCACGGAACTTAATCGTAGTCCACTAATACTGCAGGTACACCACCGCCTTCTCCTGGAAAAAATCGTGCCCAGGGAAGAGGTCTTTGATGGCGTATTCTTCCAAATAGGCACCCTTGGGTAGAGCCGCCATTTCTTCCTCCAGCCCCAGCCCTTTCAAGGCCAGAATGCCGTTGGGCAGGGCATGTCGCTGCTTATGGGTAATGAGGCGCATGCTCCATTCCGCCAGCTTATCAATCCGGGCCACGGCGCGGGTGACGATGAAGTCGTAGCCCGGCTGCCGGATTTCTTCGGCGCGCTTTTGCTCGGCGCGGCAATTTTCCAGGCCGATGCCATCGATCACCTCCTGGCAAACCCGGATTTTCTTGGCAATGCCATCCACCAGGTGGAAGTGGGCCTCCGGGAAAAGGATGGCCAGCGGAATGCCGGGAAAACCGCCGCCCGTTCCCAGGTCCAGTATCTTAGCTCCCGCGGCAAAGCGTACCACCTTGGCGATGGCCAAAGAGTGCAGGACGTGGTTGACGTAGAGGTTGTCAATATCCTTGCGGCTGATCACGTTGATGCGGGCGTTCCAGGTCCGGTACTGCTCGTCGAGGGCCGCAAATTGCGCTTCCTGTTCAGTGGTGATTTCGGGGAAGTGCTGCTTTATCAGTTCGGCGCCGTTCATAGCAAGGCTTTAAAAGCTTCCCACGTGGGTCCTTCGGGCAGCGGCGCCTCGTGCGCGGTGCGCTCCCCGCTGATGGGGTGGTCGTAAACAATGCGGTGGCTGTGCAGGTCAATCTCTCCGTCGGGGTTGCCGCGTTTGAAGCCGTACTTGGTGTCGCCCCGCACGGGAGAGCCAATGGCGGCCAACTGACAACGAATCTGGTGCTTGCGGCCGGTTTTCAGCTGAATGGCCAGCAGGTGGTAGCGGTCGCTGGACCCCAGGTAGCGGTAGTGCAACTCCGCAGTTTTGCTGCCCGGGCTGGGGTTGTCATTAACCATGGAACGGTTGCCGGGAGCGTTGCGCAGGTAATGCACCAGCGTGCCTTCGTCTTCTTTTGGTCGCTCACCGACAATGGCCAGGTAGTGCTTTTCTACGCGGCCCTCTTTCAACTGCCGGGTCAGGGAAGTCTGGGCCGATGGCTTCTGGGCCAGCAACACGACTCCGGAGACGGGACGGTCCAGACGATGGATCAGGTACAAGTCGTGGCGGATGTAGGCCGCGCCGAGCCCGAGCAGGCTGGGGTCGCCAGTTTTGTCGGGCTGCACGGGCAAGCCCGCCGGTTTATTGAAGGCAATGATTTGGTTGTCCTTGTGCAGGATCCAGTCGCTGATGCGACCGTTAAAACGGGGTGCGTCCGCCATGGTCTAGGGTAGTTCTTCGTACTCGATGTAGTCGTCTTCACGGCCACGGTTATTGGTTTTGCCATTGGTCTCGTCGCCAACGCCAGGGTGGGGGGGAGGGCCGGCATTGACCCGCTCCTGGACGGCACTGTACCACTTGTAGCCCCGGTACGCAGCGTAAATCAGCAACAGCGTTATTATCGTATCCATTCCACAAAGGTACAGCCTGCGCCGCGATCCTTCGCGGGGGGCACGTCGGGAGCCGGACGTACGACATCCTCTTTCCTTGTCCTTACCTTGCACCTGCGCCCGCGCCCCTTTCCCTTCTCTCTTGTTTCCCTACGCCTTTTACTCCCGTCCCCCTTTACTCCTTTCCCCCTTTATTCCTTTCGCCCGTGCAAGTACCCAAACTCACCCCCCTCACCTGGGCAGGTCTCGGCCTGGTAGCATTGGCCTACACCCTGCTCTACTACCACCCCATGCTGGGGGGTACTTACCGTTTTAACGACGATGTGGCCCAGCACTACCTCTGGCTCTTTGCCGAATACTACGATCTGCCCTGGCAGGAAAGCATGTACGCCCGCACTTCGGCCGTCATCCAGCCCTGGGGAGTGTACGCGGTCATGAAGGTGTTGGGGCAGTTCCTGCCACCGCTGGAAGTGGCGCGTTACGGGGTGATTTTGCTGGCGCTGGTCACGGCGGGCTACGGCACGGCCCTGTTGCGCCGGTTTATGCCGCTGGTGCTGGCCCTGGCCATCAGTTTGTTTACCGTGCACCTCAGCTTTGCCGTCACGATCGGCTTTCTGGCCCGCGCCTACATGATTCCGCTGCTCCTCGTCTTTGCCTATTACCTGCTGACGGAAAAGCCCTGGGGAGTGGCGGGGGCCCTGCTCGCGGCGGCGCTGTTTTATCCGCCCGCCCTTATTCTAAATTTGGCCATTCTCGGGGTATTCGAGTTGATGAATTTGCTGGGGTACCTTTTTTTTGGGCGCGGCCGCAGGTGCTCCCCCCCGACCCCCCGAAGGGGGGAGTTAGGACAAGGAGCAGGGGACGTCGCAACGCCCCCCTGGCGCTGGTGGTGGATCTATGGCCTCACCGCCGTGCTGACTTTCGGATTGGCCTGGGCGCAAGCCGCCACCGTCAAGGCCCACCCGGATCTGGGTAATTTTCTGCCCCGGGCCGACTTACTCGGCTTGCCAGAATTCCAGGCCCAGGGGCGGGTACCCGTCACCAACGGCATGAATACGCCGGTGTCTTTTTTCGTCGGGTACTTTGCCAACTACTATCTCCGCTCTCCCTTCGCGCCCTGGTTTGAGATGGCCGTGCCTTTTCTGGCCCTCGTGCTTGGCATCGTCCACCGGGCCAAGTTGGGCCGGCTGGGCCGCTACCTGCTGGTGCTGACGCTGTGCAGCGCCGGACTTTTCTACTTCGCCCAGCTGGTCTTTCCCCTGCTTTTTCTGCCCGACCGCTTCATGACTTACCCCTGGAATATGCTGGCTACTTTAGTAATCGGTTTTCTGGCGGCCGGGGTGTACCACCTCTTGCCGCGCCCCTGGTGGGCAGTGGTGCTGGCCTTGGCGGTGCTCGCCTACGCCAACTACCAACGCACGCCAGCCGGGCTTTTCGGCTACGGCGATCTCGAGTCCGAATTACCGCTCTACAACGCGCTGGCCGGGTTGCCCCCCACCGCAGTAATTGCCGCGCCACCCGAAATCGCCAGTTGGATGCCGCTGATGGATCATCACCTCCCCTTCATTTCCAACGAAAGCGCCCACCTGCTGTACTTCGAACACTACCATCCTTACGTCATGACCAGATTTAGCGACTGGGCAAGCGCCATCACCCGCCCCACCGGCGAACTGGCTGACGTAGTTGCCTTCCTGGATAAATACCACATCGACTACCTCGTGGTGGACCGCGACCAACTCCGCCGCAAGTACTCCGGCTTATGGTCTCCCCACCGAGAAGCCTACACTGTCGCCCTCGATTCTGCCCGCCAGTCACCCGCCCTGCTGGGTATCCCCGATTCCATTGGTACCCTCTTGCCCCCGCATTACCATTTGCTTTCCCGGGATGACCTCGAAAGCCAGCTCCCTTCCGCCCAGCAGTAGTGGGATATACCGGTTTGTCCCCGTCCGGTTAAACCTTTCTTCTGCTGATAGTACGTTCGCAGCCTACTTCCCTTTCCCTTGCAAAAGCACCACGATGGTGTAGAAAAGGATCTTGAAATCCAGGACCAGGGAGCGGTTTTCGATGTAGAGGATATCGAATTTCAGGCGCTGGATCATCTCATCCACGTTGCTGGCGTAGCCATATTTCACCTGGCCCCAGCTGGTAATGCCGGGCCGCACTTTCAGCAAATGCCGGTAGTGGGGAGCCCGGGCGCTGATGAGGTCGATGTAGTATTGTCGTTCCGGCCGGGGCCCGACCAAAGACATATCGCCCCGCAACACATTCCAGAACTGGGGCAATTCATCCAGCCGCCATTTCCGCATGACCGCACCCCACGGCGTGCAACGGAGGTCCTGGTCGCTGCTCAACTGGGGCCCGGCGGCTTCGGCGTCGGTGTACATCGACCGGAACTTGATGATGTTGAAAGCCTTGCCATTGAGCCCAACCCGTTCCTGCAGGTAAAAAATGGGCCCCTGACTCGAAAGACGCACCCGCAGGGCCACGTAGAGCAGCAGTGGACTGAGGAAGACCAAGGCCAGTGCCGCCACGAGCAGGTCGAGGGCCCGCTTGGTGAAGCGTTGCCAGCGGGGCATCATTTCCTGGCGGATCTCAATAAGCACGGCCCCGAATACGTGGTCCATCTTCACCGACCCCAGCATGATGTCGTACATGTCCGGGATGATCTTTACCAATACCCGGTCTTCGTAATCGAACAGCACGTTGAGCAGCTCCCGCAAGCGATTGTGTTGGCTGGTCTCCACGGCGATGATGACTTCCTCAATGTTGTGGGCTTCGATGACGCGGCCCAATTCCCGAAAGTCTCCCAACAAGGGCAAGGCCTCGGCCAGCAGCGGGGGCGTTTTGCGGCGGGCATCGACGAAACCTACGAAGCGGTAGCCGAGGCCCTTAGGCTCATTTTTAATTTCGCGGTACAAGTGCAAGGCCGATTCACTTCCGCCAATGATGAGGGTATTGAAGGTTACCTCCCCGTGTTTCAGGCGACGGCTGGCCCGCGTCAACAGCACCATCCGTACCAGCGCCGTGGCCGAAAAGTGCAGCGCCAACAGGGTGAACAGGTTCTGGTAATAGTCGTGGTAGTCCTGGGCCGTGTCGTTGATCAGGACGGTAAAAAATAACAGCAGGCCACCCCCACAACTCAGCAGCAGGGTATGGAGCAATACCTTGAGCCGGCTGAGCCGGTAAATGTCGCGATACTGGTCGAAAAGGGCGTAGCCCAGTATCCAGCACAAAGGAATGGCCACGGCTCCCCACAGGTACTGCGTCGTAGCGGGCAGGTCCCAAAACGATAGTGGATTCCCTTCCTTCGCACTGCGCAAGAGAAAGAAAAAGGTCCAGGCCACCCACGCCGCCGCAAAATCGGCTGCCACGTAGACGTAGCGGTCCCGCCGCCGGCGCTGGGCAGTGTCCGGACGGATGGGTGGGGCAAGACCAGTGAGAGGAGGGGCCAAGACCTAGAAGTAAATCAGTTTAATATTGTCCAGGAATACCTCCCCTTCCGCCACGCCTTCCGGCAGGAGGGCAGAAAGGGCAAATTGGTACTCCTCCAAGGTGGAACGGACGATGATTTCGCTGAGGTTGAAGTAAATCTTCGTCCACTCCCCGCGCGGCAAAAAACCGGGGTCAAACACCTGCACCGGTTGGATGCCCAGGTTCCCCCGCACGCCCCAGATCACGGGCGCGTCGCTGCGGTAATCCACCTCTAGCCAGACGTAGGGCCGCTGGGCGGTAAGGTCGGAGAAGCTCCGGTTGGTACCGATCTCGGCCAGGGGGGCGTCCTCCGTGAGCAGCAATCGTCCGCTGAACGCGCCACTGCGCACGTCGTCTTGTGAAGGGGTCAGCGGGCTCATGCCTTCCAACAGTTCGGTAAATACCCGTGGAAAGCCAGCCTCGAAATTTTCAAAAATGGCAAACTGCGCATCCGGCCGGTAGCCGATTTGGAGGGTACCCAGGTCGACAGTCGCCCCCGCCACCAAATCCAGATTGCGGACCACCGGGGTATAGAACTCGTAGATTTCCGGCGCGCTACTGATTCCGTTTTGGCGCACGCCCGCTTCAAACCGCAACTCCGTACTGCCTACGAAGGGGACGGGGATACGGGCGGGCAGGGGGAAGGCCCCGATGAAAGTATTATTCGCAAAGGCCCAGACTTCGGTGATGTTTTCCGTCGGCCGGCCTTCGGCGGTTGATTGTAAATCGAAGTCGTTGATCAGCACAAAGGCGGGAACGACCTCCGTATCGGCAGGGCAACCCGCGAAAGCCAGCAGGGCCAGGGAAAGCAGGATGGAAAGGGATTTGCGGTTCATTTAATTGGTTTTGGCAGGGGCAAAGACGTGCTAAAGCGTTGGGGGAGGAAGTTTTCCCTGGTGCTCGGCAACGGCCGCAGAAATGCGGTGTGCTAATGCTAACGCCCGGTAACCGTCTTCGATGCTTACCGCAGCGGGTTTTCCTTCATTTATGCTGTTGGCCAGACTTTCCAGCTCCATCTGGATGGCGTTGATGGGCCCGCTCTCCGGCTGGTCTACGTGGATGATGCGCGGGCCCTTGGGCGTACTGAGCGGAAACTGCTGGCCTTCCTCCGGGATGCCGACTGCGTCGGCGTCGAACAGACGCACGATCTGGCTTTCCTTCTCCAGGAAGTCAAGGCTGATGTAAGCGTCGGGTTGGAAGAGCCGCACCTTGCGCATGTTCTTCAGGCTGATGCGCGAAGCCGTCAGGTTGGCCACCGCCCCGCCCTTGAATTCGATGCGGGCATTGACAATATCGGGCTGCTCACTCACTACGGCAACACCGCTGGCCCGCACTTCGCTCACTTCATCGTCGGCCAGCTTCAGGATGATGTCTAAGTCGTGGATCATCAGGTCAAGGACCACGCTGACGTCTACGCCCCGTGGATTAAACATCGCCAGGCGATGGGCTTCGATGAAGTAGGGTTTTACCTTCAGGTCGCCCAGCGCCAGGAGGGCCGGGTTGAAACGCTCGACGTGGCCTACCTGGACGACCTTGCCCGTAGCCTTGGCCAGTTCAATGAGTTCCTCTGCTTCTTCCAGGGTTTCGGTAAGGGGCTTTTCCACGAAGACGTGGCAGCCGCCCAGCAAGGCCATCTTGACTAAGGCGAAGTGCGTGGGGGTGGGGGTAACGACGTCCACCACGTCCGCCGCCGCAATCAAGGCCTCGGGCGATTCAAAAGACGGGAGATGGAATTCCTCGGCTACCCGACGCGCCATTTCCCGGTCGGCATCGTAAAAGCCGATCAAGTCGTAGTGCTCCTTGGCCAGACGGATACACTTGAGGTGAATTTTGCCGAGGTGGCCAACCCCGAGTAAGCCCATTTTTAGCATAGGGCAAAGATAGGGCCCAGCGCTCTTGCCGTGGCCTGGAGATGAACGCGAAATGGAAAGCAGCCCCGCTTCCTGCGGGTGATTTCAACTTGGCCACTCCGGAATACTACCGGTTTTGCCCAGGTGCTTTGCCGTCCTGGACCTTGGATTGCCTTTCGGAGGGCCTTGCCCCAGGCACCTGCGGCCGCGCCCGCAAGATTTTTCATACTGCCGAGTACAGCACCGCCAAACAGGATCATTCCCCTCACCAAAGTGGAGAAGACCAACACTAAAGGTGCCCTTTTTCCCCCACCGCTACGCGGGTGCACTGCATGATGACGTCCTGCAAATCAGCCCCGCTGCTCCGCAAGGGATCGATGAATCGCACCAACTCCGCGCGCAGGGCGTAGAGGTGGGCTACGTCTTGGCTGCGTTCAGCAGCGGCCACCATTTCGATTTTCCGCAGGGCGGCGTGGCGGGCTTGCCGGGGGTTGTAAATGCCGGCCAGTTCGCTGCATTGGTTGCAGGCACCCTGTTTATTGACCAGGGCACAGCGCTGGTAAAAGACCTCGCCGAGGGTCTTGCGGGCACTGTGCAGCAAATGTTTTACCACGCCTTCGGTTAAACCCAGCACCTCGGCAATTTCGTGACGGCGGAAGTCGTACATGTCCTTCAAAACGAGGGCAATCTGCTGCTCGATGGGCAGGGTCTTACCGATGCAGGTGAAGCAAAAGTCGATGTGCTCGCGCACCTCGTACGCCCCCCGGCTGTCGTTAAGGTGGGTCCGCACGAAAGCAGCCTGAATGTCGGGGCGGCTTTCCGCGAGGCTTTTGGCCTGATCCTGGGCGTCAATCGGCCAGGGCTTGCGCTGCCGGAGGAAGTCGCGCGCGAGGTTGCTGCCAATGCGAAAGACCCAGGTTTTCAGGCTTGCTTCGCCACGGAAGGAGGCGATGTTAGCAAAGGCGCGCACGAAAGTGTCTTGCGCGAGGTCCTCGGCGTCGTGGCGGTCGGCGGTAAGGCGGTACAGAAAAGAGCGCAACTGGGGCTGAAAGGCGCTGAAAAGTTGCTGGAAGGCGTTGATGTCGCCCGCCATGGCTTGGGCCAGTAATTGAGGGTCTTGAGCCATTGGAGCCGGAGTTTAGGGGATAAAAATAGCCGCCGGACGGTAAGTTGGGAAAGGGGGTGCTGGACAAGTTATTGTGGTTGCTTGCCCAGCACCCTTTGCAAATTGGGGCGCGGACGCAGGTGCACGCCCCGGGATGAGGAGCAATGTTTGGGAGCTAGTGGTTTGTCAAACTTAAATTTTCGGGTAATCTGCAGCATCTTTTGCCGCCTGCCGTCATCAAAAAGCCTCAACAACGCTACGGCGTTGCCTGCGTTTTTGATTTAGTCAGTCAACAAAATCTACCAGCACCTTACCCGAATTTTAAATGTTGACAGACCACTAGATCACATTGAGCGCGCCGCGATCGGCGTCGATGACGTGGCTATTGAGGATGGCCCCGGCGTCGGTCGCGAGGAAGGCGATGAGGTCGCCGAATTCTTTGAGGCTGGGTCCGCGGCCCAGGCTGAACCCGGAGGCCATGCTGGCGGCGATGGCTTCCGCAGGGATGCCAGCGGCCTGGGCTTGGAGTTCCGTTGTTTCCCGGATGGTTTCGGTTTCTGGGAAGGCCGTTCCGTTGACGCAGACAACGCGAATACCGAAGCGGCCGTACTCGGCGGCCAGGGTGCGGGCCAGGCCCTCCACCGCTGCGGAGGCCGCCGAAATAACGGTCATGTTGCCCATTTTGAGCCGCGACATGCTGGAGGTGAGCAGAACGATGGTGCCTGCCTCTCCCCATTCTTGCCAGAGGCGGGCGGCGGTGCGGGCCGTGAGGAACTGTCCGCCCACGATCAGTGCGACGCCCGACGTGAACTGTTCGTAGTCTAGGGCCGTGGAGGGCGTCCCGGAGCCCGCCTCCTGGGCGGAGGGACCAACGCCGTTGAAGACCAGGTCGAGCCGGCCAGTGCGGCTGCGGACGTCGCGCAGGAACGTTTCGATGGCTGCTTCGTCAAGGACGTCCACTGCGGCTACGGGGTATTCGGGACTGACGGCGCTGGCCAGTTCCTGGGCTTGCACTGGGTGTCGGGCGGAAAGGCAGACGGTGGCGCCTTCGCGGTGGAGGCCCCGGGCGGCGGCGGCGGCGAGCTCGCCGGAGGCACTAAAAATGACGGAAGTAGTATTGCGTAAGTACATGAGGAGAATGGTTTTTCCGTACTGACGGAGGAGCCCGCGAAAACGGTCGAAACTTTTTTCTGGCCCCCCTTACCTTGCTCCTGCACCCTTCCCCTGCACCTGCGGCCGCGCCCCGAAAACGATGTTGCGACGAAAAACATTTCCACCCATCTGCGCCCACCAAAACCAAAGCATAGGCTGGGTGTTATGTTTGCGCTTCAATATTGCAACCATAAAGAAATACCGACCATCATGGGCCAGCGCCTGATCTACCTCGATAATAACGCCACTACCCCCACCGACCCCCGGGCGGTGGAAGCGATGCTTCCCTACTTTTACGAGAACCCCGGCAACGCCGCCAGCCGCAATCACCCCGCTGGCTGGGTGGCTGAGGGCGCGGTAGACACCGCCCGGGAGCAGATTGCCGCCCTGATCAACGTAGACCCCCGCGAGATCATCTTCACCAGCGGCGCTACGGAGTCAGATAACCTCGCCATCAAAGGCGTCTTCGAGATGTACGCCCGCAAAGGCAACCACATCATCACCGTAAAGACGGAGCACAAAGCCGTGCTCGACGCCTGCAAGCGTGTTGAAAAGATGGGGGGTGAGGTAACTTACCTGGACGTAGACAGTAAAGGCCTCATTGACCTGGCCGAGCTCGAAGCGGCGATTACCGATAAGACCATTCTGGTGTCCGTCATGTGGGCCAATAACGAAACCGGTGTCATTCAACCCATGAAAGCCATCGGTGAGATTTGTGCCCGTCGTGGCGTTCTCTTCATGTCTGACGCAACGCAGGCAGTGGGTAAAATTCCCGTTGACCCCAAGGAAACCGGTGTTCACCTCCTGGCCTTCACCAGCCACAAAATGTACGGACCCAAAGGCGTTGGTGCCCTGTTCGTCAACCGCAAAAACCCCCGCGTGAAGGTGACCAGCCAGATGGACGGTGGTGGCCACGAGCGCGGTATGCGCTCCGGTACGCTCAACGTTCCCGGCATCGTTGGCTTCGGCAAAGCCGCCGAAATTGCCAAAGCAGAGATGGCCGAAGACGCCGCCCGTACCAAGCGACTGCGCGACAAGCTGGAGACGGCCCTCGTAGGCATGCTCGAAGAAGCCTACATCAACGGCAGCGTAGAGCACCGCATGCCCCACGTGACCAACATCAGCTTTAAGCACGTTGAAGGCGAAGGACTGATGATGACCTTCAACCAAAACATCGCCCTGAGTTCCGGCTCCGCCTGTACCTCCGCCAGCCTCGAGCCCAGCTACGTGCTGGTGGCCCTGGGCCTGGGAGACGACCTGGCCCACTCCAGTCTTCGCTTCAGCCTGGGCCGGTTCACTACCGAAGAAGACATCGACGCCACCATCAAGCAGGTAGCCGAGGGGGTAAACCACATGCGCGAACTCAGCCCCATCTGGGAAATGTACAAAGAAGGCATCGACATTGATGCCATCGAATGGTCTGAGCACTAGGGCTTAAGTAGCGAAAACCTTTGGCCGCGTAAACCCAAACGCCGGCTTAAATTGTTACCTACCCGTACGCATAGCCGGACATTCCCCCCGGCCGATCACAAAGTTTAATACTACCATCATGGCATATTCTGAAAAACTCCTCGACCATTTTAAGCACCCCCGTAACGTGGGTACGCTCAACAAAGAAGATAAAGGCGTAGGCACTGGCCTCGTCGGCGCACCCGAGTGCGGTGACGTAATGCGCCTGCAAATCCAGGTCGACCCCGTCACGCAACGGATCACCGACGCCAAGTTTAAGACCTTCGGTTGCGGATCGGCCATCGCCAGCTCCAGCCTGGCCACCGAGTGGCTCAAGGGCAAAAGCGTAGATGAAGCCCTGGCCATTGATAATATGGCGATCGTGGAAGAACTGGCCCTGCCGCCCGTGAAGATCCACTGTTCCGTACTGGCCGAAGACGCCATCAAAAGCGCCATCAAGGATTATCAGGAAAAGAACGGCCTGGAAGTGACCGCTACCGTAGCGGCCCACTAACTCACTCCGCTGCCCTCCCAAACGCGGCCAGGCAAATCCTTTAAAAACAGTTGCCATGCTATTTGTTGCAGACAGTGCTAAAGCCAGGCTCCAATCCATCCGTTCCGCCAAGGGGCTTACGGAGGATTACTTCCTGCGTGCTACCATCACGAGCGGAGGTTGCTCGGGCCTGTCTTATAAACTCGATTTCGACAATGAAATCAAAGAGCGCGACCAGGTCTTTGAGGACAACGGCGAAACGGTGGTGTGTGACCTGAAGTCTTTTCTTTACCTCCATAATTCCACCCTGGAATTCAGTGGAGGCTTAAATGGTAGTGGCTTCACCTTCAATAACCCCAACGCCAGTCGCGAGTGTGGTTGCGGGGAAAGTTTTGCGGTGTAAAGCCTCGGACCG
This sequence comes from Neolewinella lacunae, assembly GCF_014349155.1. GTDB lineage: Bacteria > Bacteroidota > Bacteroidia > Chitinophagales > Saprospiraceae > Neolewinella > Neolewinella lacunae. The sequence goes on from NZ_JACSIT010000152.1 coordinate 147,655, forward strand.
ACGATTTTTGTACGACCCCTGATTTCCCTTGCCGGGTGATCAGGGGTCGTTCGTTTTGCTGGATTGCGGAACGCTTCTCCCCCGCTGCCACTTTAGTTTACCTTCTTTTTTTAATTTGCTGTGTTATGTCTGACGGACCCCTCATTCGCTTTGAACATTTCCTGGAACAATTTCCGGAGCTGGAACTGCCCATGACCTTTACGGAAGAGACGGTGCGGGCCATCAGTCGGGAAACGCCCCCTCTTTCCCCCCGGGTGATTGATCAGTTCATCTTACCCGTAGAACCGGGAATGGCCGATGAACTGACGGAGTTCGTCGCCTGCCTGCGGCTACCCGAGGCGGATGAGTACGCGGGCGTCGTGTACTGGCGCGCCGACCTGGCGCAGTACCACTACACGCTGGTAACCTTCAACCCTAATACCCAAGAGTTGATTGACCGGATGGTAATTGCCGGGACGAGCTACGACGGGGCGGAGGTGCTCCAATCCCAGGCCGTATTGACGGAGGCCTTGGTGATTTACCAAGTCAGTGGGCAGAGCGGCGGCGGAGACTACGATTACCAGGCCGCGTCCAGCACCGCCCGCCGCTTCCAGATTGCGGAATCGGGGAAGATTGTGGAGTTATGAAGCTGCTTCCGTTTACTCCAGGACTTTTCGGTAAGTAACCGCAACTCCCGTCGCCCTTCGCTCGAAGCGTGCATCCAGGAACTGATCGGATTTTGGCTCTCCGGCGACCGCGTAGGCTGCTTCCAGTTTCCTTCGTACACAGCCGGGACTCTGGCATAAACCATCCCCGATAGTGATCCACCTACCCGACTGGTGATCGACGGCGTCACCTCCGGCGGTTTGCTCGCCAGCGTCAATTTTGGTGTAGTCATAATGGCCTTTGATGGTCATCCAGTTCAGGGGGAAGTCACTGGCGGCAAAAAAGTCTTCTGCGGCTTCCCCCAGGAGCGCGCTGAATTTTTCCTGCTCGGAGTGCCCAAAATCGAGTCTTTGGTACAGGACAATATCCATGTCGATGTCCAGGTCTTTCACCAGCAGTTCGAAGTCAGCTTCGCCCAATTGGCGTAACTGGTCTTCTTTGTTGCAACCCGTGAAAGAAAATAATGTGCAGCAGAGCGCAAAAAGGAGAGCGGTAAATCGTACCATGAGAGCGGTCTTTTTATTGAAATATCGATAGAAATCGTAGTAGAAGGCGAACCGGCGCTGCCTCTATGCTTTCAAAACGACCTGAGTTTGCGAAACGTCCGGTGAAAAACGGGAGGCAAAAGATAAAATCCCTCTTCTGAGTTGTCCCAGCAAAACAAGCTGGCAGAGAGCCCAGGTTTCTGCCAAGGCGAGTCCGCTACAGGTAACCTTCTCTTTAACGGAATACCTCCACCCGTTCTCCCCCCGGCCCCGTAAGATTGTTTCCGTAGCCTACGATGCGGTAATTCCGGGCGGGCACTCCTTGCTCCGTCAGGTAATCGCGGATGGTGATGGCCCGCTCTTCGCTCAGCAGCTGGGCGGCACGACGCTCCATGGTAACGGGGGTATGGACGCGAATTTCCAGAACTACCGGGCTGCTTTTTACTTGTTGGACGAGTTGGTCCAGGCCGCCGTAGCCGGCGCCGTCGGGGTAGGCCGTGTTCGGGATGAAACTGATGCCGGTGGGTACCGCAGCGCTGGTGGCTGGAGGGTAGGCGGCACTGTAGCGTGTTGGCTGCTCGTTGCTGGGGGCCGGACGCTGGTAAGGATCGGGAATAGTGCTGCCCTTGGCCGTCCAATTCCGGTTAGCCGGGTGATCCGTTGGTGGATTTTGCGGGTAATAAGTAGTAGGCGCAGGTTCCGGGCTGGGGCTGGGATTGTTCAGGCGTTGGAGTTCCGCCTTCAGGGTGGCCAGTTCGTCGAGCTTGCGTTGGTATTCGGCATCCAGGCGGTTGACTTCTTCGGGGGAGAGGCTGGTGGTGCGGGGCAAATCCCGGCGCAGTTCGTTTTCCCAGGGTTGGCGTTCGTAGACCTTGGGTTGCTGGTTGCCGTAGAGGTTGTTGCGTACGGTTGCTTGCAGGCGGAGGCTATCGGCGTAAGCTTGCTGCCGCGCCAGTGCGGGGTCCGGTGCTGAACGGTAGTAGTCGCTGATGCTGCCGGCACTGGGCGCAGCGTAGGTGTCGGGGGCTGCGGCGGCAGGCGTGGTGGTGGCGGGAGCTTCGGTTTCGGTCCAACGGTGATTCCCCGTGCGGTTTTGCTGGCGGAGCTTTTCGTCTTGCTGGCGGCGGAATTTTTCCTTCATTCTTTCCAACTCGGCCAGTTCGCGGGCGAAGCGTTCGCGGGAGGCGGCGGTGCCTTTAGCGGTGCTTTGGGGAGGGAGGGTATCTCCGGCGGGCCGGCTGGCCTGGTCAAACTGGCGGCGCAATTCCAGGAGCTCTTCATCGGCGGTCTTTGGCATGGCCAGATCGTACTGCCGCCTTGCCTCGTCCAGTTGGCGCAACTCCCGCTCCCGCTGGGCGATACCGGCTTCCAGGCGGACCTGGTCGGGACTGGGTACTGAGGCTCCGCCAACGTTGGCTAAGCCGCCGGCTGCCGGTCCGCTCTGCGGTACCGCTGGCAGTTGGCCATCGACGACCAGGGATTCGCCCTCCCGCAGGAAGACGGCGTAGCGCAGCATGGCGTCGGGCCGGACGTGCAGATTGCCCGCAGCCCCCGCAATGGCTACACCCGCAGTAAGCTCACCCGGCAGCGGTGGCGAAGGCAGGTAACCCCGCGTCAGGGCAGCGGGGGGAGGCGCTGCCGTACGGGGCAAAGTCTGGCTGTAGAGCCGCTCCTGGCCCGGTTCGCCGAGGACCACCACGGGGTCTAAGCCCGTTGCGTCCAGCGAAAAAGTGAATTGGCTGAGGCTTCCGGGGATGTCCACCACCGTAGCTGGCCCGCCGGGCTCCGTCTGCCGCAGCCACTCCCGGTCGTTGCGGCGGAAGTACAGCGTCCGCCCGTCGGTCGCCAGCCGTGGGCTGGATTCCTGGCCCGGACCATTCAACTCCCGCAAAGCCGTAGCCTCACTCCACTCCCCGTCAGCGCGGGCGAAGCGGAGGAAAAGATCGAGGCTGCCATCGTAGCCCGGTGCACTGTAAAAAAGGCGCTGGGCATTGGCATCAAAACTCAGGCCGTACTCCGCCTTCACGTCAGATGGCAGCGGCCAGCTTTCCAGGATGCGCCAGTTCCGGCCGTTGATTTCCAGGAGGTCGATGTAATTGCTGGCCCCCGAGCGCAAGGCCGCCAGGCGGGTGCCATCGGGGCTGATGCCGATGGCGCGGTCGTGGCCAAAAGTGTTGATGGGAGATCCAGGGTTGAGCGCCCGCCCCCAGCTGCCGTCCGCGTAACGCGTGCGCGTCCAGATGTCGGCAGCATTGTCCACGCCCTTGTTGTTGGCAAAGTCCGGCCGCGTAAAAAACACTTCCCGTCCGTCGGCCCGGAGCAAAGGGTCTCGCTCCCGTACATTCCTGCTGGCCGCCGAAGCCACCGGCGTCTGGGCCTCCACCACCGCCAGGGAGAGGACGCAAAACAGGCAGATCAGGAGGGTGTGGTAGGAATGACGCATGACAAAAACTTTGGTAAAACCGGCAAGGCTAAGGGCTTCTTCAGGCCACCGTGCGGATGGACGTGGGCTGCCCCATCAACCATCGCTGGCTACCGGGCACCACACTTCCATTGGTGGTAGGACGCTTAAAATGCGAAAACGTCAACTATTACCCGCCCTAAGCTACTGCAAAGTAACGATCCGTGGCCCTGGCGGGTTGTCGCCCCCAGGTTAGGAAAGTGCTAAAAAAGGCCGCAAAACCTGCAGATTTGCCTTTCTTGATTCCTCCACAGCTGACCTTGTTACACGTCGAAGGTGACGTGGACTTCCTCGGTGGTGGGGTGGGATTGGCAGGCCAGGATGTAGCCTTGGGCAATTTCGTCGTCATCGATGGCGAAGCAGACTTCCATTTTCACTCCACCTTTGCTGACCTTGGCCATGCAGGTGCTGCACGCGCCGGCCAGGCAGCTGTAGGGTGGCGCAGCACCGCTTTCCAGCAGACCGTCGAGGATGGTTTGGCCGGGTTTCAACGTTACCTCTACTTCTTTACCGCCCAGGGTTGCGATCACTTTGGCGTCCTGGACCTTACCCGCCACCGGTGCCGCTTTTTTAACGGCATTGGCCGAAACGAAACGCTCGGTATGGATGAGTTCCTTGTGTACGCCGAGGCCCAGGAGGGCTTGTTCCACGTCGTCTATCATCTGCCCGGGGCCACATACGAAGTATTGTTTATCGGCCACACTGCCGGGGTGGCGATCCATGAACGCCTGGACGGCCTTGATCCCAACCCGACCCACCGCACCGGTCCATTTCCGTTCGCCGCCGGAGAAAAAGCCTTTCAGGCCGCCTACTTTGTACTTTTTCGGGCGGGAGAGGGTATGTTCCACTTCCAGTTGCCCGGCGTAGCGACTGACGAGGTCTTCCAGTTGCTTTTCGAAGATGATGCTGTCTTCATCCCGGTTGCCATAGAGGAGAAATACCCGCGACTTGGGCTCTTCTTCCAGAATGTTGCGCAGGATCGACATCAGGGGGGTAATGCCGCTGCCGGCTCCGAAGAGGTAGTAGTCGCGCCGCGCCTTGTGATCTGGAGCCACCATAAACCGGCCCTGAGGGGGCATCACCTCAACCGTGTCACCGGGGCGGAGGAAGTCGGCAATGTGGTTGCTGACGATGCCGCCTTTGACGCGCTTTACCGTTACGGCCAGTTCCGCATCCTGGGGGGCGGAGCACATGCTGTAGGCCCGCCGTTCTTCCTTGCCATTAATGATAAATTTCAGCGTCAGGTACTGGCCGGCGCGGTACTTAAAAGTCTCGGTCAGGTCTTCGCCCACGCGGAAGGCGACCGTGATGGCATCCGCCGTTTCGGGCGTAAGGGAGGCGATGGCAAGCGGGTGGAAAGTGGCTTGAGACATAGTGGCGCGTTAAGGGGGGCGAAGGTCGGAATTTTCAGTCGCTTTCGCCCCGTTTGGTTGCGGCTTAAGGGCAGATGAAATCTTTTTTTGACCGGAATCGGAGGTTTGTGCGGCTCCTGTTTGGGTCAAATGGGGCGCGGTCGCAGGTGCAGGGCCCCGGACAAAAAAGCGGGGGAAGTCCGGTTACCCTAGGACTTCCCCCGCTCCTTAAGCTAAATGTTGCACCTGCGGCCGCGCCTTTTTAGACAAGCTCTTACGTCAGATGCTTTGTCGCAAACGCCATTATTGCAACTGAAAGCGTACCACGATCCCGCCGCTGGCCGCCGTTTGGGGGAAGCCGAGGGGGTTGAAGGGTTGGGTTTTCCGGTAGTCGAAAAAGGCGCGCAAACTGAGCAGGTTGTTGACCTGGTATTCCGCCGAAGGGGCAAAGGTGAAGACGCGGCTTCCCTCGACAATTTCGCGGATGCGGGGGTTGAGGCGGCTGGCGTAGGTTTTGCCATCGCGGAGGCTGAGGTTGAACTGGATGTCGAGGTCGCTCACCTGCAAACGCCCGCCCGAGCGGCTGTTGCCCCCGCCCTGGCGCGCGGCGGGGGGGGGTGGGGCGGCCGGGTCCGTACGGGCTGGCCGCCGCTTTTTCTGGTTTCCTTGGAGGAAGCCGATCTGCACGTCTTGTAACACGATGCCGAAGCCCCCGACGATCTCCTTCGAAACGTTTTCGCTCAGGAGTTTGCTCACCACATTGATGCTGCGGTTTTCCTGGGTCTGGTAAGTGAAGTTGAACGAAAGGCCGTTTTGTAATTCCGCCTCGATGCCGATGAGGGGCGCGAAAGACTTCGCCTCCGTGACGTTCGGGATCTCGATGCGGGGGAAATAGTTGAGCGTTACCGTATCGAGACCAGTGAACTGTGGAGTGGTGGCCTGTTCCAGGGCATCGAGGTAATCCAGGCTGGTGCCGTAGCTGCTGATGGCGAAGGTAGACTGGAAGCCGTGGGTGATGTTGACGCGGCGGAAAACCTCCCCGAGGCGGCCTACCTTATCGAGGCCGTTGTAGGTGACGCGCCAGTTGGGGCTGGCCTTGAGGTCGAAGGGATCGAGAGAAACGTCGCTGGCACTTTCGCCCCGGTAGGCCGCGAGGAAGGCGGGCAACAAGACGTCTTGCTGGTTGGGTCCGTAGCCAAAGGAATAGCCCTGGGCGGCCAGTTCGGGATCGGCGTGCGGTGTTCCGTCGCCCAGGCGCTGGCTGATGAGGCGGCGGTTGGATTCGAAAGTTTCGAAGAGCACGTTCAGGTCGGTGGTGTCTTGCTTAAAGAGACTGCGGGCCCCGCCGTTGCTGAAGGTCAGGGCACCTTCGCGAACGGGGATGGTATGGAGGAAGGGCGCGTCGGGGCCTTTTTCCTGCACCTTAAAACTCTCGGTGTAGTTTTCGGTGAAGTTGCGGTTCATCGTCAGGTCGATGCGGAAGTCGCGCACGGGTTCGAGCGTGACGGCGGCATCCCAGCGGCGGGTAAAATTCTGGATGACGTCCTGGCTCTGGAAGACGCTCGGGGAGAGGTAGCCATCGTTGGCCAGGTTGTTGAGGAAGTCGTCGTCACTGCCGTAATTGGCGGGGTCGAGGGTCCGGATTTTGGGCTGGAAGCCCGCCACGAATCCCCAGCCCGGTGCGTCGAACCCGGTGTTCTGGCCAAAGAAACGTGGCTCCGGCAGGAAGCCGGGGATGACGGTTTCGAAGTCTTCGCTGAAGTTGAAGCGGGCGTTACGCAGGAGGAGGAGGGGGCGGATGAGGGCGCGGGCACCGGCGCTCGGGCCACTGCTTTTCTTACTGCGGTCTTCCTTGGTCGTAGCTCCGGGCTTTTCTGCTGCGTCGCGTTGTTCGCGGGCACCGGGGCGGGTGGTGCGGCGCTGGGGGCGGTTGATGTTGCGCAGGAAGCTGAACTGATCGTAGAACTTCTCGAAGTTGAGGTTGGCCGTCACCTGCCGGGTTTGGCTGTTCTGGATGATGTTTCCGAGGCCGAGTTCCACCAGGGAAAGCGGGGCGGCGTTCCAGGTATAGCGGCCGAGGTAGCTGGTGCGGACGTCGACAAAATCCAGGAAGGGCAGGAAGCGCAGGGGGAGTTGGTAGCTGGCGTTGATGCTCTGGGTGTAGAGCTTGGGCCGTCCGCCGGCGCGGAGTCCTTCCCAGATGGCTTCCTTGCGGGCATCATCCCGGGCGTTCGGGTCGGGGAACTGCTCAACGAGTTCCGACTCGTCGGGCTCGTCAATCGTTGCGCTCATGTTGGCGTTGAAGCCCAGTTTGAGGCTGCGCGTCAGGTCCCAGCGGACGTCGTAAAGCCGGTCCCAGGTAAAGCGCTTGTTGTAGAAGGTGTTGAACTGGGGGTCAACATCGGCAAAGCGGTACTTCGTGGTGGCAAAACTCCGGTTGAGAATATTGGCGAAGGTGAAGCTGTTGGGCAGGGGGTTGATGTTGAATTCACTGAGCAATTTCAGGTACTTGCTGGTAATACCTTTGAAAGGTTCCAGCGGGGTTCCCCGGCCGCGGTTGTAGGAATAGTCGAGTGCTCCGGTATAATCCTTGATCGTTTCGTTTTCGATGAAGGGGTCCGAACGTTCTGTTTTGGTGTAGCCGTAGCTGACGCTGAAGTTATCGGGGCTGATGGGGCTTTTGCCGCCGCCGGTGGAAATGCCGACGTCGTTGAAGTTGATGGCGGTGATCTTATTGATCTCCCGGGCCTGTTCAAGCACCGAATCGCGGATGGCGGCATTTTCGGCGCTTTCCGCTTTCTGCTTCAGTTTGATGTCCAGGTCGTAGGGGTCGTATTCGGGGGTACTGACCGTTTTACTGTGTTGAAGGTAGACGGGCAGGCGCAGCCCCAGGCGTTCGGGGAAGAACTTATGGAGGTTGATGTTGGCGGCCAGGTCGTAGCCGGCGGTGGATTCCCGTGCGCGCTCGGTCACGTTGTTGTCCAGGGCACCGAAGCCGATGCTGCTGTAATTGGCGGCGGCGGTGACGGTTCCGAGGTCGGCCAACTGGATGTCGGCCCGGGCCAGGCCCGCCACGCCGCCCCGCTCGTCGAGGCCTTCGAGACGGAGCTCGTTGACCCAGACTTCGGCGCTCAGCCCGTCGTTGTTCAGGTCGTTTTTGGCACGCACCCCGATCATGAATACTTTGACAAAGCCGATATTGGGGTTGCCCTTGACGCGGATGGTGTGTTCTACTTCGCGGATGGGGTCATCTTCTCCGCCGACGCCCGCGAAAGGCCGGAAGCGGTCGGCGAATTCCTGGGAAGAGGAGAAGCCTTGGTTGTTCCGGGCGAGTTTCAGCTCCCGGAGCAGGGCCAGGGGCAGGTTGACTTCGTTGGCAATGGGCCATACTTCCTGCGAGTAGCAACTGGTATTTTCCACCCGTCCATTACCGGGAGGGGGCGGGCACTGGTTGATGACGGCAGTATCCGACATGCGCAGGGGCACTTCGTATTCGTAGTAGTTGGCCTCGAAGTCGGAACCCATGCGGATGAAGAGACTCAGCTCGCCGTCTTCGGGGCGCTGGAAGCGGCTTTCGCCCAAAGGTTCGGCGTGGACGAACATCCGCAGGTTATCGTATACCCGCAGGTCGGTATCGGTGTACTTGAAAACGGCACGGCGCCCCCCGGGCTGGAGGTTCTGCACCTTCAACGACAGCGATTGCTCATTTTGTAGAGTGTTCTGAATGCCGAGGCTTTGCTCGCGGCGGATGCCATTGGGCAACACGTAATTAAAGGGCAGGCGGCTGCTGTTCTCTTCGATGTTGACGGCATCGACGTTGAATTCCGTGTTCTCCTCGCCGCCGATGACGGGTGCTCCCTGGAAATCGCGGGTATAGCGCCGCCAGCTGTTGCGGATGAGTTCAAACTCGGCAAAGCGGAGAATGGTTGGGGCGCGGAAACCCGTCATGTACATCCGCATGAAGCGAATGGAGCGGAAGTCCTGAATCCCCCCGATGGCTTTGCGCTGGTCGCTGTTGAGGGGTACGCGGAAGCGGTACCACACCCGGCCATTGGGTGCCTCCAGGCGGTCGGTGATGAAGGGCGTTTGCTCCTGGTCGAAGTTACGTCCGTCGGCGCTGCTGCGGACGAAGGGGATTTCGTACTGGAAGTAGCTTTCGGCCTCGTTCAGGGTGTTGTCCTGGTTGATGTCTTCGGTGTCGGGGAGGTTGGTGGTACTCTCGCGGGTATTGTTCTGGGTCTGGTTGTTGGCGGCGCTGTTGCCTTCCGTACCGTTCCAGCCGCGCAGGCGGGTCAGCAAGTCGTCGCTGTCTTGATAACGATCGTTGTTGAAGTAGTAAAAGTTATCGTTAGCGGGGTCTTCCTGCAAAATCTGGAAGCCCGCCTGGTTGCCGCCACTCAGGCGGTTGAGGTAGTCGCTGAATTTTTGGCGCTCCATCTCGTCGTTCGAGCCATCCAGGCCCACGTCCTGCAACTCGCGGGTTTCGGGGTCGTTATCGAAGCCCCGGGTGATTTGCTGGGCTACGGGTACGCGCGACCACTCCGTCTCATCCACCGGGCGGTTGGGGTTGGCGGGGCCAGGCAGGCCGTTTTCGAAGAACTTGCGGCTGTCTTTGAGGATGTCTTCGCTGACGTTGCCCAGGTTGATGTAGAGCGTACCCTGCTTGAGATCGCCGTCGGGGGCGGGCTGCCGGGGGTTCTCCCCGTCGAGGAAGGGCGAAAGCATCCAGAATTCTACGAACTCGATGTTGGAGGACTGAAAATCCGGCGTGGTCATTTCCCGCATGATGCCGGCCCAGCGGGTTTCGGGGTTGAGCAGTTTGACGGGGGCGATGTTGTCGTTTTCCAGGGTTACGCCCGCCGTAAAGCCGGGGTAGCCGTCGAGGTCGTCGAAGTTGTAAGGTCCCCGTTCATTGGGGTAAAAGGCCATGTCGAACGAGAAAAACTGGTTGCGCGCCCGCTGCGTGATGGGCAGGTCAACGTTGGGGAAAACCTCCTGCTGGGGTACCGCGCTGGTGTAGACGTTGTTGTTGTCATCGGGATTACGGGCGTTGGGCTCCGTCCGGAACCAGTTGAGCTGGGCCCGGTTGGCCCCGCTGACGAGGCCTTGCTGGGTAGCTTCCGGGAAGAGGGGGTTATTGTTCTGGGCGTCGTTTTGGGGGATGGAGGCGAGGTACCAGCTCTGGACGGGCACCATCAGGTCAATGGGGCTGGCCGTGCCTTCAAAGTCATCGAGGTAAACAATGCCTTCGTCGTCGCCACGGGCCCGGTTGATGGCGCGGCTGTGCCCGGGGCGGAGCCAGGCCGTTTCGGCGGTCAGGCTGATGTTGGAGGGTGCACTCGTGCTGTAAAACGGCAGCTTATCCACCAGGCGGGTCAGAAAGCCCGATTCTTTCTGGAAGGTCGCGTCCAGGCCGTAGATGGTGTTGTTGATGGGGTCTTCCCCGAGGTTAACCTTCTGGGTAAAGGGCCGCTCGAAAAGCTTAAGGTAGGTGGCCCCCACGCTCAGGTTGTCGTTGATTTCGTAGTCCGCCCGCAGACCCAGCATGGTCTTGGTCTGCAAACTGAAGATCGTATTGTCTTCAAAACTGACGTTGATGGGTACCCCCGAGCTGAGAATGGCATCGTTGAGGATGCGGACCCGCCCCGTGCTGTAATCAACCGTGTAATCCTGCCCTTCCGTAAGCAATGCCCCCCCGGCCGTCACCCGGACCGATCCCGGCGGAATGTTAAACGCCCCCAGGCTGATCTCCGACTGTACCGAAGATTTATAGGACCCACGGATGGCAAAGCGGTTTTTCTCGGGAAATTCCCGCGCCTGGAAAATGGTGGAATCGTACAATTCCTGATAGACGAACTGACTGCGGTCTTCGGGGCGGAGCAACTCGGCCAGGTCGCTGCCGAAAGGCTCCAGTACGGGGAAGTAGATCCGTCCCGTCGTGGGGTTGATCGTAATGCCGGGCACGAAGTCGAAAACGCCGTCGGGCTGGGGGTCCAGCTGGGTGTTGAGCCGATCGAGGTTGAAGGCCCGGATCAGGGGGAGCCCGGGCACGTAAGTGAGGTCAGGCGTGGAAGGATTGTCTACGGGCACGGGCAGGAAGCGCTTGAAGCCTTCTCCCGGGTCTTCGTACTGGATGTCGAGGCGGAAGTCTTCCTGGTTGACCTGGTAGGCCCCGAGGGAATAGACGTTTTTCATCATCAAATCCCAGGTAGGCTGGCCCACGCGCTGGGTGGATGATTTGAGCATTTTGGTGAACAGTACCTGGTTGGCGAAGTTGCTCGTATCCGTACTTGAGTTATCGGTGTTGACGGAGAGTTCCCCAACCTTGAAAATCTCCCCGTTGTATTTGTAGCGGTAAGAAACAGCGACCACCTGATCGGGCTGGACGTTGATGTTGAGCGAGATGAAGCCCAGCTGAGGATTGAGGGTGTATTCCCGGGGATTGAGTTTGCGGGCGGAGACTTTTTCAAAATCGCGGATCTGCTCCAGGCCAAAGCGGGCGGATTGCAGGGTGGCTACGGAACGGTCGATGTCCCTTACACTTTCGCCCGCCGCCAAGAGCTTTTCGTAGAGGTCGTTGGCGCCATTCTCGGGCAGGGGCTCTCCGTCACAAATTTCCCGGTAGCGGGGGGTAGGGAAACGGTTGACGGCGCGGGGGTTGGTGAGGCGCTCGGGCTCGCCCAGGTCCGCAAAGGCCACGATGTCACGAACCTCTAATACCTCATTGCGGTCGTTGGTGATCCAGACTTCGATGTTCTCGGCGTTGAACAGGGTATTGATCTGCGGCAGGTTTTCCAGGGATTCCTCGTAGACGCTGCGATTGTAGTGGCTCAGGAAAAAGTGGCGGTTCTCGTCGTAGTCATCGGCGTAGACCTCAAACTGGGCGAGCTGACTGCCGCCTTCGATGGTGAGTTTTTCCCGCTGGCTCCGTTGCTGGCTGGCGATGGCCGTCAGCCGGAGGTGACCAAATTGCAGTTCCGTTTTCAGGCCGAAGAGCGATTGTGCGCCCTCAATCAGGGAACCATTCAGGGGGAGGCTGACGTCGCCCGCTTCAATCTTTTTAATGATGTCGTCTTCGCCGAAAGCCTCCGAGTTGTAGTCCAGCTTAATCTGGTTATCGAAGTTGAAAGTGGCCCCCGTGTTGTAGTTGGTGTTCAGCTTGAGTTTGTCCCCGATCTGGCCAGTGACGTTCATCTGGATGTCCATGTCGAAGTCGAAGATGGTGTTTCTCCGGAAACGTTCGACGATGAAGGGGTTGTCCTGAAACTGGTAGTTGAGGCCGAAGCTCAGATCCACGCCGCCCTGGGGCTGGATGTCAATTTCGGTACCCCCAAAAAGGTTGTTCAGCAGCTCGGGGTCCAGCTCGATGTCGGCCAGCGGGTCGCCAACGGAAATGGCATCTTCGGGGTTGCCCACGCCAGCCAATTGCTGGAAATAGCGGTCTTTGTCCCGTTTTTCCCGGTATTGAAGGTATTCCTCGAAGGTCAGGTACGTCGGCGGCCGAAAGTCGATATCCCCCATGCGCTCCCGGACAATGTAGCGGCCCGTTTCGGGGTCGTACTCAACGGTTTTTTCAACTACCGAGGGGTCGCGCAGGTCAATGGGGTTGCGGTTGGGGTCGGTGATGAAGTCGCCGCGCCGGTCCTGCAAGGGGGGCAAGGTATCCTGGGCCGCCCCACGGATGGCACCGTAGGCAAGCAGAACTTCAGTATTTAGCGGAACCGGGGCGGGGCTGCTGGCCAGGTGCGCAAAGGCTTTCCGACTGGCGGCCGCATCTTCCGGAGTCCGGTAGGGTACGTAGGTGAAGCTGAGAGAGGCAAGGGCAAAACCGAGTAATAGTAGCGTCTGTTTCATATATCAATCCTTCCAAAAATGCCCGGGGGGAAGTGTCGGGCAACCCTCGGTGAACGGTCGCGGTGGAGCGATCACGTTACTAGCGGTCAGTTTTAAGAGTATTTGCCGAGGCCAGCCCGGACGGCGATGGTGGAAAAAGAGGGTCGCTTAAGACGATAATTCACGCAATGCCAATTTGATGATCTCTTCCGCGGCTGTTACGTCCGGCTTTGCGGCGAAGACCCGATTAAGGGCACGCTGTACGGCCGGCCGGGCGAAACCCAAGTTTACCAGAGCAGATAACGCCTCGCCCCGTTGGGTATTGCTCTGGGCAGCGAGCATTGTCGGCTCGGCGAAGCTTTCCTTCACCACCTTGTCCTTCAAATCCAGGATGATGCGCTGCGCAGTCTTGGGTCCGATGCCCTTCACCCGGCGGATGCTCGTCACGTCTTCGCCAATCACCGCCGCCCGCAATTCATCGGGGTTCATGCTCGAAAGGACGATCAGCGCCGAACTCGGCCCCACGCCGCTCACCCCGATGAGGAGCCGGAAAAGCCCCCGCTCCGTATCGTCGAAAAAGCCGTACAGCGTCTGCTGGTCTTCCCGCACGTACAGGTGGGTCAGGAGCTTGGCTGTTTCGGCTTTTTCAATCTGGGTGTAGGTAAAAAGGCTGATGTTGATGTGGTAACCGATGCCCCCTGCCTCGATCACTACAAAACTGGGGTTCTTGTGCGTGATCGGCCCGGTAACGTAAGTAATCATGCGGGATGGATTTTCTTTGCGGCCGCAAAGGTACGAAGTGCATGGTAACCAGCACATTGCATCTTTCCCAACCCAAAGCCTTTTCCTTCCACCACCGGCGTAAAAGAGTCCGGGGGTGTCCGTCCAACGACGCTGCTACGCATTCGCATTTACTAAATGGCCCATAAATCCCCAATTTTTTCGTTGTTTAGCGGGCCAACCCCTTTGAGACATGTACCGACTTTTCCTTCCGCTACTGCTGTTTTGCCTTTGCCTGGCCCTCCCCGCAGGCGCGCAGCAACTTACCCACCGCCAGGGCGAGCTCATCGTGCAGTTTGGCGCGGACGTAGATGCCAAGGAATGGATAGCGGCAAAGGATGAACTAAGCGCCGTTGTCCCCCTCGGCCAAAGCCTGAACACCTACCTCGTTCGCTTCGATTTCACCCGCTACGCCGCCACCGACCTGCGGCAGCGCTACGCCCAGGACCCCGCCGTCATCGCCGTCCAGCTCAATCATTTCATTACCCTCCGCCGCCGCCCCAATGACCAGCGTTACCCCGACCAGTGGCAGCACCGCAACCTCGGCCAGATCAACGGCGTAATTGGCGCCGACCACAACATTGAGGCGGCCTGGGACGTCACCACCGGCGGCGTCACCGCCAACGGAGACACCATCGTCGTAGCCGTACTAGACGATGGCATCGACCTCGACCACCAAGACCTCGTGGCCAACCTCTGGCGCAACCACGGCGAAATCCCCAACAACGGCGTAGACGACGACAGCAACGGCTACGTCGACGATTACCACGGCTACGACACGGCCAGCGACGACCCCGACGTCAACGCCGGCAATTCCGACGACCACGGTACGCCCGTCAGCGGCATCATCGGTGCCGTGGGCAACAACGGCATCGGCGTGAGCGGCATGAACTGGCGGGTGAAAATCATGATGATCCGCAATGCCTTCCTCGATTCCGAAGCCGAGGTCCTCCAAGCCTACAGCTACGCCCTCGAGGCCCGCGAACGCTACAACGCCACCGACGGTGCGCAGGGGGCCTACGTAGCCGTTACCAACGCCAGCTGGGGGACGGACTTCGGCGATGCCGACGATAGCCCCATCTGGTGCAACCTCTACGACCGCCTCGGGCAGGCCGGCATCCTCAACGTCGGGGCCACCATCAACGGCAACGTCAACGTGGAACTGGAAGGCGACCTGCCCACCAACTGCCCCTCCGAGTACCTCATCGGCGTCACCAACGTCAATACCCGCGACCAAAAAGTGCGGGAGGCTGGCTTCGGCAACGTTTCCATCGATCTCGGAGCCTTCGGGGAGGAAGCATTTACCGCCGCGCTGGGCAACAACTACGGTTACTTCGGCGGCACCTCTTCGGCCACCCCCCACGTGGCGGGTGCGGCGGCACTGTTGTATTCGGCGCCCTGTTCCACCTTCGCCCAGCTGCTGGCCGCAGACCCGGCGGCGGCCGCCCTGACCGTCCGGGAAGTCCTCCTCTCCACCGTCAAACCCAACGCCAGCCTGGCTGGCATCACCGTGACGGGTGGGCGGCTGGACGTAGGCGCGGCGATGGCCGAACTCATGTCGCGGTGCAGCGATTGCCTCGCCCCGACGAGTTTTACTGCCGTGTCCTCCCCGGGTTCGGCAACGTCCATCACCGTCGATTGGCGGTCCATTGCCGACATCACCACCTTGCACCTGCGTTACCGCCCAATTGGCACGACCGAATGGATTTCGGTAGCCGACCCCAGCCCACCCTACACCCTGAATACGCTGGCCAACTGTACGGGCTACGAGGTGCAACTGACCGGAGCCTGCGGTAGTAAAGCCGTGGAGACCCGCATTCTGAGCGTTTTTACCGACGGTTGCTGCACCATCCCCAACGATTTTTCGGTAGTGGCCGCCGCCAACCAGGTCTTCGTGGCCCGCTGGACGCCCCTGCTGGCGGGCCGCTCCTACCGTCTGCGCTACCGCCAAGCGGGCACGGACAACTGGACGACGCGCACTGCCGGTCCTACCCAAAACCAACTCGGCATCGCGGGCGGCATCCTGCCCTGTACGGATTACCAATTTGAATTCCAGACCAACTGCGATACGTTCCTGACCGACTTTGGCCAGCGGATGACCGTACGCAGCACCGGCTGTGGCGCTTGCCAGGAAGCCACCTATTGCGAACCCGACCGCTACGACAACGCCCGCGAGTGGATTGCGGAGGTGAACCTGGGCAATCTGCTGGTCAAAACGAGCGGACCCCAGCCCAACGGCTACACCAGCTTTGGGGAGGTGACGGCCCAGCCCTTCGTGCGGGGCGGCGTATACCCCATCCAGCTACGTCCTGGCTTCCCGCAGGGGACGGAGTCAGAAGCTTTCCGGATCTACATCGACTGGGACCAGAACGGCGTCTTCGCCAGCACGGAAATTGCGGCCGAGGCCGTCAGCACCAGCGGCGGAATAGCTACGGCCGACATTACGGTCCCCACCACGGCGGCCCTGCGTTCCACCCGAATGCGCGTCATCATGCAGTTCCGGAGCGTCCGCGGCGGGCCGTGCAGCGACAATGAAGACGGGGAGGTGGAAGACTACTGTCTCTCAATCGTGGACGCCGAAGGTTGCCCTCCGCCCGCCCAACTCCGGGCCGGATTCGACCAGATGACGGGGGATACCCGCCTGGATTGGTCCGCCTCCGCCGCGCCGGGAGGCAGCTATCGCCTGCGCTACCGTCTGCGCGGCACAACGGGTGCCTGGACGGAGACGGACGTGACGGGCATTCAACTGACCATCCCCGACCTTAACCTCTGCGGTGCTTACGAAGTGGAAGTGGCCAGTCTCTGCGGCGGCAGCCCGGGCCCTTTCCAACTGTTTTACTTCCTCGATAACTGCACGGACACCGACGCGCCAGTGTTGCAAGCCGCCGATTGGTCGGTATCCCCCAACCCCACGGCGGGCCCGTTGCGCGTTGCGTGGACAGGTACCGCCCGGGCGGCGGAACTGTACATCATCAGTGCTGACGGACGGCGGATGCGCAGCCTCCAGCCCGACAGCGCCGGGAGCGCTTCCCTCGATCTGGGTGACCTGCCCGCTGGCGTCTACCTGATCGAGTTGCGGCTCGAAGACGGCCGGAAGGGCATCCGGCGGGTGGTGGTGCGGTAGTTCAGTAGTTCATAGTTCAGTAGTTCATAGTTCAGTAGTTCATAGTTAGTATACACACTTAGATGAACAGTCTCCGATGCACCCGGGGAAAACGCTTGCCTGACGCCCTTTACTCCTTTCGCCCTTTCACCCTTTCCTCCCTTAATCCTTTGCTGATGTACAGATTTTTTCTTCTCCTTTCCGTTATGCTCGCCGCGGTGGCCGGGCTATACTTTGGTTTGCCCTGGTACCTGCTGGCGGTGGCGACGGTGGTTTTGGCCCTGCTTTTTCCCGTGTGGCGACGGGCGGCCTTTGGGTTTTCCTTTGTGGCGGCTTTCCTGGTGTGGGGGGTGTATGCGGGCTACCTGCACTTCGAATCGGAGGGGCGGCTGAGCGATCGCCTGGCCGTGGCTTTTGGCCTGGCGGAGGGTTGGAGCCTGGTGGGGGTGACGGCGCTTTGGGCGGGCATAACGGCGGGCCTGGGGGGCTGGTTTGGGGCCAGCCTGCGGCGGAGCTTCGTACATGGCCCCCGGGTAGGTGGCTAAACGCGGGATTTGGCGCTGCTAAAATTCTTTGCTGAATTGTTCCGGAAGAGTGAAGATTGGCGAATTTTCGTTTCTTTAGGCCGAACAAAAACGGATCATGGCCACCTCTCTATCCTCCACGCCCGAAATCAAGGGCAATATTTTTGGGCAAAAACCAGCCCTCTTCGTTCTCTTTTTTACCGAAATGTGGGAGCGGTTCAGCTACTACGGGATGCGGGTTTTGCTCGTCGTCTTCCTGGTGCAGGTCGCCTTTGGAGAAACGCCCTGGGATACGGCGGATGCGCTGGCGCTCTATGGTATTTACACCGGTTTGGTCTACTTCACGCCCATGATCGGGGGCATCATTGCCGATAAGTATATTGGCTACCGCAAGGCGGTGCTGGCAGGGGCCCTGATCATGACCTTAGGCCATGCCTCCATGGCACTGGAAATGGAATACGCCTTTTATCTGGGCCTGGCCCTGCTCATCATTGGCAACGGACTGTTCAAACCCAACATTTCCTCCATCGTTGGCCAGTTGTACGACAAAGAGCCGGAGCTGAAAGACGGTGCCTACACGATTTTCTACATGGGCATCAACTCCGGTGCCTTTCTCGGCATCATGCTGTGCAGCTACTACGGGGAGAACCCCGACTGGGGCTACAGCTACGGCTTTGGCCTGGCGGGCGTCTTTATGCTGATCGGCCTGGTACAGTTTTACTTCGCCCAGGGAATCTTCGGCCGCATCGGCCTGGCCCCCAGTGAGCTGGAAGGCTACGACAATGACCCGGCCAACGCCAGTGCCTTTGCCGTGGAGCCCGACGGCGGCAGCATTGAGGGGGCCATCCCCGCAGTTTCTCAGGGCGATGGCCGGGAGGGACCCCGTGCCATCCAGTGGGCCTTCATCGGCACTGGCATTGCGGCGGTGGTCTATTTCCTGATCGCTTACTTTACGGAGCCCCAGGTAAACGCCCTGCAAACCATCAGCCGGCAGTTTATGCCCCCCATCATCATCGGTTCGGTGATTGCGTTTGTGGGCTGGATCGTGTCGGATAAATCCCTGCTGAAAGTGGAACGCGACCGGGTGTGGTCCATCATCGTCTTCAGTTTCTTCATTGTTTTCTTCTGGTGGGCCTTCGAGCAGGCCGGTGGTTCCATGACGATTTTTGCGTTGAAATATACCGACCGTACGCTCGACGGGGACAGTGCGACTACCTTCCGGATTGCCAATACCTTACTCACCGTGATTCCGGTGATGGTCCTTACCTACGTTTTTCTGAAGCTATCGAAGATCACCTTTGCGAAGTACGGTTTGGCCAACTCCATTCTTGGCCTGGCCTTCGTGTTGGTGTGGTTGCTGGTGGGCAATATGCTTTACGAACAGTTTACGACCACCGAGCCGGAAGTGGCGGCGGGCTGGTTCCAGATCTTCAATAGCTTGTTCATCATCTGTTTTGCACCCGCTTTTGCCAAGCTGTGGGAGCAGCGGATCAAGTTGTTACAGCGTGGGCCGGTCAAATTTGCCCTGGGCCTCATCCTGCTGGGCATTGGTTTTGCCATCCTGGCGGTGGGTGCGCTCAGCATCCCCGATGGTGCTCAATCGGCCAGCGTGAGTATGTTCTGGCTCATTGCCGCCTACCTCTTCCACACGCTGGGCGAGCTTTGCATTTCGCCGGTGGGCCTCAGCTACGTCTCTAAGCTGGCCCCGCTCCGCCTGGTGGGCCTCATGTTTGGTGTCTTCTTCGTCGCCAACTTCGTGGCCAACTTCGCCGGTGGCCTCACGGGGTCCTACATTGAGCCCATTGCCGAGGCGGTGGGACTGAGTGGTTTCTTCCTGATTTTTGCGATCGTACCGATTTCGGCCGGCGTGCTCTTCATTGCCATCTCCGGCTGGATGAAAAAGATGATGCATGGAATTGAATAAAGACGACTTCCAGGCGCTCAACGTCATCTTCCTGGCCCTCGTAACGGGGCAGGTGCTGTTTGCGGGGGTGGTTTACTACCTGCTGCAGGACCCGGAGGCGGTACCGGACTACATCCTGGGCCCCAACCAGGACCTGTACCTCGTGCTGGCTTATGGCCTCGCAACGGTTTTTGCGTCGCGTTTTCTGGATCAAATGCGCGTTAAGAGCATTCCCACGCTGCAAAATATAGCGGGCGACGCTTTTGCCCACTACCGCAGCAGCGTGATCCTGCGCCTGGCGGTGCTGGAAGGCGGCACGCTGCTCGTCATCACCATGGCCCTCATTACGCACAATGGGCAGTTGCTCTTCCTGGTCTTACCGCTGCTGTTCGCCTTCTACCTGGCAAAGCCCAGCGCGGAGGAGTTTGCGGCGCGTTACGGGTAAGGTAGTTGGGGGAGAGGCGTGGCTTTTAGGGCGCGTTCGCAGGTGCTCCCCCCCGACCCCCCGAAGGGGGGAGAACGTTGGCCCCCCAACCCCCAAAGGGGGAGGAGCGGGGTGGGGCGCGGCTGGGAGAAGTTGCGCTGGTGTACTTCGGTGCTAAGCTAGGGCCAACAACAACCCGGTTGGCGGCGAAAGACTTGACCAAACAAGATGACAAGCATGAGTAATCAAGTGACCGTTAAAGAAGCGCTCGAACTGATTGCCAGCGGCGCTTACACTTCCGAAATGGAGGTGGAATTTACTGGAGTAGAACGGGTAGAAGCACTCGATGCGGTGGCGTTAGGAGAGGCTGGCGTCGATGTTCCTGATGATTTGATCTGCTACGACGATGATGCGATAGCAGATGACGAGGCATTCGACGGCCCTTGGGAAAGCATCGATTCCGATCTCGAAGAAGAAAAAAGTACCTCCGGGTAGAAATGGAAGTCGGCGCAGAAATAGGCAGTTGGATTCATTCCAACCGGATTGACGTAAATGTGCTGCTCAAGAAGCTGATCGAAGATGCTTACCTGACCGCAAAGTTGTTCTCCGCCGGTCCTAAAAAAGCCCCCACCGCCCGCGAAAGCGACGGGGGCCACGAAACAACATAACGTAAATCTTTAGGTGGGCGGGGCTGGCCCAAACCTTGCTCCCTGTCCCTTCTCCCCCCTTCGGGGGGTCGGGGGGGAGCACCTGCGGCCGCGCCCTAACCACACCCTGAAAAAGGCAGCAACGCAGCGCATGCCAGCGGGATGGCAGACGAGCGGATAACCACCACAGGGCAGCGGGAAGTTGCGGCAAACAGCGCTTTCCCAACGCGGCTTTACTTCTCCAAGTCGGCAATTTTGCCCATGCGGCGCAGTTGGCGGGGGAGGGCCTGGTACTCGGCGGCCAGGAAATTATCGACCAGCTCCTGGGCCAGGGCGATGCCGATGACGCGGCCGCCGAGGCAGATCATGTTGAGGTCGTCGTGCTCGACGCCCTGGCGGGCGGAGTAGGTCTCGGTGATGAGGCAGGCGCGCACGTTGTTGATCTTGTTGGCCGCAATGCTGGCCCCTACGCCGCTGCCGCAAACGGCGATGCCGCGCTGCACCTCGCCAGCCCCGACGGCCCGGGCCAGGGGAATGACGAAGTCGGGGAAGTCATCCTGCGCATCGTACTCGAAAGCGCCGAAGTCGCGGATGGTAAAGCCCTTCTGCTCCAGGTAGTTTTGCAGCTGCCGTTTGAGTTCGATGCCGCCGTGGTCGGTAGCGATGCCAATGGTCATTTTGGAGGGATTTTATTGTGATTGGGCAAAATTAGCTTCCCGGGGGCGTAAACCTTCCGGAAAGTCATCACCTTTGCAAAGTACGCGCTTGTTAGGACATTCAGTGCTTGCTGGAAGCCCCCCCGATTCTGCGCCGCCTTTGTTTTGGTCTCCGCCCCCCCCGGGGCAGCCCCAAATTGCTAGACACTGTTTTAAAACCGCCCAACGGTTCTTACGTATGCCCAGTAACTTAGACCCCCACGTACTCGTCATCTTCGGTGCTTCCGGTGATTTGGCCCAGCGCAAGCTCGTCCCCGCCGTCTTTGAGCTCTTCCGGGGTGGCTACCTGCCCGAAAAATTTGCCTTGCTCGGGGCGTCGCGGACCGATTTTACCGACGAGGCCTTCCGCAACAAGGTCATCTTTGAAAACGAGCATTTCAAATCTGACGGTGCCAAGGAAGAAGAGATCAAGGCCTTTTCTGAGAAACTTTTCTACCAGGACCTGGCCACTTACGACGGAGAAAAGGACATTAAGGCGCTGGCCGACCGGCTCAAGAAGCTCGATAAAGAACTGGGGGTAGGGCGCAATTATATCTTCTACCTCTCCACGCCGCCGAAGCTCTACAGCACCATCCCCGCCGCCCTGGCCAAGGCCGGGCTGAACAACAACCAAGACGCCTGGGCCCGCCTGATCGTGGAAAAACCCTTCGGCTACAACGAGCAATCGGCCATCAAGCTGAACCGGGAAATCCAGGAACACTTCCCCGAAAACACGATCTACCGCATCGACCACTACCTGGGCAAAGAGACGGTGCAAAACCTGCTGGTGACCCGCTTTGCCAACGGATTCTTCGAGCCGCTGTGGAACCGCAACTATGTGCAGTCCGTCCAGATCACCGCCGCCGAAACGGTGGGCGTGGGCAGCCGGGGGGGCTACTACGACGAAAGCGGGGCGATGCGCGACATGGTACAGAACCACCTCCTACAGGTCCTGGCCCACGTGGCGATGGAGCCTCCCATCCGGGCCGACGCCCCCAGCATCCGCAATGAGAAACTGAAACTGTTCCAGTCGCTGCGCCCCATCACGAAGAAGGACGTCAAAACCCACGTCGTGCGCGGGCAGTACACCGAAGGCATTACCTCCGAGGGGAAGGAAGTGGCCTACCGCGACTCCCCCGGGGTACCCGAAAAGAGCAAGACAGAGACCTACGTGGCGATGAAGTTTTTCATCGACAACTGGCGCTGGGCGGGAGTGCCCTTCTTCGTGCGTACGGGCAAATGCCTGCCCCTGAAGCTCACCGAAGTGGTGATCACCTTCAAGAATCCGCCCCAGGCCATCTTCGCGGAATACGACGACTACGCCATGAGCTGCGATAACCAGCTCATCATCCGCATCCAGCCCGACGAAGGCATGGCCCTGGAGTTTGGGATGAAAGTGCCGGGCGAAGGCTTCCGGGTGAAGAACGTGGACATGGACTTCTTCTACCGCGACCTGACGAAGAACGACGTCCCGGAGGCCTACACCCGCCTGTTGCTGGACTGCATGAAGGGCGAACCAACGCTTTACGCCCGCGGCGACAGTGTCGAGGCGGCCTGGGCCTTCGTTGACCCCATCCTCGAGGCCTGGGAAAAAGACGAAGTGCCCCTGTACAGCTACCCCGCAGGCAGTTGGGGGCCGCTGCAGGCCGATGCGCTCTGGAGTGGGGGCCTGGGCAATGGCTGGCGCAATCCTACTTCTTCGTTGACGGACCGCAAGCATTACACCAAGCAGTAGCAACTCCCCGGCGGCAATGACTACCTTTGCCCCTTACCAAAGTAGAGGACAATGAAATTTGGCGTCATCCAATTCCCGGGCAGCAACTGCGACGACGATATGGTATACGTGCTCGGCACCGTCATGGGCCGGGAAACCGTAAAACTGTGGCACAAGGACGAAACGCTGGAAGGCTTCGGTCCCGGCGACTGCATCATCGTGCCCGGTGGCTTCAGCTACGGCGATTACGTTCGGGCTGGTGCCATTGCGCGCTTCAGCCCGATCATGGCGGCGGTGGCGGATTTTGCCCAGCGCGGTGGCTACGTTTTCGGCATCTGCAACGGCTTCCAGATCCTCTGCGAAGCGGGTCTGTTGCCCGGCGCCCTGCTGCGCAACCGCGACCAGCGCTTCATCGCCAGGAACTGCTACCTCAGCACGGCTACGACCGCGACGGCCGTCACCAGCCAACTGGCGGAGGGCCAGGTATTGCGCCTGCCCATTGCCCACGCCGAAGGCCGGTACTACGCCGATGCGGCGACGCTGGATGAACTGGAGGCCCAAGACCAGATCCTGTTTTACTACTGCGATGGCAGTGGCGAACTCAGCGAAGCGGCCAACCTCAACGGCAGTACCCGCCACATTGCGGGCATCTGCAACGCCAAACGCAACGTCTTTGGCATGATGCCGCACCCTGAGCGGGCCAGCGAGCCGCTGCTGGGCAACACCGATGGCCACGCCATTTTTGCTGGCCTCATCGAGTATGTAGAGGCCGCAGCGACGGTGTAGGGGTACCGGTTCCAGACGGCTGACCTGGCTCTCCAGCTCCTTCAGGGCGAAACAAATTATGTCAGCTACCCGCCGGCCGGGGATTTTTAACTGTCAACCTGATCCAGGACGGCTCCATTGCTGCTTTTGTCCTTGCCTTGCACCTGCGACCGCGCCCCTTTTTTAGTTCATAATTCGTAGTGCATAGTTCAGTAGCGGGCGCGCGCCCTTTCTCCCTTTATTCCTTTCCCCCTTTATTCCTTTCCCCCCTTACTCCCTATCTTCCCCCCATGAACGGTAAGGAAGCGAATACCTACGACGCCATCGTAATTGGTACGGGCATGAGCGGTGGCATGGCCGCCATGGAGTTGTGCCGCAAAGGACTTAAGACCCTGGTATTAGAGCGAGGAAGAGACATTCGCCACGGGGATTACCCTACAGCCAACCTTGATGATTGGGAACTGCCCTATGGCGGGCGCATCCCCGAGGAGGTCCAAGCCAAAGATTATCCCTATCTGAGCCGCAAGGGTTACGTGATGGAGCAGGGCGGCATCCACCATTTCCTAAAGGACGGCGCTTACCCCTACACCGAGAAAAAGCGCTTTGACTGGATCCGGGCCTACCAAACCGGCGGCCGCAGCCTGGTGTGGGGGCGGCAGTGCTACCAGCTGAGTGAACTGGACTTTACGGCCAACGCCCGGGAGGGGATTGGCGTAGATTGGCCCATCCGCTACCGGGATTTGCAGCCCTGGTACGATTACGTGACCCGCTTCGTAGGCGTGAGTGGGCGGGCCGAGGGGTTGGACCACTTCCCCGACGGGCCATTTCAGCCACCAATGCCCCTCAACTGTGCGGAGGAGCACCTGCGGCAAAGCGTGCACGCCCGCTTCCCGCGCATCAGGGTATCGGAGGGGAGGGTGGCGCACCTGACGGATTACGACCCGGCGGTGCACCTGGGCAGCCGGGGCAACTGCCAGTACCGCGACCGCTGCCGGCGGGGTTGCCCCTACGGTGGCTACTACAGCTCCAATGCCGGTCCGCTCCCCGTAGCGGAGGCGACGGGCAACATGACCCTGGTCAACGGCGCGGCGGTGCGGGAAATCATCTACGACGCCGATAAAAAACGCGCCAGCGGTGTACGGGTGAAACTGCTCAACACTGGGGAGGAAGTGGAGTACTTCAGCCGGGGCGTCGTCTTTTTGTGTGCTTCGGCGCTCAACTCTGCCGCCATTTTGCTGGCCAGCCGATCCTCCGCCCAGCCCAACGGCCTGGGGAATGACAACGACCAGGTGGGCCGCAACGTGATGGACCACCACCACAGCGTAGGCGCATCGGGGCAGCTGGAAGGCTATACCGATAAGTACTACAAAGGCCGTAAGCCCAACGGCATCTACATCCCGCGCTTCGTCAATCTCGGCGACGCGGCCAGCAAGCGGAGTTATTTGCGCGGCTTCGGTTACCAGGGCGGGGGGAGCCGCGGCAGCTGGCAATCGCTCGTCCGGGAAATCAACGTGGCCCCGGGGGGCGAACTCAAAGCGGCCATTACACAGCCCGGCAGTTGGAACCTGGGCATCACCGGCTTCGGCGAATGCCTGCCTAACCCCGATAACCGCGTGACCCTGAACTACGATAAGCTTGACGCCGACGGGCTGCCTACGCTGGTGATGGACGTCGCCTTCGGCGAAAACGAAGCGGCCATGCGCCTGGATATGCAAGCCTACGCCGCCGAAATGCTGGAAGCGGCGGGCGTCAAAAACATCCGCACGTTCAACCAGGACGTTTACCCCGGCTTTTCCATCCACGAAATGGGCACCGCCCGCATGGGCCGCGACCCCAAAACCAGCGTCCTCAACCAACATAACCAGGTCTGGAACTGCCAAAACCTGTACGTCACCGATGGGGCGGCGATGACGAGCGCCAGTTGTGTTAATCCCAGCCTGACCTATTTGGCGCTTACCGCGCGGGCCGTAGCTCATGCGGTGAAAACCTTTGGCTAGGTTCCCACCTCTGCGCTTGCCAGGACTTCCACCGCACCTGCGGCCGCGCCCAAAACAGTAATCTGCTCAATTCCCTTATCTTACCCACCTCAATTACTTCTCGATCATGAACCGTAGAAAAGCCATGCAAGCCACCGCGCTGGGGCTGGGCTCCCTCGCCCTCAGCCGCGCCGTGGGTGCAACCAACGCCGCCGACGCCCAGGCGGGCGCGTACAAAACCAAGCACAGCACCTGCAAGTGGTGTTACAACGACATCCCCCTGGAGGAACTCTGTGAGCGCGGCCAAGACATCGGCCTACAAAGCATCGAGCTGCTGACGGTAGAAGACTGGCCCATCCTGAAAAAATATGGCATGACCTGCGCCATGGGCACCATCAAGGCTTTCAGCATTGAGGACGGCTGGAACGAGCCCAAAAACCATGAAAAACTCCAGGAAAACTACCGCGTAGCCATCAAAGACGCCGCCGACCACGGCATCGAAAACCTGATCGTGATGAGCGGCAACCGCCGCCGAATTAGTGATTACGACGGCATGATGAACTGCGCCATCGGCCTGCGGCCCATGGTGAAACTGGCCGAAGAAGCCGGCATCACCCTGCAAATGGAACTGCTCAACAGCAAGGTGAACCACCCCGACTACATGTGCGATCGCACCGCCTGGGGCGTGGCCCTGGCCGAGATGATCAACTCTGATCACTTCAAGCTGCTGTACGACATCTACCACATGCAGATCATGGAGGGCGACGTGATTGCGACGATCAAAAAATACGCGCCTTACATCGGGCATTACCACACCGGGGGCGTCCCCGGGCGGCACGAGATCAACAACAGCCAGGAGCTGAACTACCCGGCCATCATCCGCGCCATCCACGAATCCGGCTTCACGGGCTTCATCGCCCAAGAGTACATTCCCACCTACGAAGACAAGATCAAGGCGCTGGAGGAAGGCTTGCGGATCTGCGAAGTTTAAGCCATACGGCCCATGTTCGAAAAAATGCCTCCCTACCAGCGGATCGGCTGGCTGGCCTCGGTGCTGCTGGTGGGGATAGTTATTTATTACTATGAACTGCGCTCCGGACCGCTCAGCGCGTTCTGGAACAGTTTCGTTTTGGCCCTGCTCTGCGGCTGCGCGCTTGCGGTCTTGCTGATGGCCGGATTGGAGATTGCGGGTTTGGTGCGGGAGTACCGGCAGGGCACGCTGTTTCCGCTGCGGAACGTGACCTTCTTTGTGGTCTGCCTCAGTGTGGTGGCTTTGCCGGCGCTGGCCGTTTACGGTCTCCTGGGGGGGCAGGGTTTGCACGAGTCCACCTACCCGCTGCTGCCCGTCTTTTTGTGGATGTTCCTCCGCAACCTCTTTCTGGTAAAAATCGACGGCGTAGGGCTGGAGACCAAGCTGGGTTTCCGCGCGCCGGAGTACGTCCCGCTTTTCCACATCACCGACGTACAGCAGGAGGAACACCGCACCACCATCACCACGAGTGCGGGCAAGCGCATCGAGCTGCTGCGCGTGTTTTTCTTCCCCGCCATTTGGGCACGGATGCAGGTGCGGTTGAAGTCTTTGCAAGAGCGGGGGGAGGTGGGGTAGGGAGTGCTATTGCCAAAGTCTAGCCCCTGATTGAGTGCTGATTTTTTATTAAAGGTGGTTTTAATCACCTAATTTCTCTTTTAAAACGGTCTTATCTCCTGCAATTGCGCAGAATATTGGCTTGGGAGATGAAAATTAATTTGGTGCTGATAATTAACCGGCGTAGATTACAGCAGGCTCCAAAACCAAAACCCTCTATGTTAGACCGAAGCTTCTCAAACAACCCCACCACTTCAGGTTCCCTCCCATTACCCAAACTGACGGCGGGCACCTACATGGTTACCCTTCAGCTGGTCAAGCAAAAAAATACTACTCACCTCATCAATGTGCAACAATGAGCAACATTCACCCCCGGGGTCTGTGCTGCTTTTATGCCCTTATTATTTCCTTTTCCGTTGCCGCACAGCACCACTATGATAATGTTTGGATTTTCTCGTCCGTTAACGGAGCAGTAAAAGCAGATTTTTCTTCGGGCTTTCCTACTATTGACACGATTGGAGTGCGCATTAAGTTCGAAGGTGGCTCCGCTACTATTTGCAACGCGGAAGGCAAACTACAGTTTTATACCAATGGCTGCGCGCTCTATAACTATCGCCATGAAAAGATGGTTAACGGAGATACGCTCAGTTCGGGTTATTTTTATAATGAATTTTGTAATATCCCGGGCCGGGAGCAGCGCGGCTACCCAATCACTCCTGGCTCAACAATGATTGTACCCTGGCCAAAACGTCCCGAGGAGTACTTGGTGTTGCACAAGGCGCTAGATGAATTAGAAGAACCATTAAACGGAGAGCCCTTTACTATCCGCCGCTTTCTAGCCACCCACGTTGATATGCGGGGTAATAACGGGCGGGGTAGTGTGCCGAGTAAGGGCATTCTGATTGATGATCGGCTGGCGGAGGCACCACACTACCTCAACCGTCACGCCAACGGTGAAGACTGGTGGGTGGTGAGTCCACTCCGCGATACCAATTTATACGCGGTTTACCTCCTCGATAGTACGGGCATTGAACTTTATGACATTCAACAAATTGGAATTGAGGATTCCGGATTCAGCCGAGGTGGAGACCAGAGCGTATTCAGCCCCCAAGGCGACCAATTTTACCGTTACTGTTCCTGCGAAGGAATGCAAATCTTTGATTTCGACCGGAAAACGGGTCAGCTCAGCAATTTTCAATTTGTGGAAATGCCCATCATCGATAGGACCCCGCCTTTTGGAAATGCTGGCGGTGTGGGTATTTCCCCAAGTGGGCGTTTTGCGTACGTCAGTACCGTTTACACAATTTATCAGTACGACTTATGGGCGGCAGACATTGCCGCGAGTCGCCTTACCGTAGGTGTTCTGACCAATCCGAACAATAACCACCCCATTTTTGCGCCGAGGGCTTGGAATTTTCAGCTGGGCCCTGATTGCAAACTCTACGCCTACGCCCACAATACCGATGCCCACCACGTGATCCACTACCCCGATGAGTTGGGCCTAGCCAGTGGCTGGGAGCAGGAGGCCATGCAGCTACCTTTTCCTATTTTCCGGGACCAGCCCGCCTTTCCGAACTTCCGTTTAGGTCCGCTGGGTAAGGAGAGTAGTCCTTGCGCTGCGCCCATTGTCAGCCAGCGGGAAGTAGTGCGTCAGTCGCGCCAGGCGGTGGTGGATATTTACCCCAATCCTGCGGGGAGCTACGTGCGCCTGGCGCTCAAGCCCTTCAGCGGCTTACAGGAAGGCACTTGGCGGCTCATCGATGCCTACGGTCGCACGGTAAAAACAATTGCACTGCGGAGGGACGAACTGGTCACTCTCCCTCGCGAGGGTCTTCCGGCGGGAGTGTATTTCTGGCAGGTCATTAGTCGGGGTGCAGTGCTGGACCAGGGGAAACTGGTTTGGGAGTGAGCGGCGACTCGGTTTTTAAAAGTATGATTCACGCTTTCTCAGCAACTTCCCTTACCGCCCCTTAAAAAAGCGCAGCAAACCCTTCGTATAGTCTTCGGTGGTTTCCATGCTCAGGGTGTCGGCACCGGCTTTTTGGAAGGCATTGAGGTAGTAGGCAAGGTGCTTTTCGTACCAGGCGGTGTAGCGTTGCCGGACGCGGCGGCTACTCGTGTCGATCCATTCCATGGCACCGGTCTCGGCGTCGCGGGCGTGGATGAGGCCTACGTCGGGGAGTTCCCGTTCGCGGGGGTCGTAGAGGTGCATCCCGATCAGATCGTGGCGGCGGGCGGCCAGGCGGAGGGGTTTTTCGTAGTCTTCGGCCAGGAAATCGGAAAGCAGGAAGCAGATGCTCCGCTTTTTAACCATGTTGGTGAAGTAGGTGAGGGCCAGGCCCAGGTCCGTGCCTTCCCCTTGCGGGCGGGTGTCGAGTAGTTCCCGGATGATGCGCAGGATGTGGCCCCGGCCTTTCTTGGGGGGAAGGAACTTCTCGATCCGGTCGCTGAAAAGCAGGAGCCCTACTTTATCGTTGTTGTTGGTAGCGGAAAAGGCCAGCACGGCGCAAATTTCCGTTATCAGTTCGTTTTTCAACTGGTTGGTGGTGCCGAAAAAGCTCGATTTACTGATGTCTACCAGCAGCATCACCGTGAGCTCCCGTTCCTCTTCGAAGACTTTTACGAAGGGCTCGTTGGTGCGGGCCGTCACGTTCCAGTCGATGCTGCGCACATCGTCTCCGTACTGGTAGCCGCGCACTTCGCTGAAAGACATTCCGCGGCCCTTAAACGCACTGTGGTATTCTCCGGCAAAGATTTGTCGGCTCAGGCCTTTGGTCTTGATCTCAATGCGGCGGACCCGCTTCAGCAGTTCGGTGGTTTCCATACTGCTGCTAAGGTAAGCAAAGAACCCAGATCCCCGGAAAAGACATTAGCACTCACCCCGCGCAGCAGTCCACTTAATAACTCCTTTATCTTTGTACCGCCCGGCGGAGGAGCCAACCCCTGCGTCGCGTCGCGGCAGAGCTATCACGTGCGGCAGCCAACTCACTAACTCACGAACTCACCAACCCACTAACTCACTGCAAACGCATGACCAACGACGCTTCCGTTTCCATCAACAAGTTCATCGCTGGTACGGGCTACTGCTCGCGCCGCGAAGCCGATAAACTCCTGGACGCGGGCCGCATCCAACTCAACGGCGTAGTCGCCCGGCGGGGCAACCGCGTCAGCGAAGGCGACACCGTCCTGCTCGACGGCAAACCCCTGGCTGAGCCCCCCCGCACCCGCTACCTGGCCCTGCACAAACCCGCCGGCATCACCTGCACGACCGACCGCCGGGATAAGTCCAACATCATCGACTACCTCAACTATCCCGAACGCATCTTCCCCGTCGGGCGGCTCGATAAAGCCTCCACCGGCCTGCTGCTGCTGACCAACGACGGCGACATCGTCAATAAAATCCTCCGGGTAGAAAACGCCCACGAAAAAGAGTACATCGTCACGGTCGATAAACCCATCAACCGGGAATTTCTCCGCCAAATGGCCGCTGGCGTACCCATTTTGGGCACGGTCACCAATCCCTGTACCATCGAAAAATTGGGCCCGCAGCGCTTCCGGATTTTTCTCACCCAGGGCCTCAACCGCCAGATCCGCCGCATGTGCGAGGCACTGGGCTACGAGGTGCGCACCTTGAAAAGGGTAAGGATCATGAACGTCCGCCTCGACGACCAGCCCGTGGGCGGGTTGCGGGAATTGCGGGAAGATGAACTGGAGGTGTTGCTGGCTTTGCTTTAGGGGCGTGAGGTGGAGTCGTTTCACGTCGACTGCAACCCCCTCCGCCCCACCTTACCTCGTGCGTAAACCAAGCCATCCTGCGAAGTAAAACGTCTGGACCTCACCTCGCCGTGAGGTGGAGACGTTTCACGTGAGGTGGAGTCGTTTCACGTCGACTGCAACCCCCTCCGACCACCTTACCTCGTGCATAAACCAAGCCATCCTGCGACGTAAAACGTCTGGACCTCACCTCGCCGTGAGGTGGAGACGTTTCACGTGAGGTGGAGACGTTTCACGTCGACTGCAACCCCCTTCCGACCACCTTACCTCGTGCGTAAACCAAGCCATCCTGCGACGTAAAACGTCTGGACCTCACCTCGCCGTGAGGTGGAGACGTAGGGTGTGTAATCTGATGCAGAATGCCCTCACGGTAACTGTGCCGTTGGAAAAACTCATAACTACGTTTAAAACCAGTAGTTACGTTTTTACAA
>NZ_JACSIT010000152.1:178801-214311 GCF_014349155.1 Neolewinella lacunae
GGAAAAACTCATAACTACGTTTAAAACCAGTAGTTACGTTTTTACAAGGGAGCCAAAAAACGGCGAACAGATTTCCCGTCAGATTACACACCCTAGGTGGAGACGTTTCACGTGAGGTGGAGTCGTTTCACGTCGACTGCAACCCCCTCCGACCACCTTACCTCGTGCATAAACCAAGCCATCCTGCGACGTAAAACGTCTGGACCTCACCTCGCCGTGAGGTGGAGACGTTTCACGTGAGGTGGAGTCGTTTCACGTCGACTGCAACCCCCTTCGACCCACCTTACCTCGTGCATAAACCAAGCCATCCTGCGAAGTAAAACGTCTGGACCTCACCTCGCCGTGAGGTGGAGACGTTTCACGTGAGGTGGAGACGTTTCACGTCGACTGCAACCCCCTTCCGACCACCTTACCTCGTGCGTAAACCAAGCCATCCTGCGAAGTAAAACGTCTGGACCTCACCTCGCCGTGAGGTGGAGACGTTTCACGTGAGGTGGAGTCGTTTCACGTCGACTGCAACCCCCTCCGACCACCTTACCTCGTGCATAAACCAAGCCATCCTGCGACGTAAAACGTCTGGACCTCACCTCGCCGTGAGGTGGAGGCGTTTCACGTGAGGTGGAGACGTTTCACGTCGACTGCAACCCCCTTCGACCCACCTTACCTCGTGCATAAACCAAGCCATCCTGCGACGTAAAACGTCTGGACCTCACCTCGCCGTGAGGTGGAGACGTTTCACGTGAGGTGGAGTCGTTTCACGTCGACTGCAACCCCCTCCGACCCACCTTACCTCGTGCGTAAACCAAGCCATCCTGCGACGTAAAACGTCTGGACCTCACGTAAAAAAAGTAACCTCCCCCATCCATTGAAGACGGGGGAGGCTACCAAGAAATGGGCCCGAAGGCCCGGTGCCGAAGCTATCGTTCGGCTATTTTGGGGGAAGACTATTCTGCGTCGTCGCCAGCTTCTTCGTCGCCAGCGTCGTCGGCCACTGCAACGGCAGCACCACCCTTGGCGGCCTTCTCGGCCTCTTTGCGGGCGGCAGTAGCGGCAGAGCGCAGGGCGCGTGGCACTTCAACCGTGGCGATGGGGGTACCGCCTGGGTTCATGATTTCTACACCTTCCATAGGGGCGATGTCGCGTACCCGGATGGCCTGGCCCAACTGGAGCTTGCCGATGTTGAGCACCACCTGGTCCACCAGGTGCTCGGGAGTAGTTTTGATCTTTACCCGCCGTACGGAGACGAGGAGCTTACCGCCACCGCGAACGCCGGGGCTGGTGCCCTCAAACGTTACGGGAACTTCTACCTTCACGGGGTGGCCTTTTTGCAGGGCCAGGAAGTCGATGTGCATCAAGGCATCGGTCACTGGGTGGAACTGGTAGTCCTTAACAATGGCCGAGTAGGTCGTGCCGTTCAGCGTGATCTCCGCCAACTTAAACTCGGGAGAGTAAACCAGGTGACGAACGTCCAGGGGCTTAACGGTAAAGTGAACTGGGTCGCCAGCACCGTAAAGAACGGCGGGAACGATACCATCACGACGGACGGTCTTGCTAAACTTCTTACCCAGATTTTCGCGGACTTCACCGCTAACTTGTACGGACTGCATAACTGTATTCTTTGAGCGCTGTTTCGCTTTCGGCCCGCAAAGATACTACTTTTTACGAAGTGGAGTAGCAGACGGCGTAATTTTCTTTCCTAAGCGCTTGAGTGGCACGCTATTAAACGCTGGCGGTGAGCTGCCGGGCCTGGAATCAGGCGGACAGCACCCGCGACCACGCCAATTTCCCCGCCGCTGAACCAGCTTATTACTTTGGCAGTTTGGGTTGAAAAGGGTGGCCAGTGGGCAAAAAAATTTTCCCAACGGTCCGCACAAGGTATCTTCACCCCTCCAAAAAATCTCCCCATGCAAAAGTTTTCCATCCTCCTCGTTCTGGCCCTGATTGCCCTGGCTTGCGGCGGCGGCGAGAATGCGCCCAGCGAGGCACCCCCTACCGCCACCAACGCTGCGGCAAAGAAAGACATCGACGTCAAAAAGATCTGGAAGGTCCGCTGCATCGCCTGCCACGGTTTGTACGGCGATATGGGGACCAACGGCGCGGCCAACCTCCAGGAAAGCGAGAAACCCCTGGAGTACCGCATCAACATCATCAAGAACGGCAGTGAAAACGGCGTAATGACGCCTTTTGGTGACATCCTCAGCGAGGACGAAATCAAGGCGATGGCCGAATACACCATGACGTTCAAAAAAGAGTAAGCCGGATGGCGGCCGAATACCTCGTACTGGGCATGATGTCTGGCAGCTCGCTCGACGGGCTGGACCTGGCCATTTGCCGCCTGCGCCTGGACCCCGGTGCGGAGCGGCTGGTGCCCGACTGGGAAATTCTGGCGGCCGAAACCGACGCCTATCCCCCGCCCTGGCGCGCCCGTTTGCGCTCGGCTCCGGCCCTGCCTGGCCGGGAGCTCTGGCGTTTGCACACCGACTACGGCCGCTGGGTGGGGCAGCGGGCGCGGGCTTTTCTGGACCGCCACCCCCAGTACGCGCCCACCCTGGCGGGCAGCCACGGCCACACGGTTTTTCACCACCCGGAAGCCGCCTTCACCACCCAGATCGGCGATGGCGCGGCACTGGCCA
This sequence comes from Neolewinella lacunae, assembly GCF_014349155.1. GTDB lineage: Bacteria > Bacteroidota > Bacteroidia > Chitinophagales > Saprospiraceae > Neolewinella > Neolewinella lacunae. The sequence continues at coordinate 181,435 of NZ_JACSIT010000152.1, forward strand.
ACGCCCTCGGCCTACCGACGGTAACGGAGCTGCGGGGGGCCGACCTCGCCCACGGCGGGCAGGGTGCGCCCCTCGCGCCATTGGCCGACCTGCACCTTTTTCCCGCCCACCCGGCCTTCCTTAACCTCGGCGGCATTGCCAACATTAGTGTGCGACAGCCGGACGGGACTTTCTCGGCTGGCGACGTCAGCGGTTGCTGTCAGGTCCTCGACCGCCTGGCGGAGCGCGCTGGCCTGGCCTTCGATGCCGACGGCGCACTGGCCCGCAGCGGGCGGATCGTCCCCGATTTTGCGGCTGCGCTGGACTTGCCCTACCACCAGCAGCCCTACCCGAAATCGCTCGACAACGCCTGGGTACGCGAAGTACTCTGGCCCAAAATCGAAAAACTCCCGGCTACGCCCGCCGATCTTCTGCACAGCTTCGCGCACTGGCTGGCGCAGCAAATTGTCCACGATCTTTTGCTTTTGGGCGCGGCCGCAGGTGCCGGGGAAGGAACAAGGAGCAAGGTGCTGGTGACCGGCGGCGGAGCCCGCAACAGTTTCCTGCTCGACGGCCTCCAGCAAGCGGCCCAAGACCAGCAGGCCCCTTTCAGCTTCGAGGCTCCGGCCAGTATGATTGGCGATTTTAAGGAAGCGGCCCTCATTGCCCTGGCGGCTTTGCTGCGGGTGGAAGGACTGCCCAATGCCCTGGCTTCGGCCACCGGTGCCCGCCTGGATACCATCAACGGCGCCCTCTACCTGCCCGCCCTAAGCCTCCCCAACTGATGGCTCAACTTCTCCTCACCGGGGCTACTGGCTTGCTGGGGATGGCCCTGGCCCGCGCCCTGGCGGAGGCTGGGCACCCTCTCCGGGCCCTGGTGCGGGAAGACTCCGACCCAGCGGCCAGCGCGGAAATTAGTGCCCTCGCTACGTTGTACCGGGGCGACCTGAACGACCCCGAAAGTTTATTGGCGGCCATGGAAGGAGTAGATACCGTCATCCACGCAGCGGCTATGGTCTCCTACCAGGCCCACGACCGCGATGCCCTCCTGCTGGTCAACGGCGAAGGAACGGCCAACGTAGTAAATATGGCCCTGGAAGCGGGCGTACGTCGCCTTATCCACCTCAGTTCAGTGGCGGCCCTCGACCGCGTAGACGGCGGGAAAGTGACCGGCCTGGCCAACCGCTGGCCCAGCGAACGCCCCAAGACCGCCTACGCCGAAAGCAAATTTGCCGCCGAACGGGAGGTTTGGCGCGGACAAGCCGAAGGACTGCAGGTGGCCGTACTCTACCCCTCCATCATCCTGGGGCCGGGCAACTGGGCGGGCCAGAACACCCCTGCCCTCTGGCGCATGGCCGCCGCCGAACGCAGTTTTTATCCCCTGGGCACGGCCGGCTTTGTCGATCTCCGCGACGTTGTAGACGCCACGCTCTTCGTTTTGGACAGGGATGTGGACGGCGACCGCTTCCTGCTCAACGCCGGCAACCTGAGTTGGCGGGACCTCCAGGAAAAAATTGCGCGGAGCATCGGGGCCAAAGCACCCCGCCTGGGCTTGGCTCCCTGGCAGTCGGCACTGCTCTGGCCGGTGGAAGGCCTGCGCGCCAAGCTGAGGGGGCAGCGCCCGTTGATCACCCGGGAAAGCCACCGCAACGTCCAGGCTCGCTACCAGTACGACGGCTCCGCCTACGTGGAGGCCAGCGGACGGCCCTACCGTTCCCTGGACGAGACCATTGCCACCATCGGTAAAGCATTCTTGGCGGATCAGGCGGCTACTCCAGGCGCAGTCCGATCCAGGCCCAGCGGTGACTGAGCCCCCCGTCGAATTCTTTGCCCAGCATCACGACACCGCCTTCCAGGACCAAGCCGTTGAGGTGTACTGCCCCGCCGTATTCGGTACGGCCCACGATTCTTTTGGGGACGATGACGCCGCGGTAGCGATCGTCGCGGTTGAATAGTCCGCCGGAAAGCGTGGCGTTGTAGCCCACTACCCGGGTGGTGCTGCCCAGGATCAATTCCACAAAAGTGCGGGAGTTGAATTGCAGGGGAACCGCCCGCAATGCCATTCCCATACTGCCGTCGGTGTAGAGGCTGCCCAGCTGCCCTGCTAACCGTGCTTCGAAGTGCAGGCGGGGGGAGAGGAAGAAAAGGCGTTGGTAGTGCAGGCGGTAGTTGACAATTAGGTCAGGTTTTACTTCGTGGTTCCAGCCGGGGATTTCCTCGGCAAAATTGACCATGCGGTGGAGGGCGTTCTGCATGCGTCCGCCGCCGGAATACTTGCCGAGGACGCCGAGGGTCCATTCGGAAGTGACGGTGGTCCCCAGCAGGGGTTGTACTACGCTGACGCCGTTGCTCAACACCAAATAACTGGCAAAGGGGTGGTCTCCGCGCACCAGCCTGACCGAATCAATGGCCTGGGGGGTGAAGATGCTCTGGTTGATCCGCCAGTAACGGGTATGGTGGGTGTTGAGGGCAGGGATCAGAAGGTTCGGCTGCAGGTTGCTGCGGCCGGCCTCCAACTGGATGCCACTGGTGAAGTAGCGGTCCGTTTTCAGCGGAAGGTAAAATACGTCGTTAGCAATCTCGGCGGCGAAATACGGTTTGCTGATCGATTGCGCGGGCAAGTAGTGCACCAGCAAAAGTAAAGCGGCCCAGACGCACCAGGCGCTTGGTTTCATTTTCTGACATACTGTAAATACGCTCCGGGATGGGGGGAGCTGGGTGGGGAAAGACTACGCAATAATACTAAATTTTGCGGTGAACGGTGGCTTTGCTTGAGGAAGCGACTTACGTAATATCCTCCGGGCCTGGATTGACGGGCATTGCTGTTTTTGTCCGCTACCCGGCACCTGCGGCCGCGCCATGCTCTTCGCCTTTGCTATCTTCGCCACTCTGCTTTTTGACCAGCAAAACCTCCAGACCATGCGATCCATTATTTTCCTCGCCCTTTTGCTCACCAGTTTCGCCAGCCAAGCGCAAACGGAGGCCATTACGCTCGATGACATCTGGCGCAATTACACCTTCAGCGGGGAGGGCGTAAGTGGGTTCAATTTCCTGCTCGACGGCCGCTCTTACGCCCGGCTGGAGAACAATGCCGTGGTGCGCTACGACCTGAAAACGGGCCAGCGCTCAGCGGTGATCGTCAGTGGCCAGGACCTGCCCAAAGCGACTGGATTCAGCGGTAAGATTGATGACTACCACTTCAGTGCAGACGAAAGCAAACTGCTGCTGAGCAACCAGAGCGAGCCGCTTTTTCGCCGCAGCTCGCAGGCCTATTTCTTCGTCTACGACCTGAAAGACCAGCGCCTGACGCCGGTTTTTCCCGAAAAAAAGCACCGGCTGGCGACGCTGGACCCCACCGGGCAGCGCGTCGCATTTGTGGTAGACAACGACGTATGGATCAAGGAACTGAGCAGCGGTGAACTGACGCGGGTGACCGATGATGGAGCGGTCAATAAGATCATCAACGGTGCCGCCGACTGGGTGTACGAAGAAGAATTTTCCTTCTCCGCCGCCATCCACTGGAGCCCCGACGGCGACTACCTCGCCTACCTCAAATTTGACGAGACGAAGGTGCCCGAATTTACCTACACCGATTTCCACGGTGAACTTTACCCCGAGTACAACACCTTCAAATACCCCAAAGTGGGCATGGAAAACAGCACGGTGAGCCTGCACGCCTTCCACCTGCCTACGGGGAAAACCCGCGACCTCCTTACCGTCAATACCAGTCCCGAAGACGAATGGCACTACCTGCCCCGGGTGCAGTGGACGACGAAGAGCGATGGACTGACGGCCCAGCGTATGAACCGCCACCAGAGCAAACTCGAATTGTTGCTGTTCAACCCCAGCACCGGGGCGCAACGCACCCTGCTGACGGAGGAAGACAAGTACTACCTTGACGTGCACGACGACCTCACTTTCCTGCCCGGTGGAGAAGGCTTCATCTGGGCGAGCGAAGCAGCGGGATACAATCACCTCTACCTGTACCCCATGGACGGCGGCCCCAAACAGCAACTGACGAGTGGCAACTGGGACGTCACCAAGTTTTACGGCACCCACGAAGGGCGGATCTACTTCCAGGCCGCGAAGGAAAGTCCCCTGCGCCGGGAAGTCTACACGAAAAGCCTCAAGGGAAGAGACCTCCCCCGCCCGCTGGCCGCTATGGCTGGTGTGAACGAAGCCCAGTTTTCGGGGACCTTTGATTACTTCGTCCTTTCCCACTCCACCATCAACCAGCCGACTACCGTGACCGTGATGGACAATGCCGGAGAACCCGTCCGGAAGATCATCGACAATATGGACCTCCGGAAAAAGCTGACCCGGCACGGGGTGCAGCCCGTGGAATTTTTCACCTTCACTACGGAAAAGGGGCATACCCTGAACGGTTACTTACTCAAACCCGCCCAGGCCCCGGCCGGCCGCAAGCATCCGCTGCTGATGCACGTCTACGGCGGCCCGGGCAGCCAGCAGGTGCTCGATAACTGGCGCGGGCAGAACATGCTCTGGTTTCAAATGCTGGTGCAGCACGGTTTTGCCGTGGCGGTGGTGGATAACCGGGGCACGGGCGCGCGCGGGGCAGACTTCAAGAAAGACACCTACCTCACGCTGGGTAAGCAGGAAACGGAAGACCAGGTTGCCGCCGCCCGCTACCTGGGTGGGCTGGACTTTATCGACAAAGACAAAATTGGCATCTTCGGCTGGTCCTACGGCGGGTTCATGGCCCTCCACGGCATCCTGCAGGGCAATGATGTTTTTGCCGCCGCCATCTCCGTAGCGCCGGTAACCAACTGGAAATGGTACGACTCTATCTACACCGAGCGCTACATGCGCACCTACGCCGAAAATGAAAAGGGCTACGACGAAAACAGCCCCATTCACTACGCCGACCGCCTGAAGGGAGACTTACTGCTGGTGCACGGTATGGGCGACGACAATGTCCACTTCCAGCACACCGCCGAGATGGCCAATGCCCTGATTGCGAACAACAAGCAGTTTGATACCTACTTCTACCCCAACCGCAACCACGGCATCTACGGTGGGCTTACCCGCCTGCACCTCTACACTAAGATGACCAACTTTTTGCTGGAGAAGATTGGCCCCGAGGCACCCGCTCGCCAGGCGACCTTGCAGATTGTGCCGGGAGACAACTAGGGGGGCGGATAGCGAAGACAGGTGATCAAACTTAGGCGAGTGGATGAATCCCCTCGCTACGCTGGCTAGGCCTAGGGTGTGGTGGTAAGGAGCTGTGGCCAGGTACAACGCTAGGCAGCAACCCAGCGGGTGGAAGTTTCTGCCGCTAAAAATTTTTTTGCCCAGCCCAAAAAAAATTCAGGAGGGACCGAACATCCGGAAAAACGCTTCCGTTGGAGTCGATAACAGTGAAAGTTCTGACTCTAGCGAAAGGCTCCTCCAAACCATTGTTTGCGGGGAGCCTTTCTACTGTTTTGGGCAACCGGCCCGGGTTTGGAATCGTTTCCCCACTATGCTGAAGTGGTTACTGATTTTGCCCATTCGGATTTACCAGGTAGCGCTGTCGCCCCTGCTCGGCCCCAACAAGTGCCGGTACCAGCCCACGTGTTCCAGTTACGCGATTGGGGCGATTGAGGAATGGGGGGTATTCAAAGGCACCTGGTTGGCGCTCAAGCGCATTGGCAGTTGCCACCCCTGGGGCGGCCACGGCCCCGACCCCGTCCCCCGCCGACCGCAGGCCCCTGGGAATAAGCCCGATGATGCTGTATCTTAGACCTTTCTTTGGGCCTTCCGCCGTCCGGGGGGAAAGTCTTTAGCCTCCATAAATTATCGACGCATGTTTGCTTTGTTTCGGAAATGCTTTGTTGTTTTCTCCCTGTTCTTCCTGGCCGGAAGTCTTTCGGCCCAGGGCATTGAATTTTTCAAAGGGACCTGGTCGGAGGCGCTGGCCAAGGCCGCAGCCGAAGACAAGTTGATCTTTGTGGATGCCTACGCCAGCTGGTGTGGCCCCTGCAAGCAGATGGCGGCCAACGTCTTTCCCCAGGCGGCAGTGGGGGAGTACTTCAACGCCAATTTCATCAACGTGAAATTTGATATGGAGAAGGAGGAGTCGGCAGAATTCCGGCAGAAGCACCGCGTGCGGGCCTACCCGACCCTGTTCTTCATTGATGGTAAAAACGAGGTGGTCCACCAGCTGGTTGGCGGACAGCGGGTGGAGGGACTCATTGCCGCCGGAGGGGTAGCGATGGGGAAGATGGACGATCTGGATGCTTACGCGGCCCAGTGGGAAGCCGGACCGCGCGACGCCAAACTGGCCCTGAAGTACATCCGGGCCCTGGTGCGCAGCAAGGAAAGCCACCTGAAAGTGACGAATGATTACCTCCGCGAGCAGCAGGACCTCACCTCGGACGAGCACCTCAATATTTTGCTGGTGGCGGCAACGGAAGCCGACAGCCGCATCTTTGACCTCCTGGTAGAAAAGGAGGACGCCATCATCGCCCGTTTTGGCGAAGAAGCTTACCGCAACCAGGTGGAGCGGGCCGTACTGGCCACCAAAGCCAAGGCACTGGAATATAAAGACGCCAACCTGATGAAAACGGCGGTAGAAAAAATGGCGCTGGTGGATGCCGCAGCCAGCAAGCAACTCGCCCTGGCCGGCGCTTTTGCCCTGGCGGCGAAGGGCAGCGACCTCAAAACCTTCTACAAAGCCGCCAAGAAGTACCTTGATAAGGGCGTACTCGGCGAAAATGCCCGCCTGGAAGAGATTTTCCAGACCACCTCCTCTTCCGGTTTTATTCACGACGCGAAGGTCCTGGACCTGGCCATCGAGGCGGGAGCCCAGGCTGCCGCCAACGACGCTGCCACCGGCTACCGCCAGTACTACCGCCTGGCCGAGTTCCTCCTCAAGCAAGGTAAAGCCGACCAGGCCCTCAGCTACGCCAAGCAGGCCCTGAGCACCCTCCCCCCCGATCTGGGCAACTACGAGCGCGCCATCCAGGGCCTCATCCAGCGCATCGAAGAATCGCGCTAGGCCAGTGGGGAGACTCCGCTGGGCGCTACTTTTACGGCGCAGGGCTGTTGGCCCGCCTTATGGATTCCCCTGTTGTACTGTGAATATGCTCTAAGCCACCCGTACCCACTTCCGTTGTTATGTACCCCGATCTTTCCTACCTTTTTCACGACCTTTTCGGTACGGCGCCGGATAATTGGCTGAGCATTTTCAAGACCTTCGGGTTCTTTCTTTTGCTGGCCTTCATCGTTGCCGCCCGCCTGCTGAAGTGGGAGTTGCAGCGCCGCGAATCCATCGGCCAGCTCCAGCCCCGGCGGATGACGGTGGCACCGGGCGCGGGCGTGACTACGGCAGACTACCTTTTCAACGGGGTATTTGGCTTCGTGCTGGGCTATAAGGTACCCTACGCCATTGCCAACCTGGACACCTGGAAAGAGGACCCGACGGGGGTGTTGCTCTCCACGGAGGGCTGGTGGTGGAGCGGCCTGCTCGGTGGCCTGGCCTTCCTGGGCTACTACTATTACCTGAGCACCAAGGCTCCCAGTGACGTTCAGCCCCGGGAGGTCGACGTTTACCCCAGTGATCGGGTGGGCCCCATCACGATGATGGCGGCGCTGGGCGGTATCCTGGGGGCCAAGTTTTTTGCCATCCTCGAATATTTGCCGCGCTTCTTTGAAGATCCGCTGGGCGTGCTGCTCAGTGGCGATGGACTGGCCATCTACGGCGGCCTCATCGGAGGCGCGCTGGCCGTGTTCTGGTACCTGCGCCGCAACCATATTCCCGCGATGCCCGTGGTGGATGCCGTGGCTCCTTCCCTGATTGTGGCCTACGGCGTGGGTCGCATCGGCTGCCAGTTGAGCGGCGACGGCGACTGGGGCATCGTGGCCGCCCCCCAGCCTGCGTGGTGGTTTTTGCCCGACTGGGTATGGAGTTATGACTTCCCCCACAACGTGCTCGAGCGCGGGGTGAAGATGGCGGGCTGCGAACTGGACTACTGCTACCGCCTGGCGGAGGCGGTGTACCCCACGTCAGTTTATGAAACGGTGATGGCCTTCGGGATTGGGGGCGTGCTCTGGGCCCTCCGCAAAAGGCTTACGCCGGTGCCGGGCCTGCTTTTTGCGATCTACCTTTTCTTCAATGGAGTGGAGCGCTTTTTCATTGAGTTCATCCGGGTCAATGACCGCTATGACGTGCTGGGGCTTTCCCTTAGCCAGGCGCAGATTATTGCCATCTGCTTCATGCTGGCGGGCTTACTGGGGGGCTGGTACTTTTTACGTCGGGCGCGGGTTTAGGATGCTGGTTTTTTTCCGCTGCGCGGTTTTTTTGAACCACTAAGACATTAAGGTCACTAAGGGTTGTAGTAGGGTCTTCGTACGTTACCGGGGTACAGCGAAAACAAGGGGACACATCCTCCCATCCGGGGCTTGACGCAGCGCATTTACCAATCCTTGCCATCGGTGCAGCCCGAGCGTTCGCCCTTCTGCAATTTGCGCATGGTCTCCTTTTCCGCTTCGGCGGCGATGGCCAGTTGCCGTTCGGCTTCTTCGCGGCTCATGCGGGGCTGGTTGGGGTTGGCCTGCGATTGGCCTTGCTGGTTCTGGGGGCTGTCTTGTTGGTTGGGGTTGTCTTGGGGTTGACCCGGTTGTTGCTGTTGTTCGCCGGGTTGCTGCTGCTGGTTTTGCTGCTGCTGCTGCTGCTCGTCGGGCTGGCCCTCTCCCTGCTGTTGCTGTTGTTGGTTTTGCTGCTGTTCCTGCTCCTGCTGGTCTTGGTTCTGTTGGTTTTGCTGTTGCTGCTGTTCCTGTTGCTGGAGCTGGCGGATGGCTTTGCTGAGGTTGTACTTGGTTTCTACGTCGTCGGGATTGATGCGGAGGCTTTGCTTGTAGGCTTCGATGCTTTCCTGGTACTGCTTTTGTTGGTACTGGGCGTCGCCGAGGTTGCGGTAGGCGCGGGAGCTTACGTCGGGGTCATCCGTCAGGCTGGCCGCTTCTTCGTAGCGTTTGGCGGCTTCCTGGTAGTCGCCGCGTTCGTAGAGGGCGTTGCCGAGGTTGTAATTTCCTTGGGCGGAGTTGTCTTTTTCCAGGGCCTGGTTGTATTCCTGGCGGGCTTGCTCGTAGTTCTGATCTTTGTAGGCCTTATCTCCCCGGCGCAGGGCACGGTGGGCCGCCTGGGCATCGAGGGTGCTCAGGGTCGCGATAAAGCAAAGGGCAAGGAGGCAGATTCTCAGGTACATCGGTGGCGGTTTGTGGAAGTTAGGTTGGGCAGGTGGGTGGTTTAAATCTCAAAAGCGGCGGCCCGCTTGCGGTCTTTCCAACCCATGCTGAACTCGATGAGCAGCAGCAGGAGGGCGGGGGCCAGGAAGTAGTAGAAGTAACTATCGTAAGTAGAAAAAGATTGGCTTTCAAACTCTTGTTTCTCGATGCGGTCTACGCGGGCGCGGATGGCGTTGGCCAGGGCTTTGCTGTCGCCCGTGAGGGGGAAGTAGGCACCGCCGCCCTGGCTGGCGATGGCTTCCAGGGTGGCGGGATTGGCGTTGGTCGTGGCTGCGCCGCCGCCGGTGGTGCGGACGTAGTCTTTGCGGCCATTGCTCAGGGTAACGGGCATGAGGCTGCCTTCTTGCTTGCCGACGCCGACGGTGTAGATGAGCAAACCCTTGCCGTGGGCCGCCGCCGCTGCCGCCGCTGCCGACCCCGTGTGGTCTTCCCCGTCGGAAATCAGGATGAGGGCGCGGTGGTTGGCACTGCCTTCTTCGTAGGCTTCTTCGGCGCGTTCAATGGCCTCGGCCAGGTTGGTGCCCTGGGCGCTGATCTGGTAAGGCGCGGCGGCGGAGAGGACCGACTTGACGAAGGCATAATCCGTCGTCAACGGCGCCTGCATCAGCGAGGTACAGGTGAAAAGCTCCACGCCCAGGTTGTTCCCCACCAGCTCGTCCACCAGCGCAGTAGAAAAGTAGCGCGCCCGTTCCATGCGGCTGGGCTGGACGTCTTCGGCCAGCATCGAGTTGGAAATGTCCAGCCCGATGATGATGTCGATGCCCCGCCGCTTGATCTCCTGCCGCTCGGCCGCCCACTGGGGGTTGGCCAGGGCCAACGCGAGAAAAGGAATGGCCAGCAGGAGGAGCGAGAATTTCGTCCAGGGCAAACGCCGGTTCAGCCCCGGGGCCAGGTGATCGAGCAACTCACGGTTGGCAAAGCGTTGCAGTGCCGCCCGGCGTTGCCGCCAGTACCACACGAAGATGGCCAGTAAGACCGGGACGGCCAGCAGCAACCAAAGGTATTCGGGAGATTGTAGTCGGAACATAAGCTTTCAGCGTAGGGCAGTGGCTTTGGCGCAAGTTACGCCTTTCCCTCCATTGCTCTCCCCCTTTGGGGGTTGGGGGGCCAACGAACTCCCCCTTTCGGGGGGGCGGGGGGGAGCACCTGCGGCCGCGCCCACCCACGTCACTTTTTCTTGATCTCGCGGATCTTGGCCAAAATCGATGGCGTCATTTCCTTGGGCATCTCGAAGGTGTCGCGGCGGTAACGCGACCAGGCTTCCTCCTCCGCCAAACGGTGGTCCACTTCCTGCCGCGCCAGCGCACAGAGGCGCTTGAGTTGGGGGAATTTCTTTACGATCTCCTCCAAAATGCGCTGGCATTCCTCCATGCTGTTGCTGGGGAAAATATCGACCTGCAGGGCAATTTCAATCCGCCGCGGCTGCCGGCTGTAAAACCACTCCTGGATGCTTTCGAGGTCGACGTCTGCACTGGCTTCGCCCGACCACACCAGGAGGTTGTACAACTCGGCGACCTTCGTGGCGGGTACCCCCTCGGAAAGGCGAAAGATCAACTCCGTGAGCCCGTCCTCCGGTACGAGGTCCAAAAAGGCCTGCAACTCGCGGAAGGCATCTTCGGCCAACGCAATTTCCTCATAACCGGGGCGGCCCCGGAGGGTCATGCGCTCGTAAACGCGGTGCAGTTGTTCTTTGGCGGCGGTAGGATTCAAGCGGGCAGTGGGTTAGGGTACGGTCTTCAACACCGTGTACCGCAAGACGGTTTCGAGCAGCAGCAGGAAGAGCCCAAAGAGCAAAAAGCGGGCAAACTGTTCTTCGTAGCGCTTGAAAACGGTGGTCTCGATTTCCGTCTTTTCCAGTTCGTCGATGTAGCCGTAGATGGATTCGAGCTCTTCGGTATCGCGGGCGCGGAAGTAGCGGCCGTTGGTCGTCTCGGCGATGTAGGAAAGCAGTTTATCGTCTACCGTCCCCCGCGTAGGTTTAAAGGTGTAGCGGCCGCCGCCCAGGGGGCTGGAGGGCATCAGGGTTTCCTGTCCACTGCCCACGCCGATGGTGTAAACGCGGATGCCGAATTCCTTGGCCAGCTCGGCGGCGAGCTCCGGACTGTGGTAGCCGGCGTTGTTTTCGCCGTCGGTCAGCAGAATGATGATTTTGCTGGCCGTGGGACTGTCCTTAAGGCGGTTAACGGCCGTCGCCAGGCCCGAGCCGATGGCCGTGCCGTCGGTAATTTCCCCCATCTGCAATTCGGCCAGAAAGCGGTCGATGATGGCTTTGTCTACCGTCAGTGGCGACTTCGTATACGCCTCGCCAGCGTACACCACCAGGCCGATGCGGTCAAATTCCCGGCGGGAGACGAAGTCGCGCGCCACCTGCTTGGCCACCTCCAGGCGGTTGGGCATAAAGTCGGTAGCGCCCATGCTCGTGGAAAGGTCGAGGGTCAAAATGATGTCGATGCCTTCGGCCGTGACGGATTCTTCGCTCAGATCGAGCCGCGGCCGGGCCAGCGCAACGATGAAGAGGCACAGGGCGGCCACCCGCAGCAGGGGCAGGGCCGGCCGGGCCATTCCGCGCCAGCCTTTCATGTCCCGGATGGACCGGGTGCTGGGCAGGCGAAGGCTCACTTCCCGTTCCCGTTCGCGGCGCAGCTGCCAAAAATAAAGCAGGGGCGGTACCACCAGCAGGGGTAGCAACCAGGGGAAAACGAACTCAAATTGGTTCCACCAGCTCATATTTCTTGCTCGGTTTGGGTGGTGGCTCCCCCCCGGCCCCCCGAAGGGGGGAGAGGAGAAGGTTCCTGAGTCGCAGGAGGGGGAGAAACTGGGGATGGCGTTGGCCTTCCCGTCGTTTGGACGAAATTGCGGACGCGTTCCAGGCTCCGGGGGTGGAGCTCAGCGGCTGGCGTGGCCTGGGCAAATTTTACGAGGTCGGAAAGCTGCAACAACTCGCCCAGTTCGTGGCCTTGCACGCCGTCCAGTTCCTCCCGGCGACCCAGTTCGGCGGTGATCTGCCGGGTGGTCATCTCCATCGCCGCTACGCCAAAGCGGCTTTCCAGGTATTCCCGCAGGATGCGCGTCAGTTCGCTGTAGTATTCCTTGGTTTGCCCCGCTTGCCAGAGTTCGCGGGCCTCCAGGGCCTTGAGTTGGGTGAGGGCAATGACGTCGGCCGGCGGCGGCGGAGGTGGTGGCGGAGTGGCCCGTTGCCGCCGTTGCCGTTGGCGGTAGACCAGGTAGCCCACGCCCGCTACGGCCAGGAACAGGAAGAGCGGCCAGAAGTCGAAGACGTTCAGCGGCTCTTCAATGATGGGTTTGATGGGGCGCAGCTCATTGTCGTCGCCCACCGGTACGGCGCGGACGCGCAGCAGGAGGTCTTCGGTAAAGGCCGTATCGCGCCCGCCATCGGCCGCCAGGTAGGTGTAGGGCAGGCGCGGCACCACGATGTAGCCGGTATCGAAACTCGTAATGAGGAAGCGTTGCTGCAGCAGCAGTTCGGGGGATTCGGCCACGGTGCTCAACGGCTTGGCGTCAATCACTTCCAGTCCCTCGGCGGCGTTGAGGAAGTCGGCGGGCAAAGCGCTTACCTGCGTGGCCGGCGGCGCGGAGATGTTGACCTCCAGCCAGATCTGGTCGCCAATGTCGATCGTCTTCTGGGCCAGCGCCGCCCGGGCCAACACCCGCTCGTTGGTCGCCTGTTGGGCGGGCAACACGGCGCTCAGGAAAAGACAGCAAAGCAAAAGACGTAAGGGCATGCGGCAAAGATAAGTAAAGGAGGAAAGGCGAAAAGGCATAAAGGGGAAAAGGAGTAAAGGCGTAAGGTCGCGCGTCTGCTACTGAACTATATACTATGCACTATGAACTAAAAAAGGGCGCTGCCGCAGGTGCAAGGTAAGGTTGGACAGCAGCAGCGGACGCCAGGGAGACTGTTCATCTAAGTGTGTCTAGTGAACTATGAACTACTGCACTATTGAACTATCCCCACTACCTTTGCGGCCAAACAAAGCGCCTTCGTTTGTAGGGAGGCAAATATTTACCCAATGATTAACATCAGTTTCCCCGACGGTAACGTCCGTCAGTACCCCGCCGGCAGTACGCCGATGGACATTGCCAGCAGCATCAGCGAAGGCCTGGCGCGCAACGTCCTCTCCGCCAAAGTCAATGGCAAATTGACCGATCGCGATCTGCCACTGCACCAGGACGCAACCCTGGCCCTCCTCACCTGGAACGACCAGGAAGGCAAGGAAACCTTCTGGCACTCCACCGCCCACCTCATGGCCGAGGCACTGGAGGCCCTCTACCCCGGCATCAAATTTGGGTACGGACCGGCCGGAGAAAACGGCTTTTTCTACGACGTAGACCCGGGGGAAGGAGTATCCATCTCCTCCGACGACCTGCCCCGCATCGAAGAAAAAATGCTCGAACTGGCCCGGGGGAAAAACGACTACGTCCGCCAGGAAATCAGTAAGGCCGACGCCATTGCCTACTTCACCGCCAAGGGCGACGAATACAAACTGGAATTGCTGGAAGACCTGGAAGACGGCTCCATCACCTTCTACACCCAGGGCGGGTTTACCGACCTCTGCCGCGGGCCCCACATCCCCAATACCGGCATCATCAAGGCCGTCAAGTTGCTTAAGCTGGCCGGTGCCTACTGGCGCGGCAACGAAGAGAACAAGCAGCTGACCCGCATCTACGGCATTTCCTTCCCCAAAGCCAAAGACCTTACGGACTACCTGACGCTCCTGGAAGAAGCCAAAAAGCGCGATCACCGCAAGCTGGGCAAAGAACTGGAACTGTTCATGTTCAGCGAAAAAGTAGGCGCTGGCCTGCCGATGTGGCTGCCCAAGGGTACGCAGCTGCGCGAACGGCTGGTCAACTACCTCAAAGTCCGCCAGGAAGCCGCCGGGTACCAGCAAGTAACCACGCCCCACATTGGCAAAAAAGACCTCTACGTCACCAGCGGCCACTGGGATAAGTACGGCGAAGACAGCTTCCAGCCCATCAAAACACCCCGGGAAGGCGAGGAATTCATGCTGAAGCCCATGAACTGCCCCCACCACTGCGAGATGTACAAATTCCGGCCCCGCTCCTACCGCGAGTTGCCCCTGCGTCTCTCGGAGTTCGGCACGGTCTACCGCTACGAACAAACGGGAGAACTCCACGGCCTCAGCCGCGTCCGGGGTTTTACCCAGGATGACGCCCACATCTTTTGCACGCCCGAGCAGGTAAAGGGCGAGTTTCTGGCCGTAGTGGATATCGTCCGGGAGGTTCTCGGCATGATCGGTTTCAACGAAGTGACGGCGCAGATCTCGCTGCGCGACCCCGCCAACCCCGGGAAGTACATCGGCTCCGACGAAAACTGGCGGACCGCCGAGCAAGCCATCATCGACGCCTGCGCGGAAATCGATATGAAAACCGTGACGGCCTACGGAGAGGCGGCGTTTTACGGCCCGAAGCTGGACTTTATGGTCCGCGACGCCCTCGGCCGGCAGTGGCAGCTGGGTACGGTGCAGGTGGACTACAACCTCCCCGAACGCTTTGAACTGGAGTACATCGGCCCCGACAACGACACCCACCGCCCGGTAATGATTCACCGCGCGCCTTTCGGTAGCCTGGAGCGCTTTACCTCCATCCTGATTGAACACACGGGCGGCAAATTCCCGCTGTGGCTGGCCCCGGAGCAATTCGCCATCCTGCCCATCAGCGAGAAATTCAATGCTTACTCCCAGGAGATCCTCCAAGAGTTGGCCAAGCACGACATTCGCGGGATGGTCGACGACCGCAATGAAACCATCGGCCGGAAAATCCGCGATACTGAGCTCAAGCGCATCCCCTTTATGCTCATCGTGGGGGAAAAAGAACTGGAGGCCGGTGGCGTAGCCGTACGCATCCAAGGGGAAGGCGACAAGGGGACGATGACGATTCCGGAGTTCGTGGACTTCTTCCAGACCCAGCTCTAGTGGTAGGCTGTCTAATCTAATGGGTTTAACCCGTGCGCGCTTTAGGGGCCTGGACTGCCTAGGTTGAGACCCTCTGGGTCGATCCAGCTAATCACGGTGCCCCCTAGGTTGAGACCCTCTGTGGGTCGATCCAGCTAAGTACATTGGCGTATTCTCCTACGACCCAGAGGGTCTCGACCTATTAAGCGCTTGAGCATCCCCGGTTGGCCAAAGTGAGTACGGCTGCGGCCTGGCTAATTAGACAGCCTAGCTCTAGTGGTTCAACTATAGTGTAACGATACTTACAGTTTAGTCCACCAGGACCATTGCCCGGGCGGGGATACGGATGCTTTGGCTCCGGGTGCCCACCCGCGCTTTCCACCTCCTCAGATGCCCAGCACCTTGCGGAGGGCAAGAATCTGGGGTTGGCTGCCCACCACGATGAAACTCTCGCCGGGGTGAAGGGCGGCGCTGGGGCCGGGGTTGACTTCGTAGCGCCCGCCCACCAGGCGGTGACCGATGACGTTGACGCCCGTCTTTTGCCGCAGGCTCATTTCCTGGATGTTCTTGCCCTGCAGTGGGGCGGGGAGCTGGTCGTAACGCACTTCTTCAAAGCCAATGTCGGACTCCAGTTCATTGGTTACGTAGCTGAAAAACTCCACCGCACCGGGTTTGGAGATCAGGGCGGCCATGTAGAATCCCCCGATTTGTTCGGGCATGATGACGTGGCTGGCACCGGCTTTGATCATTTTCTCGCGGCTCCGGCTCTGGTGGGCCCGGCTGATGATGCGCAGGTGGGGGTTGAGGTCTTTGGCGGAGAGGACGATGAAAAGGTTGTCGGAATCGTCGCTCAGGGCGGTGATGAGGCTCCCCGCACGGCTGATGCCCGCCTCCTGGAGGACCTCATCGTGGGTGGCGTCGCCGATGATGTAGGGGAGATTCCGCTCGGCAAATTCCGGCAGGTGCAGGTTTTCCTCCTTTTCATCAACGACTACGAAAGACTGTCCGTGCTCCAGCAAATGCCGGGCGATTTCCTGTCCGTAACGCCCGAAACCGCAGATGATGGTGTGGTTTTTGAGGGCGTCGATGCGGGCGCGCATGCGGTTCTGTTCCATTTGTACGAATAGTTTTCCTTCGATGACGTAGTAGGAGAAGGTGGCCAGGGCGTAGGCCACAATGCCGATGTTGACCAAAATCATCACCGAAACAAAGACCTTGCCCGTTTCCGAAAGGGGCTGTACCTCTCCGAAGCCGACCGTCGAGATGGTAATGGCCG
This sequence comes from Neolewinella lacunae, assembly GCF_014349155.1. Classification (GTDB taxonomy): domain Bacteria; phylum Bacteroidota; class Bacteroidia; order Chitinophagales; family Saprospiraceae; genus Neolewinella; species Neolewinella lacunae. The sequence continues at coordinate 197,869 of NZ_JACSIT010000152.1, forward strand.
CCATGTAAAAGGCATCCGACAGCGAATAACCCTCAATGGTGATGAGGCCCACAATCATCACCAGCATGGTCCCCACTACCAGGAGGAGAGACACCTGAAGGTTGAGCACGGTAGTCCTTAAGCCAAGAAAGCCCAGCAGGCGGGTGAGCACGGCGCGCGGATTTAGGAAAAGTGAACTGCGGATTGCCGCGCTAAGGTAGGCTTAAGCCCAGAGGAAATTGCGGTAGTTTTGGCTCGTTTTCACCGGTAGACGGTCCGCTGGAAAGCTTCGGCGTACTACCCCTACCTTTGCCGTGGCCGGAAAAACCATTCTACCGCCCCCTTGCCCCCCTCATCCATGCGCATCCTCAACGTCTGTCTTGGCAACATCTGTCGCTCGCCGCTGGCTGAGGGGCTTCTGCGTCGCGCGGTGGAAGCCCGGGGACTCTCCTGGGAAATCAGCAGCAGTGGCACGGCGAATTACCACGTTGGCAAGGCACCGGACCGCCGTAGCGTAGCCATCGGTAAAGCACATCAGCTCGACATCAGCGGGCAGCGGGCCCAGCAGGTTACGCGGGCCGATCTGGACCACTACGACCTCATCCTGGCGATGGACCGCCAAAACCTGGCCGATCTCCAGGCTCTGGCCACCACGCCAGCACAGCTACAGAAAATCCACCTCTTTCTCGACTTTGCGGGTTTGCGCGCGACGGAAGGCCCGGATGTACCCGACCCTTACTGGGACGACAGCGGCTTTGCCAGTGTTTACGCCCTGCTGGAGCGGGCCGCCGAACGGATTGTGGAGCGCTTGGTGGATTGATAGCTTTGGCCGGGTGTGCTTCAGCTTGCTGTTTGCAAAGACTTTACCCCGCACCTGCGGCCGCGCCCGAATCCAGAACCGGCGGGGAAGTAGCCGCCTAAGTCAGTAGCAGCCCTTACTTTTGCCCCAACCTCGGCCGCTCCAAAAGCCACGAAAACGTATGCTTGAATTAAGCCATCCCGGCGGTCCCTTGCGCGGCCGTATTGCCCTGACTGGGTCTAAGTCCATCGCCAACCGCGCCCTGATCATCCGGGCGCTGACGCCGGGCGGATTCCCCATTCACCGGATGGCCCGCGCCGACGATACGGTGCGCCTGGAAACGCTGCTGGCCAGCTCCGACGAAGTACTCGACGCCGGCCCCGCCGGCACCACTTTTCGCTTCCTGACCGGATTTTTGAGCCGCCGCCCCGGCTACCAGCTCCTGACCGGCAGCCAGCGCATGAAAGAACGGCCCATCGGCATCCTCGTCGATGCCCTGCGGCAGCTGGGGGCCGACATCACCTACGCCGAAAAAGAAGGCTACCCGCCGCTCCGCATCGGCTACGCCGCTCTGGACGCTACGGCGGAGTTACGCATTGCGGCCAACACCAGCAGCCAGTACATCTCAAGCCTCCTGATGCTGGCACCCACCCTGCCGCAGGGCCTGCGCATTACGCTGGAAGGGGAGATCGTCAGCTTGCCCTACATCAACATGACTTTGGCCCAAATGGCCTACTTTGGGGTGGAACACCGCTGGGAGGAGCAGACGATTGTGGTGCCTCCCCAGGCCTACCAGGCGAAGCCATTTACGGTGGAGGCGGATTGGTCGGCCGCCAGCTACTACTACAGCCTGGCCGCCCTGGCCCCGGAGGCCGATCTCCACATCGAAGGCTTGTTTGTCAACAGCCTCCAGGGCGATGCCGTAGTGGCCAAACTCTACGAGCGTTTTGGCGTGACTACCGACTACCGAGAAGGCGGCATCCACCTCCGCAAAGCGCCGGGGCAAGCAGCGCCTCCGTTCTTCGAGCACGACTTTGTGGAGTGCCCCGACATTGCCCAGACGCTGATGGCCACCTGCGCGGGCCTGGGCACCCAGGGCCTGTACACGGGTTTGCAGACCTTGTTCATCAAAGAAACCGACCGCGTGGCGGCCATGAAGGCAGAACTCGGCAAGCTGGGCGTTTCCCTCTACAAGCTCCCGGCCCGGATGGCGGGAAAATCGGGCACCACCTACTTCGGTCAGGATGGAAAGGCCGACTTCAGCGCGGGCGCTCCCGCCTTCGCCACCTACCACGATCACCGGATGGCGATGGCCATGGCTCCCCTGGCTTTGCTCCACCCTGTGCGCATCGAAGACCCCGAAGTGGTGGGCAAAAGCTACCCCGATTTTTATGCGGACTTCCAAACCCTGGGATTCCGCGCGGAAGAAATAATGGGCGAGTGAAGTAGCCCGTTAACTGAAGACCTTTAACGACGTGCCCCATGCCCCGCAAACCGACCAAAGTAGGCGAAAGCCGGCAAACGCTGACCATCGGTAACTTGAACATCCCCGTTCAGATCATCACGGAGATGGGGCGTAACAATACCCGGGCGGCGATTACCAACCGAGCCCTCATCATTCGTTTGCCCCACTTCCTGAACGGCAGCGAGCGGATCGACCACATCGCGAAAATGCTGCAGTGGGCGCGCGATACCCACCAGCAGAAACCGGCGGCTTTTGCCTACTTCGCAAAAGTGCCCGACAGTGGACAGTATCAGTTTCGGATCCGGGAGGTAGACTATCGCATTTCGGTAGAGGCCCACGACCTCGGCTTTCACCGCGTGGTGCCCACCGCCCCCGCTGAATTGTTGGTGACGGTCAACCCCGAAGACGGACGGGTGGACGGCGGTAAGATGCTGACCAAGCTGCTGGCCAAACACTTCGGCGAAGTCTTTCTGCCCAGCGTCGCCGAGCGCGTGGCCGAACTCAACGAGCAACACTTCCGCCGGCCCGTCAACGAAGTGAAGATGAGCGACACCTACTCCCGCTGGGGCAGTTGCTCCCACCGGGGCAACATCAACCTGGCCACGCGCCTGCTGCTGGCCCCGCAGGAGGTGCTCGACGCGGTCATCATCCACGAGCTGGCCCACCTGGTGGAGGCCAACCACTCCGCCCGCTTCTGGGCCCAGGTGGAACGCGCCCTGCCCAACTACCGGGAATACGACGAATGGCTGCGCGCCCACGGCAAGAAACTGCTGTTTAAGCCCACCCCAATATGAGGGGACAGGCTGGATTTTGGGAGGGAGTAAGTAGTCCGCTTTAAGTCGCCGGAAGCCCTTAGTTTTGCCCCACCATCATCCCCCCCCTCGACTTCGCAACCCATGCGTATTCTTACCTACCTGCTTTTGGCGCTGAGTCTGAGCGCCTGTGTGTTCCCCAAAAAAGTCAAGCGCATTGCCGCTGAATACGACGCACGGATTGCTACCCAGGCGGCCGAACTGAACCTGAAGCAAGACAGCATTACCAACTTACTGCTGCGGCTGGAACGGTCTTACGGCGCCAACGATGCCCTGCTGCTGACCCAGGACCGGCTGCAAGACCGGCTGGCCATCCAGGAAGACGAACTCGACGCCCTGAAGGGTAACCTCAGCAACACCAGCGCCCGGCTGAGCACCGAGCTGGCCACCGCCAGAGAGGAGAAACTGCGGGCGGAAATGGCTTTTGACACCCTCATCGCCCGGCAGGCCAGCCTGGTCAACCAGTACGAAGCGGGCGTGAAAAACGCCATCTTCGTCCTTTTGGATGGCCTCGATTCGCTGGTGCCGCCGCAGTCCTTCACCATCACCCAGTCCGCCGGAGAAGTAACCCTGAGCGTGCTCGAAGATCAGCTGTTCTACCCCCGCTCCACCGAGCGGCTCAAGGGTGGGGCGGCACCGGTGCTGCGGGCTGTGACGGATGCCTTACAGTCCGACCCCCTGCTGAAACTTACCGTAGTGGGCCACACCGATAACCAGCCCAATCCCCTCCGCAATACCAGCAACTGGGAATTCGCGGCCCTGCGTGCCACCCGGATTGCCGACGAACTGGCCCAGGTCTATTACCTCAGTCCCAACCGCCTGCTGGCCGCCAGCCACGGGGAGTACGGCCCCGCCAAGTCCAACGCCACGGAAGAAGGACGCCGCGCCAACCGTCGCATCGACTTCGTTTTGCGCAACAACGTTGGAAACCTGCTGCGCGAACTCGGCCGGCTCGGCGAAAAGCAATAGTCTAAACAAAAAAGGACTGTTGAGGACTTTTTTAAACCAATTGATAACAAAGTCTTATCTTTCGCGAAATTCCGTAGCCCCATGATCGATCAGATTGACGTTACCAAAGTCCTTTTCCTGGACATCGAAACCGTGAGCGGCCAGCCTACCTTCGCCGACCTCGACGAGACTTTCCAGGACCTCTGGGGCTACAAGGCACCCTCCGTCTTGAAACGCTACGGCGAAGAACTGAGCCCAGAGGAATTGGCCCAAAGTTACCAGGACCGGGCGGCCATCTACGCCGAGTTCGGCAAGATCATCTGCATCTCCGTCGGGGCCGTGATCCGGGACACCGATAAGCGCCTGAAAATCCGCCTCAAGTCTTTCGCTAACCGCGACGAAAAAACGCTGCTGCAAGACTTCAACGCCATGCTCGACCAGTACTACGGCGACGTATTCACGCAGTACATCTGCGGGCACAACATCAAGGAATTTGACGTCCCCTACCTCTGCCGTCGCATCATCGTCAACCAGCTCAAACTGCCCAGGATGCTCGACATCACCGGCAAAAAGCCTTGGGAAACCAAGCAACTGCTGGACACGATGGAGCTGTGGAAGTTCGGCGATTACAAGTCCTACACCTCCCTGAAATTGCTGGCTGGCGTCTTCGGTTTCCCCACGCCGAAAGACGATATTGACGGCAGCCAGGTCGGCAACGTTTTCTGGAAAGAAGACGACCTGGACCGCATCGCCCGCTACTGCGAAAAAGACGTCCTGGCCACGGCCCAGCTTTTCTTCCGCTACCAGCGCAAGCCCTTGCTGGAAGAAGACCAGGTCATCGTGGTGGAACGCTAAAGAATGTTTTTACCGCGCCACTACGGTTTCTAAGCTGCGGTGGTAGCGGTCCAGCGGCACTACGCGGTACTGGTATTCCATTCCGGTCTGGGCGCGGTCATCGAAATAGTGGTAGCGGTAGCAGGCCTGGCCGTAGGGGGTGCGGTGCAGCAGGGTTGCGGTTTGGCCCGGGCGGCTGCGGTAAATGGCGAAGTAGTGGGGGAGTTGGGCTTTAGGGATTTGCTCGTCCATTTCCCAAACCAGCAGTGTACCCTGTTCGGTGGCTTTGGGTTTGAAGACCCTGACGGCGACGGGGGTGGCGCTGCCAGGCGCGCGGCGGGCGGGCAGCAGGGCGGGCGTGGTGTAGAGTTGGGTCAGCCGTTGGGCCAGTCCGGCGGGATTATTGAGTAAGGATTTGCTGCTGAAAAAGACGCTGCCTTTGGGGCGGGGCAGTTGGCGGAGGTGGGCAACCTGGCGGGGGAGTTCTTCGGTGCCAGTCCAGGCGGGGTCGGGGTCGGTTCCTGCTTTGTAGGCGGCGTGGCCGATGTAGAGGTCGGGCCCCGGGGGCACGTGGGTGGTCCACCAACTGACGAGGGTACGGTAGCTGGCCGCAGGGTGGTCCATGCTCCAGTAAATCTGTGGCAAAAGGTAGTCTACGGTGCCGGCGCGGGCCCAGGCCAGGGCGTCGCCGTAGAGGCCATCGTAGCTGGTGGCGCCGGCGTTGGTGGGGCTGCCATTGACGGGGTCCTGGGCCTGGTTGCGCCACACGCCGAAGGGGCTGACGCCGAAATACATCCAGGGTTTGGCGGCCTTGATGCGCCGGTGGGTTTCGGCGATGAAGGTATTGACGTTGTCGCGCCGCCAGTCGGCCAACGATCTGCCGTAGCCATAGGTGCGGTAAGTTTGTTGGTCGGGGAAGTCGACTCCGGGAACGGGGTAGGGGTAGAAATAGTCGTCGAAGTGGATGCCGTCGAGGTCGTACTTGGTGATCAGCTCGTCGATCACTTCGCCGAGGTGGGCGCGCACGGCGGGCAGTCCGGGGTCGAGGTAGCGGCGTCCGCCGTAGCTGCGGATCCAGTCGCGGTGGCGGTGGTAGAGGTGGTTGGCGGCGAAGCGGGTGGAGTCCAGCGTCATGGCCACGCGGTAGGGGTTGATCCAGGCGTGCAGTTCGATGCCCTGGGCGTGGGCCGTCTCGATCATGTAGGCCAGGGGGTCGAAATTACTGACCGGTGCCCGCCCCTGTACGCCGGTTAGCCATTCCGACCAGGGGGCGTGGACCGAAGGGTAGAGCGCATCGGCGGCCGGGCGCACCTGGACGAAGATGGCGTTCATGCCCGCCTGCCGCAGCCGGTAGAGTTGGGAGCGAAAATCCGCCTGCAGCGTAGCGGCATCCGTAGTTGGATTCTGTGGGTAATCGATGTTGAGCACCGTGGCCATCCACACGCCGCGCAGCTCGCGTTCGGGGGCATTTTCACCGGAGATTATGGCGTGTTGGGCGCTGACGCAGGTGCCAAGTAAGAGGATAAGGAGCAGGGCAAGGGAACGGGATTTGTCTTCCATATTCCCAATTACCGACAAATATTTAATATTTAGTCAAACAAGCATCCCGTCAGTAAAAAATCTGGGAGACGATGTCTTAGCTTTGGCAGCCCAGCGCCTCCGGAGACTGGCTGGAGTGGGCTGCTTGGCCTGCTTCATTTCCAGTACTTTATCACTTTCACTCCTTGCATCCAGCGGCGTTTTTGGGGCTCCGTATTTCCGGATCAGAACTGACCTTTATTTCTAAAAGACTAGTAAACATGCTTAGAAGATTACCCTTTTTCGTCTTGCTGTGCCTGGCGGGCTTTGTGCCTTTGCTGGCCCAGGACGGCACCCGCCTGGCCACCGATTACCTGCGGGCCAAGTACCAGGACCACCAGCTCACGGCGGCCGACGTTGCCGATCTGGCGATCACCGACGACTACGTGTCGGGTGGGGTGCGCCACGTTTACGTCGAGCAGCGCCACCAGGGTCTGCCCGTCTTCAATGCTCAGGCGGCCCTGCACTTCCGTGGCGACCGCCTGGTGCATTCCTCCGTCGCTTTCGTGCCGGACATTGCTGCTTTACAACTTCCCTCGGCACCTGCGTTCAGCGCCCAAAACGCCGTTGGTGAAGCCCTGCGCTCGGTCGTTGCGGGTTTTGCCACGGCCCAGCCCGCTGGCCAGGAGGGCGAGGAATACCTCTTCCGCGCCCCTTCCGTTTCGCCGGAGCCCATCAAGGCCCGCCTCGTCTACCTGCCCGGCAAGGGCGGCAGCGCAAGCCTGGCCTGGCGCATCCTGATTGATCAGCACGCCCGGCATTCGGACTACTGGCTGGTGCTCATTGACGCTACCACCGGTGCCCTGATGGATGCCGATAACCTGGTGCTGAAGTGCAATTTCGGCAGCCGCCCCCACACCCACAACTTCAGCAATGCCTGCGCCGAAGTGACTCCGCAACTGCCCGTGCACGAGCAAATGCTGGCCAGCCTGGCCGCCGACGGTGCCCGCTACAACGTCTTCCCCTTCGGCGTGGAATCCCCCCTCCACGGCCCCCGCCGCATGGAGGTTAACCCCGCCGACTCCACAGCCTCCCCCTTCGGCTGGCATGACATCAACGGCCTGCCCGGCCACGAATTTACCATCACCCGCGGCAACAACGTTTACGCTTACCCCGACCGCGACGCCAACGAAGACACCCCCGACCCCGGCGTCTTTGCTGACGGTGGCGACTCCCTGGTATTCGACTTCTTCTACGCCGACGAGCAAGACCCCGATACCCTGCTGAACGCCGCCCTCACCCAGGTGTTTTACACCACCAATAAGGTCCACGACTGGCTCTACCACGCCGGTTTTGACGAGGCCTCCGGCAACTTCCAGCGCAACAACTACAAGGGCGACGGCGAAGACCGCGACCCGGTTTTGGCCGAGGCCCAAGACGGTTCCGGCACCAACAACGCCAACTTCTTTACCCCTCCCGATGGATCCAGCGGAGTGATGCAGATGTTCCTGTGGGAAAGTGGCAACTCCAGTGTAATGCAGGTGACCACCCCCGCTTCCGTAGCGGGGCCCTACCAAACGGGCACCGCCGCCTTCGGACGCGTCATCGGTTCCGTTCCCGTAACGGGCCAGGTCGTCATCGTCCGCGATGGCACCTCGATGCCTACCCTGGGTTGTGAAACCCTGCTGAATCCCGAGTCCATCGCCGGAAAGATTGCCCTGATTGACCGGATGGAATGCTTCTTCGAAGTGAAAGTCGCCAACGCCCAGGCGGCCGGTGCCATCGGTGCCATCATCTGCAACTTCGAAAATGCAGTGATCAATATGGCAGACAGTGAAGAAGAGCTCAACGTAACCATTCCTTCGGTCATGATCTCGTCCTCCGCCTGTGCGCCCCTGCGCGCGGCGGTTGCGGCTGGCGACAGCGTCAGTGTCACCTTCCAGTCGGTGGCTCCACCGGCCATCGATGGGGACTTCGACAGCGGCATCGTGGCCCACGAAATTGGCCACGGCGTGAGCAATCGCCTGGTGGGTGGCCCGGCCAACACCTCTTGCTTGCGCAACGAAGAGCAGATGGGCGAAGGCTGGTCGGATTTCTTCGCACTGGCATCTTCTCCGCTGGCGCTTACCCCCACCCCCAACGGCACCGAAGCCCGGGGCATCGGCAACTACGCCACCCGCCGGGGAATCGCCGGTGCCGGCATCCGTCGGAAGCCCTACAGCACCGACATGACGGTGAATAACTTCACCTACGATGCCATCATCACCTCCGGCGTACCCCACCCCCTGGGTGAAGTGTGGGCAACCACGCTTTGGGACATGTACTGGGCAATGGTCGATCAATACGGATTCGACGAAGACCTCATCAACGGAACGGGCGGCAACAACCTGGCGGTGGAGCTGGTCGTGGAAGGCCTCAAGTACACCGCTTGTAACCCCGGTTTGCTTGACGGTCGTGACGGCATCCTCGAGGCCGACCTGATCGTAAACGACGGGGCCAACCAGTGCCTCATCTGGGAAGTCTTCGCCCGTCGTGGCATGGGCTTCTCGGCCACCCGGGGAGATTCTGATGACCGGACGGACAACCGCGAAGCCTTCGACATCAGCCCCTACTGCTCCGGCGGCGTACAACTCACCAAAACCGTAGACGAAGCCACCGTCAACGCCGGCGAAGGGGTAACCTTTACCCTCCGCGCCACCAGCTACCGCGAAGAACTGACGACCAACGTGCGCATCACCGACATCATTCCCGCCGGCCTGACCGTTGACCCCGCGTCCATTCGCGGCGTAGACGAGTTCAGCATCGACGGCAACCAAATCACCTTCGTCATCGGCGACCTGGAATTTGAGGACGATGAGACCGTCCTCTATTCCGCTTCCACCGACCCCGATGCGGCCTCCGAAGAACTCTTCTTCGACGGGGCAGAGGATGGTGACGACAACTGGGAGCTCGCCGATCTGGTCGGCAACGTCCTGTGGGAACGCAACGACACGACCCCTTACGCCGGCGACCTGAGCTGGTACGTACGCAACCCTTCTTCCCAGCAAGACCAGGTGCTGCGCATCTTCGAACCCCTCACCGTAACGGGCACCAAACCCGGCCTCCGCTTCTTTACCCAGTACGACACCGAGGCCGGTTGGGACGGTGGCATCGTGGAAGTCTCCACCAACGGCACGACCTGGGAAAAAGTAGACAGTAAGTTCTTCCGGGGTGGCTACCGCGGGGAAATTGACGAAAACGGTTCCGCCGCCCTCCTGGGGATTAACTCCTACTGGGGCCAAAGCGGCGGCTACCAGGAGCAGATCGTCGACCTGGGCGAATACCTCGGCGAGGATATTTTCTTCCGCTTCCGCTTCGTAGCCGATACCGAAGTAGGTGCCCGCGGTTGGTGGGTGGACAACATCCAACTGATCGACATCGTCAACTACGACAGTGAAGCTACCCTGACTTCAGACCAGGGTGACGCCTTCACCGCGAGCGTCGGCAACCTGGGAGTACTCATCGAAGCTACCGAAGAAACGGCCACCAACGATCCGCTCCTGGGCGAAACCGCCGTCAGCGTCTTCCCCAACCCGGCGGCGGAGTACGTCAACGTCCGCATCAGCGCCGAACGCGCCGGAGCAGCCTCCGTACAGCTCATCAGCGTGGATGGCCGCGTCGTCCACACCGAGCAACTTCGCCTGGTTTCCGGTGGAGGCCAAACGACGATCAATACCGCCGCTTTGCCCGCCGGCATTTACCTGGTACAAGTGACGGGTGCCAGCCGCGTGAGCACGACCAAGCTGACGGTCCACTAACCCCCCTCGGCAGCGAATCCAATGCAAAACGCCCGCCCGGAAGATCTTCCGGGCGGGCGTTTTTGCGCAGGGTCGGGGGGCTGGAGGGATGGCTACCCCAACTTCTGTTTCACCATGGCGGCGATGGTTTTGCCATCGGCCCGTCCGGCGGCGGCCTTATTGGCCAGGCCCATCACCTTGCCCATGTCTTTCATGGAGGTGGCACCGTTTTCGGCGATGATGCCATCGATGAGCGCGGCGAGTTCTTCCTCGCTCAGGGCTTCGGGGAGGTAGCGGGAGATGACCTCAATTTCTTCCCTTTCGGTCACGGCAAGGTCTTCGCGGTTTTGCTTCACGTAGATGTCGAGGCTGTCTTGACGGCTTTTGACGAGTTTCTGGAGCAGGGCGATCTCTCCTTCGGCGTCCAGGGCCTGGCCCGTGCCGTCCGTCTTTTGGAGCAGGATGGCACTTTTGATGGCCCGGATGCCGCGCAGGGCGATTTTATCCTGGGCTTTCATGGCCGTTTTCAGGTCGGTGGTGATGCGCTCTTCTAGCGTCATGGGAATGGAGTTTTGATTCGGGAAGGATAACGTTCCGGCGGGGCGGAATGGTTGCGCAGCGGACGTGCTCAGCGGTGGCGGCTGCGCAGGACGGCCCGGACGTCCTCCAGGCTATAGCCTTTGGCGGCCAGCAAGACGAGGTAGTGGTACATGAGGTCAGCTGCTTCGCCCAGGAAGAGTTCGCGGTTGTCGTCTTTGGCTTCGATGACGAGTTCTACGGCTTCTTCGCCCACCTTCTGGGCTACCTTGTTGATGCCCCGGGCCAGCAGCTGGCTGGTGTAACTCTTGGCATCGGGCTGGTCCCGCCGCCGTTGGATGGTGCGTTCGAGGTGATCGAGGAAATCGCCCTGGTTGGCTTCGCCCCAGCAGGTGTCCTGGCCAGTGTGGCAGGTGGGCCCCTCGGGGTGGGCCTTGATGAGCAGGCTGTCGCTATCGCAGTCCGCCGCAATACTGACCAGGCGGAGGTAGTGCTCCGAGCTTTCGCCCTTGGTCCAGAGCCGCTGCTTGCTTCGGCTGTAGAAGGTAACCAGGCCCGTCGCCAGGGTTTGTTCCAGGGCGGCACGATTGACGTAGCCCTGCATCAGCACCACGCGGGTGGTCGCATCCTGTACGATGGCGGGGAGGAGCCCGTCGGGAGCTTTATCGAAGGCCAGGCGGTCCAGTTCGGGTGCATGCATAGCAGGGGGGATTGAATTCGACCGCAAAAAATGGTGCTGCCCGGACCCTAAGCCCGGCAGTCAGGAGAGTAGCGCAGCCAAAACCAGGTCGGTACGGCGCGCCTTCGTCCTAAGTGAACAGGCGTACCGCTGCCGCTCCTACATGTAGCCGAGGGCCAGCACCAGGTAGGTGAGCATGAAGGGCATCGCCACCCAGAACCACTGGTTCATGAAGATCAACATCAGCATGAAGATGACGAAAGAGATGAGGAAGTACAGCCAGTATTTACGGCGGTCGGCGGCGGTGGAATTGGCCATGGAGCTTTTCTTTTTGCGGGGGCAAAGATAGGCTCCCGCCCGCTTACGCCGAAGAAAAAGCCCGGATATTGTCTTCCCGCCTCCCCGACGGCCCTGCCTTTGCGCAAACCTCGGTTCCAGCCCCTTTCAACCGGCCCCGCCGGGCAGCGTTCCTCGCTGCTGCCCGCCCATAATTTCAGTAGCCCACCTCGGCCGCTGCGGCACCGTCCAAAAACCAGTGCAGCCGCCCGCTGCCGGGCTGGATGTGGGCAACGGGGAAGGTTTCGGCGTGGGGCTCGCGGTGGAGGATCTGGGCCACGCGTTGGGTCTTGCTGTTGCCGGTGATGAGGAAGACCACCTCGGCCGAAGCGTTCAGCACTGGTCCGGTCATGGTTACCCGCAACTGCCCGCTGCTGGGGTGGGTGGCTACGGCGCAAATGGCGGGGCTGGCCATCAACTCGGCCATATTGTGGGGAAAAATGGAGGCAGTATGCCCGTCTTCGCCCATGCCCAGCATATTGAGGTCCAGGCTGGGCAGGCCGTCGGTATTGCTGGGCAGCAGGCGCTGCATCAACTCGGCGTAAGCGGCCGCAGCTGCGGCGGGCTCCAGGGAGGTATCGACGGCGTGGACTTGGTCGGCTACCACCGGAACGTGGTCAAAGAGCAGTTTCCGGACTTCCCCGTAGTTGCTCTCCGGGTGGTCGTGCGGCACACAGCGTTCGTCTCCCCAGAAAAAGTGAATCCGTTGCCAGTCAATCCGCTCCCGGTATTCCTTGGCGAGCAGGGAAAAGAGCAGCTTGGGCGTGCTACCACCGGAAAGGGCCCAGAAAAAAGGCCCGGCAGGATGTTCCGCCAACCGCTGTACCAGGTGCTCGGCAAAGCCCCGCGCTACGGCCGGGCCATCGGTGAAGACGTGGAGATGGGGTTGGTAGCTCACAAGCACAGTTTTTCGGTTCCGCCCAAAAATACAGTAGCGGTTCTTAATACGCCCACTTCAGGTACAAAGCACCCCAGGTGAAGCCCCCGCCAAAGGCCGTGAGGATCACGTTGTCGCCTTTTTTCAACTGCGATTCGTAATCCCACAGGCAAAGCGGCAGGGTACCGGCGGTGGTGTTGCCGTACCTTTCGATGTTGACCATTACTTTGTCCAGGGGGAAATCGAGCATGGAACTGATGGTCTGGATGATGCGGATGTTGGCCTGGTGGGGCACGAGCCAGTTGAGGCTTTCGTTGGTCAGGCCGTTGCGGGCCATTACCTTGCTGACTACGTCGGTCATGCCCGTCACGGCGGCCTTGAAGACCGGACGGCCGTTTTGCCGCACGAAGTGCTCGCGGGCCATTACCGAGTCTACCGTAGCGGGCTTGCGGGAGCCGCCGGCTACCAGGTAAAGGTACTTTTCTCCGCTGCCGTCGCCGTGGTGTTGGTAATCGATGATGCCGACGTCTTCGGTGGTCGGCTCCAGCATCACCGCTCCGGCGCCGTCGCCGAAAATGACGCAGGTGGTGCGGTCGGTATAATCAATGATGGAAGACATTTTGTCTGCGCCCACCACGATCACTTTCTTGTGGCGGCCGGCTTCCACCATCTTGGCACCCACGGTGAGGGCATATAGAAAGCCGCTGCAGGCGGCGTTGAGGTCGAAGCCGAAGGCGTTGACCAGCCCCGCCTGGTAGGCAGACACGTTGGCCGTATCGGGGAAGATGGAGTCCGCCGTCACGGTGGCACAAATGACCAGTTCCACGTCTTCGGGGGCCGTATTGGTCTTTTTCAGCAGGCCCCGGATGGCGGCCGTCACCATCACGGAGGTGCCCATGTTTTCTCCCTTCAGGATGTGGCGCTCCTTGATGCCGGTGCGGGTAGTGATCCACTCGTCGGTCGTGTCAACGATGGTGGCCAACTCCTCGTTGGTCAAGACGTATTCCGGGAGGTAACCCTGTACACCCGTGATGGCGGCGCGAATTTGGCTCATGGCAGATAGGCTTCGATTAGGGCGCGCAAGATACGACCACGGGGCGTGCTGGGGCAAAGGAAGTTCTGCGCGGAAAGCCGATGGCTAACCGGTAAAACGGCGCTGACTTCACGGTGCCTTTGTTCGATGAAGCGGGCGCGGCCGCAGGTGCCAAGGAAAGGTAAAAGAGCAGGGCAAGTCCCTACCACCCGAAGCATAATACTGCGAAGCTAAACTCGCCGGAGAAGGTGTCCTCACCCGAAACACAGACCTTCGGTGGTTTATGAACAATGACAAGGTGGGGACAGGCAAAATAGATGTTCACTGCTTTTCAGTGGGTTGGTTTACAGTGGTTTTACCGTACGGAAGCGGACAATACCCCCCTACCGCACTACAAAACTACCGAACTACCATACTGCCGTCTAAAGGCCAATGAAGACCATTATAGGTGATTGCTGCAAGGGCTCACCCTTGCCTTAAGATACGGATCAATGGCTCCGTTGCGCAAAAAGCACCGTCTCCCCCGCCGTCCAGCCGTGGAGGTGATTGGGTGGATAGGTATGTGCTGTCACCCGAAACCCCGCCTCCTGCAGCCGGTCTTGCAGGCCTTCGACGGAGTAGACGCGGACGTGGTCTTCCTGCCCGAACGCAACTCGCCGCTCTTGGCGACTGACGATGGCGGGGTCTTCATAAATTTCACCGGGTCTAAAAGGGGTTTGGAGGAGGCAAAGTCCACCTGGACTCAGCACCCGGTAGAGCTCGCGCAGGGCCGCACGGTCATCCACCACGTGCTCCAAAACGTGGTAACAGATGATGAGGTCGAAGCGTCCGGCGGGTTCGTCGATGGCGGTGATGTCGTAGCGGCGGTCGGCAGTGAACTCCCCGGCAAAATCGGTGCTGAGGTATTCCCGGGCAGCACTGGCGCGCAGCAGCCTGGCCAGGATGGGGGAGGGGCTGAAGTGGAGGATCCGCAGCTGACGGATATCCAGCACTTCGCTGAGCAGGTGCCAGAGCCGCCGCCCCCGGGGCAGGCTGCCGCAGCGGGGGCAGAGCAAATCCCCCCGCTCCAGCCGCACGAAGGAGGAAAGGCCCGTTCCGCAACAGTTACAGCGGTAGGTGGAGCCCCGGTAGCGGAGCGTCACGAGCCGGCGCAGCACGTCTTCGTTCTTTTGCAGTAGCGTAGCGGGCAGTACCTGCCGGGCCAGCGATTTGAGTTTTTCGTACATACGGGCCCCCAAGGTCGGGTTTTGGCGGGATTTGTTGGCGGGGACGACTTCCGTCGCTCCCACAGGGACTTGCCCGGCACCTGCGGCCGCGCCCAGGTTGCTACAACTACACCCTGCTCTGGGCTGTGCCCCGTACCTTTACGACCATGGCCCGCCTCTACCCCCAAGATACGCTCAACTTCCTGCGCAAACTCACGCTGCGCCGCGTGGTAAATGCCGCCCAGGTGACGGCCAGCTACTACGCCACCCGCTGGCTCCAGCGGCCCGTGGTGTGGGGCAAGCCCTTTACCGTCTCCTTTGAACCCACCACGGCCTGTAACCTGCGTTGCCCCGAATGCCCCAGCGGCCTGCGGCAGTTTACCCGCCCCACGGGCCACCTCAGGGCCGATTTTTTCCGCCGGACCCTGGACGACATTGCCGACCGCCTGCTCTACCTCATCTTTTACTTCCAGGGGGAGCCCTATATCAACCCCGACTTTCTGGATATGGTAAAGGAGGCCAGCGACCGCGGCGTCTACACCATCACTTCCACCAACGGCCACTTCCTCAACGACGCGAACGCCCGGAGGACCATCGAAAGCGGCCTCGACCGCCTCATCATCAGCGTCGACGGAACCACCCAGGAAGTGTACGAGCAGTACCGGAAAGCCGGCAACTTAGAGACCGTATTACAAGGCGCCCGCAACCTGGTGAAGTGGAAAAAAGCCCTCAACAGCCCGACGCCCCACCTCATCTTCCAGTTTCTGGTCGTAAAACCCAATGAACACCAGATGGGGGAAGTCGTGCGGCTGGCCGAAGAAATCGGCATCGACGAAGTGAAGTTCAAAACCGCCCAGCTTTACGACTACGAACACGGCAACCCCCTGATGCCGGAAAACGAGAAATACGCCCGCTACTACCGCAAAAGCGACGGCACCTACGCCCAGAAAAACAAGCTCCAGAACCACTGTTGGAAGCTCTGGCATTCCTGCGTCATCACCTGGGACGGGCTGGTGGCCCCCTGCTGCTTCGATAAAGACGTTACGCACCGCCTGGGCGACGTCAAGCAAGACTCCCTGCACCAGGTCTGGGAAGGCGCAGCCTACAACGACTTCCGCAACAGGCTGCTCCGCGGCCGGGCCGAAATTGACATCTGCCAGAATTGTACCGAAGGCTGTGAGGTGTGGCTGGGGGCAGAGTTGTGAGGTGATGATTTTAACGTATGGGGGTATGCAGCGTAGCTATTCGGTGATTTTCAGCTGCTCAGATCGCAATGATTTTGTAGCACTACAGCACTACAGAACTGCCTTCTAAAGGTAGGCAGTCTAATTAGCCAGGCCGCAGCCGTACTCAATTTGGCCCGTTCGTTGGGGGCTCAACCCCAGATCAACCAGGGGAGGCTCAAGCGCTTAATGGGTCGAGACCCTCTGGGTCGTAGGAGAATACGCCACTGTGCTTAGTTGGATCGACCCAGAGGGTCTCAACCTAGGCAGGCCCCTAAAGCGCGTACGGGTTAAACCCATCAGATTAGACATAGGCTGTTCCCTTTACTTACTTTTTGTCACTACCAATTTTAGCTTCTCTTTCAAGAATGTCGAGACGAGCTTAGAGCCTCAAAAATGCTTAGTGTAACTTAAAAAGAATG
>NZ_JACSIT010000152.1:214361-295008 GCF_014349155.1 Neolewinella lacunae
CGTTGGACGCGTTTTCTGGGGTAGGGGCCCCAGAAATAAGCCGAGGGAGAGGGCAAAAAGAGTAACGTACAATCATATTCAAACGGAACAGCCTAAGATTAGACACCCTACTTCTAAAGGTAGGCAGTCTAATTAGCCAGGCCGCAGCCGTACTCAATTTGGCCCGTTCGTTGGGGGCTCAACCCCAGATCAACCAGGGGAGGCTCAAGCGCTTAATAGGTCGAGACCCTCTGGGTCGTAGGAGAATACGCCACTGTGCTTAGTTGGATCGACCCAGAGGGTCTCAACCTAGGCAGGCCCCTAAAGCGCGTACGGGTTAAACCCATCAGATTAGACACCCTACTTCTAAAGGCCGTTGAAGACCAATGGGTGGTGATTATTGCCAGGGCTCAACCCCACGTTAATTTCAAACCAGCCCCTCGCGCAGCAGATCGTGGAGGTGAATGAAGCCCAGGTACTGGCCGGCGGAATCGACCACGGGCAACTGGGTGATGCTGTGGGCGCGGAGCATGGCGAGGGCCTGGATGGCCAGGGTATCGTTCGCCACGGTCTTCGGGGTGGCCGTCATGATGTCTTGCGCCACTACGTTCTGTAGGTCGGTGGCGCGGGCGAGCATGCGGCGGAGGTCGCCATCGGTGATGATGCCGGCCAGTTGACGGGTTCCGGGGACGAGCACGGCGGTGGCGCCGAGGCACTTGGCCGTCATTTCCAGCAGCGTCTCGTGGAGGGGCGTCTGGGGAAACACGGCGGGTTGCTGGTTGTGGGCGTGGAGATCGGATACCCGCAGGTAGAGTTGCTTGCCGAGGGAGCCACCGGGGTGGTAGCGGGCGAAGTCCTGAGGGCTGAACCCCCGCAGGGCCAGCAGGGCAGTAGCGAGGGCGTCGCCCATGGCCATTTGCAGGGTCGTGCTGGTGGTGGGGGCCAGGTCGTTGGGATCGGCCTCGCGGTCGACGGGCGTGTGCAAGACGTGCTCGGCCCGCTGGGCCAGGGTGGAGTCTGGCCGTCCCACCATGGCGATGAGCGGGTTACCCAGCTGGCGGGTGAGCAGGGCCAGCATCTTGATCTCGGCCGTCTCCCCGCTTTTGCTGATGCAGAGTACCACGTCATTGGGCTGCACCATGCCGATGTCGCCGTGGATTGCGTCGGCGGCGTGTAAAAAAATGGCCGGGGTACCCGTAGAATTGAATGTAGCTACAATCTTTTGTGCCACTATTGCCGTTTTCCCTATTCCGGTTGCTACCACCCTTCCCTGGCTAGAGAAGATGGCATTTACACTGCCAACGAAGGCGTCGCCAAGGGAGGCACTCATCTCCCGCAGCGCACTCGCTTCGATTTCCAAGGTTTTGGTAGCCACCTGAAGAATAAGACTTGCATTTTTCACAAAAAAGTGTATTTTTGGGCGCTCTAAGGGGGAGCGCCGCCGTAAGAAGCTGGTGACGGACGCAAGTTTTTGCAGTCAGAAGGCACAGAATCGGCGATTCAACCCCTTAATTTTAGGTTTAGACGCCTTTACCGCGTTTTGATGCCTGACCTTTCGCCCAAATCCCGTATTTTAAACGCCGCCCCAGAGCAGTAGGCTCTGACGGCAACTCCCGAGTTTTATCAAAACCTTCCGTCGCCGACCGTCACGAAAAAAAAGTTTGTACCACGAATCCATCGGCAAAAGTAAAAGAATCAAACGGAGCAAAGCGAATCGAACAAAATGACCGCGAAACCAGTAGGAAGCCATCTCGAAAAAGCGTTGTTGGAACGCTTCGGGTTTGACCAGTTCAAAGGGAACCAGAAAGCCATCATCGAATCCCTTTTCGATGGTAAGGATACCTTCGTCATCATGCCCACCGGCGGCGGCAAAAGCCTTTGCTACCAGCTGCCCGGACTGATGATGGACGGCTGTGCCCTCGTCATCTCCCCCCTCATTGCCCTGATGAAAAACCAGGTGGACTCCATCCGCGCCCACGGCGAATCGGATGCCATCGCCCACTTCCTGAATTCTTCCCTCTCCAAAAGCCAGATGCGGCAGGTGAAAGACGACATCTCCAGCGGAGAAACCAAGTTGCTCTTCGTCGCACCGGAGACCCTGACCAAGGAGGAGAACATTGAGTTCTTCCGGGAGGCCAACATCTCTTTTGTGGCCATCGACGAGGCCCACTGTATTTCGGAGTGGGGGCACGACTTCCGCCCCGAGTACCGCCGCATCCGGGAAATGCTCGACCAGATTGGGCATGATATCCCCATCATTGCCCTGACGGCAACGGCGACTCCCAAGGTGCAGTCCGACATCGTGAAGAACCTCCGCATGGGGGAAGACCACAACACCTTCGTTTCTTCCTTCAACCGGGATAACCTCTACTACGAGGTGCGCCCCAAGGGCAAAAAGGAGTACACGATCAAGCAGATCATCCAGGTTGTCAAGGAAATCCCCGGCAAGTCGGGCATCATCTACGTGCAGAGCCGCAAAGCCGCCGAAGAAATCGCCGAAGCCCTCCGGGTCAACGACGTCAAAGCCGCCCCCTACCACGCCGGCCTCGACCCCAAGACCCGTTCTAAGACCCAGGACGACTTCCTGATGGAGGAGGTCGACGTAATCTGCGCCACCATCGCTTTTGGGATGGGCATCGATAAGCCCGATGTCCGCTTCGTCATCCACTACGACATTCCCAAGTCGATCGAAAACTATTACCAGGAAACCGGCCGGGCGGGCCGCGACGGGATGGATGGCCGCTGCGTAGCCTTCTACGCTTACCGCGACATCCTCAAACTGGAGAAGTTCCTCCGCGATAAGCCCCTGATGGAGCGTGAAATGGGTGCCCAGTTGATGCAGGAAGTAATGGCCTACTCCGAAACGACGGCCTGCCGCCGCCGCTTCTTACTGCACTACTTCGGAGAAGAATACGCCGAGGCCGACTGCAATAAGATGTGCGACAACTGCCGCCACCCCAAAAAGCGGATTGAGGTAAAGGACAAACTTGTCCACGCCCTTTCTGCCGTCCGGGAGCTCGACCAAAACTACCCCCTCAAAACCCTCATCGAATTCGTCCTTGGCAAGGAGACGAAGCAGATGAAGGACTACAAATTCACCGCCCGGAAAGGCTTTGGCGTCGGGAAAGGCGAAGAAGAAGTCTTGTGGAGCTCGATTTTCCGCCAGGCACTGCTCAATAACTTGGTCCGTAAAGACATTGAATCCTACGGACTCATCAAGCTGACCGAAGCCGGCGAGGCCTTCCTCAAAAAGCCCGTCAGCTTCCAGATTCCGATTGACCACGACTTTGAAAAAGAGTTGGCCGACGACATCCGCAGCGCGGCCGACGACGCCCGTGCGGTGGTCCTCGATGAGGTCTTGCTGCTGGCCCTCAAAGACCTCCGCAAGAAAGAAGCCAAACGCCTCGGCATCCCGCCCTTCGTGATTTTCCAGGACCCCAGCCTGCTGGAGATGGCCACGCGCTATCCCATCACGATGGACGAAATGAAAAACATCAACGGCGTCAGCATCGGCAAAGCCCGCCGCTACGCCACCCCCTTCCTCACGCTCATCGAAGAGCACGTGGAGGAGAATGACATCGACCGCCCGCTCGATTTTGTCGTCAAGCAGGTTGCCAACAAATCGAAGAAAAAGGTCAACATCATCCAGGGCGTCGACCGCAAGTTGCCCCTGGAAGACATCGCTTCGGGCAATCAGCTGACGATGGATGAACTGCTGGAAGAGATGGTCGTCATCGTCCTTTCGGGTACCAAACTCAACATCGATTACTACATCGAAGACGCAGTAGACGAGTACAGCCTGGAAGAAACCTACGAGTACTTCATGCGCGCCGAGACCGACGACCCCGACATCGCCTTCCAGAAACTGAAGGAAGAAGACGTCACCATCGACGAGATCAAACTCGTACGCATCAAATTCCTCTCCGAAATGGCCAATTGACGCTCCCGGGCCGCCTGCCTGATCCTTTTTAGGGCGCGGTCGCAGGTGCAAGGTTCAGGCTTAAGGACAGGGGAAGGCCAAAGACTCCCAACGAATACGCCCCCGAGTGCCTCGACATTCGGGGGCGTAGTTCGTTACCAGCCCTGCGTAATCTTGCGTTGCATCAAGAACGGGGGAGCGGGCGGGGCCGATCTTTGCCTCCCACAACAAACTGCCCCACGATGCAAGCCCGCAATACCGCCGACCTCCTGGCTGCCCTGACCCGCCGGACGGAAGAGAACCTGGCCGTTGCCCGTTCTTTCCTTGCTTTGGATTCCGCCACCCTGCACCTGCGGCCGCGCCCGGATGCCTGGAATGCGCTGGAATGCCTGGCTCACCTGAACCACTACGGCGATTATTACCTGCCCGAGATCCGCCGGCAAATGGCGACGACACGGCACCGGGGAGCGGCAGCCACCTTCACCTCCTCGTGGCTCGGCAACAAATTTGCCGCCGGCATGAAGCCCGGCCCGGCGATGCGCAAGATTTCCACCTTCCGCAGCGCCAACCCCCAAAACTTTTCTGCCGCCGTCGGCCTGCCCGCCGTCGTGGAATTCATCCGCCAACAGGAAGATCTTCTGGATTTGCTCCGCCTGGCCGCGCAGGTAGACCTGACCAGAACGAAGACCGGCATCAGCATCAGCCGCCTGATCCGGCTACGGCTCGGCGATACCCTGCGCGTGGTGGTGTACCACAACTGGCGGCACATCCTGCAAGCCCAGGCGGCCATCGCCGGTTAAGCGCACTGAGGCATTTTCCGGCTTCGTCGGCCCCGGATCCTCCCAGACT
Organism: Neolewinella lacunae; assembly: GCF_014349155.1. GTDB lineage: Bacteria > Bacteroidota > Bacteroidia > Chitinophagales > Saprospiraceae > Neolewinella > Neolewinella lacunae. The sequence continues at coordinate 219,109 of NZ_JACSIT010000152.1, forward strand.
GCGCGGTGGCAACGTACCTTTGTGGCATGTACCGATTATCGTCCAACGCCACTTTGTTTCTGAAGATTTTCGTGCCCGTGTTTTGGACCACGATCCTGGCCGGCGTTACGCTCGTGGCCTGGCTGGCGGAGGCCAAATACTTTGCGGGCATCCCCCTGACGTCTTTCCGCTGGGCTACGCTTTTCACCCTCGTGGCGGCCGTGGCCAGCTTCTGGCTCCTGCTCTGGCGGCTTAAGCGGGTGGAGACAGACGGGGAGAAAGTATACATCAGCAATTACTTCCGCACGGCCTTTTACGAATGGAGCCGGGATGTGGAACGCATCTCCTACAGCCGCTTTTTTTTGCTCAAGGTAGCCACCATCGAACTCAACGGGGTGGGAAGTTTTGGCCGAAAGCTGTACTTTGTGACCAGCAGCAGTTTGCTGAATACCTTCCGCACGGACTTTCCAGGGGTACTTCCCGAAGAAAAGTAACGAAAGCGGATGGCGTGGCGGAGAAGCGGAAGCGGGGTGAAAAACGTTATCTCTCCGGTCTCGATACCGGCCCAGTGGCCAGCCGGAAGCCGGGTACCGCTGATGGGCCAGTAGCGGTGGCAGACTGCATGGGAGGAAAAGCCCCATTGCAACACCCCGCCTTTCGCCGCGTTATACTTTCAAACCAAGCATTCATCAATGCGACTTTATCCCTATCTCTTGACACTCACCCTTTCGATTTATGCCGCTGCGGCGCTTAGTGCGCAAGGGGATGGTACGCTCTTTCTTCGCAATCCCTCGTTTGAGGATATGCCGCGCAACAGTGCGGCACCGTTGGGCTGGACGAACTGTGGATTTCCCGTGGAAACCCCGCCCGATATTCACCCCGATCCGAAATTCGAATTCAGCGTAAGCAAGCGGCCCTTCGACCAAAAGACCTACCTCGGTATGGTCACCCGCGAAAATGAAACCTACGAAAGTGTGGGCCAGCAACTGGGCGCGCCAATGGTGGGCGGGCAGTGCTACGAGTTCCGCATTCACCTGGCCCGCTCGGAGGTGTACCTGAGCCGCAGCCGCCTTACGGGTGCACCCAGCAACTACAACACGCCCATCCGGCTCAAAATTTACGGTGGTTACTCCATCTGTGACCGGGCGCAGGAACTGGGCCGCTCGGCCGTGGTGAGCAACTACGACTGGCAGGAATACCGCATCAAGCTTTCCCCGGACGAAGATTACACCCACATCACGCTGGAGGCCTTTTACAATACCCCCATGCTGGTGCCCTACAACGGGAACCTCTTGCTGGACAATATCCAGCCCATCCGCCCGATTGATTGTGAAAAAGACCTGAACCTCCCCGATGGCCCGGCGGAGGCCCCGGTAGTGGTGCTCACCAACCCGGAAAACCGCATCCGGACGACGCCCGTAACGCCCCGTGGATCCCAAAACCCACCCAACGGAAGCAATTCTTCCCCCCCCGCCCCCAAGGTGAAACTGGGCCTCACCGAAGCGGCGCTCCGCGAAGGACAGGTCTTTGCCATCGAGGAAATCACCTTTAAGGCCAACAGCGCCGAACTGGAAGCGGAAAGCGAGGAAGCGCTGCAGGAAATCGTTGGGTTCATGCAACAGAACAAAAACGTGGTGGTAGAAATTGGTGGCCACGCCAGCCGCCTGGCCAGCCCCTCTTTTGCCAATAGCCTGAGCGAAAACCGTGCCCGCTCCGTAGTAAGCTACCTCAAGACCTACAACATTGGCTTCGAACGGATGCTGCCCAAAGGCTACGGCAACAGCCGGCCCGTGTGTATGGACAACGCCCCCGACTGCAACCGCCGCAACCAGCGGGTAGAGGTTAAAATCCTTAAACTGCGCGAAAGCCGTTGATTCTTCACCGCAGCGTCCCGCTAAAAAAAGTGCCCGGTACACATCGTGTACCGGGCACCGTAGTTCAGGGGGTTGGGAGAATGCTTGTTAGTTGCAGGCTTCGCGGACGTCGGCCCAGTCTTCCCGCCCGGCGAGGGTGATCGCCTCACCGGTTTCGGTGATGGTGACGGTAACGGGGTAATCCAGGGTAATGGTTGCGCCGCGACGGGCTTCGTGGACTACGCGGTTCCACTCCCGGCGGGTGTCTACGGAGACGGAGACGGAATCCACCAGGATATTGACGGGGTAAACGTAAGTGAAGCAGGGATTGAGGTCGTGGTCGGCACGGTCGTCTTCGTGGCCACAGTTGTAGCGCAGGCGGGCCAGTTGGGCTGCGTTTTCCAGGGTCAGGGTTGAACCGTCGGCGAGGGTAACGGTGATGGGGTAATTGATCGTTACGGCAACGCCACGGCCAGCGGCAATTACCGCGCGGTGCCATTCTACGTAGTTATTTACCGTCACGGTGCGGCGGGCGATGTTGAGTTCGATGGGGAAGTTGTAGTCGAAGCAACGCTCTTCGCGGTCACCACAGGCCAGGACAAGGCGGCGGAATTCGCGGAAGTTATCGATGGTGACTACCCGTTCGTTGGCCAGCGTGACGTCAAAAGGATAGACGAAGTTGCCGCGCAGGCTGCTGTTGCGGATGCGGGCGAGGAGCGCGCGCAGTTCGGGGCGATTCTCGGCCGTCACCGTCGTGCCATTGGAGAGGATGATCTCCACGGGGAAAACGAACTGGAAACAGTGGTAGCTTTCCTGTTCTTCCGTGATATTGGGTGGCGGCAAAGCAGCCTCGAGCAAATCGGGCATTTCCTCTTCGATTTCTACGTTGATGAGGGTTTCTTCCACGAAGGCGTCTTCATCGCAGGCGGTAAAGACGAGGGCGAAGGCCAGGAGGAAGAGGAAGGGGAGAATGTTTTTTGGGAAATTGAACATTGGGTAATGATTTGTGAATGGCCTTTGGGGGGCCACCCGGGTGATGAGGAGGAGTGCGTTGCGCACCCTTCATAAACCCAAATCCGAAACGCGCAATTTACCCTACCTTGGCCACGAAAATATTTTCAAAGCGTCGAATTTTCTTCCATGATGCAGGCCGAAGACCAGTCCGGAGTGTGCGCACCCAGCGTGTTTGACGCCACCTTTCTGCGGGTAGCCCCGTTGCTGCGCAATTTTCTGTTTTACCGGACGGGCGACGCCGAAAGTGCGGCCGATCTGGTGCAGGAGGCCTTCGTGCGCCTGTGGGAAAATTGCAGTAAGGTATTGCCCGATAAGGCGCGGGCCTGGCTGTTTAAGGTAGGAGAAAACTTGTTTTTGCAGCAGGTGGCCAAGGCCCGGGTGGCGGGTCGTTACGCTCTGGAGATGGTCCGCACGGACGAGGCCCAGGGCGAGTCTCCGGAGGCCTTGCTGGAAGAAAAAGAATTTGCCGAGCGGCTCGACGCGGCCATCGCGGCCCTGCCCGAGGGGTCACGCGAAGTGTTTTTGCTCAATCGCATCGACGGGCTCAAGTACCGGGAAATTGCGGACCTGCTGGGCATTTCACAAAAGGCCGTGGAAAAGCGCATGCACCGCGCCCTGGTGGAACTCCGGGAGCTGCACCCGGGCGTATAGACCCCCGGATGGTGGGGGCCAGGGCGCGGCCGCAGGTGCAGGGAAAGGGACGCTGGCAATGGCCGTCCGGACAAAAAAAGTCCGCCCCCAAAAAAAACTACGGAACCGGGGTAGGGTAAAACGCGGCCAAGCGATTACTTTAATGACACATCCTCCATCACCATGGCGCAGCCTTTCCAAGACGATACCATCCTGGCCCGCTGGCTGAGCAATGCCCTCAGTCCGGAGGAAGCGTCTGCCCTGCGGGAGCGGGATGACTTTGCCGCCTACGAACGCATTGCCCGGGCGGCGGAGGGGCTGCGTCCTCCGCCCTACGATGCCCAGGCGGAACTGGCGCGGTTGAGGGCGACGCGCCTTGCTCCTCAAAGCCCCTCCCAGCACCTGCGCTCCGGCGCCCAGGAAGAAAAAGCGGTGGCACCCACCCGGCTGCGCCGGCTCCGCCCCTGGTACGCCGTAGCCGCTGCGCTAGCCCTGTTGCTGACGGCCTGGCTCTTCTGGCCCGACGGCGCCGTACGCTACCGCGCCGGGGCGGGAGAAACGGAGCTGGCCGCTCTGCCGGACGGTTCGACCGTCAGGATCAACGCGGGCAGTACCCTGGCATTCGACGCCACCGCCGAAAGCCGTGCGGCGGAACTGGCGGGCGAGGCCTTTTTTGAAGTAGAAAAAGCCACCGTCCCATTTGTGGTCACTACTGCACAGGGGGAAGTCACCGTACTGGGAACCTCCTTTAATGTGTACAGCCGCGACGGCGAGATGCGCGTGAGTTGCGCCACGGGCCGTGTGCGGGTAAGCTTCGCAGGCAACAGCGAAGACTTCCTGCTGACGCCAGGCAACTCCGTGGCCCTGGCGGCGGATGGCACCGTAGCAACTACCGCCACGGATGCCGCTGAGGCACTGGACTGGCTGGACGGCCAATCTGCCTTTAAAAACCGGCCACTGGCGGAGGTACTGCGCGAGCTGGAGCGGCAATTCGCCCTCAAGATCGACCTTCCTCCGGGGCTGGATGACCAGCAGTTGCTGAGCACTTCCTTCCCCAACGACGATGCCGACCGTGCCCTGGAAATTGCCCTGAGCCCCCTGAGCGGCGTGACGTACACGCGTAGCGGGCAGCGGGTCGTCCTCCGCCTGAACGAGTAGCGTATGCCACGGTTCCTCCCCGGTCTGGTCCTGTTTTTCCTGGTTGGCGCAGCACTGCCGGCGCAAGCCCCCGAGCAGCTACGCATCAGCGCCGATTTTAATGCGGTACCACTGGAAGTTGCCCTGCGGCAGCTGGAGCAAGACCACGGGCTCAAATTTTCTTACCTGGCCACCACCGTGGCGGGGCAGACCGTAAGCGGCCGTTTCCGGGAGGCGACCTGGGAAGAGGTGGCCCGCCAGCTCTTTACCGCGCACCAGCTGGAGGCCACCTGGCTGGGCGATGGCTACGTGAGCCTGCGTCCACGAGGGGCTACTGACCTACCCGAGTGGTCACTTTGCCTGTTGACGAACGACGAGCGGGGGGAGTTTTTGCCTTTCGTGACGGTGGAAATAGTGGGCCAGCAGCGGGGACTGACGACCGATGCGCAGGGCAGCTACCAAGGCGTGATCCGGGCGTCAGCTACCGACTCGCTGCGCCTCAGTTACGTGGGCTACGGCAGCCGCACCTTTGCCGTGGCTGACCTGGTGGGTACCGACTGCCGGACCATTACCCTTACTGCGGCAACCATTGAGCTGGCCTCGGTGCTCATCTCGGAATACCTCGTTGAGGGCATTACGGCGACGGCCGATGGGCGGCGCATCGATATCCGGCAGGACAAAGCGCCCCCCATCGCGGGCTACGCCGAGCAGGAAGTGTACCGCTCCCTTTCCCTCCTGCCCGGCATCAGCGTAAACAACGAGACGGCGGGCGATCTCTCCATCCGGGGAGGGACCCGCGACCAGAATCTGGTGCTGTGGGACGATATACCGATCTATTCCATGGGTCACTACTTTGGGATGGTATCTAATTTTAGCCCGGAACTGGTCAAAGACGTCAGCGTCTGGCGGGGCCGTGCGGAGGCCGAATACGGTGGGAGGGTCTCCGGCGTCGTCCGCATTGGCACGGATGATGGCATCGAGAACACGCTCAACGTTGGGGCGGGAGCCAGCCTGCTCAACGGCGATGCCCATCTACGGATTCCCCTGGTGCGGGATCGTTCGGACTTGTTCCTGGGCGTACGCACTACTTTGCCGGGCTTGCTGGCGGGGCCGACCTACCAGAGCTACCGGACACAGGTGTTTCAGGGCGAAGAGTTTGGGGATATCCTTAATGAGGCTTCCACGCGCCTGGCGGCGGAGGAGCATTTCGACTTTCAGGAGTTCAACGGGCGGTGGCAGTATAATCTCGGCCGGGGGCGGCGCGTCCGGCTGAGTGCTTTTGTGCAGGACGATGACTTTCGTTACCAGCTCGGGACACCGGAGCAGGCTGGCTTTTACCAGAACTTTCTGTCCAGCCGCAATGCGGGCATCGGCCTGTTGTACGCCTGGGAGCTGGCCGGGGGCAGGACGCTGGACGTTCATTTATCGCATACCGACTTTTACAACGCGGGGCTCAATGCCTTCACCGAGGCCAGGATCAACCAAAGCAACCAGAGTACGAGTGGAATTGCGGAATCCTCCCTGCGGGCGAAGTACAGCTTTCCGGTGGGGCCCGCAGGGACACTCAAGGCGGGCGGGCAGTGGCAGCACTACACCTACCAGATGTCTTTGAGCAGCACCAACGAAACAACGGGGCGGATCCGGGCGCTCAACATCCGGGACGGTGCGACGACGGCATTGGCAGCGTTCGGGAGTTACCACTGGGTGCCCCGGGGGCCATGGAGGGCGGAGCTGGGCCTGCGCCTGCAGTACTACCTGCCCACGGCAACGCTCTACCCCGAGCCCCGGATTTCGGGGGCCTACGCCTTGGGCAAAAACTGGCTGCTGAAGGCGGGCTACGGGCAAAACCACCAATTTGCCCGGGAACTGCTGGACCTCAACCAGGACGAGATCAGCAGCAACGCCGCGCTGTGGACCCTGGCCGACGGCGAGCGCTTTGCCGTGGCGAAAAGCCGGGAATTTACGCTGGGCTTTACCGGCAGTCCCCGCGACTGGCTGATCGATCTGGAACTCTACCAAAAGCGGATTGCGGGCATTTCTTCCCTCAATTTTAACCTCTTGCAGAGCACTTATTCCACGGGCGATTCGCGCAGTATGGGCCTGGATGTACTGCTGAAAAAGCGGTGGAGCAAGACACTGCGGACCTGGGCGGTGTATTCCCTGAGCAAAACGGAGTGGAATTTCCCCCGTATTGAAGGTGGGTACTTCCCGGCGGATAACGACCGCCGCCATCAGCTGCGGTTGGTGGGGTCCTACCAGGGCCCACGTTGGTCGGCCACCCTGGCTTGGCAGTACGCCTCGGGCGCGCGCTATACCCGCTACACCGTGGAACAACGGGAGCCCGAAGACGGCATTGGATCGGGCCCGATTGTGGTCCGCCGGGAGCTAAACCAAGCCCAGTTGCCAGCCTACCACGGGCTGGATTTCTCCCTGGCCTACGCCTGGAAACTGGGCGAGCGTGGAGTGGGGCGTTGGTCTTTATCGCTGCTCAATGTGTACGACCAGGTCAATATCCTGGATCGGGAAACGGTCGTACGGCGCAACGGGGAGGCGACTGTTTTTAGGGATCGCTTATTTACGGAGAACATTGACCGCTTGGGACTGGGCTTCACCCCCAACCTGAAAATCAGCATTGGCTGGGAGTAGTTGCGGGCTGCTTTGGTGATGAAACGGTGGGTTTGGGGTGGGCAAATGCTGATCCTGACGGTTAACGGTGGAAGATAAAAAGGACCTTGTTGGAACGGAGATACACTTGTTAGGCATTTATATTCGTTAATTTGCGGTATGTCTCCGCCTGGCCTGGCCGTGTTTAGGGTTTGGGCGGGGGCTGGCACTCAATAGGAAAGCATCCCTACACACTTCACCCATGTCTACATTTAAAGACCGCCTGCTGACCGACGTCAGTGGGCTTTGCCGGGAACTCTTCCTCCGGCGTCTGCAACTCGTCAGGGAACAACAACTGGTCTCTGAAAAAGCCAAGGAGGACATTCGTCGGCTCATTGACCGTCTTCAAGCCTTCAGCCTCATGACGCCCTTCCCCGACGAGGCGTCGTTTGCAGATAACCCGGTGGCGGAGCTGAAGGCTTCGCTGGCCGAAGCCGGGCACGATCCCGAAGAAATCCAGTTCCGCCTGGAAGAATGGGTAAGCACGGCCGTTCCACCACCCGCTGCTCCGCCTAAGGGAAACCCGGCGGGCACCACCCTGCCGATCAACCAGCGCATGATCGATAACCTGGACAATCTCCGCTCGGCCATTGATAAGACCCGGACCCGTTTGCTCCTGGCCGGTGATAATTACGACCAAGTGGCCTACGTGGCAGCCCGCAACGAATTCACCCTGGCCCAATCCGTTTACGGAGAGCGCCTGCGCCTGAACCAGGTAACGAGCAGCAACGCCGAATGCGCACGGGCGGAGCAAATCCTGCTGCCCGGTATCGAGCAAGCCAAGGGGCGCAACTTCCCGGAGAAAATCCAGGATGCGGCGGATTTTATGAAAGCCAACACATTTCCCGAGGCCTGAATCCTGGAACCTTCCGCATTTTGCCCGTCGCTTGGCTCCTCCGTGACTGCTTCCGGCAATGCGCCCCATTTATTCGCCTTTAGTATTATGGTATGAGAAAGCACATGACACCATCACTTCGTTTTTTACTGCTGGGAGGCGTCTTCCTCCTCTCGTGCGTGGCTTACAGCCAAAACATTGGCCTCGATCTCCAGCGCGTTATCCGGCTGGCACCGGTGGCGCGGGAAATCGGGGAGCCGGTGGATAACCCCGCGCTGGACACCATTGTCCTTACTTTAGCGTACTACGGTGGAATGCCGGACGCGGAGCAAGTGGACCGGCTGCTTTCGGGCCCGGAACTGTTGAACCACTACCGGAATAACGCCGACGTGCGCGCGTTTCTCCTCAACGAAAGATTGGATAAGCTGCTGGAAGACTACACGCCGCCGAGCGGCCTGGCCTTCCCTCCCACCATCGCTACCGAAGGGCGGGCTTCGTTCCTGCAGGAACTGCCCGGCGCGGAGCTTTTTTCGCGCGGCCACAAGGTCGATCTCGGTAAGATTCGCCAAACCTTTACCAGTCCGCCGAGCACCGAATTCAACCTCAAAGCGGCAGCCGAAGGAGCCAACAACGCACCCACCGGGCTTTCTTCTGCCAATCTGGTGGGCAACGCGCTGGCCGGTCTTTCCGATTGGATCAGCCGCCGGGCCCAGGAAGAACTCACGTATACTTTCCTTACCAAATTGCGCGAGGACATTAACCGGAACAAGCTGGAACACCTCTTCCCCGAGACCTCCAACTTCCTCCCCAGCCTGGATCTGCTGAACTACAAAGCCATTTTGCCCAGCATTCGCAAGGCCTTCGTCGAAGACCTCAACGCTATTGCTTTTAACCTAGGGAATTTTCTGGAGGCGCAAGACGTAGCCGGCTTCCGCAACCCCGAAGTGTACAATGTCTTCTTGATTTACCGCATTCTCGATCTGGAAATGCGGGAAGTTCCGCTGGCCGATATCCTCGCCTTTACCTACGGAGAACTGGAGCGCGCCCGCATCGATACCCGTTGCCAGATCGATTTGCGGATGGCTAAGGTGGACACCACCAACCCGGCCTACCAGGAAATCCTGCTGGCCTTTGACGATTACATCCGCACCACCGACAACCTTAATACCCAGTTTGCGGCGGCGGAGAACTTGCTCAGCAGCCAGTTCTTCAACCCCATTCTCGATGCGGTAGAGACGGGGGATTTGCCCGAAGATGTGCGGCAGGGCTTTTACCAACGCGCCGCTGAGCTGTTTTTGCCCCTCGACGCCGAGAAACTGCCCCTGAAGAACAACTACTGGGAGCTTAAGCCCGACCCACCTGCCACGGGCATCGTCCGGGCCTGGTTGCGTGGTCAGGAAGCCTACGAGTACTACGAGGCTTACCCCAGCCTTACCCGTTTTGATGAACTTTTCGGTCCAGAAGCATTGCCCTTTGACGCCATTGAGCGGCGGGCGGCGGGCCTTACGGCCGTCCGGGAGCTGCTGGCCCAGCGCCGGGATCTGGAAATTTACGCGGCACAGATTGATCGCCTGGTAAACGCCCGTGCGGCTTTCATCGATCTGCGGCAGGAGGTCAGCAACTACGAAGAAGCCACCAAGCTGGCCGAGCTTTCTTCGGCCGATAAACTAAAAATCCTGTTGGAAAGCATCGATGCGGAACTGGCCTATACCCCCGCACCGGAACAGCCCGCCCTGCGCCTCTTACGCAAGATTGCCGAAGAGATCATCCCCGGTCAACCCAACGCCGATAAGCAGATCAACGCCACCCGGCAGCGGCTGGCCGACTGGGTGATGGCCCGCGGCGACAGCGGCTCCCCCTTCCTGGGAAAAATGAAAACGGGCCCCAGCGAGGCCGCCAACCTGCCCCCGTTACAAGCCGCCATCGACGCTACCGGGGAGGCTTACGACCAGCTCCACGGTGCCGTACAACGCTACAGCAGCAGCCGGGCCGATAGCCTGGTGCGGACCTACCAAAACCTCACCACTTTCGAGACGGTGTTCGGGATGGCCCAGCAAGTGTTCTTTCTCCTTTCGGATGCCGATAGTGACTTGTTCATCGACAAGAAAGACATGGCCATCTTCCAGACCAACACCAGCGCCCGCCACCTGCTGGCCGGCCTCAGCCAGGAGCGCATAACCCGGGTACCCAACCTGGGGCCACTAAACGCTCCGGGCATTGCCGACTTTTTGCTGGACTTCGGGCTCTATCTCTCCGACTTCCGCGCCTTGCCAGCGGATGAGCAACTCGCCGGCTTTCCGGAAGGAACCGTGCGGCGCATCCAGGCGGTTGCCTTCATTACCAACACCCTCGAATCCATCCTCACCGCAGAATTGCTTCAGGATCCCAGCAGCGAAGGGGGAGCGTTTACCTTAACGGACCAATTCCCGGCCTTCGAAAAAGTACCCGAGGTAAGCCACGAGCTGAACGAAATCTTCCGCCTCAGCCAGATCGGCGAATACCGCTATGCGGTCGATAATCTGCTCAACCTGTTGCGGCTTTTCGATATTCTGCCCGCCGCCAGCAAAAAACAACAGCGGCTGGAAAGCCAGCGCGACGACCTGCGCAAACTGATCGATAACCACGTCATCGAAAAGAATGAAGCCCTGCGCGCCGTGGCCCTTGCTACCCCGTCTTCGGAGGATTTACCGATGCTGGGCGACGAGCGGGACGAGAAAAGGCTCCAATTGTACAGCAGCCAGCTCCTCAGCGAAACGGATCCCCTGAGCCGCGAAGAGATCGCCAACAGCATCCGCGACCTGAAAATCCAACGGATTCGGGAAGAACTGAACATGGTGGAAAAGCGCATCGCTAAACTGAACCCCAGCCGCGTCGATCAATTCCGCGAAAACCTCTTCCGCTACGGCACTTTTATGGCCGACGTGGCCAATGCCGAAAGTCCCGCCGAGTTTGAGAATGCCCTTAACACGGTGGCCTTGCCCGCCGGCAGCTCCCAGATCAAACGCAACCGCCCGTCCAGCGTAGAACTGGGCGCTTACTTCGGGGTGGCCCTGAGCCGGGAAAGGCTGGTCTTACCCGTGGATGTAGAGGATGCCAGCCTGGAAGAAGCCGTCTTCGGGGCTTCGCTCTTCGTGCCGGTGGGCTTCAGTTACAGCCGCAATATCGGGGGCAGCAAATCGCTGACTTTCTTCGGTTCCTTGCTGGATCTGGGGGCGCTAACGGCTTTCCGCCTGGAGTCGCGGGATGAAGCGCCCGGCAGTGCCCGGGTGGATCGCCTGCCCGAATTCCGCCCCGCCAACGTCATCGCTCCCGGTCTGCACGTCCTGTACAACTTTCCGAAATCGCCGTTCAGCCTCGGCATCGGTGCGCAGGACGGACCCAGCGTCCGCAAATTCACTGCCGAGGGCTCTCCCGTCGTCCGCGAAGCCCGCTCCGTCCGGGGCATGGTCACCTTCAGCGTAGACGTGCCGATCTTCCGCTTTTTCAATAAGTAAATCTCCGCAGGGCGCGGCCGCGGGTGCGGGGCCCGTCTTTCGAAGAGCAAAGTAAGGTCGCGGAAGAGGAATGTCCTCCCGGTCTTCCCCCCTCCGCTCCTTTAGGCGGCCACGGCACCTGCGGCCGCGCCCATCAACCGGCGTCCTGAAGTTGCCCGCTGGCCAGCCAGTTGCGGTGCGCCATCACCGCGCGGATCTGGTGGTAATCGTAGCGGTCTTCAAAGTGGTATTTGGTGAAGCCCGCGGGGGCATCGGGGTGCATCTCCAGGTGGGGCAACAAAGCGGCGAGGCACTCTTCCGGGACCAGTTGCAACACCGGGATGGCCCCCTGTTCCACCCAGTAGCAGAGGTGTCCCTGGAGGGTGCTTTCCTTGAGCCCGCGCAAGGCCGCGATTTCGGATAGGTCTTTGCCCTGGCGAAACAGATCGAGCGTAAGGTGGAAGGTGCTCGCCGCTACGTTCGGGCGTTGGGGCGGGGGCGCAGGCTGGGCCGGGCTCCCGTTGTTGCGGGTGTGGCGGGCGATGATCTGCAGGATGCTGTTGCCGTATTTGGCCATCGCTTTGGGACCGAACTTGTGGATGCTCAGCAGGGCATCGGGGGTGGTGGGGACCACGCGAGCGATTTCGATCAAAACCGTATTGTGCAGTACGGTGAAGGGGAGGATTTCCCGGCGCTCCGCCTCGGCAATGCGCCAGTTGGCCAAAGCCGTGTAGAGCCCGGGGTTGGTAACGTTGGCGGGGATTCTGACGCGCCGCCGGGTAGTGATCTCCGCCGCGAAAAGATCGGTAAAATCCCAGGCCGCATCGGCTTTTCGCAGGGTATAGGCCGCCGGATCAAACGGACTGGCCAGGGCCTCGAAGAGCTGTTGCTTCACGTAGACTGTCCGCCGGAGGTCTTGCAGGGCCGTGGTGACGGCCTGGTGAACGGCCTGGTTGTCGGTCAGGAAACTCAACTCCTGCAAGCCGGGGGAGAGGGTGTTGCGGAAGTAGCCGAGGAAGTAATCGCCGCCCGCCCGGATGCGCTCCCAGAGTGCCGTCTGTGCCGGGTCGGTAGGGCAGTCGGGGTCGTAGCCTCCCAGCGCCGGTTGAAAGCGCTGCCCTACGTTTACGGCCTTTTCGATGATTTCGCGGTGGAGACGGCGGAAGTCGGCGGGAGCAGTGCCCTGGATGGTCTTCTCGTTTTCCAGTAAGACACGGTTGAGTTGGCCAGCGGTGCGGCGCAGCTCTTCGCCACCGAACAATTCCCGGAGGCAGTCGATGGCGAAGGCCCGCCGGTCGGCCCGCCAGTTGGCTTCGGTAGGTTGTCTTTCGCTGGCCGCGTGGCTGTAGGCACTCACTACGGCGTCGGTCTTCACGCTCTGGTCTTCGATGCGGGTGCGCAGTACGATGCCCTCGAAAGTCCGGCAGCGGCTCAAGGCCACGTAGACCTGCCCGTGGGCAAAAGCATCGGCGGCGTCGATGATGACTTTGTCAAAAGTAAGCCCCTGGCTCTTGTGAATCGTGATGGCCCAGGCCAGTTTCAGCGGGTGCTGGGTGTAGGTGCCGATCACGTTTTCTTCTACCTTTTTCGTGCTGGGGTTGAGCTCGTATTTGATGTTTTGCCAGGTGACGGCCCCAACGTGCAGCAGCTCGTCTTCGCCCGGGCAACGGACGGCAATGATCCCTTCTTCGATGCTTTCGATGCGGCCGATCTTGCCGTTGAAATAGGCCTGGTCAATTGTGTCATTTTTATTGAACATTACCTGGGCCCCAACGCGGAACTCCAGCGTGGAGGAGTTGGGATACATTGATTCGGGGAAGACACCACTTACGGTAGCCGAGAAAATGTGCAGTTCGGTGGGGAGGGTGCCGAGCTTCTGGGCATTGATCTCGCGGGCCGTCCAGTTGTGCGAAGAAAGGGTGATGTATCCCTCCTCGTCGGGCGGAGCAAAGTTGGCCCGGAAGCGTTCGTTGAGCCGTTGGAGCAGGGGCGTATCCAGCTGCCGGTCCCGCACCCGGTTGAGCAGGTTGATAAAGTTGGCATCCGACTGCCGGAAAATTTTGGTCAGCTGGATATTGACCGGCCGTGCCTTCTCCAGGGCGCGGCTGCCGAAAAAGTAGGTCGTTCGGTAGTACTTGTTCAATTCCCGGACTTCTTCGTCGCGTACGACCGGAGGCAGCTGGTGCAGGTCGCCGATCATCAGCAACTGCAGCCCGCCGAAGGGATCGGATGACTGCCGCAGCCGCCGCAGGACTTCGTCAATTGCGTCCAGGACATCCGCCCGCACCATGCTGATCTCGTCGATCACCAACAGGTCGAGGCTCTGGATGAGGCGGAGTTTTTCCTTATTAAAGCGGCGGCTGCGCTCCTTCACGCCGTTGGGGGGAATGACCCCGAAGGGCAGCTGGAAGAGGCTATGGATGGTCACCCCCCGGGCGTTGATGGCCGCCACCCCCGTGGGGGCAACTACGGCCATTCTTTTGGGGATCTCCTTACGCACGCGGTGCAAGAAAGTGGTTTTGCCGGTGCCGGCCTTACCGGTCAGGAAAATGTGTCGCCGGGTTTGGCTGACGTACTTGAAGGCGAGATCTAGTTCGGGATTGCTGGTCATGTCTGATGCTTTTGGCCCCCGGCAAGCGGGGTTTCAGCCGCAAGTACCGCCCCGGCGCACCAAACAGTTGTTCTTTAATCGAATATAATCGATTATAGTCGTTTAAAAACGATTTAGTCACTTGCCCGTATTCACCGATTTACCCGGCCGCTTACCTTGGGGCTGACTTACCCAGACTGTTCCATGAAATCGCTGCTGCTCATCCTTCGTACCCGCCGGTATTTTGCTCCCGCCTGGGCTTTTGCCTCGCTCAACATTGTCGTAGGCACCTGGGCCATTTACATCCCCACAGTCAAAGACCGGTTGGCGCTGGATGATGCGGCCCTGGGCCTGGCCCTGCTGGCATTTTCCATGGGGACGCTCTCGATCGTCCCCCTCAGTTCCTGGTTGATTGGGCGGATCGGCCTGGGGCGCACCACGGCGGCGAGTGTGGTGGCCTTCGCGTTTTCGATGATTCCGCCGTTGCTGGCCCCATCGCTGCTGGCCCTTTGCGGCTGTCTGTTCGTGGCGGGGGCGTTGGCGGGTCTGCTGGACGTGGCGATGAATTCGCTGGTCTCGGAATTGGAAAAGGCGGATGATGCGCACTTCATGTCGGCGGCCCACGGGTTCTTCAGTATGGGAGGGGTGATTGGTGCGGGAATTGGCAGTTTGCTCATTCCGCTTTTTGCGGCCCCCTGGCAGCACGCGCTGTTGGTGGCGGGCTTTATTGTGCTCACCACCGCCCTGGTAGCGGGCAATTATATCTCTTCGCGCAGCCCGGAAACCGACCGTGGGGAAGGGGGATTCCGGATGTCCCTGTTGCGGCCTCTGTGGGGTCTGGCCCTGCTGGCTTTCCTCATTATGGGCAGCGAGGGAGCCATTGAGCACTGGAGTAAACTGTATTTGCTGGACGTGGTCAAGGTGGGCTCCGACCAACTGGCGGGCTTCGGTTTCGTGGCTTTTTCGGCAACCATGATGCTGGGGCGCTTTTTGGGGGATGGCATCTCCGGTCGTTACGGTGCCATGCGCATCGTGATGGGAGGCACGTTGCTGGCGGCAGCGGGATATGTCTTGGTGCTCCTGGCCAATTACTGGCTGTCGTTGCTCGGTTTTGCGTTGGTGGGGCTGGGTTTCTCGGTCATTATCCCCGAGTTGTTCCGGCTGGCGGGCAAGACGAAGGGGGTCTCTTCTTCCGAAGGCATCGCCCTGGTGGCGGGACTGGGCTACGTTGGTTTCCTGGCCAGTCCGCCGTTGCTGGGTTTCCTGTCTACCCTCGGCACGCTTGCGCTGAGCTTTACGGTACTGCTTGCCGCTTCCGGAGTGGCCTTTTTGCTGGCCTTTGGGCTTTACCAACGGCGGCGCTGAGGAAAGGGCCGTGGTGGCGGTCCCGAAATTACGGGTGGAGAGTTACTAAATGAGACGTCCAGCGCCGGCTGAACCGGAACTGGACGTCAAGGGCTGGGTCAATTTTGGTTAGGGCCCCAAAGTGGGGTTTATTTACGCGGCGCGGCGCTCGCCGATCATTTCTTTCATCTTCAGGCGGGCGCTGAAAATGCGGCTCTTAACGGTGCCGATGGGAATATTGAGGTGCTCGGCGATCTCCTGGTACTCGTATCCTTTGTAGAACATCAGGAAGGGCGTAGAGTAGATTTCTCCGATGCTGTTGAGCATCCGCTGCAACTCCTGCATCCGCAGGTTCTGCTCACCGGAGTTGGCAACCGTGCTGGAGTCAGCTACAAAGGCGGTGGCATCTTCTACCTTATGGTTAAGGTGGCTGCGGGTCTTGGCCTTGCGGTACTGGTTAATGAAAGTGTTTCTCATGATGGTAGTGATCCAGCTTTTGAAGTTGGTTCCTGCGGCGAAGCGCTCGCGGTATTTGAAGGCCTTGATGGTGGTTTCCTGGAGCAGGTCTTCGGCATCCTGCTGGCCCTTCGTAAGGCGGAGCGCAAAAGCGTAGAGGAGGCTGTTAAGTTCCTGGGTCTTGGTCGTGAATTCTTGGGTAGTCATGTTTCTTAGCTTTTAGTTGCCAAGATCATTTCAAATAGCGTGCCAAAGTGATAAATTATTGATTTACAGCTATTTATGAGCAGTTGAGAAAAACGTGAAATGTTTAAATTTAAACAATTGATTATTTATCTCCTTAATCTGAAGTGCGGGAAATGCTGTGCAGTTTTTCATACTGCGATTCGCCCCCAAAAGGTATTTCCAGCTGCCGTTAGTGGGTGTCAATACTGAAAAGGCCGCTGAAAGTCGCAAGGTAGTGCAATGGGCTGGTAGTAATTCGTTTTGCGCGGCCGCAGGAGCTGAAACAGGTAAAAGAGCAAAGGAAGAAAACGAACCAAAGTCCTACTGCTCATTGAGCTTCTCCTTTTGGGCAAGGGCTTGGCATTGCCGGGCGGCCCACTCGGCACTGCGAACGGCACCATCCATGTAGCCGGGATATTCGGCAGCGGTTTCGGAGCCGGCCAGGAGAAGGCGTCCTTCCAGGTAAGGCTGCCGGAAAACGGGGTGGCCGTTGTGTTGGTGGGGCAAGACGTGGCTGGCGTAGGGCGCGAAAGTGAAGGGCTCTTGCCGCCAGACGCCTTCTTCGTATGCCAGGTATTCATCCACTACCCCGCCGTAATACTTGCGGAGTTGGTCCAAAACCATTGCACGGCGTTCTTCCGGGCGCAGGCTGTAGTACACGCCGTTGAGGAATCCTTTGAGGGCGTAGTGGTCGTCTTCCACGTTGCTGTGGTCGTACATCTCCGAGACGGGGCCGACGTTGCTGAAGATGGTGCCGCCCGGACCGCCCGTACTGTGCCAGAAAGGTTTGGCGTAGCGCAGGCCCACTTTGATGGATTCTCCCATCCAGGTGTGGGTAGTCTCGGCGATCTCCCGTAGCGCCGTGGGCAAAGCGGGGCTGATGTGGACGGTAGCAACCAACAGGTGGGGCGGTAAGGTGGAGATGACCCGCGCGGCGCGGTATTCCCCCCGGTTGGTGTGGACCGCCAGGCCGTCGGGCAAAAGCTCCAGGTGCTCGACGCGGGTTTCCAGTTGCAGGCAGTCGGGCGGCAGGGCAGCGGCCAGTTTTTGGATGAGGGTGTCGGTGCCGCCGGCGATCCGCAGGGTGGGTTCTTCGTTGGGGGGGAGTTGGACGACCTGCGGGGGACTGGTAGAAATCGCCTCGTAAATGGCCCGCCCGCCGGTGACTTGCTCAAAGGTCGCCAGACCAAGTTCTTCCAATAGCGCCACCAGCGCCCCGTGTTTTTGGCCCAGCCAGGTAGCCCCCAACTCCAGCGCCGCCGTGGGTGCGCTGCGGGAGGTGAGGATGCGCCCGCCCAGTCGGTTGCGGGCCTCCAGGATGAGGCTTTCCTGGCCCCGCTGGCTCAGCCGGTAGGCGAGGGTCAGGCCGCTGAGCCCGGCGCCGAGGATGATGATGGGATGGAGTCGTGGCGTAGGCATACCGGGCAAACGCTGGGCGGGGGAAATCGGTCGAAGGGCACAGTAGGGAGGCGTGGACACGGCCTGCTCAACCTCCCTCGCTCTGTTGTTCTGAACCCCGGCACCTGCGGCCGCGCCCCTACCAGCATCATTCCGGTGGGTATGCGGCCAGGTAGGCGAAGGATTGGGCCACGATTTCTTCCCCCCGCAGACGGAGGTATTCCAGAAAAGCGGCGGCGGTGGGGGTCAGGGTTTTGTCTTGTAACCAGGTGATTTGCCACTCCGTGCGCACGGGAAGGCCAGGGACCGGAAGGATGGAAAGCTGGCCGAGTTCCAGCTCGTTGCGGATGCCGATGAGGGGCATAATGGACACCCCGAGACCAGCCATGACCGCCTGTTTTACGGCTTCATTGCTGACCAGTTCGAGTTGTGGACTGAGCGGCAGCCCGCGTTGGTAGAGGTACTGTTCGGTGACTTGGCGCGTGCCGGAGCCTACTTCGCGGAAGATCAAGGGGCGCTGCTCGAGGACCGTGCTTAGGTCAGCGTTGGGCCCGCAGTCCACTTCGGGGTGGCCAACCAGGAAGAGGATGTTGGGCAGCAGGGTCAGGCTATGCAGGGAGAGGCGCTCGGGCAGGATGCTGACAAGGGAAAAATCGACCTCGTTGGCCCGCAGGCTTTCCACCACCCGTTGGCGGTTGGTGACGTCCAGGGACAAGCGGACGCGGGGGTGCTGGGCCAGGAAGGGCCGCAGGAAGTAAGGCATGACGTACTTGCCGGTCGATACGACGGAGATGGTCAGCCGGCCGGTAAGCTCCTCGCCTTTGGTGCTTGCGCGGTGCTCCAGCAGGTCGGCACTGTCCAGAATCTGCCTGGCCAGCTCGGCGACTTCCCGCCCCAGATCGGTGATGTAGAGCCGGCGATTGACGAGCTCCGTCAGTGGGGCATCGAACTGCTGCTGAAAATTGCGCAGCTGGATGGACACGGCCGGTTGGCTCAGGTGAAGTGCCTCCGCAGCCCGGGTGATGCTGCGGTATTGGACGACTTCGTAGAATACCCGCAGCTGGTGGAGGGTATAGTTCATAAATTATATTTATGACGCGAATATAAAATATAAAACATTGTTTATAATCTCTTTTTCCAACCTTTGCGTTAGAAAACCAAAAACAACCAGATTATGCACCGAATTACCATTGCCTGCGGAGACGGAATCGGCCCCGAAATCATGGAAGCCACCCTGCGCATTCTCGATGCGGCCGGCGTGCCCCTCACCTACGATGAGATCGCCATTGGCGAGAGCGTGTACCTGGCCGGCGAGCGCTCCGGCATTGCCCCGGAAAGTTGGGACACGATCCGCCGCAACCGGGTGCTCCTCAAGGCCCCGATTACGACGCCCCAGGGCGGTGGCTACAAGAGCCTCAACGTCACCATGCGCAAGGCCCTCAACCTCTACGCCAACGTGCGTCCGTGCCGGAGCCTGGCACCTTTCGTCAAGACGCGCCACCCGCAGCTCGACGTGGTCATCATCCGCGAGAACGAGGAGGACCTTTACGCGGGCATTGAGCACCAGCAGACTGCGGAGGTAGTACAGTGCCTGAAGTTGATCAGCCGGCCGGGCTGTGAGAAGATCGTGCGTTACGCCTTCGAGTACGCCCGGCAGCAAGGGCGCAAAAAGGTGACCTGCCTGACCAAGGACAACATCATGAAGCAGACCGACGGCCTGTTCCACAAAATCTTCCGGGAGATTGCGCCCGAGTACCCCGAAATCAAGGCGGAGCACCAGATCATCGACATTGGTTCGGCGCGGCTGGCCGATACGCCGGAGGACTTTGACGTGGTAGTGGTTCCGAACCTCTACGGAGACATTGTGTCGGACATCGTGGCGCAGATCACGGGTTCCGTCGGGCTGGCGGGCTCGGCCAACATCGGTACCCAGTGTGCCATGTTTGAGGCCATCCATGGCTCGGCGCCGGATATTGCCGGGCAGGGCATTGCCAACCCCTCGGGCTTACTGCAGGCGGCCATCCAAATGCTCGACCACCTGGGCGAGACGGAAGTGGCGGCCACGATCCAGAACGCCTGGTTGGCCACCATTGAAAAGGGGATCCATACGGCCGACATCTACAACCCCGAGATCAGTTCCCAGCGGGTGGGGACCTACGCCTTTGCCGAGGCGGTTATTGCCCACCTGGGCCAGCGGCCGCAGCGCCTCAAGGTGGCCGAGGCAACGGCAAGCGGGGGCATCCAACTGCCCGCCTACCGCCGGCAGCCGGCCCAGCAAAAAGACCTGCGCGGAGTGGACGTATTCGTCGACTGGGCCGGGACCAACGCCGATGAGCTCGCGGAAAAACTGCTGGCCATTGCGGGCAAGAGGCTGCAACTTACCATGATCACCAACCGGGGGATTAAGGTGTGGCCCGCTGGCTTTGAAGAAACTTTCTGCACCGACCACTGGCGCTGTCGCTTCGAGCCACTGCCCGGCACCAACGTAACCAAAGCCGACTTGATCGACCTGCTGGACCGCGCCGAGCGCAGCGGCATCGATACCATCAAAACCGAAAACCTCTACGCCTTCGATGGCACCCCGGCCTTCTCGCTGGGGCAGGGGCAGTAACCGTAAACCGCTTAAAAAACGCAAAATGAACCAGGAACAAAAAATCGATCTCGTTCGTGGGGTTTTCAGCGATACCGACGCGCTGGAAGTACTTTCCCACCTGGTAACGGCAAAACTCAACTTCCACGGCCGCCGCGCTTTCCGCCTGAGCGAGCGGCGTGGGGAGGAGGACAAATTCTCGGAGCGCCGCATGGAAGAACTGCGCGATGCCTTAGACCAGATTGAGGCCATCATCCAGGAAGCCAGAATCAATGGTCAGCAAGTCCGCATCAATGGCACGCTGCAGATTGAGTTGACGGATGAAGCGCCGCAGTTGCGGGGCGGGGAAGTAGTGACGGCTGCGGCCTGCTACTAAACGTCGCTAAAAAAACGACCAAGCGTCCGTTCTTTTCACAGGGTAAAGTGTGTGCATCCCCGGCAGTTTCTCCGGAAGCTGTACGGGTGATGCACATACTTCCTGGTGGACGAGCGGTGGCCCATCACTCCTGGTAAGTCAGCAAGGTTTCCAGGCTGATGCGCCCTTCGTAAATGGCTTTGCCGACGATGACGCCGTAGCAATCCAGCGCCGCCAGCGCGTCCAGGTCGTCGGTATCCGTCACGCCGCCGCTGGCGATGAGTTTTACCTCCGGCTGCTCCCGCCGGATGCGGCCGTACAGGGCTCTAGCCGTTCCTTGCAACAGGCCGTCTTTACTTACGTCAGTACAAATCGTGTAGCGCACGCCGTGTGCCACGTAGTTGGCCAGGAACTCGAAGAGCTCCCGGTCGGAGGCCTCTTCCCAGCCGGAAACGGCAATTTTATCGCCGCGCACGTCGGTGCCCAGGATGATTTTTTCCGGGCCGTAGCGTTCCAGCCAGCTCAGGAACACCTCGGGTTGTTTCACGGCAATGGTGCCGCCGGTGACCTGGTGGGCCCCGGATTCGAAGGCGATCCGGAGGTCTTCGTCGCTTTTGATGCCGCCGCCCCAGTCGATTTCCAGCGCCGTGCCCGTCGCAATTTTTTCCAGAACGCGGTGGTTGACAATGCCGCCCCCGCGGGCTCCGTCGAGGTCAACGACGTGGAGTTTCTTCAGTCCGGCGGCGGCAAAGGCCTGGGCTACGGCGAGAGGATCCTCGTTGTAGACGGTTTTCTGGGCGTAGTCGCCCTGGGTGAGGCGGACGCATTTTCCGTCGATGAGATCAATAGCGGGAATGATGTGCACTGCTTGGCTTGGTTTTGGGGGGCGGGAAAGGAAATTGACCTTACCCGGGCGCGAAGGTACGCCAAGGGAAGCCGAAGCCGCCGGAAGGGAAAAACGCGGAAGGTCTACCTTTTTTCGGCGGCGACCGTGCTCGGTGGCCAGCTTTTGCCCAAATTTGCCCTAAAAAAAGCGCATGCCCCCCGTAAACGACTGGATACAACTGCAGGATGACGTTCGTCCCTACCTGGCGTCCCTGACCACGGCAGCGGAGACCGTTGTTGATCAGGACGTGAGCAATTACCCCGTTTTTTTTGCTTACGCTGGTGAAGAAAACAACCACGCGCCTGGACTTTTCGTCCTGGATATCTTTACTCCCCGGGGCACCCAGTGGCGGGTGAACGTCTCTACGCTGGAGGAATTGGTGGCGCGGCAGGTGGTGGACCAGGCGAAGATCGACCCCTTCCGGACGGTGTACAAGAAGAACCCGGATGCCCTTTGCTTCCTCATCGTTGATGCCGAAGGGGCCCGTTTTGGGTTCGTCCCCAAAAACCAGTAAAAGCAGCGAGGACTCCTCCGCTTGACGTAGCGCCTAATGTGGGCGCGGCCGCAGGTGCAGGGAAAGGACGCGGGAGCAAAGGAGAAAAGGAGTAAAGGGAGGAACTATGAACTACCGAACTATACTGAACTACTGAACTACAAAACTATAAAACTACCCACCAACCCTTCGTACCTTTGCGGACGTTTTCACGGACCCTGCCCGGAATAGTCCGGTGCATCCGCCCAAAGCCAAAGCAGCATGGCCGTAGACGTACTACTCGGTCTCCAGTGGGGAGACGAAGGCAAAGGCAAGATCGTTGACGTTCTTGCGCCGCAATACGACATCATCGCCCGTTTTCAAGGCGGCCCCAACGCGGGGCATACCCTGATTTTTGACGGCAAGAAATTCGTCTTGCACACCGTGCCTTCGGGCATTTTTCGCCCCGGCCTGCTCAACCTGATCGGGAACGGCGTGGTGATTGACCCCATTACGCTGAGCAAAGAGCTCGACCAGCTCGATGCGGCCGGGATCGACTACGCCGGGCGGCTCTTCGTTGCCCGCAAGGCCCACCTCATCCTGCCCAGCCACCGTTTGCTGGACGCCGCCCGCGAAAACGCCAAGGGAGACCGCAAAATCGGCTCCACGCTCAAGGGCATCGGGCCGACTTATATGGACAAGACGGGCCGCAACGGACTGCGGGTGGGCAACCTGGAGGCGCCCGACTTCCGCACCCGCTACGAAGAACTCAAGCAAAAGCACAAAGAACACGTTGGTCTTTACCCCTACATCGAGTTTGATCTTGCGGGTGAGGAACGCAAATGGTTTGAGGCGGTCGAGCGCTTGAAAAGCCTGCCTTTCGTCGACGGAGAATACTGGATCAACAGCGCCCTGGACGAGGGCAAAAAAATCCTGGCCGAAGGGGCGCAGGGATCAATGCTCGACATCGACTTTGGCACCTATCCCTTCGTCACCTCTTCGAACACCATCACGGCCGGCGTCTGTACGGGCCTGGGGATTGCGCCGCAAAAAATCGGAGAAGTCATTGGCATCACCAAGGCCTACTGCACGCGCGTGGGCGGCGGGCCTTTCCCTACGGAGTTGGACAATGAAATCGGCGAATTCCTGCGCCGGGAGGGCGGAGAATTCGGTGCCACAACGGGCCGCCCCCGCCGCTGTGGCTGGATTGACCTGGTACAACTGCGCTACACCATCATGCTCAGCGGCGTAACCCAACTGGTGGTGACGAAAGTGGACGTACTCAATAAGTTTGCTACCCTGCAGGCGGCGGATGCCTACGAGGTGGATGGGCAGCTTACGGCTGTGCTGCCGTTTGACCTTTGTCACGAGAATTACCAGCCCGTTTACACGGCCATCGAAGGCTGGAATACGGATCTATCAGGCGTGAAAGAAGAAGCGCAGCTGCCGCAGGCTTGTTTGGATTACGTCCGTTTCCTGGAGGAGAAACTCGGCGTGCGCGTTAGTATGGTATCCACTGGGCCGGACCGGGAGGAATTGGTTCTGCGGTAGAAACTAGGGCTGGTCTTACCTTGCTCTCCCCCTTTGGGGGTTGGGGGGCCAACAAACTCCCCCCTTCGGGGGGGCGGGGGGGAGCACCTGCGGCCGCGCCCCGCAAAAAACGGCAGCTGCCACAACCCAAGCCTTGGCCCCCGGGTTACTCCAATGATGTCTTTACCCGATCCTACGCAACAACTGCTGCAACGCTACGCCGATAGTCCCCGTGTGGCCGAAATAACCCGGCTGAGCCGCGAGGAAAATGCCCCCCGCCTGCAATTGAAGGGCCTGGCGGGATCCCTGGAAAGTTTCCTGATTGCGGGCTGCTACCGCCACGCCGGCGGGCACTACCTGGTAGTGGCCAACGACAAAGAAGAGGCTGCCTACATCCAGAACACGATCGCCAGCCTGCTGCCCAAGAAGCAGGTGCGGCTGTTGCCCGACAGCTTCCGGCGGCCCCAGTATTTTGATGTGCTGGACCCCACCAACGTGCTGCTGCGGACCGAGACGATCAACTACCTGACCCACTCAAAATCCAAGGGCGAGATCGTGGTGACCTACCCCGAGGCCCTGTTTGAACGCGTGGTAGCGCCGCAGGAACTGACCAAGGCCCGCATCGAACTCAGCAAGGGCGAGCGGCTGGATGTGGATACCATCATTGAAGTACTGGTAGAGTACGGTTTCCGGCGGCAAGAATTCGTTTACGAGCCCGGGCAGTTCAGCATCCGGGGCGGCATTGTCGATATTTTCAGCTACGGCAACGAATACCCCTACCGCGTGGAACTCTTCGACGACGAGATCGAGAGCATCCGGACCTTCGACCCACTGGAGCAACTTTCGGTGGGGCAGGTGGAGTACGTCAGCATCGTCCCCAACATCAACACCAAGTTCGGACAGCACCAGAAAACCAGCATCTTTGAGGTACTGCCGCCGGATACGACGATCTGGCTGCAGGATTTCCAGTTGCTGATGGATAAACTCGAAGAGTGCTTCCAGCGCGCCGAAGAATTTGCCTTGAACCTGACCAACATCGACGATGAGGAACTGGCGCAGATTTTCCGCGACCGCGCCTTCATCCGGCCCGGCGAAGTACTGGAGGATGTGCAGGACAAGCCCCTGGTTTTCTTCAGCAACTACCAGCAGCCCTTCGATATTGACCATACGATTGAGTGCCGCGCCAAGCCCCAGCCCAGCTTCAACAAGAACTTCGACCTGCTGATCCGCAACCTCCTGGAAAACACTTCGGGCGGCCTGACGAATTACCTTTTTGCCAGCAATCCCAAGCAGATTGAGCGTTTTTACGCCATTTTCCACGACCTCGACGCCGGGGTGCGCTTTGAACCCATCGGCATTGCCATCCACGCGGGCTTTATTGATCCCGAGATGCAGGCGGCCTGCTACACCGACCACCAGATTTTCGAGCGCTACCACCGCTACCGCCTCCGGCAGGGATTTACCAAAGACAAAGCCCTGAACCTGCGAATGCTGCGGGACCTGACGGCGGGAGACCTCGTCGTTCACCTCGACCACGGCGTCGGGCGTTTTTCGGGCCTCGAAAAACTCACCATTGGTGGCCGCACCCAGGAGAGTGTACGACTGGTGTACAAGAACAACGACATCCTCTACGTCGGCATCAACAGTCTGCACAAGCTCTCGAAGTACACCGGCAAGGAAGGGGCGCTGCCCAAGCTCGACAAAATTGGCGGTGAGGGCTGGAAAAACCTGAAGGCCCGGACCAAGAAAAAGATGAAGGACATGGCCGGGGAGCTCATCAAGCTCTACGCCCAGCGCAAGGCTACCCCCGGCCACGCCTTCCCGCCCGACGGCTATTTGCAAAACGAGCTCGAAGCCAGCTTCCTCTACGAAGACACCCCGGATCAACTCTCGGCCACCAACGCGGTGAAGGCCGACATGATGAAGCCCAACCCCATGGATCGCCTGATCTGCGGCGACGTAGGTTTCGGCAAAACGGAAATCGCCCTGCGCGCGGCCTTCAAAGCCGCCGTGGATGGCAAACAGGTAGCCGTTCTGGTACCCACCACCATCCTGGCCCTCCAGCACTTCCGGACCTTCAGCGAACGCCTGGAACCTTTTGGGGTCACGGTAGAATACATCAACCGCTTCCGCTCGGCGAAGGAGAAAACGCAAATCTTTAAAGACCTCAAGGCGGGAAAAATCGAGGTCCTGATCGGTACCCACGCCATCCTTTCCCAGCAGGTAGAGTTTAAAGACCTGGGACTGCTGGTGATCGACGAAGAACAGAAATTTGGCGTCAAGGCCAAGGAAAAACTCCGGGCCATGCAGGTCAACGTCGATACCCTGACGCTGACGGCCACGCCGATTCCGCGGACGATGCAGTTCAGCCTGATGAATGCGCGGGACATGAGCGTACTCCGCACGCCGCCGCCCAACCGGCAGCCCATCCACACCGAAGTGCGGCAGTTCAACGAGCAAATGATCAAGGAAGCCATCGAAAATGAGGTCTACCGCGGTGGGCAGGCATTTTTCGTGCACAACCGCGTGAAGTCGCTGACGGACATTGTAACGATGCTGCGCAAGCTCTGCCCCGACGTGCAGATTGCCGCCGCCCACGGGCAGATGGACCCCACCGAACTGGAAAAAACGCTCATTGCGTTCATTGACCGCAAGTACGACGTGCTGGTGTGTACCAACATCATTGAAACGGGCCTGGACATCAGCAACGCCAACACCATGCTGATCAACAATGCCCACCAGTTCGGGCTATCCGACCTGCACCAGCTGCGGGGCCGGGTGGGGCGGTCCAACAAAAAAGCCTTTTGCTACTTGCTGGCACCGCCGCTTTCGGTGCTCACGCCCGAGGCGCGCAAGCGTTTGCGGACACTGGAGGAATTCAGCGACCTGGGCAGCGGCTTCAACATTGCGATGCAGGATTTGGACATCCGGGGTGCGGGCAATTTGCTGGGCGGGGAACAGTCGGGCTTCATTGCCGACATTGGCTACGAGACCTACCAGCGCATTTTGGAAGAGGCCGTCCGGGAACTCAAGCAAGGGGAATTCCGCGACGTCTTCGCCGACCAACTGACGGAGGCCAGCGATTTCGTGCGGGAGGTCACCATTGAGACCGATACGGAGATGCACATCCCCACTGCCTACGTGGAAAGCACCCAGGAGCGGCTGCGGCTGTACCAGGAACTCGACAACATCCCCGACGAAGAGGGCCTGGCCCAGTTTGCCGTGGGGCTGAAAGATCGCTTTGGGGCCATCCCCAAGGAAGTGGACGAGCTTTTTGATGGCTTGCGCCTGCGCTGGCTGTGCCGGCAGCTGGGTTTTGAGCGCCTGACGGTGAAGGAGAATACCCTGGTGTGCTACTTCGTGGAAGATGCCCAGAGCATGTACTACGACTCGGCGGCCTTCCGGGCGGTAAGCCGGGTGCTGGCCCACGAAGGTGCCTTGCGCGGGTTGAACCTGAAGCAGACTCCGCGCCGCCTCTCGCTCACCAAAGAGCGGGTGCGCTCCCTGGCCCAGGCGCAAGACGTGCTGGAAGGCCTGGCGGACCGTATGCGGGCGGTAATGGAAGAAGAAAAAGCGGCGGCGGCGATTTGACCCCCCCAGCCCCACACCGTATATTTGTCTAACCCACCAAGCCACGCTTTCGGCAATTACCGTGTCTATCCCCCCACAAGCCGGATGGACCACTGATGTTGAGCATGAAGGAAAAGGAACTGATCGAAGGAGCCCTGCGGGGTGATGAACGCGCCTCCCGCGCGCTCTTCGAACGGTATGCCCCAATGCTGATGGGCGTCTGCCAGCGCTACTGCCGTACCCAGGCGGAAGCCGAAGACGTTTTGCAGGATGCCTTTATCCGCCTGTTTGAAAAACTGCCGATGTTCGGTTTCCAGGGTTCGTTTGCGGGTTGGGCGCGCCGCCTGACGGTCAACGTGGCCC
This sequence comes from Neolewinella lacunae, assembly GCF_014349155.1. GTDB lineage: Bacteria > Bacteroidota > Bacteroidia > Chitinophagales > Saprospiraceae > Neolewinella > Neolewinella lacunae. Next base: position 246,473 of record NZ_JACSIT010000152.1, read on the forward strand.
TGAAGACTTACCAGCGCAAGCGCTACACCATGGAGCAAAACGGCATCGACCACCTCCCCGAGGAGGGCGGTGCCCCGACGGCTTACGCGGAGCTGGGGGAGCAGGAATTGCTGGAGATGATCAAGGCCCTGCCCGACGGTTACCGCCTGGTGTTCAACCTCTACGCCATCGAAGGCTACAGCCACAAGGAGATCGGTGAACTGCTGAACATCCAGGAAGCCAGCTCGCGCAGCCAACTGCTCAAAGCACGTAAAATGCTGCAGCGCCAACTCGAAATCCGCCAACGCATTGCCATATGAGCCAACTCGACGACCTATTCCGCCAGGGGCTCGGTGGCCGCAAAGCCGAGGTGCCGAACGACCTCTGGGACCGCATCCAGGCGAACCGCCCACCGACCGTCCCGCAGGACGAGCAACTCGACCAGTTCTTCGCCAGCAAACTCCGCGACCACACGGGCAGCGTACCCGCTGGCATGTGGGAGCGCATCGTTGCCGCCCGCGCGGCCAAACCCCGCTTCCGCTACGCCGCCGTGGCCTTGGTTTTGCTTCTGGCCCTTACGCTGGGCCTGGTGCGGCCCTGGGCTGCTGATGCCGACAAGGGTGCCTCGCCACTGCCCGCTTCCGAAGGGGAAACCGCTCCGTCCAATATCCCCGCTCCGCATCCCGGACCGGCGGTGGAGACTTCGCCCGTGGCTGCTGCGGAAGTGGAGGGCGGCGCGACTTCGCTGGCCTTGCCAACTTCCCCGGCACCTGCGCTCCGGCGCCCAAATCTGGCTTCCACTCCGCGCCCCGGCGCTCCTGTTTCCGCAGGTGGTACGCTGCCGCCCGTAACGGTAGCGCGGAACACGGCCGAAGACCTTGCCCCGCCATCCGCCGCCGCGCTGGCTGCCGCCGCTGCGGACTTTTCCGCTCCTACCGCCCAGCAAAATGTGGCTTCCGCCACTGCCGAATTGCGCAACTTGACTGCGCTGGCAACGCTGGAAAACACGGACCTTGCCGCCCTGGCAACGGCCCCCTACCTGCCCACGATCAAACGGCAGTACCGCCCCAAAGCTGAACCGTCGGGCAGCTTCCGGGCCGCACCCCGCCACCGTTTCCAAACGGAATTCCTCTTCGGTGCCGCCTACGCCCATCAGCAGTTTAGCGTGACCGACGAGGCCAACCGCCCCCTGCGCGAAACCCGGGAGGTGACCGAATTTGCCGAACTGAGCCACCAGGTCAGCCTGCGCGGCCGCTACCAAATGGGCAAGCGCCTGGCTTTGTTGGGCGGCTTAACCTACGCCGAAATCCGCAACCGCGTCGAGTACAGCCTCCTGGTCAACGGCACGGCGACGGACATCAACACCAACAACCAGATCCGGCAACTGGAAATTCCTCTGCTGCTGGGGTACACCCTGCCGGGGCGGCGGCTGCAAGTGTCCCTGAACGCCGGGCCAGTGGTGAACGTGCTGACCAGCGCCCGCGGTCGTTTTCTGCATCCCGACGCGCCCGCACCCCTGAGCCTGGCCGACGACGGCAACTACCGCCGCAACACGGGCATTGGCTTGATGGCTTCGCTTTCTACTACCTATCTGGTCGGCAAGCAACAGCCCTTCGTGCTGTTGGTGGAACCATTCTTCAAGACCTACCCGGGTTCCTTTACCGTAGCCGGGGCCCCCGTCCAGGAAGATTACTGGGTGGCGGGGCTGCAATTGGGTGTAAGGAAGTCGTTTTGAGGTCAAGACCTTCTCCGTCGCCAGACCTCCGGTCCGGCATTTAGCCCATGGAGTCACATGGAGGTAAAGCATGGAGTCACATGGAGTGGTCAAGACGATCCAGGTCAAGACGTTCTACGTCGTAGCTGTTCTGGTTCGGATCCGGACCTCCGGTCCGGCACTGGATTTAGCCCATGGAGTTGCGTAGAGTATAGCATGGATTTTGTGGAGGTTTGATAGGGTAGAACCGCGGTCGGCGAATGCACGTCACAGTCAGCATCACCAAAAAAAACGGGCTGCCGCCGCCTGGCGACATTCTGACCGGCAAGAACGGATAACCTCCACGCCTCTTTTGTGTTGTACTCAGGAACGCAAACGACGAAACATGAAGTCTTCCCTGATTACTCCCCTGCTGTTGCTTGGCCTGCTGTTTTCCTCTACTGCCTGCGACAGCCAAAAAACCAACAACACTGCCGCGGCTCCCGAAGCGAAACCGGCCATGACCAAGGGCAACCCCGAGCCCGTGGCGGGCATCACGATTGAGGAGGTAGACCAACGCTACGAAGGCTACGCCAAGGCCTACCTGGCGGGCGGCTGTTTCTGGTGTACGGAGGCGGCGCTGGACCGCATTGAAGGCGTTATCGACGTCTACAGCGGTTACGCTGGCGGCCAGGAGGTGAACCCGACTTACGAAGAAATTGGCACCGGAAGAACGGGCCACGCCGAGGCCATTGTGGTGTATTACGACACAGCGGTGATCGACTACGCAACCCTGCTGGACGTGTTTTTTGTGGCCCACGACCCCACGCAACTCAACCGGCAGGGGCCTGATGTCGGGCCGCAGTACCGCAGTGCCATTTTTCCGCTCAATGCGGAGCAACGCGCCACGGCGACGGCCAAGATTGCCGAATTAAACGCCGGAGGCACTTTTGATAAGCCACTGGCCACCACCATCGAAGATCCTATCGTGTTCTACCTGGCCGAGGCCTACCACCAGGATTACTACGAAGACCCCAGCAACCCCAACCAGGGTTACGTCCAGAACATCTCCCGCCCCAAGGTGGAAAAAGTGATGAAAGTCTTCAAAGACCGCCTGAAAGCGGAGTTCCGTTAAGCCAGCCTTTGGCGCTAAGGATTACCTTTGCCCCATGGCCAAAATGTACCAACTCAGCACCTGCAATACTTGCCAGCGCATCCTGCGCGAGCTCGGCGAGCAGCCCGACCTGGAGGTCTCCAACATCAAAGAAACGCCGATTACTGCGGCGGAACTTGATCGGATGGCCGAGTTGGCGGGCAGCTACGAGGCGCTTTTTAACCGGCGGGCCCAGAAGTTTCGCGCGCTCGGTCTGGCCGGGCAAAAGCTGGAAGAAGCCGACTACCGCCGCCTGATTCTGGAAGAATACACTTTCTTGAAACGGCCCGTCACCATCGTTGGCGACCAAATTTTCATCGGCAACGCCAAGCAGGCCGTGGCGGGTACGGCGGCTGCACTGGCGAAGAAATAGGGCGCGGCCGCAGGTGCTCCCCCCCGCCCCCCCGAAGGGGGGAGTTTGTTGGCCCCCCAACCCCCAGAGGGGGAGAGCAAGGTGAGGCCAGGCCAGCATTGGGATTACTGCAAGGCTTATGCCGCTCGCGCCGACGGAGCAACCGCGCTGCCTTACCTTCGCGGGCCCGTTCATTCCTTAAACTTTCCCTGCTTTGCAACCCGACCGCCAGGAAATTACCGACTTCTTCGCCACGCTTCAGGACGAAATCTGTGCCGCGCTTTCCGCCGCCGACGGAGGAACGTTTACCGAAGACAGCTGGGATCGCCCCGGCGGCGGCGGTGGCCGGGCCCGGGTACTGCTGGGCAACGACATCGAAAAGGGTGGCGTGAACTTCAGCGCAGTACACGGGGACTTGCCCCCGGCCGCCGCCAAAAGCCTGGGGACCGCCCCGGAGGAAACCTCCTTCTACGCCACGGGAGTGAGCATCGTCTTGCACCCGCGCAACCCCCACGTCCCCATCATCCACATGAACGTCCGCTACTTCGAACTCGACGGCGGCCGTTACTGGTTTGGGGGCGGCATTGACCTTACGCCGCACTACATCGACCCCGCGCAAGCCGCCTGGTTCCACCAACAGCTCAAGGCCACCTGCGACCAGTTTGACCCCGCCTACTACCCGCGCTTCAAGGCGGAGGCCGACGACTACTTCTTCCTCCCCCACCGCAACGAAACCCGCGGCGTTGGCGGCATCTTCTACGACCGACTCGAACCCAGCACGGAAGGCAAAGACAAGCGGACGCTCTTCGACTTTACCGCCGCCGTGGGCCGCACCTTTGCACCCACTTACCTGCACCTGCTGGCCAGCAACAAAGACCTACCCGCAAGTGACGCCGAGCGCCGCTGGCAACAACTCCGGCGCGGCCGCTACGTTGAATTTAACCTGGTGTGGGACCGGGGCACCAAGTTTGGCCTCACCACCAATGGCCGCACGGAATCCATCCTGATGAGCTTACCCCCCATCGCCGGTTGGGAGTACGATTTTCAGCCCGCACCCGGCAGCCCGGAAGCCGCAACGCTGGCCGCCCTGCGTAAAGGAATAAACTGGTAGCACATCTCCCTCTCAAACCCCAATACCCCACCGCTGCTCTCGTAGCCACCCCCCTGACCCCGGTAGGGGTCGAACCTGAATAACTCCGGATGGAGGATGCACCGCATCCGGAATCAGGGGTACACCAACACCCCACCGCTGCTCCCCTATACACCCCCCTGACCCCGGTAGGGGTCGAACCTGAATAACCCCGGATGGAGAATGCGAAGCATCCGTAATCCGGGGTACTCCCGCCAGAGGACCAACCCCCGCATCCGTAATTCAGGGTACTCCCGCCCAAGGCCCAAGCACCACATCCATACCCCGGGATACCCCTCACACACTTCGCCCCCCTATTCCCAATCCCGCTTCTTCCGCGCAGCGCCCACTAGGCCGGGGGTGCCGTACCAGATCCGGAACAAAAAGCCTCCCAGTACGCCAAAGACGAAGCCGCCGATGTGGGCCCACCAGGCAATCCCCCCACTCGTGTCTCCCAGGCTGGCGTAGCCCGCCTGAGACTGCTGGAAAAACCAGAAGCCGAGGAAGAGAAAGGCCGGAACACTGAGCCGGAAAACGATCAGGTAGCCCCGGATGTTGGAGCGGGGGAACATCACAATGTAGGCTCCCATGACCGCCGAAAGGGCACCGCTGGCCCCCACGGCCGGAATCGCACTGCCCGTATTGAAGTAGATGTGGCACAGCCCCGCTACCAGTCCGCCCAGCAAGTAAAAAACGGCGAAGGGCAAATTGCCAATCGAGGCCTCGATGTTGTCGGCAAAAATCCACATGTACAGCATATTGCCCAGCAGGTGCATCCAGCTGCCGTGGAGGAACACGCTGGTAAAGAGCGTGTAGTAATCCTGTCCGCTTTCGATCTCCGCCGGAATACAGCCGTAGGCGTAGATGAAGGCTGCGCCTTCGGGGCCACCCAGTGAATGCTGGTACCAGTAGATCAACACATTGAGCGCGATCAGGCCGTAGGAAAAGAAGGGTACGTGGCCCTGGTGGACCTGGTCATCTCCAATGGGAAAAAACATGGTTAGGGATTGTGCAGGGGGAAGGATACCGTCTCCGGAGAACGGGAAGGACGGCTATGGCTGATCACGGTGCAGGGCCCGGACCCAATGCCGGAGAAACGTCACGCGCCCGAGGGGGTTATTCCAACGCAGCTTTTTCTACCATCACCCGCAGGCGGTAGGCTTCGGGGGTGGTTTGTACCCGGGCGACGGGATAGGGGTCGAGGCCCAATACCTTCACCAGGCCGTTTTTCACGCCAAAGCGGACGGGCATTTTGGGGTCTACCTCAATGACCAGGTCTTTGATTTCTCCGTTGGGCAGGCTGACCCGGGCGACGGCCTCACCCGCCCGTACGCAGTCTACGCCCTGGGGGCAACGGCTGTCGGACACCACCTCCACGAAAGTGAACAAGGGGGCTTCCTTGCTGACCCGCAGCGATTGCCCAGGGGCCAGCGTCTCCATTACGTCGTAAGCGACTGACTTCACCTCGCCCGTCGGCAGGCTTACTTCCGCCACCTTCTTGTGGCAGGCGGCGCTAAAGACGAGGGCAGCAAAGAGAAAAAAACGCAGCAGCATAAGGGAAAGATTGTGGGCCGCAGAAGGCTCAGTTGGAGGGGGCAAAACGGCGGATTCGCCCATCCGTAAAGGTAACGTGCCCCGGTTGAAAAAGTGCGCCTGGCCGCTGCTTGGCTGGCTTTCGACGTCTTTGTCCGCTGCATTGCACCGCAGAAATGGGCTTACTGGGTAGCTTGCCAACTTTCCCCGGGGAAAAACCATTAGCTTTGAACGTTCTGGGAATCTTAACCATATCACATTCATGAAACAAATATTTTTCCTGCTGACGCTGCTGCTCAGCACCCCCATCCTCGTTGCGCAGGCAGAAAATGCTGATACCGGGGCCTCCGAAAAAAAGGAGGACGCCAAAGACGAGAAAAAAGAGAAGAAAGACCCCTACGCCGAGCTGACGAAAGACGCTGAAATCGCCAAGGGTTTATTCGACGTCATTACCAAAGAAGGCAAAACCTACTTTGAGCTTCCCCTGGGCTTGCTGGAGGACGAAATTCTGGTGGTCAGCCGCATCAGTGGCTTCGTCAAAGGGCTCAATTTCGGTGGGGCGGGCGTTCGCAGCCGGCCGCAGCAAGTTATCCGCTGGCAGAAGAAAGGCGATAAGGTGCTCCTCCGCAGCGTCAGCTACAACAGTGTGGCAGACGAAAACCTGCCGGTCTACCAGTCCGTACGCAACAACAACTTCGAGCCCATCATTGCCGCCTTTGATGTCAAAGCCTACGGCAAAGACAGCCTCAGCATCGTTGCTGAGGTCACCCCATTGTTTACCACCGACGTAGAAATGATTGGTGCCGTCGACGGCGACGAGCGGAAGCGCTTCGGGATCAAGGGCCTGGACAAAAGCCGGAGCATGGTCATGTCGGCCAAAGCCTTCCCCAGCAACGTGGAAATCCGCCACGTCCTTACTTACAACGGCGATAAGTTGCCCGATAACCAAGTCACCGGCACCCTTTCCGTCGAAATGAACCAGAGTTTCATTCTGCTCCCCGCCGACCCCATGCGCCCCCGCGTGTACGACCCCCGGGTAGGCTACTTCAGCATCCGGCAAACGAACTACGGCCTGGACGCCCAACGCGCCGAAACCCAGCGCTTCATCACCCGCTGGCGCCTGGAGCCCGTAGACATGGCCGCCTGGAAACGCGGAGAACTGGTGGATGTGAAAAAACCCATCGTCTACTACATCGACCCCGCTACCCCCGAAGAATGGGCCCCCTACATCGCCCAAGGGGTTGACGACTGGGCCAAGACCTTCGAAGCGATTGGCCTGAAAAACGCCATCATGTCCAAACGCGCCCCCACCAAGGAAGAAGACCCCGACTGGAGCCCCGAAGACGTCCGTTACTCCGTCATCCGTTACGTTACCACCGACATTCAGAACGCGATGGGGCCCCACGTACACGACCCCCGCACGGGCGAGATCCTGGAAAGCGACATCATCTGGTACCACAACGTGATGAACCTGCTGCGCAACTGGTACCTGATCCAGACGGCCGCCGTAAACCCCAAGGCCCGCACGCCCAAGTTCGAGCGCGAAGTGATGGGCGAACTCATCCGCTTCGTCAGCGCCCACGAAGTAGGGCATACCCTGGGCCTGCCCCACAACATGGGCAGCTCCGCCGCCTACAGCGTGGCAGATTTGCGCAAACCCGGCTTCGTGCAGGAGAACGGTACGGCACCCAGCATCATGGACTACGCCCGCTTTAACTACGTTGCGCAGCCCGAAGACAAGGGGGCGGGCCTCCACCCCAAGATCGGCCCCTACGATTTCTACGCCATCGAGTACGGCTACAAGCCAATGCCCGAAGTCAACTCTGCGGAAGCGGAAAGGCCCCTGCTCAATAAAATGGTGAAGGCCAAGGCCAACGACCCCCGCTACCGCTACGGCGCCCAGCGCGGCAACGGCCACGACCCCAGCGCCCAAACCGAAGACCTGAGCGGTGATGCCGTTGCCGCCTCCGACCTCGGCATTGCCAACCTCAAGCGGATCGTCCCTAACCTGCCTACCTGGATGGCTGAAGACGGCAAATACTTTGAGGACCTGGAAGAAGTTTACGACAACGTCATCGGTCAGCTGCGTCGCTACACCGGCCACGTGGCCAGCAACGTCGGTGGCGTCATTGAATGGCAACGGTCGGCCGACGAAGGAAAGGTCGTCTACGAAACCGTCGACGCCGCCAAACAACGCGCCGCCGTAGACTTCGTCAACCGCCAGATCTTTACTACACCCACCTGGCTGCTCGACCCCGCCATCCTGCAGCGCATCTCCCCCAGCGGCGTGGCCGACAAAATCCGCGGGCTCCAAGGAACCGCCCTGAGCACCCTGATGAACCTCAGCCGCCTCAACCGCCTGGCCGAACAACAGGCCCTCACCCCCGCCACCTACGGCTTGATGGACCTGATGGAGCAAACCCGCAACGGCGTCTTTACCACCGCAAACACGAACTCCACCTTCGGTCGTACCCTGCAATCCAACTACGTCAAAGGCTTGGCCAGTTTGCTGGAAAATGACGAAGCCGGCGCCGACGTAAAAGCCGCCGCGCGCGCCACCCTCGTGAAAGTAGCTTCCGACCTGGATGCTTCCACGGCTTCTGCCGACCAGGCTACCCTGGTCAGCGGCCACCAGATGGAACTCTCCCAACAGATTAGCCTGGCCCTCAAAGGGGTAGAGGCTTTGTTGGAGAAATAAGCACCGAAGACGTTCGTAAAAAGCAAAGCGGGCGCGGAGGAATTTCCTTCGTGCCCGCTTTGCTGTTTTGGTAGACCCTACGCCCCCGCAATCCACCCCCGTTGCCGCGCGTGCTCCAGGGCCTCAGCGTAATCACCAATCAATTTCACTTCGATGCCCGCAGCAGATTCGATGAGTTGCTCAATGCGTTGGGCGCGGCGCTCGTGCTGGACGTCCCGGATGTAGATGGCCAGGATGCGGCCGGGGTTGTTGCGCGCGGCTTCCAGGTAGATGTCGGTATCGTGCTCGCCGGAGTCACCGACGAGGATGAAAGGCATGGTGGGGTAGGTGGTCAGGATTTTGCGGACCATGTCAGCCTTGTGGGTCCGGTAACTGAACAGGGCATCTTCGGCGGGCAGGCCAAAGTCGCGCAGCAAAATCGGGCCACGGGGGAAGTGGTGGAGCTGGACAAAGTCGGCCAGCAGGTCGTACAAGTTCCACGGAGAATTCGAGACGTAGAAAAAGGGATTGAATCCTTCCCCGTCGGTACCCAGTGCGAGGGCCTGGTAAAAGTCGGCGACCCCTGCAAAAGCCCGGCGGTTGCCCGCGTTTTTCAGCAGGGTATGTACCATCGTCTTGAGCTTCAGGCGGCTGGTCACGTCGGTCTGCAGGATCGTATCGTCGATGTCGCTGATCACCCCGAAATCGGCTGCGCTGGGAACAACGACGTCGGAGTGGGAGACAAAGTCTACCGGGCCATCGAAGGGGGTAGAGCGGACGATGACTTCCGCCTCGTGCCAAAGCCCGTGCTCACTCACTACTTCGTCTTCCGGGGCACAGTGGTGCTCTACGTGGAAGTAGCCCTCGGAGTCGGTGATGCGCCGGAACGTGTGGTGCCCCCAGCAAATGTCCACCTCCGCGCCGGTGATTTCCCGGCTGTTGAGGCGTTTGAAGTTGTTGACGATGTTGTCCAGCAGGTTATCGCGTTCGCCGCGGCTGATGCCCCGGTCGCGAAGCACCCGCCCGGTCAGGAAGAGGTAGTCTTCCCGGCCGAAGCCGACGTAGTTGGCCACGGAAACGGGCTTATCGTGCCCCCAGCCGAGGCGGTCTACCATTTCGTCCCACTCCCGGTGGGCAATTTTGCCAATGGCTTGCAAGGTTTGTTTAATGGGCATAACCCCCTTAACGTTCCGGAGGAGACGGGGTTTGCCGGCGGACGTCCTAATTCGTCCAACCTCCCCCCGCACCTGCGGCCGCGCAAATAAAAAAAGACAATACTTTCTCCCCCGACTTCACCGTTCCAACCATCCCACCGCCTTAAACGTAGTATCTTTCCCTTCGTTTTGGCAGACTTACCACACAAAACTGCGGCAAACACGTTACTAGTTTCTTTCTCCCCGCAAGACCAAGCCTTTTCAGCAAGCTTTAAACCCCACACTCCGCATGGATCAAATCACCATTCTCTGGGCTGATGACGAAATAGACCTCTTCAAACCCCAACTGCTGTTTCTTGAGAAGAAAGGTTACGCCGTCGTCACCGTCACCAACGGACACGACGCCCTGGAGGAATTGCAGAGCAATGGGGACATCGACATAGTGTTTCTGGACGAATCCATGCCCGGCCTCACTGGCCTGGAGACCCTGAGCCGCATCCGGGAAAGCAACTCCAACATCCCGGTGGTGATGATCACCAAGAACGAGGCCGAGCACGTCATGGAAGAGGCCATTGGCAGCCAGATTGCTGGCTACCTCCTCAAGCCCGTTAACCCCATGCAGATCCTGCTGACGCTCAAAACGATCGTCGACGAAAAGCGCCTGGTGCGGGAAAAAACCAACACCGATTACCAGCAGGATTTTCGCCAGCTGCTGATGCAAATCAACAGTGGCCTCGATAAGGCCGAGTGGGTGGAGGTCTACAAGAAAATCATCAACTGGGAGATCAAACTGGAAGACAGCCAGAGTGAGCAGATGGGCGAAATCCTGGCCGTCCAGAAAAAGGAGGCCAACGCCGAATTCAGCAAGTTCATCGACCGCAATTACCTCGACTGGGTCGGTGGCGAAGACGCCCCCATCATGTCCCACAATCTGATGCGGGAGAAAGTATTTCCCTACATCAATAAGGACCGGCCCACGGTCCTGGTCTTGCTCGATAATATGCGCTACGACCAGTGGAAGGTCATCGAGCCCTACCTCACCCAGCTTTACAAGGTGGAGGAAGAAGACTACTTCTACAGCATCCTGCCCACCGCCACGCAGTACAGCCGGAACGCCATTTTCGCCGGTATGCTGCCCAGCGACATCGCCAAGCACTACAAAGACTGGTGGAAAAACGACGCCGAGGAAGGCGGCAAGAACAACCACGAAGCCGACTTGCTCGGCAAACAAATCGAGCGCATCCTGCGGCGCGGAGACATCAAATGGGAATACACCAAGGTGACGCGCACCAACTTCGCCCGGCAGATGCAAGACCGGGCCCTGGATTTTTTGAACAACGACTTCAGCGTCATCGTCTACAACTTCATCGATATGCTGAGCCACGCCCGTACGGAGATGGAAGTGCTCAAGGAGTTGGCCGGCGACGAAAAAGCCTACCGCAGCCTCACCCGCAGCTGGTTTGAAAACAGCCCCCTTTGGGCCACCTTACGCAAACTCGCCGAGCGCGACATCCAGCTCATCGTCACTACCGACCACGGCACCATCCGCGTCAATACTCCCAGCCGGGTCGTCGGAGACCGCGACACGAGCACCAACCTGCGCTACAAGCTCGGCCGTAACCTCAACTACGAAGAAAAAGACGTTTTTGAAGTCCGCGACCCTGCCAAAGCCATGCTCCCCCGGCCCAACCTCAGCTCCACGTTCATCTTCGCCAAGGAAGACAAGTTCTTCCTCTACCCCAACAACTACAACTATTACAACAACTACTACAAGGACACCTTCCAGCACGGCGGCGTCAGCCTGGAAGAGATCATCTGCCCCATCGTTAGGCTGCGTAGCCGGTAGTAGTGGAGGGCGCGGCCGCAGGTGCTCCCCCCCGACCCCCCGAAGGGGGAGTTAGTTGGCCCCCCAACCCCCAAAGGGGGAGAGCAAGGGAAGTCTGGCCCAGCCGGGCTTATTGGAGCATCCTGACGAGGCGGTCCATTTCAACCTGGACGGCTGGGTCCTGGCTGGCCCGCAGCACCTGCCGGCGTTCCTGCTCGGTGAGGTGGAAGGATACGGAGGTCCGCAGCGGGTCGTCCGCCGCCGGCTGGTAGTTGAAGCGGTAGAGGTGGAAATTCTCTGGTCCCAGGGTAGCGGCGAGCTGCCCCAGCAGGACTTCCTGGTCCAGAATCTGGACGCTGAGGATATTGCCCGCCACCCCCACTGGCCGAAACAGGCTGGAGACCACGCCCCGATTGTCTGCGGCCTCGGGTTCGGGTTCCCGTTCGCGGAAGGCACTGATCTGCACGATGTGGACCCCCGAGGTATTTTCCAAAATCCAATCCCGGAAGACGGATACGAAGCGGACCGCCGAGGTGATGCCGTAGTTATCGCGGTAGCCTGCGTCCATCAGGCGGATTACGGGCGTGGTGGGCAGCCGGACGAGCGGCAATACGTAGGGATAGGTGGCATTCATGCGCAACGCCGTGATGAAGCGGAGGCTATCGGCGTCTTGCCCGGCCAGCAGCCAGCGGAAATCTACCATATCGGGCATCAAGGCCAGGTTGCCCCGCGTTGCCGCCTCCGACGCCGTCATGTACGTAACACCCTGCGGGGAAATAACCATCCTGCGGCCATCGTCGACAATGCTGGGGGTGACAAAAAGCAGGGGGATGCGGGCCGTCCGTTCCGGCTCCCGGTAGGTCCAGATCGCTTTATCCAGCGTGTGGTCGGTATTGATGGCCAACTCCCGTTCGAAGCCGTAGGCCCGGTCGCGGCGGTAGCTTTTTCCGCCCACCGTAACCCGGGCCAGCGGCAGGAAAACGTCGTTGCTGACGATGGAAAAGGCTACGGGGTTGAGCAGGTCCCGGCTGATGCGATCCAGGCGGAAAACGTCGTTTTCCCGAAAGTTAGGGTCGCTCAGGTAAGCTTCCCGCAGGTAGGCCAGCCCGATTTGCCCGCCGCTGGCACCGGTCATCAGGGCGGTATGGTGCAGAAACGCTCCGTCGCTGCACCCTTCGATGGTTTGGGCGATGTGCGTGGCCCACAGCGCTGCCGTCAGGCCTCCCCCGGAGGCGCATACGATGACCAAAGGCGGGCGTTCCTCGTTTTGCTTTGCCTTCCAGTTTTCCAGAATGGCGGTTGTAGCGGCAATGTCCTCGGCCAGCTTAGGGCTACCGTAAAGGCCCTGCAAGCGATCTTCGGAGTACGCCGCCGTCAGGTTGTAATCCAAGCCATACGCCTGGTTGCCCAGCTGAAACCAGGGGGCGCTGGTCAGGACATTTATCGCCACCAACGACAACAGCAGCAGCGTCACCCGCCATTCCGAAAACCAGTAACTCACCGCCCCGATAAAGGCAATTACCAGACTCAGCATCACCAAAAAGCTGGCCCCCGCCGGAATTTGGAAAAGGGGGCGATCAATCAAAAGGCCCAGCCCCGCCAACAACAATGCGGTAATCACCTGAAGCAGGATGGCGTTAAGGTGGTTCTGCCGGAAAATGCCCTGCAATACGGAAGATTCGTAATGGGCCACGGAACGCACCAGGCGGGTTTTCAGCCCTTCGTTGAGGTAGGTGCGCACCCGGTAGGGGTTGTCGTACAGCCGGGTCAGGACGGGAGCCAGCGCCTGGGCCCGGTAGGGGCGATGACCCTGGGCCGAGGCCGTACCTTCACCGGGGCCCATATTCGGAGGTCGCTCCCGGTGCCGCGGGCGATAGTAGCTGATGTCCCGGTTGGTCAGGTTGAAGTAAAGCGCGTAGAGAAACAAACTGATCACGACGCCCAGGGCCAGGCCGCTCAGGCTTTCCAGCAGAATCCAGGAGTCGGTGTCCAGTCGGAAAAACCGCACCAACAAGCCAAAGTAAAAGAACAGGACGCCCAGCGGCAGGAGGGCATTGTTGATGCAAAATTTGAAAAAGGGCCGCGAAAGGCTGGCCAGGAAATTGAAATAGCCGCCGATGAGAAGGTAAGTACTCAGGTTCCAGGTCATTGCAAAAAAACCGTAGGCAATCCCCACAATCAGGAAAGACCAAAAATCCGTCCGGTTCAAATACTCGGGGTCCAGGAAAAGGTACTGCAAACCCAGCTGGGGGCCCACCAGGCCGCTCATCATCAATAAAAGCAGCGCCCAAACCACCAGCAACAGGAAATTGCTCCGCAGGTGCAACAACAGTAACTGCACGGAGAATGACCTGAGGATGTTTTGTAGCAAATCGACCATGAATCCCAAAGCTACGCACTAGCCAGCAGTTGGAATTTGGCGATTTGGCAAAATTTCCTCGTTAAATCGGGCCACAAAGTGCAATCCTTTCCGCATCTCTGAAGTTGAAAACCTAAGGCACTGCGCTTTATACCGTTTTACCCCCACCAAAAGAATCCCGCCATGCATCTCCTCGGACTCACTTCTAAGTACGCCCGGATCGGCCTTTACGCGGGCGTGCTGGTTTTTTTCCTTGGCCAGGCCCTGGAAGACCACGATGCCCCCCCTGCCCCCCGGCCATCTATTCATGCCCAACCTTATCATTCAGCCACCATAGTTCCCCCAACCCCGGAAGAGGCTTTACCTGATGCTATAGTTGAAAAAACAGGGGCACCAACAAGGTTGTCACCACCCAGCAGATGAGGTTCAGCGGAGCGCCAACGCGGGTAAAGTCGGTAAAACGGTAGCGTCCCGCGCCGTACACCATGGCGTTGGTTTGGTAGCCTACGGGCGTCATGAAGCTGGCCGAGGCGGCAATGGTGACCGTTACGAGAAGAGGCATCGGGTCCACCCCCAGCTGTTGAGCCGCAGCAATGGCCACCGGCGCCAACAGGGCGGCTGTGGCGTTGTTGCTCATTACTTCCGTCAAAAGGTTAGTAACCAGGTAGAGGGCGGCAATCAAAGCGTAGGTGCCCCACTGGCTCACTACGCCGGTTAGCAGGCTGGCGACCTGGGTATCCAGCCCGCTGTTGCTCATCGCCCGCCCGAGGCTGAGGGCACCCGCCAGCAGGAAGATGATTTTCCAGTCAATGGCTTCGTAGGCTTCCTTCATCGTCAGCGTCCGGCCCAAGACGAGCAAGCATACGCCCCCCAAAGCCGCAATGCTGATGGGGGTAATGCCCGCCGTAGCCAGCACGATGAGCCCGACGATGGTGGCCAGCACGAAGTAAAAACGCGTCCGCTTAAAATCACTGATGGTGTCGCTCGAGAGCAGAATGAAAGGACTGTCCTGGCGCTGCTCAATACGCTGGAGCTCAGTCAGGTAATGGCTCTTGATTTCGGCCAGGATGACGTCGCCCGCCTTCAGGGGCAACTGGTAGAGGTTTTCGTGCAGCGTCTCTTCCCGGTGGCGTACGGCCAGGGGGACGGCCCGGAAGCTGCGCCGGAAGTCCACCTGCCGGAGGGTCTTGCCAACGAACTCGGAATTGGGCGTTACCACCATTTCTACCAGGCTGGAATTGTCCCGCTCTAATCCCGTACCCATAACCCGCACGCTGCCCGAGTGATCGACCAGGCGGACCCAATCCTTCAGGCTTTTGATTTTTTCCCGGTCGCAACGGACCTTAAGGGTATCATCGGCCGCCAGCCGGAAGTCGCCCGGGGGCAGGGTAAATCGATCGCTGCCCCGGCGCACTTCAATGATGTCCATGTCCAGCTCCCGTACGATGGGAGAATCCATGATGCGCACGCCCGCCAACTTGGGATTGTCAAGGATGACAATTTCCGCCAGGTAATCGTGCAGGGCGAATTGTTCGGCCAGACTGACGTCCTCATCCCGGTCTGGCAACAGCCGTCCGCCCAGGTAAGTCAGGTACAGTACCCCGAGCACCAGCAGGCTGAGCCCCACCGGAGCAAGGGTAAATACCGAAAAGCCGGGCAGGCCTTTCGATTCGGCAATTCCACTGACGAGGATATTGGTGGAAGTGCCGATCAGCGTACACATCCCGCCCAGGATGCTGGCGTAGGAAAGGGGGATCAGCAATTTCGAAGGCTTAATCTTCGCCGAAGCCGCAATCCGTCCCACGATGGGAATGAAGACCGCCACCACTGGCGTATTGTTGATGAACGCCGAAACGGAAGCCACCACCAGAATGAGGAGCATCGTCGCTTGTTTGGGGCGCCGGCGAAAGCGCTCCGCCATCGACCCCGCCAGCAGTTGCAATGCGCCCGTTTTCAGCAACGCCGCCGAGAGCACAAACATGAAGGCAACCGTCAGCGTAGCCCCGTTGCTGAAACCCTCCAGGCCTTCTTCCGGGCTGATTACTCCGGTGGCCACCAGCGTCACCAGAATGAGCATAGCAATCAGATCCACCGTCAGCCACTCCGTAACGAAGAGCAGCACGGCAGCCAATGCAACGAATAAAGTGATGGTGGCAGTTGACAAGTGAAGGGGGGTATTACCGGCCATCCCTCGGCGGGCGGAAGCGCACTCCGTCTCAGCGCCAGCCCCGGGAGGCAGGCCCAGACACGGGCGCAACGCCAAAGATAAAAGCGGTGCCAGCTATTCCTAGCAATTCAGCAAAACAAAGCCAGGAAGTAAAACAGGGCGCGGCCGCAGGTGCTGCGAACGTTGAAGGAGCCAGGCCAGGCCAGCCCGCTGCTCCACAAGCCTACTGCACCGCATCCCCCCGCAATTCCCGGTATTTCTTGCGGGCTTCGACGGCAAGAATGCTTCCGCTGTAGTCGATGAAAAGCGTCTCGTACAACTCCTGGGCCTTGGCCAGGTCGCCGAGTTGTTTTTCGTAGAGACCCGCTAAGGCAAAAAGGCTGTTGTCCAGGCGAATGCTTTCCGGGAAGCCGTCGATCAGGCTCTGGTAGGCCGTCGCTGCATCCTGGTAGCGCCGCAGCTTCTGGTAGATATTGGCCTTCAGGTAAATGATGTCGTCTTCCAGGTCGTGGCCGGGGAAATCTCTTTTCAATCCATCCAGGGTGTTGAACGCTTCGTCGAAACGGTTTTGGAACACCAGCAACTCCGCGTCGGCGTAAGTTTGCAGGGCCCGGGCGCTGGTGTCGAGCCCCAGGTTATCGAGGATGAACACGGAAAGATCCAGCGCATCGTTGGCAATGAGGCGGGAAGTAGAGGCTTTGAGAACGTCAAACTGAGACTGTGCCCATTCAAAGTCTCCCCGGAAATAACTCAGGCGGGCGTTGCGGAAGCGCGCTTCGTGGCCGAGGAGGTCTTCCTTAAATTTTTTGTCCACCTGGGAGTAGAGGAGGGTAGATTCCCATTCTTCGCCCTGCATGAGGTAGAAGTCGGCCAGCGAAAGCTTGGCGGTAGCCTGGGTTTTGTCCTGAATGCCTGGCGTTTCCACTACGGTGGTGAGGATGGAGATGGCCCGGTCGAGGTCATTGAGAAAGAGGGCTTCCAGTTCGGCCAGCTGGATAGCAATGCCTGCGGAGGCCGGGTTGATGCCAAACTCGTCGAGAAAATCGGTGTAGGCCGTTTCCAGGATGCGGAGGTCTTGCTCGGTGTAATCGTACCCGTCCGTGATGGCCCGCCGCCGGGTAAGGAGGCCTTCGCGCTTGGCTTCCAGGTAGAGGGGGCTGGCCGTGCCTTTGGTGTCGGTAATGTAATCGAAGGAACTGATGGCCGTTTCGTAATCGCGGGCGTTGGCGGCCATTTGCCCGATGCGGAAGACCCGTTCGCCGGATTCGTCGAGGCGCTTATCCAGGGCGCGGGCCTGGCGAAGGGCCGATTTGTAGTCCTTGAGTTGGATGAAGACCCAGGCCAGCATTTCGGGGTAGCTTGTATCGTTGGGGTTACCTTCCTGGATCCTGGTGTAGAGTTGTTTCTGGGCCTCGAGCAGTCCTTCTTTATCGAGGTAGCGCTGAAAGTAGGTCTCCACCTGTTGCTGCCGTTTGGGCTCAGCGGCCAGTGCGTCCAGGTAGTTGCTGATCATGGGTTCGTTTTCCCCCTTGCGCCGGTAGAGGTCGCCCAGGTTGTAACTGAAGAGGCCCTTATTTTTGAGCAGGGTACTCCCTTTTTCGTAAGCGGCGATGGCGAAATCGTACTTCGTCATCCCGATGAAGGCATTGGCCAACTGGGTGATGCGGAATTGGTCGGCCGGCAATTCCTCGATGGCCTTGGCGTACTGTTTTTTGGCGCCTTCTTCGTCAAATTTTTCCTCCAGCAGCTGCCCGTACTTTACGTACAGGGCCACTTCCTCGGGCTGTTGCCGCAATTGCCGTTTGAGGGCCGCCTCGGCTTCGTCAAAGCGTTGAAGCTGAAGGAGGCTGGTGACGTAACGATCAAAGTAAAAGCTGTTCTCGGGCCGCTCTTTGAAGAGTTGTAAGTAGAGGTCGGCAGACTTTTCGTATTCGCCGTCCAGAAAGTATTGCTGGGCCAGCTGTTGGTTTTGGGCGGCGAGGGGAAGCAGAGCGGCCAGCAGAGCGAAAAGAAAGAGCAGGCGCATAAGGCGGTTCGTTGGGGAAGGAGTAATTAGACGGAATCCGATAGGTAAAGCTAACGCTTTTCGGGGGCTTTTAGGTGTAGTCCGTGCGGGTCCGTTCGGGCATTGCCCCGGTCTTTCCCCTGGCACCTGCGGCCGCGCCCCCGGAAAACGGCGCTCCGCACCCCACCGGGTCGCCCCGGAATGCGAAAGCCGACGCTCCGGGGAAGGAACGTCGGCTTTCGTACGGTGCGTGGAGCAAAGGATTACTCGAGCTTGAACTTCACGGGCAGGTTAAACTGTACGCGAACGCTGCGTCCGCCTTGCTTACCTGGGGTCCATTTCAGGCCCTTTTCATTCATCATTTCCACTACGCGGAGGGCTTCTTCACCGGTCTTTGCACCGGGGTTGCGCACTACTTTAGCATCGGTTACCGTACCGTCTTTCTCGACGACGAAGGAAACCACGGCCATCCCCTCTACGCCGTTTTCACGGGCAATGGCGGGGTACTTGATGTTGCCGTAGATGAATTCCAGCATCTTCTTATCGGCGCAGGCTTTGCGGTCTGCGTAGCTGCTGATGTCTTCACAACCGGGGAACAAAGGCATTTGCTCTACGACTTTGAAGATCTCGTCAACTTTCGGCGCGGGTGGTGGTGGCGGAGGAGGTGGGGGTGGTGGCGCCTTCTCCACTTTTACTTCGGGAGGGGCTTCCATTACCGTATTCTCATCAACGGAAGTATCTTCAAATTCCGGTGGATCTTCTTCAATCAATTCATCTTCCGGAACCTCTTCAATCACCGGAGGGGGTGGGGGGGGAGGGGGTGGGGGTGGTTCCGCCGTACGGGGTGGCTCCATCTCGATTTCTTCGTCGAGGTCGAGGGCACCGTCGGGGATATAAATTTCCTTCGAGTACTGCGTCCAGCCGAAGGCGAGGAGCGAAAGGCCCACCGCGAGCGCCAGCCCGAAGTTGAAGAAGGTAGAGCTCAGCCCGAAAACGTCCAACGGTTCGTACTTCGCCCGGTTGGCGATGTAAGACTTGTTGGCGTCATCGGCTGCCCGGTACTCACCCTGCAGTGCCTTCTCCGAACGCTTATTGTAAACCGATCTCATGAAATAGACCAGCCCGATAAGCCCTGCGAAGATGAGGACGAGAATGATTCCCAGGGTACCTCCGGAGTATGAGATATCCATGACAATTGGGTTTAAAAAGTTAATTGTTGTCTTCCACCGGAGTGGAAGGTGAAGTAGTGATTCGTTGTAAGACCAGGTAGCAGATGCCCCCGAAGGCGGCCCCCAGGAGGTTGGCGACCATGTCTACGGGGTCAAAACTACGGCCGGCCGTCACCGTGCCTTGCAGTACTTCCATCAGGCCTCCGAAAGTGCCGGCAAGACCGATGGCCGCAATTAGGCCCCACAACTTACGGCGTTCCGTGAAGATGGCCGACAATAATAGGGCAAAAATGGCGTAAACGCCAAAATGCGCAATCTTATCGGGGGAAAAAAGCAGGTTCCAATCGGGAACCACCGGCAGGGCGGCTCCGGGGAGCAAGCTGATCACGAGTACGAAACAGGCGTAGGCTGCGGCCGCAAACCGTTGTATGCGGCGGGTTTGGGGGGAAGATGCCTCCCGCTTTTGCTTTGGTGGGTGGCCGGGCAAAAAAATCAGGAAATTAATTCGCCGTAGGCCTCGGCCGTGAGCAAGCCACTGTGGTCTGCGGGATCAGCAAGTTCAATTTTTACGATCCATCCTTCACCGTAGGGGTCTTCATTGACCAGGGTGGGGTTGTCTCCGTCCTTTTCATCGAGCGCGCTGTTGAACTCCAGAATTTTGCCGGCGAGGGGCAGGAAGAGGTCGCTGGTGGTTTTGACGGCTTCGACGGTGCCGAAGATATCGTTCCGTTCCAGGGTCTCTCCTACGGTATCGACTTCTACGTAAACGAGTTCACCGAGCTGGTCTTGGGCGTAGTCGGTGATGCCAACGGTGGCAATATTGCCTTCGATGAGGACCCATTCGTGCTCGTGGGTGTACAGCAGGTTAGCGGGAATATTCATGTTGCTTAGTAGGTACGCAGTCGCGCACGGCAAAAAGTGGAAAAAAGAGGTGCGTTATTTATTGACTTGGGCCTTGAGCCAGTCGCTGGTTACTGACTTGGGCCTTTCCAGG
This sequence comes from Neolewinella lacunae, assembly GCF_014349155.1. Classification (GTDB taxonomy): domain Bacteria; phylum Bacteroidota; class Bacteroidia; order Chitinophagales; family Saprospiraceae; genus Neolewinella; species Neolewinella lacunae. The sequence continues at coordinate 266,662 of NZ_JACSIT010000152.1, forward strand.
GGCATACCCAGGGCGCGGCTCCAGATGCCGGCGGCCAGTACGCCGAGGGCCCGGCTGACGCCGAACAGGACGGTATAGTAGCTGTACTCCCGGAAGCCGTAGTGTACGAGGAGGGCACCGGAGTGGGCATCGACGTTGGGCCAGGGGTTTTTGACTTTGCCGAGGCCTTCGAGGATGGGGGGGACAACGTCAAAGATGTTCCAGACGGTGGTGATCAGGTTGCTGTCCTTGATGTACTGCTCGGCAAACTTGCGCTGGGCGGTAAAGCGGGGGTCGGGCTCCCGCAGTACGGCGTGGCCGTAGCCGGGGATGACCTTGCCTTCGGCCAGGGTGTTGTTTACGTAGTCCGCAATCTGTTCTTTCGTGGGGCGGTCGGTGCCGAGGGCTTCGATCATTTCGAAGATCCACTTGATCACTTCCTGGTTGGCCAGGCCGTGGAGGGGGCCCGCCAGCGCATTCATGCCAGCGGCGAAAGACAGGTAAGGGTCGCTCAGGGTGGAGCCTACCAGGTTGACGGTGTGGGCCGATGCGTTGCCCCCCTCGTGGTCAGCGTGGATGGTGAGGTACAGGCGCATGAGGCTGCGGAAGTCTTCGTCGTCACTGCCCAGCATGTGGGCATAGTTGGCGCTGTAGTCGAGGGTGGTATCCGGAGCGATGTGCTTACCCCCTTTGAACGCGCGGCGGTAGATGTACGCCGCCACGCGCGGCAAGCGGGCGATGAGGTTCATGCTGTCTTCGTAAACCGCATCCCAGTATTCGCTTTTGGGCATGCCCTCGGCGTAGCGCCGTTCGAAGATGCTGGTGGGCTGCATGGCCATGATGCCGATGGTGAACTGCGTCATCGGGTGGGTGTCTTCCGGAAGGCTGTCCAGGGTCTTGAAAACCTGGTCGGGGACGCCAGCGCGGGCGTGCCAATCGGCCGTCAGCCCGTCCACCTCCGCAGCGGTAGGAATTTCGCCCGTGAGCATGAGCCAGAACAAACCTTCGGGCTTGGGTTCTCCCTGGGGGCCGCTGGGGAGTAATTCTTTCAACTCGGGGATGGAATAACCACGAAAACGGATGCCCTTGATGGCGTCGAGCTGGCTGGTTTCCCACAGCATCATCTTGATGCTTCGCGCCCCTCCGGTGATCTGTCCCAGGGTTACTTCGTCCACCTTTAAATCACCGTGGGCCTTGTTGATTTCACGCAGCTCCTGGTAAAGGGCAATGGCTTTTTCAGCGAATTTCTGTTTAAGGGATTCCATGGATCGAAGGGTAAGTTTTTATTTGGTTTTGGGGAAGCCACGTGAATCTGTGGCTCCGTTGTCCATCAGGTAACACCTTCCCGTACTTCGGGTTGGGGGAGAAAGCGTTGCCAAACGGCTTAGCGGGCAAATAACGTGATTTCCCCACTTCTTTCCCCGGATTGGACCCGAAAGTTTCCCGGAAAACCAAATTTTCGTTGGCACGACAAGGAACCTCTACGCCAGCCCCCGTTTTTTTAGTTCCAGGTACTTATTAATCACCGCTCCCGTGAGATCTTCCGGACGGGTCAGAACGACGTTGACCCCGTTTTGCCGCAGCCGGGCGGCCATCAATTCCCGTTGTTGCAGGAAACGGCGGGCGGTAGACTTGCGGTAAACGTCTTCCACCTCCCCCGTCGGCACATCCAGCAACTCCGCAATTTCCGTGTTTTCGAAGAGGATGACCACGAGTTGGTGCGATTTACTGATGCGCCGCAACCCCGGCAATACGCGGTCGAGGGCGTAGTTGCTCTCGAAGTTGGTGAACAGAATGATGAGGCTGCGCCCACCGAGCAGCTTGCGGCTGGCGTAGTACAGCAGGTCATAATTGCTTTCTCTTTGCCGGTCCTGCTGGCGGTAGAGCGCTTCCATGATGCGCCGGAGTTGGTCGGGCTTGCTGTCGGCGGGCAATACCGTGCCGATCTTGTCGGAAAAAGTGATGAGCCCGGCGCGGTCTTCACGGGTCAGGATGACGTTGCTCAGGGCCAGGGTGGCGTTGATGGCGTAGTCCAGCAGGCTCAGCCCGTTAAAGGGCATGAGCATGGTCCGCCCCTTATCGATGCAACAAAAGACCCGCTGCGCGCGCTCGTCTTCGTACTGGTTGATCATCAGGGCGTTGTGGCGGCTGGTGGCCTTCCAGTTGATGCTGCGGAAGTCATCCCCCTTTACGTATTCCTTGATTTGGTCAAATTCGTAGCTCTTGGCCAGTCTGCGCAGGCGGCGACGCCCCGGGGCGGGTACCGTCGTTTTGGCCTGGAGGGCGAACTGGTTCATCTGTAAAATGCTGGGGTAAACGGGGACGACCTGGGCGGCAGCAAATTCCAGCCGCCGTTCCGCCAGCCGCCAGTTCGTCTTCAAAAAGATGTTGAGGTTGCCAAATTGGTACTCCCCGCGACTGAGCGGTAAAATGGGATAACTCAATTCGCGATCTTCCCCGGCGGGTAATTCAAAAGGAAGGTAGTGGTCGCGGATCTGCAATTCCGGCGGCAGTTCATCCGTCAGGGCCGCGTTAATGTTAAAAGTGCCCCGGTTACTTACCAGTACCCGCACGGGCATGCGGTCTCCCAGCGAAAAAACCCTGGGGGTGCGGCGCGTAGCCTCCACCGTGCCGGCCATGCGGTAAAGCTGTACCGTATCAAAGACCAAAGCCCCCAGCAACGCAACCAAGCCTGCGATGGCCAGGTAAAACAGCCAGCTCCAGTAAAAGCCCACGGCCGACGACAAAATGACGGCCCCCAGGCCCACAAAAAAGCGGTTCCCCAAATAGAGGTGGCGCAGGTGTTCGTAAATAGGCTTGAACCAGTTTTGCATCGGGTCGGAAAGGTACGTTTTGTTCCGAAATTGCGCAGCACGCCCCCCCCCCCGCGTGGCCCGCGGGCCGGAAAACGGGAAAGCAGCGACTTCCCCACCGGAAACCGCTGCTCTCCCAAGCAAAAATGACGGACCAGAATTACCGCTTGACCATCCGCACCCGGCCGGTGCGGGTCCCGTCAGTCCACCGCACAAAGTACACGCCGGCGGGGAAGGCCGCCAGGTCCACCGCAATCCGGGGCTGACCCGTGAAGACGTTGTGCTGCACTACCCGACGGCCGTTGCCGTCGAAGACTTCGATCTGGCCCTGCCCGCCCGTCCGCAGCTCGGGAAGTTCAAGGGTGAACTCCCCGCCCGTCGGGTTGGGGTAGGCCCGCAGTGCCAAAGCCGCCGGGCGGTCGGGGGAGCGGGTACTCGTCAGGAGTGCGTCGAGGTCGTGGCGCACGATGAAGCCGTCACCGCCGCTGAACCAGTAGCGGCCGTTCGGGGTCAGGGCACCGGCACGGAACGCGTAGCAATTGTAGGCAACGGCTTCCCAGGTGACTCCGTTGTCGCGGGAGACCGCTACTTCCCCGTTGTTGCCGGAAGCAAAGCGGTTGGTGAGCAGCAAGCCGTCGCTCGCCCGGCGGGTGATGTCGTAACCTCCCTGGTCGTTCTGGCTGGTCCAGGTCATGCCGCCGTCGGTCGTCACGTGGCGGCTGGAGGCGGTGGATACCCAGCCGTTGGTGGGAGTGGTGAAGTAAACGTCGACGGAGTTGTTGGCCGGCCCCACGCCCGCCGTCCAGGTCTGGCCGCCGTTGGTAGTGGTGGCAAACTGCGACTGCCGCCCCACGGCGTAGCCCCGGTTTTGGTCCAGAAAGAAAATGGCCGAAGGCTCGTAACCGAGGCTATGGGCAATCGCCGTCCAGCTCTGCCCATCGTTGGTCGTCACGTAAGCAAAGGTGCCCGACATCAGGTACAGGTCACCGTTGGGCTTCACCCCGATCCTCTGTGGGGTGTTGTTATCCGTCACCACGGCCCCGGGGAGGAACGGCGTAAAACTGGCACCCCGGTCGGTGGTAATCTGCACCCCGGACGAGCCCAAAACGATGGCCGCACCGTTGCTGAGTGCGTGGAGATCCCGGCCGAATTGGTTCATTTGTGTCCGCGTCCAGGTCAGTCCCGCGTCGGTAGTGGAAAGGAGTTCGTTGCCATTGATGGCGTAGCCCAGGGTGTTGGTGGCAAAGGCCAGGTGCTCAAGCCGATCCAGGCGGCCGAAAGGGGCCAGCTCTACGAAATTGGCAAAATCCTGGGGGGAATAAAGCAACTGGCTCTGGTTGCCTACCGTAAAAATTTCGTTCCCCCGGCGGTGGTACTTTTCGTTTACCCGCTGGGTGCTGGCCGGGATAAATTCGTTGCGCGTCCACGTCACCCCACCGTCGAGGCTCTCCAGGCGGCTGTTCACCACCTGGGCCCCTACGAGGTGGGTGGCGGAAAGGGCGATGAACCAATTGACGGAAGTGAGCTGGGAAGTAGGGTTGAGCAGGGTCCAGGTAGTCCCCCCGTTGGTGGTGCGGTAAAAAAGGCGGTCGGAGTCAAACAACCAGCCGCGGCTGGCGTCCAGCCAGGCCTGCTTCAGTACCGTTTTGGGGTGGGTGTAGCTCGTAGCGGTGAACGTGGCACCGTTGTCGGTACTCCGGTACAGCGTGTTGTCAATGAAGACGAAAATATTGTTGGCGACCGAAAAGTCCATATTCCCCCTGCTGTTGCCGGGAAAATCGATGGAAGTCCAGGTGCGGCCGCCGTCGGCGGAGCGGTCGTAGTAATTGCCGCCCGTTTCGTGGATTACTACGTTGGCAGTGAGCCAGTGGAGCTGGCCGTTGCTCGTGAAGTCGGGGTAATCGACGGGGCTCCAGACGTTACTGGCCAGGCGGAAAAAGCCGGTTTCAGTGGAGAGCATGGCCGTTGCGCAGCCGCCCGGGGCGCAGGCAATGCTCTCAATGTTCTCGTCGGTGGGGGAGGTCACCGTCGTCCAGCTTTGGCCACTGTCGGTCGTGCGGCGCAGGACTCCGCAGGTGCCTGCGGCAAAGCCCACGCCGGCAGCGTCAATGTGGATGTCCTGGAAATGGGTGATGAAATCCGCTGGGTAGCTAACCGGGATATCCGCCTGGGCGCGGACGCAGGTGCCTGCGAACAGGACGAGGAGCAGGGGAAGGCAGAGATGGGCAAGGGAGCGCATAGTTCAGGTTTTTGCGTAGGGACGAAAAAGGGAGGGAGATTCCATAAAACTAAGGACTTTTGTCCGCAATTCCCTTGCCGGGCCAACAAGTTCCCCGCCGTCGGGCAACTTGCTGCCGGGCGGAGGGTTACCTTCATTGCACCCAAAGCGACTTTCTTTGCACCCGCGGCCGCGCCCGTTTGTTGCTGCCGCCACCGCCGCAGCGTAGCTAACCCCACCCCCTTATGGCAACCCGTACCGACGTAAATACCCTGGGCGAATTTGGCCTGATTGACCGCCTGACCGCCCCTTTCCAACTCCGCCAGCCAAGCAGCCTGCTGGGCATTGGCGACGACGCGGCCATCATCGATACCGGCGGCCACGAACACCTCGTGGTCAGTACCGATATGCTCGTGGAAGGCATCCACTTTGATTTTGCCTACACCCCCTTGAAACACCTGGGCTACAAGGCCGTAGCCGTCAACGTGTCCGACATCTGCGCGATGAACGCCCGGCCCCAGCAGATCACCGTCAGTATTGCCCTGAGCAACCGCTTCAGCGTGGAAGCCCTCGAAGAACTCTACGCGGGCATCCAGGCCGCCTGCGAGGCCTACGGCGTGGACCTGGTGGGCGGCGATACGACGAGCTCCACCAAAGGACTCATCATTTCCGTTACCGCCATCGGACGGGCCCCGGCCAGCCGCATCACCCGCCGCAGCGGCGCCAAGGCGGGCGATCTCATCTGCATCACCGGCCACCTCGGCAGCGCCTACCTCGGCCTCCAACTCCTCGAACGGGAGAAGCAGATTTACCTGGCCAACCCCGGCACCCAGCCGGAAATGAAGCCAGAAAACAAAGACCTCTACGCCGCCATCCTCCGCCCCGAAGCACGTACCGATATGGTCGATCTGTTCGCGAAAAATGACATCGTACCCACGGCCATGATTGACATCAGCGACGGACTGGCCAGCGAGCTGATGCACATCTGCAAGGCCAGTCAGGTGGGCGCCATCCTTGAAGAGGCCAACGTCCCCATCCGTCCCGAAGCCCAGCTGCAAGCCCTCGAATTCAACCTCGACCCCATCACGTGCGCCCTCTCCGGCGGCGAAGACTATGAGTTGCTTTTTACCATCGACCCCAAAGACCTAGAAAAAATCCGCTTCCTGCCCGATATCTACATCGCTGGCGAGATCGTCCCGACGGCCGATGGCATCAAGCTCCACACCGTCGGCGGCAACATCCACGACCTGAAGGCCCAGGGGTGGAGCCACTTCGGGTAGTGGGCTGAATGCAGTGTGCATTCAGCTTAGGGCTCTTGTCTGCCTTCTTCTTCCTGCGGAAAATTCTCGCGGATGTGATCGAGAAGGCGGGTGAGTTCGGCGTAGTCGCTGGCCGTCAGGCCCGTCCAGGCACGGATGCGGAGTTCCTCGACGCGGGGGAAGAGCAGTTCGTGGGCCTGCTCGCCGGCCTTGGTGAGGGCTACCATGTAGCGGCGGCGGTCGTTGGGGAAACGCCGGCGTTCGGCCAGTTTTTTGGTGGCCAGCTTATCGATGATCCGGGAAACGGTGGGCGCATCTTTGAAAGTGCCGTTGGCCAGGTCGGTTTGGGAAGAGGCCCCGGCCTTGTAGAGGTGGTCCAGCACCACCCATTGTTCGGGCGTAATGTCTACGCCAGCGTCGCGGAAAGCACGCTGGAATTCCGCCTTGAGGAGGCGGGTGGTACGGTCGAGCATCGTGCCGACGTTGGCGTAGGAGAGTTGGCTCACGTGTTAAATTCCGGGTGGTTATACCGGCGAAGGTAAGGATTAAGCGCGGCTATGTTAATTTCTGGTAAGCATACAAAGCGTCAAAACACGGGCTTTTATCCGGCAGCTACCGTGGCGGGGAGTGGATGAACCGGGGGCGCTTGGCGCTTTTCCGGGGCGTTTGGGCGGTTTTTGCCCTTGGTCTTTGCCCGGCACCTGCGGCCGCGCCCATCTGTTTTACCGCGCTAGGTAGTAGTTGTAGAGCAACTGTTCGGGCAGCCAGTGGCTTCCGGAGTAGGGCATGACCTGGACCGAGGGTAAGGGGCCGTAGACGGCTTCGAGGCGCTCGTGGTGTAGTAAGGGGTCGCGGTCGCCAGCAAAAACGGTGGCAGTGATGTTGCGCTTGCGCAGGGCCATTTCGAGTTCCTCCGGGCGGGGCGGAAAGTGAAGGATGCTGCGCAGCGACCCGGCCAGTCGGCGGCGGAAAGTGCCGTCTTTGAGGTTGTAGCTGAGGTACTCAGCCGAATATTTATTGATGACGCCCCGGCGGCGGAGCCACTGGCTGAGGCGCAGCAGGTAGCGGGGGCGTTCGGAAAACTTGGCCAGCGGGCGCACCAGCGAGCGCGGTAAAGTATCGATCCAGTTCGTGTAGCGGCCGCCGGCACCGTCGGGGGCCACCAGGGCGAGATCGCGCACGTCGGGATGCTCCAGCAGCGGCAGGGTTGCGCTGAGCAGGCGGCCACCGAGGCTGTGGCCCAGGAGGTAAACGGGCTGGTCTTGGTAATCGGCCAGCAAGCGATTAAACAGGGCAGCCAATTCCGCTGGAAGGTACTGTTGCCGCACCCATTCCGACTTTCCGTGGTAGGGCAGGTCAGGGGCGAAGGTGGTAAAGTGCTCGCCCAGCGCCAGGGCCAGGCGCTCCATCCGGCGGCCGTTGCGGCCAAAGCCGTGGACGGAAAGCATGATCCGCGGCCCGTGGCCGTAGTGGTGCACGTAGAGGCGGTCTTGGGAAATGGGCGTATCCAAGGTTTCCCGACCGTCTTTGGTCAGGAAAAAATCAGCGGGCGGTGCAGAAGTCAGGCGGGTAAGCATCGGTAAATACGGCCCGGCTTTGCGGCGACGGGGCAGCGAGTATACGCCTGGGAAGGGGTAAGGGTTCAGCCAAAGCTTTAGGGGACAGCCCCGGAAACAGCGCTTGGCGGGCTCCAGGGGCGTGTTGAAAGGGGCGCGGCCGCAGGTGCCAGGCAAGGTAAAAGGAGCCGGGGAAGTAGGCCCGTGGGGGACAGGTTAGCGTCGCCCAACGCGCTCTGCCCAGGCCCCGTGGCGCATGGTAAACTTAATTTCTCCTTTCCCGTGTACCCCCGTTTCTTCCCAACCGGCTTTCTGGTAAAATTGCTCCGCCCGGGTTCCCGGCTCCGTTCCCAACCAGATGGGCAGGGTAGTTTGGTGGAAATACCAGTCGAGCATAACCTCGTGCAGTTGTCGTCCGATACCTCGCCCGCTGTACTCAGGTTTTAAAAAGAGCGCCCAAACGTTATTCTCGTGGAGGTCGACGATGGAAAAGCCCACAATTTCGCCCCCGATCTCGGCCACCCAGCCCCTGCCCCGGGTGCTAAGGTACTCGGCGCAGTCCGCATCAGTCACCAGATCTGGGTTAGAAAGCATATTCTCGGTCACGGAATTCCTGACCAGCTGAATTTGCGGGATGTCGGCCAAAGTGGCTACACGGAGGTGCATGGGGGCGTTTGAATGGTGGGTGGCTACTGGTTAAAAATTACTTCTTCCCAGAGCGCCCTTTATTAAACTCGGCCTTTTGGAATTAAAATCTACTCCTCCTTCCACGCCGCGTACCCTCCCCGCAGGTTATACACCCGCTCGAAGCCCGCGTCGTTGAGCATGGTGCAGGCTTTAGCACTCCGCCCACCCACGGCGCAGTAGACGAGGTAGGTCTTGGTGGGGTCGAGGGCCCGCAGGCGCTCGGCAAAATCACTGCCCCGGAGGTCCATCTCCACCGCACCGTCGATTTTGCCAGCGGCAATTTCGGCGGGGGTGCGGACGTCCAGTAAAACGGTATTTTCATCACCAATGCGTTGGGCAAATTCGGCAGGGCTGAGGTCCTGGTAAACCGGCGGTGGGGTCTCCGTGGCTGTTGTTACGGGGGCTGCCGACTGGCTATCGGCCGGCGCACCACAGGCAAAAAGACAAAGCAGAAGGAAGAGGGGAAGGAAGCGGAGAATCATCAATCTTGGTATGCGTTGATTCCACCGTCGAGGTGGATAAGGTGGTTGAATCCAGCGTTGCGCATCAGCGTACAGGCCCGCACGCTGCGGCGGCCGCTGCGGCAGTACACGAGGTATTCCTGGGCGGGATCGAGGCTTTCCATTTGCTCCAGGAAGTCAGGCCCCAGGTAGTTGAAGTTGATGGCGCCGGGGAAGTGGTAGGCGGCAAACTCCGCTTCGGAGCGTACGTCAATCAGCGTGCCCGCCGGGGCGGCTTTCCGCAGGCGGTCAAATTCCTGGGGGCCAACGTTGCGGAGTTCCTGCTTGAGCAACTGCCAGCGGGGAATCGGGCAGGCGGGGGGAGCGTCGTTTTTATCAGACATAGCGGCTTTTCGTTTCTGCGGGTGCCCGGGGGCAAGTAAGCAATCGTGGAATGCTTTAAATCAACGCCCGGTTGGGCAATTCGTTGTCCTCCCATTTCCAGGTTAAGGTAAACGGGAGGATGGTGTTAGACTGGCCGGACGGGAATACCTTCCTGGGCCAGGTAGCTTTTCAGTTCGCCGATGCCTACTTCGCCGAAGTGGAAGATGCTGGCGGCGAGGCCTGCGTCGGCCTTGCCCGTGGTGAACACCTCCGCAAAATGCTCTTTGTTGCCTGCGCCGCCGCTGGCGATGATGGGGATGCTGAGCCGTTCACTCAGGGCCGCCAGCGCCGCGTTGGCAAAGCCGGCTTTGGTGCCGTCGTGGTCCATGCTCGTAAAGAGGATCTCCCCCGCGCCGCGCTCCTGGGCTTCGTGGGCCCAGTCGAAGAGCTTGTGCTCCGTTTGGACCCGGCCGCCGTTGAGGTAAACGTACCACTCCCCATCCTTTTCTTTCGCGTCGATGGCCACCACCACAAACTGGTTGCCAAAGCCGTAGGCCAGCTCATCGATCAACGCGGGTCGGCGGACGGCCGCAGAATTGATGCTCACCTTATCCGCCCCAGCGTTGAGCAGGGCATCAACGTCGGCCAACTCCCGGATCCCCCCGCCAATGGTGAAAGGGATGTTGAGGTGGCGGGCAATGTCGCGGGCCAGGTCGGCCAAGGTCTTGCGGCGTTCGTGCGTGGCGGTGATGTCCAGAAAAACGAGCTCATCCGCGCCGGCCAGGGAATACTTGGCTCCCAACTCTACGGGGTCTCCCGCGTCGCGCAAATTCACGAAGTTGACGCCCTTGACGGTGCGGCCGTCCTTAATGTCGAGGCAGGGGATGATGCGTTTGGCTAACATGGGATTTACAAATTACAATTTACAAAGTACCATTTAAAATTTGCTTCGCACGAGGAGAGATGGTTCTGACCAAGTTAGATCTTCGGGTCCTTAGCGGTTCAAGAAATGGTGGAGACGTTTCACCTTGACTGTAAACCTTTTTGAGGAGGTTTACTTGAATTGTGGTTCGGCCAACATTTTGCCGTACAACAACTCGACCGGGGGGCACCTGACACTTCGCCGCATAGCGGCTCAACCAAGCGCAGCACCAAAAAAAGCTTAGTGAACTTAGTGTTCTTAGTGGTTCAAAATAAAGCGCGAAGCTCCTTCCCCAAGCTTAGTTCCTCTTCGTGTCCTTAGTGGTTCAAAAAAAGAGCGAAGCTCTTCTCACCTAGCCTAAGGCGCTCCGCCGGACGGGACGTCCGCAACCGGCGTACATCTGACATCACACATCTTACATCACACATCCTTCGCCCGAGCCACCAACACCATCACCAATCCCGCCAACACGCAAGGGACGCTCAACCACTGACCCGTAGTCAGCGCCTGCCCAAAACCACCCTGGTCGCTCTTGAAATACTCCCAGAGGAAGCGGAAACCAAAGATGCCAATGAACCACAGCCCCGTCAGCAAACCCGGTTTTTTCCAGGCGTCGCGCTGCCAGTAGAGCCACAGCAGGACGCCGAAAACCAGCAGGTAGCTGAGCAATTCGTAGAGCTGAACGGGGTGCCGCGGTACGGCTGCCAGTTCAGCCGGAGTGGCATTGACGAACTTGAAAGCCCAGGGGCGGTCGCTCGGCGTCCCCACGATCTCGGAGTTCATCAGGTTGCCGAAGCGGATCATCGCCCCCACCAAGGCAATGGGTGCCGCAACTTTATCACTGACCCAAAAGAACGACTTCTTACTCACGAAACGGCTGAACAACCACAGGGCCGTTACCACCCCGATGACGCCGCCGTGGCTGGCCAACCCCCCTTCCCAGATTTTGATGATCTCGCTGGGGTGCGTCGAGTAGTACTCCCATTCGTAAAATAACACGTGGCCCAGGCGTGCGCCCAGCACCGTACCGCCGATGAGGAAGTAGAACAGGTAATCCAGCCAGGCTTCGGGGGCTTTTTCGGCCAAAAACATGCGCCGCACGAGCCAGAACCCGATCATGAAGCCAAAGGCAAACATCAGTCCGTACCAGCGTACGTGAATGGGGCCAATGGAAAAAATTTCGGGGGAGGCAGTCCAGGTAATGTAAGCAAGCATGGGCCGGGGGGATTGGTATTTGCGGGAAAAGAGCCAGTACTTAGGCCTCGGGTTTCATCTGGGGGAAGAAAAGGACTTCCTGGATGGACTTTTGTCCCGTCAGCAGCATCACCAGCCGGTCGATGCCAATGCCGATGCCGGCCGTAGGGGGCATGCCGTATTCGAGGGCGCGGAGAAAGTCTTCGTCCATAGGCATCGATTCGTCGTCGCCCCGGTCGGCCAGCTTCAGTTGCTCCTCGAAGCGCTCCCGCTGGTCAATGGGGTCGTTGAGCTCGGAATAGGCGTTGGCGATTTCTTTGCCGTTGACCATGAGTTCGAAGCGCTCGACGAGGCCTTCCTTGCTGCGGTGCTTTTTGGTGAGGGGAGACATCTCCACGGGGTAGTCCGTGATGAAGGTGGGTTGGATGAGGTGGCCTTCCACTTTTTCGCCGAAGATCTCGTCGATCAGCTTGCCCCGGCCCATCGTCTTATCCACGTGGATGTGCAGGCGCTGGCAGATGGCGCGCAGCTCAGCCTCGTCAGCACCGTTGATGTCTTCGCCGGTGTACTCCATAATGGCGTCGGCCATGGTCAGGCGGCGGTAGGGGCCCTTGAAGTCGATTTCGTTGTCGCCTACCGTTACGCGGGTGCTGCCGTTTTCGCCCACGCTTTTCACGGCGTGCTCCAGCAGGGCTTCGCAGGTGTCCATCATCCAGTTGTAGTCTTTGTAGGCTACGTAGAACTCGACGGCGGTGAACTCGGGGTTGTGCGTCCGGTCCATGCCCTCGTTGCGGAACATTTTGGCAAATTCGTACACCCCGTCAAAGCCCGCCACGATGAGGCGCTTGAGGTACAGCTCATTGGCGATGCGCAGGTACATCGGCACGTCGAGCGTATTGTGGTGGGTGGCGAAGGGCCGCGCCGCCGCGCCGCCGTGGATGGGTTGCAGGATGGGGGTTTCCACTTCCATCAGGCCCAGATCATCGAGAAAGGAGCGCATGGCGGTGATGAGGCGGCTGCGCTTGCGGAAAATTTCCTTGTACTGGGGGTTCACCGTCAGGTCCACGTACCGCATCCGGTAGCGGGCCTCGGGGTCGGAAAAGGCGTCGTAAGTGTTACCGTCCTCATCGGTTTTTACCACGGGGAGCGGGCGGAGGGCCTTGCCCAGGAAGGTGAATTCCTGGACGTGCACGGATACCTCGCCGGTGCGGGTCCGGAAGACGAAACCCTTGATGCCGATGAAGTCGCCCAGGTCCAGGTATTTCTTGAAAAGGTCGTTGTAGAGGGCTTTGTCTTCGCCGGGCGCAATGTCGTCGCGGCTGACGTAAATCTGGATGCGGCCAGAGCTGTCCTGCAGCCCCGCAAAGGCGGCTTTGCCCATTACGCGAACGGCCATGACGCGGCCGGCCAGGGTGACTTCGCCGAAGTTCGTGGCCTTGTTTTCGTCGTCAAATTCTGCCTGCTCCAGGATGTCGGTGGCCAGGTGAGTGACGGGGAAGGTGGCGGCCGGAAAAGGCTCGATGCCCATTTCCCGGATCCGGCGCAAATTTTCCCGGCGGACGAGTTCCTGCTCGCTGCGTTCCATGTACTGTGTTTTGAGGGGGCGAAGATAGGGTAAAGATGTTGGGAGGGGAGCTAGTTGCACCCGCCCGTGGGTTTTTTCGGGGCGCGGCCGCAGGTGCAGGGAAGGGGGACAAGGAGAAGCTTAGGCCAAGGACGGAAGACAAGCCAACCTTTCGGGATGACTGCGGAGATTATGTAATTTGGCGATCGGCGGCATCTTACGCTTATCCAAAAAAAACATTAGCAATGCCAAAACACCTTAGGCTTTTCTCCCTACTTATTTTCACCCTGCTCCCCATTGTTCAGCTCGCAGCGTGTAAGTGTGCTTACGAGTATTTGGTGGACCGGATCTCCCAATCCGAATTTGTGGCACGAATTGCGATCAATTCGGTTCAGCCCGATCCCAATGATAAGGATTATCATCTTCTGGAAATAACGCTCCTGGAAAGCTTTAAAGGAGCTAAACCGGACACTTTACGGGTCCACAGTCGTCTTACGAGTTCCTGTGCTTTCCTTCCCAAAGAGAATACGGAATGGCTGGTTTTTGCCTCGCGCTGGAAAGGGCGGCTCAGTTTTGGTTATTGCTCAGGCTCCAAGAACATGGCTACCCCTTCCCATTTTTATTCTTCCCGGGCTGCACATAACTACCAGCAATCGTTGCATCGAAAACTCAATTTTCTGCGGACCATCACCGGGCAGGGAATTACGGTTGAAAATGAATACGAATTAGGGGTAAAAATAAAAGGGGGCGCCCTAGATGCCTTTAAAGGAATGGATGGGAACGTTGGAGATTTTTCATTGTTCCAATACGAAGTAAGGCCCAATCTTTCGATTCGATCCCGGAAAGTGCTCATCCCATTTCGCAATGCTCAGTTGGCCAAAAAGGTCAACAAGATGATGCGCAAGGCAGGTCCGGCTGTCAAATGGAAAGTGACCAGTATTCCTGAAACAACGTATTTACACGTCGCTCTTTTTTACTACGCTGGGGAGGGAGACCATCCCAGCTTTATCTCTTTCTATGATTTATGAAGCGCATCAATAGCTGAGCGTACGGCTAAAGTTTTCAAGATTGCCTAATCGAGCAGTTTGCTACGCTTTAGCTCATCCATAGCCAGCGGAAAAGGCTACTGCTCCAGCGCCTCCTTCAAAGCTTGTTTCCAGGCTTCGCTGCCTACGGGGTGGGCTTCGGAAACCTGTTCCATGATGCTGGCGAAGTCTTCCAGGTCGCCTTCAAAATTTTTACTCCAGGCGGTGATGTCGCGGTCGAGGGCCTCCATTTCGGCTTCGTGGTCTTCGGCCCAGGCGTTGAGCTTGCGTTCCAGTTCCTCGAAGCGGTGTTCGTTGTTTTGGCCCCAGTCTTCCATGGATGCGCCCCAGCGCTCCAGGCGCTCGCCCAGTTGCTCCAGGCGGGTTTCCAGGCTGCGGCCACCGCCGCTGAAGACGTTTTCAATGGCGTCACCGATGGAGTTGCCGATGCTGCCCAGTCCCTCCAGCACTACTTCCAGGCCGTCGTGGCGCAAGGTGGCCCCTTCGGCCAGTTCATTGGCGTCGCTGTGGGGGGCGTCGAGCTCCAGGCGGGCCGTTGCGTGCTCGCCGCGGATGCTGAAGCCCTGGCCTTCGTAAAGAGGTTCCTGGACGGAGATTTCGATCATTACCCGGTTGCCTTCGAAGCCGACTTCTTCCACTTCGCCGACGACAATGCCTTGGCGGTACACGTCGTCGCCCGCCTCAATGCCCCTGGCGTCGGTGGTTTCCAGGTAGTAGGTGCTGCCCCCGCAGGCGGTGAAGAACAAGACCAGTAAAAAGAGTGTGCTAAGTTTAATTGGTGCCATCGTTGATTTGATTCGTGATTAGGTTGCGAAGAAAGGCCTCCCTTTTCCTTGATAACCAATGCTTTCGACGGATGGCAAAGTTGCGTCGATGAACACTTTAGGGGAACGTCAGCTTGGGGGTATGCAACCTAGATATTCGCTGGATTGTAAGACGCTTAGATCGCAAGGGTTTCGTAGTTCGGTAGTGGGGTATTGTCCACTACAGAACTACAGAACTACAGAACTACAGAACTACAGAACTACCTTCTAAAGGCCGTTGAATACCAGTCCGTTGAATACCAGTCCGTTGTGATTATTGCCAAGGCTCAAGCTCACGTTACGTTACCGTGCACTACGCCCCCAGCACCCGGTGCCCCTGCTCGGTGATGGCCACGTTGTCCTCCAGCCGGATGCCCCCAAAATCGCGGTACGCCTCCAGGGCGGCGAAGTTGATGAAAGCCGCGCAGGTTCCTTCGGCCCGCCACCGATCGATGAGGGCGGGGATGAAGTAGATGCCAGGCTCTACCGTCAGGACGTAGCCCTCGCGCAGTTCTTTGCCCAGGCGCAGGCTGCGGGTGCCAAACTGGGTGCTGCGGCGGTGGTTCTCGTCGTAGCCCACCAGGTCTTCGCCGAGGTCTTCTATGTCGTGGACGTCCAAACCAATCATGTGCCCCAGGCCGTGGGGCATGAACAGGGCGTGGGCTCCGGCGGCGGCAGCTTCGGCGGGGTCGCCCTGCATCAGGCCGAGGTCTTTCAAGCCCGCGGCGATTTGCCGGCCCGCTGCGTCGTGGACCGCGCGGTAGGTGATGCCCGGCCGCAGCGCGGCGATGCTGGCGATGCGGGTGGCGTGTACGAGGTCGTAAATCTCCCGCTGCTGCTCCGTCATGGGTTTACCGACGGCGAAAGTGCGCGTCAGGTCGCCCGCGTAGCCGGAAGGGGTTTCTGCCCCCGCGTCAATGAGGAGGAGGTCGCCGGGGCGCAAGACGTTGCCGTGGTAGTGGTTGTGCAAGACGTGGCCGTTGCGGGTGACGATGGCGGGGTAGGAGAGCCGTCCGCCCGCCGAAATGGCGATGCCCTCAATCAATCCCGCTACTTCGGCTTCCAGTTGCCCCGGAGCGGCGTGGGCTTCGGCTGCGGCGTGCATCCGCAGGCTGGTGGTTACGGCCAACTCCATCTCATCCAGCTCGGCGGAGGACTTGACCGACCGCTGGGCAATCACTGCTCTTACCAGGGCTTCGCTGGCACCTGCGGCCGCGCCCAGATGTTCGGCCAGGTAAAGTTTGCGGTCGGCGCGGTAGGGCGGCAAGAAATGCACCTCCGTCGCGTGTTTTTTCAGCAGGGCACTCAGTTCGTCCAGCGTACCGCCTCGCTCCGCCCCGCAGTCGGCGGCCAGGTCGGCCACACTGGGTTGCTCACCCATCCAGACGACGTGATCGAGGCTGATGTCGTTGCCCCAGAGGCGGCTGGCGCCCGTACCCGCGTCGATGGTCAGCGCCAGATCGGGGAGGTTGTGGCCCGCGAAATAGCGGAAGTTGCTGTCCTGGCGAAAGGGGTAGACATTGTCCGTATAATTCATCGGAGCCTCGCCGTTACCCGGCAGAAAAATCAGTCCGGAAGGCAAGGCGCTGGCCAGCTGGCGGCGGCGTTCGGTATAAGTGGCGGCGGAAAACATAGTGCTTGGATTAAGAGGAGAAAAAGGAAGGGCGGCTAACTGATGCGGCCCCAGCCCCGGACGGATTTGTAAAATTGTTCCAGGTGGGCGCTCAGGCTAGCGTGTTCGGGGCGCTGCAGGTGCGGGTCCTGGGCCAGGATGGCTTTGGCGTGGTCGCGGGCAACGGCCAGGATGACGCCGTCCTGGGCCAGGTCGGCAATGCGCATTTGGAGGATGCCCGACTGCTGGGTGCCGTCAATCATGCCTGGCCCGCGGAGGCGCAGGTCGGCTTCGGCAATCTTAAAGCCGTCGGTAGTTTCGGTCATGATTTTGATGCGCTCCCGGCTTTCTTTGCTCAGTTTGACGCTGGAGAGGAGGATGCAGTAGGAGGCTTCAGCGCCCCGGCCGACGCGGCCGCGCAGTTGGTGCAACTGGCTGAGGCCAAAGCGTTCCGTGTGGACGATGACCATGATGGTGGCGTTCGGCACGTTGACGCCGACTTCAATGACGGTGGTGGCCATCATGATCTGGGTTTGGCCGTCTTTGAACCGGGCCATTTCCTGGTCTTTGGCGTCGGGCTTCATTTTGCCGTGGACTACGCTGATCTGGTAGTCCGGCCGGGGGAAGCGGTGGAGCATTTCCTCGTAGGCGGCTTCGAGGGCGAGGAGGTCGAGCTTTTCGTTTTCCTCGATCAGGGGGTAGACGATGTAGGCCTGCCGCCCCTTGGCGATTTCCTCGCGGATGCGCCCGAACACGCGCTCGCGGCGGTGTTCGGTGAAGTGGACCGTCTCGATGGGCGTGCGCCCGGGCGGCAGCTCGTCGATGACGCTGACGTCGAGGTCGCCGTAGGCCGTCATGGCCAGGGTGCGGGGGATGGGCGTGGCAGTCATGACCAGCACGTGGGGCGGGTAGGGCTTGTTTTTGACCCAGAGTTTGGCGCGCTGCTCCACGCCAAAGCGGTGTTGCTCGTCAATGATGGCCAGGCCCAGGTTTTTGAAAACGACGGTGGGCTCGATCAGGGCGTGGGTGCCGAGGAGGATGTCGATATCCCCTGCGGCCAGGGCGGCCAGCAGTTCACGGCGGGCCTTGCCTTTGACGTTGCCGGAAAGGAAGGCTACGCGCAGGTCCATCCCCGCCAGGTAGCCGGTGATGGATTCGTAGTGCTGGAAGGCCAGAATTTCCGTGGGGGCCATCAGGCAGGCCTGGAAGCCGTTGTCGAGGGCCATCAGCATCGTCATCAGCCCCACCATGGTTTTGCCGGAACCGACGTCCCCTTGCAGCAAGCGGTTCATCTGGATGCCGCGGCCGAGGTCGTAGCGGATTTCCTTGAGCACCCGTTTCTGGGCGTTGGTCAGGGCGAAGGGCAGGAAATCGCTGTAAAAGCGGTTGAAGATGGTGCCGATGCGATCAAAAGTATAGCCGGCCACCTGGGCTTCGCGGACTACCTTGAGCTGGAGGAGACGGAGTTGGAGCAGAAAAAGTTCTTCATACTTAAGGCGGCGGATGGCGGCGTCCAGCTCCGCCTGGCTGCCGGGCAGGTGGATGTTGCGCAGGGCGGCGTGACGGGATTCCAGGCGCAGCTCGCGCACGAGGTGATCGGGGATGATCTCCGGCAGATCCTGGGGCAGGAGTTGTTCGAAGAGGGTACGGATGAGCTTGCGGCGGCCCCGGGCGTCGAGGCCCCGGCGATTCAGTTTTTCGGTGCTGGCGTAGACCGGCTCGAAGGTGGCCTCCGCCGTGGTGGGGGCGTTGCGGGCCAGGTCCATCTCCGGGTGGGTGATGCTGAGCCGGCCGTTGAACTCCTGCAAAGGGCCGTAGGCGATGTATTCCTCCCCGACGATGAAGATGTTCTGCAAGACGTTGATGCCCTTAAACCACACCAACTCCAGGGCCGCGCCACTATCGTCCCGCAGGCGGCCCACCAGGCGGAAGGCGCGGCCCTCGCCCTTGACGTTGAGGGTGGTGAGGATGCCGCGCACCTGGATGGTTCCGCTGCTGGGCACCAGGTCGCAAATGCGGTGAAACTGTGTGCGGTCTACGTAACGAAAAGGGTAGGCGTAGAGGAGGTCACCCAGGGTGTGAATCTGGAGGTCTTCAGCCAGGATTTTGGCCTTGGCGGGCCCGACGCCGGGGAGGTGGGCGACGGAGCGGTCCAGCAGTGGGGCCTTGTTGGCAGCGGGCGCGGGCACGGGAAAAGGGTTTCAAACAAATTTTGGTAAAGATAGTAAAGGCGATATAAATGCCCCGCCACTCCGTTTTGGGACTGCGGTAAGTGCTCTAACGGAGCCGTGCGAATCCGGGCGCGGCCGCAGGTGCCGGGGGAAGCTGCCGCGCCGCGCAAGGAGAGGCCGCCGGGGGATTCCCTCGCCCCGATGCAACCTGCGGTAGCGCCCGCACGTTACTTCCACTAAATCCCCCCAGATGGAGTCCAAACGTCAACGCCAGGTTGCCGAGTTGATCAAGCGTAATTTCAGCATTGTTGTACAGCAGGAAGGTTCCTACGTCTACGGTCCGGAGCCCCTGGTGACCGTCACCGAAGTACACCCCACCCCCGATCTGAGCCAGGCCAAGATCTACCTCAGCGTTTGGAATACGGACAATAAGCAGGCCGTTCTACTGCAAATGGAAGAGGAACACCAGCGCCTGAAAAACAGCCTGGCCCACCGCCTGAAGCGCCACCTGCGGCGGATGCCCGCCATCGCGTTCTACATAGATGAGACGCTGGACGAGATGCACCGCGTGGATAATCTCTTTGACCAGCTCTACGAAACCGACCAGATGCCCGGATCGGAAGAAGAATAAAAAGCCAAAGACCATGCTCAGCAAACGCAATCTCCGGAACGTCATTCGTTGGCCCTTGCTGTTGCTGGCCATCATCTGGATTGTTTCCGTGCTCGACTTCTACCTGCTGGGCGGGGCACTGAGCTATTACTACGGTCTGCACACGCGGCAGCTGGCGGGCTTACCCGGCATCATCGCTTCGCCCTTGCTGCACAGCGGCTGGCCCCACCTGCTCAGCAACTCCTTTCCCTTCCTGACCCTGAGCGGACTGCTCGTATTTTTCTACCCCCGGCTGTGGCCGCGCGTGATGACAACGCTCTGGCTCGGCACGGGTGTGCTTGTTTGGGCTTTGGGCCGTTCCGTGACCCACATCGGGGCCAGCGGGGTGGTCTACGCGCTGGCGGCATTCCTGGCCTTTAGCGGCATCTTCCGGCGGGATTTCCGGGCGGTAGTGGTTTCCCTGGTGGTGCTCTTTTACTACGGCGGCATGGTGGTGGGCATCCTGCCCGGGCAGGAGGGCATCAGTTGGGAAAGTCACCTGCTGGGCCTCATCATGGGCGCCTTGGCGGGCTGGCTGTTCCGGGGTGAAATGGAAGACCACGAACTGGAAACCAAAAGGAAAGAGGCCGAGCGCCGCCGCGCCAGCCCCAAAGAACATTTTCTCGACGCCGACGCCTTCACCAAAACGAAGCAGGAGCGCGAACAGGAAGCCTTCTGGAAAAAACTCGAAAAACTGCGCGAAGAAGACCGCCTCAGTCGTTAGAACTCGGCATTTTGGCCATTGACTCACGCTTTACCTCAGTTTGCTATGTACCTGTTGTCCCTCCTTACCGCCCTGTTGTTGTCCGGCCCGGCGCCCTTGCACGACTACCACGTCTCGAAAACGAACGTCCGCTACGTTGCCGAAAAAAGCCAGGTCCAGGTAGAAATGCACGTATTCGTAGAAGACCTCGAACTGGATATGCAGGCGGCGGGCACCCCGGTGTTGCAACTGGGCACCAGAAAGCAACTGGCCGACGCCGACCGCTACCTGCTGGCCTACCTGGAAAAGCATTTCCGCATCCGCTGGAACGGCGAAGACCTCAACCTCCAACTCGTGGGCTTCGAACTGGACGACGACCTCCACGGCTTCTGGATATACCTGGTCTCGCCTACTGACGCCGAGCCAGTGGAAGTAGAAATTGCCAACAGCTTGCTCACGGGCACTTTTGCCGACCAGAAAAACATCGTCAAGCTCTTCCGGGGCGACGAACGCACGGCCACGCTCCTGATGAGTAAAGACCGGCCGACGGCTTACTGGGCTGGAGAGTAAGGGAGTAAAGGGGAAAGGGAGTAAAGGAGCTACCGCACGCGATAGTGACTCGTCTTGGATTAGGCTGGTCCGTTTATGTGGTTGCGGTGGTGACTAGTTTTGCCTTGCAACACAAAGTGCTCCTGCCACTGGAATATCTTGGCCAAGACCCGGTGGGTCGCCCAGAGTAGCGAGGGGATTTATCCCCTTGTTTTCGTTACAAGCGTAGTAAATAAAGCAACGGCCTACGCAAGTTGCACACCTCTCCCCTCCACGGCTCCTTGTCATAACTCCCCCTTTCGGGGGGTCGGGGGGGAGCACCTGCGGCCGCGCCCTAATCCTTGTTCGCCAACTGCCCGCAGGCGGCGTCGATGTCTTTGCCCCGGCTGCGACGGACGGTCACCATGATGCCGCGGTCGCGCAAATAAGTGGCGAAATCATCGATGCGGTGCTCGGTGGCCTTGCGGAAAGGCGCGTTATCGATGGGGTTGTACTCGATGATGTTGACCATTGAGGGCACGCGGCGGCAGATCTGGTAGAGCTTTTCGGCGTCTTCGAGGGAGTCGTTAAAATCCTGAAAAGCGATGTACTCGTAGCCAATCCGTTTCTTGGTTTTGGCGTAGAAATAGTCGAGCGAATCGACGAGCGCCTCCAGGTTGTTGCTCTCGTTGATGGGCATGATCTCGTTGCGTTTGGCATCGTCGGCGGCGTGGAGCGAGACGGCCAGGTTGACTTTCGTGTCTTCATCGGCCAGCTTGCGGATCATCTTGGCGATGCCGGCCGTGGAGACGGTCAGGCGGCGCGGGGCCATATCCAGGCCGGTGTGCGAGGTGATGCGGTCGATGCTGTCCACCACCTCCCGAAAGGCCAAAAGGGGTTCGCCCATGCCCATGTAGACGATGTTGGTCAGGGGCTTGCCGAAGGCCTCCAGGCATTGTTCGTTGACGAGGAAAACCTGGTCGTAAATCTCCGCTGCCGTTAAATTGCGCAGGCGCTTCATCCGCCCCGTAGCGCAGAAGGTGCAGGTCAGGCTACACCCCACCTGGCTGGAGACGCAGGCCGTGAAGCGGTCGTCGGCCACCACGGGGATGAGCACCGACTCAATCAGGTGGCCATCGTGCAAGCGGAAGCGGCTTTTGATGGTGCCGTCGCTGCTGCGCTGGACTTTATCCTCCGTAATCACCAGCAAGCTGAACTGGGCGGCGAGTTGCTGCCGCAACGACACCGAAAGGTTCGTCATCTGCTCAAAACTGCGCGCACCTTTCTTCCACAGCCATTCGTAGACCTGCCGGGCGCGGAAGGGTTTTTCCCCGAGCAGCACGAGGGCTGAGGTGAGTTCCTCCAGCGAAAGAGCGCGGATATCGGGAAGATCAGTGGAGATGGTAGACATATGAATAGGTAAAGACTGCTGGGGTGCCCCAGTGGGAAAGAGAAACACCCGCTAGGGCCCCCCGGTTTCGGCCAAGGGGCAAAGGTAAGGGCTGTGGGCTACCCAAAAGCATTTGGGCGGCGGCGGTTTTCGCTGCCTACTTTGCGGTATGTCCCCCAGCTTGCCCGAGCGGCGAGCACCATGCAACTTCATTTCCCAGCGTTCGTTATCTTCACGCTTAAGAAAACAACTGGCCTTGCGCGACAGCAATTTCATGGACCCGAACTACCTGGCCCTCTACGAGGAAGCCCTCCGCTACGACAAAGTAGGGGATGTTTATACGTCGGTGAAGCTGCTCAAGAAGGTCACCCGCATCATCCCCGAGTGGCCGGAAGGCTTCGCGGCCCTGGGCCGTATTTACCACCGGCGGCGGGAGTGGAAGCCCGCCTTTCACTATTGGAAAAAGACCGTTGCGCTGGACGCCGACGACCGCGAAGCCTGGTGGCACCTCGGCCTGGCTGCCGTTGCCCTGGGCCGCATGCGGGTGGGCAGTACCGTTTGGACCAAGTTCGGCTTCGAGCGCGTAGCCCTCGATCATCCGCTGAGCCTGGAGCTGGCGGGCGATAAAGGCTACGAAATTCTGTGGATGCAGCCCCTCGACGCCGCCCGCGCCCGCCTGCTCAGCATCCCCCACCCCGATAGTGGTTTGCTGTACCGCGATCTGGTGCTCTACGACCGGCGGCAGCAGTGCGGCAACAACATCGTCAACCAGCGCCGCACCGCCGTGTATCCTTACCTCGACCGGCTGAAGCGCTCCCCTTTCCAAACCTTCAGTTGCCTGGTGCACACCAGCGATGAAGCCATCATCAACCGCCTCGAACTCCTGTGTTTTGAGGCCGGCCTCGGCTTCGAAGTGTGGAGCAACGCCGCCCGCACCACCCACCTGAACCGCAGCCGCGCCACGAAGTCGGAGAAAGACAGCTTCCCGGAATACTACAATGACCTGGTGCCGAAGCCCGATACGGGCACCGCCCTGGTGGCCCTGGCGGCCATCCACCCTGCGGAGGTGGAACGCGTGCTCAACGCCTGGCAAATCATCACGCTGGCGAATTTTTCTGATTTGCGCAGCTACCGGGGGAAGGCTTAACCTAACGTCAGGTTGGGGGTATGCAACGCAGATACTCGCTGATTTTCAGATGTTTAGATCGCCATGGTTTTTTAGTCCGGTAGTTGACAATACCCCACTACCGAACTACAAAACTACCGAACTGCCTTCTAAAGGCCGTTGAAGACCAGTTAGTCGTGGTTATATAAGGGCTCAACCTCACGCTAACCTAATAAACCCTCCTCTTCCTCCAGTTCATTGAAGTAGCGGACGATCTTTTCTTTCAACAGGCTTTCCTGCCCCGGCAAGTCTTGGGGCGGAATTTTGCTTTCCAGGCGGTAGTGGGGCCAGCCCTCGTCGTCGCGGCCCACGAAGGTGTAGTGGCCGTCGTAGCTCATCAGGCGGCACACCGCGATGTGCATCAGGTCCTGCTTTTCTTCCTTGCTGAAGTCTTGCTTCCAGCGGCCCAGTTCCTGGACCCCGATGAGGAAGAGCAGCGCGTTGAGGTCGGGCAGTACCGGCCGGTCAAACTTCTGCTGGATCAGGTGACGGACCCGCTGGTAAGCGAAATTTTCTTCCCATTCTTCCACTGGCGTAGGCATTTGCCGGCAAAGGTAAGGCTATCGGGTGGGGTATTGATAGTGGAGGGGGCGCGGTCCCGAGATCCGCTTCGCTCGTCAGGATCACGCAAGCTGTGGGGCATCTTGCGCGGACGCAGGTGCTCCCCCTGGGACAAGGAGCAATGGAAGGCGTTGGCCAGCGGAGAACTTTTCTCCGGGGGGCATCGTTCTCCACCCGCAAGTTCGTCCACTCCACCGCTGGCGGCCCTCCTTTCGGGGAGTGTGACCGCAAGAGGAAAGTCCGGGCAACGCAGGGCACCACGCCGGCTAACGGCCGGGGTTCCGCAGCGATGCGGGATACGGAAAGTGCCACAGAAAGCTATACCGCCCCGCAGCAGTGTGGGGTAAGGGTGAAAACGTGCGGTAAGAGCGCACGCCCTCCGGTGGCAACACGGGAGGGGGGTAAACCCCGTGGGTTGAAATACCAAGCAGTGTTGCCCTTGCGCGGTTTTGCCGTAGCGGGGGCGGTCGGCCCGGCCGTACACCCAGCAACACGGGTAGGTAGATAGAGCCGGTGAGCAATTGCCGGCCTGGATAAATGGTGGAGCTCCGGCGGCAACGTCCGGATGACAGAACCCGGCTTATCGGAACGAACTTGTTTATAGTTGAAACACCCTAGAAATGCGAAATTTTAGCGCCGCTATTTTTTCGCCTCACAACCCAAAAAACGTAGTTGACGCCATAGCGTCAGCGAGGCTTTTTGGGGCAGTGAGGTGGGAAAAGAGCAAGCTAAAAATCGTAGAACTAGGGTGGTTCAACTATTATGGCGGCCCGCCTGCTTCTTTCTAGGGAGCGGTGCGGGCCGCCGCCTTTTACCGCTGCGCTTTAGCCACAAAAGCAGGGCGGTGGCGGAAAAAATGAGGGCAAGCTAGGGGGTGCTATTCCACTACTTTAAACACAAAACCAGCGTGTTGGTCGAAAGTCCGATCACGTACGGTTTCATCCCAAGCAGGTGTACAGTATTGCTCGTTAGACGCGCACAATAAATGCCAATTGTTGTTGGCACCATCATTCAGATTGTGAAATAACTCGATAATGCCGTTGCCACATTCGTTTAGCAGTTGTAAGTTTCCTGCCCTTCTTTCACCTCCGATAAAATAATTGAGTCTGAAAAAATAAACACCCGTTCTTTTTAACACAAAACGGTACTGTAGTTCCCAGTCGCCCAGGTTGTTCTCCGTGAAATCGGCCGTAACGGCTACGGAATTTCCCACGGGTTCGAAACGGGCATTCCCGATGTCGGGGCCAACTAAATTTAGAAACTGATCCATCAGGACATCATCTTCTAGGGTGTCCACTCGCGTTGCAAAGGAAAGGTGAACAAGGGAGTGGTTAGCAATCGTTTCCAGTTCGTCGTGGTTGCGGTCAATAATAGTGCGTGGCAGATACAGTGAAAACGCAACGGTATCCCCCAAGTGGTAAAGCTCCTTGGCGGGCGTGATGGTGGCTTTTACTTCCAATAGATATTGATATCTGCTATTGTTTCCACCGCACTTTTTATCTTCACATGATAAAGATAATGTCATTCCCAGTAAGCACCAAGTGAAAATATAATTCCTTGAAAAAATAAAATTGTGAGTCGATTTTGCCATATTAGTTGTTGTACTCGGAAAATAAATCATTTACATCGGCAGTGGTCACGTTTACCGGGAGGGATGAAATGCATCTTTGCCGTAGAATATCAGGAGTGAAAACAGAGCTGTTCATTGTTTGTGCGAAAAATTGGTTTGTATATCCGCCCGTTACATTGTCTCGTAACGGAGTGCGAGGGACTGAAACAATGAACCCATTAGAGTCTAAAATAAAATCATCTTCGTCATATACATTTTCGGATAAATTAATGCCGTCAATTAAGTCATTAAAAATTCCGATAGGGATATGGTTTTCCTTTTCATTTCTAACATCTTCGTGCTCCAGTTCCCAACTCAACACTACTGAAGTGTTTCCGACAGAAGGAGGATACTGCAACTTCACCATGGTAAGTGCCATATGTTGGGCCCAGCTTTCCGCAATTTGTATATGCCCTGCCAAGTTAACATTAGGGTTTCCATGTCCAAATGCACCTACCTCGGCAGCAATTATTGATCGATAAAAACTTGTTGAGCTTCCAGCAAAATGTGACGCATGTCCAATTTCATGGTAGGCTAATCGCTTCATTCGATCCGAGTTTCTAAAATCCCCACCGGTGTTCACGTCCCCAAGAAAGGTATTGAGCAACGGAGAAGACTGAGGCCAAGATAACGACTGGGTAGCGTCAACCAGTACTTGTCCAATGTTGTCATTTAGGGTAAATCCAATGGCATTTGGTGCCCAAAACCCTACTCCCTGATTAACGGCAGTAATGAAATCCTGGCTGCCCATTTGCCTAAGCATGGTAGCGAAACCACCAGTTCTTTTTAAGTTAACCATCATATTGATATTATCTGGCGGCGGTATGAAGCCTTCCTGACTGGAAAAATCATGAAACTCATGCAGCGCATTATTTACTGTTGCTCCGGCCCAAGAGTAATGGACTTTAGTTCCTACTTCCTGCCCGTTCCACCTTCCAAATCGAGTGGAAATATTATGAAAATTTGGCCCGTTCAATCTTCCTAAGTACACACTGCCGGTAAATGCCTTTTGCCAAAAGCGCAAACCTCTAATCCCGGAAAAGCGAATTTTAACTCGGTCTGTAACGGTATCCTTAAACTTTACCCAAAACCAAGCCCTCCCCGAGAACTCTTTGTCTACCCGCCAGCATCCATTGTCATCGGTGTCCGTCCTGCGCCAGGTAAACCATCCATTTTTTGCAACTACCCGAACTCTCCGAACTGGAAAATCTTGGTTGAACTGGGTATCTTCTACCTTGATTGTACCACCAGGTTTGCGTTGATTAGCAAAAATCTGGCACCCGCATTCGTTCGTTATGAAGGGGCTGCCGCCACCACCGCCAGTTCCTCCTCCATCGTCTTCACATACAATAATCGTCCAATCATCTCTATTGAGAAGGCATATTTTCTTTCCGCTTTCAATAGATCCGTAAGTATCGGTGAATTCTTGACCGTTTCCTGTTATCTCAAAGGCTCGCTTTAAAATTTTGGGATCACTTTCCGAAAGATCAAGATTGGCTAAGATCACGTAGGGCACACTAGGAATTGGGGCGTGTACGCTCAAAGTAGTGTAAAGGTCTGGGTAATCTGTCGAATCTTTTCCAGATTGATAGTAGTCACCTTTTTAGATTAGCTCACGAGTCCAAGGGAAATCTAGCAGAAAAAGGTCTGCTTCTTCGAGTTCTCTCAAGTCATCTACGTCTACGGGCTGAAATTTTACGTAAAGATCGGTGGCAGCATGGGTGCCCCCCGAACCTTTGATCTGGATTTCTGCAAGATTCAAATTCTCAACCGTGAGTGGATTTTGTCTTTCTGGTCCTAGTACGTGAGGAATAAGCCCAATTGTGCTTTTTGGCCCACCGGTCAAATCGTTTATATCAAAGTAGACAGTATGGTGCTCAGTATTTGACGAGGCGGTATCCAAAACTACTGTATCCTTTTCGCAGGAATGTAATAGGAGACAAGAAAGGGCTACTAGAAGGCAAGAATGGAGGAGGGTTTTCATGGCTATATTTTTTCATGTGTGTATCTGGCAATTCTCCAGATATTGTAATTTAGTAGCCTTAAGCTCAATACTGCAACTTTTTTTCCTAGGAAAGTCAAAATTTAACTAAAAAGGGTGCCTACAACACCTTAAATGGTCGATGTTTTGAAACAATGGTCTGTAGAGGTTTTCATGCCCTTTGGAAGTTGCGAAGCCCGAAATTACTGAAGTGTTGCTGGAGATTTCGAATTAAGTCCTCATCAAGGTCCAGTCGACACAAGGATAATATTCGTTGTGCTTGGAATTCATTCATGTGACGTTGTTTTACATCGGCGATAGAGAAAGCCCTAACAGGTTGCCCCGGGACTTGTAAATGGTAAGCTGCTTTGGCTAGCGAGCCAACAGTCATCGCCACATTGAAGTGGAAATCGTTTTTCTGCCAAGAGTAGGCTTGGCAGTGCTCCAAGCCCAGTTCTTGCTTCGCGTCGCGAAATAGAAATTCTTGTTGAAATCGACATTGGTAAGCATGAAGAACTTCACCACCGTTGAGATTGGTGTCAGTTGACATATAAAGTCGATGGCCATTTACCTGGCCTTCACTGTCTAGATCATGGACAACGACCAATACGACTTGACATTTAAGCGCTTCTACATTTACAATTGCCTCGTACGCAATCCATTTTCTATCTTCGTCGATAGCACAAGGCGTAAAGACATCCTCTCTGAGGTTGCGAACAGCTACGTAGCCGTCAAACTGCCGTGGTTTCCCCCGTCGCTTTTCTCGTGGGCCGCGATAAAGATAACGGATTTTAGCGTCTTTTCTTAAACGAGTAATCACATCGAAACCGTTCATAACCATTTGATCTACAAAAGGTTGTCGAGAAAAATAGGCATCTACCGCTATGTATTTTGATATTGACTGCAAGCGGTCTTTTCGGGCAATGATAGTCGAACCATAATACTCCAATAGTGTCTCGCTTTCGTGACGGTCAACGGTTTGTACCATGTCTAAATGCAAAGCTGCCTTGTTTTGTAAGTCGACGGCAGCTAGTCCGCTGGCCTCCATACCCCACTTGGGTTTTCCGTCGCTACCGCTGTAGTAATAGTCCACTCCGTCAGTATACTTACCAC
>NZ_JACSIT010000153.1 GCF_014349155.1 Neolewinella lacunae
GCGGTGTATCAATAGTAATGGTGAGCCATCAAGTTTCGCTGCCAGAGGAAGTAGCCAATGGCCGCCACATGGTTCTCTAGCTTCTTCGAGAAAGCGACACTGCGCCGAACCAATCTACTTACCCTTGCTCTGACGCCCGTAAAATAACCTTCAATGAAAAAAGTAAGCGCCTTACTCGGATGATGCTGGTCACTTGGTATCGTCTGGTAGTATGCCTCCCAGTAATCGGTAGCAAACTGGCAGTGATCTCTTAACCGTTGCGGGAGCTTATCTAGCATTTTTTCGGCGTCCGCTTTGCCTCGACCTCCAACATGAAAGGCCAAAACCTGCTTGATCGCTGGGCAATAGACTACCCAAATCCAACGCTTGTTTTTCTTGCAGCCGACGAAAGACCACATCTCATCTAATTGAATTTCAACGGATTGTAGCTCTTCATCACTCAGATTCTCTAGGAGCTCGTAATCTACTCCCAAATTGTCCGGCGTTTGCTCCCAGATTGAAGCCGCAAAGTTCATCAGCCAAGTCATGCTCACTTCCATGGAACGACAAATTCCACGTAAGCTTACCCTTTCGCTAAGCAGTCGCTCAATGTATCCACGTTTCTCTTTGCTGATCAAGTGGCCATTATCTACGACAAACTGTCTGTTACAATCCTTACAACGAAAACGTTGCTTTTGGTGGTGAGTTTTGCCGTACATGATTATCTTGCAGCTCGTGCAGCTTGGGCAGGTAAGCATTCTTACTGAGTTTTGTCGCCACTAAGATAGTGAACTTGCCCAGCTGCCATCTTCCTTTACAGAGTGCCATTACTAATGATACACCGCCAAATTATTAAGTGTCCAGTCAGAAGGAAACGAATAATGCATTATTGATTCAGGATCATATCTGGAGAAGTTAGTCTGATCTCGATCCAAAACATTGAATATATTTCTATCAACATCTTCTCTTGACCATCTCTGATTAATTGGTAGATTAGCAAAATAGGCGTATACCTTTTCTCTATCCCATTCAATACCATTTTCTGGATGTTGGTGTTCATGTTTAAAACCAATTGCATGACCAAACTCATGCAATATGACTTGTTCTATCCTAAGTGAACTACTAAATTGATTGAAGCTTAAATTCATTGTAGCTTCATCATTAGGAATCCCTAATGCATCTTTACCCACATAGGAATTATTTATATTTGAAGTATTAAAATCTATACGAATATCACTTTCACCTTCTTGACTAAACGTGAAGCTAATATTTGCGTATTCAGACCACATAGGTGCTATAGATCTAACTTGATCACGTTGAAAGCTAGACCCAGATAAAAACTTAACTACAAGGTTTGCTCCATTTGGCCACTTCTATCCTCTTTGAACAACTAAGCTTATAGTAGGGGATACTTCCGCATCTGGATTAGGGTCAGTTACAGTCGTACAAATTGCAAAGGTGCCTTCAGCTATCGGCTCAACGGATTCATTCGGTTGAATATTTTCTTCTTTATTACATGAGATTATCAGCAAAAATATCGCTGAGAAGAAAATTATTACTGCATGTTTCATATTGATTTTTTTTTAATTTCACACAACGGATGCGCACACGCAGCCGGCCTAAGCCGGTTGACGTGTGCGCAATGTTCCATGCATGCTAATTATTAGGAAGATACAAGCTGCTTACTCCTATATTTAAAAGTCCCCAATTTTGATTTGTTGTGCCTTTTTTAAGCATAGCATTACTATTATCCAATACCACTGCCAAAATATCACCACTAGCATTTATATCAATTACGCCGTCTGCTATTTTGGTCCAATTACTGTTTAGGCTACCTTCTTTCACCCATGCTGTGCGATCATTAATCATTGCGATAATCCTATTATTACTTAATTGTGATTCACTTACATTATCAGCAACATGAACATATGTAGAGTTAATTGAACCTTCTTTTATCATCAATCGATTATCATTTAATAAAACTGCAATCCTATTTGATGTTAACTCTATCGATCTACAATTATCAGCAACATGCACCCAATTAGAATTCAAAGCTCCTTCTTTTACTAAAGCTTTTCCATCTGATGATATGACTCCAACTCTATTAGCACTTAAGGAAAAATTCACAGCGCCATCAAGTAATTTATCATAATTTGAATTTATACTTCCTTCTTTTACGTGCAAATTACCACTGATAATTACTCCGATTCTATTACCTGATAATTGAATTTTGCTCGCATCATCAGCAACTTTAACCCAATCCGAATCAAGACCTCCTTCTTTTACCCAAGCTGTTTTATCTCTCTTTATAACTCCAATACGATTATCGGATATAGAAGCTTGGGTTACACCATTCATCAATCTAGTCCATGAGTATGTATTCCCTTCAATTCCAAATAGGTTACCACCAATGATTGCTACAACTCGATCTCCTTGCGGATTAAAAGGTCCATATACCTTTCGCAAACCTATCTTATCCCATTCGCTTAATTCCCCACCATTATTATAATTGGGATTACAATAGTTCATAACAGATTCAATATCGCAAGGTGTAGCATACCAGTCGCCATCTGTTCCCTGTGGCTGTTCATGACATCCACAGTCAGATCTATTATGTTCATGAGAAAAACCCAGTGCGTGGCCAAATTCATGAACAGCAATTATTTTTATACAATAATCATTGGAAAATGAACATCCATCCCAGTCGAAATTAAGAACCATACCTGCCTCCACGTGGTTTAGTTCTTTGCCTAAACCTTTAGTATGAGGATGTTCATTTGCAATTTTTATCCGTAACTCCGAACTTAAAATTCTTAAAGTGCCACACTTTTGCCACCCAGTAAATTGAATACTACTATATTTTTCCCAAGTATTTTTGACTGCATTTTCTACTAGTTTTCTTTCTCTGGTATTGGAGGGGTCTGGGTTCTCCCAACAAACTGTAATTTCAGCATCATCCCAAACAGCAGCCCGCAAAACATTGACATATTGTATGTCTTGAGCACAAATTGATTGGACAAATACGGACAAAAAAAGTATGCCCAAAATTCTTCTTCGGAAAATCATATTTATAGTTTTATATATGGAAAATAATTTTATAAGATTTTCTAGCACCAAATATATCCTAATTTCATCACTTGCATGGAACGGTCTCGGCTATGAGCAGTTGGGGATTTTAAGCCCAAACTTTTCGGTTTAGCACCGAACCTTTAATTTATATTTGTAAGTTGCGTTAAACACTTACTCCCCAATTGCTTATAGCCAATGTTAGCTGCTGGCATTTCTGGTTTGATTCAAAATGTTATTCCCTCATCCACATTGGTGGCCAGTCATATTCTTCCGAAACTGCTCTTACTATTTCGTGAATTAATGGAAATGCGTTGTCTGAATTTGTCATAATTACAACTCCTCGACCATTATTCGCAAAAGATACAGCGTAGCACTTAAAACCTGCATTTCCTCCAGTATGTCTGAATCGAAATGCATTACCTTCGCCATCAATTCCGATTCCAGTTGCACCAGCGTTTGGAACTCTTGTCATCATTTTTTTTGCTGATGATTGCTTTAAAATTGAGTTCTCCTCGCCTCTGTAAGACTTTCCTAATGCAATCATAAATTTGGCTAAATCGGTTGGATTAGACCAAAGTCCAGCAGCAGCCTTTTCTGGATATATGTGGTAACCACCTCTAATTTCATTTCCGCTCTCATCATAACCCATTGAAATATTATTTTCTATTTTTTCTGGAATTGGATAAGCAAATGTACTGTTCGTCATTCCTGCAGGATTCAACACCAGACTATCCATTAAATTCGGGAATTCTTGACCACTAACATCTTCCATTAGCATTTGAAGAACAGTCATACCTCCGCCAGAATACCTTTCGGATTCGCCAGGTATTTGAACTACACGAACTGGTTCTGAATTTGTTATGCTACTGCCTTCCAAAATCTGTTTTAATGTTGGAATTGAGTCCGTTATCTCATAGCCTTGGAATCCTGATGTACTTAATCCAGAAGTATGGCTCATAATTCTACTTGCGGTAACCTTTTCGTTAGTGGTGAATTCGTTTTCAGGAACTTGCCAACGTTTTAGTTTTAAATTTACATTTTCGTCAAGGTCAAATCTATTTTGTTCGATTAATTTAAAAGCACCCACGCTTGCAACTGGTTTGGATATTGATGCGGCTTGAAAAAGGGTGTTTTCAGTTACTTTTTCGCCATTTTTTTTGTTGCTATATCCGTATCCCTTTGACCAGAGTATTTCATTGTTGTCAAAAACCGTAATACTAACTCCGATTACGTTCAATTCTTTCATACGCAATTCCAGCGTAGTAGTAATGGAATCACTTTTGCCAGTATCGTCTATTCTTCTTATTCCATTTTCTACTAATTCTTGAGTTGATATTTTTTTGTCAGAACTCTGATTGTCTTCACTATTCTTTTTCGATTGACAAGCCAAGGTTGTCATCAAGAGAAGTCCGATTCCGATTCCTAGTTTGATTTTATTCATAATTTCTATTGTTGGTTAATTCTGTTGGAATGTTTTGTTTATGCTTGCAGCTAACTACCTTATACCCGCAACAATCCTGTATCTCACTTGCGCTTTTCGCCACCCAGGAGGTCATCCAGAGGGCTGACGATGCTGCGCAGGTGCTGATCGGATACGTGGGTGTAGAGCAGGGTGGTCTTGATGTCTTTGTGGCCGAGCAGCTCCTGGATGTAGCGCACGTCGGTACCGCGTTCAAGTAAGTGGGTGGCAAAGCAGTGGCATAAGGTGTGTGGCGTCACCTTGCGGTGGATGCCCGCACGCCGGGCGCAGGCACGCACCACCGCCTGCACGCTGCGGGGAGAATAAGGGCTTTCCCCGTCCTGACCGTTGAACAACCATCCTTTGGGTTGGTAAGCCTCAAAATACTGTTGCAGCATGGCTTTGAGCTGTTGGCTCAACATCACTACCCGGTCTTTGCGGCCTTTGCCTTCCCGAACCAGCAGTTGGTTGCGCTCCCAATGCACGTCCGTCAGCCGTAGGGCCAGTAGCTCGGCCAGACGCAATCCAGAACTGTAAAGGGTGTAGAGGATGGTCAAATGCTTAAGGTTTTCGCTGGCGCGTAGGAGCCGGTCTATTTCTTGAATCGATAAAACCGACGGCAAAGTAAGGCTTTTTCTCGGACGCTGCACCCGCTCTAAAGAAAAATCTGGCCGGAAAATTACTTTATCGTAGTAAAATTTGCTGGCATTGGCGGCCTGGTGCAGTTGGCTATCCGAGGCTCCAGCCCCGGCAAGGCTGGACAGGTAAGCGTTGACGTGCTTTTCCGTGGCTTTCTCGGATGCTACCTTCCCCCCCAACCATTCCAGGTAGCGGGCGTACCAAGTTGTGTACTGCTTTATGGTACTCCTGCTGTAGTGCATCCGCAACAAGGCATCCGTAAATGCCTTGAGTTGTGGGCGTAGCTGAAGGGAGAACTTACTCAGCAGATGGTCTTGCTCCCCTGGCTCAGCAGCCTTGCGGCGTTTGGTGGAATGAGCGTTCTCAACACTGATCCGGTCAATGACCTGGTCTCCTCGCCTCTCGTAATACGTCTTGATCCGTTCCGCCAAACCAGGGCGCTTCGGTACCTGCCACCGCTGGGCAGCTCGGTCGTACTGCCGGT
Organism: Neolewinella lacunae; assembly: GCF_014349155.1. Taxonomy (GTDB): domain Bacteria; phylum Bacteroidota; class Bacteroidia; order Chitinophagales; family Saprospiraceae; genus Neolewinella; species Neolewinella lacunae. The sequence continues at coordinate 5,631 of NZ_JACSIT010000153.1, forward strand.
CGGGCAAACTTTTCAGCCACGCCTGGTCTGCACCGTAGCCTTTGACCTTGATGAGTAAGTCGCCGGGAAATTCAGGGCTCTCGTAAAGTGTAATGACGACGGGGTCTTCGCACTGCCGCAACAGCTCCAGCCAGGTCTGGTAGGTTTCGGCGGCGGGAACACCGTAACGTTCACGCAAGCAGGTAAGGATTGCCGGGCGAGCGGGAAGTACCCAAACTTTGTCCCCTTTATGCCACCAACTCTGTGGCAGAGAACGTAAAAAGGCAGCCTCCGTAGCGGAATAGGCCATGCGTACGCAGAGCCATTTTCCTTTACGCTCAATGTCAACTTCCGCTATTGGACGGTGCAAAGCACCTATGTCGCCTGACATCGAAACCCCGGGGATGTCGGAGGGGGCGAATGCGACAGCCGCAGGGCTGCCTACGTCGGAGCTATCACCTTCTGGGCGGGGTTGCCCGGTGGTGCCGATTGGGAAGTTATCTATTTCAGGTAGCTCAGGAACTGGCCTTGCTGCAATCTGACCCGTCGTCAAATAGTTAATTAGCTGCAATTCGTGGAGCAGTGTGGAATTCGATTCGGTCGCCGATACGCTCCAGCACCGCTCTTGGGCCTGCCACTTGGCTCCCGCCAGGCGCTTTACCCGAGCAATCAGGGACAGGTCGTAAGGGATCGATAATTTCCAGTAAAGTGTTTCTTCATTTTGCGGCAGCTTTTGCATCCTTAACTATGGTTGTGGACCACAAAACTGCAGTGTCAACCAATAGATAGTTGCTATTTAAACGTTTACTTACGATTATACACAACTAAAGACGGCTGCGGCGCTGATATCCCTCCCCCCCAACACGGCTTCGCCGTCCATGCGTCGAAGCGGGTTTCGGGCAGGTGGTGCGGTGCGATAGGAAATAGGCGAAGGGTTTCACCGGGTGGAAGGTAGGGCGGTGGGGGGGATTTTGCAAGGGTGTAGTTCATAGTTCAGTAGTTCATAGTTCATAGTTCATAGTTCAGTAGTTCAGTAGTTCAGTAGTTCATAGAAGGCTGGGACCTTACCTGAGCAGAACTCCAAGCAACTCCATGCCAAACTCCATGCGACTTCATGGGCCAATAAGGACCTCTGGTCTGGTGGTCGGGCTGAAGCCGCGACAATACCTTGAGCGGAACTCCAAGCAACTCCATGCTGAACTCCATGCAACTCCATGGGCTAAACAGGGCCTTAAGTCTTGGTAGTCGGGCGGAAGCCGCGACGGTACTTGGGGGCTTCCCCTGCTCCTTGTCCATTCTCCCCCCTTCGGGGGGTCGGGGGGGAGCACCTGCGGCCGCGCCCAGCGTAAAACACTGCGCCGCAAAGTCCACCTATGCCCCGTTACAAAAACCAGCTTACCCGCCGCTCCGTAAATCCCCCCAAAAGCGGCTCGAAAAAAAGCAGCCGCTACACAATACCCCCGCGCTGACCATCATTATTGTACATTCGGGATCTCCGGGCCAACACCACCACCAAGCAGGCCCAGCCAAGACCAGAAAGCTGCCCAAAATGATCGTTTCACGCCCCAGTTTCATCCTGTTTCTCGCCCTGCTCATCACTTCCACCGCCCTGAGCGCCCAGCGCCGCAAAGGGGGGGAAGAGGAAGTCGCCTGGCCCCCGGAGCGCGCTTACGGGCGGACGACCCTCGGCAATGCCCTGCAGGGGGTGTTCCAGCGCCACTACGACTTTTGCGGCTTCACCAAGCCCAGCGGCAACCGCGACTATACGCCGCCCACCATCGACCGCTTTCTGGGCAACCGCTCGCTGCGCACCCGCGTGGAAAAGGCCGACATCAACGGCGGCAACCTCCTCAGCTACATTTTTACTGGCGAGGAAACCACTTTTCCGCTCGATATGATCCGCTACCGCGCCGATCAGCTGCTCTTTAACGCCGCCGACGGCGTGAACCTGCTGCCCGAGCCCCGGCCGGGCTTCGACGCTTTCCTGCTCACCAAAAATTGCAGCGGCTACCTGAAGGCTTCGCTCGACGGCGGCTTCAAACCACCCTACCTCGCCTTTTCCGCCGCTCTGGATACCGACGCGCGCCGCAACAGCACCGTTGTGGCCGTAGCCGGCAGCTTCGTGAGCCCCCTGGCCGAAATCCTGGCCGCCAACGATGCCCGCACCACCGAGCTGATGGCCCGCCTCTGGCGCTTTTACCAGGAGCACCCCGACTACCTCAACCGCGCCTATTACCTCACGCAGTTTGAAGGCGTGATGATCAAGCACCTGACGGAAGCCAACGAAATTGCCGCCACGGAACAGACCCTCGGCGTCAACGTCAGCATCCCCTTCGCCGGCAAACTCAACGCCGAAGCCGGCAAAGGACGCACCAACAGCAATTCCTTCAGCGGCACCGACTGGGAAACGATCGTTTACACCGATTTCGAAGGGCCCTACCAGCGCGACCGGCTTTTCGCCCCCCTGCCCACGCCGGCCGACATTGAGGCCTACTTCCGCAATACGCCCGTGGCCGCCCTGAACGGCGGCAACCCCCAGCCCCTGCGCGAAGGGGGTGCGCACCGCCACGCCATCAGCGTCCCGGGGCTGCCCGCCGCCCTGGCGGGCGCGGGCTGGCGACTGGACAACGTCCGCGGCGGCGCCTACCGCGGGGAGCCTTCGCTGCAAGTCACCTCCGGCACCTCCGGACTCTCTTTTTCCATCGGCGGCAACACTTCCCCCGATCTTTTCATACCCGAGCAGCCCGGGGCTATCGAAATGGTACCGCTGTACTATGAGCTGGTACTGCCCTCGCGGGGGAATTTGCCCGACCTGCGCATTCCCGTCTCCCAGCGCCTGCCCACCTCCACCCACCCCCTGGTGGAAATGACCGGCGCACGCTTCGAACTGCAACGCAAAAACAACGGCCAGTACGCCTTCCAGTGGCACCTGACGCTCAACGTTACCGATGCCGAAAACCCCCTGGATCCCCTCGGCCAAATTAACGTTACCAACATCGCGGCGGGCTACGCCGAAAATCCCCTGGACCTCCGCCTGGTCCGCGCGGAACTCGACCAGCGCCGCGGCCTGATCAACGTCGTCCTGGAAAGCGAACGCACCTGGCCCCTCAAGGAAATCGACGACCGCAATATGATGACGCTGCCCGTCCGCGTGGAGGTCTGCCTGCCCGTCCGCGACGGCTACAGCATCTGCCGCCGCCCCATCAGCAGCCGTTTGGCGGTGCCGCGCATCCGCGTGGAAACGGTGGAGCGTTTGGATTAGGCGGGATATGGTTGCGGCGTTATACGCCGAATGATAGACAATATTTGATATTTGATTGGGCTCACGCGGCGCTGGTGATTTTTCGTGAGGTCGAGACGTTTCACGTCGACTGTCCACCCTGATGAAGGTACTTTCCCCGGAGGTAAAATGATCCGCTGCGACGTAAAACGTCTTGACCTCAACTCCCAAAAAACTCCATGCAACTCCATGCAAAACTCCATGTCACTCCATGGGCTAAAAACCAATGCACTGCGACGTAAAACGTCTTGACCTCATCACCTCAACTTCCGCGCCGCCGCCAAAGGATCCTCATTATTGAGCAGCCGCAGCGTTTCCGCAACAATATCGTCCCGCATATTCAGCACCTGCCAGTAGGCCGAAGTATCGAACAACTGCCGCGCCAGGCGGGCGCGGAAATAATGCGCCAACTCGGGCTTCAGCCGGGCGGGAATCGGCGCAAAATCGGCGTCGTACTCCGCCAGCGCCCGCTGCCGCAGGGCCGGTAGCACCTCGTCAATATTGATGCGGTAGTTGGCAATGAAGTCGTCGACCGTCTTGAATTTCTCCACCCAGGGATTCGTCTGGATGTAGCCGAACAGGTAAGCCGGAATTTGCTGCCGCAGCCGCAGAAAAGCTTCGTTGTTGAGGCTGGTATCGAGCGGCACGAAGTAGTCGGGCGTAATGCCCCCACCACCGTAAACGGGGAATCCGCTGGTGGTGTAAAAAGTGGCCGAGCTGTCTTGCGCCACCGTCGTATCGCCGGTAAGTTCGCCGCTGTCGAAGCGGCCGTTGATGTCGTTGCGGTACTCCGCTTCCCCGTTTTCGTAGGAACGCTGGATGCTGCGGCCCGAGGGCGTGTAGTAGCGCGCTACCGTCAGGCGGAGGGCCGAACCGTCGCTAAGGGGGTATTGCTCCTGGACGAGCCCCTTGCCAAAGGTACGCCGCCCCACCACGATGCCGCGGTCGTGGTCTTGCACCGCCCCGGCCACGATTTCGGAGGCGCTGGCCGAGCCTTCGTCCACCAGCACCGCCACGTCGCGGATGTTGTAAAAGGCCCGCCCGTTGGTGGTGTAGTCGATGCGACGGGAATTCCGCCCCTGGGTATAGACCAGGAGTTGGCCTTTTTCGGGGAAGAGCTGGCTGAGGATTTTGGTGGCTTGCTGGAGGTAGCCGCCGGGGTTGTCGCGCAAGTCAATGACCAGCCGTTCCGCCCCCCCGTTTTCCAGGTGGGTTTCGAGGGCTTTGACGAACTCGTCGTAAGTCGTCGCGCTGAAGCGGTTGATTTTTACGTAAGCTGTTTTGTCGTCGAGTTTATACGCCGCATCGACGCTGAAAACGGGAATGGGCGCGCGGGTGATGGAAAATTTGCGGAGTTCGCTTTCGCCCGGGCGGCGTACGGTGATGCCCACGGTGCTGTTGGCCACGCCGCGCATCAGGCTGGCGGGGTCGATGTTGCGCTCGTTCACGCCCGTCACCAGGCTGTCTTCTACCATGATGACCTGGTCGCCGGCGCGCACGCCCGCCAGATCGCTCGGGCCGCCGGGCAGGGCCGAAAGGACGGTAATGGTATCATCTACGACCAAAAATTCAATGCCGATGCCTTCAAAATTGCCCTCCATCGATTCGTTGAGGGCCTGCAATTCGTCGGCGGGAATGTAGCTGCTGTGGGGGTCCAGGCGTTCCAGCACGGCGTTAATGGCCGCCTCGTGCAGTTCGCTGCCGCTGGCGTCGTCTACGTACTTCGCATCGATGTAGCGCAGGATTTCTTCCACGCGGCCGCCACCGCCCAGGGCAGGTTCGCCGCTGATCACCAGGGGGGCAGTGCTTTGCAACCGGTACCCAATCAGCAAGCCCGCCGCCAGGGTGAGGGCAAAAAGCAAGGGGGCCCAGGTGTTGTTGCCTTTATTCATCATACCAAATCGTCAAATCCAAAAGGAGGTGCGGCGAAGTTACGGGGGGGACCAACAATAACCTAACCGCTAGGGAAATGCGGCACGGGGCCGCCTGGTTGCGCGTCCGCCACCGCATTTTTCCCGCGCATCCCCCCAAAGTACCCTTATTTTGGGCGCGGACGCAGGTGCCGGGACAGAACTCCCCCCAACCCCCAAAGGGGGAGAGCAAGGGAAGTCCGCCAGTACCCTGAACCAAACCAATCCCTCCCAACGTTAACATCCCCTACCCAAAGCTGTAAACCAATCGCCGATGTTCCGTAAAGCACTCCTCCTTCTCCTCCCCTTTCTACTCCCCCTTTTCGTCACAGCCGGTGGCGGCATGTGGCTCCCCCTGCTCCTGGAAAACCTCAACGAGGCGGAGATGAAGGAGATGGGGATGAAAATCTCGGCCAAAGACATCTACGACATCAACAACGGCAGCCTCAAGGATGCCATCGTCCACTTCGGCGGCTTCTGTACCGGCGAGGTGATCAGCAGTAAAGGCCTCGTCTTAACCAACCACCACTGTGGCTTCACGGCCATCCAGTCGCACTCCACGCTCGAAAACAATTACCTCGAAGACGGCTTCTGGGCCGCCAACCACGCCCAGGAAATCCCCAACCCCGGGCTCTTCGTTACCTTCATCGACCGCATCGAAGACGTCACCCCCCGGGTCCTCGACGGCGTGTATGCGGATACACCCGAAGCCGAACGCGCGCGCCTGGTTGCCGAAAACCTCCGCCAGCTCCGCGAAAAATACCCCCTCAAAGAACACGAGGAACTGCTCGTCAAACCCTTCTACGACGGCAATCAGTACTTCGCCTTCGTGACCAAAAAGTACACCGACATCCGCCTGGTCGGTGCCCCACCCTCCTCCATCGGCAAGTTCGGTGCCGACACCGACAACTGGGAATGGCCCCGGCACACGGGAGACTTCAGCCTCTTCCGCATCTACGCCGCCCCCGACGGTAGCCCCGCCGCCTACAGCTCCGACAATGTCCCCTACACCCCCAAAAAACACCTCGAGATCAGCCTCCAGGGCCTCCAGCCCGGCGACTTCTCCATGGTCTTCGGCTTCCCCGGCACGACCGATCAGTACCTGCCCGCTTCGGCCATGCAGCAGCGTACAGAAGTCCTCAACCCCATCCGCATCGGCATGCGCGACCTGAGCCTGGCCGTCATCGACAGCGCCATGCGCGCCAGTGCTCAGGTAAAAATCGACTACGCCAGCAAGCAGGCCCGCATTGCCAACGCCTGGAAAAAGTGGCGCGGCGAAAGTGAGGGCGTCGCTGCCGTCAACGCCATCGCTCAACGCCAGGACCTCGAAAAAGAATTTCTCCGCCGCCTCCAGGCTAAACCCGCCGAAGCCGAAATCTACGCCCCCCTCCTGCCCGAACTCAATGCCCTGGTTGTCCGCCAGGAAGCCGTCGCCAAAACCCGCGCCTACGTCGGCGAAATGAATTACAATATCGACCTCTTCCGCGTAGCCAGTTTCCTCAGCGGGCAGCTGAAAATCGCTCAGAGCAATGGCCTGGCGGCTTTCCGCGAAAGGGTCCCCGGCATCGTGGCTTTTCTCGAAGAGTTTTACACCGGTTACCACCCCGGGATCGACCAGCGCGTTGCCCAGGCCCTCATTCCCGTGTACCTCGATGAGGTGCCCGAAAACCACCAGAGCTTTTACGTGCGCGACCAGGTCGAATTCGCCGGCTCCCGCCAAAAATTGATCAACGACCTCTTCGAACGCAGTTACCTCACCCGCGGCGCGCGCCTGATCAAGCTCCTGCAGGACAACCCCGATGTCGCCGTAGACGTAATCAACGGAGACCCCGCTTACCAGTTCGTCCTCCAGCTCAACCGCTTCAACGAAAAGGAAGTCGGCGAGCCCTACAACGAAATCGCCCAGCGCATGGCCCCCCTCCAGCGCAAGTACCTGGCCGGATTGATGACCTTTTTCCCTGAGCGCCGCTTCTACCCCGACGCCAACAGCACCCTGCGCGTCAGCTACGGCAAGTTCGAAGGCTTCACGGGCCTGGACGGCAAAACCTTCGACTTCATGACCGACCTCGACGGAGTGATCGCCAAATACATCCCCGGCAATTACGAATTCGACGTACCCGCCCGCCTGCGGGAGCTACACGCCGCCAAAGATTACGGCCGCTACGCCACCGCCGATGGCAAACTGCCCGTCTGCATCCTGGGTTCCAACCACACCACGGGCGGCAACAGCGGCAGCCCCGCCCTCGACGCCAACGGACGCCTGGTGGGCCTCAACTTCGACCGCACCTGGCAAAGCACCATGAGCGACGTGCACTACGACCCCAGCATCTGCCGCAACATCATGGTGGACATCCGCTACGTCCTTTTCCTCATCGATAAATTCGGCGGCGCCCCCCACCTCGTCGAAGAAATGACTTTGGTGAATTAGTGAGGTCAAGACGTTTTACGTCGCAGCAGACCGGTTCGGGACCTCCGGTCCGGCTTTTTTAGCCCATGGAGTGACATGGAGTTGCATGGAGTTTTTCGCGGAGGTCGCAGGGTGAGGTCAAGACGTTTTACGTCGCAGGAATGCCCTTTCCCCGTAGCGAAAAATCCCCGGGGTCGCGCAAGCCCAATCAAATATCCAATATCAAGTATCGTCTATCTCCGCGAGGTCAAGACGTTTTAAGTGCCTGTGATGGTTGAGCCGTTGTACGGCGAAGGGTTAGCTGGGTTAAACCCCAGGGAAGCATCCTCCAACAGGGTTTACAGTCGACGTGAAACGTCTCCACCTCACTCGAGGTAAGCATCCATACCAAGGTGGGCAGTCGACGTGAAACGTCTCCACCTCACGTGAAACGTCTCCACCTCACAAACTCCATGCAACTCCATGCCTAACTCCAAGCAACTCCATGGGCTAGAAAGCGCGAAGCGGTCGACGTGAAACTTCTCCACCTCACGTGAAACGTCTCCACCTCACAAACTCCATGCAACTCCATGCCTAACTCCAAGCAACTCCATGGGCTAGAAAGCGCGAAGCGGTCGACGTGAAACTTCTCCACCTCACGTGAAACGTCTCCACCTCACAAACTCCATGCAACTCCATGCCTAACTCCAAGCAACTCCATGGGCTAGAAAGCGCGAAGCGGTCGACGTGAAACGTCTCCACCTCACCTACTCCAGCACCGCCGCATCTCCCTCCGGCCCGTCGAAGCTCACGAGGACGTTATCGCCCAGCGTGGTGGAAAGGTCCATGCCCCGGTAGGTGACGTAAACGGGCCAGGATTTGTGCCGGCGGTCTACCAGCACGGCCACTTCAATTTTTTTGGGCAGAATGGCCTGGAGCGGGCGCAGGGCGTAGAATAGGGTGCGGCCCGTATTGGCTACGTCGTCCACCACCAATACGGCCTTACCCACCAGTTCCCGGGCGTCCCCTTCCAAAACTGGCCCCGGGTCCAGCGGCGAGGCGGGGTTGATGCGGAGGTGCCAAAGGTGAAAGGGAGCGGAAGAGATCGTCCGCAGCCCCGCCACCAGGCGCTGGGCGAGCTCCATGCCCCGGTTGTTGATGCCGAGGATGTACAGCTCGTGCTCCTCGGTGTTTCTTTCGAGGATTTCCATGGCCAAGCGGGTAACCTTGCTGGCAATCTGGGCGTGATTGAGGAGTTGCATGCCGCGAAGGTAGGCAATGGGCCCAGCATCCCGCAAGTGCAGCCCCGCCACCGCCCTGCCTTTTTTTAAAACGCTCCGGCAGCAGAAGTACGCCGTTTGCGGTAAACGCCAGGTAACAGCCAGCGCACACCAACCGTCCAAAACAAAATGAGGGTCCAGCCACTACGGCTGGACCCTCCTAGAAAAACACCTAAAACCCATATTCATATCATGAAAAACCTGTCTCTTGTCTTGCTCCGATGCTCCACGGTCAGTGACCCTGGCAACCGAAACACGCCAATTCTGACGGAAGGCCCTTCATTTGGTAACATCAGGATTGCTTTACCAAAGTGTTAAGGTTGAGGGCTTTTCTGACTAATGCACTCATTGTCCGTGGTTTATTCGGTTCTGCCTCCCTTTTCGAGGAATGATTTGGCAGCAGGCTCCGTCCACGGAAAGAAAAAAATTCAACTTTTTTGAAAGACCGCAGCAGATGTCCCTCCGGAGAATAGCAAAGAGGCTTCTGCTGCTATTAACTTACGCAGGTATTGGCTCACTGGGTTTTGGGCTACGCCCGCTTTTTGTCTTTTCACTGCACCTGCGCCCGCGCCCCTTGCCAAGTGAAGCGCTTACCTTAGCTGCCTATGCGAAGCATGTTCCTATTCTGCGGGCTGTTGATTGCCGGCTGCTGCCTTGGCCAACCCTCCTTGTTTGACCACCTCCACGCCAACGCCGCCTGCGGCATCCGGCTGACCCTGGGTACCGATCTGGGCGAGTTGCGACGCAGTAAAGCCGAAAAAGCCTACCTCCCCAGCACCTTTCAACTCCAGGTCAGCAACACCCTCCAGCTGGAACTGCCCGGGCAGGTACGCACCCGCGGCAACGTACGCCTGCAGGTGTGCGACAACCCTTCCCTCAAAGTAAAGTTCAAAAAAGCCGCACTGCGGGCCGCTGGCTTCAGCGACCTCAACGAATGGAAGATCGTCTTACAGTGCAGCGACAACAAAGTCGGCGCGGGCTACCTCCGCCGCGAGCGCTTCGTCTACGAGCTCCATGCCCTTTACAGCAGTTATCACCACCGCACGGTGCCCGTTACCCTGGTTTTTGGGCCAGACACCACCAAGGTATTGGAAGCATTTCTGGTCGAAGACGAAGAGCAACTGGCCCACCGCTACCAAAGCAATATTCTCAACGCCCAACGCGTCAGCACCCAGGGCATTCACCGCCCCAGCTACGTCAACCTCTGCTTGTTCAACTACCTGATCCTGAACACCGACTGGCACATCTCCAACCTCCATAATGTCGAGGTCATCAATCCCAGGGGCACCAACGACCTGGTTCCCATCCCGTACGATTTCGATTATGCCGGCTTCGTAGGCACCAGCTACGCCGTCCCCCGCGAATCCCTCGGCATAAGGTCCATTTACGACCCCAAGTGGCTGGGGAAAAACATCAGCAACGAAGAACTGCTGCCCGCCATCGCCCACTTCGAAGCCGTGCGCCCTTTAGCCACCGAACTCATCAACCGCTCGCCTGACCTGGAAGACCGCGACCGGCAGCGGATGCTCAAGCGGCTCGACGCCTTCCACAAAGTACTGGCCAGCGAAGACCCCCTGCGGCTGCTGGAAAAGTAATCCTGCGCCTGGCCAATCCGCGCTTTTCTACTGTTCAAAGGCGTACTCAATCAGATTGGCCCCCATGCGCAGGGCAGCCTGACGGACTTCCGGCGGATCGTTATGGACGGCTTCGTCTTCCCAGCCGTCCCCCAGGTCGCACTGGAAACTGTAAAAGACCACCATGCGGTTTTCGTAGAACAACCCGTATCCCACCGGTGCTTCCCCGTCGTGTTCGTGGATTTTCGGCAGGCCACCCTTGAATTCGAAAGTCTGGTGGTACACCGGGTGATCAAACGGCACCTCAACAAGCTTCAGCTCGGGAAATACCTGTTCCAAGGCCAACCGCACGTAGGGGTCCATGCCGTAATTGTCGTCGATGTGCAAAAAACCGCCACCGATGAGGTAGTTGCGCAGGTTCTCGGCCTCCAATGAACTGAACACCACGTTGCCGTGGCCCGTCATGTGCACCCAGGGGTAGTTGTACAGTTCAGCACTGCCTACTTCCACCGTACCGTAGTCCAGGGCAAAGCGCGTACCCAGCTGATCATTGCAAAAAGCCGCCAGGTTGGGCAGGGCCGTGGGGTTGGAATACCAGTCTCCCCCCCCGTTGTACTTCAGCAGGCCCAGCCGCAGCTCGGCCGGGGGAGCCGGTGGGCGCGACATGCCCGCGAACGCGGAAACTAAAAGGACAAGGGACAAAATTCGCAGCATAGGGCTTACCAGTTTAACTGTTCAATGGTATGGACGGCGGCAATGGCCGCAGTTTCGGTACGTAATCGTTGTGGGCCCAGGCTTACCCACTGGTAACCCAACTCCCGGGCCAGGGCCGCTTCGGCGGGGCTAAAGCCGCCTTCCGGACCAATCACCACCCTAACGTCTCTGCCCGCTTGCGTGGTATCCCTCAGCAGGGGCACCGCCGTTGCGCCGAGGTAGGCAAAGCAGCCCTGCTCCTCCGCTTCGCGCTGGGCCAGGGCCTCCCCCAAGGGCAGCATTTCTTCCAGTTGAGGCAGCCAGGCCCGCAGGCTCTGCTTCATGGCTGATTCCAGGATCCGCTCCAGGCGGTCCGCCCGCAGTTGCTTGCGTTCCGAGTGCTCCGTCAGAATGGGCTGGATGCGGTCGATGCCGATCTCGGTGGCCTTTTCCAGTATCCACTCGAAACGGTCGATGTTCTTGGTGGGGGCCACCAGCAGCGTCAAACGGTGTTTGGTACGGGAACTTTCCCGACGCACTTCTGCTACATCCAGCAGCCCTTCCCGTTTGGTGAGGGAAACGACCGTACCCCGGTACCAACCGCCCCGGCCATCCACCAGGTCAATGGCATCGCCCTTTTGCTTGCGCAGTACCTGAAAGGCGTGGCGCGCGTCTTCATCGCGCAAAGTGTGGATACCGGCCTTAAGTTCTGGATCGTAAAAAAGCTGCACGGGCGGGCTCGGGACTTTAGTTCACGGCCACCACGCCCGCAATTTCGGGCATCCGCCGCCGCAGGGTTTCTTCCACGCCGGCTTTCATCGTCATGGCCGTCATCGAGCAGCCATTGCAGGCACCCAACCACTTGATTTCAACGATGTTGGCGTCCGAAACATCTACCACTTCGATGTTGCCACCGTCGACGGCCAGGTGCGGGCGCACGTCGTCCAAAGCGCTGTCTACGCGCGCAATCAGGGAAATTTTTTCGTCCGGCGTCATTTTATGGTTTTATGCTGCAAAGCTAACACCTTCGGCACGAATCGGGTTGTATCGCCCATTTTCCGCCCCCCTACTCCACCACAAAACGGTAACCGACACCGCGCAGGGTCAGGATCCGGACCCGGGGGTCGGGCTCCAGCAGGGTGCGGAGTTTGCGCACGTACACGTCGAGGTTGCGGCTGTTGAAAAAGCCGTCGTCGTGCCAGAGTTCCAGCAGAATTTTGCGCCGATCAATAACTTCCTGCCCTTCGCTGCGCACAAAAAGGCGCAGCAATTCGGCCTCGCGGTGGCTCAGCGCGGTGGTATTAGCCGCGCCGCCCGGCGGCTGGTGGTGCAGCCGCAGTTGGGCGTAATCGAAGGCAAAGTGGCCAAAGCGGTAAATCTCGGCCCCGGCGTTGCTGCTTTGGGCGCTGAACGCAGGTGCCGGGGAAGGTCCTTCCAGGAGCGATGCAGGGCCAGGCGAGGCAGACGATCGCATCGCCACCAGGTTCTGCATCCGCACCAGCAGTTCTTCCATGCTGAAGGGCTTGCGGACGTAGTCGTTGCCGCCCGCCTCAAAGCCCGTCAGTACGTCCTTTGCCTGCACCCGCGCGGTGAGGTAGAGGATGGGCAGGTTGGGGCAGTGGCGGCGCAGCTTCTGCCCGATGCTGAAGCCATCCTCGCCGGGAAGTTGAACATCCAGCACCGCAATGTCGTACTCCGCCGGATTGGCCAGGGCCGCCGCCGCCTGCCGTGCATCGGTGTACCAATCGATGCTGCAACCCCGGCTTTCCAGGCTCTCCTTAACGATGCGCCCCAGCAGGTTCTCGTCTTCCAGGTACAGGACTTTCAGGTCGGGCATGCCGTTTGATTTTCGGTGTTGCAAAGGTAGCGCTTGGGGAGCCCTCAGGCCAGGCTCGTCCGGGCGGGGATCTTGACGGTAAAGCGGGCTCCGCCGTCGCGGCCGTTGTCCACCTCTACCGTACCGCCGTGGGCCAGGACGACCTGCCGGACAAAACTGAGCCCCAGGCCATGCCCCTTTACCGTGTGGCCTTCGCCCGGACGGTAAATGCGGTAGAACCGTTCGAAGATGTTCTCCCGCTCTTCGGTGGGGATGCCGCAGCCGTTGTCCGCCACCGTCAGTACCGTTTCGTGGGCGTGGCCCGCCACGTTGACTTCAATGCGCAGGGGACGACCGCCGTACTTACAGGCGTTGTCCAGGAGGTTATAGACCAGGTGGTACCAGTAGTGCGGATCAGCGGAGGTGTGGGTGTCGCCGTAGGTCGTCAGCTGCAAAGCTTCCGGGGCGAGTTGGTAGCGCAGGGCCAGGCCCCGCCAGGCTTCCGATACGGCGGCGGCGAGGTCGGTGTGCTGCCACTGCAGGCGCTGGCTGAGGGCCCCGTCCTGAAGGGAGTCAATGGCCCGGTCGGCCATGTGGTCGAGCCGCTTGAGTTCGGCCTGGCCAATGGCGAGGTATTCCTGGCGGCGCACGGGGTCGGCATCCGCGCCAAAGACGTTTAGGGCTTCGAGCGCGACGCCCACCGTGGCAATCGGGGTTTTCAACTCGTGGGCCACGTTGGCCACCAGGGCATCTTTTTGCCGCAGCTGCTGGTCTTGCTCGTAGAGGTTGCGGTAGGCCGAGGAAAAGGCAAAGCCCGTGGCCCCAAACAGCACCAGGCCAAACAAAAACTCCGGCAGCAAGCCCAGCAAAAGACCGGGAAGGTGCTGGGTGATGATGAAGGTTGTGCCGCTGAAAGTTCTGCCCCCCTTTACCTGATCGATGGTGACCAGCAGCGGGCTTTCCGGTTGGTCTCCCGCCGGAAAAAATACCTGCTGCAGGTTGATGCCGAATTTGCGCTGGATGCTGTCGCGCACCGTGGCTGGCAACTCCTCCACGGTAATTTTTCGATCCTCAAAAAAGAAGTGGGAAGTGACCCTTTCCCCGCCGTCTACCCTCACGGTAACGCTCGCTGCCTCAGCAGCTCCTTCGCCGCTGGCTTCGATCCGTTCAACGCGGAGGCGGCTGGCCGAAGGGAAGCGATGAGAAGAACTGCCCGGCACTTCCTTGTACTTCCATAGCCCATCTTCCACGAGAATGGCCTGGAGGGTTCCGAAAACGAAGTCTTCCGTCACCATCCGGTTGATCTCCCCTTCCACCTGGTCGCGCAGGCTGGCGAGGTCTTTGTTGTAAGACTGTACCCACCAGATGGCCAGAAATCCGCCCAGCAGGCAGAGGATGAAAGCGAAAGTAAAAATGAGTCTTTTCATGGTTCAGCGCAATTGCAGGCTCAGCTTCAAAGGATTATACGGACAAAGTACGGGCTCCAAGCCGCTGATAACAAGCGAATTAACGCTAATTAACCTTGTTTGGCCGGGGTTAAGGCACCACGGAGGTTTGGGCAATTACTTTTGCTGCGGGTTCAACGGACGGGCCTTGCTCTCCCCCTTTGGGGGTCGGGGGGCCAACCAACTCCCCCCTTCGGGGGGTCGGGGGGGAGCACCTGCGGCCGCGCCCATTTTAACAAAACAGCGGCGCGCTACACCAAAAAGCGCTACAAAATCATCTTGGCAACCAAATTCACCCACCACCAATGAAATACCTCTTTACTTTTCTCCTTTCCTGCCTGGCGGGCTACTTACTGGCCCAGGTGCAGCACGGAACGATTACCTACCTGCGCACTACCGAAGTGTCTTTGACTATGGACAATGATGACCCCGGTGCCGACAAAGTAATGCAGGAAATGATGGCCCAGATGAGCGCTTCCGGGGCCTTCAACAAAACCTTCAACGCCCATTTCTCGCCCACCGAGTTCAGCTGTGAGGAAGAATACAAAAAGCCCACCGAAATCAAGAGTGAACTCAGCGGCGGCCGCGTGGTGGTGATGATGACCGGCGATTCGGACCCGGCGCATTACCATACCAATACCCAAACGGGGGAGGTGACCAACAAGGATTTCATCCTCGACAAATCCTTTTTAGTAAGCGGAAAAAAGCCGGTGGTGGAATGGAAACTGACTGGCGAGAAAATTGCCCCCAGCGAACAGACTGCCGGCCTCGACCTCCTGGTGGCCACGGGCATCAGTGCGGAGGGCGATACCCTGATTGCGGGCTACGCCCCGAGCCTGCCGGTGCAGGTGGGGCCCCTGAACTACTACGGTTTGCCGGGGGCCATCATCACCCTGCGCATCCCCCGCAACGGCCAGGAAACGGTCTACCGCGCCACCACGCTCAGCGTAAGTCCCGAGCCGCTGGAGATCAAAAAACCGACGGAGGGCAAGCCCATCAGCTACGATAAATTCCTGAAAGAACGCGAAAAACGCCAACCCAAGGTGACGCGGGTAGACAGGAGCAACTAATGGTTTCCTGAGCGTTGCGCGGCCCCTCCACAGCCGGAAACCCGGAAAAGCGGATGGCATTCAGTCGATAAGAAAGGCCAATCCATCGATAAGTCTGGGTTAAAAGCCGATTGCCGTAAAACAATTGTCGTAGAAGCCCGATTCTTGTAGTTGAAACAAGCTTCAGCCCCCGTTTTAAAGTTGACGAATAATGACCAGACTTTTGCCCTACGCCCTTTTCCTCTCCTTGCTGCTGGCCGCCGTACCACTGGATGCCCAGATCAAGAGTGGAACGATTGACTACAACGAACGCTTCTTCTTCGAGTTGGGCGACTGGATGCCGGCCGACCGTAAGAAAGAGATGGAAGCCCGGATGGCCAACGGTGATTTTGACCGCAAGGGTCGCCTGCAATTTACGACCGACGCCTTCAGCTACTCTCAATTACAGGAAGAGCCCAAACCCGGGCAGGAACGCAATTTCTGGATGCGCAACCAGGAAAACCCCGACATCTTCTTCACCAGCGTCAAAGACTCCATGGTGACTGACCGGCGGCGGGTGCTGGACCGTGCCTTCATCATGGAAGACAAGTGGGTGGCACCGAAATGGAACATTGCCGCCCGCAAAATCGGCATGAAGGAAATTCCCCTGCCCAACCAACTCGCCACCGCCATCAGCATCGAGGGCGATACCCTGACGGCCTACTTTACCGAAAGTATTCCCCTCGGCATCGGGCCCCGCGGCTACGGCGGCCTCCCCGGAGCCATCGTCTACCTGAAAGTGCAAAAAGACGGCCGTTCCACCGAATACAAAATGATCGGGATGCAACCCAATGCCCCGAACCTGGACATGACCAAGCCAGCGGACGAAGAAATCATCACCCGCGAGGAATTTGAAAAGCACATGAAGCGCGCCACCGAAATGATGGAGCGCCGCCGCCGGGGTTGGGAACGTGGCTGATCTGCCCGCTTCCCTGCCTGACCTACACTGACACCCAAGCCGGTACTCCGCGCCAGCGATGTACCTACGAATCTGCTTTACTGAATTGTACGTTTTACCGCATTTTATTTATGGGGACTAGGTTCAAGCCGTTGCCTAAGTTCTCGCACTCCCAGTAACCTCCCCCCCAAGATGAAACACATTTTTACCCTCCTGTTGCTCGCCTGTTCGGGCTATATCCTTGCGCAAGCTGAAATCAATGGTACGGTGATGGATACCACCGGTACCACGCTGCCCGGTGCCAATGCAGTCTTGCTGCGCTCCAGCGACAGCCTCCTGACTGCTTTTGCCACCACGGACAACAACGGTGTCTTCCGGATGGAGAACGTTCCGGTGGGCGATTACCTGCTGCGGGTCACCTTCCTGGGCTACGAGCGGCCCGACCAACAGTTAAAAGTGACGACTGACGACCAGTATTTTGGCCTCGGAGACATCAAGCTCTACCCCGCCGGTTTTTTCCTGAACGGCGTTGAGGTTACTGCCGACCGCATCCCCATCCGCATGAAAGGGGATACGATGATGTACGACGCCGACGCCTTTGCCGTCGGGGAAAACGCCGTGGTGGAAGACCTGCTGCGCCGCCTGCCCGGGATGGCCGTGGACGCCAGCGGGCAGATCACCTGGCGGGGCAAACCCATCAGTGAGGTCATGATCAATGGCAAGCCCTTCTTCGCGGGCAACTCCACCCTCCTCACGCAAAACCTGGACGCCAAAGCCATCAAAAACGTAGAAGTCTACGACCAGAAGAGCGACGCCGAAGAAGTCAGTGGCCTCGACGACGGTACAGAAAATATGACGGTAAACCTCGACATGAAAGAGGACTTCAAGGCCAAGGTCTTCGGCGAAATTTACGGCGGCTACGGTACGGAGGAGCGTTACCAGGCTGGGGGCAAGACCTTCCGCATCAGCGACGCCACCCAGATTGGGGTACTCGGTACGGTGAACAACGTCAATAAAGTAGGATTTTCCGGCGACGAAATTGCGGGCTTCAACGGCAGTTCCGGCCGGGGACAGATGATCCGCTTCGGCGGCGACGGCCCCGAAGGCCTGCCCTTCGACAGTGGCAACGCCACGGGCCAGAACCGGAGCATTGCCGCCGGCGTCAATTTCGGCCGCTCCATCGGTAAAGACGGACAGCTTACGATGGACTACGCCCTCTTTGATCGCAACCAGGCCCAGCAAAGCACCAGCCTGCAAGCCTTCAACCGCGCCAACGACCGGCGCATTACCGAAACCATGGAAGGCAGCAGCGCCGACAGCTACAGCCACCGCCTGGGTTTTGAGTTCCGGCAAAAACTCGACTCCTTCGCCCGCATCCGCGTTGAAGGTGCCCTCAACCTGTCGGGTGGCGATAACCTCTCGGCCGCCAATACCATCATCCGCAACGACGAGACGCTGGTGGACGATTATTCGGTCCGGGACTTCAGCGAAGTGGACCAACCCCGCGGCAACTTATCCTTGGACTACAACCGCCGCATCGGCCGCGACGAAGGGCGCACCTTCCGGGCGGGCATCAACGGCAGCTACCAAAAGAACCAGAACGACATCGACGTGCTCACCGACGGCCTCAATGAAGGCCTGGCAATCCCCGGAGCCCTCGTCAACGGCCAACAGATCCAGAACCGCCTGACCAACTCAACCAACCTGGGCGCGAGCGTAAACTTCACCAATCCCCTTTCCGATAAGTGGCGGATTTCGGCGCGGGGCGAGGCCAGTTACGACAAAGACGAGGGCGACTACCGCTTCCGCGTCGGCGAAGAATCGACGATCAACCTGCTGGACCGTACCTGGACGGTCTACACCGCAGGGACCGGCCTGATTTACGAATTCGGCAAGGGAGGAAACCTTTCTTTCGGAGCCGACTACGCCGCCCCCACCCTCGACCTGGCGGGCGACCAGGTACAAAGCACCAACTATGGCTTCCTGCTGCCCTACACCCGCCTGCGCCTGCGGATGAAGAAGGGCTTTTTCAGCGCCAACATCAACTCCGACGCCCGGGCTCCGGCCATCAGCCAGCTCCAGACCATCGCCCAGCCGGGCACCAGCGGCCGCGTCACGGTGGGCAACCCCAACCTGACGCCTGCGGTAAATACGCGCTTCAACAGCTTCATCTGGTTCAACGACCAATTCCGCGCCATCAGCGCCAACGCCAACGTTTCGGCAACGTATACGGATAATGCCTTCGGCAATGCAGTGACCTTCACCGACGGGCAGCAGATTTACCAGACCATCAACGTGGGACACGCCTGGTCGGGCAACATCTACCTGGGTACCACCATTGGCATGAACTTCATCAACGGGGAACTCCGCATTGACGGTGGGCTCAACGGCAGCCGCGGTGAAGGCTTCGTAGACGGCGTCAGCCGGGTCAATACAACCGTCAGCAGCAACGCCGGGGCCAACGTGACCACGGAATTAAACGAAGACAGCTTCATCAAAGTGGGCTACAGCTTCAACCGCTTCAGCAACAGCTTCCAGGGGGATGAATCGCCTACCACGACCCAGTTGACCCACAATCTGCTGGGTCAGTTCGAACTGGAGGTAAGCCCCAAGTGGCGCTTCGAAAGCCGCTTCATGTACAGCATCTTCGCCGCCAGCCAGTTTGCCGCCCAGCAGAACATTCCCGACCTGCGCCTGAGCCTGGAACTGCGCCCCTTCCGCAAAAAAGGGCACTTCCTGCGCATCTCCGCCTCCGATTTGTTCAACCAGAATACCATCGTCAACCGCTCGGTCAACCCCTTCGTAACGACGGAAACCACCGCCGATGGCTTGGGGCGCTACTTCCTGGCAACGTTCCATTACAAGCTATAAAGCAACGTCAGGTTGGGGGTAGGCAACGTAGCTATTCGCTGATTTTCAAGTGCTTAGATCGCAATCGCTTTTTAGTTCGGTAGTTTTATAGTTCGGTGGTGGAGTATTGTCCACTACCGAACTACAGAACTACAATAATACAGAACTACAGCGCTGCCAACAACAGGCAATTGAATACCAATTGCTTTTGATTATTGCCAGGGCTCAACCTCCCGTTAGTTTAGGCCTCCCGTACCAGATCACCTACCACAACTGGCCCCGTTCCGCCTTCCCAGCAGGCGTCCATCCCAAAAAGGACTTTGTTGCCGAACTTCCGGAATTTGGCCAGCTCGGCCAGCACCTTCAGGTCGCTTTCTCCCGATCCGGGCCGTTGGGAAACCATGCTGCAACGGGCGCAGGGCTTCGGAACCCGGAAGTGGTGTTCGCCAATGTGCAGCGCCCGCCAGTGGTCTTCGCTGAACGCTTCGTCGGTATCCACCACGATGTTGGGCCGGAAGCGGAGAATGGATAAGTCGGGCGTGCCCAGGCGTTCGGCCAGGACCCGGAGGCTGGCGGTGGTAATGAGGTGGTAGGGAAAGCCGTCGGCGAAGGAAACTTCGTCGCCCGGAGCGGCGTAGCGGACGTCAACGGGCCGAATATCGGCCGGGCCCATGTACACCAGGCGGGCACCAGGAATGCCGAGGGTAGCGGTGAGTTGCTCCAGCCCGGGAAAATCAATCAGCGTCGCCCGGAATTGGTCGTCCCAAACCGTCACGGCAATGCTCTTTGTCCCGTTCCGGGCACCTGCGACCGCGCCCACGGTTTCCCCATCGGAGGCGCGCACGAAATGCAAGTCATCTCCGTGCACCTCGGCGGCGAAACGGGCCAGGGAAGGAGCGGAGCGGCGGGAAATGAACTTGCCATTGGGCAAGACAAACATCCAGCGGCGATCATCCTGAAAGCCGCGCACGGCGGGCTCCAGGGAGGGTAAGGATTGCCCTTCCAGGCTCTTGACGGGGTAACGGTAGAGGCTGTGGATCTGCATGTCAGACGGGGGTGGAAGCCGATTTAAGCACATCCAGTTCTACCTGCGTGCCCAGGATGTCGCGCATCGTTTCCCGCCGGCGAATGAGGTGGGCCTGCCCTTCGTGAACGAGCACTTCGGCCGGGCGGTAGCGGCTGTTGTAGTTGCTGGCCATCATAAAGCAGTAGGCACCGGCGTTGGCCAGAGCCAGAATGTCGCCCTCGCGCACCTCGCTCAGTTGCCGGTTGATGCCGAAGGTGTCGGTTTCGCAGATGTAGCCCACGACGTTGTAAATCCGGAGCTTGCCCTCGGGATTGGAAATATTGGTGATGTGGTGGTAAGCATCGTAAAACATGGGGCGGATGAGGTGGTTGAGGCCGCTATCCACGCCGGCAAATACGGAGGCAGTGGTGGTTTTTACGACGTTGGTCCGCACCAGAAAGTGTCCCGCCTCGCTTACCAGGAATTTCCCTGGCTCGAACATCAGTTCCAGATCCCGTCCGTAACTCTCGCAAAAGGCGTTGAAGCGGGCACCGAGGCGTTCGCCCAACTCCTCAATGTCGGTCGCAATGCCGCCTTCCTGGTAGGGCACCTTGAAGCCGGAGCCGAAGTCGAGGTAATCCAGATCGGGGAAATCCGCAGCGGCGCGGAGCAGAATTTCGACGGCCTGGAGGAATACCTGGGCGTCGTAAATGTCGGACCCGGTGTGCATGTGCAGGCCTTCAATTTTGAGGCCGAGGGCGCTGACGACCTTCAGCACGTGGGGAACCTGGTGGATGCTGATGCCGAACTTGGAATCGATGTGCCCGACGCTGATCTTGCTGTTGCCGCCCGCCATGATGTGGGGGTTGATGCGGATGCAGATCGGGATTTCGGGGTGAATGGCCCCGAATTGTTCGAGGATGGAGATGTTGTCAATGTTGATGCGCACGCCCAGCGCGGTGGCTTCCAGCACCTCATCCAGGCCCACGCAGTTGGGGGTGTAGATGATGTCGTGGGGCGCAAACCCGGCCAGCAGGCCCGTTTCCACTTCCTGGACGGACACCGTATCGAGGCCGCAGCCCCAGCGTTGGAAAAGGCGGAGGACGTTGACGTTGGTCAGTGCCTTGCACGCGTAGTTGATGCGCAGACGTTTAACGCTGTCGAAGGCCTTGGTAATCCGCTGGTACTGCCGCAGCATCGTGGCAGAGTCGTACACGTACAAAGGGGCTTGAAATTGCTCTACCAGTTGGAGGGCATCCACGCCGCCAATCTGGTAGCGGCCTTCGGAAAAAATCATCATGTAGCGTAATCGTTTAAAAGTCTTTTGGGGGAAACGCAATGGCAAGGGCCGGGGTTGCCTGACGCGGGCCGTACCCACCCGGGGGGCTTGTTAGGAGGCGGGGCGCGGCCGCAGGTGCAAAGTTAGGCCTTAGGAAGCAAGGGAAGGAGCCCAAGAGCCATTCCAGGCGCACCAGGCCCATTTCTGGACAAGAATAAGCAAACGAGGTGCCCAGAAAGCAGCAATCCCGACCAAAAAGTTGACCAGGATTGCCGCTGATATGTGTATGAGAGACGAAAAAATGAAATTCAATCCGAAAACTCCAGTCGCAAAAAGCAAGGCCGCGTAGCGCCTACCCCGCGAATTGGAATAGAGAGCATGGGAAAAAACAGGAAGGATAGAAAAGGGACGACTTTCCGGAAGAAGAAAGTCTGGGTCCTTGAGCACCAGCCACGAGGCCGGAGGGATTTGCCAGGGTGACACCGTACCAAGAGTCTGACAGGCCCGCCAAAACGGACCATAACGCTCCCCTACCCCTGCCAGAGCAGACCAAAATACCGGTAAGGCCGGCAGAAGCTGTGGGTGTATTGCTTTTCAAGAAAGACGTGTGGTAAATGAACAAATGGTTCTACCGCCCGGGGGGGCGTTGGTACGGGATGACCTACACGTTGTTGTAAAGCTCTTACAGGGAGCAAGGCATTTCAGCGAAAGGCAGAGACCTTAGAATGAGTACTTACTTGCTGTCCTGCGCAGGAGGCGACGCTCCTCTACAGGTCTTTATTTTTCATGTTTGACGTATCCGCTTAAAACCGCTGTAAAGTTAAACAAATGTCAGAAGGTTGCAAGTGTTTTTTAGCAGGGCAATGGATTTTTTGGCTTCTAAATCCACTTTTTTACGGTCCAAAGTTGGATGGTTTCTGAGGGGCAGGAACCAGTCCCAGCAGCACTTCAGCCTGATGCGCGGTTGTTTAGCGCCAGTTTTTGAAGGCATTGATTAATCCGTTGGTACTGCTGTCGTGGCTGGAAACCGGCGTTTCGTCACCTAATTCCGGCAGAATAGCCTTAGCCAGCTGTTTACCCAATTCTACCCCCCACTGGTCGAAACTGTAGATGTTCCAGATGATGCCTTGGGTGAAGATTTTGTGTTCGTAGAGGGCGATCAGCTGGCCCAGGACGTAGGGAGAAATTTTCTTTGCGAGGATAGAATTGGTTGGTCGGTTGCCATCGAAGACCTTGAAAGGCATCAGTTTGCGGATCTCCTGCTCGCTTTTGCCCTCCTTTTTCAGTTCTTTGGTCACCTGGGCGGCCGTCTTGCCGTTCATCAGGGCTTCGGTTTGGGCGAAGAAGTTGCTGAGGAGGATGGCGTGGTGCTCGCCGATGGGGTTGTGAGAGATGGCAGGGGCGATAAAATCGCAGGGGATGAGGCGCGTGCCCTGGTGAATGAGCTGGTAGAAGGCATGTTGGCCATTAGTGCCGGGCTCGCCCCAGATGATGGGTCCCGTGGCGTAATCGACGGGGTTGCCCGCCCGGTCCACGCTCTTGCCGTTGCTTTCCATGTTGCCTTGCTGGAAGTAGGCCGGGAAGCGATGCAGGTACTGATCGTAGGGCAAGATCGCCTCCGTCTCAGCCCCGAAGAAATTGGTGTACCAGATGCCGATGAGGGCGAGTTTTACGGGGAGGTTTTCGGAGAAAGGCGCGGTGCGGAAGTGCTGGTCCATGCTGTACATCCCCTCGAGCAAGCCAGCGAAGTGTTCGTAGCCTACCGTCAGGGCAATGCTGAGGCCAATGGCGCTGGAGAGGGAGTAGCGTCCGCCGACCCAATCCCAGAAACCAAACATATTGGCTTCGTCGATGCCGAATTCCGTGACGGCCTCCGCGTTGGTGCTCAGGGCCACGAAGTGCTTGGCGACGTCCGCCGCCGATCCGCCATTGTCATAAAACCACTGCCGGGCGCTGCGCGCGTTGGTCATGGTTTCCTGGGTGGTGAAGGTCTTCGAGGCGATGAGGAACAGGGTGGTTTCGGGGTCCACCTTCCTGAGGACTTCGGCCAGGTGGCTGCCGTCGATGTTGCTGACGAAGTATACTTCCCGGCCAGCAATCCAGTAAGGCTTCAATGCTTCGGTGACCATCACGGGCCCCAGGTCGGAGCCCCCGATGCCGATGTTGACCACCTGGGTGAGGGGCTTACCGGTATAGCCGAGGTGCTGCCCGCTGTGAATTTTCTGGCAGAACTTTTCCATCTGGTCCAGGACGCCGCGCACGGCTGGCATCACGTCTTCGCCAGCTACCTTAATGGCCGCATCGCCCCGGTTGCGCAGGGCAACGTGGAGTACGGAGCGGCCCTCGGTGCCATTGATGACCTTACCGGTGAACATGGCTTCGGTGGCTTCCCGCAGGCCACACTCCTCCGCCAGGCGGTAAAGCACGTCCAGAACATCCGGCGTGAGGAGATTCTTGGAGTAGTCCACCAGAATGTCTTCGAAAGTCTGGCTGAAATGGGCAAACCGGTCGGGGTCTTGCGCGAAAAGATCCTTCAAATGCCGCCCCTCCATTTCGTGGGCCAGCATTTCAAGTTCTTTCCAGGCGAGGGTGTAGGTGGGGTCGATGGAAGGCAGCATACGGATTCTTTTGGGGACTTGAAGGCCAGTCAGCGGGGGCGAAAATAAGACCAAGGCGACCGCACCGCCGCTTTTAATGCCGAAAATTATGAACCTTCCTTTTCTTGTTCCGTTGGAGAGGGCGTGGGATCCAGGGCAGATTGCCGGAATCACCCACCGCAATTAGTAAACCAAACCAACTCAAAATGAAACGTATCTTTTTATCCTTGCTCACCCTCGTGAGCCTGTCCTTCTTTGTGCCTGCCACTATCGCAGCACAAGACATGAGCGACAAAAACATCGTTGAAATCGCCGCCGGAAACGACGATTTCTCCACCCTCGTTACCGCTGTTAAGGCTGCTGGCCTGGCAGAAACCCTCATGGGCGAAGGCCCCTTCACCGTCTTTGCACCGACGAACGCCGCCTTTGACGCCCTGCCCGCAGGACTCGTCGAAGCCCTGGTAAAGCCCGAAAACAAAGCCACGCTCCAGAAAATCCTCACCTACCACGTAGTGGCTGGTAAACTTCCCGCTACCGACGTAGTTGCGGGCATTAAAAGCAACGGTGGCACCCTGAGCGCCACCACCGTATCCGGCGGAGGCTTCTCCGTCATGCAAGACATGAACGCCGTGAAAATCAAAGACGGGAAAGGCAGTGTAGCAACGGTTGTGACTACTGACATCATGGCCAGCAATGGTGTCATTCACGTGATCGACAAAGTGCTCATCCCCGCCGACGTGGACCCCGCCGCGCTCCTGAAAAAGAAGATGGGTGCGATGGAAGACAAAATGGGCACGATGGATGACCAAAAAATGGAAGAAGGCAAAATGATGACCACCAGGATGGAGGCTAAGTCTGGCCAATCCAAGATGATGACCTCCAATGACGGTCCTACGATCGTTGCCGCTGCCAAGTCAAACAACGATTTCTCTACCCTGACGACCGCCATCGGTGCGGCTGGCCTGGTGGAGACCTTCGAAGGCGCTGGTGAGTACACCGTATTTGCCCCCACCAACAAGGCATTCGATGCGCTGCCCGAAGGAACGGTGAACAACCTGGTAACCAATGATAAGGAAACCCTTAAGGGCATCCTGGCCTACCACGTAGTTCCCGCCCGTCTCACGGCAGGCCAACTGACCGCCGCCATCAAAGCCAACAAAAACTACTACGTGATGCAGACCCTCGGTGGCCAGAGCATCGTTGCGACGATCAAAGATGGCAAGGTACAGATCATCGACGGCAACGGCAACCGTTCTACGGTAGTTACGACCGACGTCAACGCCAGCAACGGAGTAATCCACGCCATTGACACGGTCATTATGCCCAAGTCTAAGTAAACTTCGAAGAGGCAGGAACCTCCCGCTTCCTTCGTCGACACGGCGCTTCCCTCCCCCGGGGAAGCGCCATTTTTTTTGTGGTGCAAGGGGTCCTCGGCGGGGCCCCTCTCTACTCCTTCCGATTTTTTTACTTTTGCGGGAGCAAAAACGGGGCTGGCGGCACGTTTACCCTCCGCAACTTCTCCGCAGCCCTCCTTCAATCTCCTGCCTTTGTCCGTTACCGTCAACAACCTCAGCAAAATCTACGGCGAGCAGCGTGCGCTCGATGCCATCTCCTTTTCCGCCGAACCGGGCAGTATTCTCGGCTTCCTCGGGCCCAACGGCGCTGGCAAGACCACGACGATGAAAATCCTCACCTGTTACCTGAGCCAGAGCAGTGGAACGGCCACGGTGTGCGGTCATGACGTAGAGAAGGATAGCCTGGCCGTCCGGCGGGAAGTCGGCTACCTGCCGGAGCACAATCCATTGTACAAGGACATGTACGTGCGGGAGTACCTGGGTTTTGCTGCAAGGGCCAACGGGGTATCCAAACCGGGGTCCCGCATTGAAGAAATGATCGAGATGACGGGCTTGGGCCGCGAAAGCCACAAGCTCATCGGTGCCCTTTCGAAAGGATACCGGCAGCGGGTGGGGCTGGCCCAGGCGATGCTCCACGATCCGAAGGTGCTCATTCTCGATGAGCCCACCAGCGGACTCGACCCCAACCAGCTGGCGGAAATCCGTGACCTGATCATCCGCCTGGGTAAAGAAAAGACGGTGATTTTGAGCACCCACATTATGCAGGAAGTACAGGTGATGTGCGACCGGGTGATCATCATCGATCGCGGAAAGCTGGTGGCGGACGACCCCATCGACCGGCTGCGCCAACGGATGGCGGGCAGCAGTTCCTTGCTGGTGACCTTTAACAAACGGCCGGAGGAACACCTGCTGGCCAAAATCTCTGGCGTGGCGCGGGTGGAAGCCAACCCCAACGGCACGGGGTACCGTCTTTACCTCAAGCCAGGTGCTGACCCCCGGGAGGAGGTTTTCCGCTTTGCCGTCGCCCAGCAACTGGTCTTGTTGGGCATGCAACGGGAAGACTTGAGCGTGGAAGACGTCTTCCGGGCCCTCACGAAATCCTCCGCCGCCTAAATCTTGCCCGATGCTCCGCTTTTTACTCTTTTTCCTGCTGGCGAGCCCTTGTTGGGGGCAGGCAGATTCGCTGCCTTTCAATGCCGATTACCGTTTCCCCGACGGAGTGTACCTCAGCCACGCGGCCCTGCTGGCCAACCAACCCGACCTGGGCTGGGAGTTCATCGACGGGGAGATGGTGCAGTTGCCCGAGGATTACCGCGTACAAATTGCCAACTACGGCTACAAGGACGTGCGAATTGACCAAAATATCCTGCCTTACGCCATCAGCCTGGACGGCATGCCCTACCTGTTCGTCCGTAAAAATGAGCGCCGCGACTATTACGAGTTCGCCGGCCTGCGCATTATGGGCACCCTCTCCACCCTCCGCTACGATACGACGGTCCACACCCGGCAGCTCATGAAAGCCTATAACCCGGTCAATGGCCAACCTTTTCGGGAGGCCTGGGTAGAGCGGGACAAAACCTTGCCGGTCAACAAAATACTGCACCTGCGCTCCGGCGCCCTCCTTCCCTTCACGCGGCAAAACCTGCTGCGGCTCTGCGCGGATGACCGCGAGCTGGCCGAAGCCCTCGGTAAGCTTTCCGACGGTCAGCAAGACCTGCTGCTGCGGGCGCTGCGTTTGTATGACGACCGCCACCCCGTATATTTGCCGATTCGCCCGTAGGACGGGCGGCACCGCGCCGAAACAATATCCATGATAGCTATTTTCCGCAAGGAGATCAACGCCTTTTTCAGTAGCCTCATCGGTTACCTCGTCATTGCCGTCTTTCTGCTGGTGATGGGCCTTTTTCTTTTCGTCTTCCCCGAAACCAGCCTGCTGGACTTCGGCTACGCCAGCCTGGGGCCCTTTTTCACCCTCGCTCCGAACGTGCTTACCTTCATCATCCCGGCCATCTGTATGCGGGCCTTTGCGGAGGAACGGCAAACGGGGGCCATCGAACTGCTCGTCACGCGCCCGCTGCGCGACGTTGACATCGTCTTAGGGAAATTCCTGGCCTGCCTCACCTTAGTGGTCATTGCACTGCTTCCAACGGCCCTCTACTATTACACCATCTACCAATTGGGGGCTCCGGTGGGGAACATCGATGCCGGGGGAACCATTGGCAGCTACCTCGGCCTGCTGTTTTTGGCCATGGCGTTTGTGTCCATCGGGCTGTTTGCTAGTTCTTTGACGAGTAACCAAATCGTCAGTTTTCTGCTGGCGCTGGCCCTGACCTTTTGGTGCTATTTTGGCTTCGATCTGCTGGCCAGCCTGCCGGTCTTCTACCTCAATGGCGAGTCTTTTATAGCGTCGTTGGGAATGCAGGACCATTTCCGCAGCCTGGGCCGGGGTCTGATTGACAGTCGGGATGTGGTCTATTTCCTGAGCGTAACGGCCTTCTTCCTGCTGCTGACGGTGATCAGTCTGGAACGGCGGAAGTGGTAGGTTAAGCCTTGCTACTTTCTTTCTCCCACAGCCCGCGCCAGAAAATGCGCCAATCATCGGCCAGGCGGTAATCGCGGGCGTAGAGAAAATCGAGGTGTTGGAGGGTTTCGGCGTCACTGACGGACGTACCGCTGCCGGGGTGAAATACGCCGGTTTTCAGGCGGGGCAAGACGCTGGGCTGGGGGTCTGCCGCAGCGTACCCTACCCAGTGTTGGTGGCCCGCCAATACGCGCAGTGCCGCAGTTGCCCGTCTTCCGGCACTGGGCAAAAACCAGGACAGGAAGGGGGAGAGGAGCAACAGGAGCAGGGCCAGGCCTTTATCGAGCAACCATTTGGCCCGACGATTGGCGGGGTCGTCAATGCGGTATTTCACGTCGATGGTGTACAGGGTCCCCCGCTGGTCGGAGCGCTGGCTGCCGATGATGCTGGCGCTCGCTTCGGGCAAGATGCGGTACTGTAGTTCGGGGCCAATGCTGCTCATCCAGCGCTGGATGGCCTCGTTGCTGAGGTTGGCCGAACAAAAGATGATTTCCTCGGCCCGGTAGAGGTGTACCAGCTTATGGAGTTGTTCGGCCCGCCCGATGCTCTGCTCCCCGGCGTCGTCGCCGGGCGGAACGATGCGGCCCAGGTAATTGCGGCGGGCACCGGCCCGTTGCAGGAGTTGCAGGGATCGCTCAGCCTCGGCGTTGCTGCCCACCACCAGCAGCCGTTGATCGGAGGGGACGCCCCAACGAAGGTTGCCGAAGCGGAACAGGTGGAGCAGGCTGCGCAGGGAAAGCGTCCAGGCCCCCGCCCAGGCCGCGCCCAGCAGCAACAAGGCCCGGCTGGGGCGCAGGGCTTCGGGCAGGAGGCCGTAGACGGCAAAGAGGAGCAAGGTGCCCACGCCCATGCTCCGCAGCAGGCGGCCGCCTTCCGCCGGACGATCGTAGCCCCCGCCCAGGAAAATACAGCCTACCCACAGCAGGGTATAGGCCGGCAGGTGGAGGTAGTTGAGGTGCTCCGCAAAGTAGTTGGGGTTGCCAAAGTGGTAGTTGGCCCAGACCGATTTCAGTACGCGCAGGCCCAGGTAAATGCCCGTGGCATCAAGCACGGGGTAACGCAGGTGCTTCCAGGCGTTGGCCAGGAGGGTGAGGGCGGCACGGACGTAAATGGCGGCCTGCATGAGCCACACCAGCGCCCGGGCCTGGGAACCCGCGTAGTGCTTGCGGGCGAAGATGATCATGGCCTGGTAGAAAACGCGGACGTAGTTCAGGCTCCCGCGCCGGGTGCTTTCTCCCTTGTAATGGATGATGGTGGTGGTGGGCAGGTAGTAGTTCTGGTAGCCGCCCAGGAGGATGCGGTAGGAGAGGTCGATGTCCTCGCCGTACATGAAAAATGCTTCGTCCAGCAAGCCCACTTCGTCCAGGGTTTTGCGGCGCATCCACATGTAGGCACCGGAGAGGACTTCCACGGCGTGGGTCTCATTTTGCGGCAAGTAGCCCAGGTGGTAGTGGTTGAAGCGACGGGAGCGGGGGAAAAGCCGCGCCAGACCAAAAGCCTTGGTGAAAGCCACCCAGGGCGTGGGCAGTCCGCGCTTGCTTTCGGGCAAAAACCGGCCGGTTCCGTCGATCATTCGCACCCCCAGTCCACCCGCTGCGGGGTGGGCTTCCATGAAGTCAAAACACCGGCGAAAGGTGTCTTCTTCCACTACCGTATCAGGGTTGAGCAGCAGCACGTAACGGCCGCTGCTTTGGCGGATGGCCTGATTGTTGGCCACCGAGAAGCCGGGATTGTGGTGGTTGGCAATCAGCCTTACCCAGGGAAAACGCTCGCGCACGAGCTCCACCGAGCCGTCGGCGGAGTGGTTATCAACGACCCAGACCTCGACCTCCAGGCCCCGCACGGCACGCTCCACGCTCAGCAGGGCTTGCTCCAGAAAGTAGCGGACGTTGTAGCTGACGATGACGACGGATAAATCCATGACCAGCAAAGGTAGTAGTACCGGGCCACACCCCACGCAGGGCGCGGTCGCAGGTGCTGGGCAAAGCTCCCCAGGGGAGGAGCCGGGGAAGGCCAACACCAGGTCAGAAGTCCCCGAAAGCCAACCCTCACCGCTTTAGAGTTGTTACCTTTGCACCCCCAATCCCGCAAGCCCCATGAGCCAATTCCTCTATCTCTTCCTCGTTATTTTCGCCGTCTTTGCCGTCAGCTTTGTGCTGCTCAACCTACGCCACGTAGTTACGGGCAACGAATTCCGGGGCACCTGCGCCAGCAATAACCCCATGCTTAAGAACAAAGTGGGCAGCTGTGAGGTCTGCGGAAAATCCCCCGACGAAGACTGCAAAATGCCGGATCTTCCCCAGGTGAAATAACCTTCCCTAGTATAACGTAAGGTATTGTAGTTCTGTAGTTCTGTAGTTTTGTAGTACAGAACTATTGTGGTCTGCGCATCTGAAAATCATCGGGTAACTACGTTGGATACCCCAACCTAACGTTAGGGTAAGTCCTCCCCCGCTCCTTCACTTCTCCCGGCATCCTGCGGCCGCGCCCAGCTGCCTCGTCTACTGGATCTCTTTGCTCTTGGCTTCCAACTCGCGCAGTACCTCCTCGTCGCTTTTGCCGAGGTTTTCGATCAGCATCGTAGCGTCGTCGGCAAAATCATTGTTAGGGTAACGCTCCAGAAAAAGCTGGTAAGTGGCTTTGGCGCGGTCGAGGTCGCGCAGTTCTTCGTCGTAGGTGAACGCCAGCATGAAGAGGGCTTCGGGAGCTTTGCTGAAGTTCGGGTATTCCTGGTGGACGCGGGCGTAGATCTGCGCGGTGCGCTCCGAGTTGCCCATGGCCCGCACTACCTCGGCGGCCCGGTAGAGCGGCAATGCTGCGAGGGTGTCTCCGGGGTATTTACCGGCGAGGGCTTCGGCCAGCCCAACGTACTGTTCGCTGGCGGCCATGTTTAGTGCACCCGTGGCGGGGTCGCTGAGGCGCGAAAAATTGTCCGCCAGCAACCTGGCTACCCGCCCGGCACCTTCGTCCGCCGCAAGTGCCGCCGCCGCATCCGCAAAGACATCCGTCTGAGCGGAAGCCGTTGCGTCTCCCGACCCGGAATTGCCCCCACAGGCAGTAAAGAACAGGAGAAACGACAAAGCGGCGATGAGACTACGCATGGCAGGATAATTTTCGAGCGATTAGGAAGTTTGGGCTAAAATGGCCGCAGCGGTGCGGGAGATGATGGTGAAATTATCGGTCCGGAACAGCTCCGTGCGCACTACGAGCAGGTCAGTAAAGTACTTTTGCCCGTCCCGTTGCTTCAGTGCGCGGGTATTGAAGAGCAACTGGGTTTGCTCCATCAGGTCGCACTGCAAAACCAGGTATTGCCGGTCTTTGGGGTCGAAGGCGATGATGATGAGGTTGCCCGCCGAGTCTTCTCCCAGGGAAAAGAAATAGGGATAGGGCACGTAATCGTCGTTCCAGAGGTCGTACAGGCCCGCCTCAAAGAAGGGGTAGATCGAAAGGTTGGCGGCGGGGTAAACCGCGCGTGTGGCCTCGGTGAGTTGTTGCAGTTTGCTGACCTGAATTTCCGCCGGGCCGTACTGGGCGATGTAGGCATGGTCGTAAGCCCGCCAGGTTTCGGAGTGTACATCGAAGAACTGGCTTTCCCCCAGCCGCAGTTTGTAGTCAAAGCGGGGATAACCCGGCACGACGTAGCCCGGGTAGTAATAGCGAAAACCCTGGGCCAGGCAATGCTCGATTTCCAGCAGCATCGTGTAGTAGCCAAGGCTGAAAGTGGCCAGGGTCGGGTCGTAAAAACCGAGGATGGAAGCCGCCGCGCTCTCGCCCACGTCGAAGTAACTGGCGGCCACCAGTTTGCCGCTGCTTTTCTCCCGCACCGTGGTTTCGTAGGTATTAAAGATCGACTCCCCGTCGTAGTCCTCCAGGCTGTCGGAAATGGATGGCGAAAGCCGGCCATCAAAGTTGGCGGCGTAAGTGCGGTAGAGGGTGTTCCTTTCCTGATCGATCACCCGTTTGCCGCAGCCCAGGGTGAAAATTTCGGCGTTGCGGCGCATCAGTTTCCTTTGCCGCTTGGAGAAGGCGAAGCCCTGAAGGTCGATGCGAATCCAGATGGCCGAAAAAGGCCGGTCCTGAAAATAGAGGAAATGGGTGGTAAAAATATTGGCCCCCATGCGGTACCAACCCTTACCAAGGTACCAGTCCAGACTTTCCGGACTCAGAACAAAGGGCGTATTCTTTTCGGCGTATTTAAAGAGCATATCCGGGGACAAATATCCCTAATTCGTTGAATTTAACGCGACAATTCGTCCGCAATGTCGCAAATCCTCCGGATCGTTGCTGGCCAGGAGGACGAGTCGGCCCGCGCGGCAGGCGTCCAGTTCGGCGTAAAACCAGGCTTTGGCCTTTTCATCCAGCGTGACGGTTGGCTCGTCGAGCAGTACCAGGGGCGTACTGGCGTACAAGGCCGTTGCCAGCAGTACCCGCTGCCGCATGCCGGAGGAACAGTCGCTGAGTTTGCGGTTTTTCGCGAAGCCCAGTTCCAGGCGTTCGAGCATTTTGGCGGGGTCCAGGCCGGGCAGGGCGGGTTTGAGGGCAAAGTGAAAGTGGAGCAGTTCCTGAACGGTCAGTTCCTCGACCAGTTCCAGGTAGGGGCCGGTCCAGCTCAGGTAGCGGTAACAGTCTTCGACCTTTATTTCCTGGCCCCGGTATTCGCGGCGGACCTCTCCCCGGCTCGGCGTCAACTGACCGCCGATGATCCGCAGGAGGGTCGATTTGCCCGAGCCGTTTTGGCCGGCGATGCCGATGAGGTCAGGGGCGTTGAAGTCCCCGTCCAGGTCCTGTAAAATCCAGGTGCGGTTAAAGCGTTTACCCAGGCCACGGAGGGAGATGTTCACGCCTAGTTATTCTTCCAGCCCACGGAAACTACGGACGATGCCCGTCCGCTCCGTTTGTTCGATGAACTGGATAACGTCATCCCGCTCGTCGCACACCGGCACCGAGGCTTCGATTTCGGTCAGGGCATTGGTGATGTTGAGGCCGCGGACGAAGAGGATGCGGTAGATTTCATGAATGCGGTTGATCTGCTCGATGGAGAAGCCCCGACGTTGCAGGCCGATGCGGTTCACGCCGATGTAGCTCAGGGGTTCGCGGGCGGCCCGGATGTAGGGAGGGACGCTTTTGCGCACGAGGCTGCCGCCAGCGATGAAGCTGTGCTGGCCGATGCGGACAAACTGCTGCACCCCCACTTGTCCTTCGATGATGACGTAATCGTCGAGGATGACGTGCCCGGCGAGGTTGACGTTGTTGGCAATGACGATGTTGTTGCCCAGGATGCAGTCGTGGGCAATGTGGGCGTAGGCCATCAGCAGGCAGTTTTTGCCCACTACGGTTTTGCCCGCCGCAGCGGTGCCCCTGTTGACGGTGACGTATTCCCGTACGGTGGTGTGGTCCCCGATTTCGGCGGTCGTGTATTCGCCGGCGAACTTCAGGTCCTGGGGTTCCCCGCCTATGACGGCACCGGGGTAGACCTTGACGTTTTTGCCCAGGCGGCTGCCGGCGTAAATGGTCACGTTAGGCCCGATGCTGGATCCTTCGCCGATTTCTACGTCGTCCTCGATGTAACTGAAGGGGCCGATCTCCACCCCGGAATGAATTTTGGCGTTGGGGTGTACAACGCTGAGGGAATGTATCGACATGCTTAAGGGCGCTTTACGATCTGGGCTACCAGTTCTGCTTCTGAAACGATGCGGTTACCGACGTAGGCTGTCCCCACCATCTGGCAAATGCCCCGGCGCACCGGTGCAATCAGTTCCATTTTAAAAATAACAGTGTCTCCGGGAACCACGAAGCTCTTGAACTTGGCGTTTTCCACTTTGAGGAAGTAAGTATCCCAGCCGTAGGGATCATCTTGTTGGGTCAGTACCAGCAGGCCACCCGTCTGGGCCATGGCCTCAATCTGGAGTACGCCGGGCATGACGGGGTTGCCGGGGAAGTGCCCCTGGAAAAATTCTTCGTTGCCCGTCATGTTCTTCACGCCCACGATGTGGTTTTCACCCTTTTCGATGATCTTATCGATCAACAGAAAGGGGTAGCGGTGGGGCATGATGGACTGGATCTGCACCAGGTTATATACGGGCTCGTCGTTGGGGTTGTAGTGGGGGCGGCCTTTGGTGCGTTTCTGTTCCAGGTAGGCCCGTTTGAGCAGCTTGGTAAAGGCTACGTTGGCCCCGTGGCCCGGTTTGGTGGCCAGGATGCGGCCGCGGATCGGGACGCCGAGCAGGGCGATATCTCCCATCACGTCCAGCAGCTTATGGCGGGCCGGCTCGTTGTGGAATTTGAGATCGAGGGTATTGAGGATGCCTTTTTTGGTGACTTCCACCGTTTCCTTACCCATCCGGCGGGCCAGCTTATCGAGCCGCTCCTGGGGAACGTGGCGGTCGGCGATGACGATGGCGTTGGTCAGGTCTCCCCCCTTGATCAGGTCGTGCTCAAAAAGCGCTTCGAGCTCGTGGAGGAAGACGAAAGTCCGGCACGGGGCAATGTCCTCTACGTAGTCTTCGTAGCGCTTGAGGGTAGCGTATTGCTGGCCCAGTACGGGGCTATCAAAGTCAATCATCGAAACCACTTCGAAGCCATCGTAGGGCAGGGCCACGATTTCGGAGCCGGAAGCCTCGTCGCGGTAGGTGATGGGTTCTTCGACGATGAAAAAGTCGCGCGACAAGTCCTGCTCCACAAATCCGGCGGCCAGGAGTGGCTCCACAAAGGGGCTGGCGCTGCCGTCGAGGATGGGAATTTCCGGGCCGTTGATTTCCACCAACAGGTTGTCCAGTTGAACGCCCGAGACGGCCGAAAGCAGGTGCTCGACGGTCGAAACGCTGGCCTCGCTCGTGCCAATCGTAGTGGAGCGATCCGTACTGATGACCCGGTTTACATCGGCGGCAATCAAAGGGTGCTCCGCCAAATCGACACGCTGAAACTTGATGCCGTGCCCGGCGGGTGCGGGCTTAAAGACAAGTTCTACTTCCGCGCCGGTATGGAGCCCGACGCCCCGCAGGGTAAAGGAATTGGCAAGAGTACGTTGGTTCATATCAGTGGCTAGAGAAATAACAACAAAAAATGGGGCCCCTCATTTCGGGCCGCAAAGATAGGGCTTTCGGAATTAGGGGGCCCGCAGTAAGCCATCCCTTACCGCAAAGGTTCCGGTTCTGGCCGCAACGCCCCTACCCTTCCAGGGCTTTGAGGCGCTTACGGATGTCTTCCAGCAGCCCCGGCAGGCGCTTAAACACGGCGTAGCTGCGCAGGTAATCGGGATAGTGCATGTGGGGAGACCCGCCCAGTTTAGCATCGGGTCCTTTGACGCTGGCGATGACGCCCGACTGGGCCTGGACCTGCGTCCCCTCGGCAATGGTGCAGTGGCCAGCAATGCCTACCTGCCCCCCAATGCGGCAGTTGGCCCCGATCTTGGCGGAGCCCGCAACCCCCGTCAGGGCGGCAATGACCGTATTTTCTCCGATCTCGACGTTGTGGGCAATCTGAATAAGGTTATCCAGTTTCACCCCGGCCTGGATGATGGTGGAGCCCAGCGTAGCCCGGTCGATGGTCGTACAGGAGCCCACCTCGACGTGGTCTTTGAGAATGACGTTGCCTACCTGGGGGACTTTCTGGTAAACCCCCGTTTCAGCGTCGGGGGCGAAGCCGAAGCCGTCGCCGCCAATCACCACGTTGGGGTGCAGGATGCAGTGATTGCCCACCACGCAGTCGCGCAGGATCCGGACGCCGGGATAAATCGTGCAGTTGGCCCCAACCCGCGCATTCGGGCCGATGTAGACCTGATCGAGGATGACGGTGTTGTCTCCCACGCTGGCCCCGTCTTCCACCACGGCAAATTTGCCGATCCTTACGTTGTTGCCCAGCCGGGCGGTGGGTTCCACTACGGCGTAGGAAGACACCGCCCGGCGGGTTTGGTCGGCCTCATTTTTCTGGTAGATGGCCAGGAGCTGGCCTACCGTGCCGTAGACGTCGTCTACCCGCAACAAGGTGGGCTGCACCTTCGTACGGGGTTTAAATTCCTGGCTCACCAGCACCACCGAAGCCTGAGTGGAGTAGAGAAAATGCTCGTAACTCAGGTTGGCCAGGAAGGTGATCGTTCCGGGGCCAGCCTCCTCAATTTTTGCTGGTGCGGTGATGATCACGTCGGGGTCCCCCTCAATGCGGGCGTTGATCATTTCCGCTAGTTGGGCGGCAGTAATTTGCATGTGCTTTGGTTAAGGTAGCTCAGATGATCTCAGGAAAATCGGCGGCAGCATCCGCTTCCGCGCCGGGCAAAAGGCGGGCCTGCATCCGCTGCATGGCCGTAAACTGGACCAAAACCTCCCGCAGGAAATCATCATCCAGCAGGCTGCGGAGGTCGTCCAGCCCCCGAAGCTGCTCACTTTGCCGAAACCGGTAAATCTGCGCCTGTCCGCCCAACTCGAACTGCACGGGAAAGCGCCCGTCAGTCGCAAAGACGGAAATCTGCATCAGGGGGTGTGGAATCCGGCCGATGATCCGCATAAACAAAATTTTGGCAAAAGTATGCCCTAAAGCAGCCACAAGGTAGCTTTTCCCGCGATACTTTTGGTCTCCTACCCCGGCGGCGCTTAGCGGATGGCGCGGCCGCAGGTGCAGGGTAAAGGCTTCAAAGAGCAGAGGAGGGGCGGGCCTCCACAGGGGGTCGGGCTGAAGCCCGATAGGTTGGGGGTCGGGCTAAAGTCGCAACAATACAAGGGAGGTCGGGGCACCTTCGGCCCAGACCTCCCCCGCTGCTCCAGCATTGCCCGGCACCTGCGGCCGCGCAAGAAGGAAGATTAAAATTTTAGCGCACGAACTTGAGTGTTTCAAAGCGGCCATTGGGCAAACGCACCGCCAGGAAATAGACGCCCGCCGGCAAAGTGTCCACCCCAATGCGCGTGGCCTCCGCCGTAACGAAGTCGCTGCCCAACACTGCTCCCGCCGCATCGGAAAGCAGGAAGCGGGAACCCACGGGTGCACCACTAAGCTGGAAGGCACCGCCCGGCATACGATCCAGGCGCAGGCCCTCGCCCCCTGCCAGTTGGAGGTTGATGATGTTGGAGTAGGCAAAACTGCCGTCGGTATCGACCATGCGCAGGCGGTAGCTGTTGGGGCCCGCCAGGGGCGTGACGTCAGTGAAGGTGTACTCAAGCATCGCGCCCGAATCACCCGCCGCGCGCACGCTGCCGATGGCCACAAAATCGCCCGCACTGCCGCGGCGCTCGATCTCAAAACGGTCGGTGCCCCGCTCGCTGAGGCTGCGCCATTCCAGGACCACTTCTTTACCTGCTACCCGACCTTCAAAAGCGGCCAGCTCTACGGGCAAGGAACTGCCGAGGTCCAGACCAACGACGATGGGGTCGTGGTCGCTGAAGCGGTAAAAGTCGCGGTTGTACAGCGCGGGGTTGTTGAATTCCGTGTCGTAATCCAGGGCCGTGGGCTCGCTGGAGTTCACGTCCCAGGGTGTGGCACCGGTCACTTTGCTGGCCAGGCTGGCGCTGGCCAGGGCGTGGTCCAGGCTGCCCCATTCGCCCATGAAGACGTAGCTCGGGACGCTGCCGCAAGGGAAGCTGCCCGCTCCCGCCTGGTCACGTACCGTATTGACGAAGCCTGCGTTGAGCATCGTCTGGATGGGGGGCTCCTGGCTGTAGGCGTTCAGGTCGCCGATGATCAGTTGGTCGGTTTCACCCGTGCCGGTAGGGTCGCTGGCCAGCCAATCCCGGATGGCTTCGGCGGCGGCCACGCGGGTACCGTTGCAGTTGCCCGCACCGCCGTTGTCGTCGTCGCCCGAACCACAGGAGCTGCCTTTGCTCTTCCAGTGGTTGACGCAAACGGTGATTTCCTGGCCGAAGTTGGGGTGGCCCGCCTGGATGACCTCGAAGGTCTGGGCCAGCGGAACGCGGTTGCCGCCCTGGCCGAATACGGGAGCAGGAACGGCAAGGGATGCCGCCGTGCCGGACTGCGCCACCACGGCACTCTTATAGATGAGGGCCACCTGGATCTGGTCTGAGCCCGAATTGGGGGCAACAACCCAGGTGTAGGTTTTGCCGCATTCGGCGGAGACGGCGTTGATCAGGGTTCGCAGGGCGCTGCCCGGACCGTAGCCGTTGTTTTCGATTTCGATCAGACCGATGATGTCGGCGTCGAGTTCACAGATGGCAAGGACGATTTTGTCCTGCTGGCGCTGCAGTTCGGCGGCGTTGTCTGCCCCCCGGCTGCCGAGGGTCGTGAAGTAGTTGAGGACGTTCATGCCCACCACTTTGAGTTCGCCGCCCACTGGGGGTGCGGCGGCCGGCCGCTCGTTTTCGGCGGAGCGGATGAAGTCCGTGGCCTGCATCCGGTAGCTGCCGAAGCGTTGGTCGATCACGCCCGTCAGGCCGGTCAGGACCGTACCCGAACGCAGGGAATTGGTGGCGGAGACTTCGCTGCCGTCGCCGAGGATGATGGGGTAGTTGTTGTCGCCACTGCGGCCGTCATCAACGATGAGGCGACGCAGGCTTTGGGTGGCGTTGTAGGCGGCGAGTCCTGCGGGGTCCGGGTCGTTGCACTCGGTGAACTGGATGAGGCGCTCACCTTCAGAAACGACAAACTCACCAAAGCGGGCAATGCCGAAGGTTTCCGTAATGGAAACGTCGTCGAGCACCAGGGTGCGCATGCCTTCGAAGGCTTCGTAGTCATTGGTGTTGGCTACGGGCAGGTCGAGGCTGGCGGCGGAGGGTAAAGTGGAAGTCGTACCATTGACGATGACGGAAGCGCCGGCGCCGGTAACGTTGATCTGGGTCAGGTTGGAAGCTTCGCCCACTACGCCGGTTACGGTTACTACGTCGCCGACGGCTACGGCCGTGGATCCCGGCAGGCTGCTGTCAAAAACCCAGACGCCTTCGGAGGTCAGGGGGTTGCCGTCGGCATCCACGTCTTCTTCCTGCACGAAGAAACCGCCGAGGCCAACGCCGCTACCGCCCTGAAAATCACCGACTACCACGCCCTGGATGGTGACCGTCTGGCCAATCAACGGACTGCTGGCACCACTGCCCTGCACGGCGCTGATGAGCGTGGCTGGCGGTGCCTCATTGTCGGTAATGCTGACGGTTGCCCCGTTGCCAAGGGAAAAGGTGGGGTCGCTGATGGCAACGAAACTGAGGATGATGGTCTCGACTTGCTCGGAGACCAGGTCATCGATCACTTCCAGGTTGATGGGCGCGGAGAGGAAGCCAGCGGGAATGGAGACGGTACCACCCGCCAGGTCGTTATAGTCCGCGCCCGCCGTTGCCGTGCCGCCCAAGGTATAGGTTACGGTGACGGGAACGCTGGCCGTTTGGCTGAGGCTGATGCTGAACCCACCGTCGGTAGTGGGCTCGGCCAGGTTGCCCGCCGCAATGGCGTTCACCGAGGGGCCTGCAGGGGTGCGGGAGTAGGTGCCGAAGGGAACAGCGGCGGCAATTTGGGGGTAGCTGAGGCCGTCAAGTACATCGTTCATCCCTACGTTTTGCCAGTTGGCAGCCACCCAGCCACCGTCGGGACCCGTGTTGTCGTTGCGGTAGATGTAGCTGTCGAGGTAGATGTTTACGTCGGAGTTTCCTCCGGTTTGGTCAATGACGGCACTGTTGCTGATTTGCACCAGGCGAAAGCGGTCGTTGCCGTTGCCACTGACGAAGCTGTTGTCAAGAATGCGGTTGCCAAAATCCCCACTGCTGCCGAAAGTGGCCGTGAAACCTGCATCATTATTGATGAGGTAAACGAACGCATCCGTGTACGTCCCGGAAAGGTTCAGGGTCGCGTCGGGGAAGCTGTTGGCATTCGCCGCCCGCTCGATCCGGAAGCCGCTCAAATCCACGGTTCCATCGACGTAGAGTTCAATGGCCCTGGGGGTCTGATTGGTCTGGGTGCCGTCCACAATACCAGTAATAATTACCTGTTGGGCGGATAGTGTTAGTGTCAGCAACAAAGCTAACGTGGAGAAGATAAAACGCATTGGAGTAGGTTGAATTTGGTCCCGCGGGGATTAATGAATCGGATTGGGGAGGCAAAAATACGGCCCGTCTTGGGCTTTCGCGCCAAAATGAAGTAAAGACAAGATTAATTCATGGGGGCCGCCAGCGTCCCGGTGCTGTCCGGTCGGGCCACCTCCCCGGCCGGCTTTTCCGCAGGGCTTTCGTAGTTGTTGTAGCCCGATAACACGCCAATCGAAAATTGCAGGCTCATGGCCAGCACCAAAGTAAATACCAGCCAGGACATCGCTGCGCGCCAAACGCGGCCCGCCCGGGTATAGGTACTGGAACTGCTCAACTGCCAAAACAACCAGAGATCGTAGGCCAGTACCAGCAGCGACAAGATTTGAACGGCATTTTTGTACAGACCATAATCCATGGGGAATAACCCAATGATCCCGTTTGCCAGGCCCGTCAGCGTGTTCAAGGACAAGACGAAAGTGACGATCACACAGTGCTCCAAAAAGTTGTAGCCCAGCCGTTTCAGGATCAGCCGGTGAAGCAAAGCAGTAAGCGGTACGACGATCAGGAAAATCAGTTTTTGGTTGCGGAGGACTTCCTCTACGTCCTCCACCGTCAGGGGGACAAAATTTTTGGAATTTTGCAGGCTGGCGCCCAGGCTTTCCTGCATCACTGCCGCAACGGAGTTGTAGCCCAAAGACGATAAGAGCGCCTCAATGGCCAGCAAGATCAACAGGAGTCCCAGGAAGTTAAAGTAGCGCTTGCGCTTGCCCGCCAGGTAATCCGCCACCAGGTAGCCCGGCCGGGTGAGGAGTTCTTTGACCGTCCGCAGAAAACCCCGGTCGAAGTTGAAGGTCTCCTCCAGGAAGTCGCGCGAAAAGAGGTAGCCCGCCGTGAAGCGCCGGGTGTTGGCGCGCTGCCCGCAGGCGGGGCAGAATTCGCCCCGGAAGGTGGTACCGCAGTTAAGGCAATGGACTTCGTTTTCGGGCTGCATCGTTGGCGGAGTGGTTATTGAAAGGCGGCACTGACCACCAGGTCTTTGCCGCCGCCGGAGTAGTTGTAGAAGCCTTCGCC
Organism: Neolewinella lacunae; assembly: GCF_014349155.1. Lineage (GTDB taxonomy): Bacteria > Bacteroidota > Bacteroidia > Chitinophagales > Saprospiraceae > Neolewinella > Neolewinella lacunae. The sequence continues at coordinate 46,667 of NZ_JACSIT010000153.1, forward strand.
GGATTTACGACCCAGTTTGCCGGCCGTTACCATGTTGACCAGCAGGGGGCAAGCCTGGTAGTGCGCGCGGCCAAAGCCTTCCTTCATCACATTGAGGATGGCCAGGCAGGTATCCAGGCCAATGTAATCGGCCAGCTGCAGCGGCCCCATCGGGTGGGCCATTCCCAGCTTCATTACCGTATCGATTTCCGCTACGCCGCCTACTCCTTCCCAGAGGGCGTACATCGCTTCGTTGAGCATCGGCATCAGGATGCGGTTGGCCACGAAACCGGGGTAATCGTTGACTTCCACCGGGGTTTTCCCCAGCGACCGGCTCAGGTCCATCACCATTTTGCAGGTGGCGTCGTCGGTGGCGTAGCCCCGGATGACTTCCACGAGTTGCATCACGGGCACGGGGTTCATAAAGTGCATACCGATCACCTTGGCCGGCCGGTCGGTGGCCGCCGCGATGCGGGTGATGCTGATGCTGGAGGTATTGGTGGCTAAGGGCGCGGCCGCAGGTGCCAGGGAAGACAATTGAGCAAAGATTTTCAACTTCAGTTCGCTGTTTTCCGTGGCCGCCTCAATGACCAGATCGGCGGATTTCACCCCGTCTCCCAGGTCCGTATGCGTAGTGATGCGCTCCAGGGTGCTCGTGCGCTCCGCCTCGGTGAGGCTACCCTTCCGGACGATCCGCTCCAGGCTGCCGTCAATGCTTTTCACCCCCCGCGCCAAAGATTCCTGGCTGATGTCTACCAAACTAACCTGGTGCCCCGCTGCGGCAAAGACCTGGGCAATACCCGCCCCCATTTGCCCCGCACCAATCACCGAAATATTCATAAAAATATATTTTGATCGCTTTTTGCTTACGTTGTTAAGGATCAGCTGATCCACTTGATTTCCTCCACCCCCGCAAGGCGGGCCAGGTGGCGCGAAAGGACGAAGAAGTAGTCGCTCAGTCGGTTGAGGTAGATGACCAGGCTGCTGTCCAGTTCCACCGCCTCGGCCAGTTCCACCGTCCGGCGTTCGGCGCGGCGGCAGACCGTCCGGCAAAGATGGGCATAACTGACGACAGGTGCGCCGCCCGGCAGGATGAAATGCGTCATGCGGGGCAAATGTGCGTCCATGGCATCCATGGCGTTTTCCAGGGCGGAGCTGGCGTCCGGGGGCAACTGGTAGGCCTGGCCTGGCCGGTCATCCGCCAGTGCTGCGCCGAGGGCAAAGAGGTGCTGCTGTTGGGTGAGCAACTCGGCACGGACGGCCTGGTCCGTCACGTGGTCACGCAGCAGCCCGATGCAGGCGTTAAGCTCGTCGATGGTGCCGTAGGTTTCTACCCGCGGGTGGTATTTGGCGACCCGGGTGCCGGAATAGAGGCCCGTTTCCCCCCGGTCGCCCGTCTTGGTATAGATCTTCATGTCGACGAAACGTGGAAGGGGCGCGGGTGGTTGACGGAGGAAAAGCTTCTTGCCTGGTGAGGAAAAGGACCGAACAAACCCCACCCGATGGCTTGTTTCACCGGTAAAAGCCCGACTTTGGCCGCCCGCAACATTTTCCGCAAGATCTTCGATTTTACTAAAGAGTTATTCAACGAATACCTGAAAGACGACGCCTTTAACCTGGGTGCCGCGCTGGCATACTACACCGTGTTCAGCTTTGCCCCCTTGCTGGTGGTGGCCACGTCAGTAGCCAGCTACTTTATTGGCGACGAAGCCGCGAATGGCCGCCTGTACCGGGAATTGGAGAGCCTCCTGGGCCCGGAGGCCGCAAACAGCCTGCAAGAGATTGTCAAAAATGCCTACCTCTCGGGAGACTCTACCTGGGCGGCCGTCATTGGCGTAGGCACGCTGCTTTTTGCCGCCACGGGGGTTTTCAATAACCTCCAGATCAGCCTCAACAAAATCTGGCAGATTAAACCAAAACCTACCAATGGCATCCTGGCTTTCATCATGACGCGGCTGCTCAGCTTCAGTTTTGTGGTGGGTATGGGCTTTCTCCTGATGATTACCCTGGTGGTGAATGCCCTCATCATTGGCTTTATGGACCAGGTGGCCGATTTCCTCCCAGGTACCGAACCCTTCATTCTGGCGGCCACCAGTTGGGTGCTGACCACCCTCATTACGGCCCTGATCTTCGCCTTGCTCTTCCGCTTTTTGCCCGACGCCCGGGCCCGCTGGCGCGACATCTGGGCGGGGGCCATCTTTACCGCTTTGCTTTTCGGGCTCGGCCGTTTCCTGATCGGCTACTACATCGGCAACAGCGACTTCTCCTCTACCTACGGCGCCGCCGCCGCCCTCATCACGTTGCTGGTGTGGACCTACTTCAACAGCCAGATTCTTTTCCTCGGAGCGGAATTTACGGCCACCTGGGCCAGATGGCACGGTAACCCTATTGTCCCCACCAAGCACGCCGTGAAAATCCGGACGGAAGAGGTCCAGATCAGCCCGAACTCCAAGTAGCCTGAAATAACTTCAGGTAGGGTGGATACAACCCGGATATTTGATGATTCTCAGATGCGAGCGCACTGATTTTGTAGTTTGGTAGTGGACATTGCCCTACTACCGAACTACAAAACTAAAGTACTACAGAACTACCGAACTACCTCCTAAAAGCCGTTGAAGACCAATCAGTGGTGGTTATGGCAAGGGCTCAACCTAAGGTTAAAAAACTACTCCGTCTTGACCTTCCCGTTAGCGTATACGAAGCGCAGTTGCTCCATGTCCTTACGGATGACTTCGAAGGCGGTGGGGCCGTTCTGGAATTTTACTTCCGTTTCCTGACCTTTCTTTTGCAGGTTTTCGAAGCACACTTCAAACAACTTCGTGCCGTCGGGCAGTGTGGCTGCGCTAAGGTTGAAGTCGGTCCACAGGGTCGATAAGTAGCCCCTGTCGGCGAAGCGGACCCCGAAGTTTTCCACCCGGTAGCCGGGCAGGGAGAGTTCGCGGACGGATTGAAACTTCAGCGCAGCACTGTCGAAGCGTACGGTGAATTGAAAGCCGATCAGTTCTTTGAAGCCGGTAGCTTCCACGGGCAGGCAGACTTTAGCACCGGGGGCGGCCACTGCACTGCCCATGCGGAGGATGAGGGCATCTACTGGGCGGTCGCGGTCGTCGGCCTCCTGCCGCAGGGGGACGGTGGGGTCAACCTTGCCTACTGCCGTCTCCGCCGTCTGGGCGCTGGCCGAGCCTCCCTGGCAGCTCCAGGCCAACCCGAAGCAAAAGAAGAGTACCGGAAATTTAAGCAAATGGAAACCGAGGGGTAAGGCAATCGATGCGTTGGGCACGGGCGGAGGATTTAGAACGGTGCAAACATCGGTGATTTATCCTACTTTTAGGCATCCGGCCGGCAAGACTGCGTTGGAGCGCCACCGTTTTTGCCGCCCGTCCGCCCGCTGCGGAGCAAGCCTGGAGGCTAAGGCGAATTTATTTGCCGTGGCGAATTTCATCCGCCAACGCCGCGTTCAATACCTTTACCACCAACAACCAACTGCTGCCCATGAAGACATTGCCCCTCACCCTGCTCTTAACCACCCTGCTTTGCTCCTGCGTTCCGCGCACCCAGTACGAAGCATTGGTTACGGAAAGAAATTACTACCGCAACCAGGCCACCACGGCCGATAGCCTGGCCGATCAGCGGGCGATCAGTACCTACGACGAGGTGGAACTGACCGGGGGTGAGCTCGACCAGCGCATCCGCCAGGTGGAGGCCCTGACGGCGACCAACGTGGCCCTGAACCAGAGTTACCAGGCGCTGCAAGCCCGCTACGAAGAGCTGCTCACCCAGAGCCAGCAGATGCTTTCCACCTCCGGCGAGCAGGTCACGGGCCTCCAGCAGTCCCTGGCCGCCCGCACCACCCAGGTGGCTGCACGCGAAGAGCAACTGCGCAAGCTGGAACTCGACCTGCGGGCCAGGGAAGAGGCCATCGCGCGGGTGGAAGGCGACTACGCACCCGCCGGCGGCGGCGACCCGACGGTCTACGGCACGGTGGCCAGCAACGGCGGCCGGCCTCCCCTGAGCGGAGCCCAAAACGCCGCCCTCAAACTCAATACCATCCAAAACGACGTCAGCCAGCTCCTCGCCTACCTGCCCGCCAACAGCTACGTCCTGAGCCTTGCGGGCAACAACCGCCTGCACCTGCAACTCTCCGAAAGCATTCTGTCCACCGACGGCTTCAACGTCAGCCCCAACGGACAACAACTGCTGCGCCGACTGGCCGCCACCCTGCGCAACTACCCTGGGACGGAATACACGGTTGTGGGCCACGCCGACGGGGCCAACCCCAACGCCATGCGCGCCTACGAAGACAGCACGGATAAGGCCATCAAAGTAGCCCAGCAACTGATCACCTTCGGGCTCGACCCTGCCTCCATCACGGCCGGCGGCAAAGGTTTTTATGATCCCGTTGGCGATAACACTACGGCCGCCGGCCAGGAAGCCAACCGTCGCACGGACCTCTACATTACCGTTCCCGAGTAAACCGACTATGCGTCCACTACCCTACCACTTCCTCCGTCCGCTCCGCCTCACGGCGCGTTGCGGCCTGCTGGGCTTAGGGCTTACCCTGCTCCTCTTCACGGCCTGCGACCCTGCCCTGCTGCTGGGCCCCCAGGCCAGCAACGTGAGCAAATACCAGCTCCGTGCCAGCTATTACCGCGGGGCCTGCTACGGCCGCTGTGAGGTGTTCCGGCTCGATGTATACGATAATGGTCTCCTCCTTTTCAAAGGCGAGCGCTTCACCGAGCGCCCCGGCCTTTGGCAGAAAAACGTGGACCGCCGGCGGGTGACGGGCCTGCTGGACAGTATGGAGCGGGCCGACTTCGAAAACTACCCCCGCGCTTTCGTCAGCCAGATTGCGGACGCGCCCGCTACCGAAGTGACTTACTACGACGCCGCAGGGCGGGCCTACCAGACCTCCTTTAAGGAGAACGCTCCGGCAGAACTGGAGGCCATCGGTGACGCCCTGCGCCGGCTGGCGGAGTTGCCCGGCTACCGCCAGGTATCGGACTCCATCCCTGGCCTTCAGTTGCTGCCCCAGGCCAACCAGGCCCGGGAGGAGATCATTGTCCAGCTCCGCGAAGGGGTGGATGCCGCCGCCTGGGTCATCGCCTACGGCAAGCAGAACGTTGAGCTTAAACAGCGGCTGGCCCCCAACAGCCCCTACTACCTCCTCACCGCCGACCCCAACATCATGGGTACCGAAGAACTGCTGACTTTTCTGCGCCAAGACCAGGCCGTTCTCAGCGCCCAGAAAAACCAGTCGGTGGGCCCGCGGTAGCCCCCTCGCCCGCTCCGTTAACAAGCAATTGACACCCCGGGCTGAACCCATTCCTGCCGGGCGTGTAGTACCTTCGTCCTGCTGTAAAAAACCGGATTGAATTATGACGCTGACCACACTGCTTACCTACATCACCATCGCTGCACTGGCCCTGACGGGGGTTTCCTTCGTCCTGCTGAAGAAAAAAAGCAGTCTGCTGGTCAGTTTCCTCCAGAATTTCTGCGGTGCCCTGTTCCTCTTCTCCGGCTACGTCAAAGCCGTTGATCCCCTGGGCACGGCCTACAAAATGGAGCAGTACTTCGGGGAGTTTCAGGGAACCTTCGCTGATACAGCCTTTTCATTCCTCGCCCCCCTCTTTCCTGCCCTGGCGGAATACAGCGTAGGCTTTTCGGTGTTCATGATCGTGCTGGAAATAGCCCTGGGGCTGATGCTCATCCTGGGTGCCTGGCCACGGCTGACGGCCTGGCTGTTTTTTGCCATTGTGGGCTTCTTTACGGTCCTGACGGGGTTTACTTACCTGACGGGCTACGTCCCCTCGGGCGTCAATTTCTTCAGCTTCGGCCAGTGGGGTGCTTACGCAGAGACGAACATGAAGGTAACGGACTGCGGTTGCTTCGGGGATTTCCTGAAGCTGGAGCCGAAGACGAGCTTCCTTAAAGACGTTTTCCTGCTCATTCCCGCGCTCGTTTTCCTTTTTCAGACCAAAAAAATGCACCAGGTCTTTAGCGGAACCACCCGGAGCCTGGCCGTGGGCCTGCTCTCCGTGGCCACACTGGTGTACTGCCTGAGCAACTACGCCTGGGATTTGCCCGGACAAGACTTCCGGCCCTTCAAAATCGGCGTAGACGTTGCCGCCACGAAAGAAGCGGAAGAAAACGCCGCCGCCAGCGTAACTACCCTGGGCTACGTATTAACCAACAAAAGCAGCGGCGAGCGCGTGGAACTGACCACCGCCCAATTCCTTGAGCAGTACAAAAACTACCCCGAGGCCGACTGGAACTACGACCAAATCGTCTCCGAGCCCGCCATCGAACCCACCAAAATCAGCGACTTCGAGCTCAGCGACGCCGAAGGCTACGATCCCGTCCCCGAATTACTCGAAGACCCCGCCTACACCTTCCTCATCGTAGCCTACAAGTTCAAAGGCCAGGCCGGTGCCTGGGACGAAAACTACCTCGACAAGTGGAAGACAGACATCCAACCCCTGGCCGAAAAAGCCCTCGCGGCGGGCCACAAGGTGGCGGCAATGACCAAATTTGACGAAGACGCCACCATCGAAAACTTCAAGCAAGCCATTGGCGCAGATTACCCCTTCTGGCGCGGTGACGACATCATGCTCAAGACCATCATCCGCTCCAATCCCGGCGTAGTGCTGATGCGCGATGGAAAGATCATCAACAAATGGCACCACAAACAGCTCCCCGGTTTTGAGGAAATTGCGGCAGGGCTAGTGCAGTAGTTCAGTAGTCGATAGTTTAGTAGTAGGCTGTCTAATTAGCCAGGCCGCAGCCGTACTCACTTTGGCCAACCGGGGAGGCTCAAGCGCTTAATAGGTCGAGACCCTCTGGGTCGTAGGAGAATACGCCAATGTACTTAGCTGGATCGACACAGAGGGTCTCAACCTAGGGGGGCACCGTGATTAGCTGGATCGACCCAGAGGGTCTCAACCTAGGCGGTCCAGGCCCTTAAAGCGCGCACGGGTTAAACCCATTAGATTAGACAGCCTAAGTTTAGTAGTTCATAGTTGGGAGTTCGCCAGCGATCAACACTATGAACTATGAACTATGAACTATGAACTATGAACTATGAACTATGAACTATGAACTATGAACTATGAACTACTAAACTACTTGCACCTGCCCATATTTTTTCGTTGCTTTGCACCCGGCGGAAATGCCACCCGCGCGAATCTTTGAAAATACGCCCCCTTATGCTGAGTCGTCGCAATGTCCGAATCAAGATTATGCAGGTTCTGTACGCTGCGCAACGCCAGGAACTGACCAGCCCCAAGGCCTTTGACTCCATGTTGATGTCGATGGCCCGCAACACCTTCAAGTTTTACCTCCAGAACCTGCTCATCATCCAGCGGGTAGCCGAATACGCCAAGCACGACCTGGCCACGCGCAAGGCCAAGCTCCGCCCTACGGAAGAAGACAAAGCCTTTCGTGCCATTCTGGCCGATAACGCGGCCCTGAAATCGCTCTCCGACAATACGACCCTCTCGCGCGTGTACGAGGAGTACGGATTGCGGGCCATGATCGATGCCGACCACATCCAGAAGCTCTACCGCGACTTTTTGAAGACCGACGACTGGCAGTGGTACCACACGCTTGAGGCACCGGCGCTGGCCGACAACATCAGCATCCTCCTCCGCCTCTTCAAGTGGCTGCAGGCCCAGGAACTCTACCTGAACATGATCGAGGACCACTTCCCCCTTTGGAAAGAAGACAAAAGCCTCGTCGTCGGAGCCGTCAAAAAGACGCTCAAGGCCATGCCGCTGGAGGAAGATTTCTACCGCGTGTACCAGGAAAACGGCGAAGCCATCGATGATTTTGGCCGCCCTTTGCTCAAGTTCGTCGTCGAAGCCGATGCCCAGTTACTGGCGCGCATCAAAACCGTTTTGCAGAACTGGGACGCCGAACGCGTGGCCATCGTCGACATGATACTGATCAAAATGGCGATGGGCGAATTCACCCAGTTCCCCGCCATCGCCGCCGAAGTCACCATCAACGAATACGTCGACATCTCCAAGAGCTACTCCACCGATAAGAGCCGGGAATTCATCAACGGTGTGCTCGATAACCTCCGCAAGGCCTTCGAAAAAGAGGGCCTCGTTTAGCCAAATTCCCGCCAGAGGCTCCTCGGGATGGGGGCGCGGCCGCAGGGGCAGGGAAAGGTTGAAGGAGCAAAGCACGAAGCCCCCCCAGCAGCACTCATACCCCCAAAACCGTCCCTTCCCCGATCGTAGTGCCGTTAAGGAACTCTTCGCTGCTCATCCGCTTGCGCCCGGCCAGTTGCAGGCTGAGGATGTGGACAAAGCCGCCGGGGCAGGCCACTTTCAGCGTTGACCTTCCTTCGGCCAACAGGGTACCCGCCGGAAACTGGTGCACGGCGGGGGTGCAATGGGTGCGGATGATCTTCAGTTGCTCGCCCCCCAGCAAGGTCCAGGCCGCCGGCCAGGGACTGAGCCCCCGGATGAAATTGTGGACCTGGATGGCGGGCTGGGTGAAATCAATGCGGGTATTTTCCCGGTGCAGTTTGGGGGCTGGCGTGGCCGCTGCGTCGTTTTGCTTACTGGGCTGGTAGTTGCCGCTTTCGATTAGGGCAACGGTTTGCAAAACCAATTCTGCCCCGTGCAGCATCATGCGGTCGTGCACCTCCCCCGCCGTTTCGTCGGGCCCGATGGCAATCCGCCGCTGGAGCAACACATCCCCCGTATCGATTTCGTGTTGCAGAAAGAAGGTGGTACAGCCCGTCTCTTCCTCACCCTGAATGACCGCCCAGTTGATGGGAGCCGCCCCGCGGTATTTCGGCAAGAGCGAGCCGTGGAGGTTGAAAGTGCCCAGCCTGGGCATCTCCCAAACTGCAGCGGGCAACATCCGGAAAGCGACAACAATCTGTAGCTCGGCTTCCAGACCCCGGAGTTCGGCGTGAAAACCTTCGTCCTTCAAATTGCGGGGTTGCAACACCGGAATGCCGTGCCGCACGGCGCACTTTTTGACGGCCGACTCCAGCAAGGTCTTGTTGCCGCGCCCGCCCAGCTTATCGGTAGCCGTGATGACGCCGACGACGGGGTAGCCGGCCGCCAGGAGGATTTCCAGGCTGGGAACCGCAAACTCCGGCGTCCCCATAAATACAATTCGTGGCTTCATGGGGCAAAGTTGGGGATTTCCCACTGAAATTGCCCGGTCTAAAACCACTTCAGAAGTTCCTTTTGCCCTACTTTGCGACAAATAAAGGTTCCCGCACCTGACTACTGAATGATTTGGCAAGCGTGGAGAAGTCCCCACGCCCCCCCTTTTGCCTTCCCACCCCTCCCAAAACCCGTCGTTTCAATCACTTCAAGCATGATGCAAGCAGCCCAAGAATTCCACTGGCACAACGAAAATGGCAACCGCATCTACGCCGTAGACTGGCCCGTAGCCGAGGCACGCGCGGTTATCGGTCTGGTACACGGCGTAGGCGAGCACTGCCGGAGGTACGACGACATGGTCGATTGGTTCCGGGCCCGGGGCATTGCCTGCGTAGGCTACGATCGCCAGGGCTACGGACAGAGCGAGGGCCGCCGGGGCTACGCGAAAAACTACAAAGAGTTCGTCGACGAAATTGCCACCCTGACCGTAGAGTGCGAACGACGCTATAAGGATACCCCCGTCTTTTTGTACGGCCACAGCATGGGCGGGCACCTTTTGCTGCGCTACCTGATCCGCCGGCATCCGCGTATCTCCGGAGCCATTCTCTCCGCCCCGCATATTCAACTCGCCTTTCAACCCAATCCCCTCCTCGTTGGCCTGGGGAAGGCCTTTCGGACCATCTTCCCCACTTTTACCCAGTCCAGCGCCTTAGACCTCAGCCAACTCAGTCGTAGCCCGGAAGTACAGGCAAAATACGAGCAAGACCCCTTCGTCCACGACCGCCTGACCAGCCGAACCGGCATCGATATCCTCGAAAATGCCGACGCCCTGAACGCTTGGACGGGTGAACTCCCCGTCCCCTCGCTGCTGATGCACGGTAGTGCCGACGGACTGACCAGCTTCGACGCCAGTGCCGCCTTCGCCGCACGCAACCCCACCAACCTGACCTGGAAAGAATGGCCCGGCCTTTACCACGAGCTGCACCACGAACCCGAACGGGAAGAAGTATTTGCCTACGTACTGGCCTGGATGGAAGAACGGATGGACAACGTACACCGCTCACCAAAATCCGTGTAATTACGACCCGTACCAGAACACGTTCCACTTAATAATGGGACATACACCAGTATTATTCAGGTCCGGTTGATGGCTCAGCAGAAAACATGCCTCTACCCACCGATTCACCCAACCCGTTATGAAAAAAGAATTCCTCCTTTCTATCCTCATCAGCCTGACCTTTCTCACCCTGGGCTTCCTGCTCCTGCATTACGAAATGATTGGTTATGGTTTTTCCTTTTTTGTCTTTCTCCCCTTCGTTTTGGGGTACGTTCTTGGTAATTCAACCATTAAGGCGATCAGTATATGGGGCCTTCTGCTCTCTCTTGCCGTATTCTTTATTTTATTGCTGGCCGGCGGGCTCGAAGGGATGGTCTGTATTTTAATGGCGATGCCCCTGGTTCTCGTAGCCATTGGGTTGGGGATATTGGTAAAATACCTGGTCAACCGCAACAAAAAACCCGCTAATCCCGAGGATTTATTCCAAAGCTCCATCATCCCCCTTTGCCTCTTCCTTACTTTTAGTTTCATCGAAACAGCACTGACCCAAAACGAGCAGTTTGTAGTAGAGGTAGCATCAGCCATCACCCTCCCCTATTCCCCCATGGAAGTTTACGACGCTATAAAATCAGTGGACACCCTCGATGCAGAAAAGCCCTTTTTGATGCGGTTGGATTTGCCCATCCCCCAAAAATGTGTTTTGGAAGAAGAAAAAGTGGGCGGCCTCCGGACTTGCTATTTTGAGGGCGGCCAGATCGTTGAAAGAATAACGGAACTGGAAAAGGGCAAAATCCTGAAGATGGACGTAATTGACTACCAACTGACCGGGAGAAAATGGCTCGGATTTAAGGAAGCCATTTACCTCTTCGATGAACTCGAGGACGGACAAACGAAAATGACCAGAATCACCACCTATACCTCAGAACTTTACCCAAGGTTTTACTGGCGCCCCCTGGAAAAAATCGGCATCGAGCAGGAGCACGAATACGTTTTCCGCAACCTGGCAAAGGATTTGCGGGCCAAATACCCCGGGGACTCCGGGAACCCCACTAGCGATTAACTTGTACCCAAGCTAAAATATAGCTGAGCGGGGCATTCCAGTTCAGGGCAATTTCGTTGCTGGCGTAGCTGGCCTGTTGGTCCACCCAACTTTTCATTGGGGCGACATCCGGTGGATACTGTGCCTGTTGCCGGTCTTGTTGTCCACTGTTGGGCCCGCCCGAAAGGAGGCCAGGCACCGGCTCGGCAATACCATCCGCCGCACTCTGCCGGTGGTGGATAAACATGGGGCTGCGCGAACCAAAACCCGTAAGAAAACTGTAGCCCGTCGGGTTTTTCCCCAGCACATAATCCACCACGTCCGTAATGTGCTGCAAATAGCGTTGTTCAGGGCTCAACTGGTACGCTGCCGCCGTCACCATTGCGGCGTTGAGCAGATCACTGTTGCTGCCCCAGGCAAATTTTGTCATCGGCAGGCGATAAGGATGCTCTAAGCTGGTGGCGGCAATACTATCGGCCACTTCCAGGCAGCGCATCCGGATGGGTGCATAAATTTCGGCGGGCACTTTTTCGGGGTGGCGCAGCAGACTAAAACAACCCAGTAAACCCATAAAACTCGTCCAGCTCCCACCCTTAAAATGCAGTGGTGCAGGGTGGCTCCGGAGGTAGGCCAGGTAAGGTGCCTTGCCCGTGGTGACGAAAAGTTCAGCGCCGGCCCAGTACCACTCATCAGTAAAATTCTTGTCGCCGTATTCACCGGTTTTAATATCCGCAGGGTTGGTATATGCTACTGCGGGATGGAGTAATGCCCAGGCCCAGGCCATTTCGGCCCGGCGGACCAAATCCGCAGCGTATACGGAATCAATATCCGCAAAAATACGCGCACCCTGGGCCGCCGCAGCAGCAAAATTGAGGGTGGCGGCCGTTCCCTTCCCCACCACGTACCGCTGCCGCCTGGCTTCGTGCGGCATTACCATGGCTTCAAATTCTTTCGTGGTAAGCTTATGAAAGAGGCCGCCATCGTCATCCTGCATAGTCAGTAGCCAATCCATTTCCCACCGCATTTCGTCCAGATAATCACTCACCCCGTTATCACTTTCGGGAATATTGAGTTGTCCATCCGGAACGGGATCACCAATATCTTCATAAAGCGCAAAATACTGACCCAGCGGAAACGCACCATTTACAACGTATTTATTGTAATCACCAGCGTCATACCACCCCTTGGGGGAATCAAGCGTACCCTTCTCTTTTCCGCTGGATGGATGGTACAGGGCAGCGGTATCGGGGTGGCCGAGCGGCCGCTGCCATTTTCCTGCGTAGCGTTCTGGCAGCGCCGTACTGGCCCGTTGGTAATACAATGCTTTTACGCTGGCCAGAAATGGGTCCTGATATACCGCATCACCCACCGCAAAAGGCGCGGAATAACCCAGACCTGGCACCAGGAAACGGTAGTGACCGGCGGCACGGGGCGCGGTAATTTCCTGTGGCCAAACCGTTTGCCCGGCCGACGGCCATACCAGGCTATCCAGGGCCAGGGGCAGCGTGGCCAGTCGGGCCGCTCCACTGCTGTCCATCAGATAAAATTCCCCGCCTTCTGGCCGTTGCGTAAGGATGATTTGCGCGCTCGCCCCCGGCAAATAGCCCACCTGATTTACCAGAATATGCTCACTCCTGCCCTCCGGAAGAACAGGCTTTCCCGTTCCACAGCCCCCCAGGAAAAGGCCCCCCAGCAACAGGGCAATCATCCGGCATTTCGTCGTAGCGCCGGAAGTATCCCGGAAATTGATCAGTAACATTGCAGCAGCGTTGAGGCGCTGAAGGTAAGGCTTCCGCCCGATCCGCCAAGCAGGCGCACATTTTCCTGCGCGGCCCCATTCGCGCCCCACCATCTGGCCACTATGGCAAAGGGCGCGGCCGCAGGTGCCGGCAACGCCCTTTTAAAGCAAAGAAGGACCTCAGCCCGCGGGCCCGTCCGTGCGCAGGCGGACCCGCCCTTTTTCCAGCCTCAGGTCTACTGCGCCCTCCTTGATTTGTGCCGGGTCGGTGATGAGGTGTCCATCCTGACTGACTAATCCATAGCCTCGGGCCAGGGTGGTGGCGGGATGCAGGGCCTTGAGCAGGCGGGTAAGGTGGCCCAGCCGTTCCTGCTCCGCTGTGGTGGCCCGGTCGGCCAGGCGGGGGATTTCCCTGCCCACCTGGTTGAGCAGCTGTTGGGCCTGCGCCAGGGCATGGTGTGCCGCCTGGAAAGTCAATTCCTGGGTGCGCTGGAGCATACCCTCCTGCCGCTGCCGGATGCGCTCTCCGCTCCCGTGAATGTCCCGCGCCAACTGCAAGACACGGTATTCCGCCCGGGCCAGGCAATCCACCAGAAAAACCGCGGTTGCAGTGGGAGTCTTCAAGCTGCGGTGGGCAACGCGGTCCAGTACGGTGTCATCGGTTTCATGACCGATACCCACGAGCACGGGAAGGGGAAATTCGGCCACGGCCACGGCCAGATCCTCGGCATCGAAAGCCGCCAAATCCGTCTTTCCCCCGCCGCCGCGGACAATCACTACCGCATCAAAAGCACCAGCCCAGCCCGCAATTTGCCGCAGCCGGCTGAGGATTTCCGGGCTGGCCTGGCTTCCCTGCATGGCCGCCGTAAAGAGCTGGGTACGGAAGCAGTAGCCGTAAGGATTGGCGTTCAGCTGCTGACGGAAATCGGCCAGGCCCGCCGCCGCATCGCTGGAAATGACCGCCAGGCGCTGGGGAGCCAATGGCAGCGGCAATTGGGCATTCCGGTCGAGCAAGCCAGCCGCGGAGAGCTTCGCCAGCGTTTCCTGCCGCCGCATCTCCAGCAAGCCCACGGTATAGGCCGGGTCAATGTCTTCGACCACCAACTTCAAACCGTAGCGGGGGTGGAATGACGTGGTTACCTTGAGCCGGACGGACATCCCTTCCTGGAACAAATCCCGGACAATTTTTGGGCCGTGGATCCGCTGAATTTCCCGCCACTGGCCTTGCCACACCACGCCGTCCAACTGGGCCTGGATGGTAGCCTCTTCGGGCGCTTTTTGCACCAGCGTAAAGTAGCAGTGCCCGCGGGAACTGTTGACCTGGGCCAACTCGGCGGCCACCCACACCGCCTGCGGCAGGTTGAGGGCGAAGACCCGACGAATAAAGTCCGTCAGCTCGTGCAGTTGGTAAGTCACCGTAGCCATCGCCGGGGCTTATTCCTGAATCATGTCCCAAAGGCGGCGAACCTGGTCGACGATATTGACGCGCCGCTTGCCCTCCGGCGTCCGGTTTGCCAAGCGGGTCTTGAGCCGGAACAGGGTCAACGACCGGGGCCCGAGCGTGAAGGGCGTGTTGGCTAAGACGTCCTTATCGGTCGGGATGGCGTCCGTCTCCGTATCTACCAGCTGCTCCCATCGGGTAAATTCCTGCACCCCGGGTAAGGTAAAGGGCACTTCTTCCCAGTAGGCGTTGAGCAGCAGGAGGAAAATATCGTCCTTGATGCGGCGGCCGCGCTCGTCAAATTCCACCATGGCTTCCCCATTGAGGATCATGCCGAGGGTACGGACGTGGGGACTGGCCCAATCGTTGGCACTCATCTCGTGGCCAGCGGGGTTGATCCACAGGATGTCCCCGAGTTGGGAGTCTTCCATCGTCCGGCCGTTGAAGAAACGCCGGCGGTGAAAAATGGGGTTGTCCTTGCGCAACTGAATCAGGCCACGGGTGAAGGAATGCAGGCTGCGTTGTTCAGCCGTCCATTTCCAATCGAACCAGCTGATTTCGTTGTCCTGGCAGTAAGCATTGTTATTGCCCTGCTGGGTGCGGCCGTATTCGTCGCCCATCGTCAGCATGGGTACGCCCTGGCTGAGGAACAGGGTACTGAGCAAATTGCGCTGCATGCGTTGTCGCAGGGCATTGATGGCCGGATCTTCGGTAGGCCCCTCCACACCGCAGTTCCAGCTCAGGTTGTGGCTTTCGCCGTCGCGGTTGTCTTCCCCGTTGGCTTCGTTGTGTTTTTCGTTGTAGGAATAGAGGTCACGGAGGGTGAATCCGTCGTGGGCCGTAACAAAATTGATGCTGGCTGACGGGCGGCGGCCGCCAATTTCGTAGAGATCCGAAGAACCGCTTAACCGGTAAGCCAACTCAGCCACCCCAACATCGTCGCCCCGCCAGAAAGCCCGCACGTTATCGCGGTACTTGCCATTCCACTCAGACCATAACACGGGGAAGTTGCCCACCTGGTAGCCGCCGGGACCGACATCCCAGGGCTCCGCAATGAGTTTCACCTGGCTGATGATGGGATCCTGGTGGATGGTATCCAGGAAAGTGCTCAGGCGGCCCACCTCGAAGAGCCCCCTCGCCAGGGCACTGGCCAGGTCAAAGCGGAAACCATCAACGTGCATTTCAGTAACCCAGTAGCGGAGGCTGTCCATAACTACCTGCAGGGTCCGCGGATTGGTCAGGTTGAGGGTATTACCCGTCCCCGTGTAATCCATGTAAAATTGCTTCTGGTCATCGACCAGGCGGTAGTAGTTGGCATTATCAAGGCCTTTCATGCCCAACATGGGCCCGAAGTGGTTGCCCTCCGCAGTGTGGTTGTACACTACGTCAAGAATTACCTCCAGTCCTGCTTTGTGGAGCTTTTTGACCATTTCTTTAAACTCCCGCACCTGCCCGCCGGCACTGCCGGTAGATCCGTATTCAGCGTGGGGGGCAAAGAAACTCAGGCTATTGTAGCCCCAGTAATTGCTCAATCCCATTTGCACCAGACGGTCGTCGTGGACAAAGTGATGGATGGGCATTAGTTCCACGGCGGTTACGCCCAGGTTTTTCAGGTAGTCGATGACGGAGGGATGGGCCAGGCCGGCGTAGGTCCCCCGCTCCTGCTCCGGCACATCGGGGTGAAGAGCAGTAAGGCCTTTGACGTGGGCTTCGTAAATGATGGTGGAGTGCATCGGGTGGTTGGGCAGCACATCGCCTTCCCAATCAAACTCCGTGTTGATGATCACCCCCTTAGTGATGTAAGGAGCCGAATCACGCCCATCCTTAATCAGGTGCCGATCGGGCGAAGGATGATCAATGGGATAGGGATAGACGTCGCTGGTCCACTTGATCTGCCCGTCGATGGCTTTGGTGTAGGGATCGATCAGGAGCTTTTCCGGGTTAAAGCGTCGGCCATTTCGGGGGTCCCATTCGCCGTGGGCGCGGAACCCGTAGCGCCAGCCTTCCGGCAGCTTGGGGATGTAGCAGTGCCAGACCAGGTCCGTCTGTTCCATCATGCGGATGCGGTAGACTTCCTTGGAGGGGTCCGCTTTAGCAAACAGGCACAAGTCAACGCGCGTGGCGTGCTCGCTGAAGACCGCGAAGTTTACGCCTTCGCGGGTCCAGGTGGCGCCCAGGGGGTAAGGACTGCCGGGCCAAACTTCAATGTCACCAAATTGCCCGTAGGCAGTAATTTCCTGCTGATCGCAGATGTTCGAGGCTTTCGTCATAGGTAAATGACAAACCATTGGAGGGAGGGGAAGGTTCAGGGCAGCCAGCGTCCCTTTGCGGCAAAAAACGGCCTCCTGCGCTGGCAATTTTCCGGTAGGGCCTGAAGGACAATCCTTTATGTCTTGCCTTGCTCTTTTGTCCTGACTCCCCCCTTCGGGGGGTCGGGGGGGAGCACCTGCGTACGCGCCCAAATTTGCCCGGAATGGCGCGCCAGGGCAAAGGCGAGCGGAATGAGGACGTGGGGCAGGCGCAAGACCACTTCGGGAAGCCACTGCCGCAGCAAGGTCCCCATCCCCACCAGCCAGCCATAACTCCAAAGGCGCGCTGCCGTAGTGAGCAGCGCCCAGGGCAACAGCCAGCAAAGCGCCAGCCAGTGTGCGCGGCGGAATGGCAGCACGAGGAACAACGCCGCCAGGAAATCCAAAATCCCCACCCCGAAGAGCAGCTGCCGCGCCAGCGCCTCCCCTACCCCCAAGCCCGCTTGGGTCATCAGCACGAAATTGGCGGGCACGGGATGAAAACCGACCGCATACAAACCATGTCCAACGAAGGTGGCGGCCACCACCCAACGCACCCAACGCCAGTAGACTTCCCCCCCGGGACCCCTGCGGTAGGCATACCAGATCAGGGGCGCGCCAGTTTGCAGCCCCAGCTCCAGCACTTGCCCGATCTGCCAAAAGGCTTCTTTGGCGAGGAGAAAATGCTGGAGGAGTAATAAAACTGTCGCCACTGCTACGGCCAGTCCGCCAGCGCGGGAGCGCCCGAAAGCCAACACTGCTGCGGTGACCAAGAACGAGAGCCCCAACCCGAGGTTGAGCCCATTGATGGCCCGGTCAACCGCCGGGTCCGTTACCCACGCCGTCCAGGAGTAGCCCGCTGCATTGGCAAACCAGGTCCACCAGCCTGCATCCCAAAGTATGGCCCGCAGGGGCAAATCGTGGAGCAATGCCTTCGCTCCGGTAGCCAGGCAGACGCTCACGGCCGCCCAGCGCAGGCAGCGCTCCACCCAGCGCTCAGTAGGTGCCACTGCCCAGCATTACGAGCGTACAGGCCACTTCCGTCTCAATACCCCGCGCGCGGGCCAGGCGGGCCAGTTCCGGGTTCTCCGTGCCGGGGTTGAAAATGATCCGTCGGGGAGCCAGATTCAGCAACCAATCGTAGTAAGGTGCCTGGTGGCGCGGGCCAAGGTAGAGGGTTACGGTATCGATGTCTTCCAGCGCGGGCTGGCCGGAAAGGATATCCACACCAGCTACGGAGCCGGACTTAATGCCTACGTTCACAATTTCGTGGCCGTAGCGCGTCAGGCGGTCCGCCGCCAGGTAGGCAAAGCGTTCGGGGTTGGGCGTTGCCCCAAGAATGAGGGTTTTCATCACAACATTTTTTGGCCGCTACCGGGTCGGTGCGGAGCGGTACGCATAGAACAGCACCGGAAGTAAAATCGCTAACCCCGGGGTTAAAATTGCGCCAGTTGGTCGGCAATGCCCCGGTCGTTACTCAGGCGCGGCACCTTATTCTGGCCCCCGAGCTTGCCCTGGCTTTTCATGTAATCGCGGAAAGCGCCCGGGGCGGTGGGCCGCAGGACGAGAGGACGCAGGACGTTGCCAGCGATGAGGTCCTGGTAATAGATGTTTTGCTCCACCATTGCCGCATCGAGCTCGCGGGCGAAAGCTGCCGCGTCGGCGGGCGGCTTGGCAAATTCCACGAACCACTCGTGGTAGGGCAGCCCCCCTTCCGGCGGTGAGACTTGCGGGGCGACGGTAAATTCGGTCACCTCCACCCGGTGACGGTCGGCCACCGCCCGCATGGCCGCCTCCACTTCTTTGCCAATGACGTGCTCGCCGAAGGCGGAGATGAAGTGCTTGATCCGGCCGGTCACGCGCAGGCGGTAGGGTCGAAGGCTGACGAACTCCACCGTATCCCCAATGTTGTAGCCCCACAGGCCGGCGTTGGTATTGAGGATAATGGCGTAGTTGACCCCCGTGGACACTTCACCCAAACTGAGGCGGGTGGGGGCAGCGTCGAAGATTTCCCCGGCCGGAACAAACTCGAAGAAGATGCCGCTATCGGCATTCAGCAACAAACCCTCTTCCGTCTGGCTGTCCTGAAAAGCGATGAAGCCCTCGCTGGCGGGGTAAGTCTCCACGCTGGGGATGCGCCCGCCCACCAGCCGCTCCAGGCTCTGGCGGTAGGGCTCGAAGTTGACGCCGCCGTAAACGAACATTTCCAGGTTGGGAAACAGCTCCAGGATGGTCGATTTGCCACTCCGGGCCAACAGACGCTCGTAGTACATCTGCACCCAGGGGGGAATGCCGGAAATCAGGCGCATGTCGGCCCCGATGGTTTCGTCAACGATGCGTTCCAGCTTGGTCTCCCAGTCTTCGATGCAGTTGGTGGCGTAGGAGGGCAGTTGGTTGGTCCGCAGCCAGGCGGGTACCTGGTGATTGACGATGCCGCTGAGCCGGCCCGTCGGGATGCCGTTGGTATCCCCCATCTCCGGGCTGCCGCTCAGGAAGATCATCTTGCCATCGAGCCACTTGCCCCGGCCGGTTTCGGCGTAGTAATTGAACAGGGCGTTGCGGGCCGTGCCGAAGTGGTTGGGGATGCTCTGGCGGGTCAGGGGGATGTACTTCACCCCACTGGTGGTACCACTGGTTTTGGCGAAGTACTTCGGCCGGCCGAGCCAGCTGACGTCCTTCTCCCCGTCCCGCGTCCGGTCGGCGTACCCTTTAAAGGCTTCGTAATCGACCAACGGCACCCGGGCCTTGAAGTCGTCGTAAGAACGGATGGCGGCAAAATCGTGGTCGCGCCCGAAGGCGGTGTGGCGGGCGCTGCGGACGAGGTCCTCGCGGATGTCGCGTTGGGCATCTACGGCCCGGGCGGCCACACTGCGTACCTGCCGGCGCACGATGCTGGCGTAGGGTTTAAGCAGCTTGGATTTCAACACGGCTAGTTGGGGATTTTGAGCGCGTACGTTTTTCCAGCGCCGACCGTCAGGGAACTGCTCACCAGCGAAGGGTTGTAGAGTTTCAGCATCCGGTAGTTGGTGCCCTGCGCTTTGGCAAAGTCGGCCAGGTTGGCAATGCTTTTATCGACCTGCACCGTGCGGTAGTTGTCGAGCGCCGGGTAGTGGTCTTCCGGATCAATTTCGTAGCCGAAGGCCGCCGGATCGTTGAGGATGGTCTTCAGGGCAACGATGCGGAAGAGATAAGCCATCGTTTCGTCGTTGATGTCAAGGTCAAACAGGCTTTCGGCCCGTTGCTTTTCGCGCCACTTCTTGGTGTTGGGGCCGCCCATATTGTAGGCTACGGCCACCCAGTGCCAACTGCCGAACTGCCGGTGGTAGTCTTTCAGGTAGGCACAGGCGGCGCGGGTGGACTTTTCGATGTCGAAGCGTTCATCCACCTCTTCGCTGATCTCGAGCCCGAAAGCTTTGCCCGTAGGGGTCATGAACTGCCAGAAACCCTTGGCACCGGCGCGGCTGGTGACGTGGTCCAGGCCCGATTCGGCGACGGCCAGGTACTTGAGGTCGTCGGGTAGCCCCTCTTCGGCCAAAATCCGCTCAATGGTGGGGAAATAGCGCGTCTGCCGCTTCAGCAGCAAGATGGTATTGCGGTGGAAATAGGCGTTGCGCAGCAGTTCCTGGTCCAGGCGTTCCCGCACGTCGAAGTTTTCCATCGGCAGGGCCTCGCCGGCGAAACTGAACTCCCCGCTCAGGTCGATGGGTTGGATGCGCTGTGGCAACTGGTTGGGCGCGGACGCAGGTGCAGAGGAAGTTGGAAGGAGCTGGGGCTCGTCCGGCCGGTCACTGCTGCTCATCAGAAAAAGCCACCCCGTAAGGAACACGATGCCGATGCCGATGCCCGTAAATAAGTGTTTCATTTCGTTAAGGTTTTATTCCACCGCCCGCCAAGGTAAGCCGAAAGTGAGGTACTGACGATTCTCTTGTTACTAAACCCAAATTATTTCCCTATCATTGCCCTGCGATTCAGGAATTTCTCCCCTAAAGTACCTCACTTTGGGCCATCGACTGAACAGGCAACCCCCTCCATGCTTTCCACAAAAATGGACGAAAGACAGGACATTGTGCTTCGGCTGCTCCAGCAGCGGGACCAGGAGGGTATGCGCCAACTCTTCAAGCATTACGGTGGCGCTTTGCTTAGTATCATCGATCCCGTCATTCGCCAGCCCGAGGTATCCGAAGAAGTCCTGCACGATGTCCTGCTCAAGATCTGGGAAAACATCGGGGCTTACGACGCCGAAAAAAGCCGGCTGTTCACCTGGATGGCCCGCATCGCCCGCAACGCCGCCATCGACCGCATCCGCTCCAAAAGTTTTCGCAAGCAAAGCAAAACCGAAGCGTTTGATGTTACCGTACGTACCCATAACGAATTGAGTCAGACCCCTTCGATGGATCACATCGGGGTCAGTAAACTGTTAACCAGGCTGGATGATAACCATCGGTCCATTATCGAGCTTCTCTACTTGAGGGATTTCACACAAACGGAAGCAGCCGAGGAATTGGGACTCCCCCTGGGGACGATCAAAACCCGGGCCCGCAGAGCCATCTTGCAGCTCAGAACCTTACTCCAACGGGAGATGGTCTGGCTACCTTTTTTATACCTAAGTTTAAAAAACATCTTCGGATACTAACTAAAGTGGACATCACCAAATACATAGCCTCCGGCGTCCTGGAACTTTACGTTCTCGACCGCCTCGAACCCGCCGAAAGACGGGAGGTAGAGCGCTATGCCAGTGAGCATCCCGAAATCCGCGCCGAAATCGCCAGCATCGAGTCCTCCCTTGAAGCGCTCGCCGAGGCCGATGCCCGGATGCCCGATCCTTCCGTCCTTACCCGTGTCCTGGCCAGCCTGGGAGACGCTGCTCCGCCCGCCCCACCCACCGCCAGCACGCTGCCCCCAGCCGCTCCACCGCCGCCAGCGAATCCGCTGAACTGGCTGCCCTGGACCGTAGCCCTGCTCATGGCCGCCGCTGCCTTGGTCCTGTTCTTCGGGCGGCAGTCTGACCGCTCCGCTTACGATGACTTACGCGGGCAGTTTGACAGCCTGCAAAGCGACTACGAACGCCAGCAAGCACTCTGCGACACCACCGAGCTCAGCCTCCGGGCCGCCGAACTGCGCCTGCAAACCGTTACCAACCCCGCCACCACGGGCATCCTCCTGGCCGGAACCCCCAACGCCCCCAATTCCAGCGCCATCGTGTTCTACAACCCGGTGCTGAACGAAACCTTCTTCCGCGCCACCAACCTGCCACCCCCTCCCGCCGGCAAACAATACCAGCTCTGGGCCATTGACGCCAGTGGGCCCAAGGACCTCGGCGTGCTGGCCTTCAACCTTTCGAACAGCAACCTGCTCAGTGTCCCCCACCTCAGTGATGTGGCAGCCTTTGCCATTACGCTGGAAGACGTCGGCGGTAAGCCTACGCCCGATCTCAGCCAGTTGCAGGTGATTGGCAACGTCTCCTGATCCAGGTTGAGCCGTGAGGTTGAGACGCTCTGCGTCGATCTACGGCGGCACAGAGCGTCATAACCTACTCCTCGCGCCGCTCGATCATTTCCCAGGTGTGGTCAGCCAGCAGTTTGATCGTCGCTACGTAGTGGTAGGGGGCTTTGGGGCCCCATTCGGTGGGACTGATCATGCTCAGCACATTTTCTCCGCTGTTGCGGGTATACAGGTAATAGGTGCGGCCGATGATGGGGTCGATGCCCATTTGCGCTTCGTAGATGCGTTCGGAGATCGTCATGCGCTGCTTGATCTCGTTGGCCTGCCGGGCCAGCAGTTCGATCTGGGCGCGGATCTGGTCGAGCTGCATATCCGTCTGCTCGTACATGGCCGTCATCGCCAGGCCGATGGTTTTGCCCATGTCCACCGGCTTGATCGTAGCGCCGCCGCGCTCGTGGGCGTAGGGCAAAAGATGCGGGTTGGTGGCAATCTTTTCCCCGTCAATCGGGTTGATGAAGCTGTCGGGTGCTTGCGTTTGCTTATCTTTCTCGGCCATGCATTACCTAACCGCCAGCCTGCGCTTTGGTTTTTCGCGGCCCGCGTTCCGGAGCATTTTTGCGCGGTCGCAGGTGCTCCCCCCCAACCCCCCGAAAGGGGAAGAAAGGACGAGGAGCAAGGGATGACACCAAAAAATCAACGTTACCATGAATTGGGAGACCATCCAGCACGAATTGATCAGCCGCACCTCCCGTTCGTCGGGGGCGGGCGGTCAGCACGTCAACAAAACCGAAAGCCGGGTGGAACTGGTTTTCGACGTAGGGGCCAGCGCCGGCCTCAGCAGCCAGGAAAAAGCCAATCTTTACCACCACCTGGCCCGCCGCCTCGATACTGCTGGCCGCCTGTCGGTCGTCGATCAATCGGGCCGCAGCCAGCACCAAAACCGGCAGCGGGCCCTGGAGCGGCTGCTGGCCCTCCTCGAAAAAGGCCGCCGCGCCATCCCGAAAGTTCACCAGGGCAAAGCCTTCGTCGCTAACCGCCGCAAGCGCCTGGAGAAAAAACGCCGGCAGAGCGAGAAGAAAGCCGACCGTTCCGGGCAGTGGGATTGAGCAAAACCGGGCGCTGACGTACCTTGCATCGCTCTCCCCCGGTGGGGGTTGGGGGGCGTCCTTACCTTGCACCTGCGTAAGCGCCCAAACTGAAACACCACGTACCACCAAACCAGCTGACGTGCAACACTATGCCCTGACGGGAAATATTGGCTCCGGAAAAACGACGGTGGCACGGGAATTTGCCCGCCTCGGCGTGCCCGTGTACTACGCCGACGCCGCCGCACGCCGCCTGATGACGGAAGATGCCCAGCTGCGGGCCGACCTAACGGCCGCTTTCGGGCCAGGCACTTACCTGCCCGACGGGCAACTCGACCGGGCCCGCCTGGCGGCAGAGGTCTTTCAGAACGATGCGGCTCTGGAACAACTCAACGGCCTGGTTCACCCCGCCGTGCACCGCGACGCCGCCCGCTGGCGCACCACCCAGAACGCTCCCTACACGCTCTACGAAGCCGCCATCGTGCTGGAGCTGGGCCGGCAAGCCGATTTTGCCGGTGTCATCGTAGTGGTCGCCCCGGAAGCCATCCGCCGCCAGCGCGTCATGGCCCGCGACGGTGCCAGCGCCGAACAATTCGCCGCCCGCGCCGCCAAACAGTGGCCCGACGACAAAAAAAGCGCCGCCGCAGACTTCCGCATCCTCAACGATGGCCACCATTTGTTGTTACCACAAATACTTACGCTGCACCAGCAACTCCTGGACCGTGCCGCTGGCTGAACAACCCGCTGATTAACCAAATAACCCAACGGTTTTGCCGACCAAATTTACGCCCCTTTCCTGCCCCATCCTGCGGACAATCGACGACGAATGGCTGCTCTCCGGCCAGCGCGACCTGACGAATACGACCCTGGTGGACATTGACCTCCGGGAGGTGACCCTGAACTGGGAAGCCCTGAAGGTTGACGAAAGCACCCTCTTCATCGGCTGTATCCTGCCCCTGGCCACGGAGATGGCGCTGCGACAGCGAGGGGCCAACTTCCTGAGTGCCCCCACTACCCTGCCCTACCGCCCCCTGCGCCGCAACCTCTACGTCTGGCGGGAACTAATGGCGGGTTACGACCCGGAAAACGACGAAAGTCTGGACCTCCGGATCTACCAGCATTTCGAGTATTCCAAGTACTGCCCCAACATCAACGAAGCCCTCTGGCAGCGCCTTCACGACTTCAGCATTGACGAGGGGCTGCGCCGGCTGATCGACTTCCGTCCCAACGGCCTGCCCCGCCGTAAAACGGTGGGTTTCATGGGAGGGCACGGCACTTCGCGGACTTCACCCGATTACGCCCGCAGCCTGCGCACCGCCAAGCTGCTGACCGAGGCGGGTTACTTTATCATCTCCGGTGGAGGACCGGGCATCATGGAGGCCGCCAACCTCGGAGCTTACCTGGCGGGTTGCAGCGAAAGCGACCTCGAATGGGTGTTGGAATCCCTGGCCACGGCACCAAAATACACCGACCCGGGCTTCCAGACTGCGGCTTACCGCATCCTCGATCGCTTCCCCGACGGAGCCGAAAGCCTCGCCATTCCCACCTGGTTCTACGGCCACGAGCCCAGCAACCTGTTTGCTACCTACATCGCCAAATACTTCAGCAACAGCATCCGCGAAGACACCCTGCTGGCCATTGCCCTCTACGGCATCGTTTACGCCCCGGGCAGTGCAGGGACCACCCAGGAAATCTTCATGGACGCTACCCAAAACCACTACGGAACCTTCGGTTACGTCAGCCCGATGGTCTTTTTGGGCACCGCCCGCTACACCGAGGAAACCCAGCTTTTCCCCCTTCTCCAGCAACTCGCCGCAGGCAAGGCCTACGCCGATTACCTGTTTTTGACCGATGATCCGCGGGAAGTCCTTACTTTTATCGATGAACACGGCCCTCTTCTACTGAGTTAATTACTATACCATGCGCAGCTTTCTTCTCCTCCTTTCGCTGACCCTGCTCGTATCTTGTTCCACAATGGACAAGGCGGGAAAACCAGGGACTGCCGCAGCCCGGGCCCAAACCGCTGACGCCCTGCCCACCGGCCTCGAAGGCCCCGCGTACGATCCCAGCAAAAGCCCCGTGCCAATGACGGCCAGCACCGTGCTGCCTAAACCTCCGGGCAGCGAGATCACCGCCACCGTAGAAGGTCCCAGCGCCTACGGACAGACTTCCGCCGTTCCCAGCGCCTACGGGAGCGCACCTGCCCAGGAAGCCAAAAGCGGGGCCGCGCCCGCTACCTACCAGCAATTGGCTGCCCAGGACCCCGCGCCCGTTGCCGTTGCCAGCAACCTGGCCGGCCTGTGGGTCAATACCGCCGATGAGCAGGAGGTCGTGGAATTTACCACCGATCATTACGCTACTTACTACGAAGGGCAACTGCTCGTACAGGAGCCCATGACCTACCACAGTACCTGCCCCGCAGACTGCAACAATGGCGAAGCTTTAGAGATTGCCTGCTTCAGCATCAGTGGCCCGGCGGGAACGGACTGCTACGGCATCATTCGCCTTACCCCCGAGATTCTGGAGTTGAGTATGCTCGGCGTCAGTACCGAAACCATCGTGTACCGCAAGCAGTAATTTCCGGATTTTCCAGTTTTACCCCATCTTGTGCCGGAGTGGGACCAGTGATTGAGCCCACGGCAATTTGCATGAAGCACATGGCTACTCCTACGGTTGAAAACTACCTGAAAACGTTGCTGGCCCTGGCCGAAGACGGTGGGCAAGTCAGCCTCTCCGACCTGAGCAAGTCGTTGGGAGTCAGTACCCCCTCGGCCAACAATATGGTAAAGAAGCTGAGCGAACGCGGCCTGGTGGAATACCAAAAATACCGCCCCCTGGCCCTTACCCCCGCCGGCCGGCAGGAGGCCGCGCTCATTGTCCGCAAGCACCGCCTGACCGAAATGTTTCTGGTGGAGCAGATGGGCTTTGGCTGGGAGGAGGTTCATCCCATCGCCGAGCAGATCGAGCACGTCAAAAGCCCCGCCTTTTTTGCCCGGATGGATGAGTTGATGGGCTTCCCCACCACCGATCCCCACGGCTCCCCGATCCCCGACGCTGAAGGCAATTTATCTCCCGAGAAACGCCAGCGGCTTTCCGACTGTGCCGAAGGACAAACGGCCGTAGTGACCGGCCTGGCCCATTCTTCCAGCGATTTTCTTCTCTTGATGAACGACCGCAAGATCGCCCTGCAAACGGAAATTACCGTCCACCACCGCGCTCCTTTCGACGGTTCCCTGACCGTTTCTTACCCGGGGCACGAGCGCGTAGTGCTCAGCAAAACGGTGGGCGATTGCATCCTGGTGGATGCGTAAATCCCTTCCAGGAACAGGCAAATACCTGGGTTCTATTCGCCGATTTCCGCCAGTTCATCAGCCTCCTTCTTACGGTTGCGCCACCACAGAAAGGCGACTGTACCGATCAGCAGGTAGGGCATAAAAAACAGATAAAGGATACCGTTATTGAGGCCGCGGCCTTCGGTCCCCCCGTTGGCCAGGTTGCTTTCGGCCGTAGCCCGGCACATGGGGCACTGGGCCAGGAGTTCTCCGCCGCCCAACAGCAGCAACACCACAACGGTGATTAACAGAACGGAATGCTTCATGGCTATTTTTTTAAGTTAAGGCAAAGCGGGCGCTGACGCAGGTGCAGGGTTTGGGGACAAAGGATCAGGGATAGTAATTGCGCAGCATCAGGTACACCACCGGCCCCGTAATGGCTACGTAAAGCCACAGCGGCCAAACGATGCGCGCCATCTGCCGGTGGAGGGTGTACTTCCCGACCAGGGCCCGCACTGCTGTCAACAAAATAAAGGGCAAAAGGATGCCGGCCAGCGTAATGTGGGTCAGCAAAATCACCAGATAGACCGTTCGCATGGATCCCGCAGCGGCCAATTCCGTCACGGAGAGGATGCCGTCGTGGTCTAGGTCGCCATACTTTACCTCGGGCGTAGTGAAGTGGTAAACCACGTAGCATAGGAGAAAGAGGACGGACAGCCCGAGGGCCGCGAAATTGGCATTGCGGTGGCGCAGGACTTCCTTGCGCTTAATGAAAATCAGCGACAAGACCAGCGCCACACCCGTCAGCGCATTCAGGGCAGCGTTGACGGCGGGCAGGTAGCCAACGTCCCAACCCTCGGGAACGGGCAGCTTGTACTGCCGCATGACGCCCACGAGTAGGAGCACGGCCGCTGATACGACCCAGACCGCAATCTTGAGTCCTTTTTCGCTGCCGGGGTAAGCGGGAAGCTGGGGGTAAGATCTTTCGACCATGGCTACAGTTCTTTCTTTCTTTCTACAATAATGTCCGCCTTTTCGGGCAGGGGAATGATCAGGGAAATTAATTGTACGAGGCCGATGGTTTGCTGTCGGTCGGCCAGGTCGTAGTGCTTCACAATCGTCAGGGAACTATCGACCAGGGCAACGATGGGCATTTCGCCCGCCTGCCCGCTGCCCGGTAAAGGGAGTGCAAAATCCCGGGCCGTTTGATTAAAAGCCGCAGCATCCGCCGCAAGGAAGCTGAGCATCGGCGAGAGCGGCAAATTGTAGGTCAGGGCAAATTCCGTTGCCGTGGCCGAAGGGTCGTCCCCCTTTACCAGGGTCGTGAAATAGAGGTTCGGACTATCGGCAAACTGCTGGTACACGCTATCCAGCATCTTCCCGTACTGCTGCGTGGCCCGTGACTGGCTGGGATCAAGCCACCCCACCACCGTCATCGCCCCCCGCAATTCCTCGGGTAGCTTTCCGCGCACGGGGGTAAGTCCACCCAGGTCCGGCATGGTACCATATGCCCCCTGGGCCAGGATGGCTTCTTTGCGATAGGCGTAACCCTGCGAAAGGTAGTAGTAAGAAATTGCCGGAAGCCCGATCAGCATAAAGAGCACAATCAGCGTACCCCCTATTTTATTCCATTTTGCCATGCGATAAATGTTAGCTGCAAAGGTAACCCCCGGGAATCCCCCCGGATCACGGTAGAAGAAAATTTGACGAAAATGAAGCATCCGGCCTTCCTGCGCTGCCAATGAAGCTCCGCCCGCAGATGAAGGCAATGCCAAAAAAATGTCGCCGGAAGGCACACTGGCCCGCCGACGACATTTTCCAAAAGCAGTGGTGCGGAAGAAGTTTATCCGTTGGTCAGGTCACCTTCCGGGGTAAGGGTACCTACGGGACTTTCCGAAGCGGGTTCTGCTTTGATTTCCATCCGGTTGCGTTCGTTGACCGTTTCGCGGTTGCCTTTCCAGGCGTCACCTTCGTAAAAGAAAGCGATAACGGCCCAAACGAGTAGGATCATCGGCAGCAGTACGGTCATTGCCAGGCCACGCACTTCGTAGGCCATGTGCATGAATTCGTAAATGATGAAGTAGGCCTTGTAGATGGAAAGAATGATGATGGCCAGGGAGGCAATGATGAACAGCCAACCCATGCCTTCGGCCCATTCAGCGGCTTTCATCAGGGAGAGGAAAACCTCGGCCAGGGTAACGGCCGCCAGAAGGCCCAGGCCTTTCCAGACGGCTTTTTTAGAATCTTCGTAGCTAGCGTGTGACGCCATGGTAGTATGCTTTGAGCAAGCCTGCGGGGGAACGAAGGCTGCGGAGAATTTAGAGGAGGTAAAATACTAGGAATACAAAGACCCAAACCAGGTCGACGAAGTGCCAGTAGAGACCGATTTTTTCCACCATCTCGTACCCATTCTGACGAGCGACGTAAACGCCGCTCCCCGCGTTGATGAGGATGATGAGCAGGAAGATCACTCCGGTAAATACGTGGAAACCGTGGAAACCCGTGATGCCGAAGAACAGGGCACCGAAGGCCGACGGACCAAATGCCTGGGTTTTCACCTGCCCCTGATCGTAGCCGTCCTGCACCAGATATTTGCGGTGGATGTACCCTTCGTCGTCGATTTGGAAGCCGGCGTAATCGCCTGGAGTAGTGGGATACTCGAAGTGGTCCTCCCCTGCGTGGCCCTCCCCGTGGGAAGCACCCGCCATGTGGAGCAGATAAGTTTCACCTTCTTCCACCGCTTCGTCCGTAGGCTCACCCGTCTCGGGGTCGAGGTAGACGCCGTTTTCGGTGTAGGTACCGAAGGGGTTGGTGGTGACGGACATGTGCTCGACGTTGATCAGGTTGTTCCATTCCCAGGCCTGGCAGCCCAGGAAGCCTGCACCGCCCAAAACGGTAAGCAACATCCAGAACACAACGCCCCGCTTATTCTCCCGCGCACCTTCCTGTACCGCCCGGACCATCGTGCCAGAGCTGATAATGAGCAGGAACGACATGAACGTTACGAAAATCAGGGGAGCTTCACCGCCGGGAAACATCTCATGAATACCGAAGGGTGCCGTAGCAAATACCTTATCGGGTACCGGCCAGCTCGGGCTGCTGAAGCGCAGCGTACCGTATGCAATAAGGAAGCCAGCAAAGGTGAAGGCGTCAGACAGCAGAAAGTACCACATCATCAGTTTCCCGTAGGAAACCTCAAAGGGTTTCTTGTCACCGCCTTCCCAGCTGCTTTCGTGGTCGTGGTGATCGTGCTCTTCCGCGACTAAGATGTCCGTTTTTTCGGCCATGATTGCGTGTTTTAAATACCAGGTGGTTGTGTTACCGTTTCCCGCCGGGGAACCGGGTGTTCTTTTATTTGGAAGGGTTAACGTTGCAGGCTCAGGAAGACGATGAGGTATATCCAGAGCACATCAACGAAGTGCCAGTAAGTCATGGTCAGTTCCAGGCGCAGCTTTCTGGCCGGGGTGACCCGTAGAGGGCGTATAAAAGCCATGGCCAGTGCTACTCCCAGGACTGCAATCCCCGCCAGCACGTGGGCGGCGTGCAGCCCACTGATGGCGTAGATGAAATCTCCCGAAGGATTGATCGTCAGCGGCACCCCTTCGGCAGCTAATTGCTCCCAGCCCAGGTACTGCATGATGACGAAAGCAAAGCCCAACAGAAAGGTAATGGATAACCAGGCTTTGTACGCACCGCCTGCCTCCCGTTTGAAGGCAGCAAAAGCAGCGTGCAAAGTTAGGCTACTGCCAACGATGACCAAAGTGTTGATGTAGAAAATTGAAGGGATGGAAAACTCCAGCCAGTTGCCCGCCGCCCTGCGCACAATGTACGCGCTGGTCAGGGCGGTAAACATCATGGTAAGGCTAACCAAACCGACCCAGAGGGCCAGTTTCTTAGGGTGAATCTTGTTGCGCCGGGTGGCGATGTCTACTTGTTGTTTTACTACAGTTTCCATGCACTTACAAAATTAAAAATTGACGCCCCAGCCAAAAAGCGGTAAACGCCAGCGGCAGATAAGCGAACGAAAAGAACATCATCCCCAACGCGGTCTTCCGGGCCGGCGCGGCGCGGAAAGCAAGGGCGAAACGCAGAAAGAAACCGGAAAGCAATACCACAAACACACTCGCCCAGAGGTTGGTGGCTCCCAGAAAGTGGGGCACCAGGGCCAGGGGAAGCAAAAGCGCAGCGGCCAGGACGGAATCCCGCCCCAACTTCTGCACGTCAACCTGGCCATCCTGCTCGGGAACCAGGCGGAAGCCCGCCCGCTTATAATCATCAAAGCCCAGGTAACCAATGGCGTAGAAATGGGGCAGCTGCCAGAAAAACTGGATGGCGAAGAGCGTCAGGCCCAGGGAGGTAATGCCCTGCTCGGCAGCCGCACAGCCAATCAAGGCAGGTAAGGCACCAGGTATCGCCCCCACCAGCACCGCCACCGGGCCCACCCTTTTCAGCGGGGTATAAACAAAGGCATAGGAAATCAAAGACACCATACCGAGAAAGGCCGTCCAGGGATTGAACAACGCCAGCAGCGTAATACCGCCAATGCTGGAAAAACCCGCAATGAGCAAAGCATCACTCGTGGAAAGTCTCCCTTCAGCCAGGGGCCGGCGGCTGGTACGGACCATCATCCGGTCGTAGTCTTTTTCCAGAATTTCGTTCAGTACGTTGGCCGCCGCCGTGGTCAGGAACCCTCCGGAGGTCAGTACCAGAATGGCCCACCAGTTAATGCCCGCTCCTCCCAGCGCTACCAGGTAGGCCAGGACGGAGGAAAGCACCACCGTAGCGGACAAGCGGAATTTAACCAGCGCAGCAAAATCAGCTAGCTGCTGACTGATGCCGAAATCAATGGCCCGACTTGAAGTTTGCTCTTTCACAGTTGGTGAACGCTAAGGCTGGTAAGAAAGCGACCCGTAATCCGCAGCAAGTGCTCCGTAGTACGGGTCGCCTGAAATGGCTGTCCGGGAAGATTCCTCCTCCCGGCGCCGGTGATTTAGTGTTCGGGAGACTCGTCCGGACCGATGGGTTCAACCTGCGAGATGAATTCCCGGCCGTCCTTACCGTAGTCGTAGGCCCAACGCTGTACGGCGGGCAGCTTGCCCGGCCAGTTGCCGTGACCCACTTCAACCGGAGTGGTCCACTCCAGCGTGTTGGCATTGTAAGGGTTGGGCGTCGTCAGCTTGCGGCCTTTCCAGATGCTGTAGAAGAAGTTGATCACAAAGAGCAGCTGGAATCCGAATGTAATCACTGCCGCAATGGTGATGAACTTGTTCAGGCTATCGAAATGGCTGAACGACTGGAAAGTGTCAAAGCGGTAGTAGCGACGGGGTACCCCGGCCATACCGATGTAGTGCATGGGCCAGAATACGCAGTAGGCTCCGATGAGCGTGCCCCAGAAGTGGAACTTACCCAGGGTCTCGTTCATGAAGCGACCGTACATTTTGGGGAACCAGTGGTACACCCCGGCGTACATTCCGAAGAAAGCCGCCACACCCATTACAATGTGGAAGTGGGCAACCACGAAGTAGGTATCGTGCAGCTGAATATCCAGGGTAGAGTTACCCAGCCAGATGCCGGTAAGACCACCCGAAATGAACATCGATACGAAGCCGATGCCAAAGAGGCTGGCGGGGTTGAAGCGTACGTTACCACCGTAGAGGGTAGCAATCCAGTTGAACACCTTCACCGCCGATGGTACGGCAATGATGAGGGTGAAAATCACGAAGAAGTTCGAGATAAAGGGGTTAACCCCGGACATGAACATGTGGTGCGCCCAAACGATGAAGGACAGGAAGCCAATCGCCAGAATAGAGAACACCATCGCCTTATATCCGAAGATGGGCTTGCGGGCGTTAACCGAGAGTACCTCCGAAACGATGCCCATTGCAGGCAGGATGATGATGTATACCTCGGGGTGACCCAGGAACCAGAAAAGGTGCTGGTAAAGGATGGGGCTACCGCCCACGTGATCGAGCGCCTGCCCACCAATGTAGATGTCGCTCAGGTAGAAACTCGTTCCAATACCACGGTCCAGCATCATCAGGAAGAAAGCCGACGTCAGTACGGGGAAAGAAAGCAGACCCAGAATGGCCGTCACGAAGAAGGCCCAGATGGGCAATGGCAAACGCCACATGCTCATTCCTTTCGTCCGGAGGTTGAGGACAGTGGTAATGTAGTTGATACCACCCAGCAGTACGGAGAAGACGAACAGCACCAGAGAAATGGTCCAGAGGGTCATCCCCGCACCGGAACCGTCCATTGCCTGCGGCAGGGCCGAAAGCGGCGGGTAAGCCACCCAGCCCCCGGCAAAAGGACCAGTGCTCAGGAAAAGCGAGGCAAACATCACCATCCCGGAGAGGAAGAAGAACCAGTAGCTCATCATATTGAGCAGCGGAGAGGCCATGTCACGCGCACCAATCATCAGTGGGATGAGCAGATTGGAGAACGTTCCACTCAGACCGGCCGTCAGTACAAAGAAGACCAGGATGGTACCGTGCATCGTCACCAAAGCGTAGTAGAAGTCTTGGGTCAGCGAACCAACGCCGTCGCTGTTCACCGAAATCCACTTGCCCAGGAAGGGCTTCAGCCAGGCCAGGCTTTCCTCGGGAAAACCAAGCTGCATGCGGAATACCAAAGACATCAATCCGCCAATGATGGCCCACATCATCCCCGTAATGAGGAACTGTTTGGCGATCATCTTGTGATCCTGCGAAAAGATGTAGTGAGAGATGAAGTTCGACTGGTACTTATCTCCGTGGTGGTGCTCGTGAAAATGATCTTCGTAACCCAGTTCCTGGATTAGTCCGTCTTCACGGGTAGCCGGTGCCGTAATTACTGCGCTTGCCATGGTTCAGCTTTGAAAAGGTTCTTCTGGTGATAGTTTACTTGGAAGGTTCACTGGCCGGAGCAGCACTTCGCGTGATGTAAAATTCAGTACGGCGGTTGGCCTGCCGGCCTTCTTCCGTTGCGTTGTCTTCGATCGGGCTGCTGGCACCGTATCCCACACTACGCAGGCGATCAGCGGCAATGCCACCTTTCACGAGGTAATTCAGGACGGCCGCCGCCCGCCGTTCGGAGAGCTCCTGGTTGGCCGTAGCATCGCCCGTATTGTCAGTATGTCCTCTGAGCTGGGAAGTTACGTCACTATTCTTTTTCAGGAAAGCAATTGCGTCGTCCAGCTGGTAACGGCTCAACTCCGTAAGCTTATCGCTGCCCGTTTCAAAAGTGACGTACTTCAGTACCAGGGTATTGTCGTCGTCGCTTGCCGTCTCTAACGCCGTATTGGCCTCAGTGTTGAACTCCTGGCTACGTTGGGTGATCTCTGCCGGGAAAAGTTGGTCCGTGTAGGGATCATCTTCCGTTCCCCGGATGTTGGTCATGAAGTAAGACGGTTGCTTAGCCGCCCATTCGGCGTACTCGTCTTCTTCCAGAACAGTTACGCGTTTGAGCATCGACCAGTGGCCCTTGCCACACAGTTCCGCACAGGCCAACTCAAAATCGCGGGTCTCCCACAGCATTTTCGTTGGGTCGTTGGGGTCGGGAACCTGGTATTCAGGGTATTTGCTCAGTTCTTTACGCCACTGCTTGGTCGTTTTGTTAGGAGTAAAAACGAAGTAAGTGGGCAGGCCCGGCACCGCGTCCATCTTCACCCGGAACTGGGGGAGGTAGAAGTCATGAAGTACATCCTGGGCCGTAATACGCACGCGGATTTTCTGACCTACGGGCAGCACCAACTCAGTTGCGTGAACGTCGTCTACGTTCTTTGGGTCGGTCCAGATCTGGCCCAAGGGGTTTACACCGCCCTCAATGGAACGGAAGTCCTTTTTGCCGAGAAGTCCGTCAGGACCAGGGTAGCGCAGGTGCCAGCCAAACTGGAAGCCGGTAGCCTCGATTTCCAGTACTTCTTCATCCGTCCCTACGTCGCCCATGATGTCGTTCCAGGCGTCCAAGCCACCGATCACCAGGAAGGTCATTACGATGGCAGGGATGCCCGTCCAGATGATCTCCAGGGTGTTGTTGTGGGAAATGAACTGCGCCTTGCGGCCCTTCTTGGCCCGGTAGGAGTAGGCGTACCAGAACAGCAGGACGTGGGTAATAATGAATACCGTGTACGTGACGAGCAGCGTCCAGTTCATCATCGCGTCAATGCGGTATCCATGCTCCGAAGCAGAAGCGTTCGGGCCGTAACCCAACATCAGGTTTTTGTAGTAGAAGGCAGAGGCCGTTGCAAGCACGAGGAAAACCACCATGAACGCCACCAGGTAAATCCCGGTCATGTTCGTATTACGGGCTTCCACCTCTTCGGCACCACGCAGTTGCTTGGCCAAATCCCGCACCCGCGCAATCTGCAAAACGATCAGCAGGAGTAAGGCGACACAAATAAAGACGATTAACGTAGTCATCAGCTTGAAGTTAGCTATTTTTCAACAATCCGGGGGCTTATCTCCGATCTTGTCACAAATTTAACCAGGTAAGGGTATTCTGGTTCCGGACGAAAACACTATTTAGATTTTGTCTAATCAGCGTCAATCCTAGGTGTGGTGGTGCAGGCTTTCTTCGTAGTATGGATCCTTCTTCGGCTCCAGCGGGGCCTTGGCCAGCATGCTCAGCACGAAGAATAAAAATCCACCCAAAAAGCCCAGGAAAATGCCGATTTCCAGCAGGCCCGGCAGGGTGTACCCCGACTTGAATTCCAGGCCATGGCTGTCGTGGCCAGCACCTCCGCCCATAGCCATCGTTCCGTGCTCGTCGCCGCCGTGGTCACCCGCAGCGTGGTCATCGCCAGCGTGGTCTCCGGTGGTGGCCATGGCGTGGTCATCGTCGGCGTGATCTCCGGTGGCGGCCATGGCGTGGTCATCGCCAGCGTGGTCAGCACCGTGGCTTTCGTCCGTGCCGGCGTGGTCCGCTGCGTGATCGTCCATCGTTGCAGTAGCGTGGTCTTCGCCGTGGCTATTGCCAGCGTCGAGGGTGGTGGTGTGTGCTTCGTCGTGTCCTGCCGCGTGGTGCTCCATTTCGATCAGCGTCTGCCGGGCACCTGGCTTGATCATGTTGAAATAGTCGAACCAGTGGCCGAAGAACACAATGGCGGAAGCGAAGAACAGCGTACCGTACTTCCGCTTCGTGTCATTGCGCATCAGGATGAAGAAGGGCATGATGAAGTTCAGCAGCAGGTTGCCCCAGAACAGTACGGGATACTCGTCCATGCGCAACTTGAAGTAAATCGTCTC
Source organism: Neolewinella lacunae (assembly GCF_014349155.1). Lineage (GTDB taxonomy): Bacteria > Bacteroidota > Bacteroidia > Chitinophagales > Saprospiraceae > Neolewinella > Neolewinella lacunae. Next base: position 82,357 of record NZ_JACSIT010000153.1, read on the forward strand.
CTCTCCCACGTTGGCGTACCAGATCAGCATGAACTGGCTGAACCAAACGTAAGTCCAGAAAATGGAGATCGCGAAGAGGTACTTGCCCAGATCGTGGAAGTGCTCGGCCGTAACGCCGGGGAAGTAACCACGGCTCTTCAGATAGATCAACAGCATGATCGTCAGTGCGATCATCGCCACGAAAAGAGACGCTGAAGCATACCATGCGAACATGGTGGAGTACCAGTGCGCATCCAAAGACATGATCCACTGCCAGATCAGGAAAGGACTCGTGAAACCAATTACGGCAATCATCGGTGCAGCCCATTTTTTGATCCGGCGGTGGTGCGCGTAGCTGGTCGTCCCGTTGGTATCCTCGTCAATGCTGATCTTACGGACGGAGCTGATCAACCAATAGTATACCCCAAGGATGATAATGGTGGCACCTGTGAACCAAACCGGGTTGAGGAAAGATGATTTGTGCGTTAGCAGAGCATCCGTCGCTACCGCTTCCTGATCGTTCCAGTGGTACATATGGTGGGCGTGCATCCACAGGCCAACAACGATGATCCCCATCAGGAAGAGACCAGGCAACAAAAACATACCGAAGGCTTCCCACACCCGCTTGAACTGCACGAACCAACCAGCATAAGCAGTAGTAAAGGCACCGTAAGCAAAGCAGGCGATAAAGGAAATGCCGATGAAGAAAACGGAATTGTGCAGCAGGTTGGTCCAAAACCGCATGTGGTGTCCTTCACCACCGTCTACGAAGTAGCTGGCGATGAGCAGCAGCAGCCCAAAGAGGGCAGTACCACCGGTGATTGCTTTTGCGCGGGACGAGAAAACGAAGTTCTCCATCTGTGAAATGTGTTTCAGCGCACTTATGCGCTAGTTGCTTATTTGGGTGGTTCCGGAGTGCTTATTTCCGCAGTTGCTGGTTCGCGGCGGGGGTGCTTTCCTGGGTCAGCTGCCCCGCAGCGCCCATTTGTTCGCCGTCGGTAACTTGCTGGCCAGCGGCGGCAAACCTGGCACCGGGGGTGCCAACGGCCGGGTTGAAGTTGTTGGCTACTTCGCTGTACTCCAGCTTGGAGTCCGCCGCCTGGAGGGCACGGATGTAGTGGATGACCTGCCAGCGCTCCTCGTAGCTGAGCTTGTCTTTGTAGGCCCCCATCGCATTGTACCCGTACATGATGGCGTGGTAAAAGCGTCCGTTGCTGGCGGCTTTGAAGTCGGCCGAAATCAGGTTGGCGGGAGCCAGGGGGTATTTTGCGTCGGGGTTGGCGTCCGTATCGTAGATATAGCCCAGGCCATTGCCGGCCGCACCGTGGCAGATTCCGCAGTAAATGCCGTAGAGCTTATTGCCCCGGGCCAGGCCATCGATCGTGATCGGGAAAGGGTTGCCAGTGATTTCGGCCATAGCGGCCAGGCGACCTTCAGGCGAATCTTCGTAGTAGTAAGGGACGTGGCCGCTGGTGGGTACGCTGATCTCGTTGGGTGAGTCGGCACCTACCGTCGTACCCATCATCGCCTCAATGGCTTCCAGGGAGGCAGGCGCCTGCGATCCGTCGGTGTAGGCACCAGCGTAGCCCCGGGGCACGGTACCGTCCACGGTTACGCGCGGAGCCACGAGTTTGGCCAGTTCGATCGTCGAACGGTCGTCCCAGGTATTGTAGTAATAATAGTTGTAGGTGTTGGCTTCCAGGGCAACCGAGTGTGCCATGTCGGGCATGTACTCACTTCCGGGAAACTCCCCACCGGCATCCGAGCAAGCCGTCATTACCACGGCCAACGTAAAGGAAAGTACCAGTATGCGCAAATCTTTCATGCTGTAAACTTCAGTGGAGGCAAAAACCCTCCGGTGGATTAATTTTTATGGCGCGGACGCAGGTGCCGGGAAAGTCTCTCGAAAAGCAGTGAACGTCAGGAGTCTAAGCTCGTTTCCTTCCCCTGCTCTTCGGTCCCTAGACCTTGCACCTGCGGCAGCGCCCCGCAGAATGCCTTAGGCGGGAACTACTTTGTTGTGCACACTTTCGGCACCGGTGCGCGCGAAGTAGGCTTTGAGGTCGTCAACGTCGGCTTCGCCCAGGTCAGTGGCGTCGAAGGCAATGCAGAACTTATCGTCCGTGATCCGGTCGTGCAGGCGGCGGGGCTCCGCGCCGGGCCCGAGGCCACAGATGATGTAAAAGACCGTCACCATCCCTACGGCGGCGAAGAGTACCGTCAGCTCGAACGTGATGGGGATGAAGGCCGGCACCGACCAGTAGGGCTTACCCCCGAAGATGATCGGCCAGTCGCGCGTGAAGACCCAGGTCATGAACCCGAAGCCAAACAAGCAACCGATGCTCCCGAAAATGAAGCCCGCCTGGTGAAGGCGGCTTTCTTCCAACCCCAGCAGCGGATCGAGTCCGTGAACGGGGAAAGGCGTGTACACCTCGTCGATGTCGAGATGGGCCGCGTTGGCGGCTTTTACGGCGTCCAGGAGCTTGACTTCGTCGTCGTACAAGCCGAAGAGGATGTTGCGGCCCGTAGTGGCCGTGAAGCCCTCCATGGGAATACCGCTGTGTGCAATTGCGTTTGCCATGCTTGGATGGTTGAAAGTGCCGGTTGGAAGCCGGCGCTTGGTCTTTTAATGGATTTCGGTGTCGTCTTTGTCTTCGATATCGACGGTGGTGCCCGCCGCGTGGTCATTCGCACCGGCTGGTACGTGGTGACCGTGGCCGTGGTGAGCGTGGGCGTGGGGGCCGATGTACTGGTCGCCCGCCGATTTAAGGATGCTCTTCACCTCCGCAATCGCCACTACCGGGGCAACCCGCGTGAAGATGAGGAAGAGGGTAAAGAACAAGCCCAGGGTACCGATGAAGATGCAGATCTCTACCCAGGTAGGCACGTAGTAGCTCCAGCTGGAGGGCAGGTAGTCCCGCGCCAGCGTAGTGGCAATGATGACGAAGCGCTCGAACCACATCCCGATGTTGATGAAGATCGACATGAAGAAGGTCCAGAACAGGCTGGTCCGCATTTTCTTGCTCCAGAAGATCTGGGGGGAAAGCACGTTACAGAGCATCATCCCGATGTAGCTCCAATAGTAGGGGCCCATTACGCGGTTGAGGAAGGCGAATTGCTCGTAGATGTAACCGGAGTACCAGGCAATGAAAAGCTCCGTCAGGTAAGCCACACCCACAATCGAGCCGGTGAGGAGGATTACCTTGTTCATCGACTCAATGTGCTCGATGGTGATGTAGTCTTCCAGGTGCAGCACCTTGCGGGCAATGAGCATCAGCGTAAGTACCATCGCGAAGCCCGAGAAGATGGCCCCCGCTACGAAGTAGGGAGGGAAGATCGTCGTGTGCCAGCCGGGGATGACCGAAGTGGCAAAGTCAAAGGATACGATGGTGTGCACCGAAAGTACCAGCGGCGTTGCCAGGCCGGCCAGGATCAGCGAGAGGCTTTCCCAGCGCTGCCAGTGCTTGGCCGAGCCATTCCAGCCGAAGGAAGCAATGCTGTAAATCTTCTTGCGCAGGCCACTGGCGCGGTCCCGGACCGTAGCCAGGTCGGGTACCAAACCGGCGTACCAGAACAGCAGCGATACGGTGAAGTAGGTAGAGATGGCGAATACGTCCCAGAGCAGCGGGCTGTTGAAGTTCACCCACAGCGGGCCCCGGGTATTGGGGTACGGGAAGATGAAGATGGCCAGCCAGAGACGCCCCATGTGGATGAGGGGAAACTGTCCGGCACACATTACGGCAAAGATCGTCATGGCCTCCGCCGCCCGGTTTACACCCGTCCGCCACTTCTGGCGGAACAGCAAAAGAATGGCCGAGATCAAGGTACCGGCGTGACCAATACCTACCCACCAAACGAAGTTGGTGATGTCCCAACCCCAGTTGATGGTCCGGTTCAGGTTCCAGGAACCGATGCCGACCCAGATCGTCCAGGCTACACTGAAGGCAAACAGGCCGAGGCAGAGTACCGAGATGATGAAAGTAATGATCCAGCTCAGCGAGGGGGCCGTTTCTGTCGGGCGACAGATGTCTTCCGTGATCTGGTGGTAGGTTTTACTACCCGTGATCAACGGTCGACGAACGGGGGCTACGTGTCCACTCATAATTATTTACAATTTACAACTTACCATGTCCAATGGAGAATTTGCGGTCAGCCATCCTCAGGCCATGGTAAATTTTACTTTATTACTACTGCTTCCGCAGTGTGTTTTTAGTTATTCCAGCTACCATCAGGCGGGCAATTGGCAATTGTGCCTGCTGAATGGTAATGGTAAATTCTGCTAGGCATTCAGCTCTTCCAGGGGGTTGTGTACCCGGGCTGCGTAGAATACGGAGCTTTGGGTGTTCACTTCCTCCAGCACGAGGTAGTTCAGCGGGTTGTTGAGCTTGCTGTTCAGGTCGCCGTTCTTACCGTTGCGGTCGCCGAAGGTGATGGCACCGGTGGGGCAGGCAGTCTGGCAGGCGGTGCGAACGTCGGAGTCGCGCAGCGGCCGCTTCTCGATCTTGGCCGTGAGCTTACCCGCCTGGAGGCGCTGGGCACAGAAGCTGCACTTTTCGATGACGCCGCGGCTGCGGACGGTTACGTCGGGGTTCAGCACCATCCGCGTCAGGTTGTCGGCACCGAAGGGCAGTTCTTCGTCCTGTACGGTCGGCTCGTTGGAGCTGAAGAGGTCGCCCGTGGTGTAATCCAGCCAGTTGAAGCGGCGGACTTTGTAGGGGCAGTTGTTGGCGCAGTAACGGGTACCGATACAGCGGTTGTAGATCATTTGGTTGAGGCCTTCGTCGCTGTGCTGGCTGGCGTTTACCGGGCAGACGTTTTCGCAGGGTGCGTTATCGCAGTGCTGGCACATCATGGGCTGGTACACGGCGCGGGGGTTCTCGACGTCGCCGTAGAAGTAGCGGTCGATGCGCATCCACTTCATTTCGTGGTGGCGCCACACTTCGTACTTACCGACGATGGGAACGTTGTTTTCGGCTACGCAGGCCACTTCGCAGGCGGCGCAACCGATGCAGGCCGTAAGATCGACGTGCATACCCCACCAGTGGCCCTGGCTGTAAATTTCTTCCACGTACTCCTCGTAAGGGTACAGCGTCTGGTCATTAAGGTGCTTGGCTTCGGCCCGCTTCTCGCTGATGTGCTCTTTGAGTTCGCCCAACTCCGCCAGGGTCCCCTGGTAGATGATGGAGCGATTGACCAGGCCGCCCTGCATACCTTCGCCGAGTTCCATTACCGTCTTTTCATCGACGTTGAAGGGCTCCAGGTGGTCCTTTTCTTCTTCCGTCAGGGGACGATCCAGGTAGACGGTCTCGCCGCTCAGGCGGTCGTGGTAGGCCATGGCACCGGACTCGTTCTTCGTCGTCAGGCCCATCGTGTGGTGGTACTGCACGCAGGCGAACTCGTCCTCCACGGCGACGCGGCCGCTAACTTCCGCGTTGCTGGCGTAGTACTGGACGTAGCCGTCGGCGTCGGTCGTCAGCCAGGGGTAGACATTGATGCCGATGTTGTGGCCGATGGCCCGGCCGGAAGCACCGGTGATGGTCCGGCCGTACCCCAGTGCCAGGCTGAAGGTCTCAGGCTTCTGGCCGAACTGCCGCACTGCGGTAATTTCCTGTGCCACGCCGCCAATGCTCAGGCTGACCATGTCGGCCTTGCCTTTGTACTCTTCGGCGTTCAGGCCTTCGTAAGCAGTGTAAGAGTTCCCGCCTTCCCAGTGTACGGGGATGGTGAGGTAGTTGCCCCATACCGTACGGGTAACGGGGTCGGGGACTTCCTGCAACCAGGGGTTGCCGGCGTAAACGCCGTTGCCGACGTTGATGGTTTCGAAGAAGTTGACCTCCATGCCCGTACCCGCCTTGGATACTTTTCCGGCGGCACCACTGGTAGCGGCGTCGTTGAAGGCACCGGCTTCGGAACCCGGAGCGGCAACCGGGGCAGCGGCTACCCCGAGACTATCGGTAGCGACCGGGGCAGCGGCGACGGAACTGGCACCGCCCAGGGTCACCACACCGGCCTGCAGGGACGCGTCCCAGAAAGAGCGGAAGCTGACGAAGCCAGACTGGGCGCGGAAAGCGGTGGCTTCCCAACCGGCCTTGAGGTATTCGAGGTAAGGCTGGTCGGCGTCGGCCTGGTAGCTGCTGGCGTCGGACCATACCAGGAGGCTCTCCCCTTCCTGACGGGTGCCCGCCCGGCCTACGCTGGCGAAAATGGGCGTGATGGTGGGCTGGAGCAGGGAAAGCTCGCCTTCCACGGCCTCCACATCACCCCAGCTTTCGAGGTAGTGGTGGTTGGGGGCAACGTACTGGCAGAGCATCGTCGTCTCGTTCGGTACACCACTGGTGCTGATGGAGAGCTTTGCGCTGGCGATGCCGGCGGCAATTTTGGTGGCAAAAGCGTTGTCGAAGGCCGGGTTGGCACCGTCCAAAACGATCAGCGCGTCCACGCTGCCCGCTTCCAGTTCGGAAGCCAGCTTGGCGATGGCCTGGTCACTGCCCTTGCGCTGGTTGCTCCAGCGGTCGGTCGTGATCGTGCTGCCGTAGGCACCGATGCTCTGGTTGATGGCATTGACGAGGAGTTGCTCGCCCAGGTTGTTGGTCCCGCTGACGACGAGGCCACGGGTGCGGTTGCGCTTCAGTTCGGCAGCAACGGCGTTGATTTTTTCGGTGGTGGCGGCGTCGAGGTCGGCGCTGGCCCCTCCGCCTACGATGGCGTTGTAGAGGGCAAGGATGGCCTGGCCCTGCTGGCTGGGCTTCACCAGGATGCGGTTATCGGCGTTGGAGCCGGTCATGCTCATGCCACTCTCAATCTGGATGTGGCGAGACATTTTGCCGTTACCCGTCTTGCGGCCAGCAGCGTACTGGCGGGCGTACTGGACGGGACTGATCCAGGTACCGAGGAAGTCGCAGTTGAAGGAGACAATCACTTCGGCCTTGTCGAAATGGTAGCTCGGGACGGCCCGCTTGCCGAAGGTAGCAGCGTTGGCATCCAATAGGGCCGCAGCGGAGACGGGGTCGTACTGTACCAACTCCGTGTTGGGGTACTTGGCCTTGAAGTCGGCCACCGCGCGCAACAGCGTGGGGCTCATGATGGTATGGGAGACGATGCGTACGCGGGCTCCGGCGCTCATCTTGCCTTTGATTTCGGCGTCGATGACGTCCCAACCGTCGTTATCTGCGGGATTGCGGGCGCTCTGGGCCATCCCTTCCTTGATGCGGTAGGGACCGTCGAAGCGGCTGGTATCGTACATGCCCAAAACGGAGGCCTGCGCGCGGGCGCTGGTGCCCCCCCGGGTGATGGGGCTCATGGCGTTGCCTTCGATCTTGATGGGCCGCCCTTCGCGGGTCTTCACCAAGACGGGAACGTAATCTCCGCCCTGAACGAAGGTCGAGGCAAAGTAAGTCGCTACTCCAGGCACGATGGTGTCGGGCTTGGAGACGTAGGGAATGGCTTTGCGAACGGGAATATCGCAGGAAGCAATCGTAGCGGCGGTGATGCCAAAACCGAGGTATTTCAGGAAATCCCGGCGGCTGGCTTCCAGGCGGGGGTTCTCCAGGTTCTCAGTGATGGCGGGGGCACCTACTTCGCTGTCCGTGGCTTTGATGTAATCAGCACTGGATGCAAGTTGATCCGTACCTAACCAAATGTTGCTGACTTTATTCTTCATTCAGGTATACTTTGAAACCGGCGGGCCGGGATCGAAATTCACTCCCGTGGTAGGGGGAATATTTTTTGGTGGTGGTTTAGCGGCGGAGGGCTTAGTAGTGACAACGCTGGCAGCTCAGGCCGCCAATGTCTTCCACCGTTACGGCGGTGCGCTCGCCAGACTTCATCTCTTCGTGGTAGCGCTGGTAGGCCTGGTAGTATTCGTTGTCGTTGAACTGTACTTCCGTCTGGCGGTGACAGTTGACACACCAGCCCATGCTCAGGGGGCTGTACTGGTAAACCAGTTCCATCTCCTGCACGGGGCCGTGGCAGTTCTGGCACTGGAGGTTCCCGACCGTTACGTGCTGGGCGTGGTTGAAGTAGGCGTGGTCGGGCAGGTTGTGAATACGTACCCACTCGACGGGGCCGGCTACTTTGGTATCGCCCGTGTAGTCGTCCGTCAGGGAGCTCACGATCTCTTCCCACTGGGCGTCTACCGTAGTTTCCAGGTCGTCGATGTCGCGCTCGTCGGCCAGGTATTCCTGGGCAATCCACTTCTTGTAGACCTCCGCGGCTTCTTCGTTGGTATAGTTCTCGTAGTCTTCGATGTAGACGTCTTCGATGGGGTCGTAGCCGATGGCGGCGTAGATCTTGGTGATTTCGGCCGTACCGTACTGGCTGCCCTTCTTGATGGCGCGGTGGCAGTTCATACAGGTATTGACGGCGGGGATGACGGAGTGCTTAGAGCGGCGGGCACCGTCGTGGCAGTACTGGCAGTCGATCTGGTTAAGGCCGGCGTGGGTAACGTGGCTGAACTTGATGGGTTGCTCGGGCTGGTAATCCTGCTGACGGCCCAGCTCGATGGCGTGGTTGACCGTAGTGTAGCCACCCAAAACCACGAGGGCGAACACCACGAAGGCAATCATGCCCTTGCTGGTGAGGATATCGGTAAGCGTCCGGCGTTCGGGAGCGTCGCCCTGTTCCTTGGTCGCCACCATGTACTGCATGTTGCTCGTGATCCGGGCCAGGATCAGCGAAAGCAGCAGCAGGGCAAGACCGAGAACGATGAACAGCCAGGTGTTGTCGGTTTCGGCGGCGGCGGGAACGGGGCCATCGGGACCACCAGTAACCTGACCTAACCCATCAATTTGCCCTTGAATGTAGCCCAGCAAGTGCTCTACGTCGCTGTTGGTCAACGCAGGGAAAGCCGTCATCGGATTCTTGTTCCATTCATTGTACACGGAAATGGCGCGGGCGCTTTCTCCGGAGGCAATCAACTGTTGGGAGTTCTGCACCCAGCGGTACAGGTGCTCACGGGGCTCGGAGGCCCAGCGGCTTTCCACGCCGCCGAGGGCGGGCCCCGTTGAGTTATCCTTCATGTTCCTGTTATGGCAGGAACCACATCCGTTAGCGTTCCAGAGGGCTTTGCCTTTATTGTAGTCTCCCTCACCGGGGGCAACTTCGCCATCGGCAACGGCTTCGGAAGCGGAAAGGGTAGCGGCTGGAGCAGTGGTCGCCGTGTCTTGGTCACCCTGCGCAATTCCGGTTTGGCCGCCAGCAAAGAGGCAGAAAACGAGAAGCAGGAAGGGCAAAAACTTTTGGTGGTATGTCATTACGAATTGACATTTAGTAAGTTGCGCGAAAGGGGCCAAAAACGGCCCTCCGCTTATTGGCGCAAAGATACTTTGATGACATTTCTTTAACAAACAAGTTAAGACAACCGAACCTTATTTAGATAAAGTCTACTGAAAGAGGTGTTTGTTGGAACGCTCATCTCCTGGTTTTTACCCCTCCCCATCCCGTCCTGGGCGCGGCCGCAGGTGCAAAGTCCGCTGCCAGGCAACCGCAAAGTGCAGCAACAAAACCAAGACCTTATATATGGTGTCATTCGCTGCCGTCCGCTCCCCTACCCTTTTTGACCATTCCTTTGCTGCCGGGGTAGCTCTTTTCGCCTGTCCGCCCCTGGTCCTTGGGGACGGCAGGCAGTACTTCCCCACCCCACTTTTCCGACCAGGAAAAACAAATTGCCGGCGGGGCCTTGCAATACCGGAGTTTTCCTTACCTTTGCGCCCCAATTTAAACCATTCATTAATGTTTGCAATCGTAACCATAGCCGGTCAGCAATTCAAAGTAGAGGAAGGTCAGGAGATCTTCGTCCACCGGCTAGAAGCCAAAGCTGGCGATTCTGTCAGCTTCGATTCGGTCCTGCTCACCGCTGGTGATGCTGGGGTAACCATCGGCACGCCGAACGTAAAAGGTGCCGCCGTAGGCGCTACCGTAATTGATCACGCTAAGGGAGACAAGGTCATTGTCTTCAAAAAGAAGCGCCGCAAGGGCTACCGCGTGAAGAACGGCCACCGCCAGCAGTTCACCAAGATCAAAATCGATTCCATCACGGTCTAAGTCACGGGCCCAATTCCTAATTTTTCTCCTTCACCGGAGAAGCCAAAAAACAAAATACCATGGCACACAAGAAAGGTGTAGGTAGTACCGACAACGGCCGCGACAGTAAATCGAAACGCCTTGGCGTTAAGCTCTTCGGCGGTCAGGTTGCCAAAGCTGGCAACATCATCATCCGGCAGCGCGGTACGAAGTACCACCCCGGTGAAAACGTTTACATGAGCCGCGATTACACGATCCACGCCCAGGTAGACGGCAAAGTAACCTTCCGCAAAAGCTTCCGCAACCGCATGTACGTTGGCATCATCCCAACCGACGCCGCCGAAGTGACCCCCGCGCCAGCCCCCGCCGCCAAAGCTGCTCCCAAGGCCGCTCCGGCTCCCGCTAAGGCCGTAGCCGAAGTACCAGCCGCCGCCCCCGCCAAAGCCAAAGCAGCCAGCAAGATCGAACTGCCCAACGGCAAGAAGGTTGCCCAGGATGACCTGAAGCTGGTAGAAGGCATCGGCCCCAAAATCGAAGGCCTCCTGCACGGCATCGGCATCACCACCTGGCAAGAACTGGCGGACGCCCCCGAGGCAACGGTACAGCAAATGCTCGACGACGCCGGCCCCCGCTACAACATCCACAGCCCCGCTACCTGGGCCAAGCAAGCTGCCCTGGCCGCCGCTGGCCAGTGGGACGAACTCATTGCCCTCCAGGATGAACTGGACGGCGGCCGTGAGGTGAGCGATAAGGAAGAAGAGTAAGCTCACGCTTCCTCCCAAGTTCCTAAAGGAAATCCCGGCCGGGAAACACTCCTGGCCGGGCCTTCTCCCCTCCCATTCATTATCCTCCTTCCCCCAACGCCCAAGGATTTTGACCTCCCCAAAGCGTTCGTAAAAGTCTCCGGCAACCCACCGCCATTCCCTGGCCACAGTTGTCTCCTTTTGCGCTCCAATCCAAAAATAAACTTAGCGCCATGCCTAAGATGAAAACGCACAGCAGTGCAAAAAAGCGCTTCAAAATTACCGGCACCGGTAAAGTAAAACGCTTCCAAGCTTATACCTCGCACATGATGCGCAACAAGTCCAACAAAGCCAAGCTGCGTCTGCGCGACTCCACGCTGGTCTCTGAAGCGGACGAAAAGCGTATCCTGCGCCTCCTTTGCAAATAAGCAAAAACCACGAGTAATTCCCCGCCGGGGAAACCTCTTTTTCCACGAGAGTACGGGCCCAAAGCACAAAAAGTCTCCGTACTGCACAAAAACAGAGTTTTATGCCACGTTCAGTTAATGCGGTTGCCAGCCGCGCGCGCCGCAAGCGCATTCTTAAAGCCGCCAAAGGTTACTTTGGTGCCCGTTCTAAGGTCTACACCGTAGCCAAGAACGCCGTTGACAAAGCCAATGGTTATGCCTACCGCGACCGCCGCGGCAAGAAGCGCGTTTTCCGCCGCCTGTGGATTGCGCGCATCAACGCCGCCGCCCGTATGCACGGTACCACCTACAGCCGCCTGATGCACGCCCTGAGCGTGGGCGAAGTCGGCCTCAACCGCAAAGTCCTTGCCGACCTGGCCATGAACCACCCCAGTGCGTTCACCGCCATCGTCGATAGCGTGAAGAAATAGGCCAAGGCCTGATCCCACGAACTTCTGGTTTGCCCCGCTGATCTGCTCGATCGGCGGGGCATTTTTTTTTGTCGTGACCAATTGCCTCGCTTACCTTCAAAAGCGATCGATGACCAGTACGCCCGCGTGACCAAAAGTGTCCATGGCGGGCAGGGCCGTGGCGGCATCGGCCAGGCTCAGGGTGCCCTGCAGGAGCTTTCCGGGTTGGAGTTTACCAGCCACGATCAAGTCCAGCATCTCCGGATAGCGGTGGGCTTGCATGCCGTGGCTGCCGATGATCTCCAGCTCATCGGAAAGGATCTTGCCAATGGGAATGGGCGGAAACTGGTGCTCCCCCACCATGAGGCCTACCTGGAGGTGGCGCCCCCGCTTGCGCAGTCCGTTGATGGAATTGACACAAGTGGTGGTACTGCCCAGCGCATCCAGTGAAAGGTGGGCCCCGCCCCGGGTGTACTCCCGGATTGCCGCCACGGGATCCTGAGCGGTAGCGTCAATCGTCCACTCGGCCCCGAGGGAGGCGGCCAGCGCCAGGGCATCCGCTTTAATGTCCACGGCAAGCACCCGGGCCCCCAGCGCCCGGGCAATCATGATGGCGGAAAGTCCCACGCCGCCGCAACCATGGACGGCCACAAATTCGCCTTCGCCCACCCGGCCCTGGTCGCGCACCGCCCGGTAGGCGGTGATGAAGCGGCAACCCAGCAGTGCCGCCGTAGCGTCGTCAATCTCCGGCGGCAGGGGCACCACGTTCCGGTCGGCGTTTTCAATCGTCACGTACTCCGCAAAAGAACCCCAGTGGGTAAAGCCCGGCTGGGTCTGGTAATCGCAAACCTGCTCGTTGCCCGAGTGGCACTGCGGGCAAGCACCACATCCGCAAACGAAGGGCACCGTCACCCGGTCGCCCACCCGGTGTTTTTTGACTGAGGACCCAACGGCCGCAATCACCCCCGCCAGCTCGTGTCCCGGGACGTGCGGCAGGCGGATATCCGGGTCATGGCCCATCCACCCGTGCCAGTCGCTGCGGCACAGGCCCGTTGCCCTCACGGCAATGACTACGCCAGCGGGCGACGGGCTGGGGTCAGGAACCGTTTCCAGGGCTATTTCCCCCCGGAATTCCTCGAAAATTAAGGCTTTCATACTAGCGGCATTGATCTCTTCAGCGGAATGGTGCGGGGTCAGGCGGGGCCTTTTTCTTCCAGATCGTCCAGAATACGGAGCAAAGCTGCATTAATTTGTTTGTCTTCCGTGGATTGATCCGTGTAGTTGAGCGTTCCGCTCAGCTTGCCTTTTGCCAGGCGGTTGTAGCGGCTCGCCATCAGGGTAACGGTGGTTTTCAGATCCCGGTTTCCGCTACTGAGTTCATCCAGTGCCTGAATCGCATCCTGAATACGGTCGCTGGCGAGGAGCGTTCGGATTTCCGCGACTTTTTTACTCATTTCGGGCGCGGTCGCAGGTGCGGGGGAAGTTGAGGGAGCGGTGTCCTCTACCTCCCGGGCGGTAACTGTGCTGGGGAAAAAAGTCTGCTCCGCCGTCGCCAGATTGCCGCAGTGGTAGGCCAGCAGAAAGTCTGCCACATCTACCCGGGCAATATTCCAGGCGCTGGGCCAGGATACGTCGGAAACGATCCGGTGGTATTCATTGAACAGGGTCTGGCTAAAATCGCTTTGCCCGACCGCGCCAATCTGGTGAACGAGCCGCAGGTAGCGGTCGCGTTCCTGCCCATAGGCTGCGGCAATTTGCTGCATGGCGACGAGGTAGCGCGACGCAAAATCGGCGTCGTGCGTCCCTACTTCCAGCCAACGGAGCTCCCGGAATATCTCCAGAGGTTTCCAGAGCGAGGGTTCATGCCCGGTGCGGGGTTGAACAGCTGCGTACTGCGGAGGCTCTTCCCGCTGGCTGACGCTGGAGCCTACCACCCCATTGGTCAGTAATAAGGATTTCAGGCTTTCCTGCGCCGGAATTAAAAAGCCCTGGGCCAGGGGAAGCACGTCCTGATCGGCGAGGCCGGCCGCCTTAGCGAGCAAAAAACTGACTTCCACGAACGCCGACCAGCTGCTGAAGGGCAGGGTTTCCGGGTCCATCCCGGGTAGGGCGCTGGCAATGGCTTCATAGTACCGGCTTTCCAGGCGGTAATTATCGAGCTGCAGGGCCTGCACTACGAAGGAATAGAGAGAATCCTCCCGCATTGCCGCCAGGAGTTGCTCCGCAGCATCCAGGTGACCGAGGCGGATGGCCAGTTGGCCCAGTTGGCGGTTGAAATAGCTGTTGTTCGTCCGGTGCTTGGCCATCTGCTTCCAGAGGTCCTCCAGTACCCCGAGGGTGGTACCTTCTTGCATGCCCCGGGCGAAGTTGGCGGCGGTGGTGTTTTCCCAGGCAGCGTCCGATTGTCCTTCGGTGATGGATTTTTCTATCCGGAGGTTAAACTTCAGTCCCAGCAGGGCAGCAGCATCGGGGGGCAATTCTGCGATGGCATTTTCCAGGTAGGGACGGAGTTCGGCCCAGGGCGGATCTTCCTTATCGATGCGTGCGGGGTCTTCGGTAAGTAGGCGATGGTAGTAGTATTCCGCCTGGGAGGCGGCGTCGGGGCGGAGGGCGTAGTAGTCAATCACTGCTGTCGTCAGGGCTGTGGCCTGCACCTGCGAACGCGCCCAAATGACCTCCCGCAAGGCCATGCGAACGTCGCGCCGGAATTGGATGACCCCACCGCGGTCTTCGACGAGAAAAGTGATCCTCCGGAGGATCTGAAATAGCTCCTCGCTCCGCCACTCACTAATTGCTCCGAGTCCGCAGGGGCCGGCCATGACCTCGCGAATGACGGCCGGCGTAATGCGCCGCAGCAGGAGGCCGGGTTCGGCCAGCTTTTGTGCATCCGCATCCGGGATGTGCGCCAGGTTACGCCGTACGAGCTGTTCCTGGATCCTGTTTTCATCCAGTTGCTGTAACAGTTCCTCCCCCGCGTTTTCGCTCGTTGCCGCCAGGACGGCTGCCAGCTTGAGGTTGAGGGGATTCCCCCCTACCCTGCTGAATATCAGCGCCCGTAAGTCTGCCCCGGGCACCCCGGCTTCGGCCAGGTAGGCGGCGGCGGCATCCGCGTCAAAATCGCCCACTTCCAACTGCTGCAGGGCGAAGGGCGTGGCCACCAGGTCCGAGCGGCCAACGATCATCAGGCGCAGGCTGGGCACGTAGGTCCGGATTTCGTCCAGGAAGTCCAGCAGGTTGTGCAGTTCCCCCTCCGACGCGCGGAACTGGGCCTCCTCGAAACTGTCCAGGACCACCAAAACCGGGCCACTGAACTGGGCCCCACTGAGGTAACGCCCGGCCATGTTTTTGAGGACGAAACTCCGGCTTTCTTTTTGGCTGACCTTCCACTTGCGGTCTGGTTCGTCACTCCGGTCGGCAAAGGCAATGAAATCGCCGTGCGCAGCACTCAGGCGATCGAACAGTTCCTGGTCAGCGGAAAACTGCAGCTTCAATTGGCGCAGCGCCTCGATGGCCAGGTGGACGGGTTCGGCGATCGACATGCCCGCCCGGTCAAAATCGAGGTATACGAAAGGGAGGTCCTCCTCACTGGTGAAGATGCCGTGATCGAGGATGAATTTGCTGACTAGGGTAGACTTCCCAATGCCCCCGATTCCAAAAATGAGGAGGGGATCCGCCGGGCCGGTGGTGGCAAAGACAAAATCCTCCAGCACTTTCAGTTCCCTGGTTCGGCCGCTGAAGTGTTGGGTGTGGCCAATCATCTGGTGCAGGAGCTCGACGGTTTCCAGCGTTTTCGCGCAGTTCTGGCGCAGATCGGCGTATTTCAAGCCTAAGCTCGTCTCATCCAACCATTGGATCACCGTCAGCAGTTGCTGTACTTCTTCCAGGGAAAGATCTTCGGGGTTAATGCCCTCGCCGTTGTTGCGGATCAAAAGCCCGTAAAAGCGGTCGCCGGCCTCCGGGGTGTCTTCTGGGCCAAACTGGCTGTACACTTGGTCCAGGCTGCTGGTTTTTTCGATGCGGGCCAATAAACTGCGGCGGGTGGAGGGGGAAAGGGTCCACCGCCCCCCGGCTACGGCCCGGGTATTTTCCCGCAGCCAGGCGAGGTCCCGTTCCGAGATTTCATTGCCGGCGGCCCGTAGTCGGCTCAGCAGCTCCCCCTCCCGGAAGTTAACCGTCATGGCTGCGGCGCGGGCTATGGCCCGCTCCTCTGCTTGGTAGCCAAAGGCTTCCGATAGTCGTTGGTCCACTAAAGCGTCCAGGGCGGCGAAGTCGAAGGATTGAGCCATTACCAGTCCAGATTTTGGGGCGAGGAAACGGCGGCAGCGCCAGCGTGGGTGGTGGCGTGGGCCTCCCGCAGGGCGTCGGCGATGATGCGGGCGCGGCGACCAATTTCCTCCACGTTTACCTCCGTCTCTGTTTCAAAGAGCCGGGCGGGTATTTTGCCCATGGCAAAGTCTACGAAGTCTGCTTCAGGACTTTGCGGTTGCAGGGTCGCGTAGAGGGATTTGAAGTACGCGGCTACATCTTCTTTGACGAAATTGTTGATGGTGGGCGTAACGCCGTTGATGCGCAACTGGTCTTCCCGGTCAATGCCGATGCCAGCAAAGATTCCCGGCACCCGCTCCTCTCCTATCAGGTTGGCGAGGCCGACAATGAGGTCGCGGACACTTTGGCTAAGTCTGGCCTCGTGGCAGTGGTCGAGAAAGAAAAGGTACTGCTTTTTGCTGCGGACGAGATGCTGCTCTACCTGGGTAAGAAAGATTTGTTGCTTAAAGTCTTCGTAGCGCCCCACGGGGTCTTGGGCGTGAAAGCCGGCCAGATCGAGGGCGATGGCCAGTTGCCGGGCCAGTTCTGCGGGGTGGAGGTCCGTCCGCCCTCTGAAGTCAATCTTGATGAGGTGAAAATAGCCCACGGCGGCGAGGCGATCAAAATAGTAGCCCAGGTAAGTCCGCCCGGCCCGGCTCCGGCCATTGAGCAAGAGTACGGGGTTGCGCCGCTGCCCCGCCAGGAGGTCGGCGCAGTACTGTTTCAGGCCGTTCCGCCCGATGAAGGGCTGGTTGAAGAGGACTTCAGTGATGCCCATTGCCTCGGTTGCCACGCCGTCTTTTTCTCCGCCAGCCACGGTGAAGGCTACGGCGGGGGCGGCGGGGGGGAGGTCAATGCCCTGGGCTTCCAGATCCTCCAGGATGGCTAAGATGGGAATGCCCTGGTTTTCCGTGCCCGCCCAATTGCCGCGGTGGTGGAGGGCGACAATTTCCGTTTCTTCGTTGAAGACCGGCGCACCGCTGGAGCCCCGATCCGTATTGGCTTGGTATCGGACGCGCAACCCGGCAGGGTCCAGGCCCAGCGCCTTGCCTTCGGCGAGTTGCATCTCTTCGCCGTAGGGGTGCTGGGTAATGCGCAGGATGCGGTCTTTCTTGAGGCTCTGGGTAGGCTTGGCCAGGGTCAGCCAACCCCGCAGCGGTAGTTTTCCGTACTGGCTGTTGTAGGGCCGCTGACCAAGGGTATCGGGCAGGCGGATTAGTGCGTAGTCCAGGCAAGTGGGGTCCCAGGCGGCGGTAATCGCCCGTTCTTCGTCGGCTTCGGAGGCCGGCGGGCGGTGGGCCAGGACGCTCAAGTCGGAAACGGCGTAGGAAATGGGCAGTCCGGCATCCCGGCCCACGAAATCGAAAAGCAGTACTACGCGTTCAACGCCAGCAGGGTTTTCGATGGCCTGGGCTACGACGTGGTAATTGGTCAGCAAAAGATCCGGCCCCACCAGAAAAGCCGTCCCAATCTCCGTTTTTGGCCCGACGAGCTTGATGCTGCAAACGGCGCGGCGGACCCGCATGGCCCAGTCGATAAAAGCAGCGAAATTTACAAAGTTGCCGGCCCGGACGATGTTCTCCAGGCCACCTACCTTGAGCCTGCCCTTCCGGTAATGAAGGGTGAGGAAGGCCTCCACGTCGGGGCGACGGGAAACGGCGGCGTCCAGGAGCTCCAGGGACCAGCCGCGTTCTTCGGCCCGGTTGACGATTTCGGCGACCTGAGCGGCGTAGGCGGGGGCGCTCACCAGGTGATCGAACTCCTGGCCCAGATCACTCTGTAACAGGCGGCGCAGTTCCTCCTGCCGGAAGTTTTCGGTCAGGGCGGCGGAGAGAGACTGCCGTTCCAGGTCCGAAAAGTGCGCCATTACAAGTCCAGTTCGTCAATTAGGGTGGTACGGTAGGCGGCGATTTTTTGCTTGACGAGCGGCCGGGAGTCTGCGTAAACTTGCGTGTTGAGGGTTCCCTGAAAGAACTGGTAGTTGAGGGCCGCACGATCACCACCCCAGCGAAAGAAAATCACTTTGCGGCTGCCCTGGATGTTCTCAAAGTAGAAGTTGGATACATTGAGCGAAACGGCTTCGGCGGATTCGGTAGCCACGCCTACCTGAAAATTGGAGGTATCCAGGCCTTTGGCCCGTTTCTCGAAGAGGCGGATTTTGCCGTCCTCATCGGCCAGGCCTTTGAGGGCCGTCAGGGTTTTGGCAATCAGGATGGCCTGGACCCCAGGACCACCGGCAATGGCGGTCATGATCTCAATAACGGCCTGGTTGACGTCAAATTCCGCTTCGGCGCTGGTGTAGGCTTTGTTCTCGTTACGGTCCGTTGTCCAGCCGATGGAGCTTAGTACCTTGACGTAAAAGTCGTACCAGGCCCGGGGATTGGAATTATCCGGGAACTTCCGGTCGGCTGCCAGGGAAGCCAGTAAGGTTGAGTCCAACACATCCTGCCGGTATTTAGGGCTGATGCCCGCAGCGAAGGATACGAGGCTCTTGTTGTTGATGAAGGCCTGGTCTTTATCCACCTCAACCTCAGCGTTTTGCAGCCCCCGGCTGGTTCGTTGCGGCAGGTCATCGGGAAGGGGAGCCAGCTCCAAAGCGTTGATAAAATCTTCTGGGTCAGTCATGATAGGTGGAAAATTTTGCTCGGTAAATATAGGGAGTTGAAGGGGAAATTGGTGGGTTTATCCGTTGCCCTTCCCTTCCTTGGGCGTTCCTGCCGCAGCGCTACCGCGGTGGGGGTGCAATCATGCCCCGCTAGCCCAGGCGTACTCTACCGCGCGCAGTATCCGCTTCCTCGGCTCGCCCCGTACGGCGCTCAGGTTGATGTCGTTGCCCATTGCCCGGACCAGCTCGTTTTCATCAAGGCCCCGCGTGATGTAGTTACGGGCAAGGGCAACGAGTTCGACCAGCGGAATTTCGGCAATCCCCCGGCCGGGCTCACCGGGGGCAGCGGGGTGGAAGGATACCTGGTTTTCGGCCTGCTCGGCGCTTCGCCATAAGATCGTCTCGCCGTAGCTTTCTGCCTGGTGAGCGTGCCGCGGGATAAGCGGGCACGGCCGCCTCCAGGTCACTTTTTAAAGATGAAATAAACGGCGGCCACCAGGCAGAGAAAACCCAATAAATGATTCCAACGGAAGCTCTCCTGGCGGAAAAAAACCAGCATGAAAAGCGTAAATACCACCAGGGTGATGACCTCCTGGATGACCTTGAGTTGCAACAAGGTAAAGGGCCCGCCGTTGCCCACAAAACCGTACTTGTTGGCGGGCACCTGTGCGCAGTATTCGAAGAAGGCGATGCCCCAGCTGATGGCGATAACGGCAAAAAGACCGAGCTTGCTGAACCACTTGAGTTCCGCCATTTTCAGGTGCCCGTACCAGGCCAGGGTCATAAATACGTTGGAAAGAATAAGTAAGGCGATAGTGGAAAAGCCCTTCATAAATCACGGGCGGCAGGCTGCATTCCGGGCGCGGCCGCAGGTGCAAAGTAAAGGATAAAAGAGCGATGTACGATACGGCCAAAATAAGCGGTGGAGTCTAACCAAACTTGAGCCCTCCACCGCTTCGCCAGGACTTCCCCGGCACCTGCGTCAGCGCCCTGGTCCCGTACTGTCTGGCAGCACAGGTTCGGCGGGCTCGGCGAGGCTATCAACCGGCGAAAGCTCCAGGAAAAGGCTGTCGTCGGCCGGAGCTAAGGAGTCCTGGCCGGGGCGCAGCAGCCGCGCTTCCTCCGGCGGGAGTTCGCTGAAGGCCACGCAGTCGAAATCCGGCACGGTGTAAGTGAAGTCGCTCAGGATGGGGCTGCGCCAGAGGCTGAGGTCACCGAAGACGCGGCCGACGAGTGGCAGGGCGGTGATGCTGCCCGCGCCGAGGCGGGAGGATTTGAAATGGACGCGCTTATCGAGGGTCCCGACCCACGCGCCAACGGTCACCTCGGGCGAACTGCCGATGAACCAGCCATCGGCGTTGTTCTGGGTCGTGCCCGTTTTGCCGATGATGTTGAAGGGGATGTTGTAGGCCTGGATGCTGCCGCCGGTGCCCTGGGTGACCACGGCGCGCATCATTTTTCGGAGTTGCTGGAGCTCGGTGCTGGCTTCGGCGCGGCTGACGTTGGCGTACTGGGCCTCGTAGAGGAGCTGGCCGTATTCGTCTTCGATGCGGAGGATGGAGAAGGGTTTGACCGCCCCGCCACCGTTGGCGATGTAGGCGTAGGAGGCGACGATCTCGCTCAGGGTAATGTCGGCCGTACCCAATACCAAAGACGGAACCTCGGGCAGTTCGCTGCCGATTCCCATGCGTTCGGCCAGGTTGACGACGCGTTTGACGCCGGCGGAGAGCATCACCTCGGCAGAGATCGTGTTGATGGAGTTGGCCAGCGCACCCCAGACGGAGTAGCTGCCGGAGTATTTGCCATCGGCGTTGCGCGGCGTCCAGCCCTCGTAGCGGGAATAGGTGCGGCGTTCGTTGGTGTAAAAAGTGCAGGGGTCGAGCCCGTTTTGCAGGGCGGCCAGGTAGGCGATGGGCTTGAAGACCGAGCCCACCTGGCGGGGTATCTGGACCTGGTCGTACTGGCTGTAGTTGTAGTCGTTGCCCCCAACGTAGGCCATGATGCGGCCCGTGCGGTTATCCAAAGCGAGGATGCCCGCGTGGAGGCGCGTCAGCTCGTGCGTGATGTAAGCCTCGAAAGTGAGGGGGACGGTTTTAAAGCCATCCCAGGTCCAGATCAGGCGGTCGCCGCTGGCGGCAAATTTTTCGCGGATTTCTTCGGTGGAAAGGCCCCGGGAGCGGAGGTCCTCGGCGTACTGGTCTTGCCACATGAGTTTGCGCAGGAAACTATCGCGGTCCATGCCTTCTACGGAGACGTCCCAGTCGCGGTCAAAGCGTTCCTGTAAGCGGCCCATGTGGTCGGGCAGGGCTTTTTCGGCGGATTGCTGGATATCGGGATGGATGGAGGTGTAGATTTTGAGGCCGTCGATGTCTACGTCGTAGAGGGAGCCATCGGGTTTGGGGTTTTCGGCGGCCCAGGCGGCGAATTCTTCGCGGAGGAAGGCTTTGTAGTAGGCTGCGTAGGAGGCGGTGTGTTCGGTTTTCTGGTAGTCCAGTTCAACGGGTGCTTCCTTGGCGGCCAGGTAGGCAGCTTCGTCGATTTTGCCATACTTGTGCATCTGGCCGAGTACGGTGTTGCGGCGTTCCTGCGCGCGTTCGGGGTTTTTCCGGGGGTTGTAGGCGTTGGGGGCTTTGAGGAGCCCCACCATGAGGGCAGACTCTTCGAGGTTCAGGTCGGCGGGCTTTTTGTTGAAGAAGCGGTGGGCGGCTTTTTCAATTCCGAAGAGGTTTTCACCGAACATAACGGTGTTGAGGTAGAGGAGGAGGATTTCGTCTTTGGTGTAGACCTTTTCCATCCGCCGGGCGATGAACATCTCGCGGATCTTGTTGATGGGGGTGGAGAGCAGGAAGCGTTCGGAGCGGCCAAAGACGTTTTTGGCCAGCTGCTGGGTGATGGTGCTCCCGCCGCCGCTGCGTTCGTTGGCGAGCAGGATGGACTTCACGAGTACCCGCCCCAGACTGCGATAATCGATGCCATTGTGCTCGTAGAAGCGGATGTCTTCTACGGCGATGAGGGCTTCGCGCAGCAGCTGGTTGACTTCGGCGGAATCTACATTGGAACGGTTTTGGATGTAAAAACTGCCCAGGACTTCCTTATTGGAGCCGTAAATGGTGGTGGCTACCGGGTTTTTAATGTGCCGCAGGGAATCTTCCGAAGGCAACTTGCCAAACATCCCCAGCCGGACGGCCAGGATCAGCAGCAGAACACTGCTCACGCCAGCCAGGAAAAAGTAGAAAATGGTCTTCCGCTTGTGCTGTAACATCCAACTGCCCACCCTGCGGAGGCGTGCGGCGAAGGCCTGGAAAAATGCTTGGACGGGAGAACTGGGCATGAGTAAAGGGGGGAATTATTAAAGGGGGAAAGGATTAAAGGGGGAAAGGATTAAAGGGGGAAAGGAGTAAGGGGGGAAAGGATTAAAGGGGGAAGGGAGTAAGGGAGTAAAGGAGCAAAATACCAATAATTTCTAAGCTCTTCCGTAACCTTACCTCCCTGACCCCGGTAGGGGTCGCACTTGAATAACCCCGGATGGAGGATGCGCAGCATCCGGAATTCGGGGTATCCCAGCAGGAGTAAAGGTGTCCTCCCAAACCCAGGGAAGAGAGACTTTACCGGCGCAGTTTAGTCAGATCAAAAGAGAAGCCCGGGAGGACTCCTTCCCCACTGAGGGAGCCGGAAAAGCTTTCCACCACTTCGATGCTGCCGTTTTCCCGGTAAACGTAAACGGTTTCGGTTTCTGGGTCCAGCAGCCAGCCCAATCTTACCCCGGCGGCCATCCACTGCTCCCGCATCTTGGTGTGGAGCTTTTCGAGATTATCGGATTTTGACCTTACCTCTACCACGAAATCGGGTACCAGCCGGGGGAAACCCTCCAACTCCTCTACAGGAACTTCCGAGAGTCGCTCGGTGCTGATCCAGGCGGCATCGGGGGAGCGTGTGCTGCCGTTCGGGAGGATGAAACCGGTGGAGGAACTGGCCACATCACCTAATCCCTCTTCTACACTCCATATCTTCAGGTAGGCACCAATAGTAATTTCGATGTTGCCTGAGTTAAATCCTACTGGTGACGTAAACGATACTTTGCCATCTTCTTCTCTTTCCAATACCAGTTCCCGGTTCAAAGCGCAAAGCTCCGAGAACTCCTTTTGGGTAAGCGGTCTTGCGTACTCCACCACGAAGGGATCGTCAGTAGGAAGTTCGATCATCAGTCTCATCTTGCCATCTTTGGTGACACGATAAGTAAACGGAGTATCGGAAGCCTTAGTTTCCAGGGCCATGCTGGTAAGTTTGCCCTCCCGGGCTGATGCGTTGGGCAGTGCTCGGGGGAGGCACTACCTAACGCATCAGCAGGTTGGAGTAAAAATGGACATTTGAGGTGCGGTTATTTGCGCGACTCCTTGCTCAGGTCTGGCGATTTGATGACCTGGACGCCCTGTTCCAGAATCATTTTGTTGTAGGCGGGGATTTTTTCGCGGACAACGCTGCGGTACTTCGCCAGTTCCAGGTCAATCTTTCCTTCCAGCTCGGCTTTGACGGCGTAGGCTGCGGCGGTGGGTTTGTACGTCCCGATGCCCGTCAGGCTATTGAGGTGGGCGAGTTTGTTGGTCAGGCGGATGGGATAGTTGAGAGGATCCTGGCCGGAGCGGTTTTTGGTCTGGTAGAGGGCTTCCTCGACTTTGGTGAGTTCCTCGATGATGGATTTGCCGTAGTCTTTGAGTTCCTGGCTGGCATCGGCGGGCAGGCGCTGCTGGAAGCCTTTTACCTGGTCGCGGAGGTCGCGGAGGTCAAGAATCACCTGATGGGCTTCCGAGGTTTTTTCCTGTACTTCCTTCATGAAGTTAAACTGCGCGAGCATATCTTCTTCACTGGCCTGAACGCGGGGATCGGCCTTGACGATAAAATCCCGGAACTGCGCCTGGTCACCCCGCTGGAGGGTGACGCGGTATTCTCCGGGCAGGGCCATTGGTCCGCCGCTGCCGGCCCACCAGAGGATCATGCCGGGTACTTTTACGCCGTCGGGGTAAGACAGGTCCCAGTTGATGGTTTGTCCGCCCGCTTTTAGCTTTAGCTTGTTCTCTTTGTCGGTGGTGGACCAAGTGCGGATTTGGTCGCCGCCTTCTCCGTATTCTTCTACCGTCAGCGTGAAGGGGGTGGTATCCTTAGCGGCTTCTTCGGATAGCCAGATGTGGAAGTTGACGCCTCCGGGGTGGTTGGTGCCAGCCGTGCGGCTTTCCCGGCTGCTGCCTCCCATGCGCCAGGCATCGGCGGGGTCGAAGAGGTGGAAACCGGCTTTGGCCGATACCTGATCGAGTTGCTTGAGTGGGGTGAGGTCGTCGAGAATCCAGAAGCTGCGGCCCTGGGTGGCAACGATGAGGTTATCGTCCTTGATCGTCAGGTCGGTGATGGGGACGATGGGCAGGTTCCGCTGGAAGGGCCGCCAGTTCTTGCCGCCGTTGAAGCTGATGTGTAGCCCGGCTTCCGTACCGGCGAAGAGGATGTTGGGGGCCGAGGGGTACTGCCGCACCACGCGGGTGAACTCATCGCGGGGGATGCCATTATCGATGCGCGTCCAGGTTTTGCCGTAGTCCCTGGTGTGGAAGAGGTAGGGGGAGTAGTCGCCGGATTTGTAGCTGGTCCCCGCCAGAAAGAGGCCCCCGTCGGCGGCGTTATCGACTTCCACGGAGTTCCACATGATGTATTTGGGCGCGGCGGTGGGGGTTACGTTATCCCACTTGCCGCCGCTGTCGCGGCTGACGTAGACGAGGCCGTCGTCGCTGGCCGTCCACAAGACGCCTTTTTCGCGGTGGCTTTCGCAGGCGGCGAAGATGGTGGCGTAGTATTCCACGCCGGTGTTGTCTTTGGTGATGGGTCCGCCGGAGGAGACGAGTTTCTCGGCTTCGTTGCGCGTCAGGTCGGGGCTGATGATCTGCCAGGTTTCTCCCTCGTCGGTGGAACGGTGGAGGTGTTGGCTGGTGGTGTAGAGGACCTTCGGGTCGTTGGGGCTGAAGAAGATGGGGAAGTTCCACTGGAAGCGGTACTTCATGCCTTCGGCGCCGTAGCCCATGGGGTTATCGGGCCAGACGTTGATGGCCCGGACCTGGTTGTTCTCGTGGTCGTAACGCGTGAGGAAGCCGCCGTAGCTGCCGCCGTAGACGATGTCGGGGTTGAGGGGATCGGGGGCAATGTGGGCGGATTCCCCGCCGGCGGTTTCTTCCCAGTCGGATTCGCCGATGGAGCGTCCGTCGGAGCGGTGGCGGATGCGGACGGTAGAGTTGTCCTGCTGGGCGCCGTAGATGCGGTAGGGGAAGCTGTTGTCAGTAACGACGCGGTAGAACTGGCTGGTGGGCTGGTTGTGGTAGGTCGACCAGTTTTCGCCGCGATCGAAAGATACCTGGGCACCGCCATCGTCGGCGATGATCATCCGTTCCGGGTCTTCGGGGGCGATCCAGAGGTCGTGGTGGTCTCCGTGGGGAGCGTTGTTGCTTTTGAAGGTATTACCACCGTCGGTGCTGTGGTGATAGCTGACGTTTACAACGTAGACGCCGTCGATGTCCTGGGGGTCAGCGTAGATGCGGGTATAGTACCAGGCGCGCTGGCGCAGGGCGCGGCTATCGGAGCGGGCGCTCCAGGTATCGCCGCCGTCGTTGGAGACGTACACGCCGCCTTTTTCGTTTTCGATCAGGGCGTAGACGCGGTTGCCGTCAACGGGACTGACGGCCACGGCATTGATGCCCCAGGTGCCGGAGGGCAGTCCGGGCTTATCGCTGATGTTGGTCCAGGTGTCTCCTCCGTCGGTGCTGCGCCAGAGTGCCGAGCCCTCTCCACCGCTTTCGAGGCTGTAGGGGGTACGACGGATTTTCCAGGTGGAGGCGAACATCACCCGGGGATTACCGGGGTCGATGCTGAGGTCCACTGCACCTGCGCCCGCGCCCGCAAAAAGGACGCGTTCCCAGTTTTTGCCACCGTCTTTGGAGCGGTAGATGCCGCGCTCTTCGCTGTCTTTGAAGAGGTCTCCCATGACGGCGGCGTAGACCAGGTCGGGGTCGCGCTGGTCGATGCGGATGCGGGAGATGTGCCGGCTGTTTTTGAGGCCGATGGAGGCCCAGCTTTTGCCGCCGTCGATGCTTTTCCAGGCACCGTATCCGTAGCTGACGTTGCCGCGGACGGTTTTCTCGCCGCCGCCTACGTAGATGACGTTGGGGTTGCTTTCGGCCACGGCCACCGCGCCGATGGAGCCGCCGAAGTAGCCGTCGGAGATGTTTGTCCAGGTCTGGCCCCCGTCTTTGGTTTGCCAAACGCCGCCGCCCGCGCCACCGAAGTAGTAGAGGTTGGGCTTGCCGGGAACGCCCGTTACGGCACTGGAGCGGCCACCCCGGAAGGGGCCGATATTGCGGAATTCGAGGGAAGAATAGTGGGTTTCTTCCTGGGCCTGGAGGAAAAAGCTCAGGCACAGCAGCAGACAGAGTAAGGCTCTCATGATCGTAGTTTGGTTTGGAGGGGGTAAGATAGCTTTTTGCGCGACTATTCACCAAGCCAAGGGGCCGGGCGCGCTTTTTTGCGCGGCCGCAGGTGCCGGGCCAGGGCATTCCAAAAGGCAATGCCCGCAGGACGCGGGTTTTCTCTATCATTGCACAATGGAAAGAAGCGTGGGGAAAAAGAGCGGGCAGGCCCTGCTGGTTTTTGTGCTGGCTGCGGCCGTTTTTTGCTTTTTCTTTCGGGGCCTGATGCTGTCCCCCAACCTCTACGCACCTACTTTTGGGGGAGATGGATTGACCATTCACTACAACCTTTTCTACCACGCAGCCTACGGAGACGGGGCGGACCTGCAAGCGCAGTACCACCCCCATACGGAAAACATTTTCCTGACGGATGCGCAGTCGCTCCTGGCCGTGGCGCTGGCGGAGTTGCGGCCTGTTTTTCCCCATCTTCACCAGTACGCGGTGGGCTTTTCCAATGGCCTCATTTTCTGGAGTAACCCCTTGGCAGCCCTGTTCCTCTTTCTGATCCTGCGCCGGTTGGGGGTGCGCTGGGGGGTGGCGCTGGCGGGTGGACTGTTCATTGCGATGCTATCCCCGCAGATCTTGCGGCAGCTCGGCGGGCAATACACGCTGGGCTACACCTTCCTCCTTCCTCTCCTGATCTGGTACCTGCTGAGTTACGAAGCTGGCAGAAGCTACTGGTGGCGGAGCCTGCTGGCAGCCACGGTGGTTATCCTGGCGGGCATCAACAACCCTTACCTCTACGCCATTTGCGGGGCATTTTTGCTGGGGGCGGTGGTGCTGGCGGCGCTGGCAAAATGGCTGAGGGTGCTGCCCATGCCGGGGAGGATGGTGCTGCACTGGCTGGGGGTTTTTCTGCTCACTACCGGCGTGGTTTTCCTGACGGTCAAGGGCTTCGACACGGTAGAAGACCGGGTGGAAGTGCCCTTCGGCTTTTTCCACAACACGGCCACCTGGGGGGGCTTGCTGACGAGTCCGAAACTGTTTACCTACGCCCCGGTGCGGCGCATATTGATCGGACTGGCGCAGCCCTACCGGGAAACCCCGATGTATTTGGGGATCATTCCCATTTTGCTGACGCTCATTTTGCCGGTGCTGTGGGTGTATTACCGCGCGCGGCGGCGAAGCCTCACTGTGTGGAAGTCGCCCGTGCTTACCCTGTTGCTGGCGTCTTCGGTGCTGGGGTTGATTTTCGGCTTTGGGCTACCCTTTGCCTGGGTGGAAGACTGGACTTACGCACACCTGGGCAGTATCCTGCAGTTCCGGGCCCCCGTGCGCTTTGCCTGGCCATTCTACTACGTCCTGGGCCTGGTGGCGGTCTGCGGCCTCGATTGGATTGCGCAGACCCGGAAAAAGCGCTGGGCAGGCATCGCCTGGTGGGTGCTGCCGCTGGCCGTGTGGGGGATTGAAGCCAACCAGTACCTGAATTTTAGTTTAGAAGACCATTATTATTCCAATGCTTTCCGGCCGTCGGAACTAAGGCATTTTGGCGAAATTGCTAAGGCCAGGAATATCGACACCGCCCAATTTTCGAGCATTTATTTGTTGCCTTCGGAGCAGGGTTGGTCCGATAAAATCTACCGCGACGGCTCGTGGCGGAGCAACCACGATGGGTATAAACTATCGCTGGCCACTTCCCTGCCCCTGCTGAACGGGAAGCTCTCGCGGGTGTCGTTGGGGTGGGTACTGAAGAGTTTGCAGGTAGTTAGCCACCCCTTGATTGATAAGGCGCTGCTGGAGGAAATTGATCGGGGAAAGGACATCGTTTTGCTGACGTCGCTGGAAAACCCGCTCTCGGCGAGAGAGGACAGCCTGCGGCAACTGGGGGAAGTCCTGTACAGCAATGACAAGATGGAGCTGCGCAGGCTGCGGCCCGAGGTCTTGGCCGAAAACCACCGGACGGCCCGGCAAGCGGCGCTGGCCGATACCCTGCTGACGACCCAATTCATCAACTTGCCGACGGAAGAGGATCCGGCACATGCCTTCGTGGGTAAAGGTTCCCGTAAGGTGGGTCCGGGCTGGACGGATATTTGGTCGCTGGACCACACCGCACTGCCCGGCAGCGGCCCCTACGAAATCAGCTTCTGGTACTTCGTGGACAAGACCCGTTTTGGTGGCCCCAAGTTTTATTTCCGCACCCTGGATGCGGAAGGTAAGATCGTAGAAGAACAGTACCAGTGGACCAACGAAGCCTGGGACACCCAACGCGGATGGCTGCGGATGTTCTTTACGGTAGCAGCAGCCAAGCCTGGACACCGGTCGATCTTGTACGGAGACTACTTCCACCACTACTGGCTGGATGCGTTTTTGCTCCGGCCGCAAGACCGGAATGTGCGGGTGGTGCACGACGATGGGGTGCTTTATAATAATTACTGGTTACCGAAGTAGTAGACCCTGCGGCGGGGCTATGCAACGTCCGCTGCAAAAAAGCCGGGCAGACTTCCGTTTCTTTGCCCTCCGCAAGAACCAATGCTATGGCACTTTTAGACCGTTTTCTCCGCTACGTCCGAATCGATACCCAATCCGACCCCCACTCCCCTACCCAACCCAGTACCTTTAAGCAAAAAGACCTGGGAGCGGTGCTGGCCCGGGAGCTCCGCGAACTGGGGCTGAAAGATGCGGAGTTGGATGAACACGGCTACGTATACGCCACGCTGCCCGCCACCCCGGGCCACGAAAACGCGCCCGTAATTTGTTTTTGCAGCCACATGGACACCAGTCCGGACGCCAGCGGCAGCGGGGTAAAGCCCATCGTGCACGCCAATTACCAGGGCCAGGACCTGGTCTTGCCCGACGACCCCAACATCGTCATTCGCATGGCCGAGCACGCTGGCCTGGACCGCTGCCTGGGGCACACCATCATTACGGCAAGCGGAACTACGTTGCTGGGGGCGGACAACAAAGCGGGCGTAGCGGCCATCATGACGGCCGTTGAAACGCTGGTCTATAACCCCAGCATCCCGCACGGCAAACTGCGCATCCTCTTCACGCCCGACGAAGAGATTGGGCGCGGCGTCAATGCCATCGACATGGAGAAACTGGGGGCCGACTTCGGGTACACCATCGACGGGGAAGAATTTGGGACCTTGCAGGACGAAACCTTCAGTGCCGACGGTGCCCGCATCGACATCACCGGCGTAAGTGCCCACCCCGGCATGGCCAAGGGCCACCTGGAGAATGGGATTAAAATTGCTGCCGACATCATCGCAGCACTACCCAAAGATCGCCTGAGCCCGGAGACTACCGAAGGCAAAGAAGGCTTCGTCCACCCGGTGGAACTGACGGCGAAAGTGGAGTCGGCGCGGATCGATTTCATCCTCCGCGATTTCTCCACCGCCCAGCTGGCCGAGCACGCCAAGGTCTTGCAGGCGGCCATTGACGAGGTAGCGCCGCGGTACCCCAACAGCAAAATCGAACTCCGGGTCTTCGAGCAATACCGGAACATGAAAGAAGTGCTGGATAAACACCCCATGGTGATGGACCTGGCCACCCGCGCCATCGCCGCCTGTGGAGTAACGCCGAAACTAGACAGCATCCGCGGGGGGACGGATGGCTCCCGCCTCAGCTTCATGGGCCTGCCCTGCCCCAACATTTTTGCCGGCGAACACGCCTTCCATTCCCATTACGAGTGGGCCAGTTTGGAGGAGATGGAAAAGGCTGCGGAGGTGGTGGTGGGGATCAGTCGGCTGCTGGTGGAAGGAGTGAATAATTGAAGGGTTGACCGCCGTCGGCAGCAGCGTAGTTAATAAGCTACCGTACTGGATAGGCCACCGCACTGGATAGGCTGCCGCACTGGATAGACGAGACTGGAGACTGCTCGGAGTCTGTTCGAGAGCCACTGCTCATCTAAGTGTGTCTACCTTCACGCATTCACGCACTCACGCACTCACGCATTCACGCACTCACGCATTCACGCATTACACGCATTATTCCCAAATGATCTGGAAAACACCCCCCTCCATCGAGGGCCTCAACATGATGAGCCAGGAAACTGCCGGCAGCGCGCTGGGCATCCACTTTACCGAAATCGGGGACGATTACCTCATTGCGGAGATGCCCGTTGATGCGCGTACGGTGCAACCCTTGCGAATGCTCCACGGTGGAGCGTCCTGCCTGCTGGCAGAGACCCTGGGCAGCGTAGCGGGGATGCTGATGTTGGAGGACATCACCAAGGAATACGTAGTTGGGGTAGACATCAACGCCAGCCACCTGCGGGGCGTAAGAGAGGGGGGTAAGGTGTTTGGAAAAGTTACGCCCATCCGCGTAGGCCGCACCGTACAGGTGTGGCACATTGAGATTACGGACCAGCGGGAACGGATGGTCTGTGTGTCGCGGCTGACCTGCCAGGTTATTCGGGCTGGGGGGCGAGGTTGAGACCCTCTGGGTCGATACCACTTAGCCCATTCGCGTATTTTCCTACGCCCCGGAGGGTCTCGAACTAGCCGAGTGGACCTGAAAAGTCCGCAGTATTCCGTAACTTTAGCCGCCAACGCAACGTTCATCCATTCAGTAAACCTTTGGATATGAGCTCCGTAGAAGAAATGCAAAACAGCTTATCCAGGCTGATCTATTCCATTACCGACTTGAACAACCTCAGCCGCATCAAGTCTGTAGTAGAACGCTTTGCCAGCAGTAGCCAAGCTGAGGTGGAAGCGCCTCAGGAGTTGCCTTGGGCTTCTGCGGTCTTGAAAGTAAAAAAAACGCCCACTTTTGCCCAGGAATTTGAAGCGCAGGGCCGAAAGTCGCTCTCCTTCGCCGAACTGGAGCCGCTGATTGATGATGCTGATGACGGCTATTCCCTTGAAGACCTGCTGGCAGCTTTAAATTAGTGGCGATGAATTATTTGCTGGACACGAACATCATTATTATTTATAGTAAGAGCAGGGATGTTGCTTGAACCTAAAGTATATCGATATTAAAGCGTACAAGTAGCCTGTTATCCGTTGCGGAGGACAAGCCTGAGACGCTCCCCATCACTCCCCCCGGAACAAACCCAAAACCACCTTCCCCACGTACGCCCCCCAGCCACTTTCCGCCACCCCCAGCGCCAGCGTCAGCGCCACCATGGAAGGGATGGTTCCGATGGCCCGCAGGTGAAGCAGCACGCAAAAAATAATGGGATAAACACCAACCACCAGGTATGCCTTGAGCGCAAAATCGCTCGTCACCCGAACGTCTTTCGGCTGCAAAATCCGGCGGTTCTTCGTATCGTCCTGCAAAATGATGGCCAGGTAAGCCCCGAACAGCGGAATGAGCAAACCCACCACCGTTAAAAAATCAGATTCCCCCAGACCACCCGTATCGACCTGAAAATAGGCGAAAAAAAGTACGATTAGCTTCCCCAACAGTAGGGCCCAAAACAGCCGATTGTTAAAAAATCGCCTAAAAGCGTGGCAAAACTTACCCTTCCCACCCTCCCAAAAGCCGTTCCACCAGCAAATAAACCGTCGTCACCGGGTTCCTTTCCCGCAAGGGTAAATCTTTGCGCGCTTCGTACAGCCTTCGCGCCCGCTCAATGGCAAGTGCTACATCTGCGGCAGGGTCATCGTCCAGTCGGGCTTTCACTAGCCGGGTGAACGAGCGGTGCTTACCTTCGGTCACGTAGTTCATATTCCAGCGCTGCCCCAGATCTGCGTAGAGCTGCGCGCGGTGGAGGGCGCCGGTAACCGCTTCGTAGTGCAAACGAAACCACAACTCAAAAGCATCCATTGAGTAAGCAACGAAAATACCGTGGGCGGCGGCGTGATCCAGCGACTCTTGGAAACGTTGAAATTGATCCCCGCCTTCACTGGCGTTGTAATCTAAATCGTAGACGCACCACACTTCGTCAAAACTGCCACTCTCGCGGTAGTGGAGCGCGCAATCAACCAGGCTTTTTCCCGCGCAGCCCAAATCATGTGCCGTTACTGCCACCCGGTCATTGCTGAAAGCCAGAAAGTAATCCGCTTCCGTCTGGCCTTCACACAAAATCAGAAAAGTCCGCTTGCTCCTCACCACCACGGCTACCCGCGAACGCGCTTTCAACCTCGCCCAGGGCTTGTTTGCCCGCCGGTCCGTCTCCTTGATTCTGTTCTTTTTCCCCGGCATCCTACAGTTCATTGACGGTGGGAATCCCGCCGTATTTACCACTCAAATATTCTTTCTCGTAGGCCGTACCGTCGCGCACGCCCCTGACGTCCGATAAGGCGTACACCGACGACGCCCCGTCTTTTCCCTTATCCACGAAGGTGATCTGGTCGCGCCGCATGAGTAAAGGAGACAGTAAATTGGTGTCGTGGGTGGCAACAATCAGTTGGGCATTATTGGGGTTGCTCTCCGCACTGTTGAACATCCGTACGATGGCCTGCGACAACTTCGTATGCATCTGCGCCTCGAATTCATCAATGATCAGGCAATCTCCCCCCTCCAGCGTCTTGATGATGCTTCCCGCCAGTAAGATCAGCTTAATGGTTCCTTTAGAAAGATGAGCCTCGATGGGGAACCCCAAGCGGTTATCTGCAGGAAGCAGTTTAGGGAGGACGTAGAGGTTGAGTTGGCGGTCCTTAATCACGTCGCCGAGGAGGGTAACCCGGTCATTAGAGGGCAAACCTGGGCTATACTCTCCCGCTACGGCTCTCAGGGCTCCAAGTTCAATGTCCGCCCGCGCTAATAGCTCCCTGATTTTGGGCCCTTGTTCTTCATCCAGCAACTGCCGGACCGTCTTATCATCCAGCTCCGTGGCCAATGCACCGTTGATGATGCGCATCCGGGCTACGGGTTCGTATACCGGTTTTATTTCGTCGTTCTTAAAGTGCCCGAGTACGGAGAGCAGTAAAGACTTCCGGGATACGAACTTACTTTCATCGTCAAAGGCAGCTAATAGTTTCCGGACCGACTTCAGGTGCGTCCCACTCACTTCAATGCCGTTCTCATCCCGCAGGAAATAAGGCACTTCTTTTTTTCCCGGCGTTCCGAATAACCACTCACTTACAATTTCGCCTTCGGGGGAAACCGTGAAGCCATAACGGTAAGGGGTAGCCGCAGAGAGCAAGCACAGTTCGAAAAGGCTGGGGGCTTTATTCGTCTCGGGGTCCCAGGCAAAGGGCTCCACCAGTGGCAGGACGATGCTCTCTGGATTCCAAGACAAGGTGACCGCAAAATTGAAAAAAGATAGGGCCATCAGGAGGTTGCTCTTTCCCGAAGCATTCGCCCCGTAAATCACCTTCGCTTTGAGCACCTCGTACCGCTCCCCCACCCTAGCGACGTTTTGGGCCAGGCCGGGATAGGCCGCCTGTAACGGCTTAGCCTCTAAGTCTAAGACCTGCAGGTCGCGTATAGAACGGAAGTTTTCAACGCTGAAAGATGTGATCATAAGTCGAAATTTGCTAATTATTCTACAAATATAAGATTTTAAAACCAAATAACATCTCTCAATAGTCAAAAGGCTTCTTGGAGCTAGTCTGCCCCCCCTCCCGCTCCTCCCCCTTTGGGGGTCGGGGGGCCATCCTCCCCCCGCACCTGCGGCCGCGCCCCCAGCACGAAATAAGGCGCAGCAAAAAACCATCCCCCCTCCCCACCGTTACCCTTCCAAAAGGCCGTGCCCCACCCCACCCTCCGCCTCATCCTCGGCGACCAACTCAACACCCAACATTCCTGGTTCCAACGGGTCGATGCTGAAGTCACCTACGCGCTCTACGAAACCTGGTCGGAGGCGACCTACACGCGCCACCACGTCCAGAAAGTCTGCGCCTTTTTTCTGGCCATGCGCGCCTTCGCTGAGCAGCTCCGCGCGGCTGGCCACCAAGTCATTTACCGCACCCTCGACGAAAGCCGCGAACTTCAACTCGAATCCATCACCGCCAACCTGCTGCACGACGCCGAGGCCAGCAAGGCCAAAACCATCGGCTACCAACTGCCCGACGAATACCGCCTCGATCAGGAACTGAAAAGATTATCAGAAAACTTTGGCGGAGTAATCGAAACGGCGGATACCGAACACTTCTTCACCGCCCGGGAAGACGTCGCCAAGCTATTCAAAGGCAAGAAGACCTACCTGATGGAAACCTTCTACCGCGAAATGCGCCGCCGCCACAACATCATGATGGAGGCCGACGGAAAGACGCCCCAGACCGGGCAGTGGAACTACGACCAGGAAAACCGCGGCAGCCTGCCCAAAGACCTGGAGTTTCCGCAGGCGGCTACCTTCCCGCACGACGCCCAGGATATCGTCGAAATGCTGGACCGCAACGGCGTCGAAACCATCGGCCGCATCGCCGACAATACCCTGAATTATCCCCTCACGCGGGACGAAGCCCAGGCCGCCCTGGCCGATTTTGTTGCCCATCGCCTGCCCCACTTCGGCACCTACCAGGACGCGATGACCACGCGCCTCCCCCTGCTCTTCCACGCCAACCTGAGCTTTGCGATGAACGTGAAGCTCATCCGCCCGCAGGAAGTCATCGCCGCCGCCGTCCAAGCCTGGGAGAAGCGCCCGCAGGAAATCACCGTCAACCAGGTCGAAGGTTTTGTCCGCCAAATCCTCGGCTGGCGGGAGTACATGCGCGGCGTATACTGGGCCAAGATGCCCGGCTTCGCCGCCACCAACGACCTGAACCACCAAGCCAAACTCCCCACCTGGTTCTGGACGGGCGAGACCAAAATGAATTGCCTCAGCCACGCCATCGGGCAGAGCCTCGACCTGGCCTACGCCCACCACATCCAACGCCTGATGATCACCGGGAATTTTGCCCTCCTGCTGGGCGTCCACCCCGACGAGGTAGACGCCTGGTACCTGGGCATTTACATCGACGCCATCGAATGGGTGGAAATCACCAACACCCGCGGCATGAGCCAACGGGCTGACGGCGGATTAGTCGCCACCAAACCCTACTGCTCCTCGGCCAACTACGTCAATAAGATGAGCGACTACTGCCAGGGCTGCCACTATAAACACCAGGAAAAAACGGGCGAAAAAGCCTGCCCCTTTAATAGCCTCTACTGGGATTTTCTCGATCGCCACCGCGCCAAGTTTGGCGATAATTTCCGCATGGCCTTCATGTACAAAACCTGGGACCGCTACGACGGCGAAACGAAAGCTGCCATCCTGGAACGGGCGGCGTGGGTGAAGGAAAATGCAAATTCGCTTTAGTGGGTTAGGGATTTTTTATTAATATTTATCCACTACTTTTTATTCACCATTAAAGGTATTTATCTTGAATTTAGCGTTTTGAAAAATTGGATGATTTGAATTTTAACATCCGCTCTAAAAGTAGTGGTTATTATATGATTTACAGTGTTTGTAGTGCAACCCTGGGCATCCCTCTCCCTCGGTCCCTCTCCACAGGAGAGGGATGCCCAGAAGGAGTGATTTTTATTATTCAAAGTGTTGATTTTTAGTTAATTACACTCCAATTTCCATTCGCAGAAATAGCGTCCCCCTTTCCCACTTTGGGTAATGAAAAAAAATTTCTCAAACAAGAAAAAAGACTGGAGAAGGTCACCCCTCGCCTATGGAGACGCGTTTTCTGGGGTAGGGGCCCCAGAAATAAGCTGGGAAGAGGGATTAAAAGCCAAATTAAAAAAACGTAAAAACACAATTCCCCTGCCCCATTGGCATGAATCAATCCACCACTTTCAACGCTACCCGCTGCTCCTTGATCCGCTCGATCAGTCGGGCTTGGACCGCTTCCAGCGCTGGATCGTCAATGCGGTTGACCATCTCGTGGGGGTCTTCCTGTAGGTCGTACAGCTCGTAGCCTTCAAAGCCCGGTTCGGTAAACTGGATGAGTTTGTAGCGTTCATCGCGCACCCCCTCGTGGCGTGCCACCCGGTGGAAGCTGTTCATACTTTCGTAGTAGCGGTAGTAAATATCCTGGCGCCAGTCCTCCGGCACCTTGCCTTCCAGCAAGGGGCGAAGGCTACGGCCCTGTACCTCCGCCGGGGGCGTAACGCCGGCGTAATCCAGTAAGGTCGAGCCCAGGTCGATGTTTAACACCAGTTGTTCGGTTGTAGATCCGGCCGCCACCCGGGCGGGGTAACGGATCAACAGGGGCGTCCGGTGGCTTTCTTCGTACATGAAGCGCTTATCGTACCAGCCGTGCTCGCCCAGGTAAAAGCCTTGATCGGAGGTATAAATGACGATGGTATTTTCGGCCAGGCCGCTTTCGTCCAAAAAGTCCAGTACCCGCCCCACGTTATCGTCCACGCTTTTTACGCTGGCCAGGTAATCCTGCATGTAGCGCTGGTAGCGCCAGGCGAGTTCGCGGTCGGTGCCCTTCACTTCTTGCCATTCCTTACCGACCCTGGCCAGGAAGGGTTCCCAGGCAGCGCGCTGGGCAGGGGTGAGGCGTTCGATTTCAGCGTAGAAATACCGGGCCATCCGCTCCGGGCCACCGGGCCAGAACGTTGCTCCGCCGGTGCCTGGGTCCTTGGGTTCATAGGTCTCCAGCACCTTCAGGTCTTGGCTGACAAACATATCGGCAATGCGCATATCGGCGTGGGCGGCAGCGGGGCGACCTTGGTATTCGTCGCGCAAGGTGGCGGGTTCCGGGTAGCGCTTGTCCAGTAGTCCGGCCAGGTCAGCGGTATCCGGCATCCAGTTGCGGTGGGGGGCTTTGTGCCAGTAGAGCATGCAAAAAGGTTGCCCGCTGGTATCGGTCGCGTGGCGCCTTAGTTCGGCTAGAGCGTAGTCGGTAATGAGCGTAGTGGTGTAGCCTTCTTCGGGAGCCAGCGTGTCGCCATTATGCACAAAAACGGGGTTATAGTAATCGCCTTGCCCCACCAGGCCACGAAATTCATCAAAGCCCCGGGGGATGTTCATCAGGTGGTGTTTGCCGATCAGGGAGGTGCGGTAGCCCGCGCGGTGAAGTTCTTCCGTGAAGGTCCATTGGTCTTTGTTAAACGGCGTCAGGTTGTCGATTTTCCCGTTCAGGTGGCTGTATTTGCCCGTCAGGATGGCCGCGCGGCTGGGCGCGCAGATGGAGTTGGTCACGAAGCTGTTGCGGAACAACATTCCTTCGTTGGCGATGCGGTCGAGGTGCGGCGTCTCGATCAGTTCGTCGGTATAGGCAGAAATGGCGCGCTGCGCGTGGTCGTCCGACATGATGAAGAGGATGTTCGGCCGGGGTGGCGGCGCGTCCGCTGTTGGTTCCGGGGCGCGGCCGCAGGTGCAAAAGAAAAGGACGAGGAGCAAGGGAAGTAACGAGCGCATGGGCAGTTCTCTTTCGAAGTTTTGATCCCAGTAAAGGTAGGGGTTGGTGGTGTTTCTCTGCGGTTCGCTGGGCAGAGACCTTTTTTGAACCTCACTCCCGGCTGAAGGTGTCCCCATCCGAACTGCGGATATTCGGGTGGGGACACCCTCAGCCGGGTTTTCTTATTCGAGGGGGACTCCCTCAGCCAGGTTTCCAGCCCTACCTTAGCCCCTCTTCGTGTTCTTAGTGGTTCAAAAAAAAGAGCGAAGCTCTTATAGTGGTTCAAAAAAAGAGCGAAGCGACCCAAAAAAAGCGAAGCGCCCAAAAACGAACTCAAAATGTGCGGGATATACGGCACCCTCCAACCAAGCGCTCCGGCGGCAGCACTGGCCGCAGCGGGCTCCCGCGCCCAGGCCCTCCAGGCCCACCGGGGCCCCGATCAATCCGGGCAGCTGCAAGGCCCGGGCTGGCTGCTGGCCCACCGCCGGCTCTCCATCTTCGACCCCAGCGAGGGTGGCCGGCAACCCCTCCAACGGGATGACCTGGTCCTGGTCTTCAACGGGGCCATTTACAACTACCTTGAGCTGCGAACCGAACTCGAAAAGGCCGGCCATACTTTCCAGACCAACACCGATTCGGAAGTCATCCTGGCCGCCTTCCAGGCCTGGGGCAGCGCCTGCTTCGCCCGTTTCAACGGCATGTGGGCCCTGGCCATCCTCGATACCCGCTCGCGGCGCATCACCCTCTCCCGCGACCGTTTCGGCATCAAACCCCTCTACCTCCGCCGCGGCCCCGGCCAACTCACTTTCGCCTCCGAACCCCGCGCCATTCGGGAAAGCGACGGTCTGGGCTCGGCCACCGACCCCACCCTGGCCACTGAGTTTCTCCTCCACGGCTGGCAAGACCACCGCCCCCAGACCCTCTGGCAAGGCATCGAACAGTTCCCCGCCGCCACCTACCGCACCTACGGGCTCGACCACCTGACCACGCTTGAGGAAGACGTTTACTACCAACTCCCCACCCCGGGCAGCCTTGGCCTTTCCCTGGCAGATTTTACTGCCACCCTCCGCCATCACCTGGTGGAAAGCGTGCGCCTGCGGACGCGGTCGGACGTAGGCTACTGCCTCACCCTCTCCGGGGGCATCGACAGCAGCGGGCTGGCCGGCATCATCCATCGCGAAACCAGCGACGCTCCCAAAACTTTCTCCGCCCTCTTCCCCGGTACGCCCTACGACGAGACGCCCTACGTCAAGGCCGTGCTGCGCCACA
This sequence comes from Neolewinella lacunae, assembly GCF_014349155.1. GTDB lineage: Bacteria > Bacteroidota > Bacteroidia > Chitinophagales > Saprospiraceae > Neolewinella > Neolewinella lacunae. The sequence goes on from NZ_JACSIT010000153.1 coordinate 120,798, forward strand.
CGGGACTGGAAAACGTCGGCTACCAACCCACCTGGGAGCAGTTTAAGGCCGACCTCGCCGCCTGCCAGTACCACCAAGACCAGCCCCTGGCCTCCGCCGGGGTCGTAGGACACTACGGCCTCATCCGTTCCATTCAGGGCAGCGGACAAAAAGTCTTGCTCAACGGCCAGGGCGCGGACGAAATCGCGGGGGGCTACGATAAGTTCTACCTTCCCCTGCTGCGCCAGCAATTCCACTCCGCCCCGCTCCAGGCCCTGCAAAATGTCTCGGGCTACCTCCGGCACCACCGCTGGGCCGGAGCCAAAATCCGGCAGCGACTGGGCCCAGCTGCGTCCCTCCCGACCCTGCACCGGCCAGGAGAAGCAGCGGGCGCTCCCCCTTTTCAGCGTTCCCCCGACGCAACGGTCTACGCCACCAGCGTCAACCTGCTCCGGGAAGTTGGCCTGCCCAGCCTACTCCGCCACGAAGACCGCAATACCATGGCCTTCGGGGTAGAAAGCCGGGTCCCCTACCTCGATTATCGCGTAGTTGATCTCCTCCTGGCCGCGCCACCGGCCTACAAAATCCGGGCGGGCGTCCGCAAGTTCGGCTTACGTCAGGCCCTGCACCTCTACCTGCCTCCGGAGGTGCTCAACCGCCACGATAAACTAGGCTTCGCCACGCCCCAAACGGAATGGATGGAAAGCCATCCAGACTTCTTCCTAGGCCCCATTCAAACCTACTGCCAGTTGCCCGGTGCCCTGCTCAATACTGGTGCGTATAACTGGTGCCGGGGGGTGCTGGCACGGCGGCAGCGGAGTCATTATGGGCAGGTTTGGCGCTGCTGGGCTTGGGCAGTGTTTTTGAACCACCTTCCTAATTTTTGAAAAAGCTTCGCTTTTTCTTTTTGAACCACTAAGAACACGAAGAAGAACTAAGAATTTTGAACCTGTTTAATACTATGCATCTTAGCACCTCTTCGTGCTCTTAGTGGTTCAAAACACCTGCGAAGCAGGAAAAAAACCTTACAATTTCAAAAAATCTTGCGACGTCCCCGCAGCATCCTCCCCTACCCGCCCGACGGCCTTCTCCTCAACTGGGAGCAGCGCATTGACCCGGCCATCAGCCAAAGCATCCACGCCTACGCGCGGGCCATTGCGCTGCACCCGGCGGTGGTGGAATGCATTCCCGCCTATGCCTCTTTGCTGGTGCGCTATGCCTTGGCCAAAACGACGGCTTATGCCCTTCGCGAATACCTCTACGATCTGCAACCTGCGCCCTGGACGCCCCAAGCGTCAGTCCGCCACGAACTGCCCGTAGTCTACGGAGGCGAATTCGGACCCGATTTACCTTCCGTAGCGGAAACACTTTCCCTGACGACCGCTGCCGTGATCGGGCTTCACACCTCGCAGGACTACCTGGTTTACCAGTTGGGTTTTCGGCCAGGATTTGCATTTCTGGGGATGACGGACCCTGCACTGGAGATTGGCCGCCGGGAAAGTCCCCGCCTGCGCATCCCCGTCGGCTCAGTGGGGTTGGCGGGGCGGCAGACGGGGGTTTACCCCTCGGAAAGTCCGGGCGGCTGGCAAATCATCGGCCGCTGTCCCTGGCCCCTGCTGGGGCAATACCCCGGGCAAACGGTGCTGCTGCGGGCGGGCGACTGGGTGCGCTTCCGTTCTGTGCCTCCCGCTGAATTTCTTTCTTTATCCCAAAACCCTCCCCCGTGGCCGGAACGCTAAGCCTTCACTGTATCCACCCCGGCGGCGGTGCCTTTGTCGTCGACGCTGGCAGACCCAACCTGCGCGCCTTGGGCATCGCCAGGGGAGGAGCGGCTGACCCCCTGGCGCGGGCGGATGCCAACCGCCTGCTGGGCCGGGCCACCACCGCAACCTGCCTGGAGCTCACCCTGACTGGCGGGCGGTGGCTCTTCAGCGGGCAGGGGCAAATCGTTTTGACGGGAGCAGACTTCGGCTGGCGGCTCAACGGGCAGCCCGCCGATACCTATTCGGTGGTCTTTTTGGATGGCGACTACCTTCTGAGCGGCAGCCAGGCCAGGCACGGACTGCGGGGCTACCTGGCCATCAACGGCAATTGGGACCTTCCCTCCGCCCAGGGCAGTGTCGAAGAGGGGCTGCCCGGCATTCCCCCGATCCAGAAAGGCTGGAACGTGCGCATTCCCTGGGAACGGGAAGCTGCCTACCGCCTCGACCTTCCCGTTCCCGCCCCAACGACATCGTCGCCCCTCCGGGTTTTTCCCGGTCCAGAATGGGATACCCTGCCGGCCGACTGGCAAAGGCACCTTCTCCAGACCAGCTTTCGGGTGGCCCGCGACAGCAATCGCCAGGGCATTCGCCTGGAGTCGACGTCTGGCCATTTGCCCGCCCCCCTTCCGGCCGCCCAACGCTCCTTACTCAGTAGCCCCGTGTTGCCGGGGACGGTCCAGCTCACGCCCAGTGGCCCCATCCTCCTGGGCCCCACGGCCCAAACCGTGGGCGGCTACCCCCGGGTACTGGTGCTGGCAACGGTGGAAGACCACAGCCAGGCTTTTCAGACGGGTCTTAGCGCCAGCCTGGCCTTTCAGCTGGTTACCACCACCCCCTGAATTCATGAGCGGAACAAAGTCTCCATTAGTACTTAACTTTCCCCAAAATAAAGTCGATGAAATCCTCCCTTCTTCTGTTCTTCTTCCTCGTCTTCACCAGCTTCTCCGTTGCCCAGACAGCGTCCGCCTACGCCGATTACGAGGCCTACCTGAAGGAAGGGATTGCCACCGGGCAATTTGCCGGGGCCGTCACGCTGCTGGAGCAAAAAGGCAAAACCCTCTACCGCGCCGCCCACGGCTTCGCCGATCAGGAAGCCGGAAAACCTATGCAGCAAGACCAGGTATTCCACCTCATGTCCATGACCAAGCCCATCGTAGCGGTGGCCTTCATGATGCTCTACGAGGAGGGTCATTTTCAGCTGGACGACAAAGTCAGCGATTACCTTCCGGCCTTCAAGGAACTCCGGGTGGCCAAAGACCCCAACGTGGGAAAAGACGGAGAGACGGTTCCCGCCACCGCACCGGTTACGATCCGCCAGGTCCTTAGCCACACGGCGGGATTTTCCCACGGCCTGAGCGGAACGAACCTGGACAACGACGTTGCCCGCGCCCTCTACTACGCTCCGCACGAGAACATCGCCAGCCGCGTCCAGGCCCTCGCCGAACTCCCGCTCACCTACCAGCCCGGTGAACGCTGGTTCTACAGCGCCTCCCCCGATATCGAAGCCCTGCTGATCGAAAAGTTCTCCGGCCAAACGGTGGCGGAATTTCTTCAACAACGCATCTTCGATCCGCTGGGGATGAAGGACACGGGCTACAACCTCACGGCCGAACAAGCCGCCCGCCTGGCCAAACTCTACAAAATTGTGGACGGAAAGCTCGTCAATGACCCCATGCAAATGGGCGCAATGGGCAACAAGGTCTTCGGTGGCACCCACGGCCTGCTGTCTACTGCAGACGACTACGCAAAGTTCTGCCGGATGCTCCTCGGCAACGGCCGCTACGCCGGGAAACGCCTGCTGAAAAAGAAAACCCTGGAACTGATGACCCAAAACCACCTCGGAGACATCCCCTACTCTCCCGGGCAGGGCTTTGGGCTGGGCTTTGGCCTCGATACCGCCGTGCCGGAAGATGGCCTGGGAGCCGCCGGTCGCTACTACTGGAGCGGTGCCTACAGCACTTTCTTTTTCGTGGATCCCGCGAACCAGCTCTTCGCCATCCTGATGACCCAACGCTCGCCTTACACCGGGCAGATCGGCGACGCGCTGCGGAAGCACGTTTACCAGGCGATCAGTAAGAAGTAAGGCTGGTTCTTTACCATGGGAGTATCCCCGGATTACGGATGCGTTTATTCTGGTGGGAGTATCCCCGGATTGCGGATGCGTTTGTTCTGTTGGAGTATCCCCGGATTACGGATGCGGGGCATCCTTCATCCGGGGTTATTGAGGTTCGACCCCTACCGGGGTCACGGAGCGTCGGTCACAGAGCGGTGCTGGGGATAACGCCTTTCTCCCTTTATCCTCTTCTTCCACCTTGCTCGTTCACTTTTCCCTGCACCTGCGGCCGCGCCCAAAACAGGGAAAGCCCCTTGGAAAAGCCTCAGTAGTTCCAGAGATCGATCAGGCCGCAGAAGATTTTGGTGGTATTGATGGCGTCGGTGAGGGCACGGTGGGCCTGGCCTTCCCAGAGGTAACCTTCGTGGCGGACGGCGGATTGGAGGCCGCGTTTTTTGGGCAGCTTGCGGATGTCCTGGTACTGCTCCTTGAGGTCAATGTGGTAATCGAGCCAGTAATCGTCCAGGCGGTGCAGGCGGCAATCGGCAGCCAACTGCCGGCGATCAAAACGACCCCAACTGGCGAGCGTGTACTCCTCCTCGTCTACCCCTACCCAGTCCTGAAACTCGCGGATGACGCGGGAAAAGTCCTGGGCCCGGTTGATTTCGGGCTGCTCGATTTTGGTCAGTTGCCGGCAAAAAAGGCTAAGCTGCGGGTGGAGGACAGGCTTGATCAGGCGGTTGAAACGGCCGCCAACGCGACCGTACTGGTCGACGGCGCAGGCCCCGATTTCAATGGTTTCCTGTACCATGCCAGGCGGCTTTCCCTCCCAGCACGTGGCCTCAATGTCAAGTATAATGAATTTCACCCTTGGGAAATGCCCCGGGCAGGGCAAAAGGTTCAGGCGCGGTAGAATTAAACCTATCCGGCCGTGCTTCTCCCGGGGGCTGGACCGCTAAACCGGGCAATTACCCAACCCCGGGAGCGCAACGCACCCGGTCCTAGAGGCGAGGCATACGGCTTTTGATGTCGTTGTGGTAGGCCTTGCCCATTTTTATCTGGTGCTTGCCGATCTGGATGTTTCCGGTGGCAAAGCTGACCTTGGATACCTGATCAAAATTGATGAGTACCCCGCGGCTGGCGCGCACGAAGCAGGGGGCTGAGAGCTCCTCGGCAATCGCGGCGAGGGAACGTTTTACGGCAAAGCGCTTATCGCTGGTCTGGAGGTAGGCGTAGTTTCCATCGGCCTCGATGAATTCGATTTCGGAGAGGGGAATCTTAATGTAGGTCGTCCCTTCGCGGAGAAACAAATGGTCGGCAGTATCGTTAAGGTAGTTCATTATCAATAAGTTAGTGTAAAGTTAGATAGCCACGTCAAAGTGTCTGGGTGGTGCACCATGCATCCGCAATTGAAGGGTTGGACGGGAGGCCGGGATTTTGGTCACCGATAATAACCCCGTCCGATTTCCAGAAACTACATTTGAGGCCATTTTCTGCCTGTTTACGGACCAATACACCCCATATCAATAAAAATATTCATGCACAATCTTCCCCTGTACCAAGTAGATGCCTTTACCAGTAAACTCTTTGGGGGCAACCCCGCTGCCGTGGTTCCGGTGCCTGCTTTCCCTTCGGAGGCGCTGATGCAGTCCATTGCCAGTGAGAACAACCTATCGGAGACGGCCTTCGTCGTGGTAAAGGGGCCCGGCCGCTTCGACATCCGCTGGTTTACCCCCGTCATGGAGGTCCGCTTGTGTGGCCACGCTACCCTGGCGGCGGCCCACGTGATGCACCAGGCCAGCGGTGGGGGCACGGAAAAAATGCGCTTCCGTACGCGCAAAGCGGGCACCATTGTCGTCACCCCCCAGGGCCCCGGCAGTTTCACCATGGAATTTGCGGCCGACCAGCCCGAGAAAGCCCGCCACCCCAAAGGCCTCAAGGACATCCTGCGCGGCCAAAAAGCGGAGGAAGTGTGGCGGGGTACCGACGACCTCATCGTAGTACTCAAAAACCAGAAAGCGGTCGAGCGCTGCCGCCCCGACTTCGCCCGCCTGGCCGCCCTGAAAAAGTACCGGGGCTTGCTGCTGACGGCACCGGGCAAAGAGCACGATTTTGTTTCCCGCGGCTTTTTCCCCGCCTACGGCATCAATGAAGACCCGGTAACCGGCTCGGCCCACACCCTGCTTACGCCCTTCTGGGCAGCGCGACTCGGCAAGAACACCCTCACGGCCCGGCAGGTATCCCAGCGGGGCGGCGAACTGACTTGCTCCCTGCACGGCAAAAAAGTCAGGCTCACCGGCCAGGCCGTCACGTACCTCAGCGGGCAGCTACACCTGGAGGGCGAGTAGGGTGGCAGACAATCTCCTTGGTTGACCCCGCGTTCCGCCCCAAGGGCACTATCTTTGTAGGGTGGCCCCTTGGTTCCACTACCCGCCACCGCAGTGCCCCGTAAACATCCCACACCATGTTCCGCGCCGTTTCCACCCTTTTGCTCGTTGCTGTTTCGTTTTTTTGCCTGGCCCAGATGCCCGGCTCCGGTGCTACCGTCCGCTACGGCAACGAATGGATTACTTACGACCAAAATTACCTCCGCGTCCTGGTGGCTGACGACGGCGTGTACCGCATTTCCGGCGCACAACTTGCCGAAGCGGGAATGTCTTTCAGCCCGGAAAATGCCGACCGCTGGCAACTCTGGAACGGTGGTGAAGCCGTACCCATTGAGGTAAACGCGGATGGCATCGTCTTCGTCGGCCGCAAAAACCGGGGGGAAATGGACCGTTTCCTGTTCACCGATCCAGCGACCATGCAGCTCAACGACCGCTACAGCATGTACTCCGATACGGCGGTTTATTACCTGGCGCTTTCGGAAGGACTGGGTGGCCCCTTTTACCAGGAGACGGCCGCCGAAAATGCGGTGCCCACCACCGAAATCACCCGGGAAACGGAACGGGTGTTCAGCGATTTCCAGAGCAAGGAATATTACCGGCAGAGCCGATCCAGCATTTACTATTCCCACTACGACGTCGCCGAAGGCTTCGGCAGCCGGAGCAGCAACGATTTGCTCTCTTCCAACGGTTCGGTGGAAAGCAGTGCCCAGTTGACCTTGCCCGCCGCTAATGGGGGCCCGGCGCTACTCGACCTCCGTTTTGGGGTCGGTTTTTCGCGCCACGAGGTGGAAATCAGCGCCGACGGGGCCGTCTTGGACAACGTCAGCGGTTTCGGCTTCGGCGTCTTCCAACGGCAGTTGGCCTTCACGCCAGCGGGTACCGCAACGAATTTGACCCTTACCGGGCGCAGTGGCCCGCAGGACAAGCCCAACCTGGCCTGGTTGCGGGTGCGCTATCCCGCCACGCCGGCCTACGATGCGGCCCTCACGCATTTTCTTCTTCCCGCCGCAACCGTCCCGCGCAGGGTTGTTTTGGGCGCGGCCGCAGGTGCCGGAAAGGTCTATTCAGCAGTGGACGCCCGGGTCAGCACCGCCGATGCCCAGGGCACTTTCCTCGTCTTGCCCACCAGTGACGAGCGCCGTTACGACCTGGTGGTGGGCAACGCCTACCGCACGGCCGCCACTAGCCCCTACCGTTTCCAGACGGCCCTGCCCGCAGGCAGCCAGACCAATTACCTGATCCTCACCAGCCGACGGCTCAACGGTCCGGCCATCGCCGAACTGGCCGCCTACCGCGCCTCTTCCGCCGGCGGAGGCTACCGCGTTCACGTGGCCGAAGTAGAAGACCTGTACGAAGAATTTGGCTACGGCATTGGCCGCCACCCGATGGCCATCCGCAACTTTCTGGCCGCCGCCCGCCGCGATCACCCCGGCCTGCAGTACCTCTTCCTCATTGGCAAAGGCCGGGAATACGACAACCTGCGTACCCCGCAGCAACTCGCTACGGCCAGCCCCACCTTCTTCCTGCCGTCCTTCGGCTGGCCCGCTTCCGATAATCTCCTTTCGGCGGATTTGGGCGATGTGGTCCCAACCCTTTCCACCGGCCGCCTCGCTGCGGTCTCCGACGGAGAGATCGCCATCTACGTCAAAAAACTGCGCGAAGTGGAAGAGCAGATTAACCTCGGCGGCCAGACCCTCGAAGACCGGGAATGGATGAAGCAGATCATGCACCTCGGCGGCGGCATCACGGCCTGGGAACAAGCCACCATCCGCGCCAACCTCTCCACCATCGGCAGTAAGATGGTGAATTCTTCCTTTGGCGGCAACGTAACCTCGTTTTTTAAGACCAGCAGCGAACCCATCGAAGACAGCCGCCAGGACGAAATTTTCTCCCGTATCAACCGCGGCCTGGCCCTGATCACTTTTTACGGCCACTCCAGTAGCCAAGGCTTCGACTTCAGCATTGACGACCCCGAAAACTACGCCAACGCCGGCCGCTACCCCTACATGCTCAGTTTCGGTTGCTACAGCGGCGATGCCTTTACCGAAGCGCGCAGTATTTCCGAACGCTTCCTGTTTTTACGCGATAAAGGAGCCATTGCCTTTGCCGCTTCCAAGGGCGTGGGCTACATCAGTTCCCTGAGTACCTGGGGCCAGAACCTCTACACCCTGATGGGCACGGAATACTACGGCCAAGGCATTGGCGACGCCATGCGGGCCAACATCGCCCACTTCAGGGATACCCGCGACGGTTCGATGGCGATCCTCACTGAGCAATTCACCCTCAGTGGAGACCCCGCCTACCGGATGCACCCCCGGCCCGGGCCCGACGTTTTGCCCGACGTAGCTTCCATCCGCTTCACTCCCGAAGTGGTGCCCGCCCAGGACGCGGCATTTTCCGTGAGCCTGCGCATCGTAAACATCGGCACCCAAACCGGGGCCGACAGCATCAACCTGCGCTTCCGCCAGCAACTGCCCAGTGGCGAAGTGCGCCCCCTGAAGACGGTGCGCATGCTCCGCCCCGCATTTGCCGAAACCCTTACCGTGGCACTGCCCAACCTGGGCCTCGACGCCGTGGGGCAAAACCGCCTGCTGGTCACGGTCGACGCCGACAACGAACTGGCCGAACTGCCCAGCCCCGCCGCCGAAAGCAACAACGAACTGGTGGGCAACAGCCAGCCGGGCGTCCCCTTCACCATCATCGCCAATTCCGCCCGCGTTGCCTATCCCCCACCCTACGCCGTCATTGGCGGCCCCATTACCCTGGTGGCTTCCAGCACCAATGCCCTGGCCCCCGAGCGCGACTACGTCTTTGAGGTGGCTACGCGCCGCGACTTCGCCAATCCCCTGGTGTCCGAAAAAATCAACAGCCGCGGCGGTGTGCTGCGCTTCCAGCCCGGCTTTACCCCCGTGGATAGTACGACTTACTACTGGCGGGTGAGCCCCGACTCCACCACTACCCAAGGCGCGGGGTTCATCTGGAGCGAAAGCTCCTTTACCTGGTTGGCCGGGCAGTTCCCCCACAAGGTCGGTTGGGCCATGGCCGACGCCGGGCAAACGATTGACGGGAAATTCAACAACGTCCGTGGCAACCCAACGGTGGAAGGCTGGCGCTTTGCCCGTACGGTACAGGACGTCAAAATTACCAACGCCGTCTACCGCAGCAATACCCTGCCCCGGCTGGAAGTTAACGGTCTGCGCTTCTCCGAACCCAATCCCTGGGCCTGGGTCGTCAGGGCTGGCCTTCAACTCATCGTCATTGACAGCACGGACTTTAACGACTGGCTCGACAACCCGGGCGGCCTGTACGGTACCCCGCCACAGGCGACGGAATACTGGGCCTTCGATACCCGCTCCCGGGAAGGTCGGCAGGGGTTGATGGACTTTCTCACCGACGGCATCGAACCTGGCAAAAACGTCCTGGTGTTCTCCGCCCAGCGGGGGACCGACATTGAATACTACAACGAAGGCTGGCTGCAGGATTCCGTGGAACTGGGAACCAGCCTCTTCCAGCTCTTCGAGGCCCAGGGGGCCACCAGGATCCGCGGCCTGACCAATCTCGGGGCCGTACCCTACTGCTTTGCCTACCAGAAAAACGTGGGGGCCCTGGGTGAGGAGATCGCCCTGAGCCAGGACGGGGAGATCACCATGCAAGTCGGCATCCTCTCCAACTGGCAGGAAGGCGATTGGTCGACGCCACCCGTCGGACCGTCCCAGAACTGGGACGAAGTCAGCCTGGAACTGGCCAACACCAGCCTGACGGATGCCGATAGCATCCGGGTTCAACTCATCGGCATTGCGCCGGATTTCCGGGAGCAGGTACTGGAAGAAACCAACCTTCAGGTTCCCGCCAGCCGCCGCGTTGTGCACAACCTGAACGGCATCATCCCGAGCCAGTATCCTTACTTGCGTATGCAGGTGTTCTTCTACGACCGCGCCCAACGCACGGTGGGCACCGTCAAACAAGTGTATTTTGAATACCTCCGTCCGGGAGATGTGGCCATCAGTCCGGCCATTGCCTTTAGCGCTGCCGATTCGCTGGAACAGGGCCAGGAATTCCAGCTCACGCTCGGGTACGAGAACGTATCCCCCACTCCACTCGATAGCTTGTTGGTGGAACTCAGCGTGTTGGACGTCAGCAACAACGAACGTACTTTTCAGGCCCGGCGCGCGCCTCTGCCGGGCAACGGACGTGGTGAAGTAAGCTTCAACCTGCCCACGACCAACGAAAACGGGCAACTTCGCTGGCAGGTCGTACTGAACCCCCGGCAGGATCAGCCGGAAGACATCGTTTTCAACAACAACCTGAACGGTTCCCTTCGGCTGGGTCGTGACGTCATCGCCCCCGAACTGCAACTCTTTTTCGACGGGCGGCGCATCGTCGAAGGAGAACTGGTGAGCAGTGAACCGGAGATCCTGATCCAATTACAGGACAACAATCGCTACCTGCTGTTGAACGACACGAGCGCCTATACCCTGGCCCTGATTTCCCCGGCGGGTGTCCGGGAACGCATCAGTTTTGCCGACCCGCGCGTTGAGTTCCGCCCGGCCACCACCGAAGCTAACCTGGCGGAGGTCTTTTTCCGGCCGACCCTGACGGAGGACGGCATCTACACCCTGACGATCAGCGGCACCGACCGCAACGGCAACGCAGCCGGCCGGCTGGAGTACCGCAAAACCTTTGAGGTGATCAACGCCCGCCGCGTGGCCAATGTGCTGACTTACCCCAATCCTTTCACTACCCAGACCCAGTTCGTGTATACCCTGACGGGCAATGCCCCGCCGGAGGTATTCCGCATCCAGATCATGACCGTTGCTGGCCGGGTGGTGCGCGACATCGACCTGATGGCCGTCGAAGACATTAAAATCGGCACCCACCGCACCAACTTCCGGTGGGACGGAACGGACGAATACGGCGACCTGCTCGCCAACGGCGTTTATCTCTACCGGGTCATCATCGGCGATCAGGACGGAACCGAGCTGGAGCACCACGATACGGGCACCGACCGATTCTTCGCCAATAAACTGGGGAAAGTCGTCATTCTGCGGTGAGCCCAGCCGCCATTGCCAAAGGCGGCCCTAACCCATGTTTAAGCCGGAAGTCACCGTCGTCATTTGTACCTACCAGCGCCCGGACCTGCTGCGGCAGTGTCTTCGGGGGCTCCGGGAACAGACCGTGGCGACAGACTACTTCAGGGTTCTGGTCGTGGACAATGCGGGGGAGGCGGCGTGTGCAGCAGTAGTGGCGGAGTTTGGGGCCAGTTACGTACGGGAACCCCAGACTGGCCTGAGTCACGCCCGTAACCGCGGCTGGCGGGAAGTCACCACCGAATGGGTTTTTTACCTCGATGATGATGGCATTCCTGCCCCGGATATGCTGGCAGCTTTCCGCGACGTTGTTTCCCGGCCCGGTATTTCTGCGGTGGGTGGCAAATTCGGGCATTACTTCCGGGAAGCGCCGCCCCGGTGGGTGTACCATTACTATTCCGGCGAGGTTTGTCCCAGTGCGGCAACCAAGCTTAGCGTCCTGGGCCCGGAAGAATACCTCTTGGGCGGTATTATGGCTTTTCGCACGTCCCTGTTGCGGGAGTTGGGAGGTTTTGACACCCAACTGGGCATGCGCGGCCGCGCCATCGGTTACGGCGAAGAGAATGAATTGCAAGACCGCATCCGGGCCAGCGGAAAGCCGATCCACTACTGCCCCCAAATACGAATGGTGCATCTCGTTGCCGCCAGCAAGTGCCGGGTCCGCCAACACCTGGCCATGGCCTACGCCCACGGTGCTTACCCGCAAAAAAGCACTGCCCCGCCGCCGGGGCTGGTCCGGGCGGGCGGGCTAATCATCCGCTCCCTGCTGGGGTCGGTGCCTTACGACCTGGCACGGGTCCTGTTCAAACCCAACTTCTACTGGCAAAACGGGGTCATCAGCAGCCTGGGTAAGGCGACTTTTACCTGGGGCCGGTACCGGGCCGGGCGGAACAGCAAAATGTCCGCCCCATGAACGTCAGCGTCATCATCCCCGCCTACAATGCCGCGCCCTTCCTGGCCCGGGCCATCGATTCGGTACTGGCGCAGGAGTATCCCGTAGCCCAGTTGATATTGGTGGACAACAACTCGGTTGATGGAACCCTGGCGATCATGCACTCCTACCAACAACGGTATCCACAGCGCATCCTGGTAGCGCAGTGCAAAAGGCAAGGAGTGAGTGCTGCCCGCAACCGGGGCCTGGCTTTGGCAACCGGTGAGTGGGTCCAGTTTTTGGACGCCGACGACACGCTCGACCCCCGGAAACTGTCTGCCCAGTTGGCCTTAGTCCAGCCCCGGACCGAATGGATCATCGGCGGCTACCGCAATGCCTATGCCGACGGCAGCACGCTGAACAATATTCCCCATCCCGACCCGTGGCGAGGGCTGGTCTTCGGCTACCGCGCGGGCTGCACCCACGCCAACCTTTTCCGGCGGCACGTGCTGACCAGCGGCATCGCCTGGGAAGAGTCCCTGCCCGATAACGAAGACCCCACCCTTTGCTTCGCCCTCCTCCGGGCGGGGGTCCGCTGGCAGGTTATCCCCGAGGTCCTCTGTACCTACCACCACCACCCCACGCCCGGCCGGCTCAGTCTTCACGATGCGGTAGGAGGCAAGGCCCGCGAGGTGGCCCTCCTGCGGGCCATCAATAGCCACCTGGCTGCCACCGCCCCCGCGTACTGGCAGGAGCACGCGGCCTATTTCCAGGCGGCCTTGCTCCGTGCCCTCCGCGTGCAGGCCACCTTCGACCTCACCGGGGCCACCGCCACCTTCCAAACCTGCTTTCCCCAAGGCTTGACGGGAATTGACTGGGCGACGCAACAATTGCTGCCGAAAGTTTTCATCCAGGCTTACCAACTCTTTGGTTTTCATCGAAGTGAGGCTATTCGCTTAACGCTATCTCAGATCTTACCCAGCCGCCTCTTGCAACGGCTCAAACCGCGCAATCCGCAGCCATGAAACCACGGGGGAGAGCAATAATCCGGGCCGCGAAACAGTGGACTAAAGACGGCCTGGCGGTGGCGAGGGGACTACAACAAGCCCAACGGTACGGCGTGGGCTACTACAATTTTTGGGATCTGGGTCCCGTGGAGCACAGCTGGTTTTACCGCTTCCTGCAACGGCCTGCCCTGGCCGCCCTGGCCAGACGCCGCAAGGTCGGTTTTTACTCCGTTTTCGGTCGGCGGAGACTCATCGGCTGGGGACGGGAACGGCGGAAAGTCTTTTTTACGGGCGAAAACCTGGCGCATTACCCCGCTTACCACGACCATGCCCTGGGGGAAGTGGAATTGGCCCTTGGTTTTGAATACCTCGACCATCCCCATTACCTGCGTTTTCCGCTGTGGATGCTGGACCAATTCGATCCCACTGCCGATTATCCCGGGCTCAAAAGCCAACTTAGCGTCTACGAGCGGGCGGGTGAAGACGTCTCGGCCAGACCGGGCTTCGCCAGCCTGGTGGCCCGGCACGACAACAACGGCATCCGGGGGGCCATCGGGGATGTAGCCGCTACCCTGGGGCCGGTCAATTATCCGGGAGCCTTCCGCTGCAACCAGGAAAAGGGCCTGGCCGAGGGCAACGCGGCAAAGCTGGCCCACCTGCGGAATTACCGCTACAATCTTTGCCCGGAAAACTCCAACGCTGCGGGCTACGTCACAGAAAAAGTCTTCCACGCCATCGCCGCCGGCTGCATCCCCGTGTACTGGGGAGCGGATAATGTCCCCGAACCCGAGGTGCTGCGCCAGGAAGCCATCCTGTTTTACGATCCCGCCCGACCGCTGGCCCTCCGGGAAGCACTTGAAGAACTGGAGCGGAAACCTGCGGCCCTGGCGGCTTTTGCCCGACAGCCGCGTTTTCAGCCCACTGCGGCCGGCTTTCTACACCAGCAATACCTGGCACTGGAGAAGCAGTTGCTCCGGGTATTGCGAGGCTGAAGAGACGGACCATCCCAGCTCGTTTCACCTTTCCTTGCACCTGCGGCAGCGCCCGGATGAACGAAAGGCTAGATTCCTGCCTTAGCTACAAACAGGCGGTGGTCGAGGCTATAGCGCCCGGGGCCGGTGAGGAGCAGCACGATGGCGGCCACGGCGTACATAAGCGGGGTCGCCATTTTGCCCCAGGGGTCGCCCGCGTGGACGATGAAGGCGGCGACCAGCATGGTGATGAGGTAAGGAATGCAGGCAATGCGCGTAAACAAGCCAAGTGCAATGGCGATGCCCGCCACAAATTCGCCAATCACGGCCAAAATCAGGCTCGCTGGCTCGCCTACCCCGATGGGGTCGGCAAAGGACAGGTCGCCCGCAAAAATCTTCAGGAGCTTCGGCAAGCCGTGGGCAAAAGCCATTTCCAGGCCAAACCACAGGCGGAGGAGGAGTAAACCAAGGTCAATGTTTCCTTTCGTCATTTTTTCAATTTTTTAAGGGGTGGCAAGGTACACCACCCCGGGCATTTTGAGGGCGGGGCCAGTCATTGGGCACAGTCCCGGGATCCGCTATCGCTCATCGGGATCACCCAAAGTTGCAAGGCATCTTGCGCGGACGCAGGTGCCGGGAAAAGACTTTCAAGCGCAAAGTCAGTCCGGCCGATAGCGGTCTTTCAGCCGTAAGAAAGGCCGTTCAACGGCGTAAAAACTCCCCACCGCCGCCAGGTAGGTGAACAGAAAACCCCAGGGCGGCCCCTGCCACCAGTAGTGTACCGTACCCGTCCCGGTCGTGATAAAAATGCCGTGCCAGAGGTAAGTCCCGTAGCTGATGCGGCCCAGAAAAGGCAGCGGGCCCCAGGCCAGCAGGCGCACCAGAATAGCTCCCTGCCGGGCGTGGATGCCGAGCAGCCAGAGGAGGACGCCGCAGGCTTGTAACAGTGGACCCAGCCCGTAATTCAACGGGAGCAGCGCGGGCAAAAGATAAACTGCCAAGCCCCAAAGCGGCCAGGCGGGATGCGCCACCCAGCCCTGCTTCCAGCGTTCAAAGTGCAGGGCACCGTAGCAGCCCACCAGGCAGTAGAGTCCGGCGGGCAGCAAAAAATGCCGCAGGTCAAACAAATCGTGCAGGGCAAAACCGGCCAGGTTATAGGCCTCCCCATCGTGGGTAAAGGCGATGGCGGGCAGCGGCAGCCAGTACAGCGCATTGGCCAGCACCAGCCCGATCACGGTAAACAGCAGC
This sequence comes from Neolewinella lacunae, assembly GCF_014349155.1. Taxonomy (GTDB): domain Bacteria; phylum Bacteroidota; class Bacteroidia; order Chitinophagales; family Saprospiraceae; genus Neolewinella; species Neolewinella lacunae. The sequence continues at coordinate 136,164 of NZ_JACSIT010000153.1, forward strand.
AAGCAGCGCGCGAGACGGGCTGGAGTGTAGGCCCGCACGGCCAAGGGGTAAAGCAGGTAGAATTGTTCTTCCAGCGCCAGCGACCACAAGTGATTGGTGTACCCCGAGCCGAAGGCATAGGGCAGATAGTTGTAGAGGTACAAGAAGGCCGCCAAAAATGCCAGCGCGGGTACCTCAAACACACCGGTGCTGACCAGGACCAGCAAAACCAGCAAATACAGCAGGTAGGCCGGCACCAGGCGCAGCACCCGACGCATGAGGAAACGCCCGAAGGCCACCGTACCCGTAGCCGCCTTCTCCCGCAAAAGAATGTGGCCAATCAGGTAGCCACTGAGGACGAAAAAGACCCGCACGCCCACGTCGTGGCTGGCGGTAAGGAGGTAAAAGTTGAGCGCAGCGCCCGTAAGGCAGGCCTGGGGGAGCCCGGAATGCCCCACCAGAACAAAAAAGACGGCCAGGGCCCGCACCCCATCGAATCCGGCAATCTTTGGCAAGTGCGGCATGGGCGGAGCGGGTTAGGGCGGCGGCAGGAGCGAGCGAAAATCCACGCCATTTGGGCGGCGTGGCACAGTGGTCCGGGCGGCCATTACGAGCCGGGTGGGCATAAAAAAAAGGCAAGCATACCGGTCGCTCAACTCCCTACCCTTGCTGCGTTTCCGCCCTGGGGGGATTCAGGAGGAGCTGACCGTATGCTGCCCGGCGCAAAGGTAGGTTACCGGTGTGTTAACTGGTTAACCTTTCGCTCGCTTTTTTCCGTTGGGAAAAGTTTTATCCGCAGTGGAAGCAGGCCCCACTAGCCGTAGACTGTCGAATTAGCTAGGCTGCAACCGTATTCACTTGGCCCGTTCGTTGGAGGGCTCAACCTCAGATCAACCGGGGGAGGCTCAAGCGCTTAATAGGTCGAGACCCTCTGGGCTTAGGAGAATACGCCACGGTGCTTAGCTGGATCGACCCAAAGGTTCTCAACCTAGGCTGGATCGACCCAGAGGGTATCAACCTAAGTTGGAACGACCCAGAGGGTATCAACCTAAGTTGGATCGACCCAGAGGGTCTCAACCTAGCCGTTGTTGAGCAGATTCTTGTTTTCGTCCCAGGCGGCGATCTCTTCGCGGCGGTCCTGGTTGACGTAGAGCGGCAGGTACTTCGGGTCGTAGGCCAGACCGTGTTTGTCGAGGACTTCCTGGGGGACGCCATCCCAAACGTTGGGCTGATTCCCCTGGTAGCCTAAGACTTTCATCATGCCGGCTTTGGAGGTGAAGTAGCAGGTCAGGGTCAGGAAGCGCAGGTGCTCGAAGAAGCGGGAGCCAAACTCCATTGGGGTACCCTTGGCTTCGAGGGGATAGGCGATGTCGTCAACGATGTTGATTTGCTCGGCGGGCAGGATCTCGGCGAAGGGTTTGCCAAAGCGGCGTTGGCTTTCGGAATTGATCCAGGCGACACCACCGCGCAGACGGGTCTGGTGCTGGTCGGGCTGGTCAAGGGCCATGAATTCCAGGAATTCGCGCAGTCCCGTTTCGGTGGCCTTAGGGTCACCGGGTTCGCCGGGGGCGATGATGTCTCCCAGGATGCCGAGGGTATCGAGCTCGGCTTCGGTAAAGAAGCTTTCGTTGGCGATGCGTTTATCGTGGGCAATCTCGTGAGGTAGCCGCAGTCCGTAGCCCTGGGGTTCGGCTTTGAGGTCGGCAGTCTTGAGGTCGGCCGGGGAATCACAGCCGGCTACGAGGGTAGCGCCGAGGGTACCGGTGAGGAGTGTTTTGAGCGTTTTACGACGATCCATCAGATGTTCATTTTCTGGCGTTCGGAAAGGATGTGATCGGCCGCCCGCCAGGCGAGGGCCATGATGGTCCAGGTCGGGTTTTTATCGGCCTGAGAGGTAAACGAGGCGGCGTCGGTGACGTAGACGTTGGGAACCTCGTGAAGGCGGCTGTTGCGGTCGCAGACGCCCTGTTTGGGGTCATCGTGCATGCGGGCAGTGCCTACCTCGTGGATGATGGCTCCCGGGGCCAGCAGGCCGTGGTCGGATTCGTAGCTAGGGATTTCGGGCTCAAAAAGTTCTCCGCCCATGGCCGTGAGGATTTCCCGGATGGAAACGTGCATGTGCTTGGCCTGGAGGCGTTCGTGGTCGGTCCATTTGTAGTGGAAACGGAGCGTGGGGATGCCCCATTCGTCGACCTTGCCGGGGTTGATCTCGCAGTAGTTGTCGTAGAGGGCAACGCTTTCGCCGCGGCCGGACATGCCTACTACGGCACCGTACATCTGTTTTACTTCCTTGAGCATGGGGTTGCCGTAGCCCCCTACTTTGTAGCCCAGCATTTCCTGGACGCGGGTAAGCTGGCCGCCGAAGCCGTAGCTGGGCATACCGAGTCCACCCCACACTTCGAGGTGGTAGCCGCGGGGGAAGTCGAGTTTTTTGTTGTTGCCCCACCAGGGAGCGTAGACGTGCATGCCGCCAACGCCGTCTTCGTTGTAGAGCTCGCGGTCGAGCAAGGAAGGAATCAGTGCGCTCGTGCCGGTGCCGGTACTGTCGTGGAGGTAGCGACCGAGGGTACCGGATCCGTTGCCGAGGCCAGCCGTCATGCCGGGGGCTTTGGAGTTAAAGAGGAGGCGGGCCGTTTCGCAGGCGCTGGCGGCCAGGACGATGACTTTACCCTTCACCTGGTACTCGCGGCGGTCATCTTTAGAGATGTAGCTGATGGCGGTGGCTTTGCCGCTGGCGTCGGTGATGACCTCACGGGCCATGCAGTTGGTGAAGAGGTCGATTTGCCCCTTGCCCTTCATGGCTGGGAAGATTAGGCAGGTGCCAGCGCTGAAGTCGGCGTACACCGAGCAGGCCCGGCTGCACTGCCCGCAGTAGAAGCATACGCCGCGGTCTTCGTTGATCTTCTTGGTGACCATGGAGAGGCGACCGGGGATCATGGGAATGCCCACTTTTTTGCCCGCCTCGGTGGTGTATAACTCGTGCAGGCGGGGTTTGGGCGGCGGGAGGAAGAAGCTGTCGGGGTCGTTGGGCAGGTTCTCGTTGGTGCCGAAGACACCGACGAGCTTATCCACCTTATCGTAGTAAGGGGCAATGTCTTCGTAGCGGATCGGCCAGTTTTCGCCGAGGCCGTCGATGTCTTTGCGGTGAAAATCGTCGGGCCCAAAGCGCAGGCTGATCCGCCCCCAGTGGTTGGTGCGGCCACCCAGCATACGGGTGCGCCACCACTGGAATTCGGTGTCGCCCACGGTATCGTAGGGCTCGCCGGGAATCTGCCAGCCGCTCAACCCCGCGTGAAAATCCCCGAAGGACCGCAAGGTTCCCGCGCCGCGCCGGGGGCTCTCCCAGGTGCCGCGCAGCTGCGTGCGCATGTTTTTGTCGGCGGGGTCGAAGTAGGGCCCCGCCTCAATGATGGCGATGTTGAGGCCAGCGTCGGCCAATACTTTTGCGGTCATTCCGCCGCCCGCACCGGAGCCCACGATCACCGCGTCGTACTCCTTGCTGCTTTCTTTGATTTGCACGTATCAAGCTAATTTGCGGGCAATATAGCGATAGGATGGGACCTGCGGTTCTTTTTTTACCACTAAGAACACTTGGCCTGTTTCGGGGACCTGCGGTCCTTTTTTTACCACTAAGAACACTGAGCGCACTTAGAACACTAAGTTTTCTTACCGCCGGATTCACGGCAGAGCATCTCTAGCATTTGATATGGTAAGGTACTCTTAGTGACTCTTAGTGCCTCTTCGTGCCCTTAGTGGTTCAAAAAAAGACCGAAGGTCTAAACCAAACATTCGCCGCGCAGCGGCTCAACCAATTCCCTACTGCTTCGGGATGGCGCCGGTGGCCTGGCCGAAGTAAAAAACGAACTGCTGCATGTCGTTGGCCAACTCCTGGTTGCCAGTGGCGCGGTAGTAGGTTTCGGCCAGGCCACGCAGGGTCTGGTACATAAAGCGGTCCATCTCCACCACCTGCATTTCCTTGGTCCACAGGTCAATTTTCATCGTTTCCTTGCTCTGTTCGTTGAACAGGGAGAGCAACATGCCCTTACAACCCTCGGCGGGCCCGGGCTTATCGCTGGCTTTCCAGTGGAGTTCCACCGGCATCTGCTCGGCGTTGAGGCCTACGTTAACGGTGATGGTGCTGCGCTTTTTGACGATTTCCTTGGCCATGGGGATATTTTCGGCGAAGGTAGGGCTTTTGCCGACTTTTGGGGTCCAATCGGGCGCTGGCGCAGGTGCCAAAGAAGGGAATAAGGAGCAAAGAAAGGGCAACCCCCGGCCTGGAGAGTTGCCCTTTCTCAATCTGTTTAATCAGGTGTGACTAGCGCTGCACCTCGAACTTGCGGTGAATTGCCTTCCCAGCCAGATTAAAGCTGGCGAGGTAGAGCCCCGTGGGGAGATCAATGGTATTGAGCTCCAGTTTCTGCGCGCCGGCGGAGAGGTTCATTCGCTGGCTGCGGAGTTGCTGCCCGGCGAAGTTGGTGATTACGATGTCTACCTGCGTCGGGTTTTCCAGGAAAATCTCCAGGTTGGCGGCTTGGGCACTGGGGGCGGGGTTAGGGAATACTTGCCCCATAAACACGCCGTCTACGAGTGCTTGCTGGAGTTGGGCCTGGACGACTTCGGAATAGGTGAAGGTCTGGTCATAATCCATCTGCTTGAGCCGGTAGAAGTAGGTAGCACCGGGCATCACACTTTGGTCCATAAAGGAGTAGGTCTGCTCAGCTTCCTGTTCTCCTGCGCCAGTGACCCAGCCGACCTGCCGCCATTCCGTACCGTCGGTGGACCGCTCTACGGCAAAGCCTTCATTGTCCACTTCGTTGCTGGTTGCCCAGTCGAGCTGGATGTCCTTTTCCTTGGCCTCGGCGGTGAAGGCCAGCAGCGTTACGGGCAATAAGGTCTGACCGGTGGGGCAGCGGTAAAGCGTGACCATTCCACTGGTATAGGTGGCGTCGGCGGCATTTGGGTTGTCGTCAAAATCCTCGAATAGTTGCCACAATACAGTTCCACTGGCATTAGTAGGGAAGACCAAGTCCTCCGCAACCAGATCAATGAATTCATCAAATGGTAAATCCGTGCAGGGCCCCACATCATTTTGAAGTGAAGGAGTGAAGACCACCCCCTCAAGAGCTGAATTTTCCACCAGCAAGAGGGCTTCAATACAAAATGATCCACCAACCGTGTTGAAATTGTAATTGGCAAACTCAACAGCCACAATATCGCCCGCCTGGCTGAAAGTTAGCACGCCAGTTTGGTTATCGCCGTCGTCAATGCCATCGATAGATTGGCGGCCAGCCATATTCAGGGTGACCAGTTCCGGCGCAGAGCCGTCCGAGCAGGGTTGGGCCTGGAGCACCGCAGTGGCTGCCAGCCCGCCAAAAAACAGGGTAAAAAGTAAACGTACAATCATGTGAAAAAAATTGGGGAATGAGAAAATGTATTACCGAGTGGCTTTCGCTTAATAGTAGAAAACGGACCAATCCGCGTCGCAAAAACGAAAGCGCTTCTGTAAGGTAACCGATTCCTTTCTTGATCTACGGAAGCGGGTACACATATATTTTTTCAATCTTTGAAGAGGGCGCCTTCCCTCCGCCCTCCTTTACCCGGCGCAGGGCGTCCAGCAAGGTGCAAACCGCACCAGGGGTAGCAAAGCGAGTACTGCCCTCCCCTACTGGTTTCCCGCAATAATTGGCGTCGGCCAGCACGGCGACCCACGTAATTCCCCCCCCTTCAAATCTTTCCCGTCACCTCCGCCACGCGGAACAGCACCATTTCCCGGATCAAATCCAGCGGCAATGGTTCAGTGTAGGGAAACTGGATGGAACCTTTTCCGGTCACGTATTTTTTCAGTTCTTCCTGAAAAGCCAAATTCCCGGTCGGCAGTGCATAAAAGCCGATGTGCCGCTGGTGCGCAGCGAAATAGACCAGAATTTTTCCCTGCCGAAACGCAGGCATATGGTAACTGATTACCTCTTTAGCTTCCGGTGCGGCGGCGCGGATGGTGTTGCGGATTTGCGTCAAGCGCTCCCCAATTTCCGCCGGAAATTCGGAGATGTAGCCATCGATGGTGGTGTGTTTGGTTTCTTTCATGGTGGTGTTGGGCTTCAGCCCGACCATTTTTTGGGCGCGGCCGCAGGTGCCCGGGTAAGTTGGATGAGCAAAGTTAACCATCCCCAAAATAAGCCACCCTCCCCTACGCAGCAAGCGGCTTTTGCCACCGCCGACTAAACACCAAATACAACACCCCGCAGAGCAACCAGGCGGGCAAGGTGAAAAAGGAAAGGAACACGTCAAATTGCCAAGACAGCGCGTAGAACAAACCAAAACTGATGGCCCACGCCCACAGTACCGCCGGATTGAAGCTAATACCCGCCCACTCCGCGTAATTTTTGCGGATCCCCGCCCGCCGGTAAAAGAAATGCTCAAAAACGATGATGGCGCCCACCGGCGCCAGGATGAAGCCATACAGTGCCACAAAACCTAAGAGTTTCATTGCGAAGGCCGGGAAAAGACCAGCCACCGTTGCCACCGTCCCCGCAATAATCGTCACCCAGAACGTAGATACTTTAGGCAGCAAGGTCTGGAAGGCAAGTCCGGCGCGGTAGATCGTCGGGTTAGCCGTCGTCCAGCCCGCCAGCACCACCGCGATGATGCCGAAAAACCCGATGGCGTTGTAGGCCAGCGGACCGGGAGCGACGTCGGGGGCCTTGCCTCCGGCCAGGATGGCTTGGGCTTCGGGAGATTGCAGATAAACGGCGTAAAGCAGCGCTGCAGCAATCCAGGCCATATAGTGCCCCACGTACATGCCCGCCGCAGTAGTCCACCCCGCACTCGCCCGCTTTGCGAAGCGGAATACCGAAAGGTCAGACATGCCCACGTGCATCGCCGCGTTGGCAAACCAGGACCAAATCAGGACGTGCCAAAAAGTGTATTTGATCTGTCCCGGAAAAGGCGCACTCCCCTCCCCCCAGATGTTCCAGAAATCGCGCAGGCTCCCCACGCCCAGCTGGCCCAGGGCCACAAAGCCGCAGGCCAGAAAGGCCAGTACGATGATGGGAGACATCCAGTTAGCCGCCCGTGAAACCGTATCGTAGCCCCGCGCGGCAATCAGGGCAATAACCGCCCCCACGGCAATGACGATCCCAATAAAAAGTGGCCCGTTCGGCAGGGTATCATCCAGCGCCGGCATTTCCATGCCGAAGGGAACCCCTACCGCCGTAGCGGATACCGTAATCATGGAACCGGCCAGAAAACAAAAGAGCACGCCATTGGCTACGTTGTAGAATTTAACCAGGGATTTACCGCTGATTTTTTCCAACTGAAAATAAAGGGTAAGACGGTTTTTCACCGCAATTTCGGCGGTCAGGAAGCGCCAGCTCAGCACCGCCAAAAGGTTCCCCAGCAGTAGCCCGATGATGAGGTCAAATGCACTCACTCCAGCGGTCAAAAAAAGGGGCCCGATCATAAATTCTGTTCCCGCCGCGTGCTCACCTGCGTACATGCCCAGGAAGCTCCCCCACCCCTTCCAGCGGGAGGCTGGCACGGGCTCTCGTTCAAACTCCCCGCCCGCGAGGTTCTCCAAATACTGTTCTTCCTGAATATTCTGTAGCATGATGCGATACTGATTTTAATTATTTTCTGGGCGCGGCCGCAGGTGCGCGCTCCCGGACCAGGAGCAAGGGAAGTCCATTAAACCGCGTATTTCTCCTTTCCATCCTGAACTTTCAACGCACCAGATGCTGGGGCAAATCCGTCACCCGTTCGCAGCAAAGTTGTTCCATTACCTGCTGGAGTTGCCGCTTGAGCATGGCGATGGTATGGTTGCCGCCGGCTTCACCCAGCGCCGCCGTGCCGTACATGAAGGTCCGGCCCATCCAGGTAAAGGCGGCTCCGCTGGCGATGGACCGGGCGATGTCGGGCCCCGTCCGCAGGCCACTGTCGTGCATCACCACCAGTTGCTCGCCGTACTGCTGGGCGATGCGGCGCAGGGGGTGAATACTGGCCTCTCCGGCGTCGAGCTGGCGGCCACCGTGGTTGCTCACGATGATGCCATCCAGGCCCAGACGAACGGCCTCGGCCGCATCCGCTACGTTGGCCACGCCTTTCAGCACGATTTTGCCCTTCCAGCGTTCCCGGATGCGTTCCACCTTTTCGGCGTTCATGCGGCCGCTGAAGGTCTGGTCCATAAACTTGCCCAGCTGCTGCATATCGAGTCCCTTAGGCATATAGGGCTTGAGGTTGGCGAACTCCGGTTGTCCGTTCGCCAGGGTCCGCAATGCCCAGTTGGGCCGACCAAAAATCTGCACAAAATTGCGTACCGACATTTTCGGCGGCATGGCCAGGCCATTGCGAATGTCGCGGGGCCGGAAGCCAAAGGAGGGTACGTCGCACAGCAGCACCAGTACCGGAACGCCGGCGTTGTGGGCCCGCTTGAGCAGGTCGTCCGTCAGCGCATTATCCGTCGGGTGGTAGAGCTGAAACCACGCTTTGCCATCGGTGATTTTGCCAACGGTCTCAATATCCCCCGTAGCCACGGTACTCAGGCAGAAGGGGATGTTGTGGCGCACGGAGGCGCGGGCCAGGATTTCAGTGGCATTGGGCCAGACCAGTCCTTGCAATCCAATCGGGGAAATGCCCACCGGCGCAGCGTATTCCACCCCGAAAAGCGTGGTCTTTAAATCCGCCCCGTTGAAGTTTCGCAGGTAATGGGGTATGAGCTGTACTTCGCGCAAGTCGGCGGTGTTGCGGTGCAGGTTGATGTCTTCGTTGCACCCGCCATCGAGATACTCAAACGCAAAACGGGGAATCCGCCGCCGGGCGCGCTCGCGCAGGTCTTCAACGGAAGGATATTGGCTATTAAAATCAGTCAGCATGGCGAAAGACAATTTTTTTGGAGAAGGGGGACGAAAATACGGGTACCTGCCCCGCCAACACAAACCCACCCCGGCGCTCAGTCAGGCCGCCGGGAAGCGCCGCGAATTGTCAGCCCGATTGCCGGTCCAGCTCCCCGACGATGAAGGGCTTGTGCTTACGCAGTCCATAAGTTTGCTTCAGGAATTTGGAATTCAACCTGGTATCAGCAATACAAAGGGCCGCCCCCAGGGCCGAACCCAGAGACGCATCGGTAGTGCGCAAATCCAAATCACGGAAGTGATGGGAGAGCAGCTTGACGTAAACGTCGTTGTCACTGAATCCACCGTCGATGAACAACTTCACCGCAGGCGTACCCCCCAGCGCACTCCGGATGCTTTGCGCCTGAAGGTCCAGCAACTCCATCATCAACTGGTGGTAGGCCTCCGGATAAGTCAGGCCAGCCAGGTTGGTCATCCCGGGCCCCTCGTACCCGGTAATCTCCCGGAAGTGAAAGCGCCGGCGGAAGTCCTTCATCAGCCGCTGGTATATGCCGAAATCGAAGCGGATGCTTTTGTGGAAGTCATCCGCGACCCCGTAGTGCTTAGCCAACAGGCCCGTTTGCAGCTTGTATTCCTGCCCGAGAAAAAGGCGGGCAGCTTTAACGGGCTTGCCATTGATGCGCAGGTAATTGATGCAGCCATTGGCCAGGTCTTCCGGAGTCAATGGCCGTTTAGTGAAAGGATTGAGGGCGACGCTCCAGGTACCGGTGGAGACCAAAACAAAGGGTTTCCGTTCACTGCGAATGTAGGGTAAGAGGGCCGCTGAGCTATCGTGAATGCCTACCCCGATTTTTATCCGCCGACCGTTGTAGTTCATGTTGATGCTCGTTTCCGTCGATACAATGGCGGGGAGGACGCGGTGCAGGCCTTCGGCGTAGACCCAGCGGTGGTAGTCTTTTGCTGCATAGTCCCACAGCGCAGTATGGCAACCAATGCTGGTGTATTCACTGAGGGGTATGCCGGTAAAAACGTAGCTGAGGTACTGCGGCAGGTGCAGCGCATAACGCAGGCGCGCGAAAACTTCGGGCCGGGCGTATTTGAGCCAGTAGAGTTGCATACCCGCATTGAGCCGGCCGGCGTTGGTGGACCCGGTTGCCACGGCAAAAGACTCCTCCGGCCCGTACTTCGCGTAAAAATCGGCAATCAGCGCCGGGTCGAGCGGCTTGTGGTAATTGTAAAGGGGCGTCAGGACTTTGCCTTCATCATCCAGGTACACCAGGCTGGCCCCGTAGCTGGAAAAGTTGATGGCGCGCACGTCATAGGCCTCCGCCTCCAGAATGCGGTGAAAAACTTCGCGCAGCCAACTTTGCAGGGCGGGCAGGTCTTCGGTGGGGTAGCCATCTTCATCGACGATCTCCGGAAAACTGACGTACTCCCGGTGGACTTCGCGGAAGTAGCGGTCGAAAAGGAAAAATTTCTTGTTGGTCTTTCCGATGTCGAATACGGCGGTAACTTTTTGCATGGCATGGAACCTGGGGGAGGAATAAGGGAAAAGTGCCGGAAGGCCGGGAACTGGCGGCAGCTACAAGCCTGAGGCCACGCTGTGTTTACCACGCGCGGCCACCAAGCCCTGGCGGATGCCGAGACTCCGGTAGGCCGCCAGGGGATCGAGCGCCCCACCCAGCTGCAGGCGCGCCCGTTGGACCAGGGGCCGGACGTCGGTACGGTAAGCGCCCTGGAGGATTTCCTGACACAGAACGACGTCGTGGGCGTCTTGGGCGGCGGCCAGCGCGGCCTGGTCTACCAGCAAAGCCTTCGCGTAAGCTTCCTGGATGGCTTCGAGGCTTTGGATGAGGTCTTCCAGGGGGTCTTTGACGTTGTGGCTGGCGTCGATCATCCAGGCGGGGTAAGGGTTTTGGGGGTTGTTGCGCATGCCGTACACCAGTTCGTTGAAGATCAGGAAAAGGGCGTAGGGTTTAATGCTCCCCACTGTAAGATCGTCGTCTCCGTACTTGCTGTCGTTGAAGTGAAAACCGCCGAGTTTCCCTTTGAGCATGAGCGTGGAGACGATCTGTTCGATATTGCAATTGGGGAGGTGGTGGCCCAGGTCAACGAGCGTATAGGCCCGTTCTCCGCAGGCGTTGGCCAGCATAAAGGACGTTCCCCAGTCCTGGATGACGGTGCTGTAAAAGTTGGGCTCGTAAGGTTTGTACTCGATGAAGAGCGACCAATCCTTTGGCATTCCGGCGTAGATCTGCCGTAGGCTGTCTTCCGTATTCTGGAGGGCCCGCTGGAAGCTCCGCTGGCCCGGGAAGCTGGTACCGTCGGCCAACCAGACGGTCAGGCTTTTGGATCCGAGCTGATCACCGATGCGGACTACCTCGAGGTTGTGGGCGATGGCCTGGGCGCGGGCAGCTTCATCCGTACTGCACAATGAACCGTGCCGGTAGCTGAGGTCCTGACCTGCCTGGTCTTGAAAAGTGTTGGAATTGACGGCGTCGAAGACCAGCCCGTGGGCCTGGGCAAGTTGGCGGATGGAAGCATAGTCAGTGGGAATATCCCAGGGAATGTGCAGCGAGATGGCGCCAGCCGTTTGGGTGAGGGCATGGAGGATTCCAACGTCGGCCATCTTCTGCTCCAGGTTGGCGGGCTCGCCGTGAAAGGAAAAGCGCCCGAAGCGGGTGCCACCCGCCCCCAGGGCCCAACTGGGGATAGCAACCTGGAAATCGGCCAGGGCCTTGACGATGCCCTCCACGTCCGTCCCGTCTTCCCCCAGTTGGGCGGCCAGGAAGTCAAAACGGGCGGCGTGGCGGCTCAGGCCCGCCTGGTTGCTGGTATGAATTTGGTCTTTATTCAATTGCATGGTCGCTAAAATTTGTTCTCCGGAAACGGCAGCGGCCGGAGATAAAAACCGGGGGGGTATTTGCCGTGGGGCGCCCACGGTCCGCCGCACGGAGGGGAAGGACTTACTCTGCTGCTTAGTCCTTTCCCGGGCACCTGCGGCCGCGCCCGAAAAAATATGCCCGGCAAAACCGGGCCCTAACGTTACAAAAAATGGTCTTATCGAACGAAGGCGTTGGCCATCCCACCGTCTACGTTGATGATGTTTCCGGTGGTTTTGGTCAGCACGGCCACGCAGGCGAACACGCCATCGGCGATGTCCTCAGGCCGGATGATTTCGTTGAGCAGGTTGCGTTTGGCGTAGTGCGCGGGCAGGTCTTCGACGTTGATGCCGTAGGCTTTGGCGCGGCCCTCGGCCCAGGCACCCTCCCAGATTTTGGAGCCGATGATGACGCCGTCGGGGTTGACGGTGTTGACGCGGATGCCGTCGGGGCCCAGCTCAGCGGCCAGCAGGCGGGCCATGTGCTGCTGGGCGGCTTTGGCCGTGCCGTAGCCTACATTGTTGGGCCCGGAAACCAGGCCGTTTTTGCTGGCGATGGAGATAAAATCTCCGCCTTTCCCCTGCGCGCGCATGATGGCAACACTCTGCTGGGCGAGCGCGAACTGCCCTTTTACGAGGACATTCTGGAGGAGGTCCCAGTCGCGCTCTGAGTGCTCTTCGAGCGGCTTGGAAATGGCCAGGCCGGCGCTGTGGACGACAATATCCACCCCTCCGAATGCAAGGCAGGCTTTGGCCAGCGCCGCGGCGATGGATTCCGCGTTGGTGACGTCGCACACGGCGTAGGTGGACTGGTCCTTTTTATAAGTGGCGTTGGCTTCCTGCAAGCGCTCTTCGGCGATGTCGGATAAGACCACGACGGCACCTTCTTCCACCAGTTTATCGGCGATGGCCTTACCGATGCCGCCGCCCGCGCCGGTGACGAAAGCGACCTTGCGGGAGAGTGGTTTTTCCTTTGGCATGCGCTGCAACTTGGCCTCTTCGAGGAGCCAGTATTCGATGTCGAAAGCCTCCTGCCGGGGCAGGCTGGTGTATTCCGTGATGGCTTCCGCGCCCCGCATCACGTTAATGGCATTGATGTAAAATTCGCTGGCTACGCGCGTGGTCTGCTTGTCTTTGGCAAAACTGAACATGCCTACCCCGGGGTAGATAATGATGACCGGGTTGGGGTCGCGCACGGCCGGGCTGTTGGGCCGCTTGTGGGCGTCGTAGTAGGCCTGGTATTCAGCGCGGTAGTTGGCGAAGGCGGGGCGGAGTTTTTCCAGCACTGCAGGGGTGTCGCTCAGGTCTTCCCCGGGGTCCAACTCCAGTACGAGGGGCTGAATTTTGGTACGCAGGAAGTGATCGGGGCAGGAGGTACCCAGGGGGGCAAGCCGGGCCAGATCGTGGCTGTTGATGAATTGCAACACCGTATCGGTATCGGTAAAGTGGCCGACCTGCCGGGCTTCGGAGCTAGCCAGGCCGCGTAACAGGGGCATGAGGCGGGCGGCGCGTTCCAGGCGGGCGGTGGCGGGGAGGCTGGCAACTTTCTGGCCGCCAAATACACGCTCTCCCTGTTTTTTTACGCGCTGGGCAATGTATTCGGAGGCCATCTCAATTACCTCCAGGCTGTTGAGGTAACATTCGTAGGAGGTATCGCCCCAGGTAAAGAGGCCATGGCTGCCCAGGACGATGCCGCGGATGCCGGGGTTTTCGGCCAGGCATTTTTCGAGCTGCAGGCCGAGGTCGAAGCCCGGCCGCTGCCAGGGGACCCAGCCCATGGTGTCGCCCCAGATTTCGTGGGTAATGCGTTGGCTGTCTTTGGCGGCCGCCACCGCGATGAGGGCATCGGGGTGGAGGTGATCGATGTGCTTAAAGGGCAGCAGGCCGTGCAAGGGGGTATCAATCGAAGGAGCCTTGGAATCCAGGTCGTATATACAATGGTTAAAAAGGCCCACCATGCGGTCTTCATCGGCCAGGCCGCCGTAGACTTTTTTCAGATCGCGGAGCCGACCAGTGTAAAGGCCGGCAATACCAGCACGGGTGAGGGTGCCGATGTCTCCGCCCGAGCCCTTCACCCACATTACTTCCACCTCCGCGCCGGTCAGCGGATCCTGCTCGGTGGTCTTGCAACTGGTGTTGCCGCCGCCGTAGTTGGTAATGCGCAAATCCGCCCCAAGGATATTGGAACGGTAGAGAAAAAGGGCGACCTGGTCGTTGCCGAGGGCGGTGGCCTTGGCTTCGTCCCATAGGTAATCCACGTGCTTGAAGCGGGTAACGGGGGTAGTCATAATGAGCAGGATTGATCGTTAAGTTTTCGGTGGCTAAAGTAGCGGTGCTGGAAAGTGGCGGCGTCCTGTACTGTCCGGTGGAAGAGAACTTTATCGCCCGCGCCGCAGGCTGCGCGCTGGGGCAGTCAGGCAGAATTTTCCGTAGAGGCTGGGAGATGTGGGGCGCGGCCGCAGGTGAAAAGTGGGGTCTTCGGGGAGCGGGGGAAGGCGACTGGAACTGAGGCTAAGGTACGGAAGGAGGACAAGGATAGCTGGCTCTTTTCCTGCGCCGGACTGGCCTGGCACGGGAAGGGGGGAGGCCAGTTGTGGCGCGCCGTGGCAAGTATCCCCCCACCGGGCATGATTGCACACCGAACCTTGACGCGGAGGCTGACCTTACCCTAGTTAGGTACGTCATTTATTGGCCTGACGCCCCCTGCGGCGTGGGGCAACGCCGTTCCTACCCGAAAGTACAGGATGCCCAATGCGCTGCCAGTGCCCAATTTTGGCACGACGGTGCGGGAGGCTGTTTCGCTGCAACGTCCTTAGTGTATAGTTGAACCAGTCGATCACGTACTCCCGGGTCTTTTCTGCCCCCCTGACCCAGGTCAATATGAGCCGCAATCCCAGCATGGACATTCTCAAGCACATCACCATCAACGAAGACTCCCGGGTGCCCAAATACCGGCAAGTTGTCGAGTCCATCATCGAAAACATTTCCAATGGGAAACTGAAAATCGATCAGAAAATCCCTTCCATCAACGCCCTGAGCGAAGAGTTTTACTTATCCCGGGATACGGTAGAGAAAGCCTACAACATCCTCAAGGACCGCAAGATCATCACCTCCGTCAAAGGAAAAGGCTTTTACATTACGCGGACCAAGCTGATCTCCAAGGTCAACATCCTTTTCCTGCTCAATAAGTTGAGCAGCTACAAGATGCAGACTTACAATTCTTTCATCGACACCATTAAGGGAAATTCCCATACCGACCTGCACGTCTACCACTGCGATGAGACCCTGTTTCTGAACCTCCTCCGCAAAAACGCCCAGGCCTATGATTACTACGTCATCATGCCGCACTTTACGACCCCGGGGCTGCGGCACGTCAGTTTTACGGATGCGGTAATTGCGGCCTTAGAGGAAATCCCGAAGCAAAAGCTGTTGATTATGGATAATAACCTGATCAAGCTCAGCGGCAACTACGCAGAAGTATACCAGGATTTTGAGGCCGACATTTATCAGGCCCTCCGCGAGGGCTTGGAGCACATCCGCAAATACCAGAAAATCATCTTTTGCTACCCGGAAAACGCAGTATATCCCTACCCCAAGCGGATTTTGCACGGCTTTCGTCGCTTCTGTGTGGAATTCAAGATTGAGTTTGAGGTCATCAACGAAATCTACGAAGACACGGTGCTGCGGGCGGGGGATCTGTTCATCACCATCGTTGAGGCCGACCTGGTGAATCTCGTCAAACAAATCCGGGATACGGAGATGCACCTGGGCCAGGACATTGGGGTAATCTCCTACAACGAAACCCCGCTGAAAGACTTGCTGGGCATCACTACAATTTCCACCGACTTTTCTCAAATGGGCCGTACTGCCGCAGAGATGATTTTGGATAAGCGGGTGGAAAAAATCAAAAATCCTTTTCACTTCATTTACCGCGAATCGCTTTGATGATCGGGTTGCCTTTCCTGCTATGTTCCTTTCTCGCCTGCATTTTGTTTACTGGGTATTGGCCCTGGCTATGGTCGCTTGCTCCACTTCCCAAGTAGGAGAGGGGGCGGAGGAGGGTGCGCTGCCCAACGTAGTTTTCATTCTGGCTGACGACTTAGGCGTTATGGACATCCAGGGCTACGCCGCCCGCTTTACCGGAGCCGATACCTCCCGCATGTTTTACCAGACGCCGCACCTGAATCGGCTGATGGCCCGGGGCGTTTCCTTTTCCCAGGCCTACGCTACGCAACTGTGCTCCCCTACCCGGGCGGGCTTGCTGACGGGCAAGTACGCCCCCCGACTGGGTTTCATGACGGCGATGCCACTGCGCGAAACCTATTACAACCAAGCCCTGCCCGTCCCCGCAGGCTACTACGCCCATGATGTACTGGACCACCGCGACGACATCAACATTCCGCGGGCCTGGGACAATGCCACCTCCAATTCCGCGCTGCCCACTGGTGCTCCGCCCGACGCTGGCCGGGATGTTCTGAGCATCGCCGAAGCCCTTACCGGGCACCATTCCGTTTTCCTGGGCAAATGGCACATTGGCGGCTTTGGTGCCCGGGGTTACCAGCCGGCCGACCAGGGATTCGAGCCCCTGGCCTGGTTCGATGGCGGCGGATCGGCGTACTACAATTGGCGCAAAAGCTGGGCCAACCGCAGCAAAGCCCGTTTCCCCGCCATGCCCCAGGAAACCTGGGCCATCGGCGACCCCGGCGACAGTACCGGACAAGATTATCTCACGGATGACCTCACCGCGCAGGCATTACAATTCCTGTCCACCCAGGCAGAGCACCCCGGGGAGAAGCCCTTTTTCCTGTATCTATCCCACTTCGCCGTGCACTCGCCTTACCAGGGGAAAGCCGCTGAAGTATCCCGCTACACTGACCACAGCACCCGCGGCTGGAATGGCCACCAGGACCCCGTTTACGCTTCCATGATCCGGGGGCTGGACCGGTCCCTTGGCCAAATTCTCGCCCAACTGGACAGCAGTGGGTTGGCGGACAATACCCTCGTCATTTTCATGTCCGACAACGGCGGTATTGACCGTAAGATTACGCCCCAGGGGGACGGAACCGACAACGCACCGTTCCTGGGGGGCAAAGCCTGCCTGACCGAAGGGGGTATCCGGGTTCCCCTCATCTTATACTGGAAAGGGAAAACTGCGGCCAACCAGTGGATTGATACGCCAGTAGATTATACGGATATTTTCCCCACCATCCTGGCCGCTGCTGGCTACGATGCCCAGGCGGTGATTACCCGGGAAGATCTGGACGGGCAAAGCCTGCTTCCTTTCCTGCGCCCCCAGGCCGGAGTAATCACCGGTTACCATAAGACAACCCGGTACTGGCATTATCCCTTCAACGTAATTTACAACAGCCCCTACGACGGTTTCCCGCTGACGCCCCACTCGGCCATCCGGGAGGGCGATGCCAAACTCATCTTCGACTGGCACGGGCGGCTTCACCTCTACGATCTGGCCCGGGACCCCTACGAAAAAACCGACCTTGCAGCCCAGGATACACTTACCACCCAGCGCCTGTTCCGCAAACTGCACACCTGGCTGGTGGAGCACGTAGACGAGCGATACTGGCCCGTTCTGAACCCGGATTACGATCCGACCCAGGAAGTCCGTAAGGATCCCTTTCAGAACCTGCTGGAGGAAACGGTGGGCCACTGACTGGGAAAATTCAATCGCGCAAATTTTTGGCCCAAAATTGCAGGACTTTCGTTTCCTCGGCGGGTTCTCCCACGTCTTGCCAGCGCATTTCGCACACCAGGCCCGGGCACATCTGAAAGCCCCGGTGCCGCCAAAAATCGTCGAGGGGCTGATAATCGTCGGGGCGTCGGGGATGATCCTCCGGGCGCACCACGGCACAGAAGGTGGCCAGGCCGTAGCCCCGGGCGCTGGCCCAGGCTTCGCGTTCGGTAAAAAAGCGTCGCCCGATGCCCTGACCGCGAAACTCGGGCAAGAGCACGGATTCGCTGAAATAGTAAATCCCGGATACTTGTTCGCCCGTCTGCTCCCAGGGCGTGCGTACCGTGGCCGGCTCACCGGCCAGGGGCAAACCAGTGCTGACGCCCACCACTTGGCCGGCGTGGAAGGCTACTACTACGATGGCATCTTCCGCTTCCAGAAAGTGTTGCAGGTATTTTTCCTCGTAGGCCATATTGCCATCGTAGAGGTAGGGAAACTCCCGGAACACCCGGATGCGCAGGCGGGCAATGGCGGGCAGGTGCTCCGCAGCGGAAGGACCGGTGAAGGGGACAACTGAGAGGGACATAGCGGGGGCTAAAGTAAGCCAAAGCCCACAGAAATCTCCCCCGGGGCCGCTATTCGCCCGCCGCAGGTTGGCGGATCCATTGGCTTTTGCCCTACCGCGCCCGGGGTTCGTCCTGACCGCCTAGTGGTAGGCTGTCTAATCAGCCAGGCCGCAGCCGTACTCACTTTGGCCAACCGGGGTGGCTCAAGCGCTTAATAGGTCGAGACCCTCTGGGTCGTAGGAGAATACGCCAATTTACTTAGCTGGATCGACCCAGAGGGTCTCAACCCAGGGGGCACCGTGATTAGCTGGATCGACCCAGAGGGTCTCAACCTAGGCGGTCTAGGCCCCTAAAGCGCGCACGGGTTAAACCCATTAGATTAGACAGCCTACGCCTAGTGGTTGGCAGCCGAGGGGCTTAGCAGCCATCAGCGGGTATTTGCGGCGCGCATGGCAACAGTTCCTACTTTCCGGCCTCCTCCAAAAAAAGTTCGTAGGGGCTCTTTGTGTAATTGTACATCCAGGTTTCCTGCGGGCGAATGTGCATAAAATCGTCCGCGCCCCAGAACTGGTCGTTGTACTGCGCCATCCAGCTGAAGGTCAGCTGCCGGAGTTCTTCTTTTTGTGCGGCATAGGCCGGGTCGTAAAACAGATTACGGAGCTGGTAAGGATCTTTGTGACGGTCAAAAAGAACATTAGTGATGGGAATAGAATCCACCCCACGGCCCATTGAAAATGTGAAATCCCGCGTAACGACGCCGCGCCAATTGTGGTTCCGGGCTACCCCGCGTTTGTACAACCACAGCGGTACGTACGCCACTGCATCCTGCGTGCGCGCCCGGATACTTTCTGCCAGGTTTTTCCCGTCGTATTGCTGTTCAGTTTCAATACCCAAAAGGCCAAGTAAAGTGGGCATAATATCGAGGGCACCCATCAACAAACCGGTACTATCGTCCGCCGGAACCTTACCCGGAAAACGAATGATAAACGGTATTCGGCTGGAATAATCGTGGGCGTACTGTTTGGGCAAATCCGCGCCGTGGGACTCCAGCATATCACCGTGGTCAGCCGAAAAAACGGTGAGGGTATTTTCTTCTAATCCCTTTTCGCGCAATTTATCCATGAGTTGCCCAAAAGCAATATCCACCCCCGTAGTAGAAGCCAGGTATCCGTGGTACATCCTGCGCCGGTCGGGAGTAGGCTCGATGCCGGGCCGCAATTTCAGGGAGTCGCGATTATACATAGCCATTAATTCCTCCATCGTATCGTAGCGGTAGTGCATTTCCCCGTCCTCGCCTTTAAATTTTCCCCAATCGTGGGGAGGATGCCAGGATACCACCAGGGCGAAGGGCCGCGAAGAATCGAGCGTATCTAAATAGGCGAGCGCCTGATCCGTCTGCCCGTATACCTCCCATTTATCAAAGTATTCTTTCTCTCCTTGTTCATTCCAGAAAAACGCCTTTCCCGGCCGGAAATCAACGTGGCAGTTGTTGGTCCATAATTTATCGAATCCGTAGCGCAATTCACCCGGGGGAACGGGCCGGTCTCTTTCCCCGCCCAGCAAGTGCCATTTGCCAATGTAAGCCGTTTGGTAGCCACGCTCCTTAAGAATCTGGGCCAGTAATTGGGTTTTATTCGGCAGGAGTGGCGCGTCATTAATGAAAGCACCGTTTTTCAGGGGGTGCATACCGCTCAGAATCATCCCGCGGTAGGGCGTACATACGGGCTGATTAGCAAAAGCGTGGGTAAAGCGCAATCCCTGCGCCGCAAAACGATCCAGGTTTGGCGTAATAATCTGGTCATTTCCGTAGCTCCCCAGCATATCGTAGGAATGCTGATCAGAAAGTACGATGAGTAAATTCGGCATCCGCGCATCCGTCGCCGCCGTCGTGTTTTCATCGTCCGGGCTTTTCTGCGGGGCGCGGTCGCAGGTGCAAAGAAGGGCCAAAAGGAGCAAAGGCAGTATTAAGCGAGAGATATCCATTCGAAATGAGCTTAAATATTTTTTCTTATTTATTTGCCCTTCCCCTTTCCTACCCCATAGCGGGGAATGGAGCAAACATTGCGTACTGCTTCGAAATAAGGGGGGAAGAACAAATACGTCCCTGCCCCCCCTCTGAGTAGTACTAAAGTCGTTTTACAAAATCATGCGTCTTTACGCCGCCCTTGGCCAACTAGTACCCTGGGTTTTGCACCAGGTTCTCATTGGTTTCCAGTACACCGCGTGGGATGGGCAGTAATTCCAGTTTCGGGGAGTAGCTTACGTTGAGCTGGATGGCATCGGGGTTGATGGCCATTGAGGCCTCCAGGTCTCCCCAACGTTGGAGATCGAAGTATTCAGTAAATTCCCCGGCCAATTCTTTTTTGCGTTCCGTTTTGATAATGTCCCGCAGTGCAGCCTGGTTGGTTTCCGTCACATCGGCCAGGCCGGCACGGTTACGGATCTGGTTGAGGTACGGAAGTGCAGCAGCAGCGTTGCCCGCCTCGTTGTGGGCTTCGGCCAGCATGAGCAGCACATCGGCGTAGCGCAGCAGAATCAGGTCGTTGCCGTGGCCAAAGGGGCTCAGCGTATTGTTGGAGTCGCGGAGTTTGCCCATGGGGATACCGTTGGGCCGGCGCGGACCACCAAACTGCAAACCTGCCGGGTTCGTCGGTGAATTGTAGGTCACCTCCTGCCCGTTGGCATTCGTGTACGTGTACAGGAAGGTGGCCGGAAGGCGCAGATCGGTGGAATCAAAGAGGTTGTAAAGCACCTCGGTAAAAGCAAACTGGTACTGGCCTCCGTTGAAGGCGAATGGCGTATTGGGAGCACCGGCGAAGAAAGTCAATACCGTACCGCTGCCATCAATATTGGTCAGGTTGGGCCGAACGAAAATCAGCTCTTCATTTTGCTCGTTGGCAATGGTAAATACGTCGGAGAAATTATCTTCCAGCGCATATTCACCAATTACTTTTTCCAGCGTCGTGATGGCATCGGCGTAGCGGGCCGTTTGCTGGAGCGGAAGACCGGCCATTTGCAGGTAAACTTTGCCGAGCAGCGTATTGGCAGTGCTGGCCTCGGCACGCCCGAAGGCGCTGGGTGGGCGGGAAGTTGGCAGGTTGGCCACCGCATAATTCAGGTCGTCCAGAATTACGGCGTACACTTCCTCAATGGATGCGCGGGGCTTTTTCACGGCTTCGTCGGAAAAGTCTTTGGTAGACTCCAGTTGCAGGGGAACCCCGCCAAACATCCGCACCAGGTGGAAATAGTAAAACGCCCGCATGAACCGTGCCTCGGCTTCCTTGGCACTGGCCAAGCCGGTATCAAGACCCGCCTGAGGAATGTTCTCAATGACCGTATTGGCCCGGTTAATGCCCTGGTAAAATGCCCCCCAGAATGAGCCGTGGGGCGTGGTTTCGTCAAAATTGACCGAAGACATCCGCCCCTGCCCCTGGGGCTTGAGGCGGACCGTCACGTTTTCCGACGGGCCAGAAAGGGTAAGGAAATACCACAGGTCATTGGTGCCAGCGAAAAACAAGGTGTTGTAAATCCCCAGCAGGGCTTTATCAACGTCGTCTTCGTTCTGGTAAATGTTATCGACCCCGATGAAGGTGAAGGGTTTTTCTTCCAGACTTTCGCAGGCGGAGAATACCGCTAAGGCGAAAAGCAACAGAATTATTTTGTACTTGGAATGCATGTTTTTTTTATTTGCAATGATGACCATTGGGAGAAGAGGAAGCGGAGCAGCCAGCGTCCTTGCGCCAGCCTGCGCTGCTGGGTGGGCATCAGAACCCGACGTTCAAACCAAAAGTATAGGCCCGTTGCCGGGGGTACACCCCCAGGTCAACACCCGGTGCCAGCGGACTACCCAACGCACTCACCTCGGGATCGAAGCCGGAGTACTCCGTCAGGGTAATCAGGTTAGTGCCCGTTACGTAGAGCTGGATCGAAGAAATGGCGCGGTTCTGGAAAGGAATGCGGTAACGGAGCGAGACGTTTTTCAAGCGCAGATAACTGCCGTCTTCGATCATGAAATCAGCCACCGGAGCAGATGCACTGTTGATGGAAGGATAGCGGGGGTCATTCGTCGGATTTTCCGGCGTCCAGCGGTTGAGGTACCAATCGAGGGTCTGGTTTTTGTAAGACTCGTTGTTGGCAAAGCCTGAGTTGAGCACCGGGCGGATGGCGTTGAGTACGTCGTTGCCCACCGTCCCTTGGATGAAGATGTTGAGCGAGAAATTCTTGTAGGTGAAGTCGTTGTTCCAGCCCAGGATGAAATCGGGGTTGGGGCTGCCGATCACCTGCCGGTCCAGATTATTGATGACGCCATCGGGCTCGCCGTTGGGGCCGGAGATGTCTGCGTACTTCCAGTGTCCCAGTTCGCGGTCGTTGTTGAAAGCAGGCAGCGGCACGCCAGCCTCCATGGCCGCGTCGAGATCACTCTGTTGGATCAGGCCGGTAGTTACGAGTCCGAAAAACTGCCCGAACTCCTCCCCTACCCGATAGATATGGGCATTGCCGCCAAAATTGGCCGCAATCGCGGGCCCGAAAACCTCGCCATCGCCACCAAGTTCTAGGACAGTGGTTTCGTAGGTCGTAAAATTGAAGCCCGTATTCCAGGAAAAAGATGGACTATTGATGATGAAGGCGTTGACCCCCAGCTCAATGCCCCGGTTTTCAATACTTCCCAAGTTCACCAGCGCCCCGCCGAAGCCCGACTGCGGAGGCAGGGGCGTATTGGCCAAAAGGTCTTCCGTCGTTTTGACGAAGTAATCGAAGATGAATTCCAGGCGGTTGTTCCACAGCCCAAGGTCTATCCCCAGATTGAGTTGCCGCGTGGTTTCCCAGCGCAGGTTGGGTGCCTCCACACTATTGGGTACGAAGCCCAGTGCAGGGTTATTCCCCACGGGGTACTGGATGGTTCCGTAGCGCGCCAGCGATTGGTAAGGGGCGATGGACTGCGTACCCGTCTCCCCCAGGGAGGCCCGTAGTTTGAGGTTGGAAATCGTCTGGCTGCCTTTGAGGAAGTTCTCTTCCGAAACCCGCCAGCCAATGGCCGCCGAAGGGAAGTATCCCCACTTTTCGTTCTCCGCAAAGCGCGAAGATCCATCCGCCCGCCCCGTCACCGTAAGCAGGTATTTGCCGAGGTAGCTGTAGTTCAACCGCAGGAACCCCGACTGTAAAACCGAAAGGCTGCGGCCCGTCCCGATGTTGTTCAGGCCCGTACCGATACCTACGTTATCGAGGCCCAGAATTTCCAGTTCGAAGTTGGAGACGCTGGTATTCGAAGAATAATTATTGAATTCGCTGTACTCCAGTCCGGCCGTTGCCGAAAAGGTGTGGCGTTCGTTAAAGGTCTTATTGAAGTTCAGGTAAGTGCTCGATGTCAGATCATAGCCCCGGCCGTAATTGGAAGTTGCCGAGCCACGCGATAAAATGCCCGGCCCCACGGTGGAGGGAAAGAAGGTTTCCCGCAGTCCCAGCCGGATGTTGGCCCCTCCGTTGAAGGTAAAGGTCAAATCGTCCGTCAATTTCACGTCCATTTTGATGTTGCCCAGCAGGTCGGTGTTGAAGTTGCGGTCTTCTTTGGCCGTCACTTCCAGGTAGGGGTTGTAAAATTGTTCGTTTTCGGCGGTCATGCCGGCGAAGGTGAGGCTCGGCACAAGGGGCTCAGCCAGCAGAGCATTGGTGATGGGCCCGAGGGCGGAGGGAAAGCCGCCCAGGTTGGAGACCGCGTTTTGTCCCTGCCGGTGGGAAGCATTGAAGCCTACCGCGAAAGTCACCCGGTCGTTAAAAGCATCCACGTCTACGTTCGCGCGGACGTTCCCCCGGCTGAAGCGGGAGTCCAGCACGATGCCGTCGTCCAACAAATAATCCCCGGAAACGAAGAAGCGTACGTTGTCTTGTCCGCCCGAGATATTGAGGCCAACGTTGGTCCGCTGCCCGGCGGTGATGATTTCGTCTTGCCAATCAAAACCCTGCCCGGCAAATTCGGCGGGGTTGGGGAAGGGTTCGGGCCGGCCCTCCAGGCGGCTGGCCTCGTTGCGGTATTCGGCGTACTGCTGCCCATTGAGCACTTCGATGTCGGTAAGTACTGTCGAAGTGGTGGTATTGGCGTCGAGTTCAATAACGGTTTTGCCAGCGGTACCACGTTTGGTGGTAACCAAAATAACGCCGTTGGCCCCACGCGATCCGTAGATGGCCGTGGCTGAGGCGTCTTTCAAGACTTCCAGGTTGGCAATGTCCTGGGGGTTAAACGTAGGCGTGCCCGTGATGGGAATGCCATCGACGACGTACAGCGGGCCGTTGTCCGCCGAAAGGGAGTTGTTCCCCCGGATGCGGATGGTGGAGGGGGATCCCGGGGCACCGTCGCCGGAGGTTACCAGTACGCCCGCCGTGCGGCCCTGCAAGAGCTGGTCTACGGTGTTGAACACCGCCTGCTCCAGGTCTTTACTGCTCACGGAGGCCACCGCGCCGGTGATGTCAGAGCGTTTCTGCGAACCGTAGCCCGTTACCACCACTTGTTCGAGGGTCAAGGCGTTATCGTCTAAGACAAAATCGATGGTATTGCGGCCAGCCACGGCCTCGCGGCGGGTTTCGTACCCCGTGTAGGAGACCACCAAAACGGGATTGGGGCCGCTCACGGTGAGGGTGTAGTTGCCATCAAAATCCGCCACGGTTCCCGTTGTGCTGTCTTCCTGTTGGACGGTTGCCCCCACGAGTGGCGTTCCATCCGTTCCGGCCACTTTGCCGCTCACCGTGGCTTGCTGACCAACGAGGGTGCCCCCCGCTAACAAAAGCCCTAAAAACCAGGAGCAGCGTAAAAAATTCGGTGGGTTAAATGCATTCATAGCTAACCAGTTTCATTTTGTATGATCGAGCCCGGCCATACGCCAAGCCAGGCTCAATATTACCGGTGGCGGGTTGCCGAACGCATCCTGTACCTACCTGCTAGGGCAAATTCTTCCCTACTTTTTTTAGCCGACCCCTGCGTGCATTGAGCGCATGATCGCACCCATTATACTGATTTACAGACACTTGCGCGCGCTACTGGGTAGCGACTGCCCGTGGCACCTCCCGTCGGGGGCAAAGCGGCCGCGAAGAGGTGCCCCCCGAAACTTGCGGTGGTGTGCTCAACTGCGGAAAGCGGGCCAGGGGGTCCGTTCGTGGCCGCCAGAAGGATACAATGCGGGCCAGAAGCGCCTCCTCAATTGGGCGCGGCCGCAGGTGCCAGCAACGGATTAAATAGCCAGGGAAGTCCGCCGCCAACTTCCCCCAGCTCCTCCAACTTGCCCGGCATCCTGCGGCCGCGCCCAGGGGAATATTGTGGTCATTAAACCGAAAAAGTGCCCTGCTAAACGCTGCCCAATTTCCTGGCCGCCCACTCCCCCATCCAGCCAAGCTCTCCAATTAACTCCATGCTCCACTCCATCGGCTCCTCCACCCTAAAACACCACCACCTTCCCCCGATAAAGCCCGCCGCTCCCCTGCCCTACCGCCAATACGACGTACGGCCCCGCAGGTAAATCCCCCAAATCTATTCCAGCTGCCGGCTCCTGGATTTCCCCGCGCCACACCCGCTGCCCCGCCAGGTTGAACACCTGCACCGTCACCCGCTCCGCCACGCCCGCCAGCGTGAAACGCCCCCGACTCGGGTTGGGAAACAACTGCAGTTCGACCACCGGACGATCCCGTACAAAACTGGAGGTCAGCCCCGCACAATCCCCCGCCATTTCTTCCAGCACCGCGCGGTATTTGGGCGCGGGAATCAGCGCCGTATCCTGGTCCATCGTCTCCAGCAGGCCCCAGCTGCCGTACTGCGCGCTGCGGTTGGCAACGAAAGAAAAGTTCATCAGCGGCAAGGGATCGGGCCCGCGCTGCAAACTGCGGATGCGCGCAAACCACTCCTTATACAGGTTGTACATCGCCGTGTCGCGTTGCACGTCCACCAGGGCCTGGGCGTACGTCGGTTCCACGCCAAAGGGGTTGGGCGTGAGGTGCTGCCCGCCTTCGTAGCAGGCAATGGGTTTGTTGATGCGGTCGGCCACCTCCGTTTTGATGTCCGAAACGTAGGCAAAGCTGCGGGGCATCGACTGCCGGGCCAGACGGGCCACATCCGCCGCCGTAGCATTAGTTCCCAGCCCGTCGAGCTCCGCCTCCGCTTCGTCGCTGAAGCCGAAGTAATAGGTCGGCGAAACGTAATCGAACGAAGCGGTATCGATGTTGAAGGTCACGCGCTGCGCCACGTCCAGCCAGCCCGCCTGCACGCCCACTACCCGGCTGGTTCTTTCGGGCACGGCAGCAAATTCTGCGGTCCAGACGTCGAGCATATTCTGAATAAACGTCGTGGTGCCCTCCGGCCACGGCACGCCGGGGATTTCACAGCCGTAGCGGTTGGCCCAGTGCGTTTGCGGGAAGATCCAGTTCCAGATTTCGTTGCTGTATTCCACGTAGATGTGGCGCCCGGGCTCCAGGTTATCGTGGAAAAAGCGGGCCATTTCGCGGACGTATTCGGCGCTGGCCGTGTGCGGCACGCAGACCCAACCGTCTTTGTCGTAGTCGTTCATAAAGCGCACCATCATCTCGTAGGGCACCCCCTTGCTGTGGGCCCAGGTGTAGTAATCGGGCTGACTGCGTTCGGCCCAGTCGGTCAGGCTGCCGTCGCCAATGTCGCCGTCGCGGGTGCCCCAGCCGTTGGTGGAGCCCCAGTCCATGAAGCGGACGGTGGCAAAAATCCCGACTTTTTCGATCCAGAGCGGATTAAAGGGCTGCTCCAGGTAGGTGGCCTCCGCGCCGGGCATCAGCAGGCGGATGTTGTGGATGGGGTCGCTGGCGTTGCTGCGCACAATCTTAATTTCCACTACCCCATCGACGCGGCGGACGAGGTCGAAAGTGGCGCGGTGCGGGCCCGTAATCTGTAGATTTTCGTAGGTGCCGAAAAAATCCAGTTCGCCGTCGCCCTCCCAAAGAATGGTGTATTGGCCGAAGGGCCAGCCGTCAGTCCGGCCCCAGATCGTGGCCACGTGTTGGGGGTAAGGCGATCCGGCCACGCTTTGCGGCACGTGGGTCGGATAGCCATCGGGCCGCAGGCTGAGGCGGTCGGCGAAGCCCGAATTGAAGGGACTATTCGGGTCGCCGACCGACTTGGTATACCACTCCCGGCTGTTGCGCATCAGGTCCACGAAGGGCAGCTCCGTCCCCCAATCGGCCAGGCCGCCGAGGTTGGTGCCCATGGCCAGTTTGCAGCTGTCGGGAACCTGGGCGCTGACGCAGGTGCAGAGGAAAAGACTGAGGAGCAAGGGAAGTCTGGGCACAGGGAAACCGTGATTTTTGATGGCCCAAGGTAAGCACTTCGCTTTTTTTAATAACCCTGGCAAATCATCCTTGCCCCTCCAGAACGGAGGTGCGCCTGAAAATTCACCTTACTCCTTCCGCCGAAAATCCAGGTTATAAGTTAACGCCGTTTGCAGGGTGTGGTTATTTTCCTGCCGCTCTCCGTCGGCCTTAATTACCCGGTGATTG
This sequence comes from Neolewinella lacunae, assembly GCF_014349155.1. Lineage (GTDB taxonomy): Bacteria > Bacteroidota > Bacteroidia > Chitinophagales > Saprospiraceae > Neolewinella > Neolewinella lacunae. Next base: position 163,626 of record NZ_JACSIT010000153.1, read on the forward strand.
AGGTAGCCGAGTTGCACGTTGAGGTCTTTGGTGAAGCGGTAGCCCAGTGCGCCATACAGCCGGTTTTGGTCGAGAATATTTTTCACGATGCCGTTGCCGAAGCCCAGGAAAATCTCGTCGTAGGCCGCCAGAAAAAAGGTGTGGTCTTGCAGCTTGGGTTTACCCAGGGGGTAGGTGATTAAAAAGCGGTAGCGGGCGCGGTTTTTGAAGCGATAGCCCTCGTGCACCCGCTCGCCGGCGGCGTCGAGGCTTACGTTTTCCAGCCAGCGCTGCTCAATCCGGTAGCGGTGATGAAAGCCAAAGCGCCCCGCCCCGCCGCTGAGGGCCAGCTGCTCAAAAAGACGGTGTTCACCGAAACGCAGGGGGATGGGCTGTTCGCCGTAAGGATAGGAGACAATCCAGCCGTAGCCGCCCGTTACGGTGGTTTTATCGGCCACTTTCACGTCCAGGCCCACCCGTAGCAACGACTGCTGCCACTCGCTGATCAAGCCACTGCGCCGCCACTGGTATTCTGTGTGCAGGGCCAGTTTATCGGTCAGTTGGTGGTTGCCGAAGTACATGTACCAGGCATTGGTCTGGCTGACGGATTGCCCGCGCAAGGGCAGGATTGCCAGCAGAAAAAAGAGGTTTAAGAGAAGATTTTTCATTGTTTTAAGCAGTGCTTTTTTGCCCACCGTAAATCATTTAATTACGGAAAAAGGGGCAATATCCCTCCGCCTTTCCCGGCGCTGATGACCGGAAAAGACGGAGGAAATAAGGTTATTTAATGGACCGCCGGGCGCAGGGGCAGGTGCCACCAAACGGGTGATCCGGCGGGACCAGGACTAGGGCAGGACTTCCCCCGCTCCTCCCCCTTCGGGGGTTGGGGGGCCAACCTACTCCCCCCTTTGGGGGGTCGGGGGGGAGCACCTGCGGCCGCGCCCAATGGCATACGCTGCGCGAAGAAATTGCGGCCTTAAGACGAGCGATACGCCACCTCGTGGTAGCCTTTATCGTGCGGCCCGAGGAAGAGCCGCGAGTAGATGCGGAAAATGACCAGGCCATCGAGGATGATGTTCAGCACGATGAGGATGAGCAAGGGCAACTGGTTTTCGTGGATATGCCCCAGCATCAGGTCTTCGCCAATGAAGGTGGGCGTAATCGGGAAACCCGCCAGGCCCAAGGCAGCAATGACGAACACGAAAGCCAGCCGGGGGTGCTCGTAGGCGTGGCCGTGGAAACGGCTCAGCAGCGTGGATTCTCCGCTCCGGTACAATTTATTGATGCACCAGATGCCCAGCAGCCCCGCCGTGAAAATACCACTGAGGTAGATGTGGACCTGCGTAAAATCAAACTCTTCATTGAAGCCAAAAGCCAGAGACTGGTAGAGCTGGCTGACGATCACCAGCGCCCAACTCGTCAAAGCAGACCCCCGCTCGACGAAAGACTTGAGGATGAAAACCAAGCCCACGGCAGCAAAGGCCTCCGGCAGATAACCCAGCAACCAGGCCGGCAGAAATTCCTGATGGTATACAGCGTAAAGCCCCATCAGAAACGGTGGCAGGGCCAGTACGTAGGTCGCCCGGTCGTCCAGAAAAGCGAAAAGCCGCCCCGCCTTTTTCAGCGGGTTCCACAGGAAATTGTACTGAAAACGATCGAGGTTAAATTCCCTGATGCCCAGCTGGAAAAAGGTGAGCTTCCACTTGTCCCAGACCGTAGACGTCCCCGGCTGCGCCGGCGCTTCGAACTGAAAGAATTGCTCATGGATTTTGTAAGCCAGCACCGAGGGGGAAACCAGCAGCTGGTAACACCGCAGTAAAGCATTGCCCACAAAGTGCAACATGGCCAAAGGATACCAGCCCAGCGCCACCCACACGAACATCAACCCGATCTGGGCCACGGAAGAATAAGCGATCTGCGTTTTCACCGAAGACTGCACACTGCCCGTAACCGTAGCGACGAAACAAGTCAGCAGCCCCACGCCCCCGATCAGGAAATGAAACACCAGGTTTTCTTCCCAAAACGGCGCGGTACGGATCAGCAGAAATACCCCGATGTGCACCGATAGCGAGCCGTAAAAAATGGCACTCGAGGCAGTTGGCCCCTCCATCGCCCGCGGCAGCCACGAAGAAAAAGGAAATTGCGCCGATTTAACGAGCGCCGCCAACAGCAACAGCCCCGGAATGGCGTAAGCGTAAACGTTCTGCTGGAGAATGTGGGGCTGCGCATCGTGCAAACCCGTCATCTCCAAAAAATTTACGCTGTGCCCGAAGTAATGGTGGGTAATCCAGATGCCCAGTAATAAAGCCACATCGGCAACCCGGTAAAGCGATACCACCTTGAGGGCATTTTTCACCGGCAGGTATCGCTCGCGGTAGAACCCGATGAGGAAGAAGGAGGTAACCCCCAGCACTTCCCAACCCACGAACAATACTTCGAGGTTGCCCGCCAGCAAAACCAGCATGAGGCCGAAGTAGAAAAACTTGAGGTTGTTGTAAAAACGCTTGTAGCCTTTTTCGCGGTGGACGTACGTCCGGCTGAAAAACAGCACCAGCAAAGTCAGGAAGGTAGCCACCAGGGCGTAGCTGAACGAGTAGGCATCGAGCAACAGGTTGAGGTCAAACTCCATCTCTTCGGCACGGAAGAGCACCGGGCCCCGGTAATCCAAAGGCTCCAGGCCGCCCGCCAGCCAGCCCACGGCCAGGCCCAGCAGGCCCAGCAGATTGAGCCCCACACTGACGACGGCCGCCAGAAAAATTGCCCGCTCCTCCCGGTTGGAAAAAGCAAAGCCAATGAGTAGCCCGACGAGCGGGATAAGGATAAGGAAAGGAAGTAATTGGCTCATTTCCCGAATTATTTAGAATGATAAACGTGGACGGGAAGGTTCTCCCGCGTCGCGTCCAAAAGGTGATTCGTAGCCATGGTGGGTGCCTCAACGATGACTTTTTGGATGTCGGCGCTCGTCCGGGGCGCACTCAGCGAACGGTAGGGCGCAAAACGGCCGTCGCGAAAAAGGTAGGTCTGCCCGTCGGCCGGGGAAAGAGCCACCAGGTGGATCCAGCCCTTCGCAAACCAGTCGTACACGGCCGGGTTGGCCCGGATGACGTCCAGGACGATGTCGGGCACTTGCTCAATGATCATCAGCAGGCGCACGGGGTCGTGGTTTTCCACCGTCTGGAGCGGAAGCCCCGTCCGGAGGTCGCCATCGGCACTGTTAACTACGCCAAACAGCCCCATCACGTGGTAAGGCAGTTTGGTGCCCGCCCCCATTTTTTCGTTGTCCATTCGCGAAAAGTAGTACTCCAGGTTGATGCCGCCGCAGACGATGGGCAGGGGGGCAATCACCTGCGCCAGCGTGCTGCCGGTGGGGTCCTGCCGGTAGTCGTAGGACTGGAGGAAGGCGCGGCGATCGAGGAAAAGTCCCTTGATTTTGGTACGGCTGCCCACGTAGCACAGCGCGTTGGTGCCGTGGCCGAGTTCCGCCCGGGGCTCGAAGTAGGAAACGGAGCGGTTTTTGATGTCCTGCCGGACCCGCCGGATATCCCGCGTATGGTCAATGGAGGCAAAGCGGCGGCTGCGTTCGCGCGCGTTGAGGTCCAGGGCCCTTTCGTAGGTCCCAACGTTGGCGCGGTGGCGGGCAGCGTTTTCGGGGTGGAGTACTTCCAGATCGTACCAGCGGATTTCGTCGCTCGCCGTATCGTGCATCCCGCCGATGAATTGGAGGCCCGCAGGCAGGTGCAGGGAACGTTGGGCGAGCAGGGAACGGACCCCGGCGTGGTTGGCCATGAAGGCGAAGACGCGGGCGTTGACCGCACCGGGCCGGCCACTGCAGGCCCCGCAATCGTAGGCACCGTGGTGGGGGTTATTGGCGCTGCTGCTGCCGTGGGCCACTACGTACACCAGCGGGGCGAAGTGCTCCGTCAGGCCAACGTTGCGCAGCAGCCCCTCCACCACGTCGGCCATTTCAGCGACGGTGTACCCCACCTGCACCCCGTTTTCGCGGTGCCCGGGGTCTACGTTTTCGATCAGGAGTTTGCCGTTGATGTCCATGTGCGAGAAGGCATCGGCAATATCGGGGCGCATCTGGGGGCGGAACTGATCGAGCACAAGCCGGATACCCGCCCAAAGACCCAGCGAAAAAGCCGCCAGTGCGCCCCGGAAGAAGGAATGGGAGGCCTTGCCATGGAAGTGTTCCTGACCGCGTTCGGTGGTCGCTTCAATTTCCTTGATCAGGTGACGGGGGGTAACGGGGGCCGGACAGTTTTTCTGGTAGAATTTACCGCCGAAGGGCTGGAAGTAGATGGCCGCACCGAAGAAGCCGGGGGCCCCCAGCGTCTGGCAGTTGGGGTCCACCTCCTCCAGGTGACGCCGCAGGGAGTCTTCCCGGTCGTCAATACAGAACATGGCCTGGAAGCTGGGCCGGGCCGGTGCCGCCAGCCGGGGCGTGGCCGCAACGTGTTGAAGGGCACCGAGCACTTCGTCGTAGTAATCCAGTTCAAAGGCCATTTGCCAGAGGGCGAGTACCTCCTGGTGTTCGTCCAGCGGACTGGGGGCGAAGTAACTTTCCGGTACATCGGTCCGGTCTGCGGCCAACGCTTGCCAGCGGCTGCCCAGTTGGGTATCGAGGGCATCAATTTCCAACAGCAGCTCCAACACCACCAGGTCGTGGAGGGAGATTTTTTTGTGGTACAGGAGGGTTTCGGGGGTACTTTCCACGGCGGCCACAAAGCCGCTCCATCCCTTGTGGGCAAACTGCTGATCGAAGAGGTACTGCTCGTAGAAGGCAGGGTTGCCCACTACCAGATCGAGCAGTTGCCGCAGCTCCAGCCCTTCGTCCAACAGCAATTCTTTCGCCCGCCGCGAGCGGAAAAAGCTGGTGTAGCTGCTGGCCTCCACCGTGCGGATGGCCTTGAGCAGTCCCTGGTCTTCGAAGGGGAAGTGCCACAGGGCAATACCCTGATCGAGGTAACTGCCCAGGATGCGGAAGAGGAGGGGTTGGACCTGCCCATCCAGGTCAATGGCGTAGTAGTCTTGCCACAAACTGCGCAGCCGCCCGATGCGGGGGTTGTAAACGGTCTGGTAATCGGATTCCCGCAGTTTAGTCTCCCAGATGCTGGCCAGGGCTTCCCCCTTTTCCTGTACCAGGACGCGGTGCAGGATCTCAGGACGGATGCGGCCCAGGTCGTACAGGCGGCGGTATTCATTCAGGTTCAGGGTGACCTTCAGGCCAAAGACCTCGGCCGCCTTGAAAATCCCCGTAAAGAACGCTTCGTCCTGAAAGGCGTGGAGGGAATTGTGGTGGACAAAATCTTTGAGGGCCAGCTGACTGGGCAGGTAGTGGGCCAGCGCGTGGAGGGTGTGCGCTGCGTCAAAATGTTCCTCTGCTCCGCTCCTTACCGCCTTGCCCGCCACGGCACCTTCCGCACGCCTGATCCGCGCCGACAGCGGGTGCGCAGAAACGGGAGCTAGGTGGTCTAAGCCCAGCAAGTGGACCTGCCCACCGCTGCGGGCGTAGTCTTCGGCGAACAAATGGAGGTTTTCCATTACCGAGTGATCCACCAGGCGCGCATCCTCGAGGTGGATGGTTACCTGCTGCCCGCCCGGGACGGCATCCAGGACCTTTTTGATGCCCAGGTAGTTGGTAAACAGCGCCGCGCTGCCGAGGTGAATGTGGACGCCTTCTTCCGTAGTCCTGAGCTGGGCACCGGAACGGAACAGCGTTTTCAGCGGAGCCCCGCGCAGCAGGTGCAGCACGATTTTGAGGGCCATACCGGCCGCAATCCCGATGAGCAAATCCTCGAACAGCGTAAAGAAAATGGTGGTGACGAAAATGGCCAGCTGCTCCGGGCCAATGTGGTAGGCGTGGAAAAATTCCTTCGGATGGGCCAGCTTGATGCCCACGGCAATGAGCATGGCGGCCAGGGCGGCGTTGGGAATCATCTCCAGCAGGGGATAAGCCAACAGGGCAAAGCCCAGAAGGAAAACGCCGTGGAAAAAGTTGGCCCAGCGGGTGCGTCCGCCCTGGGCAACGTTGGCCGAACTGCGCGCCACCTCGGAGATCATCGGCAAACCACCAATGAAGGCCGCCGCAGTATTGGCGACCCCCACGGCAATGAGGTCTTTATTGGGGTCCGATTTCCTTTTCCAGGGGTCGAGCAAATCGATGGCCTTCACCGTCAGCAAACTCTCCAGGCTACCCACCAGCGCCACCATGATGACGTATTTGATGAAGACGACCGTGTGCTGAAAGACCGAAAAATCCACCTGGTAGCCCACCTGTTCCGCCAGGTTGCCCACCTGCACCAAGGTGTAAGCCGGAGCGGTGCTGCGCAGGTCGAGGAAAATGCCGGCGGGAATGGCGAAGAGCAGCACCAGCAGCGGGGCGGGGATTTGCTTCAGCAAGGGGTGTTTCACCAGTTGCCATCCCAGCATGATGGCCAGGCTGACGCCGCCGATGATGGATACCCGGGGATCGAGGTGCAGGAAAAAATCGGGCAGGTGGGCGAAGAGCTCCAGCGGGCCTTTGCCCTTGGCCAGGGCAGGATCCGCGTTGAGCAACACGGGGATTTGCTTGGCAATGATGATCAAACCAATGGCCGCCAACATCCCGTGGACGGCAGACAAGGGAAAGAAATCGACGAAGCGGCCAAACTTCAGCAGGCCGAAGCCCACCTGCAGGAGGCCAGCCACCACCATTACCCCCAGGGCCAGCTGCCAGCCGGGAATGCCACCCCCCAGTTCATTGACTGCGCCGGCCACAATGACGATGAGCCCGGCGGCGGGGCCCTTGATCGTCAGGCGGGACCCCGCGAAGAACGTTGCCAGAAGGCCACCCAAAATGGCCGTCACCAACCCCATCACCGGCGGAAATTCCGAGGCTTTGGCAATGCCTAAACTCAGGGGAAGGGCGAGAAGAAAGACTACGAAACCCGCAGTCAGGTCGGAGATAAAGTTCTCCTTGAGTCCCGCCAGGCCGTCTTGGGGAACGGGCGGGACCTTAGCTTGCTTATTCAAGGCAGTATTGTTTAAACCAGAAAAATTGCTTCGAGGGCGGGCGCAACGGCACCACCCGAAATCCACCGTCGACCACGCTACAAAGCGGGGCACAGTGGGGCGCCAGACCAACAGTCTGGGCCAGGCGGACGCACGGGAGCGGGGACCAACAGTATCAGCCCTCCCCTACCCGGCGGCAGCCACAGGGCAATTAACAATACACCTTGAGGGCGTGAAAGAGGAGGTAGCGCTTGCCACGGGGCAGCAACAGCGCAATATCCCACAACGGAGAACAGAAGACCACGCGGTCTTCCGTGGGCCACCAGCGGGGCCTGTCTGGGGAGGGAACGGACTCGGCTTCTTTTTCCTGCAATTCTTCGGTATCGAAAAATTCCAGCAAATCAGAAGCAGGAGGCGCGAGAAAGTGGGGAGCAGTAGCCGTACCCGGGGCTTCGGCCAGGGCCGTATCCGCTGCGGAAGCGGGCAACACCGAAGCGGCGCTCAGCGGAGCTGCGGGGCCTGCCAGCAGCGTCAAAACGATTCCGAAAACGAAAACCCAGGCGGATTTCATGGGGGATTTAGCTACGGGCCCACGGCGCTGCGTGTGGCCTTACGGGATGCAAAAATAACTAACTGCCGACGACGGAAGTTTTTTTATCTGTTTTATTTACGATGCCCGGGGAAAGTATCCTGCCCACGCTCCGGAAACTTTGCGAAGCAATTCCCCCGCTATTTTTCCACCCAACTGAAGGTGTAGCTCCCCGACCCGACCCGCAGTAGCGTCTGCCCGGCCCGCTCGCCGATCAGCGGGGAGTCTTTTCCGGTTTTCAGTAGCTTACCACTCTCGCGCAGGGTGCCCGCACGGGCGAGCGGCAGTACCACCTCCGCCGTCGTATTCGGCGGCAGGGTGAGGGAAAAAGTGAGTTCATCACCCGACCATTTCCAGGCGGAAGAAATCGTACCATTGATGCTGTGGTAGCTGCCCTCCAGGTGGTCCATCTCCCGACTAAACGCGGGCTGGATGCGGAGCTTGCGGTAGCCCGGCCCGTCGGTCTCCAGGCCGAGGGCATGGAGGAACATCCACTCCGCCACCGAGCCGAAGGCGTAGTGGCTGAACGAATTCATCGCCGCGTTGATGGCGTCGTTGCTGTCGGCATCGCGCGTGTAACTGTTCCAGCGTTCCCAGATGGAGGTGCTGCCGTTGACGACCGAATAGCCCCAGCTCGGGTACTCCGTCTGCTGAAAAAGGCGGTAGGCCAGGTCATGGTGGCCATATTCAGAGAGCACCAGCATCACGTGTTTTGTCCCCAGAAAACCAGTGGAAAATTTGTCGCCGTTTTCGGTTATGGCTCTAGCCAACAACTGCGCGGCCTGCGGAGCAATCGCCTCGTCGTAAAGATCGAAATACAGGGCCAGGGCCAGGGCCGTCTGGGTTCCTTCGGTGGTACTGCCGTCTGGCCGGAGGTATTTTTTGGTAAAGGCCGCCTTGATGTCGTTAAACAGCGAGCGGTAGTGCGCCGCCCGATCCGTTTTGCCCAGTGCTGTGGCCATCCTGGCCATCAACAAAGCATCGTAGCCGTAGAAGGCCGAAGCGATGAAATCGTCGCTGGTCTTCGGTCCGGTCGTCAGCCAGTCGCCCCAGTTGTTGCCCGCGCCGGGGCGGAGGTGCCCCGTGGAAGCATCCGCTTGGAAGGCCATAAAATTTTCCATCCCCGCCCAGGCTTTTTCCAGCACGCGGGTGTCGCCGTAGACTTTGTGCATGGTGTAGGGAATGATCACCCCGGCATCCATCCAGGCGGGGGAATACTGCTCGGGGCGGCTGAAGGGCATGGGCGCAAAATTGGGGTAGGCCCCGTACCAGTGCTGGCTGTCGTCGAGGTCAATGAGCCACTTGGTGAAAAAGGCGGCTACGTCGGCCACGTAGGTCGCCGAACGGGCAAAAACGTGGGCGTCACCCGTCCAGCCCAGGCGTTCGTCGCGCTGCGGGCAGTCCGTAGGCACCTCAAAAAAGTTGGCGGCCTGGGTAGTTTTGATGTTCTGGAAAAGCTGGTCGTTCATGGTGTTGGACGAAGTGAATTCGCCCGCATCCGTGGTGATGGAACTCAGGGCAATGCCCGTCACTGCATCAGCGGCGGGCCGGGTGGGCAGGCCCGTGAGCTCTACGTACTGGAAGCCGTGGTAGGTGAAGCGCGGACGCCAGGTTTCGACGCCGCCGCCCCTGGTGACGTAGGTGTCCGTTGCCCGCGCCTTGCGGAGGTTGGCCGTCATCAGGCCGCCGTCTTCGTCGCGGAGCAGTTCGCCGTAGCGAATGGTGATCTTCGTGCCGGCGGGTGCTTCCACCTTCAGCTCAATGATGCCCGCAATGTTTTTGCCCAGGTCGTAGATGTAGGTGCCCGGGCTGGGCTCGGTCATTTTTACTGGTCGCAGCGTCTCGCGGGGCATCACGTAATCGCCGGGATAGGCCTGTAAACGGCCACTGGGAAAAGTGTAGCGGCGGGGCTCGGCCCAGGGGGTCGCTGGCGTAAATCCCGGGCGGTCCCAACCCACTTGTTCCAGGCGGGCGTCATAGTGCTCGCCCATCAAAATGTCAGCCTCCAAAATCGGTCCGGTGCTGCTTTGCCACGTCTCGTCGGTGGCGATGATCTCGGTGGTACCGTCCGTATATTCCACGTGGATCTGTCCCATGAAAGCGGGGTTGACGCCGTAAAATTCCCGGACTTTATCCTGGCGGGTGAGCAGCGCATAACCGATGTAGCCAGCGTACCAGCCGTCGGCCAGGATGACGCCAATGGCATTGTCGCCCTTTTCCAACAGGGCTTTTACGTCGAAGGTCTGGTAATACAGGCGCTGGTCGTAGTCCGTCCACCCGGGCAAAAACATTTCCTCGCCCACTTTCTGGCCGTTGATGCTCAGCTCGTAGAGACCAAGGGCGGTGGTGTAGGCCGTGGCGCGTTTGATCTGCTTGTCGGCAACGGTGAATTCTCTACGCAGGTAGCGGGCCGGCGGCAGGTAAAGGTCTTGGTACAGATCGGTAGTATCGTAACCGACATAGTGGCTGATGAACAGGCCTTGCCAGTCGGCGAAGCGCAGCAGGCCGGTCCGGAACATTCCGCCGGAGACGGTGGATGCCTGGTCGTTTTCGTCGTAACTGGTTACTGTCCAGCGGTATTGCAGGCCCGACTGCAGGGGTTGGCCGTTGTACCCGATCTGGTTGGTGGCGTTGGAATTTACCTTGCCGGAGTGCCAGACGACTTCCCGTTCGTTTAGCACTTTCAGCTCGTAGGCGGTCTGGTGGCGGTTGCGCCCCTCGCCGGTGAGTTCCCAGCTGAAGCGGGGTTTTTCTACGTCGATGCTGACGTTGCCGCTGCGGTATTCCACGCGGGGGTTAATCACCCGTAAGGCCGTTTGGCTTCGCAGTATTTCCTGCTGGGCGCGGACGCAGGTGCCCAGCAAAGTGAGCAAGAGCAAGGGAAGAAAAAAGCGCTTGAGCATGGATCGGTAACAATTGTGCGGACAAGCTAAGGAGGCCTTTTTGACTCCGCATCCTGTAGCATCCGGGTCTTGAAACAAATCCCGAAAGTAGCCCCCGCACCCCGAAGGTACAGGATGCCCGGCCTGTTGCGAGGACCGGAAATTAGCCACGGATTCAAAACCAAGCGACTCCCGACATGCAAAAACTTTCCCCTTTCCTCCCCCTGCTCCTGATGGTGCTCCTCAGCACCTGCGTCAGCGCCCAACAGATCCCCCTCGTTTTTGAGGCCACGATCCGCAACCAGATTGGCATCACCCCGCAACCCGACGGCAGCCTGCTGATCAACACCCTCGGTGCCGACCCGTGGGTGCGGACCGTCCCCCTCACCCAATCCTACGACCACGAGCAGGTCTACGTGCTCAGTTTCGACTACGAATCGGCCACCGGACTGGATAACCTGCAGGTCTTTTACGGCCTGCAGAGCGCCGCCCGCCGCGTGGATTTCGGGGAACTGCGGCCCACTACCAATGGCCCGCGCACCTTCAAGGCCTTCATGAAGCTGGAGGCCCCGATCTGGACCGAGGCCTACGACCGCTTTCGCTTCGATTTCGGTCGCTTCGCCGGGCAAAGTCTTACGCTGAGCAATCTACAGCTCCGCGCCGCCACCCCCACCGAAGTCATTCCCCTGACGCTCAACATCGACGAAAGATTGGGCACCAACGCCACCGTTGCCGCCGACGGCAGCGTGACCCTTACGACCAACAGCATCGATCCCTGGATCGCCACTTTTCCCTTTACCACCGCCTACGACCCGAGCCAAACTTACGTCCTGAGCTACCGCTACCAGGGGGATGCCCTGGATGATTTCCGCGTCTTTTTCGGCGAGCCTTACGATCCGGCACGCATGGCCCTGTTCGGTCCGCTGCCCAGTGCTGCTGCCTACACTGCTTTCAGCGGTTTTATGCCCGCCGGGGACCCCAACTGGCTCGATGGACCAGTGAATAAACTCCGCTTTGACTTCGGCCGCGAAGCCGGCAAAACCATCACCGTCAGCGATTTCTACCTGCGCGAACCCACCAACGCAGAAGCCAATGCCTACCAGCCACCGGTAGTAGTGGAAACGGTGGATCTGGAACTCGACGTCAACAACACCAGCGCAGGACTCAGCGGCACGGAAACCGCCCCGGGCGAGTACCTGCTCAACACTACCGGCAACGACCCCTGGATCCGCAGCAAAACGGTTACGGCCCTTTACAATATTGACTCCAGCTACATCATCTCCTTCGAATACCGTGCCCCCGAAGCCTACAATACCCTGGAAATTTTCTTTGGTCCACCCATCAACGCCACCCAACTCCTGACCACGGAGCAACTGCCTGCGGCGGCGGAGTGGACGACCTACGTGCTCAATCCCCGGCTGTACGTGGACAATTTCCAGACCGCCGACTGGACGGATTTCCGCTTCGACTTCGGCCGGCAGGAAAACACCACTAAGCAGATCGAGATCCGCAACCTGAAACTGCGCAAGCCTACGCCCCAGGAGCGGCTGGACGAAGAAAACAGCGACAAATTCCGCAGCCGCATCGTCAACCAGCAGTTCAATGCTTACCTGGCCAGCACCTTTCCCGACCGCGTGACGGAGGTGAAGGTGGATTCAACCCAGGTTACCATCCGCGGCGAACTCAGCGGCGGTACCGGCCCCTATTTCCTGGCCGAGATTAACCCCGAAGACTATGGCTTCGACCTGGAAACCTTCGATCACCTCATCCCCCTGGCGGAAACCAGCGGCAGCTTCAGCGTGCAGCAGCCCCGCTTTGCCCCCCTGGCCGACCGGCAAAAGGACCGCCTCTACGCCCGCTGGGCAGTGGTGACGCCAAACGCTGCGGGCACCTACACCAGGACCTCCGCCCTGCACTGGGCCACCCACATCGCCTACGCCGCCGAAAACAACCTGCCGGAAGACAAAGCGACCACCATCAAGGGGCTCGATGGCCTCACCCCCGGCACCCTCGGCAACTTCAACGACTTGCTGGATCTGGACATCAAGAGCATGAAAATAAACCTCGTGCTCAACGGTGTATTTGCCCTCAACCCGGGTGCCAACACCACGACTTACGACTTCAACGGCAAGACCTACCACATCAACCAGACCTTTGTGGACAATCTGGATGCACGAATCAAAATTTGTAGCGACAACGGCATTAAGCCCGCCTTTGTCCTGCTGATCCCCATCAGCTTCACGAATGCTTTTCTGGACAGCATCTTCACTCACCCCGACGCCCGCCTGGGGCTCTACAGCATGGCCAATGTTACCGACGCCCGCGGGGTGGAGCATTATACCATGCTGGTGGATTTCCTCAGCCGCCGCTATTCCCGTCCGGATCAATTGTACGGCCGCCTCGACCAGTGGATCATCCACAACGAGGTCGATGCCCACACTTCCTGGACCCACGCCGGCGAAAAACCCGCTCCGCTCTACACCCAGATCTACGACCGTTCGATGCGACTCGTACACTACACCATCCGCAAGCACAACCCCACGGCGAAGGTCTTCAGCTCCCTCACCAAGCACTTTGCCAGCAAGGTGGGGGGCGAAGCCGGGCCCAACTTCCGCTCGCGGGAAATCCTCACCGTCCAGGGCAAACTCATGCAGCTGGAGGGCGACTACGAGTGGGGCATCGGCTGGCACTCCTACCCCACCAACCTGCGCAACCCCGCCGTGTGGCAAGACGCCATCAGCGCCACGCCCCTGAGTTACGACGCCGCCCAGATCACCCCACGCAACCTCGAAGTGATCGATGGCTACGTGCGTCAGAAAAGTGTGCTGTACAACGGCCGGAAAGTCCGCACCATCCTGTTGAGCGAGAACGGCTTCAGCTCCAACGTCAGTACCAACCCCACCTTCACGCAGGAGCGGCAGGCCGCCGCCGTGGCCTACTTCTGGAAAAAGACGAACGAGCGCCTGAGCGCCATCGAAAACATCCAGTACCACCGCTGGGTCGATAACCCCAACGAAGGCGGCCTGGAATTTGGCCTTTGGACGGTTTTGCCCGGCACGATCGAGGGCTTCAATGAGAAAAAACCGAGCTGGTACGTCTGGCAGGCGGCTGGCACGCCGGAGGAAGACGCCGTTTTTGCGCCCTACAAGGCGGTCATCGGCATCAGCGACTGGTCGGAAATCCAGTTTGCCTTCGCTACCGAAACCACACCCTACCGCGTGCTGCTCAACGTCGTCAACTGCGACGCCGATCTGACGGATGTGCTGGTTTCCTTCAACGGTGAGCACCGCATTCCGCAGGCCGATGGTACGGTGCAGTTTTTCAACGTTGCCTCCAACGTGGCCCAGCCGCTGGCCATCTCCAAAGGCGGCGTGCTGCTGGTGCAGGATACGCTGGCGGTGGATGCCGACCTGGAATTGGCTTACGACCTCGGTGCGGTGGCCGGCCTGAGTGCGGTGGGCAGTAGTCCGACCACCGTTACACTGAGCTGGACGGGCGCGGCCGCAGGTGCAGGGTACGTCGTGGAACGCAGTGTGGAGGGCGGGGCCTACAGCGAAATTGCGCGGGTGGATACGACCGTTTGGGTAGACAGCAACGTCGTGGCGGCCAACGACTACGCCTACCGCGTAGCTGCCGAGCTGGCCGGTGGATCGGCCCTTTCCTGCTTCTCCGACCCCGTGGCCATCACGGCCCCCTACATTGTCGTCGATTACCGCAATGCCGATCTCAACCAGCCGGGCAACAACAAAATTGCGCCCCAGCTGCGCCTGCGCAACGTCTCGGACCTGCCCGTAGCCATCAGTGAACTCACGGTACGCTACTGGTTTACGGCCGAGAACCTGGCGACGCTGAACTTCTTCGTCGATTACGCCGCCCTGGGCACTTCCGCCGTAGCGGGCACCTTTACCGCCCTGCCGGAAGCCCGCGACGGGGCCAGCCACTACCTGGAACTCGGCTTCAACACCGCCTACCAGATCCCCGCCAACGGCAACACCGGCGACATCAAGACGCGGATCGCCAAGGCGAACTACAGCAACTTCGCTGAGGCCGACGACCACAGCTACGCCAACGTGGGCAGTTACGTGGAAAGCAGCAGCATCACCGTTTACCGCAACGGCGTCCTGATTTGGGGTGCGGAGCCTGCCGTTAGTGCCGTCCAGGCCCCTGCCCTCCGCGTCGTTCACCGGACGACCGACAATGCCAACAACAACAGCATCAAGCCGGAGCTCAACCTCGTCAACGACGGCAACGTGGGGGTGGACCTGGCGGACGTTACGCTCCGCTACTGGTTTACGCCCGAGGGCAGCGCGGCGCTGCAATACGCCCTGGATTACAGTCTGCTGAATGCTTCCTTGATCGGTGGGCAGTTCGTTGCGGCGGGCGATCGGCCGGGTGGCAGCCACTACTTCGAGGTGGGCTTCGACCCGGCTTTGGGCCAACTCGCCGCCCGGAGCGAAACCGGGCCGATGAAGTTCCGCTTCTTCAAGCAGGATTGGCCCAACTTCAGCGAAGCCGACGACCACTCCTACCTGGCTACGGGTGCCTGGCTGGACAATGCCTGGATCACGGCCTACCTCGGCGACGAACTGGTGTGGGGCGAAGAACCGGACCTGGCTCCTTTGCCGCGCCCGGCTCCTTCCACCGCGACTACGGCACCTGCGTTCAGCGCCCAGGTGTTCCCCAATCCGGCCCGGGAGTATACTGATCTGGTTTGGGGTGGCGACGTGGAACGGTTCGAGAATGTACACCTGGTTGGGGTCAATGGAACGCGCCACGCAGTGACTGCTGAAATTGCTGGTCAGCGCCTGCGCCTGCGCTTCGGGGCCGGGCTGCCCGCCGGACTTTATCTGGTGGGAGGCACAGTGAACGGTGAGCCAGTCGTCAGCCGGGTGGTAATTCGGCGCTAATTCCGCAGGAATGGGCACCAGCGAACTCCCCCTTCCGGTCGGTTGGCCTGGGAAGGGGGAGTTTGCTTTTACCCTGCGTGCTGCCTTTAGCGTTGCGCCTCGCTGGGCGCTTGAGGCTGGGTTTTACTCAGGGAAGGAATTTTGGAAAAATGATCTTCTTGAAAGCTTTTTCAGGCTTAGAGCGTGTCTAAATTTTTACTTCCTGATAACCAAGCACTTATGAACCTGGCGTCACAAAAAATGGCTTACGTAGTCCACTATGCGCGCAATTTTTTGTCTAGCCAGAACCATAAGTCATTGATTATCAGTTCTTAAAAATTTTAGACACGCTCTTATTAATTTCTCCAAATCCATTGGGATAAAACTATCTCATCACCGCGCGTAATTTGAAGTCCATACATACCTGTTGCTATTCCCCTCAGATCTAGTGCACTGTGTAAACCACTAAAGGCCTTGATTAAAACGCCATTCAAATCGTACAATCTAATTGCGTCATACTGCAAGCCAGGATCGTGGTCAACGTACAAAGTTCCTGCGTTTGGATTGGGATAAATTTTTATTTCAGCATCCACCAGAATGCTACTTGTTGTTGCAACAGTTGGCAACATAAATTTGTAGAGAAAAGGCCTTGCTCTTCCTCCAACGTCAGTTACATTCCCTTGCCCACCAATCAGTACGCAGTTATTCTGACCTGAAACCGCCAGGACGGTATTCGCATAATTTCCCTCGTCAAACATCGCACTACGATCAGACCACAATGTTTCCCCTTCCGGCGAGAGAGATACGGCATAAGAATCCATGTCAAAGCCCCGACCGATCGAGCCAGCCAAAATAATTTGACCGTCAATAAAATCACCCCCAAAAAAATATATCTTATTATCAAAACCCGAAGGATAAAACACCCGTGACCATATTATTTCTCCAGTATAGCCTATTGAATACACTATTCCTTCTGATCCGTTAAAATCCCCCGTACGCCCCGCCAGGAATAAATTATCTGGGCCAAAAAAAACATCCGCTATCCTCTCTGGTATATTTAAAATCGTATCCAACATTATTTCTTCTTCAGGCCCGTAGACTACAATTCTTCCCGTACCCGGGGAATCCAAATACTCGATCCGCTGGTTTTGATCGTTAATATTCATTGAGACCGGGGCATCTGAAGAAATTTCAAGCTCGTAAGTGGCCAAAAGCGTGGAAACATCAAACTTCCCTCGTAAAAGGTAGTCTACGCCACCAATCTCAACTTCGCCAAATAGCTGAATTACATTATCTTTAAACAGCGCGTCAGCAATATACCCAAATCGGCTGTTTACTGAAGTATCGCCGGTTATATTTGTTACGAATCGGGAATTCAAGCCATCCGCATCCGTCAGATAGACTTGCCCATTTTTAGTCAAATGGACTAAATCCCCAGAAGGATTCTCCACACTAATTACCACCCATCCATCATTGCAATTACAGATATCTCTACCCCAAAGCAGTTCCCCATTCGGGTTCAGTCGATAAACCCGACTATTGCCGGTAGTGGCAATTAACAAATCAGCATTCTGAGTTTCGAACACCTTGGAGGTTTGGCCTGCGACGTCTCCTGCAAACTCCCACCCCAGCTGGCCTGACAATTCAGCTCCATTGCAGAGCACAAGAAACACACTAATAGCCATTAAGGCAGTCTGCTTTAAATTTATTTTCATGGCGCTTTATTAGGACCTATTTCTAAAATCTCGACAGTTACAATTCGACCACCAAAACCGCTTATGCTCAGATCACAGTGAAAATCGTTTTGCTGAATAATGGAACTATCGGCCTTGTAAAGCATAGTACCGATACAAGCTTTAACAATTGGAAGCTCATCATCTGCCCAGGTGCCTATGCCTAAGAATAATTCCGGCCCCTTTACAGTTGACAAAAAAGACAGGTAGGTTGTGTCCGCTCCCAACAAAACCTCTTCCTTTATGAATGGGCAAGTGTTATGGTCAATCTTTAGCAATAGCCGTTGCTTACTTAAATTGGAAAACCTGATTACTTTAGCTGGGTCACAGGTGAAAAATGACAAAAACAATGACACCGTAAATAAAATGCGCGTGCAAATTTTTATCATCTTTCTTGCTTAAACTGTTCAATAAAATGCGGAAGCCCGATTGTTTGGCAAGACAATGCCGGTGCAGGCCTTCTTCACCGACCTTGGTAAGGTAAAGCATCTTGAGCGCATAGACAAGTCCACCGCCCCATTCGGAGCCTTTCCCTGGGCAGAGAGGGCCTTACTCCCCCCCCACCCCGAAGGTACAGGATGCCCCCTACCCTCACCCTTTCCTACCTTTCCCCATCATTAGCCTTCCTACCTACGATCATGCCAAAACTGTTTTTTCTCTGCTCCCTGTTCCTGCTCTGCACCTGCGTCAGCGCCCAGCATGAAATACTGCGAAGCAAAAAGGAGGTGGGGAATGCCCAACTCCCCCCCGTCTTCAGCTCCGCCGAAAACGCCGCAGCCCACCGTTCGCCTACTGTGAAAAGCTACCTGACGCCCAACCGCATCGTGTGGCAATCGGACAGCACCGGGCAGTTCATCCAAAACCCCGAACTGCTGCTGCAAAAGAGCAACGGACAGGTGGCGGTGAACGACCCCAACCGCCTGCGCCTGATCAGTACCGCCGATCACCGGCCGGGCGTGTTGCTTGATTTTGGCCGCGAAATCCACGGCGGCATCAAGATTGCCATGGGCATCAAACCCAGCAAAGATCCCGTCCGGCTACGCATCCGCTTCGGCGAATCGGCCATGGAGGCGATGTCGGAGATCGGTGGCCAACAAAACGCCACCAACGAACACTCGCTGCGCGATTTTCAGATTGAGGTGCCCTGGCTGGGCAGCATCGAAGTGGGCGAAACCGGCTTCCGCTTCGTGCGCATTGACCTGGTGGATGCCGACGTGAATATGCCCCTGTACGCCGTGCAAGCCGCTTTCATCTACCGCGACCTGCCTTACCTGGGCTCCTTCGAAAGCAACGACGCGCGCCTTAACGCCATCTGGCTGACCGGTGCCTACACCGTCCACCTCAACATGCAGGACTACCTCTGGGACGGCATCAAGCGCGACCGCCTCGTTTGGGTAGGCGACCTCCACCCGGAAATCATGACCGTGGCCTCCGTTTTCGGCAACAACGAAGTGGTGCCCCGCAGCCTCGATCTGGCCCGCGACCAGCACCCCCTGCCGCAGTGGATGAACACCATCAGCAGCTACTCGATGTGGTGGCTCATCATCCATAAACAGTGGTACGACAACTATGGCGACCTGGACTACCTGCGCGAGCAAGAACCCTACCTGATTGCCCTGCTGGCCCAGCTGGCCACCTTCATCGACGAAGACAACGCCGAAAAACTGAACGGTGGCCGCTTTCTGGACTGGCCCACCAGCCCGGACAAAGCCGCCGTGCACGCCGGTTTGCAGTCGATGATGGTCCTCACCTTCGAGGCGGGTAGCGCGCTGCTGACTACCCTGGAAAAACCGGAACTGGCCAAAAATTACGCCGCCGTCGCCGCCCGGCTGCGCAAGCACCTGCCCGAGGGGAACACCAGCAAACAGGCCGCCGCCATGATGGTCCTGGCCGGCCTGGCCGACGCCAAGGCCACCAACGAAGAAATCCTGAAAAAAGACGGCGTCCAGCGCATGTCCACCTTCTACGGCTACTACATCCTCGAAGCGATGGCCCAGGCCGACGACTACACCGGAGCCCTCGACGTGATCCGCAATTACTGGGGAGCGATGCTCGACCTCGGGGCCACCACCTTCTGGGAAGATTTCGACATCAACGACAGCCGCAACGCCACGCCCATTGACGCGCTTGTGCCGCTGGGCAAGGACGACATCCACGGAGATTTCGGGGAGTTCTGCTACGTCGGCTACCGCCACAGTTTTTGCCACGGCTGGGCCAGCGGACCCACCGCCTGGCTGAGCCAACACGTGCTGGGCATCACCCTGGTGGAAGGGGGCGACGCGGTGAAGATCAATCCCCACCTCGGTGATCTGGAATTTGCGCGGGGCACCTTCCCCACCAAATTCGGCGTCCTCAAAATCAGTCACGAGCGCAATGCCCTGGGCCAGATAAAAACCTCCCTGGAAATTCCCGAAGGCCTGCGGGTCATCCGCTAATCAACCCGCAAATTTCGTCCGATGATGCTCCCATTTTTGCGCTTTCTACTCTGTCTTTGGCCCGGTCTGCTCCTGGCCCAGCTCAGTTCACCGCCGCAGGTATCGCCGCAACGGGCCGATACCTGGGCGGCAACCGATGCGCTCGGGCGCAGCCTGCCCGACAACGCCGCAACGGGAGACCTGAACGAAAACAAACACGTCGGCATTTTCTATTTCCTCTGGCTCGGCGCCCACGGGCACGACGCGCATACCAAGCCTTTGCCCGACGAGGGAGTGATGGTCCCTACCGACACCGCCTACCGCAGCCCCTACGACATCAGCCGGCTGCTGGCCGAAAACCCGGCCAACCCGGCTTACGGTCCGGACAAAGCCTTCCACCACTGGGCGGAATCCGTGTTTGGCTACTACCTTTCGGACGACGACTGGGTAATCGTCAAGCACGCCCAACTGCTCTCCGATGCGGGCGTCGACGTGATTGTCTTCGACGTCACCAACTCCCTAGTTTACCTACCCCAGGCCCTGCGGGTGTGTACTTTGTTTGCGCGCCTCCAGCAAATGGGCTGGGCGGTGCCCCGGGTGGCTTTCCTGACCAACTCCCAGCACGTAAAGACAACCGAGCGGATTTACGCCGAATTTTACGCGCCGGGGCTCTACCCCGATCTCTGGTTCCGCTGGAAGGGAAAACCCCTGCTGATGGGCAACCCCGAAGGCCTTTCGCCCGAAATCCAGGAATTTTTTAATTTTCGCCGCTCCTGGGCCTGGACGAAGGGGCAGGAGTGGTTTGGGGATGGCAAGGACAAGTGGCCCTGGATCGACCACTACCCCCAGCAGTACGGCTGGCACGACAGCCCCGGCGTACCAGAGCAGATTGTGGTGGCCTCCGCGCAGCACCCCGTTTCCAACATCGGGCGGAGTTTTCACGCGGGGCGACAGCCGGCGCCGGACAGCATCGACCCGGGGCGGGGTCTCTTTTTCGCCGAGCAGTGGCGGCGGGCCTGGGAGGTCGACCCCGAATTCGTCTTCATCACTGGCTGGAACGAGTGGGTGGCGATGCGCTTCACCGACGGGCGGGCCAAGCAAATTATGGGCAAACCCGTGCAGCCGGGCGATACCTACTTCGTCGATCAGTACAACGAAGAATTCAGTCGCGACATCGAACCCATGCGCGGTGGATTTACCGACAACTACTACTACCAGATGGTGGATGGCATCCGCCGCTACAAGGGCACGCGGCCACCGCAGCAGCGCCCCGGCCAAACGGCGGCAATGACCATTGACGGTAGCTTTACGGAGTGGGAAAGCGTAACGGGCGTGTACTACGACCACCTGGCCGATACGCGCCACCGCGCGCATCCCGGCTGGGGACGCACGGGCGTGTACCGCGATAGTTCCGGGCGCTACGACCTGGTGGAAGCCCGCGCCGCCGAAGGGGCTGACCATTTTTTCTTCTATCTGCGCAGTCACAACGACTTTGCGGCGGGGCAGGTGCCGGAGGGGCTGGAGCTCCTGCTGGTGGCGGGGGCGGCGGAAATGCCGGCGTCCCTCGGTTACCACTACCGCGTGGTGCGGGGCGCGGCCGCAGGTGCCATGGAAGTCCAAAGGAGCAGAGGCGGTTGGGAGTGGACATCCATCGGGCAGGCGGCCGTGGCTCTGCGGGGCAATCAGCTGGAACTGAGTCTCCCGAAAGCCCTGCTGGGCGACTATCCCCCGGTGCTGGAATTCAAGTGGATCGATAACGTCTACCCCGCCGGCGATGCCCTGCGCTTTTACACCCACGGAGATGCGGCACCGAACGCCCGCTTCAACTACCGCTTCCAGACCGCAAAAACCGACGACCGATGATCCGCAAAGTATTTACCATGCAGGTCTACCCCGATAAAGTGGCGGAATACATCCAGCGCCACAATCCCGTCTGGCCCGAAATGGTGGAGATGCTGAAGGCCCACGGGGTGAACAACTACTCCCTTTTCCTGGCGGAGGATGGCACGACCTTATTTGGCTACGCCGAGATTGAGGCCGAAGACCGCTGGCTGGCCATTGGGGAGACCGACGTTTGCCAGCGGTGGTGGGTCGAGATGGCTAGCCTGATGCGTACCAATGATGATAATAGTCCGGAGAGCAAGCCTCTGCGCCAAATTTTCCATTTACCATGATCCGACTTCCTTATGCGCGCCGCACCCGAGCGGTTACGCTGGCTACCACCATATTGGCGGGCTTTCTGCTGTTGGCCTTTGCCTTTTCGCGTTGCGCCACCCCGGCCACTTCCCGTGCGCAGGCGGCACCATTGAACATAGTCTTGATCCTGGCCGACGATCAGGGGGCCCACCTCTCTGCCCTCGGGACGCCGGGGATTGCTACGCCAAATGTGGATGCCTTGGCCGACCGGGGGATCCTTTTCACCCAGGCATTTGCCGTGGTACCTTCCTGTTCCCCCAGCCGCAGCTCGATCAATACAGGAATGTACCCCCACGCCAACGGACACTGGCGCAATACCATTACTCCCCTGCTGGGTGACCCCGCCAGCCAGTTTGGCCGCGCCTCGACCCGGGTCGACCAAGTGGGCATTCACGAGTACATCCGCACCCTGCCCGAAGTGCTGGCCGAACGGGGCTACTTTACGGCCATTACCCAGAAGTTCCACATGTCGCCGCCCTGGAAATTCCCCTACTCCGTGCGGAACCCGGTGCACAACGACCCTGCGGAATACGAGCGGGTCATTGGGGAATTCATCGAGCAGGCGGGGGAGCGACCGTTTTTCTTTCAAGCCAACGTGAGCCCGCCGCACCGGCCGTTTAAGAACGACATTGCCGGCCGTCCGGAGTTGTTGCCCGACACCAGCGCGTTGATGGTACCGGGATACCTGCCGGCTGTGCCGCTGGTGCAGCTCGATCTACAGGAATACTTCGCCGCCGTGCAGTTGGCGGATGCCTGCGCCGGAGGCATCATTGCGGCCCTGCGCGCCAAGGGAAAGCTGGAAAACACCTTGATCATCTACACGTCCGACCAGGGAGCGCCGTACCACCGGGCCAAGGCTTCGGCTTACGCGGCGGGCTTGCACGTACCCTTTGTGGTGGCTGGACCGGGGGTGGTGCACGGTCAGCGTTCGGATGCCCTCATTTCCCTGATTGATCTGATGCCAACGGTGCTGGATTATTTCGGGATTCCCGTGCCGGAAACGGTGCAGGGACGGTCGCTGCGCAGCCTCTTTGCTGGCGAAGCGAAAAAGGTAGCGGGGCGGGATTACCTCTTTGGCGAGCACAACTCCCACGGGCCGCCGCGCTCGGAGCACTACCCGACCCGGATGGTCTACGACGGGCGCTACTACTACCTGAAAAATTTGTTGCCCGGCAAAAGCTATCTCCTGCCCGCCGACCTGAGCGAAGAAAAAGGCTGGGGCAACCGTGCCTACCGGGGCACCGTGGAGGCGGCGGCAACCCATCCGCGGGCTTATGCCTTCCTGCGGGAGCTGGAATCGGGCCGGCCGGCCGAGGAACTTTATGATATGGCCAACGACCCGGAGCAACTGCACAACGTTGCCCAGTTGCCGGCCTACCGCCAGGAAAAAGCCCGGTTAGCGGCAGCCCTGGAGGCGTGGCGAAAATCCTCCGGTGATGCCTTTGACGACCCGGCGCAGATCCCCACCCGGCAGGAAGCTCCTTTGCGCTAAAACACAATCCTTGTGAAATGATGAAAACGAACATGCGGTACTGCCGTGGCGGAATCCTTGCCTTGCTTTGCAGCTTGCTTTGCACCTGCGGCCGCGCCCCCGAAAACGAAAAGCGGCCAGCGGAAGTGGGTGCTGACCCGAGACCGAACGTAATTTTGATCATTGACGACCAGCACCGCTACGACGCGCTCGGCAAGGTGAACCCCCAGGTTTTGACGCCCACGCTCGACAGTTTGGCCGCCAGCGGGATTCACTTTACTCAGGCCGTGTGCCAGGCCCCGATGTGTGTGCCGAGCCGCAACTCCGTGATGTTCGGCCTCTACCCCAGCCAGACGGGCGTATTTCGGAACAGCGATGGGGTGCCCGATACTGCACTGCCGGGCAAAACCATGGCCCAGTACTTTAGCGATGCTGGCTACGAGACGGCGGGCTTTGGCAAGACCCACTGGGGCAAGCACCGCACGGGAACGCGCGGCTTCGAAACCCGCTATTCCTCAGAGATTCCGGAAGACGGCGGCATTACCATGGCGATGGCAGACAGCGCCGCCAAGGCCCGCTACGACGCCGAGATTGGCCCCATGGGCCCCGGCGAAGAAAACAACATTGGCTACCTGGGTTTCACCAGTGCGCTGCCAGAAGAAGACCACCGCGACGGCTGGATCAACCAGCAGGCCCTGCGCTACCTGCGCGAGCGCGAAGACGACCGACCGCTGTTCTTCTACCTTTCTTACATGAAGCCCCACGCTGGCCACAACCCTCCGGCTGGCTACGAAGACCTGTACCACACCGACAGCATCCGCTACGCCGTGCAACCGCCCTGGGACCTGGACTATTCCCCCCACGCCAGCGGGGTCAACCGCCGGGAACTCTACGAAGGCTTCTGGAAAACGGCCACCCCGGAACAGTGGCGGCTGATGACGATGCGCTACTACGCTAACGTTACCTGGATCGACGATATGCTGGGCCGGGTGCTGTCTGAAATGAAACGAGGGGGCTTACTGGACAACGCCATAGTGGTGTATACCTCCGACCACGGAGAAATGCTGGGGGAGCGCTACTATCGCTTTAATAAATACTGCCTCTACGACGCCAGCGTGCGGGTGCCGCTCATCGTGACCGGAAGCGCAGTGGCAAATGGCGTAGGGACGGAAGATGCACGGCCGGTGGATTTGGTGGACGTGCTCCCTACCCTACTCCAAGCCGCTGGCATTACACCGGATGCTGCGCTGCCGGGCGTAAACTTACTGGCTCCGGCAGCGCGGGAGGGAAGCTTCTCCGCCCTCCACGAACGCGAGGGAGAGGCAGCCTTTATGTGGCGGACGGCGGAGGAGAAGCTGATTCTGGTGTTGCGGCGCAAAGACCAAGCGCGTGCGTACGGCCCGGAAGACATCATTACCGGCGAGTTCTACGATCTGGCGGCTGACCCACGGGAATGGAACGACCTCTACGGACGGGCAGGTGTTGCGCAGCAACAGCAAAAATTTACCCAGGCGATTCTGGAAAAACTCAGTGGGATGTAAGAGCGGCTGCTCGTACCGTCACACTTTTGATTTTTTACCCATTGCCGACTCCTTGTGAAACTTCAGCTCCAGGCTTTCCAGGGCGGTGGCGTAGACGGTTTCGTAGGGGAGGATTTCGAAGTCAAAGGATTGCTTGGCCAGGTCGATGGGATTGTCGTTGAGTTGCTTAAGGTAGGCCTCGGTTTTTCGCTTAACGCCGTTGCGGTGGAAGGCCATGATGGGGAACTGCAGCAGGATTTTGATGAAGAGGTTGGCACGGTAATTTTCGTCGCGGCTGATGTGGCGGCTGCGGTATTTTTCGATGGCCTCGATGCGATCGACGGAGAGGGAATAGCGTTTGAGGGCGATACCGAAGGCGATCTGGAGAATGAGGATGGGGATGTTCATGCCCTTTTTATCCTGGCTGAACTCGGGTACGCTGTTGAGAAATCTGGTGAGTCGGAAAGGTCCCCAGGGATCTTCGGCGGGGTCGATTTCCAGGCGACCAGTGGCTTCGAGGTAATAGAGGTAGGCGCGGTTGAGCCGCCAGCGGTCCTGGCTCGTTTTGGGCAGGGAGTTGACGGTCTTGAAGTTGGCCACCGAGCAGTAGGTGGCGAAGGCTTCGGCATAATGGCCGGTGTGCATGGCCAGCAGGAATTCCAGTTCCTTAAACTTAAACCAGTTGGCGAAACCGGGGGTAAGCAGGGGGTAAGCCGCAGTGAGGGTGGCCGTTCCGCCGGTGAAGTCCCTTTCCACCAGATGGACCACCACCTTGGTGAGGTAGAGGAAAGACTGGGGAATATCGGCCGGATAAGGTTTTTGTTCGAGAATGGCCAGGCCTTCGTCGACCGCCACGATGAGGCTTTTGGCGTCGCCGCGCAACTGATCGAGCAGGGTGCGCAGGCCGTAGTAGTTGATGATGCTGCGGTAGGTATGTTCCAGCTGGGGGTAATCGGCGTGGATTTCGGCCAGCTTTATCTGGATGCGTTCGATGGTTTCCTTGCGGGCTTCGGGGCTGACGCCGTAGTGAAAAACAACCTCTTCGTAGGCCATCACTACGTCGCGTTCCATATTGAAGAGGACGCGGGCGCGGAGGTATTCCTCGCGGTAGTGGACGTATTTATCCTGGTCGCTGACCTGGTAGGCGTGCTGCGCGCGCAGGGCATCGGCGGTGAGCAGGAGGAGTTCGGAAAATTCGAATTTGCGGGAGGCGACGAAAGCTTTGCGCAGGTAATGGCGGGCGGCCTCGGTGGCGTTGCGGCCCTGAAGAATGCGCGCCAGGGCATATTCCCGGTAGGCTACGTAATAGGCGCTTTGCAGCTCATTGAATTGGTTGTCTTTCGGGTCAATGAAAAACAAGGTATTGGCCATGCGGCGGGTAAGGCGCTGCTTGAGTTTACGGAAGCGATTGTCCTTTTCGCTGCTGTCTTCGCCGTATAGACGCTGGGCAAATTCCTCCTTGCTAAGGTCGGGCTCATCCTGTAACAGATTATAGAAGGTATCGACCAGATCCCGCTCCCCGGTTTGCTGGGGCGTGATCACGTTGATGTTCTTAACGCAATAGCGGTTGAGAACGAGGGCGAGTTCTTTGAGGACTTCCATTGGGTGCGCTAGTGAGATCGGTGGTGAGAGATTAACAGTGTGGGACTCAGCGGAGGCCAATATAAAGAGGATTTTTCACTCCCAAACCACCAAAAGAAGTTTTCCGGCCAAAAAAGCGGCTGAATGGCATGGTTTTGAGGGAAGAGGACTTTACAAGTAGTTGACAATCAATTATTTGTGTAGATAAATTTTATTAAACGCCCAAAACTTTCAGCGCAACATGGCAAATATTGTGTCATTTTAGCGCCTCATGTCGGAATATAATTTTGTGTCATTCTTAAACGCAAAAACAATTACCGCCATGATCGCTCTTCTCATCGCCCTCCTCATCCAAATCGGTGCCATTTCCAACGCTGCAGAGTACGACAACCTCAGTGAGGCCGAAAAAACGCACTATTCCGACACCTACCAGAGCTCCATCATCATCATCGATCTGGGTGAAATGTAGTCTCTAAAACGCTGTTTTTCAATTCACTACGTCGTTGTACAATTGAAAACACCGTTTTTTTCCGGGGCATGGACCTGAAGCAACTGGCCTATTTACCCCGCATTTGAGGCCCCACCTTTGTATCAACAAGCAGAAACACTTTTCCTTCACCACAAAAAGTGACCTTAACATGAGAGCTTACCAACTAACCATCCCCACTTCGCTTCCGCCGGCCTTTTCCCATCTCTCCGGCCAACCGGATGCCCCGAGCCAACCGAACCCTAAACCGTGGCTGGTTTGCCCCGGCCGAGGCTGGCAACTTTGGGAGCCTACCTCTAACAGCCCAGCATTGAAACAAATACCACAAGCATAGAAAGACCGCCAACCATATTAGCCTTAAACCGACAAAGAAAAACGCGCCGAATTAATTTTTCGGCAAAAGATCAAGTCTTGGCCAAGACAATTTTATTCCGCTTAAGCACCAAGGGTGCCTGGTATCCTGAAAAATAAAAAGAAACACCAAACACCCTAAATATCCTCCAACCAGGAAGACTAATTCAATAAAAAGCACGCAGATGTTACACCATCACGCTCCTCCGTTAATTGACCGCCACGAAGTCACTAAATACCTGCCCCACCGGGAGCCCATGATTATGGTTGATCGCCTCATTGGGATTGTGGATGGGGTAACCATTGGAGAATTTCTGGTACGCCCGGGCAACCCCTTCGTCACGGAATGGGGAGACCTGCTGCTGGGCGGTGCGGTAGAACATATGGCGCAGGCGGCAGGCCTGGGGCAAGCCTACCAGTGGGAAGCCGAAGCGGGCCCCCGGGACGCCAGCCAAACGGGCGCAGGACAATTTGGCTTCATCGTCAACATCAAGTCCTTACAGTACAAGCGCCTGCCCAGAATGGGGGAACGCATCCGCACCGAAGCCCGCACCATCACCAGCAATGGCAGCCACAGTACGGTAGCCTTCAGTTGCTGGATAAAAAACGACGAAATCATCACTTGTACCATGGGCCTAATGGCTCCAGAGGAAATAAACTAACCATCATGTTGCTCATACAATTACGCAAGCGGGGGTTCCAACAGTGGATATACCCGAGAAAAATGCTGCTTTTGCTTTGCGCCATTGCCTTTGCGGCGAGCGCGCACCAATTGTCAGCGCAGGCCGACCTGGAAAATTCCGCTGCGGGTAAAACCGTGATCTACGGCAAGGTCCACGATAAAAAAGGGGAACCCCTCATCGGGGTAAGTCTTCAGGTGGAAGGCACTTACGACGGTACAATCACGGAATTCGACGGCAGCTTTCAATTTTCCACGGAAGCCCAGGGCAGCGCCCGGCTCATCGTCAGTATGTTCGGCTTCCAAAACGTGGAGCAAGACATTGTGCTGTCTGGCAACGACAGCCTATCCTTTGACATCAGCTTCGGGAAAGAAACCCTGAACCTGGAGGAAGTAGTGGTCAGTGACGTCCGGCAGGTACAAACGACGGACAAAGCCCGCGCCACCCAGCTCAACCGGGTGGAAGCCCTGACCACGGCAGTAGACGGTAACGTGCAATCGGCCTTCCAAACCATGGCGGGCGTACAACCTACTGCCCTGGCGGGTGGATTGTTCATCCGTGGTGGTGCCGGACGGGAGTCCCAGGCCTTCGTCGATGGGATGCTGGTGGACGACTTTAATTACAGTAGTCCATCGAATACGGCGGGCTCCGCGCGCTTCTCCGCCAATATGTTCAAGGGGAGCTTCCTCAGCACTGGTGGCTTTTCGGCCAAATACGGACAGGCCATTTCCGGAGCCTTGATCCTGGAAACGACCGATGTACCACTCAAATCCAGTGCCGATATTGGCTTGAGCCCCCTGTTCGCCGAAGCCGGGTTTGAAAAAGTCAACCAAAAAAAGAACTTCTCCTACGGGGCGACCGGCAAATACCAGAACCTGGGCATTTTCCTGCGCCTGATGCCCACCAGCATGCAGTTTACCGAATACCCTTTGACCTACGAAGGGACGGCCAACTTCAAATGGCGCCCGAAAGAAGGCACCCAGGTAAAAACCTTCGCCAGTTACGGAGATTCCCGCCTGGGGCTTTTTAACCAAGATCTGGACGAAGCCTCCGTATTGGAGCACACCAAACTCCGTAACCGCAACCTGTTTTGGCAGAGCACTTTTAGCCACGATTTATCCAACCGTTGGTCCTTATCCGGCGGGGCGGGATACGGACGACGGCAGACGGACGTCAACCAGTTTGCCTCCAACGATGAAATGACCCCGCTGGGGGAAATCTTCGAAGTTGACGAAGCCAACACCCTCAGCCAGGCGCGGGTCAACCTCAGCCACCGCAAAAAAGGCCAGACCCTGGACGTGGGCGCGGAAGTCCAGCACCGCAGTGACGTCATCCAGGCCGGTGGAATATCCGGGACGCTGAACGACACCTACGGCGCGGCCTACGCAGAAAAGGCGGGCGTGCTGTTTGGTCGCCTCCAGGGCCGGGCGGGATTGCGGCTGGAAAACAGCCAACTCCTGGAAGAGACGACGCTTTCGCCCCGCGTGAACCTTAATTATTTGTTGGGCCGCGACGAGCAGATTTTTGCTGGCTGGGGCAGTTTCAACCAACGGCCAGATACCCGACAGCTTTACCAAGAAAACGGGCAACTGAATTTCGAGCGCGCCCAGCATTACACCCTGGGCTACAACCGCAGCACCAACAAGCGGAGTTTCCGGGCGGAAATGTACTGGAAAGAATACGACAAACTGGTATTGTTCGATACCGACCTGGAGTCGGCCCGCTACGCCAATACGGGAAATGGCTTTGCCCGGGGTTTGGATGTTTTTTACCGCGATAAAACGCTGCACAAGGGCACCGACTTCTGGCTCACGTACAGTTTCGTGGATGCCGAACGCCGCTACGCACATTTCCCCATCGCTGCCCAGCCCAATTTTGTAGCCAACCACGTAGGTAATATTGTGGTAAAGCATTTTTTCCAAAAGCAAATGGTGAATTTGGGGATGACGTATACGATGGCTTCGGGCCGGCCCTACTTCAACCCCAACCGACCGGTGGAAGAATTCCACAGCGATAAAACACCGGCCTTCCATAATGTCAATTTCAACATTGCCTACCTGCCCAAAACGAAAAAGGCATTCACCGTAATTGTCCTTACGCTCTACAATGCCTTCAACTTTAACCAAACACTTAATTACGAATACAGCCCCACCAACTTTGACGTCCGCCGCGGCGTGGGGCCTCTGACGGAGCGCTACGTATTTCTCGGCTTCTTCGCCAATTTCGGAATCGACCGCACGGACGACATTATTAATCAACAATTAAATTAATTTTTACCATGAAAAAGTTCATTTTCTTCTTCTTCGTTGCCCTGGGCAGCACCTTCTTCAGCAGCGCTAGCGCCGTCACCTCTGACTCCGGCACGACCGTTGCCACTACCCTCACCACCCCAGTTGCCGACCTCTGCAGTGCGGTAGCCGATCTCCGGGAAGCAAAAACCCAAAAAGAGATCGAAGCGGCGGCGGGTGCATTCGAAACCCTGCGCCAACAAGACGCGGGCAACTGGCTCACGCACTACTACGCAGCTTACGCCTACGGCCGCATTGCCCACATCACCGGGGAAATGAAAACGATCGATGGCTGGGTGGAAAAAGGCACCGAAGCCATCCAGGCCGCAGCAAAATGCAATAATGCCGACGTGAGTGAAATTAAGGTTATTGAGGCTTACCTCGATTACGCCAGCATTCGCGTCAACCCCATGGTCCGGGGATTCAAATTGAGCAGTACCGCAATGAGCAAACTGAGCAGTTCACTGGATGCCGATGGCAATAATCCCCGTGCCTACTTGCTCATCACCCAGCATTTGATCAACGTTCCGGCCATGCTCGGCGGTGACCCCGAAAAAGCCTGTAAATACAATGCTGCGGCGCAGAAAACCTACGCCATGCAGGAAGCGGACCAAAACCGCGACCCTCTTTTTCCCACTTGGGGCCGCGCCGATAGCGACGAAATTGCCACCAATTTCTGCAACGAAACGGAAACCAAAAAACGGGATTAAGCCTCTCATTTTACTATTCCAACCAGTCTCCTTTTTCATAACCTTTCAATTCAAAAATCATGTCATTCATTGACACCCTCAAACTGCGCATCATCGACGAACTTGCCCTCGACGTAAGCCCCGACGAAATCAACGCCGACGAGCCCCTTTTCGGTGGTGGCCTTGGCCTGGACAGCATCGACGGTCTTGAGCTGGTCGTATTGCTCGAAAAGTATTACGACATCAAGGTCGGCCAAGACGAGGATATGCAGCAAATCTTTTCCTCCGTCAACGCCCTGGCCAATTACATTACCCAGCGCAGCGCTGCGGTGGCGTAAACGAGCCCTTGCATCTACTCTCTAAAAGGCAATTTTTGATTCGGCTCCCGCTTGTGGGAGCCGGATCAAGAGGGCCAGGATTTCACCCAATAATTGCGTGCATTGGTAATTTGTTCGGGATACTGCGGCCACTCAAGCTTCTGAAAATGGGCGCGGCCGCAGGTGCCCGGTAAGTTGAACGGGCAATGCCAGCCCCAACGGCCAACACCCCTACCCTATTTAAAGGAATCCGACTAAGGATGTATCCAAATATTATCACCCGGTGCCACCCTTCTACGGCGCTAGCAAAATAAATTCCTCTTCCATGGAACCAATTTACATTACCGGCATGGGCATGAATTGCTCCTTAGGCTGGACGCCGGAGGACATTCACCAGGCCCTACTCAGCGGAGTAGCTTCGGGCATTAGCGATATTGAAATCCTTTCCACCCGTCACCGCGGCACCTTTCCCGTGGGAGAAATTAAACGGGAAACGGAAGACCTGCGGAGTCTGGTGGCGAATTCGGGAGCTTTACCCCTAAACCGGACCACCATTTTGGCAACGCTGGCCGTGGAAAACGCCATCGAACAAGCCCGGTACGTACACCGCACTGGTGGACGGCTAGGCCTTATTTCCGGCACAACCGTGGGTGGTATGGATGCTTCGGAGGATGGCTACATTGACCACGTTGCTGGCCGCGTTCACCCCACTAATTTTTTTCAGGTGGGTGATTGCGCCTTTTGCGCCGAATTTCTTGCCGACCGGCTCGGCGGCGTCAACTACCTATCTACCATCAGCACCGCCTGCTCCTCCTCGCTCAATGCTATTGGTAATGCCGTGCAAATGTTGCGGGCCGGGCAGTTGGACGTGGCCATTGCCGGGGGTGCCGATGCCTTGTGCCGATTTACCATCAATGGATTCAACAGCTTTATGCTACTAGACCAGGAGCGTTGCCGCCCCTTCGACGCCAGCCGTTCGGGCATTAATCTGGGGGAAGGCGCTGCCTACTTCGTACTGGAAACTGCCGCCTCGTTGCGCAAATCCGGTAACGAGCCCCTGGCCATGATTACGGGCTACGGCAACCACAACGACCGCTACCACCCTTCTTCAATTTCGCCGGTGGGGGATGGGATCCAATTGGCCATGTCTTCGGCCATCAACGAAGCGGGGCTGAAGACCCAACAAATTAATTACGTGCTTACCCACGGCACGGCAACCCCGAATAACGACGCGAGCGAAGGGGCCGCCATTGAGGGGGTATTCTCTTCCGGAGAAACCCCGGCCTACATCTCCCTGAAATCCAGCTTCGGGCATACCCTGGCGGCATCTGGCGCGCTGAATACGGGGGTTGGAATCACCAGCATCCTGACGGGAACCAAATACGCCAGTTACAACTGGAGCCAGGCCATGCCGGAGCTGAGTTCTGTCCCCCTGACGAATACAGCGCAGGACGCCCTAGTAAACCACGTCATCATCAATGCCACGGGGATGGGCGGCTACTGCTCCTCCATGGTACTAAGCAAAAGCTAATATGCAAGCATTATACATCAACGGATCCTCGCGCATCGGTGCCCTTCTGTCCGCTCCATCCTTTTCCGGACTCGCCGTTGCGGATGAGCCCGACTACACGGAGTACCTCCCCAAGAATAGCTTACGTCGTTTAGATCGGATGTCAAAATTCGGCTTGTACACGACTTACGCTGCACTTGCGGCCGCGCAATGCGAACAACCCGCAGGCATCATCATGGGCGTTGGTCAAACGGTGAGCCAAATCCTCGACGAAATGGTGCGAAAAATGATTGACCAGCAGGAGGGATTGACCAATCCGACTAGTTTCATGAACAGTTTGCTAGGCACAGCCGCCGGGCAAATTGCCTTACAGCTATCATGCAACGGATATACCAATACGCACACGCAGCGCGGATTTTCGGTAGAAGCAGCCCTAATGGATGCGGTCCTCCAACTGGCCAGTTGCCCCGAGCAAGAGTTTGTGGTCGGTGGACTGGATGTCACCCACGACTCCTACGTAGACCTAGCGAAAAACTATGGTCACTTTGCCAGCCGCTCCGCCCCCCAGGTGGAACGACAGATCGCCGAAGGTGCCGTAAGCATGGTAGTTTCGGGAGTTCCCGGAGCCCATTCCAAGGCTTGTATCAATGGAATTTACACCATATTCCTGACCGACGAAGCGATCAACAATTGGTCGGCCAAGGAATTAAAGCAGGCCTTATTCAACGGCGCTGGTCCCTGTGTTGATTTGGTACTCAGCGGCCGGCCCTTGGGCAACGAAGCACAAAGTATTTACGACCGGGTGCTAACGGAATACGAGGGCAACACGCCCATCAGCGCATTTAAAGAACGGACGGGAGAATTTCCTACCGCCACCGCGCACGGCATTTACCTGGCCGTAGAATCACTCAGCACGCAGGCCGCTGGTGAGGTGAATAGTGTACTGGTCATTAATAATTTTGGTGACCGTTACTTGAGCGCCATTTTAGTCACCCGCCCATAACTCACGCGCGATGCATTTCATAAATACACTATTCACTGTCAAAAGCCAAACGCTCTCCGCCGCCGGGGGCAACTTCCTGCTGGCGATCAACGCAGCGCACCCGATTTACCGTGGGCATTTCCCGGATAACCCCATTACTCCGGGAGTGTGTTCGCTTGAAATCATTACGCAGCTCGCCGCAGCGCATTATTCGGGCTTGGAAAAACCGGTGGAAGTAGAGTCCATTAAATATCTGGGATTCGTAAATCCACTACAGACGCCGGAGGTAACGGTTGAGATCAGCATCAGCAACCTGGGTGGAGAAGATTGGCGGCTGCGCGGAACGCTGAGTGCCGACCAAAAGCCCGCCGTAAAAATGGTAGCGAAGTACCGGGTGACTTCCCCCACCGTAAATCTAAAATACCATGACTAAGTACGCCAACCCCTTCATCTTTGCCCAGAAGCATGTGCTGCCACCGAGGGTCCGCAAGACTTTGTACTACGTAGGGGCATTTAGCCCGTACTACCGTAAGCTCTTTGCCGACCTCGGAATCAATCCGAATAATATTAAAACCTACGCAGACTTCCGGCGTATCCCCTGTACGACCAAAGCAGACATTGCTCCGGATTACCAGCGTTTCGTTTGTGTACCTCCTGATCGCATCGTTGATCGGTCGTGCACCTCGGGCACTACGTCGGCACCCACGCCCTTTGTGCTGACCGAGGCGGACCTGCACCGCCTGACCGCCAATGAGGCCAATTCATTAGCTACGGCTGGGATCACCCGTGAAGATTCGGTGATGCTGTGCTGCACTATTGACCAGCGTTTTATGGCCGGGCTGGCCTATTTTCTGGGCCTGCGGCAAATTGGGGCCTCCGTCATCCGGCAGGGGGTGAGCAACCTACTTGGGCAATGGGATTGTATCCTGGCAGAAAAACCCACGGCCATCATCTGCGTGCCGTCGTTTCTGCTGCGGATGATCAGGTTTGCCCAGGAGCATGGCATAGACTACCGCTCCACCTCGCTGCGCAAAGTAGTTTGCATTGGGGAGAGCATTCGGCAGCCTGATTTCAGTTGGAATGAACTGGGCAGGCGCTTGCATGAGGCGTGGCCAGAACTGTCTTTACACAGCACTTACGCTTCTACCGAGATGGGGGCAGCGTTTACCGAATGCTGGGCCGGACAAGGTGGGCACCACAACCCGGAATTAACCGAAATTGAAGTCCTTGACCCGCAAGGTTTACCGGTCGCTCCGGGCGAAACCGGCGAGTTGGTGGTCACTACCCTGGGCATTGAAGGCATGCCCCTCATTCGCTTCCGTACCGGAGACTTGGTACAGCTCCACCTCGAACCCTGTTCTTGTGGATTAACCACGCCGAGAATTGGCCCCGTCATCGGCCGCAAAAACCAGATGCTCAAAGTGCGGGGAACCACCATTTACCCACCCGCCATTCACGATGCCCTAAATTCTTTGCCGGAGGTAGATAAATACGTCATTGAAGTATTTACCAATTGCAACGGGCAAGACGACCTCAGGATTCTCTACACTGCTTTGCCCGATACGGATGAAAAACTCCTCCACCGTTGCTTACTAGAAATATGCAGCGCCCGGCTCAGAATAAAGCCAACGCTGCTGCAAATTTCCGAAGGCGAAATAAATCGAATCCAGTTCCCCGGAAGCGGCCGCAAGCCCATCACCTTTATTGATTCGCGAAAATAAATATCAATTATTGCCAAAGTAAACGCGAAGTGAATTAGACGCCGAACTATTGTTTTCTATAGATTAATGCACGTGTTTACTTATCCGGCAAGTTTACGCGAAGCAGCACCAGGGCGGGGATTCAATTGTTCAGCTCTGGTGCCTTCCAGCTTAAACCGGTAACTCACAAGGTAAATCATCATCAAAATTCTGCACGCACTGTCTCGTCCACTACGCCATTTAAAATGACGTATTCCTCTAAAGCTCTCCGTAAATACGGAGAGCTTTTTTTATTTATTTTGCTTTATTATTTTTAATAAATAAGTACTCCAAAGCGTAGCGAGAAGAGCCCTTTCAACGTCTAATATACGAAATTAAACATTCATAAAATGTCACTAATCACTCAGCCATCCACGGCCTTTCACGGTGAGAAAATACACAGTTACGACCAGTATGTAAAAGGCAATGAAACGCGGTTTACGGCGGTCAGCAGCTTACTGGCCAAGACCATGCTTGAGTGGTCTGGGGACAAGCTTTCGACCGCGAAATTTACGGCTGATGACTTAGCCCGGGAATTAGGCGTCAAGGAGAGCCAAAGCCAACTGTTTGTAGCCCTCCTAAAGACCTTGGTACGATCCGGACACTTAAGCGAGGTGGATGGATGGTATACGCTCAACGCTTTCGATTCAGCGTCTTTAGACCGATTAGTGGCCTCGCTGTACAATGAAGGGTTATCCGTTCTGAATTTGGATCAACAGACAATGGAAGCGATTCGGCCAGGATTTGAATTGGCCCGCATTTGCATCCCAAACCTGCCTGCCGTGCTGCAAGGCGAACTTAGCGGCGTACAGTTGCTTTTTTCCGCAGACAATTTCGCGTACAGCACCGCGATTTACGGCGACCACATCCAGGAAGTGTACTATGGCCTTATTGCGGAGCAGATCGTCAAAAAATGCTTTGAAATTTGGTCTGAAACGCCCGATCGGCAAATCCGCATTCTCGAAATCGGTGCGGGAAGTGGGAAAGGCACGATGCGGATGCTGGAAGCATTGCGTCCTTATGGCAACCGCGTTCATTTCTGCTTTACGGACATTGGCAACAGTTTCCTGCGGCGTGCTAAGCAAGCGTTTAAAGACTTTGACTTCTCCTTTGACTTTCGCCTCCTGGACATCGGCCAGGACCCTGAAGCACAAGGCTTTTCAGCCGAAAGTTTTGACATTGCATTTGCCACCAACGTTCTGCACGCCACTCCCGATCTAAGGGATACCCTACGCAATACCGCGTGGCTATTAGCGCCCCAAGGGAACGTTTACATCAACGAAATAGCGCACGATCTGGCCGTAAATACGGTATCATTTGGCACAACACCCGGCTGGTGGCTACCTGATGATGGATTGCGCCTACCCTATTCTCCAGTAGCGACCACGCAGACTTACCGAGCGCTACTTCAATCTTTAAATTTTGAACGGATAAGCATTGTCGGTTACCCTGGAGTTTCCGAAGCTGAGTTGGTTCAAGCCATTATTCACGGGGTAAAAAAATAACCAATCATGAGTAAAGCATACGAAAAAGTTGACCAGGTGCTCAATGCCGAAACCTGCTGGGTAGGCGCTAATCGACTGAGCATTGAGTCCCTCGAAAAAGTCTTATACGGCAATGCCAAAGTGGGCCTGACGGCACAAACCTGGCAGGAGCTCAACAGTGGCCACGAGTTTTTGAAAGATTTCGCGGACGATAAGGTCATCTACGGCGTCAATACCGGTTTCGGACCGATGGCTCCTTACAAGATCCCCGACGATAAGCACCTGGAGTTGCAACTCAACCTGATTCGCAGCCACTGTTCCGGCTCAGGAAAGTTAGTCAGTGAAACCCAAACCCGGGGATTGATGATCGCTCGCTTGAGCAGCCTCGCTAAAGGCTATAGTGGCATCCATCCTGAGTGGGCAGAATTGCTGGTCAAGCTGATTAACGCCAACGTCAATCCACACATTTACGAGCACGGCGGCCTGGGAGCCAGCGGAGATCTTGTACAACTTGCGCATCTGGCTTTGTGCCTGATTGGCGAAGGTAAAGTCCGGATTGACGGTGAGGACAAGCCCGCAGCGGCGGTATTTGCCCAGCAAAATTGGCAACCCTTGCTGCCAAGAATCAGAGAAGCCCTGGCCGTTTTAAATGGCACTTCAGCAATGACGGGCTACGGCGCTGTAAACGTAATTCGCGCCCGCCGCTTGCTGGAATGGTCGGAGTTGAGTTCCGCCTTGCTCATCGAAATTGTGGGCAGCTACGACGATTACTACTCCGAAGAACTCAACGGGGTAAAGGCCCACGCCGGGCAGCAGCAAGCCGCCAGCCGCCTGCGGGAAATCCTCTTGGGCAGCAAACGCCTGCGCGACCGTTCCGACCACCTCTACCGGGCCCACGAAAACAAACGCTTGGATGACAAGGTCCAGGAATACTACAGCATCCGCTGCCTCCCCCAAATCATGGGGCCAATTCTTGACACCTTAGTCGATGCTCAAAAAACGGTAGAAGACGAACTCAACAGCGTCAGCGATAATCCGATCATCGACTACCGCAACGAAAACGTCTTCCATGGAGGAAACTTCCACGGCGATTACGTAAGCCTTTCCATGGACAAACTCAAGATCGCCATTACGAAACTGAGCCTACTTATTGAACGGCAATTGAACTATTTGCTCAACGACAAGCTCAATCAGCAACTGCCCCCATTCGTCAACATGGGAACGCTGGGACTAAACCTCGGCATGCAAGGTGCACAGTTTGTGGCTACTTCAACAGCATCTGAAAATCAATCCCTGTGTAGCCCAGTCTACATCCACACGATCCCGAGTAACAACGACAACCAGGACATTGTCAGCATGGGCGCGAACGCAGCGCTGATGGCCAACCGAGTAATCGAAAACACCTTCGAAATCCTGGGCGTCAAACTTCTCACGGCCGTCCAAGCCGTTGATGCGCTCGGCATCCAAGACGCTCTGGCACCTGCTACCCGCAACCTTTACGACAGCGTACGCAAACTGGTACCGGCCTTCAGCCAAGACGCCATCATGTACGAGTCTACCCACGCCGTAGTTAATTTACTTTCCGACACTGATCCACGGACGATTACCAATCATGATGGGAACAAAAAATCATTTAACTGATGAATACGCCCAATCTAACCAATAAATACGCCCTGGTAACCGGGGGAAGTCGCGGAATAGGTAGAGCGACCTGCATCGAACTGGCCCGCATGGGGTACAACGTCTTGATCAACTACCTCAACAATGGCGAAGCAGCTGTGGAAACCGCCCGCGCCGTGAACGAAACGGGCCGGATTGCCGAGTGCCTCAAGTTCGACATCAGCGAAGAGGAAGAAGTAGAAAACGTTTTGGGGGGCTGGATCAGATCGAACCCCGATTGTGTGATCGAAGTCTTGGTCAATAACGCTGGCCTGCGCCGCGACAACCTCTTCGTCTGGATCAATAAAAAAGAATGGAAGTCGGTCTTCAATACCAACGTAGATGGCTTCTACCACGTATCCCGGCAGGTACTACGCACGATGCTCAAACAACGCTACGGACGCATTGTAAACGTGGTGAGCATGGCTGGCCTGGTTGGCCCCCAGGGGCAAACCCACTACGCGGCAAGTAAAGCTGCACTCATTGGCGCCACGAAAAGCCTATCTAAAGAGGTAGGCAAACGCAACGTAACGGTCAATTCTGTAGCTCCGGGCTACATCCGCACGGAAATGATTGCGGACATTGACGAGGATTCGCGCGCCAAAAGTATTCCGGTGAAGCGCTTTGGCGAACCGGAAGAGGTAGCCTCCCTTATCGGCTTCCTTTGCTCAGATAAAGCGTCCTTCATCACCGGAGAGACCCTGAATATCGACGGGGGCGGCGCAATCATCTAAAGAGCCCACTGCTCTTGAGCATCCAATACATACCACTACCCGCGATTTAGGTGCGGCACGCTTCCTTGACATAAGCCGTTGCGCTCAAGAAGAGGAACCGACACTTGCTTATCCTGAAATACCGCTCCTTGCTTGGGGTAAGGACCCGCCAGCTCCTCTTGGCCCACCGTTCTCACCCTGCATTTCTTAAAAATTAAAAGTTTATTACCATGAATTTCGATCAATTAGAACTCAAACCAACCGATGGCGAGCAGTACTTGGCCTCCGTTGATGGAAAATACTTCTACATTGGCCCCTTGTTGTACGAGATTGCCGTTCGTGCAAAATCCCTCCGGTCGCCAGTGGAGATTGTAGAGGATCTGCGTAAAGACCTTGCCGTAGAAATCAACGTGGAACAGGTCGAGAAAGCGCTCGAAAACATAAAAAAGCAGATCAACCCCAAAGGAGACGGAGATAGTGAACCTCAAACCCGCCAGAGGTCCAGCTATATCCACTTCAAATTAAAACTGATGGGGGGTAATGTGCTGGACAAGATCACCATGCCACTTGCCAAGTTGTTCACACCATCGGCGGCCATTACCTTATCCTTGATCTCGCTGGCCCTCACCGCTTTCTACTACCTACTGGTAGAACGACCCACAGTCAGCCTAACCTTCAACGAATTAATTTCTGCGTACCTGATCTTATTCGCAGTCTTTTTCATTCATGAATTGGGTCACGCCGCGGCGACTAAATACTTCGGGATGAAGCCCCACGAGATCAGCTTTGGCTTTTACCTGATTTTCCCCGTTTTCTTTGCCGATGTTTCCGAAGCTTGGTCATTGAATAAGTACAAACGCATAGTCATTAACCTTGGGGGAGTGTACTTCCAGCTGATTATCAATGCCATACTTATCAGCTTAGCCCTTGCCTACCCCACTTCCTCCGTTTTTACCACGCTGATCTACACCAACGTAGCGGTCATTCTATACTCTTTGATTCCATTTCTCCGCTATGATGGGTACTGGATCTATTCTGACCTATTCAACATCCCGAATCTCATGGGCAAGAGCATAGTTCTCCCGTACCAAATGTGGCACGATTACAAAACGGGGTATAAGGAAAAAACCAACTGGCCCCTACTGATTTATGCGGCCTCCAATTACATCTTCTTCGGCGTCATGTTTTTCTTTATTGGCCGCTACGTCGCCATGTCTGTGGAATCGGTGTCTAATACCATTGCCACGAGTAATTTGAGCTGGCAAGAATTCTTAGGAGATGTAGAATACTCCTTCTTTTTCCGCCTGTTTGTTGTCCTTTTCATGACTAGTTTCTTAGGCTACCGCCTTGTTCGCTACGGATGGAAGAAATTCATTCAGTACATCTAGCCGAACCTTTGCAAGGCGTCAAATAGGACTTGCTTAAAAGTACAGCTCACCTCTTCCAGTACTAACATTGTACACAAGGGATGACTTGACCAGCTACAGCTGCTCCGGAGGAAGAGTAAGCTTCAGCAACAGCCTTGAAAGAGGGCAACAGCCCCCGCAGCCGGAAGCAAACGCTCACCAAATTGGTCTCGTAAGAAATTCAATGCACTCTTCTCCAAGGCTCAATTTTGCCTAAGGGTTAAAAAGCAGGAATCGTTCACCAATCAATCATCAACCATCAGGCCTGCAAGCAAGCAGTGCGGAGTGGCCTACAAAAAATACACAGCCATGAGTTCTAATCATGAAAGCCAACTTGAAAGCGTAGGTCTGGAGCGGGTAGATCACCCCATGCGCAAGCGCTTTCTATTCTTCCGGGGTAACCACCGTCATTTCTTTGGAGACGCTCCGGGCGCAGATTACGAAGCACTTTTTCAGCGTCATCTGTCTTTGAAGGAAGAAGCGCCAAAACAATACGACACCGAAAATTTGGCTTACGCAATGGCAAACTACCGAATTATCGACGACTACGGAGCTCTTCCCTTAGCAACCAGTCAGGCGGTAATGGTCAGTTCCTTCCACTACGGTGCTTACAATCTTTTGGGCGGCTTTCTATTGAACGAAGGAGTAAAGTTCTCCGTCTTGGCCAACGGAGCCAAGTATTTTGAACAGATGAAGGCCTACCAGACCCAAAAGGCCGAGGCAAATGAACTGGTACATGGCCCGGTGGTGCTGACGGAATCCGATGTCATCAACCCCCGAGACTTTAGCAACATGATCCAAATGATGCAAAAAGTCCGCCAGGGCAACAGCATGCTGGTCTACGCCGATGGCCTTGAAGGGCAAGGAGGTTATTTTGACCGTAACAGAATGGAACGCGTACCCTTTTTAGGTCGAGAAATATACGCTCGCCAGGGTACCGCCAGCCTAGCCTACAAACTTAAACTACCCATCGTATTTGCTATGGTGGAAAGTGATGCACAAGGGTTTGCGGTACGGTTCTTCCCCGTCCTCTACCCCTCTGACTACTCCACCCGAGACAGCTTTGTACGGGCCTATTGCGAACTTAGTTATTTGTATTTGGAACGCTACGTAAAAGCAGCTCCGGAGTTGTGGGAAATTTTTGACCGCCTGCACATCTGGCTACCGAAGGATACTGCCCCAGCTACTACGCAGCAAATGAACGCCAATTGGAGTATACCAGAGTGGTGCAGTTACAACGAAGACCGATTTGGTATTTTTCAGGAGGATTCCAAGTCCTACTTACTGGACTCGCATAATCTCGACATCATGGCGATTTCGAATGCTCTAGCCCTGCTTTTACAGAGAATCAAAGTAGCTCCAGGAAAAGTCATTTCAGAAATTCTCCCCCCGAGCATTTTAAGCGACCTTTTCCAACGCGGTATCCTCATCAAGGAAAATATCGAGAATGAAGTGCTCGCGGCCTAAATCAATAGTCAAGATTAGGGCCCGGCCTTAACTGTGGCATGCAAAACATCTCACTCCTTAAGAGAAATCATCACCTACGCTCTACGCTGCCCAGCAGCCAATAATAGCTAATAACAGACGACTTTGTCAGGGTTTCCCTTAAACAAAACGTCACCTTCACCATCATTTTTTCATTCATCAATTCCTTTCATCATGAGTAAGCAAATTACCACCCCCACTACCCAAGACTTCACCAAAGGCCTCGAGATCGTCGAGCTCGAGCAGCGCTTGGAAATGGTTCACCTCACCGCCGTAGAAGCTGAGGCTTCTAGCCGCTGCGACATCGACGGAGACGTCGAGTTGCCAGAAATCGAGGCCCGCATCTCGTAGGTTACGTTTAGCTGGCTTTGGCCTGACAGCATCCAACCTTGCGCATTTTTTGGTGGCTTAAACCCATTAAACATAGCGCTCCCATCACCATCCTCCATTCTTTCATTCATCAACTCCTTTCATCGTGAGTAAGCAAATTACCTCCACCACTTCCCAAGACATCACCAAAGGCCTCGAGATCGTCGAACTCGAACAGCGCCTGGAAATGGTTCACCTCACCGCCGTAGAAGCCGAGGCTTCCAGCCGCTGCGACGTCGGCGGAGACGTAGAAGTGCCCGAAATCTCGGTACGCATGGCCTAAGTCAAGCCCAGCTTGCTTTAGCCCCACACCATATAATCTGCGTGATTTTGGTGGCTTAGCCCCAGCAAATGAAGCGCCTCCATCACCATCCTCCATTCTTTCATTCATTCATCAACTCCTTTCATCATGAGTAAGCAAATTACCTCCACCACTTCCCAAGACCTCACCAAAGGCCTCGAGATCATCGAACTCGAGCAGCGCCTGGAAATGGTTCACCTCACCGCCGTAGAAGCCGAGGCTTCCAGCCGCTGCGACGTCGGCGGAGACGTAGAAGTGCCCGAAATCTCGGTGCGCGTGGCCTAAGTCAAGCCCGGCTTGCTTTAGCCTAAGTTCCTCCAACCTTGCGCATTTTTTGGTGGCTTAGCCCCAGCAAATGAAGCGCTTCCATCACCATCCTCCATTCTTTCATTCATCAACTCCTTTCATCATGAGTAAGCAAATTACTACCCCTACTTCCCAGGACCTCACCAAAGGCCTCGAGATTGTCGAGCTCGAGCAGCGCCTGGAAATGGTTCACCTCACCGCCGTAGAAGCTGAGGCTTCCAGCCGCTGCGACGTCGGCGGAGACGTAGAAGTGCCCGAAATCTCGGTACGCATGGCCTAAGTCAAGCCCGGCTTGCTTTAGCCTAACACCATATAACCTGCGTGATTTTGGTGGCTTAGCCCCAGCAAATGAAGCGCTCCCATCACCATCCTCCATTCTTTCATTCATCAACTCCTTTCATCATGAGTAAGCAAATTACCACCCCTACTTCCCAGGACCTCACCAAAGGCCTCGAGATCGTCGAGCTCGAGCAGCGCCTGGAAATGGTTCACCTCACCGCCGTAGAAGCTGAGGCTTCCAGCCGCTGCGACGTCGGCGGAAACGTTGAAGTCCCCGATATTCAAGTACGCATGGTTTAAGCGCATAACTTAAGCTCCCAAAAGGGAGAGGAGGACCAAGTTCGCTTGGTTCTCCTCTCACCTTTTCAAAAAATACACTCTTTTAATTTATAGCAAACGAGGCTAGTCCAAGCCAATAACGAATAAACACCTTAACACATTTATCAGCATCTGTAACGATGAAGTAATGGCAGCATGAAATCATATACGGTACACTGTGGGGTCTTTGGCGCTCAGTTCGACTTTTCAGCGGAGTCGATCGCTCTTGCGGTATCTGGATTGCCGAATACTTCCTTCCGAGAGTCTATCCTGCGGTACAAAAGACCCCGCCAACGCTGGATGTCTTTATTGAGCAGACAGCTTCTTCTACAGGGCTTAGGGGAAGAAAACAGACTGGTAGATCAAAAGACAGTTTGGTCCCTGACGGAAACCGGTCGGCCATACCTGAATTCATTCCCTGATTTCAAC
The DNA here is from genome assembly GCF_014349155.1 of Neolewinella lacunae. Lineage (GTDB taxonomy): Bacteria > Bacteroidota > Bacteroidia > Chitinophagales > Saprospiraceae > Neolewinella > Neolewinella lacunae. The sequence goes on from NZ_JACSIT010000153.1 coordinate 207,662, forward strand.
ATCTCCCACTCGGACAAAATTGCGGTCTGCGCCATCAGCAACAACCAAAACCGGGTGGGAATTGACATCCAAGTGGAACGGCCCATTGGCGAGCACCAATTAAAGTTGGTACTAACTAAAGCGGAACTAGCGTGGGTCGGAGATAGTCAAGCAAAAGCGACCTACCTATGGTCACGTAAAGAAGCCGTTTCAAAACTCTTGGGCTTGGGAATGCGAATAAATTACCGCAACCTGGAAGCCTTGAGCAACCAGGTTCGGCTAAACGGTAACACCTATTTTCTCAAAAGCCTCCCGATCGCCCGTGGTTATCAATGCACTTTAGCGGCAGATACCCCCTTTACCATCAGCGTGAATTTTTACAATTGGTTAACCCTTAACCAATTGCAAAAACACTCCTCCTCCCTCATTCATTCAGCAAATTAAGCGTCATGTCCAACCAGCCAAAAGTTCTCGTCTTCGCCTTCGACTTGCTCGCGCACTATACCCGTTGCTTACGCATCGCGGAGTTACTGGAAAAGCACTTTGAGTTTATATTCCAGGAATCTGACTATGACAAAGTGGTACAGCGACAAGGCTTCAAAACTTTTCCCTGCTTACGGCTGGCCGAGAAAGAATTAGTAGCCAATGGTTGCCGGGAAGACGTAATGAACTGGCCACGGACCGATATGGAAAAAGTAATGCTGGCCCAACGAGCGGCGATCGAGCATTACAAGCCATCGTTCGTTCTGGGAGACATGAGCCCTACGCTCAGTATGGCCGCAGAGATGAGCGGTGTGAAGTACGTTAGCGTTGTAAATTCTTACTTGAGTAGGTACTGCGACGTCCCTTTTGAAATGCCCGATTGCTTACCAAATATTACGGAAGACATCATTGACGTACCTCCTTTCTACCGTTCGAAATTAGTCGATCGAGAAGGTTTCATCGCCGTAACGCGCTCGCAAAAGGAGTTTCGTTTCTTACGCCGGCAGTATGGATTAACCAAAAAGCTCAATCTGGCACTGGAATTAGAAGGTGACCAAACCTGGATTTGTGACAGCCCCCTATTTCATCCCATCAAGTCGGAGCTACCTGAAACGGTGGAGGCCATCGGCCCCCTCCGTTTTTTCCCGCAGGGTCTTTGCGCCGAGGATATTCCGGTGCGCTTGGATAAAAAAAGCATCATGGTCACCATGGGAAGTTCAGGTAATTATGACTTCCTGCACAAGCTAGCGGATCCCGCCCTGGCGGATTACGAATTTTTGGTTTGTGGCAGCCCCAGTGACCTCGAGTTGTCCGATAACGTACGGGACATCAAGTTTGCCGATTTTAATACGCTAATCCCACGGGTAGACTTGGTCATTTGCCACGGCGGCAACGGAAGTTTGTACCAGGCCTTGGCCGCAGGAAAACCCTCCCTTTGCTTTCCAAGCTTTTTCGAGCAACGCTTCAATTCCGAGCGCATCGCAGCCTTGGGCTGGGGGGATGTTTTAGCACACGACGTAATTGCTCAAGATCTGCACGCAGCAATTGAAACCTGGGCAGGAAAAGACCTTACCCCCATCGCCGAAAACATTGCCAACTGGGAAAGCCGGCAGCAGTCGATTCTGGAGAATCTAACGGGTCGGCTACTGAAAACGGACACCGAAACTTGGAACATTCAACAAGTTGCCTAAGCTATGGTACTCATTCTCTCCTACGATGGTTACGAACAAGGCACGGAAGGGGTCATTGACTGGCTGCTTTACTACGGCCACCCCTTTTTACGGGCCAGTGCAAATGCGTTGCTGCGCCCGGATTCAGATTGGGAGATCAGCATCCACGATGGCCAGGTCAACTTCCAGGGCGTAAACCTGAAGGCGGAGACCGGGGCCATCTATTTCCGTCGTTTCGAAGCAAAGATCCCTTACTACGACGTGGGAGACCCGAAGATCAGCCGACAACTGCAACAGGAATTGCGCGGCGAAGCCGAAAGACTCACCACCTTCGTCGCCGACAGTTTGGCCGATAAGTTTTGGCTACCCACCATAGCTGCCGCCAACCGCGCGGCCAATAAGCTATCTACCCTGACCCTCGCTTCGACTTGTGGACTCGCCGTGCCGCAAACCCACATTTGCCGCAGCAGAAAAGAGGTGTCCCGTTTGTTCGAGAGCTGCGAAGAAGGTTGGATTACTAAGCCCATCGAATATTGTGGCTATTATTCCCGGGACGAATTTGCCTACACCACTTTCACTTCCCGCTTGAATTCCACCCAGGTAGCCGAATTGCCAGAGCGTTTTTACCCGAGCCTGCTGCAACAATGCATCCCGCCCAGTTACGAAGTTCGGAGTTTCTACCTCATGGGGCAGTTTTATTCCGAGGCAACCCTCACGGATTGCAGTACGACGGATATGGGCGAAACTACGTTCATGGACATCAAGCTCAAGACCAACGACGAAAAGACGCGCTACGTTCCGTACCAACTACCCCGGGCAATAGAAAAAAAGCTGGAGCGCCTCATGCAGCTGCTGGATCTCAACACTGGCAGCATTGACCTGATTGTTTCGGAAACGGGCGAATATTATTTCTTGGAGGTAAATCCTTGCGGCCAATTCTCTGCCCCTTCGGAGCGGGCCAATCTCCAGCTGGAAAAACGCGTAGCCGAAACGTTAATTGAAAAAGACCTGCACTATGGAAAGTAAACCTTACAATGACTTATTCGCTAGCCTGGAAGAGGGACAGTTACCCATCCCGTATTTATTCATTGCCAGGATAAACAGAGCGGCGGTACCAGAACTCTCCAAACGAGACCGACCAGCAGCAGTTGCCCCGCGCCACAAGTGTGACAACCTGCCCATCATCGGTCCTGATGTTTTCAGTGATAGCGTATGGTGGGAGGGAGACTTGGCGAAATAAAGGCAAATGAAATGGTTATTCTCAAAAAGCCGGGGCTTGGTCCATTCCCTGCTCTCCCCCTTTGGGGGTTGGGGGGCGTCTTGACTCCCCCCTTTGGGGGGCCGGGGGGGAGCACCTGCGGCCGCGCCCATAATGGTTCACCCATAATAAACCGCATAAATTTACTTTCCTCCATCCTTGCGTGAAGCGCCAAAAAAATATGCCTTATGGAATATCTTCAACTACACGCCCACGTCCAATTTGTAAAGGGCTCGGAACTCGGTGCACTGTATGATTTGCAGCGGGGAAGGGTTCGCGCGGCGCCGTTGGTACTGGAACAAATTCTCCAAGCCTACGCCACGTTGCCCCTTACGGAGGTATTAATTCAGTGTTTTGGGGGTAATAAATCAGTATTTGACCGCTATACCCAATTTTTGATTGGTGGCGACTGGGCATTTATTACCGCGCACCCCCAGCGCTTTCCCAGCGCCAGCCTGGATTGGGACAGCGCCTATCGCCTCCACAGTGCCATTGTTGCGCACGATTTTTTGCGTCCTTACGATATTCGTCGGGCGCTGGAGGAGATTTCCGATATTGGTTGCCGGCACCTTGAGCTTCAACTTTACCACTACCCAACCACCGGTAAAACGGCCGACGACGCCTGGGCAGCAGTAGGAGAAGCCTTACGCGCCGGAGAATTCCGACGCTGCACCCTGGTCATATCCCCCACCACGGATGACTCCCCATTGGCCATTGAAACCATTGCAGGATTTCTACAGGATTGGCCAAGGATGGGCACCGTGGTCATGCTGGGGCAGCATGATGACCGGAGCCTGGAGCAATATGGCCAACAATATCACCTGCGGCGCGCGCTGACGATTGGCGAATACGCACGCAAGACTTGGGAGCTGCACCCCGATACGAATTTTGTGGGACCGAATTATTTCCGGGAGGCGAAAGTCGCCAACCCCTACTTTAACCGACGTCTGGCCATTGACCCTGCGGGCAATTTTAAAAACGACCTCCTTTACGGTGGGAATGATATTTTCGGAAAAGTAGGAGAAAGGCCGATCCGGGAGGTGATTGCCGACCCGAACTTTCAACGCCGCTGGCAAGCTGGTCCCGACGCTATTGCCCAAACCAAGAGCAATCCCCTGCGCTATTGCATTCGGTACGACCGGCCCATTGAGGCCGACCCCAGCAATCCGGCGGCCTGGTCTTTTGCGTCGGCATAGCACAGGAGAAGTTCGACGGCGAGTTCCGTTTCGGTTTGCTCCACCCAGGCGACCAGGCACACCTTGGCGGGTCCGTATTTCAAACACATTTCTACCGTCTCGGCAATGGCCGACGACCGGGGACCATCCTGGATCAACACAAAGTGCTCCCCCCGCACCGCATAACAGGCGGCAACCTGACCCGCAACCATATTGGGCAGGGTCTGCACGAAAACACGCGGACTGGAGCGGCCACCCGCCCCCATGCTTTTTTGGTACACCAAATCGGTCACCAACGAACCACTGTAGGTAACAAAAACCGCCGCCCGCTGCTCCGGCAAAATACCGTGCCAGCGCCGCTGAAAATGCAGGCAAACCGCCGTTGCGGCCAGGCAAGCCAAACCTACGTCATCCACTACACTGAAGCGATACTCAGGCCCGACGTAAAATTCGTGCAATAGACCGAGGTGAAAATCGCGCAGTGCTTGACTAGGATTACGCCGGCGCAGCGGTGCCCCGTTCCAAAAAACAGCCTCAGTGGTAAGTTTGACCTGTTTCATAGTTTGCTTATGCTTTACGGAGAAGGATGGCTGCGTTACCGCCCCCAAAACCAACGGCAATGTTGAGTGCATTCCGGATGGGCTTGAGCTCGATGTTGCGGGAAATGTTGACGGCAGCGGTCGTGCCCGGTCGTGCAAAGCCTACCGAGGCGAGGATGGTGTTTTCCTCCATACACTGTTGGGTGATGATGGTCTCCAACACGCCACAGGCTCCGAGCGTATGCCCCAGTTGTCCTTTCACACTGAAGGTGGGCACGGCGGCCAGACCACTCGAAAAAATGGCCTCACTTTCCGTGTTGTCATTCAGCACCGTGGCCGTGCCGTGACCGCAAATGAAGTCGGGCACTTGATCGCCGCAGCTCCGCCGGATGCAATCCTGGAGGGCCGTACCTTCGGGGGAGGGCCGGGAAATGTGGTAACCATCGTTGGAGGTAGCGCCACCGACGATGCTGATTTCACCCGCTTGCGGGGTGCGCCATTCCAAGTAGACCGTCGCGGCCGCACTAGCGAGGTTGATGCCATTGCGGTCTGCGTCGTAGGGGCGGCAAAAGGTAGTGGAAACGGCCTGGATGCGGTTGAATCCGCTCAAGACGAAGTCGGAGGCCAGATCACAGCCACTCACGGCCACCCGCCGGTATTTTCCGGAGCGCAAAAGGCGTTCCGCGTGGATGATGCCCGCCAGGCCGCTGGTGCAGGCCGTACTGATGCAAATTGGCGGCTGAACAAGGCCAAGCGTGTTTGCCACCGTTTGGGCGCTCGCGCTGAGGGGGTAGTCTCCCCTACCCTTTTGGAGCGCGGCAACGTTTCCCTTGGCCGAACCGAGGATCCAGGTGGTTTGGGGGTCTGACCAACGCCAGTTGGGGGGAGGATTTTCCAGGGTCCGCCGCAGCAGTTCCGTGAATTCGGGTTCACCACCCTGCCCGGTTTCGGATACGCGGCCGACGGGACAATGAATGCCCTCGGCAGTTTCTTCGGCCTGGAGGCCGATTTTTCCTTGGCGGAGAGCAGTCCAGATCGCAGCACTACTGTCGCCCAGACAACTCAGGGCGGCGTGGCCGGTGATGACGGCGGCAGCACTCATCGGTCCGCTTTTTTGGCGCGGCTCAACCATTGGTAGTGCCAATCGGGAAAAGAAGGCAGGGTCCGGCCGCTGTCTAAGTCTTGCAACACCTGCTCGGTATTCCCCCGGCAGTAGACGGTGCGCCCGTCGAGGCTGGTCAGGGTGTAGCGAAAGCAGATTTTGGCCTGGGGCTTTTCGATGTACTCCGTCACGATGCGCACCTTATCGCCGTACTTCAAGGAACGGCGGTAGTCGATATCGACGTGTACGATGGGCGCGCGCACCCCCCGGTCGAGCAAGTGCTGGTAGCCAATTTCATATTTCGCGCCGAAGGCTTCGCGGCCTACTTCGAGATACCCCACGTAGTGGCCGTGCCAGACGATATGGTAGCTGTCCACTTCGTTAAAGCGTACTTCCAACTCCGTAACGTGGCGCAGTACCGACTGGGGTGCGTCCTCAGACGCGCGAGGAGCTGCGTACATCATGGTTGCTTGTTTGTGGCCGTTACCGGGTTGTAAAAACAGTATTTCGCCGCTATCTCCAGCCAATCCAGTTCCCCCCAGTGGGGTACGATGGGGTAAATGTCGGCGGGGAAAGTAGCTCGCTCGGCGGCGTAGGCTTCGGCAGCGGGTGCGGCGTATTGGCAGCATTTCTCGCGTCCACCGCCAATCTGGGCCGGGATCTTGAGGTAGTGCTGGCCGAGCATGGACAAGACGCGGGGGTTTTTAGGATTGATTTCGTAGGCCTTGCGCAAGTATTTTTCCGCTTGCATGCTGGACTCCAGACCACGCCCCATATAGTCCACCTGCAAGCGACCGTACTGGACGAGCGCGCGAACAACCAGCAGTTCTTCCTCGGCCAATCCACCAATTTCTTCTGCTTTTGCCAGGGCATTTTCGCTGCGGTCGCACCAACGGTCGATTTCGTCGAGGTCTTTTTCCCGGAAGGCAATGGTGGCGTAACTGAAAGCCAGGTAATACTGTGGCAATGCTTCCGTCACCTCTACCCGGGCAATGCGTTCTAAGGCGGAGATGACCCGGCGGAGCTCTGCGTCGGCGATCATGGCGTCCAGCTTAACGATCTCCTTGGCCATAGCCTTGTAGTAGGCACTTTCCGTATCCCAGGCTGCGGTAGTATTCTTGGCGGGTTTGGTTTTGCCTTGGGCAGACGCCGCAGTGGCGAAAAGCAGGACGCAGAGCAAGACTAAAAATACCCGGTACCCGGTACTGTTTTGCAGAGAAAACATAACAATTCTTTTTTAAGAGCTAAGTAATGCAGCCGATCAGGCCATGGGAATATCCTTGCGGTACCAGCCCGGACAAAGGTCTTTGATTTCCGGTCCGAAGTACTGTTCGAGGCCTGCCTTGGCCTTGGCGCGGGCGCGGGTGAGTTTGGTACGGACGTGGCTGGGCGTACACCCCAGGAAGCTGGCAATTTCGGCAATGTCCCGCTGCTGGAAATAGTGCAGGTCAAGAATCATCGCATCCGCCTTAGGTAGCCGTTGTACGGCGGTGCGTACGCGTTGGGCATCTAGGCTGTCCATTACCCGGTCGGGGGAAACGGTACCGGAAACCGTCCCTGCGTAGCGTTCGCGATTGGCTCCGCGGCGCTTTTGGCTGCTGAGGTAATCCAGCGCGACGGTCCGAACAATGGTGTAAAGCCAGGTGCCGAAACTGGCATCCCCCCGGTACCGATCCAGTTTTTCGTAGGCCTTTATGAAGGCTTCCTGCCGGATCTCATCAATTGTGGAAGGGCAGTCGGTATAGCGCCGGAGGATGGCAGAGACCTCTTTTTCGTATTGGCCAACGAGGTCCGCAAAGCTGATTTTGGTGATGTTGGCACCGAACTTGTTCTGGTTGGTGCCTGGAGCATTAGTAAGCATAATAGTAACGTTTTATGCAATGATTAAAATTTTGGTTAAAAACCGGTCCGTACACTTAGCCCTAATAGTAGGCCGGCACGGCCATCCCCAGCGGAATGAGAATGCGCAGGTGGCCACCTTTTTCCTCGTAGGCGTACTGCCCCCGCAGGATGGTGCTCCCCTCCGGCAAGCCACAGTGCTGGGCTAAGGCGGGCGTGAAGTGAAAGTGTTCCTCGACCGTAAAGCGACCGCCCTTGAACTGCCGGGCGTAGCTGCCCGCGCAGATGTCGCGCCGCCGGAAGTGCAGCTCGACTTTGCCCGCCCGGCCATCATAGTAAACCATGGCTCCCGTGCGACGGCAGCCCTGGCACGCGCCAAGGGCCCGCACTGGCGTGCCGGAGAAATCCATGTTGCAAATGCCCAGCCCCTGGCAATCCTTCTTCTTCGGATTTCCAAACTCGACATTGACGTATTTGCCCGCAGGCAGGTACAGATCCGTAAAGGAGATAATTCTGGACATCAGATCATTTCGATTGGTGATGCCACAAAGGTGGGCCGATTAAACCCCACCTATTAGGACGATAAACCGAATTTAAAGCCCCGCAAGTACAAACTTTTATTAGATATAATTTTCACAATTTGCTCTTTATCAACATCTTACAATTTTACTTTGCTTCATTTCATGCCCAAATAGCCAATACAGCAGTCCTATCTTTGGCTTAGAAAAAAAATGCTATGTCTTACTACCCTCCTACTCAATACCGCATGGCCCGTTGCCTCACCATCAAAGCCAAGGGTGAAGCCTACGAAATCACCCACGAGCTGAGTGGCCGCAGCTTCGTTTTGCCTGCGCTGGCCTACCAGTTGCTGACGGAACTCAAGGCACCCACAACACTTGAGGAATTGCTCGAGCGTTGCCCAAAAGCCCTGGCGGCGGCCGACGTTGAGGCCCTCTTAAACCGGCTTCGGGCGGGGGGCATCATTGTGGGAACGGGAGACGACGAAACCTACCACCGCCGCCTGCCCGCAGCGCCTTTGTTTGGGGTACCGGCCTACGATGGCCCGCTGGCCACCGACCGGCAAAACCGCCGCCTCGTGCTGCTGGGTCTGCCCTTCGGCAGCGGCAATAAGCTCGACGCCGGCTGCGCGCGCTTTCCGGCCAAACTCCGGTGGTTTGCCCAGTCTTACCTTGCTACATTGCACCGTAGAGCCGCCACCCTGGATTTCCGGGGCCTGGGAGCCGACAACGCCGCATTCGACCAACTGCGGCAGTGGCTGACGGAAAACCGCCTCACCGACGGCGGCGATCTTTACCTACAGGCCAACGAGTACCCCGCCTCCGTGTACGCTAAAGTGGAGCGCCTGACCGCTGAGATTTCCGCCGCCGGAAACGTTCCCATCATGCTCGGCGGAGACCACAGCCTGACCTTTCCGGCCATCAGCGGCGTAGCCAAACACCACGAACGGCTACAAATTATCCAGTTCGACGCCCACTCTGACACCTACGCTAACCGGATTGCAGATCTCTACGCCAGCGTCGGGAAAGCCCCCCACCACCACGGAAATTTCCTCAGCCACGCCCTGGCGCTGCCGCAGATCCAGTCCGTCTGGCAGTACGGCATCCGCGGGCCCTACACGCTTACACCCGCCGCCGACCCGCGCTGCCGGGTGTTTTACGCCCACGAAATCCCTGCCCTGCTGGAGCGGCCCGACGCGGTCTGGCCCGACCCTGAGATTCCCACTTACCTGACCTTCGACATCGACTTTTTCGACCCCAGCCTGGCACCCGGTACGGCCACCCCGGTGATCGATGGACCCGACTACCGCAGCGGACTCGCGCTGCTGGAAAAAATCCTCGGCCGCATCAACGTAGTCGGAGCCGACCTCATGGAGGTCAATCCCGAAAAAGACCGCGACGAACGGACCATGCAGGCCGCCGTCGGGACCCTCCTGCGCCTCATCAACGGCATCAAAAGTTAGCGTTTAAGGGTCGGTTTGGGCTGGCCATTCCTCGCTCCTTGTCCGATCTCCCCCCTTTGGGGGGCCGGGGGGGAGCACCTGCGGACGCGCCCTGACGGTGTGCCAAAACGTGGAAAAAGCGTCCATTTGGGCGCTGCCGCAGGTGCCGTGACGGGTGAAAAAGCGGGGGAAGTCGGGGCCAAGCCCCCCTAAAAGGCATTTGGAATAGGTAGAAACCCCTGTTTAGGGGGAAAAAACCCCTATTTATCGGTTTTAACACGCGGAAAGCTTCGCTCGCCCCCCTATATTGGTGGCTCAAAGCCAAACCGCGCACTGTGAAAGCGTTCTTTGCCCGCGAGTTCCTTTGGTTGTTGCTGACCCTCGTCCTGGCCGTCCCACTGGCCTTTTTGTGGTTGGCGGCGCTCGATTTGGTCTCCGCGCAAGCCCACTTTACGGACGAAGAAAAAGTATTCGTCCTGGAACTCTTTCTCCTGGCCTACGCCATCAGTTTTGTGGGCATTTACCTGGTGCGGATGGTTGTGGCTGCCATCAAATCCCTGGCCCTTCAGCCAGCTAAAAAATAGGTTTACTACAACACAGCATTTTCACTTTGACCGCTTAGGGGAGCCTGTATTCTACTGCCACTCCTCCACTTTTTCGGAAGCATTCCCCCACTACCTGCTGCACTGCGGGCGGATGGTGTTTTGCCCGGGCCAGAAGCGTCTCATTCCCGCACGCACCAAATATGATTCAGCAGGTTTTAACGAGCATTGTGGGAGATTTGAACGGCTACCTGCGCCGGACGGTCGCCGATGCCGAAGACAAAGCGGTACTGGGTGCGCTGGCGGAAGCGGATGGCAGTCCTGCCGCCACCGGAGACAACCGGATGGTCTGTACCCTGGTCAACATCGAACAGGAGCGCGTAAACCTCAACCAGTTGCCCGACCGCAGTGCCAAAACCAACGCCCCGGTTTGCCTAAACCTCTACCTGTTGTTTTCCGCGCGCTTCCCCAACAACTACGCCGAGGCGCTGAAATTCCTGGCCCTCACCATCGGCTTTTTCCAGGGCAAGCAGGTCTTTACCCCCCAGAATACACCGGGATTGCCCGCCGGCGCAGAGAAGGTAACCATGGAAATCTACAACCTCGACCTGCACGCCCAGAGCCAACTCTGGGGAGCGCTCGGTGCCAAACTCGTGCCCGCCGTAGTGATGAAAATGCGGATGCTTACCATCACGCGCAACCTGCTGTTGGAAGAAATCAGTGAAATCCGGGCCGTCGAATCGAACAGCCAGGTAGACCCTAACCGCACAACGCCCTAGCCATGCAAGTACAGTACACTTCGCTGTTTCAGGTGCGTTGCTGGCACGGGTACTTTCCGAAGGACGTCTGTCCGGTCCTGCAGCTCGTCCCTACCGCCGAAACGGCTGCGTTGATGCGGGAATTTATGGTACGTCAGGTGGACCGCGCCGAAGGCATTACCAATTTTTACTACGGGACGTATCGGGAACGACCGGGTGCTTTGCTCGAACTGGAGCAGCCCTTGTTGTTAAGCTTCCGGGTTCGCCCGACGGATGATAAATTTCTGGTTTACACGGACGTTGACCTCCGGGACTCCTTTAGCCACGGCTACCATTTTTCCAACCTTGCTACGACGGACACGCCGGTTGGCAAGACGCTGACCGCCGGGACGGCCAACTGGCTGCGGCGCTGCGCCACGGGCTTTGACTTTGCCCGGCCCGCCTCCTGCACCCTGGTGGATGAGACGGGAGAAAGCTGGGGAGCTTACCCATCCGACGGGGACTCCGTATTCAGCGCGCCCGCTGCCGACACCCTCCGCCTGAACGGTGCAGGGTTGCCCAGTGGGCGCTACCAAATCATCAGCGAAGGGGCGGTACTGCACGACTTCCTCCTGATGGGCAACGCGGACCAGCAGGGCGACCTCGGGCTGCTGTCCGTATACCTCGGCGCAATTAAAGGCCAACACATTGTGGTGGACGGCGCGATAGTGGAAGAAAGCTACCACTTGTCTTTTCCGGCCCGGTCGACCATTTGGCGTTACCACTTTCTGGATCAGTCGGAGCCACCCTACGATCGCTTGGTGCTCAGTGCGGTTGGCCCGGGCGGAGCCAGCGACTGGGAGCAAGTTCCGGGGCAACGGGTACTATCCAACGGAGCAGCGGCCACCGTCATCCAGTCAACGGCGCCCATCCCGCTGCGGAAGGTGCCGGAGCAGCGTCTTCAGGTCTTGGCCAGCCGCACGGAAAATGGCCGAACGCAAAGCTACACCATTCCATTGCCGGTGGCGGTGGGCGATGCCGTCAGCCACTCGCCGCCAGCATCCGCTGAAAATACGGAGCAGGAACCCTTGTTCTCCGACCTCTACATCTACCTGTAATCATCGAAAAACATTTTCACTAAACCTGTACCATGGCCAAAGTATATCAGACCCCCGGGGTGTACATTGAGGAAAGAAGTGCTTTCCCCAACTCCGCCGTTCCGGTCGCCACCGCCGTCCCAGCCTTCATTGGCTATACGGAAAAGGCGACCCGGGACAAAAAATCCCTCCTCCTCAAGCCCACCAAGATCAGTTCCTTCGGGGAATACCTGCAATTCTTCGGTGGGGCTCCGGTACCCAAACTGGAGATTGGTGCTTCGACCGACCCGGCGGTGCCCTATGCCCTGACGATCAAAAAGGAAGGTTACTTCACGCTGCACAGCCAGATGAAGATGTTCTTCTCCAACGGGGGTACCGATTGCTACATCATCTCCGTGGGCGGCTACACGAAAGACGATGGGACGGCCAATGTGATTGACCTGGAGGTACTAAAGACCGGGATCTCCCCTCTGCTCAAGGAGCCCGAACCCACCATGCTCGTCATCCCGGAAGCTGCCACCTCTCCTGTGGATCCGGCCGACCAGGTCAACGCCGTCAAGGCCATTTACGGCGTCTACCAGGACATGACCAAGCACTGTGGAGTCGATATGCGCAGCCGTTTTGCGATCACCGACGTGTGGATGGACCGGGCCAAGTACGATACGAAGGACTACGACATGCAGGCCGATATTGAGCTCTTCCGCGACGGCATTGGCTCCAACAACCTGCAGTGGGCGGCCAGCTACTTCCCCTGGCTGCACACCAGCGCGGTTTCCCCCAACGATGTGGGCATCCTCAACATTGAGAACCGGGGAGATGCGGCCGACGTCCAGGAACTGGTTGATACGCTTTTCAATGACAAAGGAGAAATCATCGACAAGGCGGCCTTCAAGACCAGTTTTGTGGATGGAGACCCCGCCACCTTACTCCAACTCCTCGATAAATCCTTGAACCGCGACGTGCTGGACGGACTGGTGCGGGTCAAGGCGGCCAAGGACATCAAGACCAACCTGCTGGCCAAGGTGGCTACCCTGGACGTGAATGATTCCACGGCGGTCAATGACCTTAACCAGGGGTTGCTGGCCGTAAGCCCCATGTTCAAGGCGGTAATGCGCGACCTGCGCAAGGAACTCAACCTGCTTCCACCGAGTGCGGCAATGGCTGGAGTCTACTCCATGGTCGATAACACCGTCGGTGTGTTTCAGTCGCCGGCCAACATCAGTGTCGGCTCCGTGCTCAGCCCGGCAGTCAACATCAGCAGCGAGCAGCAGGAGAGCATGAACATCCCCATCAACGGCAAAGCCATCAACGCCATCCGCACCTTCCCCGGCAAGGGCGTTCTGGTGTGGGGAGCGCGTACCCTGGATGGGAACAGCCAGGATTGGCGCTACATCAGTGTGCGCCGCACGGTGATTTTCATCGAACAATCCATCAAGTACGCCGCCGAGCCCTACGTGTTTGAGCCCAATACGGCCTCGACCTGGTCGAACATGAAAGCTCTGCTGGTCAACTTCCTCACCAACGTCTGGCAATCGGGTGCACTGGCGGGTGCAACCCCGGATGATGCCTTCAGCGTGGACGTGGGCCTGGGCAGTACGATGACGCCGGTCGACATCCTCGATGGCTACATGCGCATCAGCGTTAAACTGGCCGTCACGCGCCCGGCGGAATTCATCGTCATCACCTTCGAGCAAAAGATGCAACAGTCTTAGCCCACCATAATTCGTAACAAAACTTAACCTAAGCATACCATGGCTGGAGAAAAGCAAGAAAGCCCGTGGCCCGTACCGAAGTTCCACTTCAAAGCCACCATCGGTTCTAAAGGAGAAATCGCCTTCCAGGAGGTTTCTGGCCTGGATACCGAGTACGACATCATTGAATACCGGGCAGGCAATAGCCTCGACTTCTCGACGGTGAAAATGCCGGGGCTGAAAAAAGCCTCCGACATTACCCTGAAGAAAGGCATGTTCAAGAGCGACTCTTCCCTGTTCACCTACTTCAACGAAGTGAAGATGAACACCATCGCCCGGGAGACCGTCACGATCCAATTGCTGGACGAGGAACACAACCCGATGTTCACGTGGACGCTCAAGAACGCCTTCCCGATGAAGGTTTCCGGAACGGACATGAACGCCCAGAACAGCGAGGTAGCGGTAGAGGAAATTGTATTGGCGCACGAAGGCTTAAGCTTCGAGGCGGCTTAAAAGATGGCAGCGGCCGGTAGTTTACCTAAGCAGGACTAGACTACCGGCCGGGCCTCAACCGAACGATATGCAAGCATACACGCCGCCCGTTGGTTTCAGTTTCAGTGTGCAAATTCTGGGTGCCGGGGATACGCCTTTTCCTCCCGTAGACGCGGCCTTCCAGGAGGTCTCGGGGCTGAACGTCACGCTGGCAACCGAAACGATCCGTGAAGGCGGAGAAAACCGCTTCGTCCACCGCGTACCGAGCACGACGAACTACGAAAACCTGGTCTTGAAACGCGGGCTGATGGTGCGTTCCTCTTCTCTCTCCGCCTGGTGTACCAAGGTATTGAGCGGAGGGCTGAACACCCGGATTGAGCCCAAAACCATTAAGGTCTCCCTGCTGGACGCTAACCAGGAAAGCGGGGAGCCACTGATGAGTTGGAAATTCGTTAATGCCTACCCCATTCGCTGGGAAGTTGGCGCGCTCAATGCCGGGCAAAGCAGCATTGTCGTGGAAAGCATCGCCTTTGCCTTCAGCTATTTTGAAACGATCAACGAACCCGCCGCACGGCAGTATCCCCTCTCCTGACCTTTTCAAGAAACCAAGCTATGCCCATTGAAATACGGGAATTGGTCATTGAGGCCAGCCTGGCCCGGGCGGAAGACCAGGGCGAGGATTCCACCAAAATGCTGACGGAGGAAGACCGGGAAGAACTCAAGGAAGAGATTCTGCAGAGCCTGCAAAACGTGGATGACTTGTTGCCCCCGGCAGCGCGGCAGGCCTTGCTGGAAGAACTACTGCACGAGGTAAGAAAACTGCTGGCAGAGGAGCGCCGGCGGTAAGGAAAGCGTATCCTTTTTTCCGGGCACCTGAGCCAGCGTATCTGCCCCAGGGCCCTGCATTTAACCACTTAAAAAATCACCAGCGTTTATGGCACAGGCATCTCCTAAGGCGGACCGTAAGCTCCGAATCTGGGCCTACGCCGACAAGAATTTTTCCCAATTGGTGCCAGGGGTGAAAAACCCACTGGAGGTAAGCATTAACCCCAGCGGCTACAAACGCACCTTCAAGCCCCTCAAAGCGGGCAAGCCGGCCATCACGCTGGCCAACGGTGAAATTGCCGACATCAAGATTGTGGACCCGCCACCCGAAATTTTCCAGGTGGAACTCTGGTTTGATGCCACCGGGGCCGTCCCTGGAACGGGAGAAGTGACCGATGACATCGAGCTCTTGAAGAAGCACGCTCTGCTGTACAATGGAGACATCCACTCGACGAACTTCGTCAAGCTGGAATGGGGGGGAACCGGGGGCCTGCTCTTTAAAGGGCAGCTGCAGTCGCTGAACGTTGACTACAGTCTCTTCGACCGCAAGGGAAAGCCGTTGCGGGCCAAAGCGCTGGCCACCTTCGTGGAATTTATTGACGCGAAGACCCGGGAAAGCCTGAAAAAGAAAAACTCTCCGGACCTGACGCACGTCCGCACCGTCGGCGCGGGCGACACCCTCCCCCTGATGTGCTACCGCATATACGGAGACTCGGCGTACTACGTCCAGGTAGCTGCGGCCAACCAACTGGCGAGCGTGCTGGACCTGCGCCCAGGCCAACGCATCGTATTCCCTCCGATCAACAATTGACTTGCCCATGCCTACTACGCCCATCACTGCTGAAATGGATTACGTTTCTTTCAGCATCAGCATCGACGGAACGCCCCTATCCGATACGTACGACGTGCTCAGTCTTGAGGTGGAGCGGGCGGTGAACCGCATTGCGAAGGCCAGCTTTTCCTTGCTGCTGCCCGTGGGACAGGGGAACAACCAGGATTTTGCCGCCAGTGAGGCGAGCACCCTACTGCCCGGTGGTGCGGTGGAGATAAAACTGGGATACAACTCCAAAGAGCAGACCGTATTCAAGGGCCTCATCCTGCGCCACGGCATCCGCACGGCGGCGGGACAACGGCCGGTGCTGGACATCACCTGCCAGGACGAGGCCATCAAACTGAGCCTGGGTAATCGCATCCGGACTTTTGCGGAAAAGACGGACAGCGACATCATTGCCAGCGTAGTGGGCGAAGCGGGGCTGGCCAAAGACATAGCGGCCACCACTTATCAGCATCCGATGTTCATCCAGCCCCAGGCCAATGACTGGGACTTTATCGTCAGCCGGGCCGAAGCCAACGGCATGATCGTGTATACGAACGATGGCAAGCTGATGGTCCAAAAACCAACGGCCAGCGACTCCCTGGGTTTTGAGGTGGATTACGAGCGCCACGTGCTGGCCTTTGATGCGGAGCTGGACGCCAGCTTTCAATTGCCTTCCGTTCAGGCGAGTGGTTGGAATTTTGCCAGCCGGCAATTTGCGGCGGGCAATAGCCAGGAGCCCACCGTCAATGCCCAGGGAAACGTCACGGGCAGCAGCATGGCGGACGTAGTCGGGGCCAGTGATGTAAACCTCCAGGTTACGGGTCCGGTGGCCGCCGAAGAACTCACCAGCCTCGCCCAGGCTACCCTGCTGCGCTCCCGGCTTTCGTTGCTGCGCGGGCAAGTCACTTTTTTCGGCAGCGCCATCCCGCAGCTTAATAAGCTCATCACGCTCCAGAATTTTGGTGCCCGCTTCAACGGCGAGGCATTGGTCACGCGGGTAAAGCACACGGTACGGGAGGGCAACTGGCGGACGGAAGTAGGCTTTGGGCTTTCTTCCGAGAGCTACCAGGAAAAACGGGGGCGGGGCAATTCTTCCACTCCGGTGATAAGCGGCCTGCAGAACGGCGTGGTCAAAAAAATTGATGAGGACCCCGACGGCGAATCGCGCATCCAGATTGAGGTTCCGGTGATGGCCGCCACCCTCTGGGCGAGGATGGGGACTTTCTACGCTACTTCAGGACAGGGAACCTTCTTTATGCCGGAGGTGGACGACGAGGTGATTGTCGGGTTCCTCAACGACGACCCGCGCTACGCTGTGGTGCTGGGCAGCATCTACAGCAGCAAAAACGCGCCCGCCTACACGGCCGATGCCGACAACAGTACCAAAGCCTTCACGACCAAAAGCCAGTTGAAGATGGAATTCAATGACCAGGATAAGGTCCTGACCCTGCTCACACCCGGCGGCAACCAGTGCGTTTTTTCGGACAAGGACAAATCGGTAGTGCTCACTGACCAGAACGGCAACACGGTGACGATGGATAGTGGCGGCATTACCCTGAAAAGCGCTAAAGACATCACCCTCGAAGCAACCGGCAACATCGTCATGAAAGCCACCCAGGGAATTACGGCTACGGCCAGCGGCGGGGACGTGGCGCTGAAGGGCCTTAACGTCAATGCCAACGGCAACATTGGGGTAACGGTGAAGGGGGGGGCCACGGCCGAACTCAGCGCCGCAGGCAATACCACGGTAAAGGGGGCAATGGTGATGATCAACTGATGACCGGGTTCAGGCCAGCCGGATTGGGCGGACTTTCCTTGCGCTTTCAACTGTTCCCTGCACCTGCGTCCGCGCCCAATTCCTCACTTCTGAAAACAAAAACAAAACTATGCCACCAGCTGCCCGCCTGACCGATATGCACACCTGCCCGATGGTGACCCCGGGCTTGCCACCGATTCCGCACGTGGGCGGGCCAGTGGTTGGCCCCGGCATCCCGAATGTTTTGATTGGTGGATTGCCCGCTGCAACGCTGGGTGATATGTGCGTGTGCGTGGGCCCGCCGGATTCGATCGTGAAAGGATCGGCCACCGTCATGATCAGCGGCAAACCCGCCGCGCGCATGGGCGACACCACTGCCCACGGAGGTACCATCGTGCTGGGCCTGCCCACGGTAATGATTGGCGGATAAAACAGGAGCAATGGACAGTACGACACTAAAATCATTCCTCGGAACGGGGTGGAGTTTCCCCCCGGCCTTCCAGCTGACCACAGGTGCAGTACAGATGGTGTCGGAAGAAGACGACATCCGGCAAAGCCTGTTCCTGCTCTTTTCCACCACCCCGGGGGAGCGGCTGATGCGCCCCGGGTACGGCTGCGACCTGCAAATGCTGGTTTTTGAGCGGCTCAATGCCTCTACCGAAAGCCAGATCGCTGACCTCATCCGGATGTCCATTCTGCACTATGAACCGCGGATTACGGTGGAAGAGGTGCACGTCACCCTGAGCGATGCGCTGCAAGGCAGAATCGACATTGCCGTCTTCTACACCATCCGCCTGACGAACTCACGGGACAACATCGTTTACCCCTTCTACTTTCGGGAAGGCACCAACGTGCACAACATGTAAAAGCGGGGAAGATGACCAGGGAAAAAGCAAGTCCGCTAGCCAACCACCACGGCACCGCCCGCCACGAACGGCAATCCGGAGCGCTGGAGCCTACCTACGTGCGGGCGGATGAGCGGACGCTCCCCGAACTGCTGGCCTACGCTTATGCTTACGCCAAGCACGTGCGCTTTTTTGCCGAAGATGGCCTCGATGCCGACCCCGCCACGGGGCAGCCCTACGACTGGCGGGCCTTTTTTGAAGGCGACGAATCGGTCTTTTTGGCCACGGTGCTCACCACCGACCTGCACGAGGCCGATGAAGAACTGCAGACTGCGTTTTTGAACATCCACCAGCTGAAGGACCACGAGCAGCAGGCGAACAACTTTACCCAGCTGATCGAAAAGCTCCTGCAGGTCACCCAGGTGCTGCACGGGTGGCAGACCAAAGCACGGAAGCTGCGCGACTGGAACGAGGAGCACCGTTTTGAGCGGGAGATCAACCGGGCCTTGCAGGGCGACCTGGGCTTGCAATACCACGGCTTTTACTACATCCTGAAGACCCTGGTTCGGGAAAACACTTTCCCTGCCCCCGCGCAGCGGACGTGGCAAGAAGTGCTGGACAGTCTCCCTCGGCCCCGGGAGCGCGGCAAGGACGAGCGATTTTTGCACTGGGTAGAGCCCGGGGAGGTAACCTTAGCCGACTGGCTGGCCTTTGCCGGCATCCGGCTGCAGGAATACTACCGCAAACTGTACTTTACCTTGGCTTACCTGTTGGAACTGAGCCAGGAGTTGTTTGAGCAGTCCGTCCACTACCGCAACGACCACTCGCCTCAGATGGGTTTGTTCATCGCTTTCCTGCGCTTGTTCGGGGCAACGCAAGAGGAGCTCAACACCCTGACGGGCCGGCACCTGGATTACTACTACCACGACGTTCTGGGGCGGGAGCCCAACCCCGGGCAGCCCGACCAGGCCATCGTCAGTTTCCAATCGACGCCCGGCCAGCGCGACATTTTCCTGGAGCGCGGAGCCCTGCTGCTGGCCGGCACCGACCCCAACGGCCAGGCTGCGTACTACCGTACGGAAGATGACCTTGACATTTCGGCAACGGGTGTGGCGGCGCTCAAGACCCTCTTCGTCAGTAAAAACCCTATCGTAGCAACGGGCAGCACCTACCGGCTCGTTACCGCCGTGTACGCTGCGCCGGTGGCCGACTCCGCCGACGGGCGCGGGGAGCCTTTCACCGGTGCCGATGCGACCTGGCCGGTTCTGGGCGAAGACCAATTCGACTTTGGGGCCCAAGACCGCCGGATGCCGGCCTCCGTGCTGGGTTTCGCCCTGGCGGCGAGTGTACTCCTGCTGGGAGAAGGGGACCGAAAAGTGAACATTGACCTCTGTTTCACAGCGGAGTCTTTCACCAACCTGGTGGACCTGCTGGACGACATAGCCGAGAACACCGGGCCGGGCAGCAGCCGCAGCGATGTATTCCGCAGGGTATTCGGGCGGCCCTTTCATTTGCTGGTGACGGGTGAAAAAGGCTGGACGGAGATTACAAAATACCGCTTGCTGCCGCTGGAAGAGGGGCAGACCATGCTACGGCTCGAATTTCAACTGGACCCTGCCGCCCCGGCTATTCGTCCGCTCGACCCCGCAGTACACGGCAGCGACTTCAACACGGCCTGGCCCGTGCTGAAAATAACGCTGAGCGATCAGGAAGCCAGCTACGCTTATTCTTTTCTCCGCGACCTGGAGTTAGAGCGCATTGACCTGGACGTAAAAGTGACGGGACTAAAAACGGTGACGGTACAGAACGACCAGGGATTGGTCGACAGTTCCGGCCCCTTCCTCCCCTTTGGCCCCTTTCCCCGGCCTAAGGCTTATTTCCTCTTTGGCCACGCGGAACTGTTCAACAAGCAACTGACGGATATGGAGTTGCAGCTTGATTGGGCGCACCTGCCCGACGGGGCCGAGGGATTCAGCGGCCACTACCGGGGCTACGATGAAGTGGTGACGAATGATTCCTTCACCTTCAGCCTGAGCGCGCTTACCGACTACGCTTTCCAGCCCATGCGGGAGGCTGAGCAGGACGTATACCCCATGTTCGAGAGCAACTTCGTGGAGCAGCCGCCGCTCCGTACCCGCCGGATCCTGACGGTTGACGCGGTGGCCCTGAAGCGACTGCGCTACGTGCCGCTGTACACGCTGGGGGCTTTGGATCCGTATACCAACGGGAGCCGGACGGGCTACTTCAAATTGCAGCTCCGCAGCCCGGCCATGGCCTTTGGGCACGCCCGCTACCCCACCCTGTTTGCCCGGCGGATGGCGGAGGGTGCCCGCCGGCCCTTCAGCCTGTTCGGGGGGGCGGAGGATGCGCCGCTGGACTTACCCAACGAGCCTTACACGCCCGTCATCAGCGCCTTGAGCATCAATTACCGCGCCAGCACCTCGCTCCGGCTTGCCCGCCTGGAGCAGGGCAGCAACGATGCTGCGGCCGATAACCGGCTCTTCCGGCTGCATCCTTTTGGCACCGAGAAGGTATTTGCCGGGGGCTTGCTGGA
Organism: Neolewinella lacunae; assembly: GCF_014349155.1. GTDB lineage: Bacteria > Bacteroidota > Bacteroidia > Chitinophagales > Saprospiraceae > Neolewinella > Neolewinella lacunae. The sequence continues at coordinate 228,522 of NZ_JACSIT010000153.1, forward strand.
ATCGCCGTACCTCCTGCCGCGCTTCGATGAAGACGGCTATCTCTACATCGGGCTGCGGGATTTGCCCGCCCCGCGGATGCTTTCCCTCTTCTTTGATTTGCAGGACAGCAAAAAGAAACTGAGCCGGCAGCCCACAGTGGTGCAGTGGCACTACCTGGCTCGGGATGGCTGGCAGCCCTTTGCGGCCAATCAGATCCTTTCCGACACCACCGTTGACCTCTCTACCCGGGGCATCGTCCGCTTCGATTGTCCGGCGGAAATGAGCAAAGGACGGGGCTTGCTCGACCATGGCCTATACTGGATCCGCGCCTCGGCGTCAGGGAGTTTGAGTACCATGGGACGCTGCCGGCGCATCATTCCCCACGCCGTGGTGGCCAGCTGGGTGGATGGGGGCGACGCCACCCACCTCATCATTCCCCCCAGCGAGCGGCCACCGATTACGGAACTGCTGGCACCCCCTCCCGGGATCGGCCCCGTCTACCAGGCTACGGGATTCACCAAGGGCCTGCCCCGCGAGACGGAAGCAGCCTTTCGGGTGCGGGCAAGCGAACGGCTGCGCCACAAGGGGCGGGCGGTGAGTGCCTGGGACATTGAGCGCCTGGTGCTGGAAAAATTTCCCGATATCCACCAGGTAAAGTGCATCAGCGCCCACGGCAACGAGACTCTGCTCCAGCGGGGTGAGGTAAGGGTGGTCGTCATCCCCGCCATTGTCGATCAGGACCCGCGGCCTATGGTCGGCTACCACGCGCTGCGCGATATCGAGCAATACCTCCGCTCGGTGGCTGGTGCCTTTGCCCAGATCCGGGTGACGAACCCCACATACGAGCAGTTGAAGGTCAGCTGCCAGGTCCGGCTCACCCCCGCCAGCCAGGCCTACCGCGGGCGGGTGCTGCGCGAATTGCACGACCGGATCACCGCCTTCGTTTGTCCCTGGCTCCAGCAGGGGGTGGTCAAATTGGGTGGAACGGTCAGCAAAACCGATATCCTGGCCGTGCTAAATGCCCACCCCGCCGTGCAGTTTGTTACGGGGTTTGCCTTGGTTCAGCTATTTGAGTCCGCTGAGGATTACTACGCCCTGCGGGATACGGCCCGGCCCACGGCAGACACTGAGCTGATTACCGCCAGCCGCCCCTGGAGTGTGCTCATTCCCGTCCCGGAGCACCAGATTGAACTACTCAGCGCCGATGCTTATGCCTTTGCCACCGTCACGGCCCTGGACGAAATGCGGGTGGAAGGCGACTTCATCATTACTTCCGACGACCCGGAGCCATTTTCCTTTGACGCGGGCAGTGCCGCGCCGCCGGGCGAACGTTTTGCGCTGCCCCTTACCTGGCTACAACCATAAATCGCCCCACCATGCTCCTCAACCGTGCCTCCCTCAAAAGCCTGTTCAGCAAGGGCAAGTTCCCTTCGGAAAATCACTTCGCTCACCTCATTGACTCCTCGGTCAATAAGATGGAAGACGGCATCGCGAAGACGGCCGCCGACGGTCTGCAACTGGCGCCCCAGGGTGACTTTAACCAGGTCCTCAGTGTGTACGAGCGCATGGACCTGCCCTTACCCGCCTGGCAGGTGAAACTGCTCAAGGAAAATGACGCCCGTGGATTGAGCTTTGAGAAGGTTGAACGCGATGCCAATAACGAACCGACCAGCTTCCCAAGGCTGTTTTTGGCCGACGACGGGAAGGTGGGCATCAACACCCGCCAGCCCCACTTTGCCTTCCAGGTGGATGCTCCCGCCGCTTTTCACACCCGGCTGGGAACGCGGGCAGGAAAAGTTCCGGGGGACGGAACGTGGCACCCCATCCTTTCCGGTCTTAAAGCCCCGGCGGCCTTTGAAGCCGTGGCCCGCATTGATGGTCCGGCTGGCCGCGGTAAGTACGCCATCACCCACGCCATTGCCCTGGCCACCTTCGGAGGTAAGGGAGCCCGGCCCCGCATCCGCCAAACCCGCTCCTACTACGGCTGGTTCTGGAACCGCATTGAGTTTCGGTGGGCCGGCACCCTTTTTGATTACGCGCTCGAAGTACGCACCCGCCAACACTACGGCTTCTCGGAAGAAAAGGCCCCCAGCATGATCTGCTTCCACCTCACGGAACTGTGGGACAGCAACGCCCTCCACCCCGATCAGCTTCCACTGGTCCAAACCCCCACCCCCCCGCCCCCGACGCAGTAACCGATGGAAAAGCACGTCACCGTAACCAAGGCGGAAGCGCTACCCGGTAGCTTGAATTACGATGCCCTGCGGCTGGCGGGCATCGCGTACGCTCAGCAGCTCTCTGGCCGCATCTGGACCGACTACAACGTCCACGATCCCGGCGTCACCTTGCTCGAATACCTCTGCTTTGCCCTGACCGACCTGAGTTACCGTGCCAATTTTCCGGTCAAAGACCTCCTCTACGCCGACGATGAAAATGGGCACCCCACCGTCGCCAACGCCTTTTTCCCGGCCCACGAAATCCTGCCCACTACACCCGTGACCCCAACGGATTACCGGCGCATGATCATCGACCGCATCAACGACGTTCGCAACGCCTGGGTAGACCCCATCGTCAACCACCCCCACGGTTACCAGGGACTGTTTCGCGTCCGTCTGCAACTCGCCGATCAGATTGACCGCATGCTGAGCCCCCAGGCCGTGGAAGCACAGGTCAGGGATTTGCTTATGGCCCACCGCAACCTCTGCGAAGACTTTACCGAAATCGTCATCCTGGCCAATGAGCCCATCCGTTTTGCCGCCACCATCGACATTGAACCCGATGCCTACGGGGAGGTCGTCCTGGCCACCATCCTCCACACCATCGAGGAGTTGCTCAACCCCGGTGTGCGGTACTACACCCGTGAAGAACTTCAGGGCATGGGCCTTACCCCCGACGACATTTTCGACGGGCCAGAGCCGGAGCAAGGCTTCATCCTGCCCTGGGAACTCCGCCCGCTACCGCGCAGCACCCACGTTTCGCTACTGCGCGAATCCATCTCCCGGGTCGCAGGCGTAAAAATGGTCAACGACCTGGTCGTGTGGAAAAATGGCCAGCGGGTGCGGGAAGACGAGATCATTCCCAGTCCGGATACCGCCCTGAGCCTCGATATTTCCATGCTCGATGGCACCGGGCAGCCGGGCGAAATCCGCCTGCTTCGCAACGGGGTTCCCGTCCGGACCAATCCCCGCCAAACCCGGCAATTCCACAACGACCTCGCGGCGAAGGTTAAAAAGGGCTTCCAGCTTAAACTCGATTTACGGGATGCACCAGCGGCATCGACCCGCAAGATGGATGACCTGGCCGCCTACCACTCTTTCCAGCACCTGCTGCCCACCGTCTACGGCCTGGGGCCTTTCGGGCCGCCCCCCACGGCCACCCGCGAGCACCGCGCGCAGGTCCGGCAGCTTAAAGGCTACCTGCTTTTTTTCGAACAATTCCTGGCCAATTACCTCGCCCAGTTGGCCAACGTGCGCAACCTTTTTTCGATCGCGCCCGAGCACGATCACCGCAGCCCAAGCTACTTCCACCAGTTTCCGACGGACATCCCCGACGTTGCCGAGCTGCTGCGTTCGGACGAAAAAGACCAACCTACGCCAGCCGACATTGACGCGGCCATGGCCGGTTTTGCTGATCCCCACCGTACGGCCGACGAGCGCCGCAACCGCTTTCTGGACCACCTTCTGGCCCGCTTCGGGGAAGTCTATTCCGGCGACTTCCTGAAAATCCTCAACCAGGAAACCCGCGATGAACTCACGCACCTACTCCTGGTTGGCAAAGCCGCCTACCTGCGGGCCTATCCCGAACTAAGCCGCAACCGCAGCAAGGCTTTTGACTATTCGATCGCCGCCTGGGAAAATGAAAACGTGGCAGGCCTCAAAAAACGGACGGCTTTACTTCTCAACTTGCACCGTCCGGCTGATCCCACTGCGGGTGATTTCGTCAAATACCACAACCGTTCCCTGGTCGACTTTGCCGCGCTGGCCGACCTGCCCGGGGCCGGGGAGGCGACCAATGCCGAAGAGCACCTCGTCTTGCCCTACTCCTTTGCGGAGCTTCTCTTACACGGCACCCGGCCCGGCAATTACCGCATCATGCCCACGGAGGCGGGCGATTTCCAACTTCGCTTCCGGATTGATAAAGCCGGGGAAAAAGAAGCGGAGGGCGCGGCCGCAGGTGCAAGGCTAATGACCGGAAGCAAAGAAAGTCTGGAGCGCACCCGCGACGCCCTCATCCGCCGTTTCAACCGCATCAACGACCAGAGTGAGGGCTTCTTTTTCCTGGAAAATATCCTCCTGCGGCCCCGGAGCAGTGGGGGCACGCTTTTGGTATTGGAACTCCCCCTTCCCGCCAACCTTGGCGGCGGAAGCCTCGTGCTGCGCAGCCCCGCCTACACCAGCGAAGCCGACCTTCAGGAGCTGAGCAACGAATTCCTCGTCTTAGCCACCCGACCTGCCAATTGGACGCTTTTGGAAACTGCCTCGGGCCACTGCATCGTCTTAGCCCGCAACCAGCACCCCCTGTTAATGAGCCTCCCCATCGCCGAAGACCGCAGCATCGGCCGGGGCGCAGCGCGGGCGGAACAGCAACTCACATTCCTCATCGAACGCTGCCGCTACTACCGCGATAACGACCCACCCGCGCTGCTGGATCGCTTCCGGCCGGTGGGTGAACGCCTGGCAGGACACCGCTTGAGCGCCGATTTTTACTCCCTCCGCCTCAGCGTCATCGCACCCGATTGGCCCGCCTCTTTCCAGCAAAAAGACTTCCAGCAACTCTTTCAGCGGGTCATTGCAGAACACGTACCCGCTCACCTGACGGTGGACTACTACTGGCTGCCCCCGGGCAAAATGCGGGAGTTTGAAGGACTCTTCAAAAACTGGCTGGCCGCTCTGCGCTTGGCCGACGAAGCCGCCCACAACAAATACTCCCTTGCCATCAGCCAGCTCCTCACAGGCAACGGGAACCCTGGTCCTGCTGCAACACCTTCGTCCACCGGACCACTCCCCAGGGAAGTTCTCCAACGCCTCCTCCAGCGCTTCGGCTACGACTTCTTCCTTTCGCCACGCGACTTCAGCATTTTTGCGGGCATGGATGCTGCTTCCATCCGGACCCTCAAGCTGGCCAGCATCGATAGCTGGCAAGCCCTGCACCGCACTCCCGCAGGAAAACTTCGTAGTATTTTCGTCGCCAACGACGAGCCGGAAAAAACGGAAGAGGAGGTCCGCAGCTGGCGCCACCAGGCGATGCTGGCCCTGGAAGGCCGCTGGGAAGACCTGTTACGCTTCCAGGAAAAAACCCTGCGCGGGCAGCCCGCCGACCCGCCCCGGCGCCCCAGCACCAAACTGGAACGCAAACGCAAAAGCATTGCCAAAGACCCCGCCGGGCTTCTCGACCGCCTCGAAGCCTGGATCCAGCGCCAGCCCTCCCGCTCCGCATTGCCCTACTTCTTGCTGGACTTCCTTTGCCAGGCGACCAGCTACCGTCTCATTGTGCCGCAAGACGACTTTCTGCTTATTCCTGGCCTGGACGATACCACAGCCGCCTGGCTCCGCACCCGGGGCATCCGGGATTTTGAACAGCTCAACGCAACCTCTGCAGAGGGATGGGAAGAGCTGCGCGATCAACTTCCCCCTCAACTCAGCCTGCCTGAATACCAGCTAATCAAGTCTTTAAGTGACTTGGCCGTTGCGGAAAGGTGGGAGGAGTTGCTGGCCCAACAAGCCGACCTCCCGACGCCACGTCCGCTGGAAAGTCGTATTGTTCACCATTTGCAAACGCTGAGGACCGAAGTAGACCCCGGCACCCTCCACAAGCGCCTCCTGACGGATTTGCGGGCCTACCGCAGCCGTGGCGGCACCTTCTCTTTTAGCGGCGATGCCCTCCGTATCCTTCTGGCGGAGCCTACGGACGGCATCGTCTTCCCGGCCAACAACCTGGAACTGCTGGAAGGCATCGGCCCTAAAACCGCTCAGGCCATGCGGGACGCAGGCATCCACACGTTCCAGGATCTGGCCGCCGAAAGCGCCCTCTCCCTCCACGAAAAGCTCACCGCCCACAACCTCATCATAACTTCCGACCAGGTCATTTTCTGGCTGGCCCAGGCCGATCTGGCCCACCGCCACCAGTGGGGTGCCGTAGAAGAACTTCAACGGCGGCGCGACGGCAAAAGCCCCGGCCCAACCGCCCCCGCTACTCCTCTCCAAACCCGGGTCGAGACCTGGCTGGAAGCCAATAGCCTGCCGCCAGACCCAAACTATGGCACATGAGCAAGCCACACCTCATCGGTCGGCAGCGCTACCGCATCCAGGCCCGCAGAGAAACGGAAGCACACGCCGTGTTTGAAAAGCTCAGTGGCAGCGTCCAGGATCGGGTTACGGACGCCATAGAAAGGGTGTTGGCGGAATTTCCGGACGATGGCACCGTGATCCGCATCAACCAGCTCCGGCTGCAACTGGAACCGCTTCGCTTAGACGACCTCGAGCAAGACCTCCTCCGCCAACTCCCCAACGCCCTCCGACGTGCCCTGGATGATTTATTTCCCGAGCGACCCGACAACGCTGCCAGGATGCGGCCCAACCGGGCAGGCAGCACCCTGGCAGCCGGAGAAGACCGGGACTGGGATACGCTCCGCTTTTTCCTCCAACGCGGCTCCTACCCCTGGTGGCAAAGCCGCAGCAGGGGAGAACAGCCTCCAGACCTCCTACGGCGCATTCTGGCTAAGGACTCCCCCCAACACCAGCAACAACTACAGGTTTTGCTGGGCCAGGTGCAGGTCCGGCAACGTCTTGCGGCTCAGTTTTCCGAAGGCGACATACGGGCACTCAACCAGGTACTTTGGCGGGAGCACTGGCCAAGCCATCAGGTCTACGCCGCCGGGTTGACGAGCCTGCTGGCCCTGCGTCCTGCCTCCCCACCAAGCCCTTCGGCATCGGTCTCCGCCTTGGTAAGCCTGGCCAGCGTGTTACCGCAGGGGGCAACCCATTTTTCTTCCCTCGCCTCCGTCTTGCTTACCCGCGTTGCGGAAATTCAGGGCGTGGAGGCACCTGGATTTGCGGAGGCGATCCTGCGGGCAGACGGGGCACAAACCCTGGGAAAAAGCTGGCGGCACGCCCTGGAGACCCTGGCCAGTAGCAACGGTCTTTTGCCCCACCGCCAGTCTCCCCACCCCGATAGGCGGGATCTGGCTGAAGCATTGGTCCGTTTCCTTCAGTCTGGTGTGCCGCTGGCGGCGGGAGAATTGCCTGCGGGCAAAACGACGGAACAGGTTTTAATCAGCTTTTTGCGGGAAGGGCATCCCCTGCTGTTGGCTGCGCTGCGCCGCCTGGTCGCCACGCCCGAGGTGGGTTTGCGGTGGGCCGGCAGCTTAACCCCGACGGCTTTCACGGCCATCTACCGCTGGTGGTGGGGGGCAGACTGGCCGGGCCTGCAAGCCTACCTGCAGGATCTGAATAGTCTGGCCACTGCCCTGGCTCCCGTTCCGGGCACCTTGCCAATATCGCGGGTCGCACTGGTTTGGTGGTCCGCTCCCCGGCAGGGAGCCCGGCCTGCCATGCCCGACACGGCGGCCATTACCAGCCTGCTGCACCATCTGGCAAAAACCCGGCAGCAGCCCGCCCGGGAAATCGGCCGGGACCTCCTTGCAGGGCGTGAGAAAAACCAGCGCTGGGCCAGCCCCTTGCCCGGATTATTGGCCCAGTCTGCCGTAGCGATCAACACGGAGACCGCCCCTTTTGCAACAGGCTTACCAAAGCCGGTGCTCTTCCACCTCCGCCACTTTTTGGAACGGGGCTACCTGCCTGCGGAATACGCAACACGGGGCATCGAACGCCTGGAAGCAGACCTGGCACCGCTATTGGCTACGGGGAACGGCGACTGGTCTGACTTACTGGCCGAATTACTGGATACCCCGGTGGCGTTCACCCGCCTGGCCAATAGCTTTTCTCCCGGTTTTTTGACAACGCTCCTCGAGGCTTTGCTGATGGATCACGCCACGGCATCAGCCATTCCGCAGGAAAAGAAGCGGCCTGATTTCCCGAGTGGCCAGGATCCGGGCGCGGCCGCAGGTGCCGGCTCCCTTGAACGAGCAAGGGACGCCGCTAACGCTCCAGTTGAGACCTTTCCAACCCACCTCCCATCCACCGCGACCGCCAGCGAGGTCGCCTACCCGCCCAGTAACCAAGCTCCCGCCCAACCAGCTCCGGACCTGTTCCCGGCTGGCCACGACGCGCCGGAAAACAATGCGCAGGCAAAAGAAAAACCCGCAGCGGATGTCACGGCTCCAAACCCTCACCCCTCGGGGCCCGATCACGCAAGCCCACAAAAGGAAACTTTAGACAACACTGCTCCTGGTTACTCCGGAGATTCGTTTGATGACCCGCGCAAAGTAGCGCCCGGACGGACGTTTGCTCCTCCAGCCAATCGTCCGGCGGAGAGCGGTGCCCCACCCCCGCAAAAGGAAGTGCTACGGGGGCCTGCTTCCGGCAACCCCGACGCTGTGGAGGGCGATGCACGCAGGATCTCGCCCGCAGCAAATTCCGATGGTCCGGACGGTCTGGCGGCGGACGCCAACGAACAGCCCGGAAGAACAACCGCAGGAGATCAAATGACTCCCGGCGGTCAATCCCCCCCACCCGATGCAGTCCGCGACGGCTGGCAAGCGCCCCAGCGAATGGAAGAAGGTCACCAGGAAAGTGCCCCCCTGCCGCAAAGCCTGGAAGAGCAGAACACTGATCTTTCCGATAACGGAAAGACCTCCGGTGACAGAACTGATGCCCCGCCAGGAACTTCCGTCGGCGACCTTCCGGTGCGAGGGGATTACCCTGCGGCTGGTAGGTCCCCGGCTCCTTCGTCTGAAGCCCTGCACCTGCGGCCGCGCCCGATCCAAACGGGGGCTACGGCCGAAGAACCATGGGCGATATTTGCGCAGCAGTTGGCAAAACTTTGTCCGCAAGGGTGGTCAAGGCCGCCGGGTGAATACGCGCGGCTGGGCCAGACTTACGCAATCCGGGGTTTGAGCCGGGGCGAACGTAGCCGGCCCCTCCCCGCCGTGTTGAAGGGTTGGGGCGAGGTGCTGGCCACGGCCAGCGGCGCGTCGTGGATGCAGGTTGCCGACTTTTTCCGGCACGCCGCCCAAGACACAACGCTGCCCGCCAGCGTGCGCACTGCCCTTCACCAAACGGCCATTCTTACCAGCGCGCCGGAAGCAGAAAACGTTCCCGCCAGCCACCCGGAAGTACCGGAACCGCCCAGCGAAGAAGCCAAAGCGGACAGTCCAGAAGCTACCGCTATCGCTAACTGGGTCGGGTGGTTAACCGACCACAGAACAGGTAAACTCAAACCACCTAGCACTACTGATTTTCAACTGCTTATCCGATCCGGACAAAATGAATGGCTGCATTTTTTAACGGCGCTGCGGGGTAAAAACATCCGTTTTGACAAAATCACGCGGAGCCTTCCCGCCAAGGTCCTGTCCCTTTTTTTGACGCGTTTGCTCTCCACTGCTTTGGGGGGCGCTGCGTTGCTGTATGCTGCCCTGGAGGCCTTGCTGGTGGCCAGCCAATGTTACCCTTCTGCGGCGGAGGCGAAGTTGCGCTGCCGTGATTACGCCGTGACAATACTGCTCAACCGGGGCGGAGCGGTGCTTACGGGCCAGGCCTTCGTTGGCAGCCTGCTGGCGTCCGTTGCCCGGGAGCGGCGACTGGGCACCCGATCGTTGGCCCAACAACTATTGGCAACGGCGGAACGTACGGAGGCACCGCTAACCCTCAGAACGGCCCTGGAGCGCATCGTGGCCCAGCTGAGTGAACAGGAGCAAACGCGGCTGCGGAGCGAAAGCGAGCGGGCGCTGACCGAAGCCGAAAAACAGGACCAAGGGCTGCGGGCGGGGATCTACTACCGGGCGGCGCTGTTGCACCAACTCCAAACGGGCGAGGCGGCATGGTGGGAGGAAGAAACGCTGGCGCTGGAGGAGTTGTTCCGGCACGCCACCCGCGCCGATGCACCGGAACTCCGGCGGCTGTTGCAAGAGCATCAGGTATTAGCGGATCGGCTTTTTCCTTTCCTCTCCGCAGCCGCGTTGCAGGAAGTAATACACGCCGTCTTTACGGAGTACGCCGATTTGGCATTGGCCTTCACCAGTTCGCTGGAGGAACTGGTGCGGGGCAGTGCCCCCACCGCGTCCGCTACCACCCCCTGGCGGCCGGTGTGGGATTTTCTGGTGGGCGGCCAGGCATTCCAAAGCGCTGCTTTTGTGCAGTCGGCCCTCTCCTCGGCGGCAAGGTGGTATCGCGTCGACGCCCGACGGCTGGCCGAAGCGCTGCTGAGCCAGGTGGAGGCCAGTATTTTGCTGGGGGACATCCGCTTCTTCCGGCTGGCCACGCTGCTGCGGGAATCAGGGCAAGATCCAGCTCCGCCGGGGGCAACTGACGAAATAGTGAGGTCGTCCATTGACCCCATTTCTCCGTTGGGCAGCGGAGATAAGCAGGCTGGTGAACTGGACAACAGCACATCAACACCCAACCATGGCCCCGAGAAAGCAGGCAGCAAACGGGCCCTGGACGATACCGCTGCTACGCCGGATCTTGGCACACTCGGCCGTCCCAATACAAAGGCATCATCGGCCGGAGGCAGCGTCCCACAGAGCGGCGCAGTGCCGAAGGAAGAAAATGCGCATGCCGCGCCGTCGAAAACGGACAAGGTGGAGGTGTCTGATAGTACAGCCCCACCGACAGTTGAAAACAGCCACACCAACAAGAACGGTGACCCGACGGAAGGAGAACTCACCTCCCGCCCTCTCCCAGGAATAATTACTGATGGACGTTCCTCTTCTGAAGGCTTGTCCTCGGCCGGAGAGCAATTTCCAGCAAAAGGTGATGCCTCTTCCCCGGGCACTGCCCCTGGTTCGATCATTCCCACCTCAGACTCAAGGAATGAGGGAGCCCTTTCGGCCGGTCAGGAGTCCAGCGGCCCCTCACCCTCCTTGGATGCGGGCTACCCCGGGTCTCCGGTCAGCCCAGTCCCCCCTGCTGAAAGAAACAGCCGCACCACGAGGAACGGTGACCCGACGGAAGGAGAACTCACCTCACCGCCTCTCCCAGGAGTCACTACTGATAGACATTCCTCTTCTGAAGGCTTTTCCTCGGCCGAAGAGCAATCTTCAAAAGTAGGTGACGCATCGTCCCCAGACACCACGCCTGGTTCGATCATTCCCACCTCCGACTCAAGGATTGAGGGAGCCCTTTCGGCCGGTCAGGAGTCCAGCGGCCCCTCCCCGCCGGCGAAGGACAGCCAAAACACCCCGGCGCAAACGTTGGCTCCGCCCCCACCTGCTCCCGCCTACGTGGACTTGTTGGCTGCGGACCTGGCCGTAGTGCGCCACTTCCTCCTTTACGGCACTCCCGGCCCCACCGCGAACGACGGGTTTACCCAGGCGGGCTTGTGCACGATCCAGGAAGAATTGCTCCGGCGGCATCCGGGGCTGGCCCAATCGCTGTACCTGGGGGTGCTGGCCGACCGTACGGCGCGGGAAAGGTTCCAACGTTTTTTCCCGGAAACCCTGTGGCGGGAAGTACTGGAGTGCCTCCTGGAGGCCAAAGCCGCGCGGGCGGAGCGGTGGTGGACAGAACTGCAGACCTTGCTCGCCGCAGCGGGCTACCGGCTGGCGGCCAGGCCTTTCAGCAGTCTCGCCCTGGGGCATTTGCTGGGCTATGTTGGCCGGCGGGGCGTCCACATCGATTGGACAGTGTACCTTACCGAGCTGCTTCAACTGAGCGCCCTGCAAACGACTACTCCGTTGGAGCGACTCTTCGTGGATTTGGTGGATTCGCTGAAGCAAGTGCCTCCGGGGGTTACCGAAGACTGGGCGGGTGCCCTGGCCGACGTCCGGCAGCGCCAGCAGAAAGAAGCCGCCACCAAGGAAAAAACCAACACCAAGTACGATATCGACGAGCCCCTGAACGAAAGCATTTTCATTGGCAACTCTGGCTTAGTGATCATCGCTCCGTTTCTCAACCGCTATTTCGGGACGCTGGACATGCTGGAGGGGAAGGCGTTCAAAGACGAGGCAGCAGCCGTGCGCGGCACCTTACTTTTACAGTACCTGGTGAGCGGACAAACCACGGTTGCGGAACACGAACTGGTGCTCAATAAAATCCTATGCGGCCTGCCCACTGACACGCCCGTGCCCAATACGCTGGAGATGACGGAGGCGGAGATCGAACTTTCCCGGCAGCTCCAAAATGCCGTGTTGCAAAACTGGGACAAGATGAGCAACTCCACCGTGGAAAATCTCCAGGGCAGTTTCCTGCTCCGGGAGGGCCGGCTGGACGAAAGCGAAGACCACTGGAGCCTGGTGGTAGCATCCAAAGGCTTTGATATCCTCCTCAGTTTTTTGCCCTGGACCATCTCCATGATCAGTTTGCCCTGGATGGACAAGCGCCTGGTGGTGACCTGGAAAAGCAACTTTACCTGATTATGCCCAACCTTACCAGCAACAGTGACATTCTGGCCAGTGAATTTGCCTGGCTCGACCAGGTGATTCAGCACCGCTTTACCACCTACTTCCAGCGGGATGGGGGTACGGAAGACCCCTGGGCGCTGCCACCTCCTGCCTGGAAGGATTCCGCAGCGCCCTACGCCCGGTTCCTGGGGGAACTTGCCGGCCTGGTGCGCCAAGCCTACCCCGAGCAAACGGAAGGCTACCTCCAGGCCCACCGTTTGATCCTGCTGCTGGCACTAGCCCCCCACCTCAAACCCGCGCTGCTGGACGTATTTTTTACCAAAAACACCCTCTTTGAGCGGGGCTTCAGCGAGTTTGGTGGCGTCACCGGCAAACAACACAGTGGCTTTTTGCCCACGGGAGAAACAGCCCTGTTTTTGCTGGCGGGCGGCGACCTGGAGCAACGCCTCTTGTGTACGGAATTGTTTGCCGAAAGCCATTTTCTGCACACCCGAAACGTCGTGCAGCTAACGGGCCAGGTTGCAGGAGAACCCTACCTGAGCGGTACGTTGCAACTGAGTGAAGAGTACCTCACACGGCTTACCACCGGGGCCATTTACCAGCCCCGCTTTTCCACCCACTTTCCGGCTCGCTGCCTCACCTCCAAACTCTGCTGGAAAGACCTCGTATTGGAAGACCACCTTCTGGAAGACCTCGAAGAAATCATCACCTGGGGCAACCACGCGCAAACCCTGCTACAAGACTGGCAACTGGACCGCCACCTCAAACCTGGATACCGGACGCTGTTTCACGGTCCACCGGGCACGGGCAAAACCCTGTGCGCTACCTTGATTGGCCAAAGAACGAAGCGTCCGGTTTACCGCGTAGACCTTTCGCAGGTAGTATCCAAGTACATCGGCGAGACGGAAAAAAACCTGGCCAATCTCTTCAACCAGGCCGAGCACAAGGGCTGGGTCTTGTTTTTCGACGAGGCCGATGCCCTCTTCGGCAAGCGTACCGCCACCCAGGATGCGCACGATCGCCACGCCAACCAGGAAGTCAGCTACCTCCTCCAGCGTATTGAAGATTACAACGGGCTGGTCATCCTGGCCAGCAACCTGAAAACGAACCTCGACGAAGCTTTTACCCGCCGCTTCCAATCCATGCTCTACTTCCCCATGCCCGGGGTGGTGCAGCGCCTGCGGCTGTGGGAAGATGCCTTTGGCACGGTGATTCCGTTGGCGCAAGACGTGGATCTACGCACCATCGCCCGCGACTACGAACTGGCTGGAGGTGCCATCGTCAATGTCGTTCGCTACTGTGCCCTGGCTGCCGTGCAGCGCCCGGAGCCCATCGTATTTCAGCGCGACGTCATCTTCGGCATCCGGCGGGAGTTCAAGAAGGACGGAAAAACCTTATAAGCGGCTTGGTTAGTTCTCCGAATCTGAATCAGATTCCGAATCCGAATCATGGATATTTGGGAAGCCCGGCCCGATAAGAAAACGTGGCGGGATGGTGCGGAGCGGACCATCTTCGGGTGAACTGATCCGAACCTGGTGCTCATCATCTTTGCGGGTAAACCCGGAAAGCCTTTGATCGCCGCCAATGGTGGGGTCGCGGAGCAAATCGCTGCTGGTCTTTACCTCGAGGTGGGAGGAATCCACCTTTCCACGTTCTTTGGCCCGGGCCAGCTTGCGGAGTTTGACCGTGAGTTCTTCTCTGCCCTCCCCTCCGTAAACCTGGCCGCCATTAATGGGTCTGGGACCGGTAAATGACACCAGATTGCTGCTGCCCTTGTACGGGCTGTCTTGCTGCAGTTGTTCAGAGGAGGGAATTGGGGTACGCCCCGCCGGGGCCAGTCCCTCCGGTACGGTATGTGCTTTACCCAGCCCCCGGCTATTGGTGGTGGAAGGAAAATTCCGATCCGTGCGCGTAACGGTGGGAGGCACGCGCTGTAGCCGCTCTTCCCGTTCCTCGCGGCGTTGTCTGCGGAGGTCCTTTTGGCGCTGTATTTCCTGCAAGCGTTCTTTTTCTTCGGGAGATACGCCCGAGGGATTCCTGCGGTATTCTTCTAAGGTGGCCCACCGCTCATCTTTCTTTTTCTTATACTCGTCGGCCACCTCCCTGACGCGGCCATTTTTCCGGATGTATTTCACCAGCTGGACGATTCCCGTACCGGGTACCTGGGTCGGGTTACCTGGGTTTTGGGCGAGTTGCACCAGGTGGGCAGTAGTCTGCGTTGCTGGTCGATGATCCGCCAGGTTAAGGTTGCCTTTTGCCGTCTCTGCTGCGGGGTGGAAAGTGGGCGGCGTGACAGGAGTGGGGTGTTTACTTTTCATCGTGGAGGTCTTTGCGGGCGCTGGCGGGCGGGCGTCGGGTGAGTTGGCGGATGCGTTCTTCGGCCAGCCAGGCATCGATTTGGTCTTGGACGATCTCCATGCGGGCGTCGGCGACGGCGCGCAGGGTCTGTTGTTTTTGCTGCACTTCGGCGTCCACTTCAGCGCGATGGAGGCCGGAGCGCAGGGAAACCTCCTTATTCACCGCCAGTTTTTCGGCCTCGATGAGTCGGATTTGTTCGAGGTAAAACTGGTGTTCGATACGGGCCAGCAGCTCGTCGTAGGGCCCGCGGGGGGAGAGCAGTTTGGTCAGGATGGGTGCCACTTCAATGAGAAGAAACAGGAGCACGATGAAGTTTCCAGGGCCCTGGGGTAGAGATTTACTGGCGGATAGGCGGGCAAGTAAACCGGTGGCAGCCTGGGCCTCCGCCGTCTGGCGGGCGGTGGAAGCGGCGGCGTCCAGTTCATTGATTTGCTGGCCGATGGCGGCGATTTCGGCGTCGTTGACGGCTTTGGTTTGCTGGTATTCGACGTTGGATTGCCGGTACTTTTCTTCCTTGCGGGCGCACTCGCTGCCCCGCCCGCGTTGCCCCGTTCCGCAGGTGCCGTCGCACTCGCATTTGTAGTCCTGGTAATCCCGCTCCCGCTGTTCCCGGCGTGCCTCGGTGGTGGCCTGGAGTGCGGAGCGGCGTGCATCCAGTTCCTCGCTCCTCATCCTGAACTCCGCACCTGCGGCCGCGCCCTTTTCCATTTTCTGCTGCGCCAGAATTTCCTCGATTTCCCCCTGAAAAATGCGCAGCTCCAGCGGTTTGGCAATGACGACGGCCAGGGCAATGGCCAGCAACAGGCGGGGAATGGCCAGCAATAGCTGCCGCGAAAAGGCCCCGTCTTTCTTGATGGTGGCCACCACAAACCGGTCGAGGTTAAAGATGATGCCGCCCCAGAGGAGACCAAAAACCACCGCCAGCGGCGTACTATTGAACACCGTATAAAAGGCGTAGCCTCCGGAAAGTGCCGCCAGCAGACCGGTGAAAAACACGGTTGCCCCGATGCCGGCAAATTTAACGTGCTCCGAGCGCGGGCAGGCGGCCAGTACTTCCTGGTTGGCCCCGGAACAAGACCAGAGGAAATGTAACAGCGGGCGCCGGGCAGGTCTGCGAGGGCTTTCGTTCGTAATTGGGCGCGGACGCAGGTTCATGGGAAAGTCTTTTTGAGCAGGGAAAGCCACCACGGCGTTCGATTCCACCTAGCCTCGCTTGCGGCCCACCGTGCCCGCAACTCCTGCTCCATCTCCGGAGGAAGGGCACCGAGGAGGCTGGCCGAATCCACTACTTCGGGCAATTCCGGAAATTGAATGGCAGGAAGGGCGGGGCTCCTGACCGCCAGCACCTGCACAGGCAACTCCGGCGGAACAAAGGCCCTGACGTAAATGGTCTGCTCCACCGTGGTTCCTGCACCAGTTGCTACCAAGCGCAAGGTCAGTTCCTCTTCCTGCGCCAGCGGGAGGGCACCGTGGGGCAAGGACAAATCCACGTCGTTTAAAGACAGCCTGTCCACCGCCCGGGTACGCCAGTGGAGGGTAAGCGCCTGGCCTTGAATCATTCCATAGTGATGAGGGAAGTCCGGGGAAGAAGCCGCCACCACGGATGCAGGACCTCCGTGAGGATCTGCAACCGTCAGCCAGTAGTCCAGCCCAGGCTGCGCGGCCAAGGCAATGGAGAGGCTTTTGCGCACCACTACTTCCGCTCCGTAGTCAACCCGCAAATCGAAGGTGCTCGGCGCATCAATGCGCAACAAAACACTTCCCGTTGCCGCCGCCTCGCCAAGGTCCGGCTCCAGGCTAACCCGCTCCGCTCCGGGGGCCGACCAGCCGAGTCGGACATTTCCACCCGCCCTTACCGTCATCGAATCCGCACTAAAACGGGGCAATATCACGGGTTGGGGCCGGGGGGCCAGGTATTGGGCCAACGCTGCCGGCGAAGCCTGGTAGGCTAAGGCATACAACCGCTGGAGTCGCCGGGCGAAAGGGCGGGCTTCCAACTCCGTGGACAGTGAAAGAAAGCGCTTTTTAGTACGTTCAAAAACCAGGGCCTGCCGTTGGTCAATCCACAATTGGTGGCAGCGGGCGAGTTGCAACTGCTGCCAATCGTCGGGGGCCAGGTCCAGGAGAAACAGGCGCCCTCCTGCAGCCTCCAGGTGCTGAAAATATTGGTGGGTGAGCTCCAGGCCCATCACTTCGCTGCGGGGTAACAGCAAATCTACTGCCACCCCTGTCCGGGCACGGCTTAGGAGAGCACGCTGGAAATCGTGCGGAGGGCCACCTGCTAAAAAAGCGACCACCTGGTCGCTGGCCGCCCCCAGGACCTCGCTCGCCGAGAACATTATGTGTGCAGGTATGGCCATGATGCGCTATTCGTTGGGGGATCGGTAGGCGTCCAGCAAAGCCTGAAACTCTTCCCGCAGGGTAAGCAAATTGGTAGGCCAGAGGCGAAGGACGTTGTTTTCCACCAGGGCGATGTTCTCGTCGTTGACCAGGCAGAAGGTCGTTACGCTGTGTCCGTTGGTGGGCAGGCGAAGGTGGTCCCAGGCCGCTGAATCGAAAGCATCCTCCGGGCCGACGTCCCCCGGGTGCGGTGTATCCTCCAGGTAGCTGTTGGTGGCGAAGGGGTGGGCGTCGAGGTTGAAAATCCAGACCGAGCCATCGAGGCTGGAGGAAATCAGCTGGTGGTTGCCCCGCCGGTTGAAGGACAGTTGACTGATGGCAGAATACTGAAAGGGCTGGGGGACTTCCGGGGAGTAGGACGGTGGTGAGTGGGGATTTTCGACGGTGTAGTTGTCGCGGTCCGTCAGCCAGATGCGTCCGTCTTCACTGCCCAGAGCGATGGGTTCCGGGCTGCGCGACCCATCGAAGGCAATCGCGGACACCGAAAGATTGGGATGTTCTGCCCAGCGCAGCGGCTGGAGACCACCTACCCCGTTGGCCGACTTCCCGAACGCCAGCAGGACCGAGCCCGCCGAGCCGCCCACGACGAAGTGGCTGCCCGCACCATTGCCCCGCACCAGCGTCACGGCTTTGAGGGTTTGGGTGAGGGGGATGACCGAGCTTTCGCGGTAGCTATTGCTCCCTGGCCGCAGTTGGATAAGGCTGACGTCGGCATCGCCCAGAAGCAACAAGCAATCTTCCCTTGCCGTCCGCTGCACGCTGAGGATGGCCAGGTTTTTGCGGGCGGCAGTGCGCTCCAGGGCAAGGGCCTCAAAAGGCAGTGAATCCCTGCGGGTGGCCAGACCAACCTCGTCGTTGAGCCCCCGGTAGCGGTAAATTTCCCCGGAAAAAGTGGAGACGTACAAATCGTTCCCATCCTCGCTGTACAGGATGGAAGAAATGCTTTTCCCGACGGAAGCCAGCGCTACGTTGCGCCCGCTGGCACGGAAGAATATCCGGACCTGCCCGGTGGCATCACCGGCCGCAAATTGCTCGCGGGAGACGGGGTGGGCCGCCATGGCATTATAGCGGGCGTGGGAACGGTAGAAAAAGGCGCGGCCGTCCAGGAATTTTTCCCGTTCCAGCTGGGTTTGCAGGGCCCCGACGTTTTCCCACAGCACGTGGAAGATATAGGGATACTGGTAGTGGTTATGGCCGGGCGTTTGCTGGCGGCGGAGAACAGTATCGACCTCGGCAGCAATGGCCTGGCTGACTTCAAATAAGTCGGCCGGCGCAGCCTCCCCCAGCGGGCGGGTAAAGGCCCGGAAAAAGCGCCCAAAAGTGGTTTGCCGGGCCTCCCGCTGGTGGTAATTGTCCAGCAGATTACTGAGCAGCAGTAGAGTAGAACGGGAGTGATGGCCGTGGGGGGCGTAGGGCTGCTGCAAGTCGAGCAAACCCCAGCGCACCAGAGAATCGATAACAATTTCCTCGCGGTTGATGGCTTTGCCGTCTTCGATGCGGATCTTCAACCGCTTGAAGGCGTCGGTCCGGTAAATGTCGTTCGACATCAAGTTGGCCTTGGCCATAGCATCGACGAAATCGAGCAGGGTGAGGTTGTTTTTGGTGCGGCGGGCGTCCAGGCCCAGTACCACGGCGGCCACCCCGAGAATCAGCACAATAATGGTGGTGTAGATGGCGCGTTTGGCGCGGGTTTGCTGCCGCCGCAGCTCGTAGGCATCGTATTCCTCCTTTTCGCGCCGCCGCTGGAGGTGGTAATCGCGGCTGGCTTCGTAAAAAGCAGTTGCCAGGGAGAAGGCGTGGTGCTGGTGTTCCGTCAACCATGCGGCGAAGCCGGGGTTTGCAGCTGCTTCTTCGGGGGTCAGGACCGTGCGGGCGCGGTACTTTTCGGCCCATTCCGTATTGGGCTGAAGTTTGTTGGCCCAGTGCTCCACCAGTTCTACGCGCCCTTCGGAGAGGAGGGTTTTGTCGAGCTCCTTTTGCCCTGTATTGGGTTCCGCTTTTGTGCCGCGCAGTTGGCGAACGAACCCCGTCAGCCGTCCCCACAATTCCTTGAGTAAGGAAGGGCGTTGGAAAGGCGCTGGCGGAGCGGCGGAGGGTTGGCTGTGGATGGATTGTTGGTAGTATTCTTTGGCTTCCTCGACGAGGTTGACGTAGAGGGTAGCAGCTTTGTATTCTTCCTCCACCCAGGTGGTCAATTGCCGCCATTCCTGGATAAGGCGCGCGGGTCCCAGGCTGATGATGGCCGAGTCGTCTAACTCCGCAGCCGTCACCTGGATTTTGCCGTGGGGGGTGGCCCACTGCAGCAGGTTGGGGATGTTGTGGTTGGGGAAGGTAAAAGCGGCGACAATCTGGCGGAGTTGTTCTTTTTCGGCGTCGTCGCCCATGCCATGGGTTGCGCCGTTGGTGGAAGCTGCACCGGAAGCGGAGCGGAAGGCGATGCCACGCAGCCGACCGAACGAAAGGGGGTAGTTGGCCGCTACGCGATCCGGGCTGGGATCCTTGAGGGTCACCGCCTGGAAGATGCGGGCCAGCAGGGTGGCAGACGCCTCGGGGGGAGGGAATGCCGCTACGCGATCGGTGAAGTGTTTGGTATAGAAAAAGTCGGGCACCCCATTCAGTCCGCCCATGCGGGTGTAGTGAGCGAGTAATTTCTGGCCGTAGGCAGCGACGGCGGTGTGGTAATCTTCGCGTTGGGTGGGGTTCAGGGTGGTGACGTATTCGCTCCAGGCGATCCGGTTGGCGGGCAGGTTAGCGAGTTCGCGGAGGGCGGCAATTTCCTCCAGTGGGGCGTCGGCCCTTAGCGGCAGGTTGCGGGCGAGGAAATCGGGCGGGTCGGGCAACTGGTTCCAGAAGGTGGCCAGGTAGCGGGGTTCTTCCTGCCCGAGGAGATGGAGGGCCATGTTGATGCGGGCGGCCAGCTCGGTTTGTTTGCCGGAGAGCGACTGGTAGTCGGCAACGATGCGCGCATAACAGTTGGCCAGCGCCGGGGAAAAGGGTTGGACGTTGGCGGGGAAGGGCTTGGCAAGCAGCTCGCGGCTAAGGTCTTCAACGGAGATGGCCGGCAACGTGTAGCGGTGCACGCCCACAATTTCCGGCCAGCCCTGGTAGGCGTTGAGCCGATCGAGGTATTCCGTGCCGATGGAAAAGACAATGTGAACGGGAACGTCTTCGCGCAACGCCTTGAGGAAAAGATTGAAAAACAGGACCTCATCGCCCGGCTGGTAGGCCCCCGCTGCGGGCGATGCGCCGGAGGGCGGGCGGTGGCGCAGTACTTCGCCGATGCGAAACATTTCTTCCAGTTGATCCACAATGATGAGCAGCCGGAAGGGGGTGGTACTTGCGGCGCGGGCTTCCCGGACGACGCGCACCAGGCCTTCGTTATCGTGGCGCAGCGCTGCGGCAATGCGCTCGTGAAAGAAAGGCTGGACCACTTTTTGCCCCTGTAAAATCCCCGGCTGGGCTAAGGCAGAAGCCAGCCTTCCGAGCGGGTTGATCTGGGGAGAAAATGCGACTACGCGCCAGGGCAAATCGGATGCTTCTGCTTCCTGGCTGGTCAGGTAGTCGATGAACTGCCGGTGCAGGAAATAACTCTTCCCACTGCCGCCTTCACCACGCAGCGCTACGAAGCGGGCCGGGCGGGTCAGCTGCTGGGTCATATCCAACAGGGCTTCGCTGCGGGTCACCGCTAACCATGGCTTGACCACCGGAAATGGAAAAGGAGCGAGCTGAGTCAGGGTGGATGACATACTGGTGAGGATTAGGCAACAGGAACAAGGACGGTAGAACAGCCGGCGCATGCACCCAAATCGTGGCGCTGGCGTCATTTTAGGTACGTAAAGTGATGAAAATAAATGAAATACCGCAGAATTGCGGCGTTAAACAGGTATTTACCCCTACCATTTTTCGGACAAATGCGCCTTATCATGTGGTCGAATTGAAAAGGGAAGCCCCGGAGCGGGCCAGGACCAGGGTTACGCTCCTTCTTCCCTTGCTCTTCAAAGCTTTTCCCTGGCACCTGCGTCCGCGCCCCGGTGCCCCTCAAAACGCCTTGCGCAATGACCTGCCGTCAGTCCATCCGCTTTCTCCCTTTGCTTTTGTTGCTGGCCTGCTTCAGTGCCTGCTCCGCCCGATTGGCAAAAAGGGCGCAGGAGGCGGCTGGACCCATTCACCTGGCGCTGCGTCCGGCCACTGGCGGCCCGGAGTACTACCTGCCGGGCGCTGAAGTCCCTTTGCTGCTGGAAGCCACCAATACCTCCGCAGCGCCCAGCGACAGTTTGCGCCTGCGCATCCAACTGCCTGCGGGGTTGCGCCTGGCCGACCCTGCCTGGCACGGCGCCGGCACAATGGCCCAACGCACGCTGCCCCCATTGGGTGCTGGCAACAAAGTGCAATGGCCCTTGACTACCCGCCTGGCCACCGACGCCACGGGGCCGCTGGCAGTCGTCACTGCTGGCCTGGATCCCGGTCAAAAAGCACTTGCCCGCCTCTCCATTCCCGTCGGGAGAGTGCTGGAAAACACCCTCGATACTTGCCGCGTGCTGCACGATACGCTGGGCAACCGGGTAAACACCTACCTCACTACCCGGCGTTTGCTGCGCACGGTACTGCCGGGCCCCTTGGCGCTGGGCCCGCTTGGCCCCGTTCGGGTAAGTCCCCGGAATTGCGCCGCTTTTGCGCTGAACGCCCCGGTAAAAAAGCACCGGGCCAAAGACCGCTGCAGCTGCCTGCACTTTTCCTTTGCGTCGGGGCAGCCGACTTACCCCACCCGTTTCCAGGCTGGCGAAAAGCCCCTGCAAACCTGTGCCACCACCACCAGCGCTGGTGCGAAGGGAGATACCCTACGCATCGCCGTAAGAACCCTGGATGGGCAGCCCTTGCGCCGGATGTTGCTGACCGACGGCAGTGGAAAAGTGCTGCAAGCGGCCTACGCGGCGGCGGCTTTAGACTTCTGTACCGTTCTGGATGCTGACACTGCTACCTGGCGACTTTACCTGCAAGCTGATCGCCGCTTTTACTTGTTGCCCCGCAAGCAGTACGTCTTGGTGGACGTGACGCGGCACCCAGCGGCGGTGGAAATTCTGCAGGACGCAGGCCCCGCCCCTGCGCCAGAGGGCTCCACTACCCTGCTGGCCAGCACACCGCCCGATACGGTGGGCGGCCGCCGCTCCTGGTGGGAAACGAGTGCACTGCGCACGGCAGAACAGACCATTTTCCTAAGGGTGCGGGCGCAGCAGAGCCTGGCCGCAGGTGCCCAGGTACTGCGGGATACCCTGGGCCGGGATTCCTGCGCCGGGCAGTTTGCCGTTCGTCAGTTGGGCAGTGCGCGTGCGGTACAAACGTGGATCGCAACGGATACCCTGCTTTTTCAAGCGACGCAAGCCGAAGCCGAAGTGGTGGGCCTGCGCAACCTCAGCGGGTTGCGCAGTGGCAGCGTTGAGGTCAACATCCCCCTCCGCCTGGACCTTTCCGACCCGCCCGCACGGGATTCGCTCGTAGCCATCGCCTACTGGATTGGCAGCGGCGAGGTGGCCCTGGGGGCATACGCCGCATTGCTGGAAAGCGTGCCACCGGCCTGGAGCCAGCCGGGCGTAAGCGCCCCGCTAGCGGCATACGGCGGAGGATATCCGGTGGTTTTGCCCGGCCTGACGCCCGGCGAGGCGGAATACCAGCGCAGTTACGTGCAGTACGATTTCACCACCAGTGCCGGACGACAAAACCTGGTGGCCGGACGGTCTTACCCCCGGCTCATCCGCCGCAACCCCGACCGGCCCAACTACGGCGTGGTGACCGGCACGGCACTCCAGCAACTGGCCGGTACCGTGGTCTTCGATCCGGCCCTCGGCAAGCGGGTCTTGCGCTTTCACTTCGCCTTCGCCAACCGCCACCCCGTCAATACCTACCGCCTGCAACTAAAAATAGTGGCCTGGTACCAGGTGCGTACGCCAGCGACCGTCTGGCAACCCATCACCCCCTAAGCTGCCACCAAAGCAAAAACCGTAAGCTATGACCGTGCGCTACTGCCTTTTCCTGCTCTGTTGTTCCCTTTGGCTTAGCCTGCCCGCACAGGAAGCTGCGGAAAAGCCCGGATACCTGGAGCGCTTCCTGGCCATCTTCCAGCGGCCCGCAATGGTGGCAACGGATACCTTTCCAGCGCCACCTAAAGCCGAAGCTGATCTCAAAGAGCGCTACGCCTTGATCTATAACCTGATCCACCGTGAAGAACAAGCGTACTATCAGGCCCTGGCGGACTCCAGCGCCACTTTTCTGAACAGTATTCAGAACCTCGACCGCGCCAAGTACATCAGCCCCGACGGGGATACGGTCGTACTGGCCAAGAACGTCCGGGTCTTCGGCTGGCACCCCCATTGGATGGGGGAAGCGTACCGGACCTACAATTTCAAGCTGCTCAGCCACGTCAGTCTTTTCTCCTACAACATCAACACTGGGCCAGGATTGCCCTACGACAACCCCGAGGTTATTGCCGGCTGGGAAGCCAAAGACTTCGAGCTGGTGAAGCTGGCCCAGGCCGATGATTGCAAGGTGATGCTGACAATCACCAACTTCGGCATCCGCAAGAACCAGATTTTTTTGAGCGACCCCGTCCGGCAGGAACGAATGATCGAAGATGTGGTGGCCTTGCTCGTGCGGCTGGGCGCGGATGGTATCGACGTGGATTTTGAGTTGATCCCCGACGGCTACGAGCGTCAATTTTCGGCGTTCATTCGGCGGCTGCGGACCCGGCTGGCGGCCGGGCAACAACGCTACCAGCTCAGCGTGGTCTTGCCCAAAGTCAACCAGGGGCCGGGAGGTGGCAGCCGCATTTACAACATCGATACGCTGAGCAACTACGTCGACTTTTTCACCCTGACGGCCTACGACTTTACAACTGGAGGCTACGCGCCCGGCCCGATTGCGCCGCTCTACAACCCCGACGGAAAACGGCGGCGCTACGGGAGCATTGAAGACGTGGTATTTAATTACCTGGAAGCGGGGCTGCCCCGGGAAAAATTGCTGCTGGGCCTGCCGTACTACGGCGGCAAGTGGTCCTCGCTGACGTCGAGCACGGGCCTGCCGGATACCACCCTGTTTGAGCACCTCACTTTCGGAGAAATCCAGCAGCTTACCAAACGGCTCGGTCCGCCGGAATACACCCAAAATACCTGGGCAGCCCGCTACCAATACCAGAGCTTTCCCACGATTCCGGGCTACGACGTGGCCAACGAAACGTTGTGGTTTGACGACCGCAAGACGCTGGAGGTGAAGTACGACTGGGTCCTCCAGCAGGGTCTGGGCGGCATCGGCATCTGGGCAATGGGCTACGACCTGCCTGAGAAGGAACTTTGGAGCCTGATCGACGAAAAGTTTGCGCCCAGCAACGATACCCTCGTACACTACCAGACCGCCCAGAGCACCTTCTACCTGCCCGCCGCAATCCTGCGCTACCGTGACCCCATCGGCATTACGGGCCTCTTCGTTTTTCTGTTCCTGGCCGTGGGGTTCGTCTGGGCGCTTTTCGACTGGCGGGTACGCGACGTTTTTTTCCAGCACCAGACGCTGCGGGGGCTCTACATCACGGCGGCATTTTCCCTGATCACGGCCACCTTTGCCTTTTTCCTTTTCCTCAATCCCTCCCTGCTGAGCGAGTTTGGGGCAGGAAGCCTCGCCCTGCTGGCGCTGGTGGTGGGCATGGTACTGGGGCCGTGGTTGACCCGGGTCATTACGCGCTGGTTCAACGGGATGCGCAAGACGCTTCCCTAGCGGGGTCCTACGGCATCCACTGGTTGTTCTCCACACTGTCTTCAAACATCCGCCCGGTGGGGTTGATGGTGACGGAGGCAATCTTATCGAGGGCCAGATCGGTGCGGAAGGTGTACTCGGGGTTGGTCCAGGGCCAGTCTTCCAGGATCGTCCAGTTGCTGGCGTAGGCGGGTTGGGCCTTGGTGGCGCGCAGGATGCGGGGGGCGGCGTAGAACCAGCGCTCGGAACCGTCTTTGAGCTTGACCAGCACTTCGACGGGCATGGGCATGCGGCCAACTTTCTCCAGGACAATCGTGGTCTGGTTGCCGCTGCCTTCCACCATTTTGACGCCGTAATCGGCGTAGTGGGTGGTGTTGACCCAGTATTCTTTGTACCAGTCGAGTTCCATCCCCGAACACTTCTCGGCGATGCGGATGAAGTCGTTGGGGTTGGGGTGCTTGAATTTCCAGTCGTGGAAGTAACGGAGCATGGTCTTGGCAAAGGCCTCTTCGCCGATGACGTAGCGGAGTTGTTCCAGGAAAACCGCGCCATTGGTATAGGCGGCCACGCCGTAGGCCGCGTTGGTGGCGAAGTGGTCGGCGTGAACGCTCAGGGGTTCGGCCAGACCGCTGGCGCGGAAATTGCGCAGGCCCAGGTAGGTCCGCTCGTGGGGGTTCTCGACCATCGTGCCGGGGATGAGGCCTTTGCCGCGCAGGTGGTTCATCACTTCGCTGCTGGCCCAGCTGGTGAAGCCTTCATCCATCCAGGCGTAGAGGCTTTCGTTGGTGCCCAGCATCATCTGGTACCAGCTGTGCATCAGCTCGTGGACGGAGACGCCGACGAGGCTGACAAAACTCCGTTCCCCCGTGATGAGGGTGCCCATGGGGTATTCCATGCCGCCGTCGCCGCCCTGTACAAAGCTGTACTGTTCGTAAGGGTAATGGCCGTAGTGTTCGTTGATGTAGGCGAAGGCCTCGTCCATCACCTTCGGCAGGTTTTCCCAGTTTTCGGTGGTCTTTTCTCCGGGCTGGAAGAAGAAATTCATCGTCATGCCATCAGCGCGCTGGAGGCTGGTGTGGCGGTAGTCGGGGTCGGCGGCCCACATGAAGTCGCCCACGTTGGGGGCCTTGAAGTGGTAGGTCAGTTTTTTGTCGCGCTTGCGGGGTTCGGGGGCGTAGCCGTAGCCGACCTCGCTGGCGTTCTGGAGGTAGCCCGTGCCGCCCACAACGTAGTCGCTGTCGATGGTGATTTTGACGTCAAAGTCGCCCCAGATGCTGTAAAATTCCCGGCCCACGTAGGGGTTGGCGTGCCAGCCCTGGTAGTCGTATTCGGCCATTTTAGGGTACCACTGGGCCATGCTGTACTCGATGCCTTCGGCGTTGTCGCGGCCGGAGCGGCGGATTTGCAGGGGGACCTGCGCGTCCCACTCCATGCGGAAGGTGGTGCTCGCGCCGGGCAGGATGGGTTTGGCCAGTTCGACTTCCAGGATGGTGCCCACCGTGGCGTACTCCAGCGGGGTGCCGTCCTGGCTGAGCTTGCTCACTTTGATGTAGCCGATTTCGTCTTCTTGCAGGGCTTTAATGCGTTCCCCGACGCGGGAGTCGGCATCGGGCAGCGTGAGGTTGCGCACGTCCATCATGCTCCCGGGCTGGAAAGCGTTGAAATAGAGGTGGTAGAACACCCGGTCGATCGTATCCGGCGAATTATTGAAGTACTTCAGGGTTTGCTCCCCGGTGTACTGGTTCTTTTTTACGTCAAAATCGATCTCCATGGCGTATTCCGCGCGCTGCTGCCAGCGGTCGGGTTGGCTGCAGAGGCTCAGGGAAGACAGGCAAAGACTGAAGACAGCCAGAAAAAAGCGAGTAGGCATGGTTAGGGGCTTGAATTTTCAGGGGATAAAGGTAAAGATTGCTTTGTGGTACGTCAACGCAGGGCGCGGTCCCGGAAGAGTTCGGGATGCAAAGTACTACAAAGTGGCAAAGTTCGGGGAAACACCCCCTCAATCCCCTGCCCGCACTATGAACCATGAACCATGAACTATGAACTATGAACTATGAACTATGAACTATGAACTATGAACTATGAACTATGAACTAAAAAATCACTGCTCCGCCTGAGCATTAACCAGCGCCCATCCGATAGGGATGTTCTGTTCCAGGCTCTCGGCGGAGAGTTTGTAGCCCAGGCGGTCGGGGAAACCGTAGAGGTATTCATTGGCTTCGGCGAAGGCGTGGGTGGGGAACTCAAACCAGGCGTTGGAGAGTTGTTCCTGCACCTCCTTGGAGAACATGTAGTTGATGAAGCTCGCGGCCATGTTCCGGTTCGGGGCGTTGGCCGGCATGGTGATGCACGTCATGTTGATGAAGTTCATGTTCGTGGCCTGGGTGTGGGGGAAGCGCACGCGCCAGGCACCGCCCGCTTCGTAGTGCTTTGGGTCGCCGTTGAGGAACCAACGGGCCACGGCGCCCATGCTGACGAGGGCCATATCCAGTTCGCCGGCCAGCATGCGGTCGAGTTGGTCGTAGTCCGAGCCCTGCAAGCCCCCGGCGGCCAGGCGGTAGATGGAGTTGGTCCACAGCGCCGCCGCGTCGGGGTTGAGGTTGGCGTGGAGGGCACCGATCACCGCCGCCAGTCCGGAGCTATCGGGGTGGGCCACGCCGAGGCGAATCCCGCGCAGGGGTACTTCCGCCAGGCCGCGGTAAGTACCGGCCTCTTCGGAGGTCACCGCGTTGGGGTTGTAGACGGCCACCATCGTCCACTGCGTCAGGCCGGCGTAATAGCCGTCGCGGTCCAGGTAGTTGTCCCCCACGTCCCCGTTGGTGAAGGCATCGACGAAGAAAGGTTGCAGCATATTGAAGCCCTTCATGCGTACGGCGTCTTCCAGGGTGGGGAGGATCAGTACGTCGGCTTGCAACGAACGGCCGGCCTGCGCGTCGGCCACGATTTCCCGCATCGGGCGCACCTTCACCTCTACTTTGGTGCGGAAGCGCTGTTCGAATTCCTTGACCAGGGCGGCGTCCTGGGCCAGGTAGCGCCAGGTGAGGAGCTTGAGCCCGACGGGAATGTCATTATTCGCCGGAGAGGTGGACGCTGCGGCGTCTTTGCCCTGGTCTCCGCAGCCCAGCAGGGCCAGAACCAGCAGAAAACAGCAGAGTCGAAAAGCAAGTCGCATACCAGAATCATTTGAGTGGGCAAAGGTAAGTGCTCGGCCCGACTTTGGTCCATGCCAAAGCCATGCCCTATCTTTGCCCACCCGGGGTACCTGCTTCGCCCCGTTGAACCCAACTTTGCCATGTCTGCCCCAACCCCGCCACTGAAAAACGTCCTTGCCCTGATCGGCCTCCTGTTCCTGGCCGCCCTGAGCCGCCTGCTGCCGCACCCGCCCAATTTCGTGCCCGTGGGGGCAATGGCGCTCTTCGGTGCGGCCGTGCTGCCGCAGCGTTGGCTGGCGGTGGTGCTGCCCCTGCTGGCTTTCTACCTGAGCGATGTGGTGTTGAACAACACGGTTTACGCCGCCTATTTTTCCGGTTTTTACTGGGGCGTCGACCTTTGGGTCTACGGCGGCGTGGCGCTGATGGTGGTCTTGGGCCTGGGCCTGCTGCGGCAGCGCTCGTTTTCCTGGCTCCGCATCGGTGGCGCGGCCGTGGCGGCTACGCTGGTGTTTTTCCTGGTGACCAACTTTGGCGTCTGGGCCGCCGGTGGCATGTACCCCAAAAGCGGGGCTGGACTGTTGCTAGCCTACGCGGCGGGCCTGCCCTTTTTGTTGAATTCCCTGCTGGCCAACCTGCTTTTCAGCGGGGCGATGTTTGGGGTGGCGCGCTACTTCGGCTGGCTGGAGCAAGACCGGGTGCGGGCCACGGCTTCGCTGCGGGCCTAAGCCTTTCCCGGTTTTGTCTTTATCTTTCTCCCTATGCTTTATTCTTGGCGAAGGGGCTGGGCCTGGTTCCTCCCCCTGCTCTTTATTGGTTTGCATGGCACCTGCGTCCGCGCCCAGATTGTCAACATTGAAGACAAGCGCAAGGCCCTCGACAGCATTGGTTGGTTCGGGCAGGTGGACCTGAGCGGCAGCCTGACCAAAAACCAGACGCTGGTGACGACCCTGCGTGGCGGCCTGCGCCTCGACCGGCTGGGCCGCAAGGGAAATGTGCTGGTCCTGGGCGACTACGAGCTGGTGCAAGTCAGCGGCAGCAACGCCCTCAACGCCGGCTTTATCCACCTACGCTACGGCTACGAACTGAAGGACAAATGGCGGCTGGAGACCTTCACCCAGGTGCAGTACAACGAGCAGCTGCGCCTCACGCTGCGCTTTCTCGCCGGTACCGGCATCCGCCGACGGCTCTACAAAAACAATGGGCAACGCGCCTACCTCGGCGTCCTGTACATGTACGAATACGACGAGCTGGCGCGCAGCGAAATCACCTACCGCGACCACCGGATGAGCAGCTACCTCACCCTCGGCTTTACGCCTTTCGCCAACGTCCGCCTCGCCAATACGACTTATTACCAACCCCGGCTGCCCGATTTTTCCTTCCCGCGCGTATCCACCATCACCACCGTCGAAGTGGGGCTCACGGTGCGTCTGCGCTTCACCAGCCAGTATTCCCTGACCTACGACGCCCGCGTTTCGCAGGACCTGCCCGACGTGCCCAACACCACCTACACCTGGGTAAATGGCCTGCGCTGGGTGTTTTGAGGGGGCGGTTTTGGAGGTGGGCGCGCACGCAGGATGCGGGGGAAGTCTCCCCGGGGGAAGAGCAAGGAATGGACACGGGCGGTGAAACTTTCCCGCCACCGAAAACTTTTATTGAGCATGGACAAAGTGCGTATCGACAAGTGGCTGTGGGCCGTCCGGATCTTCAAAAGCCGGACCCTGGCGGGCGAGGTGGTGCGGCAGGGCAAAGTGCGCCTGGCCGACAAAATCGTCAAACCCAGCGCCAACGTGGCCGTGGGCGACACCGTGACGGTAACGAAAAATGGCTTCCACCTTCAGTTTGAAGTGCTCAAGCTGATCGATAAACGCGTCGGTGCCCCTATCGCCGCCACCTGCTACGCCGATCGCACGCCGCCCGAAGAACTCACCAAGTACCAGGACTGGTTTGTGGGCAAAGCCCAGGGCGAGTTTCGCGAGCGGGGGGCCGGCCGGCCTACCAAGCGCGACCGCCGGGAGATTGATACCTTTAAGGATGAGGACTTCAGCTTCGAATTTGAGGACGAGGATTGAGGGAGGGCCTGCTGCGCAGTCCTCTTTTGAACCACTAAGTACACGAAGAGGGACTAAGTTTGGGCCTGCTGCGCAGTCCTTATTAAACCACTAAGTACACGAAGAGGGGCTAAGTTCAAATCACTATGTTCACTGAGTTTACTTAGATGAACAGTCTCCCAAACTCCAAGAGCATGAAATACTGCGAAGCAAAACTCCATGCTTCAACTCCAAGCAACTCAATGGGCTAGAAAGCGCGAAGCAGTCGCCGTACAACGGCTCCACCATTTGAACCACTAAGTTCACTGAGTACACTAAGCCTGTCTTGCACAGCACTTAGTCCCTCTTCGTGTTCTTAGTGGTTCAAAAAAAAAGAGCGAAGCTTTATCTTAGTGTACTTAGTGAACTTAGTGGCTCAAAAAAAAAGAGCGAAGCGCTATCTTAGTTTTCTTAGTGAACTTAGTGGTTCAAAAAAAGAGCGAAGCTCTTTACCCACCCTTCAAACCAGGCTTCAAAAGAAAATTGCCTTACCTTGGCCCACTGAAACTGCCCCAAGCTCAACATGCCCCAAATGGAACCCGTCGGGATAATCGGTGCCGGCTCTTTCGGCACGGCCATGGCGAACCTGCTGGCCCTGAACACCGACGTGTTGATGTACAGCCGCAATGCCGACCTGGTGCAGGAACTGAGTACCGACCGCTTCCACTTCGGGGTGGAATTGCACCCCCGCGTACAAGTTGTCAATGATTTTGCCGAGGTGGCCAAGACGTGCCAGTTGATTTTTCCCATTGTTCCGTCGGACAATTTCCGGAGCATGATGCAGTCCATCAGCGCGCATTTGCAGCCCAGCCACTTATTGATCCACGGTACGAAGGGCTTTGACATTACGGGCATCAACCTGGAAGACATCCCGAAAAACGGCCTGAACCGCCGGCAGGTCCACACCATGACGGACGTGATCCGGGCGGAGAGCGTAGTGGTGCGCGTCGGGGCCCTTACGGGTCCGAACCTGGCCCGGGAGTTGCTGGACGGGCAACCCTCCGCTTCGGTCATTGCCAGCAAATTCGACGAAGTGATCAAGCGCTGCCACGCGGTGCTTAGCTCGCAGCAGCTGCACGTTTTCCACACCCACGACTTGCTGGGGGCGGAGCTGGCCGGCGTCCTGAAAAACGTCATCGCCCTCGGCTCGGGCATCCTCAAGGGCTACGGTTTGGGTAAAAACATTCAGTCCATGCTCATCACGCGGGGCTTGCACGAAATGATCCACTTCGGGCGGGCGCTGGGTAGCGATGCGCGGGCCTTTCTCGGTACGGCCGGCATCGGCGACCTCATCGCAACGGCCACTTCGCAAAAGAGCCGCAACTACATGTTCGGCTACCGCATCGGCAGCGGGGAAAACCTGAGCGAGGTCCGGGCCACCAGCCAGGAGCTGGCCGAGGGCGTACGCACCCTGATGATTACGCGCCACCTGGCAAAAAGTATGCGCCTGCGCGCGCCCATTACCGAGATGCTCTACCGCATCGTTTTTGAGGACTTTCCGGTTAAGGAAGCCATGGACTACCTGATTACCTACCCCTACGAAGTTGACGTAGACTTTCTGTAGGCGCTGGCGGCGGCCGCTGAATGCCTATTTTTGCGCTGCGCCCTTCCGCCACCTGCATTGCCAAAACGCACCAAGTTAAACGCATGAATTTCAAGCCACTCCTCCCCCACCTCATCGCCGTTGCCGCCTTTTTCCTGGTGGTGGTGGTTATGTTCAGTCCGCAATTCCAGGGAAAAACCCTGCAGATGGGAGACATCCGCAACTACACGGGTGCCGCCAAAGAATCCCTGGATTACGCGGCGGCCACGGGGGAACGGGCCAACTGGACGGGCAGCAGCTTCGGGGGCATGCCTACTTTCCAGATTAGTTCAGTACAGGATGGCAACCAGTTGGTTTACGTGGAGAAGCCCTTGCAGGGTTTCCTGCCCCGGCCAGCTGGCTACTTTTTTGCGGGTATGCTGGCTTGTTATTTGCTGCTGATCCTGCTGGGCGTCAGTCCGTGGCTGAGCATTGCCGGGGCCGTGGGAGCGGCCATTTCGACCAACAACCTCGTCTTGTTTGAGGCGGGCCACATGACCAAACTGCTGGTGGTGCTTTACTTACCCTTGGTGGCGGCGGGCATTCTGGTAGCTTTCCGGCGGCAGTACTTGCTGGGGGGCTTGCTCTTTGCCCTGGGCATGGGCCTGGTCATCAAGGCCAACCACCACCAGATGATCTACTATTTTGGCCTGACGCTGCCCTTCTTCGGGGCCGCGCGGCTGTGGGAAGACTACCGGGCGGGGAATCTGCTCCACTTCGGCAAAGCCACCGGCGTGCTGGTACTGGGCCTCCTGCTGGCCGTCGGCGCGGGTGCCAGCAACCTGATGACGACCCTGGAGTACGCCCCATCGACGATGCGCGGCGGGCAGGTGCTCGAAACCCCGCTCGATGCTTCCGGCGGGGAGGCCGCTCCGCAAACCGGTTTGGAGTGGGAGTACGCTATGCAGTGGAGCAACGGCTTCAAAGACATTCTGGCCAGCTACGCCCCCCTCGCTGCTGGCGGAGGCAGCGGGGAAGAAATTGCGAACGACACCGCCCTTGGCCAGGCCATGCGACGGGCCGGGTTCAACATCCCCAAAACTTTTGCTGCACCGCTCTACCACGGCGCCCTGCCCTTCACGGAAGGACCGATTTACCTCGGGGCAGTGATCTGGGCGCTGTTTATCTTTGGTCTTTTCGCCGCCCGCCGGTCCATGGCCATCTGGCTTGGACTGGGGACGCTGTTGATTTTTCTGCTCAGTGCGGGCAAAAACCTGGAGGGGCTTAACCGCTTCCTCTACGATACCCTGCCGCAGCTCAACAAATTCCGGGCTCCCAGCTCGGCGCTCAGCGTATGTACTTTCCTGATGCTGCTGCTCGGCGTCCTCGGCATCCATAACTGGCTGAAGACCCGGGCGGATGAGCCCGCAAAAGCACGGCAACAACTGCTGTACGCCGGCATTGCGGCGGCCGTCGGTGGCGCGCTCGTCGCGGTGGTCCTGCCGGGTTTCCTCAGCTTTTCTGCGGCCACCGATGCGGGTACGCTCCAGCGCTTCACCGGGGGGCAGATTGATGTCAGCCCCCTCCTGAATGCCCTGGAAGATACCCGCGCGGCCCTGTACCGGGCGGACGCCTGGCGGAGCTTCCTCTTCGTCGGCCTCACCTTCGGGGCGCTTTTCGCCCTCTTCCGCGGCTGGCTCAGCCCCCTGACCGCCAGCCTCGCCGTAGCCGTTTTGTTGGTGGCCGACTTCGGCGGCGTCAACGGCCGCTACGTGGCTAAAGACGACTGGACCAAGCAAACGCGCGCCAGCCAGCCCTTCAGCCCCAGTCCCGCCGACCAGCAAATCCTCCAGGACCCTGACCCGCACTACCGCGTGATGAACCTTACGGTATCTACCTTTCAGGACCCTTCCACCAGCTACTTCCACAAGAGCATCGGTGGCTACTCCGCCGTAAAAATGCGCCGCTACCAAGACCTCATCGATGGCTACCTGGCGGAGCGGGATCTGGACGTGCTCAACATGCTCAACACCAGGTACTTCATCGTGCCCGGGCAAGACGGTACCCCGCAGGCCCAGCAAAACCCGGCGGCTTTCGGCCCCGCCTGGCTGGTGAGCAACATCCAGATGGTCAATTCCAACGACGCTGAATTTGCCGCTCTCGGTACCGTTGAGGACCTGAAAAATACCGCGATCGTCCACCAGGACTTCAGCGCGGCCGTCGCCGGTCTCCAACCCAGCGGGCAAGGGACGATCAGCCTGACGAAGTACAGCCCACAAGAACTGGACTATCGCTTCCAATCCGACCAGGAGCAACTCGTCGTTTTTTCCGAAATCTGGTACGGCCCCGACCTCGGTTGGGAAGCCACCATCGATGGGCAGCCCGCCGACTTGATCCGGACGAACTACCTTCTGCGCGGCCTGCGGGTGCCGGCCGGACAGCACGAAATCAAAATGGTCTTCCGCCCCGCCTCCTACTTCACCGGCACCACCATCTCCCTGCTCTCCAGCTTGCTCATCATCCTCGGCATTGCCGCCTACGCTGCCTACGCCTACCTGAACAAAGACAAAGTTCACAATACCGCTACCCCCACCGAGGCGATGTAGTTGGGCGCGGCCGCAGGTGCTCCCCCCCAAGGGGCCGTCTAAAAAGTCAGCCCCAAAGCTGTGGGGTGCGCCACGGTGGCTGTGCTGGTTGCGTTCTGACACATTTAAGAAAAAATATGTGTTCCTTTTTTGGGCCTCCCCACATGCTGGGTGGGCCTTCAGGGAGTTAAAAATGCCGTCTAGACGGATTTTTGGGCCGTTTTAGGTCATTTGGGCCCTTTGTACGACCGGAGTAAGCAGACTACGCCCTTGCTCAATCGATAATTTATGTAATCGACGAAGATTTGTGGCTATCGAAAGGAGGCCCATCTCAATGTTAACCCCCGTAAGTCCCTTTAGTGTAAACCGACGTCTTCCCAGATTGGCCTTCAAGTTGCCAAAGAAGCCCTCGACTTCTGCGTTACGGCGCAGGCACTTTGCTCTACCCTCTTTCGTGCTCAGACGAGCTCGGGCTTGCTGGCGATAGCTTTGACCTTTGTGGCTAATGGTTACCACTCGGTTGCCGTCTTGTTTATGACACATCCCGCGCAAGGGGCAGCCTATGCAATTGACGGCTTTGTACTTACTTGTTTCACGGATATACCCACTTGCTGTTTTCTCCTCTCCCTCTCCACAATACGTCATATGCTGACCCATGGGGCATATCAGCACATTTTGCTCTTCGTTATAGTATAACTGGCTTGGCGCAAATGGCGCTTTAAGTACTCCTTGCTCTTCCTTGTAATAGCCCGGGTATTTGAGGTAGGCTTCTATCTCCTTGCCCTCACAATAGCGATAGGCCTCTTCGTTGCCATACCCCGCATCGGCTGTAATGGCCTTGGGCAAGTTCAATCCGATTTGGCTTAAGATCGATTCGGTGTCTTCAAGATGAGGAATGAGGCAGGCCGCATCAGAAGGCGTCTGGTGCATTGTCCAGTTTACAACAAAGTGGTTTTCCGTTCCCACTTGAGCATTGTAGCCGGGTTTTAGCTCCCCGTTGCCCAAGTGGTCGTCTTTGGGCCTCATGAACGTAGCACCATGATCCGTTTTAGAGTAAGACGACCGATCTCCCAGTAATTCTTGCTGGCGCTCATATTCCTGGAGTTTGGGCAAGGACTTGCTCTCCAGGTTTTTCAGTTTTGTCTTTGCCTTTTTGACCTCTTTGGCTTCCTCCTTGGTGCTGGGGGACTGACTTTCTAAGGCTTTGTTGAGTCGATCAATCGTTTCTTGGACTGCTGCACTGTCGCTGAGTTTGTCCCCTTGATCATCCCCATCGGCAGCTTGCTCATCCTCTTTATCCGCTTTTTCACATAAAGCGTCAATCTGAGAAACGATCATCCCTATCTGGTCTAGCACCGACTTCTTGTAACGCTCAACGTTTGACTTCCAAACGAAGGTGTACCGGCCAGCTACTGACTCCAGTATAGTGCCATCTAAAAAGTAATCATCCAGCTTGACATAGCCTTGTTCATGTAAAGTCAACAAAACGTGGGCAAACACTTCCTTTACCCGGCCACCCATGCGGTGCTTGCGAAAGTTATTGATCGTATTGTGATCGGGAGTGGACATCCCACTTAGCCACATGTAGCACACGTTCTCATAGCAAGCCTTCTCAATCGAACGAGATGAGTACACCCGATCAGAATAGGCATAAACCAACACCTTAAGCAGCATCCGAGGAGAGTACGCGCTACTGCCACCTCCTAAATAGGTGCTTAGGATCGAATCAATGTTCATCCCATCTATAATCTGGCTGATCAGCCGCGCCTTATGATGAGGCGGTACCATGTCGGCAAGATGTGGAGGGAATAGCAAGCCTTGGTTCTGGAGGTCAGGCTTGAAAACTGCTCTTTTTGTGCTCATCGGCTACGGGGATGGGAACAGCCTCAAAATACTACTTTTTCGTATTTTGTACCAGAATGCCCCCCTAGTAGACTTTTTAGACGGCCCC
>NZ_JACSIT010000154.1:0-214299 GCF_014349155.1 Neolewinella lacunae
GGGGCCGTCTAAAAAGTCTACTAGGGGGGCATTCTGGTACAAAATACGAAAAAGTAGTATTTTGAGGCTGTTCCCATCCCCGTAGCCGATGAGCACAAAAAGAGCAGTTTTCAAGCCTGACCTCCAGAACCAAGGCTTGCTATTCCCTCCACATCTTGCCGACATGGTACCGCCTCATCATAAGGCGCGGCTGATCAGCCAGATTATAGATGGGATGAACATTGATTCGATCCTAAGCACCTATTTAGGAGGTGGCAGTAGCGCGTACTCTCCTCGGATGCTGCTTAAGGTGTTGGTTTATGCCTATTCTGATCGGGTGTACTCATCTCGTTCGATTGAGAAGGCTTGCTATGAGAACGTGTGCTACATGTGGCTAAGTGGGATGTCCACTCCCGATCACAATACGATCAATAACTTTCGCAAGCACCGCATGGGTGGCCGGGTAAAGGAAGTGTTTGCCCACGTTTTGTTGACTTTACATGAACAAGGCTATGTCAAGCTGGATGATTACTTTTTAGATGGCACTATACTGGAGTCAGTAGCTGGCCGGTACACCTTCGTTTGGAAGTCAAACGTTGAGCGTTACAAGAAGTCGGTGCTAGACCAGATAGGGATGATCGTTTCTCAGATTGACGCTTTATGTGAAAAAGCGGATAAAGAGGATGAGCAAGCTGCCGATGGGGATGATCAAGGGGACAAACTCAGCGACAGTGCAGCAGTCCAAGAAACGATTGATCGACTCAACAAAGCCTTAGAAAGTCAGTCCCCCAGCACCAAGGAGGAAGCCAAAGAGGTCAAAAAGGCAAAGACAAAACTGAAAAACCTGGAGAGCAAGTCCTTGCCCAAACTCCAGGAATATGAGCGCCAGCAAGAATTACTGGGAGATCGGTCGTCTTACTCTAAAACGGATCATGGTGCTACGTTCATGAGGCCCAAAGACGACCACTTGGGCAACGGGGAGCTAAAACCCGGCTACAATGCTCAAGTGGGAACGGAAAACCACTTTGTTGTAAACTGGACAATGCACCAGACGCCTTCTGATGCGGCCTGCCTCATTCCTCATCTTGAAGACACCGAATCGATCTTAAGCCAAATCGGATTGAACTTGCCCAAGGCCATTACAGCCGATGCGGGGTATGGCAACGAAGAGGCCTATCGCTATTGTGAGGGCAAGGAGATAGAAGCCTACCTCAAATACCCGGGCTATTACAAGGAAGAGCAAGGAGTACTTAAAGCGCCATTTGCGCCAAGCCAGTTATACTATAACGAAGAGCAAAATGTGCTGATATGCCCCATGGGTCAGCATATGACGTATTGTGGAGAGGGAGAGGAGAAAACAGCAAGTGGGTATATCCGTGAAACAAGTAAGTACAAAGCCGTCAATTGCATAGGCTGCCCCTTGCGCGGGATGTGTCATAAACAAGACGGCAACCGAGTGGTAACCATTAGCCACAAAGGTCAAAGCTATCGCCAGCAAGCCCGAGCTCGTCTGAGCACGAAAGAGGGTAGAGCAAAGTGCCTGCGCCGTAACGCAGAAGTCGAGGGCTTCTTTGGCAACTTGAAGGCCAATCTGGGAAGACGTCGGTTTACACTAAAGGGACTTACGGGGGTTAACATTGAGATGGGCCTCCTTTCGATAGCCACAAATCTTCGTCGATTACATAAATTATCGATTGAGCAAGGGCGTAGTCTGCTTACTCCGGTCGTACAAAGGGCCCAAATGACCTAAAACGGCCCAAAAATCCGTCTAGACGGCATTTTTAACTCCCTGAAGGCCCACCCAGCATGTGGGGAGGCCCAAAAAAGGAACACATATTTTTTCTTAAATGTGTCAGAACGCAACCAGCACAGCCACCGTGGCGCACCCCACAGCTTTGGGGCTGACTTTTTAGACGGCCCCAGTCAGGATAAAGGAGCAAGGTAAGTCAGGAACTACATCCGGATCACCTGCCCCTCGGCCAGGACGAATACCTGATCGCCCGCCCGGACTTTTACCTCCGCGCACCCGGTAAATTCGCCGAAAGCGGGGAGGATACCCTGCTCCGCTCCGAAGTAAAAGGCGGGGAGTTTCAGGCCGTTGCCCGCCGCATCGAGCAGGCGGACGCAGGGGTGAACGTGCCCGCAAAGGTTATACTTGCCAGCGGGCCGTTCCTCCTCCGGCAGCGGATGGTGGCTCAGGGCCAACGGTCCGATGCACAGTACCTCCGGCTGCAACACCAGGCGGGATTCGGCGTAGGCGGAAGGCGGCAGGATATCGTGGTTCCCCGGGATGAGCTCAAACTGCACGCCGGGGAACTGCTCTAAAAAGCGGCAAAAGAGCGGCCAGACGTGGTTGTAGCTGCTGTGAAAGAGATCCCCCAAAAACAGGACGCGCTCCGGCAGGCAATCTTCCAACAGCATAGTCAGGCGACGAAAATTGGCCCCGGAAATGGCGGGGGGGACGGCAATGCCCGCCCGGCGAAAGTGGGCGCTCTTGCCCAGGTGCAGGTCAGCCAGCAACAAGGCACGCTCGGCTGGCCAATAGGCACCACGCGCGGGATGCAGCTGAAGGCGCTGCCCAAAGACCTCCACTTCTTCCATGCGGCGAAGGTAGGGAGGAGGAGTAAGGTTTGGCAGATAAATGCGATCTTGGGGGGCGGGATTTGCGCAACTTCCCTTCCACACCGGAGGGCGACCTATACCTAAGTGGAGGGTGGCGGCTAAAATATCCCCCGCCGGCTCACGTTTGTTGAACGAAAAACCAATTTAATGTTCCGATTCCTGCTGTTTATCCCTTTGCTTTTTGCACAAAGCAATGCTTTTCTTTCCGCCCAGTCTCCTTCCTTTGCTTACGATCTGGACGGTCTTTTACTCATCAGTGACCTGCCCGCCGAGCTGAATGAGGTCTCCGGCCTGTCCGTAGACCCGAACCAGAAAAACACCCTCCTGATGGTGCAAGACGAACTTGGCAAGGTCTACCGCGTATCCAGCAAAACCGGCGAAGTACTCTGGGCCACCACCTTCTGGAAAGATGGCGACTACGAAGACGTCGAAGCGGTGGGCAACGACATCTGGGTCGTGAAAAGCACCGGCACCCTTTACCAGATCAGCAACGCGGGCCAACCCGAACAGCACGTCGAGAAATACAATACCCTCCTGACGGAAGACAACGACGTGGAAGGGCTGGCGTACGACCGCGCGAAGAACCGGCTTCTGCTCGCCTGTAAAAACTACTCTACCGAGAACGGGGAGAGTAAGAATGGCCGTTACATCTTCGCATTTGACCTGGCCACCAAGACCCTGGGCAGCCAACCCGCCTTCGCCATTGAGCAGCAGGCCGTCCAGAATTTCCTGAGCAAATGCGATCAAACCGCCGGCCATGCCCAACTGTGCTCCTTTTTCATGTCCCGCGCTGAATACGACCTGGCACCTTCAGCCATCGCGGTTCACCCCTTCACCGGCCAACTCTTCATTACTTCCTCCGTTGGCAAGGTATTGATGGTGCTGGAGAGCAACGGACAAATTAGCTACCTCCACAAGTTAAACAGCGACCTTCTCCCCCAACCCGAAGGACTTGCTTTCGACGCCGAAGGGGAGCTCTACATCTCCACCGAACGCCGCAAGGACAGCCCCGCCCGTTTTTACCGTATTCCTTACCGGGCCAGGTAGAAAGCGCTTCCGGGATGTTTTCAATTTCTACTGAAAATACCCCGTCTTCAATTACCTTTGGGGCGCATCATCCTCCCCCGTCTTTATATGGGCCGTACCCTGGACCGGATCAAACAACCGATCGCCCAAGAGTTGGACGATTTCGAGAAGCGATTCCGGGATACCCTGCGTTCGCCGGTGGCCTTGATGGACCGCATCACCTACTACATCGTCCGGCGCAAAGGAAAGCAAGTCCGGCCCATGTTTGTCTTCCTGTCGGCAAAGGCCTGTGGCGGTTTTACCGACGAAAGCTACGTAGCTGCCTCCCTGATCGAAATCCTGCACACGGCCAGCCTGGTGCACGACGACGTGGTCGACGAATCCTACGAGCGCCGGGGGTTTTTCTCGATCAATGCCCTTTGGAAGAACAAGATTGCCGTTTTGGTGGGCGATTATTTTTTGGCCAAGGGTTTGCTCATTGCGCTCAAGCATAAGCAGTACCGCATCCTGGAGATTACCTCCACGGCGGTGCAGGCCCTGAGCGAAGGAGAGTTGCTCCAGATCGAGAAAGCCCGGCGACTGGACATCGACGAGGCGATCTACTTTGAAGTCATCCGTCAAAAAACGGCCAGCCTCATTGCGGCAGCCTGCGAAGCGGGGGCGGCATCGGTCACCCAGGACGAGACCACCCTGCGCCTGATGCACGACTTTGGGGAGAAAATCGGCATCGCCTTTCAGATCCGCGACGACCTGTTCGACTTTGGCACCGACAACGTCGGTAAACCCCTGGGCATCGACATCAAGGAGAAGAAAATGACCCTGCCGCTCATCCACGCCCTCAACCAGGCACCGGCGGGCGAGCGCAGCCACATCATCCGCCTGATCAAGAAGTACAGTGATAAGCCGGAGAAGGTAGCGGAGGTTATCCGTTTCGTCCACGCCAGCGCGGGTATTGCCTACGCCGAAGCGGCCATGTACCGTTACCGCGACGAGGCCTTTGCCCTCCTGCACCAGCTGCCTTCCTCCCCCGCCCGCGAGAGTCTGGAAGCCCTGGTCAACTACGTCGTTGAGCGGAAGTATTAGCCTGCGCAGGCTGCGGCGTAGACGGCCAGGTAGCCCGTCAGCATGGTCTCCACCTGAAATTCCTTTTCCACGTGGGCCCGGCAGGTCTGACGGTCTTTGCTCCTTTCGACTTCCCCCAGCACCTGCGTCAGCGCCGCCGTATCGCGTTTGGCGACCAAAATGCCCGTGGCGGGTGTAATGATTTCGGCTGCCGCCCCGCTCGCGAAACCCGCCACGGGCGTACCGCAGGCCAACATCTCGGCGTAGGCCAGGCCGAAAGGTTCGTCCCAGACGGGCGTCACCAGTCCCACGGCCGCCTGCCCGACCAGCGCGGCCAGCTCCGCCTGGGTGAGGTGTCCGGCGTAGTGAATGTCGCCGCCCAGTTGCGGGGCAATGGCGCGGGAAAAATAGTCCGGGTCGTACACCGGCCCGGCCAAGGTCAGCCGGTAGCCCGCCGCCCGCGCCGCAGCGATGGCGTACTCCGCCCCTTTTTCGGGGGTAAACCGGCCGTACCAGACCGCCGTCCGGGGCGACCCTGCGGCAGAATATGGCCAGTCTTCCAGGGCCAGACCGTTGTGCACCACGGTACTCTCCCCGACGTAGGGCGCCCACTGCCGGGCCACAAAATGGCTGATGGCCACGTAGCGGCAGCGGGCACTGGCGCGGGCCAGCCAACCCGTCAGCTGGAACGATCGGTAGGGCGGCGTATGCAGGGTGGTGACCAGCGGGGCGGGCAGGTGCCGGACCAGCAACGGCGGTAAAAAGTGAATGCTGTTGTTGTGGATCACGTCAAAATCACCCCGGCCCATGGAGCGCACGGCGGCGTAGGTGGCGCGTAAGGTGGCCAGGGCTCCCTTACCTGGGATGGCCTGTGGAACGATGCGGAAGCGGGGGTCAGAGTCGGGGTGGGCAAAGAGCGTGACGGAGTGTCCGCGGGCGCTCAGTTCGCGGGCCAGCAGGTGGGTGTGCATCTCCAGCCCGCCGTGGAAGGGCTCCCGGATGGGGTAGCGCAGGGGGGCGAGCAGGGCGATGCGCATCAGGCTACACTTAGTTCGGTGGGCTGGCCTACGAAGCCGAGGGCCAGGCGGAGTTCGCGGGCAAGGGCCAGACCAACAATGTAGCGTTCGCGGGGGAGACTGGCGGCGTAGGCCTCCGTCCAACCCTCCAGAAAAGCGTTCTGGGCGCGGTAGTAGTTGGGATGGATCTTGAGTTGCTTGAGGGCCTTGGTCAGGGCCAGGGCATCTTCCCAGCGCTTGGGCAGGGCGAATGCTTCGGTGATGAGGTGGTAGATGCGGTTTTCGGCGGCCTTTTCGAGGTCGGCGGGCTCCCGCCAGCGGTGTTTCCAGTGGTGGGAGTCGGCCACGATGCGTTCCAGGCGGGCGTGGTCGAGGGCACCTTCTGTTTCGAGCAACTCCTCCAGGCGGCGGTGCATCGTGAAGTTGATGGCCGCCTGGTAGGCATCGGGCAGGGGCATTCCGTTGGCGCGCATGGTCGACATCAGCTGGTAGTTGTCGTAGTAGACGTCGCTGAAGTTTTTGGCGGCAATTTCCATCGTCCGGTTGGTCATAAACAGCAGAATGCGCTGCTTTTCGTCCCGGAAAAGGTGCCAGATGGAGAAGGTTTCCGAGCCGAAGTTGGCGTTCATCATGGCGATGACCTCCCCCACGTGGCCGCCGCGGAACTCCCGCTCCAGGTCAGGGGTTACCGCAGCAAAGTCCTCCAGGTTGATGTCGTCGCGGATGCTCCCGATCAGGGTTTGCTGGCCGAGGTAGAGCACGGCAAAGCTGAAATCGGTACCACTCTGGGTGATGTTGGAGTGCACCGAAATATGGCCCATGGCCAGGCGGTAGGAGCCGGCACGGAGCTGGCGCAGGGTATGGATTTCGGCGCGGTAGTTGAACAGCTCCAGTTCGGCCATATTTTTCTCAAACAGGCTGGCGGCGGCAAAGTGCATGCCCACCCGGCGGAGGCCCACCCGGGCGGTCATGACCTCCTTGCGGTAGGCTACGGCGGCGCTTTCTACGCTGTTGCTCTCAATTTTTCCCAGGCGGTCCAGAAAATCGGGGTGGTAGTCCTGGCCAGACACCACTTCGCAGAGGTGGAGGGCACGGTTGGCGTACTGGAGCACCTGAAGGGTTTCGATGCCAGTGACTTCATTGAAGAACCAGGCGCAGCTGGTGTACATCAGCATGGCGTGGCGCTGCATCTCCAGCAGGCGGAGCATCGTGGTACAATCTTCCTTGCCGGGGTTGGGCAGGCGGCTGTGGCGGTTTAAAAAAGCCCGGACATTGTCCGGAGACCGATCCAGCACCAGTTCGATGTAGGCATCGCGGGCGGCCCAGGGGTCTTTGAAGAGGTTTGTGCCGAAGTTGGTAAAGACGGTGGCCAGGCGCTCGCGCACTTCATCCAGGGCCGCCCGCAGGGGGGCACGCCAGCGCTGGTGCCAGCCCGGTTGGCCGCCCGTGTGGCAGCCGCAGTCGCTGCGCCAGCGTTCGACGCCGTGGACGCAGGACCAGGAGCTGTTCTCAAAAATGCGGGCCTCCCACTCCGGGGGGTGTAGTTCCAGAAACTGCCCGTAGTTGGTAATCCGGTAGTCTGGGTGTTCTTCCAGATAATCCAGGCAGGCGGCCAGGGCCATTTCCCCCTTGCGGTGGTGGTGGCCGTAGCTTTCGCCGTCGGTGGCGATGTTGGCGAGTTGGATGGCGTCGTTGCGGTCGAGGCTATTGATCAGGCGGTTGGCCAGCAGACGGCCGTCGTTGAGCAGGCCTTCGAAGGCTACGGCCTTGGAGACGTCGCCGTCGTAAAAGAACAGGTCAATGGTCCGGCCACTGGGCAGTGGGCAGCGGTAGGCCCGCCGGGAATCCACCCCGCCGTGCACGTCGTGCCACTGGGGGTCGGCCTGGAAGCGGACGGCCTGACATTGCCGGGGGGCCAGGACGGTGAACTTGATTCCGGCGTCCACCAGGGCTTCCAGGCAAGCGGTATCCACCGCCGTTTCCGCCAGCCACATACCCTCGGGGGTTCGGCCAAAGCGAGCCTCAAAATCGGCAATCCCCCAGCGAATTTGCGTGCGCTGGTCGCGCGCATTGGCCAGGGGCATGATGATGTGGTTGTAGGACTGGGCCAAGGCATTGCCGTGCCCGCCGAAGCGCGCG
Organism: Neolewinella lacunae; assembly: GCF_014349155.1. GTDB lineage: Bacteria > Bacteroidota > Bacteroidia > Chitinophagales > Saprospiraceae > Neolewinella > Neolewinella lacunae. The sequence continues at coordinate 7,845 of NZ_JACSIT010000154.1, forward strand.
CAGCTTTCCCGATCGGCCTTCAGCAGGCGGGCGTACGTGGCCGGGTCGTGCACCTCCAGCCAGGAAAGGAGCGTAGGACCGAAGTTCCACGACATCCGCTCGTAGTTGTTGCGGATCGTGGTGATGTGCTGCGCATTGTTGAGCACCCGGGCGGTAGCGTTGGGCGCGTAACACTCTTCGTTGATCCGCTCGTTCCAATCGTGGTATGGGGCGGCGGAATCCTGGACTTCAATGGTTTCCAACCAGGCATTTTCGCGGGGAGGCTGGTAAAAGTGTCCGTGGATACAGATAAATTTTTTCGCTTGTCCTGCCATAAGGGCGAAGATATGCAAGCCACCGAATGGACCGTTGCAATTAATCTTCAATATTCCGGTCCGTAGCAGCTGTTGCACCAAGAAAATAGCGGCCCCGAGCCAACCTGCCGCCCCTCCCGCTGTTAGTAAAGCGAACGCTGGAGCCAATCCCAGGCCCCCTAACTAAAAAAACACAGCAAAAATGTTCGAACTCCCCAAACTCCCCTACGCCTACGACGCCCTCGAGCCCCATATCGACGCCCGTACGATGGAGATCCACCACACGAAGCACCACAATGGCTACACGACCAATCTGAACAATGCCATTGAAGGCACGGAACTGGCCGGCAAAAAGATTGAGTCCATTCTCTCTAACGTCAGCAAAGCTGGTGCAGCTGTCCGCAACAACGGCGGCGGCTACTACAACCACAACCTGTTCTGGACCGTCATGGGCCCCAACGGCGGCGGCAAACCCAGCGGCGAGCTGGCCACGGCCATCGACTCCGCCTTCGGCAGCTACGATGCCTTTAAGGAAGAATTTTCCAAAGCCGCCGCTACCCGCTTCGGCTCCGGCTGGGCCTGGCTCATCGTCGGTGGAGACGGCAAGCTCCACGTCACTTCTACCCCCAACCAGGATAACCCCCTGATGGACGTTGCCGACACCAAAGGTACCCCTATCCTGGGCCTCGACGTCTGGGAGCACGCCTACTACCTCAACTACCAGAACCGCCGCCCCGACTACGTCCAGGCCTTTTTCTCCGTAGTGAACTGGGACGAAGTGGCCCGCCGCTACGCCGCCGCGAAGTAATCGCCCCGGAAAGCACCAAAGCACAACGCGCACGTGGATCGTCTTCCGCGTGCGCGTTTTCATTTTCATCCGTCGCTTCCTTCCCGCTTATGTCCTTTCTCGCACGCCGCCGCGCTACTTTTGATCCGCCCCGCTTCCAGGGCTGGGGGCGGCAACGGCGCTACTTCGAAGGCTGGTATTTCAAGATTGTAGTTCCCGAGCACAACCTGGCCTACGCCTTCATCCCCGGCATCAGTTACGATGCGGAGGGAGAGGGCCACGCCTTCCTGCAGGTTCTCGACGGAGTGGCCGCCACCTCGGCCTACCACCGCTACCCTACCGCCGATTTCCGGCCCGCCGCCGACCATTTTGCGCTCGAACTCGGTCCACACGCCTTCGCTACCGATCGCCTGCGCATTGCTTTGCCGGATTTGCAGTTGGATCTCGCATTCACCGACGTCATTGGCTGGCCGAAGCGGCCCCTGGCCCCGGGCGTAATGGGTTGGTACGGGTTCGTCCCGCGCATGCAGTGCTACCACGGGCTGGTCAGTCTTCACCACGGCCTGCGGGGCACGATCAGCGTCGGCGGGCAAAAGTATTCCGCAGCGGGCGGCACGGGCTACACGGAAAAAGACTGGGGCAGCGGCTTTCCGGCCGCCTGGATCTGGTGCCAAAGCAACCACCTTTCCGGCACTACGGGCCCCGCCAGCCTGATGGCCAGCGTCGCCAAAATCCCCTGGTTCGGCGCATCGTTCACCGGTTTTCTGGCCACTTTTCTCCTCGAAGGACAGCTCTACCTGTTCACCACCTGGGCGCGGTCGCAGGTGCAAACGACGTTTTTGAAGAGCAAGGAAGTGCAACTCGTGTTCTCCGCCCCCGGCCAACGCCTCATCATCACCGGCCATCCCGCTCCGGGCGGCGACCTGCTCAGCCCCATCAGCGGAGCCATGAACGGAAAGATCAACGAAAGCCTCCGCGCCGAACTGGACGTAAGCCTCTACCTCAACGATCAACTCCACTATTCCGGAACCGCCAGTTGGGCCGGGCTGGAAGTGTCGGAGAATGCGGAAGGGGGGTTAGTTTAGTAGTTTAGTAGTTTAGTAGTTTAGTAGTTCAGTAGTTCAGTAGTTTAGTAGTTTGCTGGTAACTAGTGAACTATGAACTATGAACTACCCCTCGGACAGTTTCCCGTCGTAGCCAAAAATATCCAGGTAGCCCTCTTCGCGCAGGGCGGGTTGGAGGCCAAAGCGCCGGGCGATCCGTTGCATTTCCGCCCCTTCCAGGCTGCCGGCGCGGCTGAGGACTGCACTGAGCTCCCGCAGCAAGGGCAGATGCTGGATGAGGATCTCTTTCGTTTCGGCCACCAGGCGGCTCATGAGCTTTTCGATGGTGGTATCGGTGACGGTCAGGTCCATGCGTAGGGGGCTGTGTTCCAGGTTATAGACCGCCTGGAAGTCTTCGTCGAAGCCGAACTTGCGGACGAACTCAATGGCCAGGCCGGTGGCCTGCTCGCGGTCGTGGCTGCGGCCCACGCTGGCGTGCTCGCGGCCAAAGACGAGCTCTTCGGCCAGGCCGCCGGCCAGGTAGACCTTAATCTTATCGAGCAGCGTCGATTTGGTGACGTGAATCTGGTGCGGAAAGGTGAAGCCCCCGGCGTAACTGCTGGCCACCTTGCTCTTTAGTTGCAGGGGCACCATCTGCGTTAAAACCATGTAAACTACCGCATGGCCACTCTCGTGGACGGAGATGTTGGCCACTGCATCGGCCTGGTTGGACTGGCGGATTTTGTCGATGCGCCCCACGTAGGGCACCTCCACCGTCTTGCCGCCGTAAGTGGCCCGGAGGACGCGGGCGACGGGGTCGTAGCCCAGCTTCATTTCCCTGGCCCCCAGCATGATGGCGTCGAAGAGGAACTTACTAAGGTTGGATTCGACGATGTCGACAATGGAACTGAACACCGGCCGGACGCCCTGCACGGGAAAAACACCGTTGCGGTAGATCAACTTATTGACTTCCGGACTGATGCTCAGGGAAACCCCGACCTTCGTTTTGATGCGCCGGACGATGCGCTTGAGTTCCTGTTGGATCAGTCGTTCGAAGTCTTGCTTGCGCAGGGCGTTGTAGATCAGGTGGATGTTGCCGAAGCGGGCCACTTGCTCGGGGCGGAACTTGCGGGCCAGGGCATTTTTGATGTCTACCAGCGTGATCTTCTTGGTGAAGGCGTGGTAGATGTCGGCATCAATATCCGCTTCGCTCGTTTCGGTAGCCATGCTGAAGGCCTCGTCGAGGTTCCCGGAAATGATGATGAGGCTTTTGGAGTGGTTGACGGGTTCGTAGATCTTCTTTTCCTTTTTGGCCTTGAGGATGAACTTCATCATCTGCTCTTCGCTGATCTCGGCCAGGTCGGCCATGCTCATATCCAGGCCCAACTGTCCTTGCAGTTGCATCGCATCCCAGGTGTTGAGGCTGTGGTATTCGATGATCTCTTCGCCGCGGGCTTTGGCCTTCTCCTTGTCGCGTTTGCTGGCGAAGAAGTTGAGCAGGAAGCGGTCCAGGTCTTCGCGGCGCTTGCGGCTCAGGCGGCCGTCGGAGAGCAACTCCCAGAAGTCGGTGAACTTGGTCTGGGGCAAGGGCGTCCCTTCGGCGTCGAGGGTATTAAAGCGTTGGATTTCGTCGAAGAGGAGAATGGCCGGCTTTTCGTCGTTCAGGCCAATGTTGTTCAGTATCTGGGCGACGGTGTTGGACCAGCTCGACTGGTCGGTATTGCTCAGTTCAATTTCGGTGAAGCGGTCCTGAAAATCGAGGAATTTGACCAGCTTGCGGATGAGGTCCGTTTTCCCGACGCCGGTCATTCCCCAGAGGTTGACGATGACGGGGCGCTGGAGGAGTTCCGGCAGGAGGTACCAGACCTGGATGTAATCGAGCAAACTATCGATGATGTCATCAATGCCGATGAATTCCCGTTTCAGGTATTTTTTGCAACGTTCCAGCTTCTGCATTTTCTGCTGGATGGCGGCGCTATCGATGTCGATCATTGGGCGATGGCTGGGAGTAGGGTGGGTGTGGGTCGGCTAGGGGGATACAATGGGCGCGGGCGGACGAAAGTTGCGGTGGGCGGTCGGGACGTCCCCCGCTCCTTCCACCGTTCCTGGCACCTGCGCCCGCGCCCACTTTACAAGCTAAAATGGTGGGCAGTTGCTGCCTCAGGCGTCGCGCAGGTGGCGACGGATGATTTTGCCGACGTTGCTTTTGGGCAGGTCGTCGCGGAATTCCACTTCTTTGGGCACCTTGTAGCCGGTGAGGTTTTCCTTGGCGTAGTTGATGACGTCCTCGGCCTTGAGGGATTTGTCCTTTTTGACGACGAAGACCTTGACGACTTCGCCGGATTTCTCGTTGGGCACGCCGATGGCCGCCACTTCGAGGATGCCGGGGTGACCCGCCAGGACGTCCTCTACTTCGTTCGGGAAAACGTTGAAGCCCGAGACGAGGATCATGTCTTTGAGGCGATCAACGATGCGGAAGAAGCCGTCGGCACTCATCACGCCGATGTCGCCGGTGCGCAACCAGCCGTCGGTAGTGATGACTTCGGCGGTGGCTTCCGGGCGGTTGTAGTAGCCCTTCATGACCTGGGGGCCTTTGATGTGGATTTCGCCGCGTTCTTCGGGGCTGGCCACGCGGTTTTCCTCCTCGACCCAGATGCGCATTTCGGTGCTGGGCAGGGGGACGCCGATGGTGCCGATGCGCATTTTATCGTTGAGCGGGTTCATGCATGCCGAGGGGCTGGTTTCCGTCAGGCCGTAGCCTTCACTGAGGGGCACGCCGGTTAGTTTTTGCCAGCCTTCGGCGACGGGGCGCTGGACGGCCATACCGCCCCCGACGGCAATTTTGAGGTGGCGGAAGTCGAGACCCTGGAAACCGGGGTCGTTGATCAAGGCATTGAAGAGGGTATTGACGGCGGTCAGGCCGGCAATTTTGTTGTCTTTGAAGGCCTTATTGATGGTGCTCAGGTCGCGGGGGTTGGTAATGAGCACGTTGCAGATGCCGTGGGAGAAGAGGGCGACGGAATTGACGGTGAAGGCGAAGATGTGGTAGAGCGGCAGGGGGCAGAGCATACGTTCGTCGCCGCCAGCCGTCAGGGCCTGCGTCATCCAGGCGCGGCTTTGCAGGGCATTGGCCACCAGGTTGGCGTTGGTCAGCATGGCGCCTTTGGAGACGCCGGTGGTGCCGCCCGTGTACTGGAGGGCGATGGTATCCTCGGCCTGGCCGGTGAAGGCAGGCAGGCGGTGCTTGGCCCCTTCGTCAAGCGCCGTCTGGAAGGTCACGGCCCCGGGCAGGTCGTAGGCGGGCACCATCTTTTTGACGTTGCGGACCACAAAGTTGGTAATCCCGCCCTTCAGGAAGCCCAGCAATTCACCGATGCTGGTGGTAATGACGGTCTTGATGTCCGTCTCCCCGATGATCTGCTGGAGGTTGGCGGCGAAGTTTTCGGCGATCACGACGGCCTTGGCTCCGGAGTCGGCAAACTGGTGCTTCATCTCCCGCGGCGTGTAGAGCGGGTTGGTGTTGACGATGACGAGGCCGGCCTTGAGCACGCCGTGCAGTGCGATGGGGTACTGTAGCAGGTTAGGCATCATGAGGGCAACTTTGTCGCCCGGCTGCAAGCCCCGGTAGTGGAGGTAGGCCCCGAAAGCGTCCGACAGTTTATCCAACTCCGCGAAAGTGATGGTTTTGCCCATGCAGCTGAACGCCGGTTTGGGGCCAAACTGCTTGGTGGAATCCGCTAACAGGTCCTTCAGCGTGGTAAAGCGGGTCAAATCGATGTTGGCGGGGATCCCGGCCGGGTATTGGGTAAGCCAGGGGCGCTGGTCGGTCATAGCATGATTGTTTTAAGCGAACGTGGGGGCAAAGTACAAAAATTAGCCATATTGTACCCGTGGTCAAGGCGGGGAAATGAAAGTATTCCTCGCTGCTTTCCCGGCGGAGGAGCCCCCCCATTTGCCCGGCAGCGGCCAGGACCAGCCCCACCGCCTCGGGGCTCAACTATCCACTGCCTGGAGACGTTTTCATGGTGTACCGCGCTTTGCCACAACGTTTCCCCACCGTACTTTGTCGCTTTGACTGATACATATCGCCCAGCCGTTATCGGTCTTTGGGTTCACAACATTCATTCGTACTATAAACTACTTGCACCAGATGGAACACGGACTTCTCACCGAGGCACAACAGAAAGACACGGAACTGATCCAACTTCTCCTCGATAAAATAGTCAAGAAAAAAGGCTTCGAAAACATTTGCGCCAATGTAGAAGGCTACGAGACCCCCGCCAAGATCCGCCGCAGCAAAGACTCCGAAGAGTACTTCATCCCCGATTGCACGGGCGAAGTCAACGGCCGCAAGTCCTACTTCGAGCTGGGCATGAAGTCGCTGGACGAGCGCGAGCTGGTCACCAAGTGGCGCCTCCTGGCCAGCCTGGCCACCCACAAGCACGGCAAACTCTACCTGGCCGTCCCCCGCGGCCACATGGCCTTCACCACCCGCATCCTGGCCGACTACCCCATCCAGGCGGAAGTGGTCAAACTCTGATTTTCCGGAGCAACTCCGGTTTGCAAAAGCCCCGATACCCTTTTCTCAAGGTGTCGGGGCTTTTGCGTTGGGGGGGCGGGAGCAGGGCGGCGAGGAGGCAAAGGCTGGTTTTGCTAATTTTCATGTGCGCTGTGGTGAGCGGGTCATTCTACTACCCGGAAGGTGAATTTGCCTCCAAGAAGGTAGCCCTCATAAGTCTGCACAAAATCACCGGCTACTTGATCCCAGGCAAGAAAATCATTGAAATTATCCATCGTTGAAAACCGGTTGATCCTATTGATAAAGACGTTTTTCCTGAGGTTATTTTTACAAGAATAGTAGGTGGGGTGGCGATAAGTACCCTGCTCCTCACCGGATATCGAGGTAGTACTGTAATCTCCGGGGGCCACTAATACAATACCAAAGCGAACTGCATAACCAAACTCCGTCTCTTCAAAAAGATAATCATAGCCCCCAAGCTGATTGATCTCCACCGAACCCCTTTCTACTATAACTTGTGAAGTTGTGTAAGTCCTCAGTTGAGATTCGCTTATTAGCGAAATATAGAGCGAAGAAAAAAACTTGTGATCCACCAATTCAATATCGTTTTGGTTGCCTACGACCTTGACAAATTTAGGAAAATCCGCCACCACCCACAGAGTATCACCCACTTGGTAGATGTTTTCCCTTCGTCCTATATCTACGGGGATTTCCATTTCAAGCACGTCTCCGAATTCGTCTTCTTCGCAGGCGCAGCTGGCGAGGGTGGTCAGGAACAGGGCGGCGAGGAGGCAGAGGCTGGTTTTGCTGATTTTCATGTGCGTAGAAGGCTGCCTTACCCATCTCCGACGCAATTGCTGAATCAAGAACTGGCGTCCGCTCCAATCCCCCATACGCACCAGCCCCCAAACGTACGCCGTTCAAAAGTCTAGGGTTCATACCAAGAAGTTATGCAAAGGACGTGAAAGGTGAGGTAAAGAAACCCAAGCTAAGTCCCCACGCCCCATACTTCCAAATATTACAAACAATAAATAGGTTCCAACAAGTAAAAATCTTTATTAGGGCGTATTCATCCCGCATTTTTGGACCAGAACATCCCCTTACTGCACCACCATTAAAAAGCCCTGGCGACAAATGAAAGGCTCACGCGGAACTATTTCCTTCGCAAAGTTTAATGACTCCAACCATCCTGCTCCCGCGCCAGATTACCCGCTTTGATGCGTTCTGCTTCCAGCAGCCGACTGCGGCCATCGGCGTGGTAATCGGTAATGCGGCGGTTGTGGATATTGCTTTCTTTAACGATGGCGCTGTTGAAAAAACGGCTTTCAAAAAGGTCTTCCCAACTGCGGTTGCCGGCGTCATTTCCCTCCAGATAGGCCTGCTCGGTGGCCAGCATTTCCCGGGCTGCGGGGTAGTAGACCCAGAAGGCGGGGATTTCGTAGAGGTAGTTGCCCGTCTCGTCGTACACATCTTTCAGGGGCGCAATGCCCAGAATTTGGGTCCGCATGCTGCCCGCGGCCTTGTCAAAATACGTTATTTCCTGGAGGCGGTAGCGCCGGAAATCGGCCGGGTTGAAGGCGCGGGGCACCGCCCGGTAGCTCACGCTTTGGTCGCGCGGGTCGATGATGGCCACGGTATCGGCCCCGCCGTTGATGGCGGTCCGCTCCAGAGCGCTCAGCGGGGTCGTGAACTTGTCGTCGATGGTGCTGTACAGCTGGATTTTGCCCGCGTCGGCGGCTTCCACCAGAAGGCTCACCAGCGGCCGGGGCGGGTAGGCGAAGGGAAGGTTGATCTTCTCGCGGCTGTCAATCGTCCGCCAAATCCGTTTTTGCCACATCACATCGGCGGCGCGCAGGGGCGTACCGGCCAGGGCCGGGCTCTGGGTCTTTTGCCGGTCCGCCACAATATCGTTCACCGGCGTAGGAAAGCTTTTTTCAACGGCGGGGCTGCCCGGTGCGGGCAGGGTGGCTTGCTGGGCGCGGCCGCAGGTGCCAGGAAGGGTGAAAAGCAGGGTAAGGCCAAGGGCCAGCAAACGGTAAACCATAAGGCGCTGTGTTTTTGCGTGTTTGCTGGAAAAACCCCGCCAGGCCACGTGCTAGTACGGCAACCCAACTTCTTAACTTTTGGGGCTGGCGGACAGAAAAATTCACCTTAACTAAGCCATTGCAGGTATCGAGGTGTTATTCCTCTTTACCTTTGCCCCCCTTCAAGTAAGGTCCAACCAACAACATGAGCGACGTAATCCACCACGAATGCGGCCTGGCGATGATTCGCCTCCGCAAACCGCTGAGTTATTACCAGGAAAAGTACGGCACGCCCCTCCACGGCCTCAAGTGCCTGCAGCTGCTGATGCGCAAGATGCGCAACCGCGGTCAAGACGGGGCGGGCATGGCCACCATCAAGCTCGATCATCCCCCCGGGCAGAAGTTCATCAGCCGCCGCCGCTCCAACGCCAGCAACTACCTCGATGACCTCTGGGAGGCCGTCTACCGCCGCTTCGATGAATTGCCCCCCGAGCGCCTGGCCGACGGCGAGTGGCTCAAAAGCAACCTCCCCTACACCGGGGAACTCATGATGGGCCACCTCCGCTACGGCACCCACGGCAACAACGACATCGAAACCTGCCACCCCTTCCTCCGCCAAAGCAACTGGAAAACCCGTGCCCTCATCATCGCCGGCAACTTTAACCTCACCAACGTCGATGAACTCTTCCAGGAACTCGTCGACCTCGGGCAGTACCCCAAAGAAAAATCCGACACCGTCACCGTCCTCGAAAAGATCGGCCACTTCCTCGATGATGAAGTCCAACGCATCCACACCTGGCACAAGCCCGACGGGCACTCCAACATCAAGATCAACGACATCATTGCCGATGAGCTCGACGTACAACGCCTCCTCAAACGGGCCAGCAAGAAGTTCGACGGCGGCTACGTCATGGGCGGCATGATCGGCCACGGCGACGCTTTCGTCATGCGCGACCCCTCCGGCATCCGCCCCGCTTTCTACTTCGAAAACGAAGAGTTCGTCGCCGTCGCCTCCGAACGGCCCGCCTTGCAAACGGTGTTCGACATTCACTTCAACGAGATCAAAGAAATTGAGCCAGGCCACGCCCTCATCATCAAAAAAAGCGGCAAGGTCACCATGGAGCGCTTCGCCCCCAGCCTGCCCCGCGCTGCCTGTTCCTTCGAACGCATCTACTTCAGCCGGGGAACCGACCGCGACATCTACCTCGAACGCAAGGAACTCGGCCGCCGCCTCGCCCCGGCCCTGACCAAGGCCATCGACTACGATTTCGATAACACCGTCTTCAGCTACATCCCCAATACGGCCGAGACCGCCTTCCAGGGCATGATCGAGGGCCTGGAAAAAGAACTGACCGACTGGAAAAAGAAGCAGATCAAAAAGCTTCAGAAAAAGGGCAAAAACGGCATCGGCAAAATCCTCAACACCAAAGTCCGCAACGAGAAAATCGTCGTCAAAGACGGTAAAACCCGCACCTTCATTGCCGATACCCGCAGCCGCGATGATATGGTCAGCCACGTCTACGACGTCACCTACGGCATCGTCCGCGACGAAATAGACACCCTGGTGCTGATCGACGATAGCATCGTCCGCGGCACCACCATCCGCGATTCGATCATCAAGATCGTCAGCCGTCTCCGGCCCAAGCGCATCATCATCGTCTCTTCCGCCCCCCAGATCCGCTTCCCCGATTGCTACGGCATCGATATGTCGAAGATGGGCGAGTTCGTCGCCTTCAAAGCCATGGAAGCCCTGCTGGAAGAAAAGGGCAAGAAGAAGTTGATGAAACAGGTCTACAAAAAAGCCCTCGAAGAACTCAAGAAGCCCAAAGAGGAGATGGAAAACGTCGTCCTGGAACTCTACAACCAGTTTTCCTACGAGGAAATCAGCAAGAAGATCGCCCAGATCGTGACCCCCGTTGGGACGAAGCCGAAAATCGACGTCATCTACCAAACAGTGGAAAACCTGCGCGCATCCTGCCCCAACAACAACGGCGACTGGTACTTCAGCGGCAACTACCCCACCCCGGGCGGCTTCCGCGTCGTCAACCGGGCTTTTGTCAATTACATGGAAGGCAGCAACGAGCGGGCGTATTAGGAGGGTCTTGCATCCTTCCTGCCGGGTGCACTTTAGCGGCGAATGTGGAAAGTATTTCCCCAATTCATATTGGTGCATTATTTTCCCACCTTCCTAATACCTTTCTATGCACCAAGACATTCTTGACGACGGCTTCCAGAACGCGGAACCTGAGTTCGACCCGAAAACCATCACCCGGATCAATGACCTTAAGATCGAGATCAACGATCACTTGAAAAAAATGCTCCAGGGTCGCTACACACTCATCGCCCTGGTAGCGCTGTCCTTCCTGGCCATCGCCGTCACCCTGGTGGTCGGTAACCCGGCCGTAACGACTACCGATATCATTGTGGAAGGGGCCATCCTGGTGGTCTTCTACGCTGGCCTGGCCTTTCTGGTAAAGTACAATCCCCTGCTGGCTTTCAGCCTGGGCTTAGGCCTCTATATTTTGTACCAGCTGCTGACGGGCATTGTTGACCCTTCGTCCATCGTCAAGGGCTGGCTGATCAAGATCGTCGTCATCATTGCCCTGAGCCGGGCGATTCACGGTGCGGTAGAAGCCAAAAAACTCCTGCAAAAGTTACGGGACATGGGCGTTCCCCGCCGGGAAACCGATATCGTCTTTAACGAACTTCAACCGATTCCCCGGACGAAAAGAAAGCGCATCGAAGATTAAGCTATCGCTGGGTCCATCAACCTGGGCCCGGTTCTATTCGTTAGCTTTGCTCTCCTTCCAATAAAACCACCGCCAGTATGTCTGCCAAAAAAGACGCCGCCTTCGCTACCAAGTGCATCCACGGAGGCCTTAACCCCGACCCCCTCACCGGCGCGGTCATGACCCCCATCTACCAAACCTCCACCTACGCGCAGTCGGCCCCGGGTGAGCATAAGGGCTACGAGTACGCCCGCACCCAAAACCCCACCCGCGATGCCCTGCAGGCCAACCTCGCTTCCATCGAAAACGGGAAGTTCGGCATTTGCTTCAGCAGCGGCCTGGCGGCGATGGACAACGTCCTGAAACTCCTCAGTCCGGGCGATGAGGTGCTGGCCAGCGACGATCTCTACGGCGGCTCCTACCGCCTCCTCACCGCCGTCTTCGGCCGCTTCGGCATCCAATCGCGCTTCATCGATATGCGGGACCCCGGGCACGTACTCAGCCAGCTCTCGCCGGCCACGAAGATGCTCTGGATCGAAACGCCCACCAACCCGATGCTCAACATCGTCGATATCCAGGCCCTGACCGATATCGCCCGCTCGCGCGATATCCTCTCCGTCGTCGATAATACCTTCGCCAGCCCCTACCTGCAGCAGCCCCTGGAATTGGGCGCCGACCTCGTCCTTCACTCCGCCACCAAATACCTCGGCGGCCACAGCGACGTCGTGATGGGTGCCGTCATCACCCGCGATGAACTCCTGGCCAAGCGCCTCTATTTCCTTCAGAACGCAGCCGGTGCCGTGCCCGGTCCTCAGGATTGTTTCCTCGTTTTGCGCGGCATCAAGACCCTGCACCTGCGGGTCCAGCGCGCCTGCGAAAACGCCCGGCACCTGGTAAAAGTCCTCCAGGACAACCCCCTGGTGGCCAACGTTTATTACCCCGGTTTGCCAGATCATCCCCGCCACGCCGTCGCCGCCCGGCAGATGCGCGACTTCGGGGCCATGGTCTCCTTCGACCTCAAGGAAGACACCCTCGAGGCCGCCACGCAGGTGATGAAAAATACCCACTACTTCACTTTGGCCGAGTCCCTCGGCGGCGTCGAGTCCCTCATCGGCCACCCCGCCACGATGACCCACGCCAGCATCCCCCGCGAGCAGCGCCTCAGCGTCGGCCTCACCGATAGCCTCATCCGCCTCTCCGTCGGCATCGAAGATGCGGCCGATCTCGTCAAAGACCTCGAAAACGCCCTGGCCGCCGCCGTCAGCGTAGCAGGCTAAGCCTCCCAACAATTTGCGGAGAAAAGGGGCGCGGACGCAGGTGCAAAGGCAGCAATGAAGGAGCAAGGATTGGCAGCCCCTCTGGTCCCAGGCAGTCTGATCTGGTGGTCTGTCAAATTTCCTCTGACGTCGAATCTGTAATCGGGGTATAATACCCGGTTGAGGGTGTCCCCGCCCGAATAAGAGGACCCGGTTATGGATGTGCTCACGCTCAGCCGGACGGAAGTTCGGGTGGCCATGGACTGGTGGTCTGTCAACCGTTGGTGAATCCCAAACAGTTACTATACATCTTAAGAGCTTGACGGACCTCTACTCCTCTTTTTCCGCCGGAAGCAGCGCGGGGTTGGCGACGTTCTGCATCTCCACCCGCGTTTTCGGCAGCGAATCGCCGTGGTGTTCCTGGATCCACCTGATAAGGTGCTCCCGGGTGTTGCAACGCAGATCAAAAGTCGAAGGCGCATCCTTGGCACTCACCAGGATACGGATGGTGACCGACTGGTCCGAATTGTCCGTAACGGCAACGCTTTTCACCCGACCGTCCCAGAGTTCCTGCGTAGGCACCCAGCGGTCCACTTCATCGCGTAGCTCCTGCACCGGGAAGGTATAGTCTACGTACATGAAGACTGTGCCGATGAGCTCCGAGTTCGTCCGCGTCCAGTTTTGAAATGTATCGTCGATGAATTTCTGGAGGGGGATGATGAGCCGGCGCTGGTCCCAGAGCCGCAGGGTGACGTAGGTGAGGGTAATTTCCTCCACCCAGCCGTATTCGCCGTTGACAATCAGTGCGTCGTCCAGCCGGATGGGCTGCGTAAAGGCAATCTGGAAACCAGCCAACAGGTTGGCGATCGACTTCTGCGCCGCCAAACCGATGATGATGCCGCCCACCCCGGCGGAGGTCAGCAGGGTGGTGCCCAGGTTCCGCATGCTGTCAAATTGCATCATGATCAGGGCCAGCATGATGAAGAAAATGACGATGGCCGCAATCCGCTGTACATACTGTAATTGGGTCAGGATTTTCCGCTCCCGAAGGTTGTCCTTATCATCCACGGTGTACCGGTGACGGACGGTATCGGCCCCGATCCCCACCAGCCGGATCAGAAAAAGCCCCACAAAGAAGTAAAAAAGGGTACGGATCAGGTAAACCGCTGGCGTCAGGACGGGGTCGGGCTCCCCCTCTTCCACCGGCGGTATGCCCGACCAGAAACTGAGGGCAAGAAAGAAAGTCAGGATCCAGAACACCAGGTTGCGGGTGCGCTGCGTAAAGGCTTCCAGCGAGTAGCTGCGCACGCGCCGGGCCGTGGCCGACACCAGGGGATAGGCTACCAGGACCGTAATTGTGGCCAGCACCAAAGCAAAGCCAAAGAGCACCGCCATCCGTAGGTAGATCGGCATCGTTTCCAGAAGGTCAAATAATTCTTGCATACACAAAGGGTGTTTTGGTGCCAGACGGGGTGGGTGAAGGCCAGGGCACCACTTCGTTGGGTGGCAATCAACTTCCCAACGGGTTCTGCAGGGTCAGGTTCATTGCTACCCGAAAATCCACCCCTTTTGCGGGAGTCCGCTGTTGGGAAACCAACCCTCGCTCCTCCCCCTTTGGGGGTTGGGGGGCCAACACTCTCCCCCCTTCGGGGGGGCGGGGGGGAGCACCTGCGAACGCGCCCAAAACTTTTTCATCCTTCCCGACGAAAGGGAGGTGCTACTCGTTTTCTTCCGGGCCGAAGCGCAATTCCAGCACCTCAATGCGGGTATTGGAAACCTCGAGCATGCGGAGGTGGAAGCCTTTGAGTTCCAGTTCGTCGTTTTCCTCGGGCACGCGCTCGGCTTCGGTAACGACGAAGCCGGAGAGGGTGTGGTAATCCCCTTCCGGCAGGTTCAGGTTGTATTTTTCGTTGAGGTAGTCGATCTCCAGGCGGCCACTGAAGCGAAAAACACCGTCTTCGAGAACTTCTTCGACGTATTCGTCGTCGTCGTATTCATCCTCAATTTCACCGAAGATTTGCTCCAGGAGGTCTTCCATGGTGATGACGCCCGAAATGGAACCAAATTCATCCACCACGCAGGCGATGCTGAGTTGCTCCTTGATGGAACGATTGAGCACATCGGTAACCCGGGCTACTTCGGGGACGAAGGTGAGCTCCATAACCATGCTGGCCAGGGATTCGGGCAGTTTGAGCAGTTGCTGGTGGTGCACGTAGCCGAGTACAGCGTCAATTTCACCGTCGGTCACGATGAGCCGGCTCAGGCGGGTTTCCTGAAATTTGGCCGCCAGATCATCGAGCGAGGCGGCCACGTCAATGCTCTGAATTTCAGTGCGGGGCACCATACAATCGCGAACGCGCACGTCGTGCAAATTCAGGGCGTTGCCAAAAAGTTTGGTGTCAATGCCGTTGGTCTCTTCATCGGAAGAAGCCTGGCTTTCGTTGACGAAGTTTTCCAGGTCAAGGCGGGTCAGCACCGTATCGAGTTCTTCGCCCGGCCGGTTGAAGACGAGTTTAAGCAGCCAGTTGCTCGTTTTGGTCATGATCAGACTCGGCAGGTAGAGCAACCACTGGAGGCCCCGCAGCGGAAGGGCAAAGAAGTAGAGCGCATCGTCCGCAAATAAGCGGAAGACGGTTTTGGGGACATACTCCCCGAACACCAGCACGATGAGGGTAATGAGTACGGTGCTGAGCAAAAGCTGGGTGGCCTCGCCCTCAATGCCGAGTTGGGTATTGATCAGCCAGCTCAACGGGAGGGACATCAAGGTGGTAAAGGCCACCAGGGCGATGTTGTTGCCCACCAGCATGGTACTCAGAAACTCGGCGGGTTGATCAAACCAGCGGGCCAGGATGCGGCTGCGGCGGGTACCACGTTTTTTCTTCAGTTCTACCCGGAGCTTATTGGCCGAGACGTAAGAAATCTCCGCGCCGCTGAACAGGGCGGAAAGGACCAAAGAAAGGAGGATGAGCACGGTCTGCATAAAGTAGATTTACTCTTCCGGACGGTTGAGCGGGATGCGGCCGTCCACTTGCAATACCCTGGCGTTGGCAAAGCTTTGGTCGGCCTCCAGCCCATAGCCAGTGATCAGGTAATCGGGCTGGCGCAGGACGACGAATTTGCTCGTGTAGATGCGCTGGGTGTTCTCCTGCCAGTTAAGTTCTTCGGTTTCGAGGCGTTGCAGGTCGACCGATTCCCAGATGACGCTGTCGCGGACCGTAATCTCGTTGACCCGCCGGCGGTAGACCCCCCACTGGGCAATGAGGGTACTGCTGGTATCCTGGTGCTCATCGAAGAAAGTAACGTGCAGGCCCGCAGGAAACTCCTGCCGCTGGTCGGCATTGTCCAGATAATTGAGCATGATGGGTGCGGTGGCGATGACGCGGATGCGGGCGGAATCGCTCCAGAGGATTTCCACGTTTTCGGCAACTTCCACGCCGGCTTCCATGCGTTCCGCCAGCTCGGCTACCTCAGCGGGGTCATTGATGCAACCCGCAAGGGTGCTCAGTAAAAAGACAGCGATTGCCGCAGCGCGCCATGCCTTTTGTTGCCCCGAACCGTCCATAGGCAACTGGGCTTAAGCGAGTTGGGCCTCCACCGTATCGAGCAGCAATTGGCCGTAATACTCGGGACTTTCGGGTACACCGCTGTTGTTGGCCTTGTAAATGTATACCACCAGGAATACGAACAGCAGGAGCGCAATGGCGGCACCCATAACAACGTATCCTTTGGTACCGGAAGATTTAATCTCAGACATAGCTAGGGCAATTTTCACTTGCGGGGGTAAAGATAAGGACTAAAAGGCGGTAAAATGCACCCTCAGCACCACAAAGCAGCGCAATCGTTAAATCGGCGCAAAACCAGCGTGGAGTCCTTGGCAGCACCCGAAAAAACGGCGGCGCGACCAACCCGGGGTTGGCCGCGCCGCAGCGTGGAATGCGCAGGGGCTGCCGGGTTAGCGGCAGTCGGTTGCAGCGCGTTCGTCTTCAATCTTGGCTCCCACGCGCAGGGCGGGCAGGATGCTGTTGGCGGCCTGCAGGCGGATAGAAGTGTGGATCTGGTTGCGGGCGCCGGGCAAATTGCCGCTCGTGGCACCGCTGGGGTTGGAAACGGCAACTACCACGTACACGCCGGTATTACCGACGACGGGCTTGGAAGGCACGCCGATTTCCGACATGGCGGCAGCAGCAACCACTTTGGGCTCGCGGCCCAGGCCGGGCAGGTTCACCAGGGTGGGGTTGCTGAACAGCGTATCCACTTCCACTTCGTACTGGGCGGCGATGGCGCTGAGGTCTTTGCCCGCCAGCATTTCGGCCAGTTTCTTGCCCTTGGCGCGGTCGCGCAGGGTGGTGGCGAGGGCTTCCTTAACGGCGGCAACGGGAGCGACGCCGGCGGGGATGACGTCTTCCAGACCAACCAGAACGTAGTTGTTTTCGTAGAACAGCTGGGGATCGGAGAAGGTGTACACCACCCCGCTCACGTCGCCCTCACCGGCGGAAAAGGCCCAGCACATCATGTCCTTCACCTCTTGTCCGCCGCCCAGGCCGGGCAGCGTATAGTTGCTGATGGGGAGGGGGTTGGTAGTGGTGATCTCCATTCCGGCAGCTTCGGCGGCGGCTTTCAGGTCGGCCAGTTTGTTTTTGCCGTTCAGGAAAGTCTGGGCTTTGGCCAGGGTGGCATCTTCCGTTTCGTTGCTGGGCAGGATGGGCTCAACGAGGTAAGCCACCTTCGCCCGGGGGCTCGTGCTGGCGCTGCGGCTCATGACTTCCACGAGGTGGACGCCGAAAGAGGTACGGACTTTGTACAACTTGCCAACCTCCCCGGTAACGAAGAGCACATTGTCAAAAGGCTTAACGAACTGGCCGGGAGTTACTTTTTTGTACACGCCGCCTTCGGAAGCGGAGCCGGGGTCTTGGCTGAAGGTTTCGGCCAGGCTGGCAAACTTGCCCCGGTTGGCTTGCAGCACGTTCATCAGGCTGTCAATCACCCGGTTCGCTTCGGTGAACTGGGCGGGGGTAGACGCTTCGCGCAGGATGTGGCGGGTACTGGCCGAGTCTGACATCGTCCGGCGGTCAACCAGCTTGAGCAGCTTCATGGCATTCCCTTCTACGTACGGGCCGTAGATCGCACCCTTTTCCAGTTGGTTGAGCACTACGTCGGAAATGACGGGGCTGAGGGCAGATTCGGCAACGAAAGTACCGTTGTAGCTGCCGCGGTTGGCCAGGGCGAAGAGGCTATCGCCGCTTTCCGTGGTTTCTTCGCGCCACTCAGCGGCCAGTTCCTGCAATTGCGTACGGATGGCGGCCGAGTCTTCTGCCGTCGGCTCTACCTTAAAGCTGACGTAGCTCAGCAGGCGGGTTTCCTCGGGGTTGTTGAAAACACTGCGGTTTTCGTCGATGTAAGCTTGTACGTCGGCATCTTCCACCGTCACTTCGGTATCGGCAATCTTATCGAAGGGAACTTTCACGACGGCAAATTGCCGGCTCTTGATCTGCTCATCGGCGTAAGCCTGGGCCTGCCAGGACGGGGCGTACATGGCCTTGCTGACCAGCGCGCCCATCTTCTCTTGCAGGCGGGTGGCCACCACTTCCCGGCGCTGGTATTTCCAGATGGTGCGGATGTTGGGGTTGAGCGTACCGTCGTTGATGGCGTCGTCGAGGGTATTGTTGTCGATGTGGCCCTGGATCTGGCTCAACAGGTTGCGGTTGAGCTGGCCCGTGTTGGGGTCCGTGAGGTTGCGGGCAACAACGGGGCTGGGGTTGGGGCCGAACTCCAGATCGGTCAGCTCTTCCTCCGTTACGGCCAGGCCAATGCTTTCGGCCTCTTCGGCTACGAGACCTTCGTTGACGTAAAACTGCCAGAGGTTATCCCGGTTCTGGTAGGCATCGCCACCGTTGAAGGCCCCACTGAGGGTACGCTCGAATTCGGCACGGTCAATTTCCCGTTCGCCCACCCGGCCCATGGCTTGTTCAACGGGGCCGATGGGGCCGTTGGCGCCGGAAGTCATTTCCGAGAGGATGAACAACGCGATGCCACCACCGATGAAGAGGAGGACGATGGCGGTATTTTCCCTGATTTTCCCGATCAATGCCATACTGCTAATGCTTTTCGTTGGCCTCACACGGGGGAGGCACTATCTTGGTATTGTAATGTCTGTTGTCTCCCAGCAAAAACGGCCTCACCAGGGGCAGAGGGCCCGGACCGCTGTTCGTTGGGGCGGCGAAGATACGACTTTTTGAAAAAGGTGGGCAAGCTAAAGAAAAAGACCCCGCTTTTTAAGCACAGCCATTGGGCGCGGCCGCAGGTGCCCGCAACGTTGGAGGAGCAAGGCAGCCCCACCAAAGACTTCCCCGGCAGAAGGTACCCTGCCCCAAAACGGAGGGAAGCAATGGCCCGCTCCGCCAAAGGGACAGGATCGCAAAAAGAGAAGTCCCGTCGCCCAACGGGAAGGAGAGGATATTAAGTACGTTGCCCAAAAGGGTAAAAAACGGGTTTTAGGTGTTTTCTCCCCGGGCGCAAGGAAGGGGTTGCCCGGGAAAAAAATGATCAGGTGTTTACTTCTGGTCTCGAAATGGTCTAATCTTTCCGGGCTGTCGCTTCATCCGGCGGCCGGGGGTGTCCCAAATTTAAAACAGGGTGGCGACGTAGGGAAGCCAGCACCTGTGGCAGGAAGACGGACGATTGCATTTACGGCCTCCCATCCTCCGAAATCTTAAAATCCGTTAATAGAATGCCGAAGCCAAGGAATTTGGTGGGCAGCTCCGGCGGAAATTCGATGGATTTCCTCAACATAACGCGGGGGGCCACCCCGTGGTATGGCCTTAATTCTCTTAACATTTGGAGCGAAGCAGCCGGAAAAAGCTGGATAAAACCGCCCGAAAAGGAAGGAAAATGCCGCTGATTTAAAGATAAGTTAAGGCCTGAAAAAGGCTTCCTTTTTGCGGGTTTAAAGTTAGGCTGTCTAATTCATTGGGGTTAACCCGTACTCCCCCAAGGGGCTGCATTTTTCCGCTGCGCGGGTTTTTCACCACTAAGGCATTAAGGGCACTGAGTTGCACTAAGGGTTTGGCAAAGTTGAGCCTCTCTCAGCCGATGATCCCATTGGCGAAAATTCGCACGGCTTTGACCTTGCTAATTCGACAGCCTAGGTTTAAAGTCCCTGCTCCTGACTTCCCCTGCTCCTTTGTCGGGGGGGAGCACCTGCGTCCGCGCCCCTGGCCGCACTTTCAGCTATTCCCCGCCGCCGCTTACCTTTGCGGGAAATGCTGCCCACCGCTATGCGCTACCTGCTTCCGATCCTGCTCTTCCTGTTCCTGTTCCGTTGCCAAAACGCCCCAGCCCCCGTGGCGGTGGAAACGGCCGTAATTGACAGCCTGGAGTACGTCATCAGCCCCATCCCTGGCACGACGACGCTGCGGGCGGAGAAAAGAGACCCGCTGGGTGCCCTGGTGGAAGCCGGTTTTGTGTTAAATGGGCTGAAGCAGGGCACGTGGACGACCTACGACGGCGGCGAAGCAGCCCCCCGGAAAATCGTGAGCTACGTCGACGGAGCACTCAATGGCCCTTACCTGGAACTGGACGAACTGGGACGCATCGCGGTGCTGGCCAACTACAAGGCCAACGTTTTGCACGGCAGCTACGGCAAATATAAGATTGGCCGGCCCGAGCTGACGGCCAGCTACATCGACGGTCAACTGGACGGCACGATGGCGGAATTTGACTACCGCAACAACAAAATCAAGCAGGAAGCAACCTACCGCATGGGCGTCTTACACGGCCCTTTCCGCTACTTCAACGAAGAAGGAAAAATCACCCTGGAGTACGTCTACCAAAACGGGGAGCGGGTAAGCGGCGGCATCGTCGAATAAGCTTATTGTTCATTCGCCGTTGCTTCTTCAGCAACGGGCATCGACTCTACAAAAGCTTTGGGCGTTTGGCCGAGGGCGTCGCGGAAAGCCTTATAAAAGGTACTCTTGTTTTTGAAGCCGCAGCGCTGGGCGATGCCGAAGAACGTGCGCTGCTGAAACTCCAGGGCTTCGAAGCGGCGCTGCACCTCCGCAATCCGGAAGCCATTGACGAAGGTGAGGAAGTTGCAATTCGCGTGGCGGTTGATCACCTGGCTGAGGTATTTGGTGTTGGTGTCCAGGCGGAGGGAGAGCTTGCGGAGGGTGAGGTCGGGGTCCAGAAAAAGCTGCTCGTTGTTCATTACCGTGTTGATGCGCTCGTAGAGGCGCAGCTCGTCGGTCCCCTGCAAACTGCTGGTGCGGTAGCGGGCTTCGAGACTGAGCAGGGAGTGGCCGCCAGCGTGGTGCTTCTTGCTGCAGTCTACCTCGAAGGCCAGGTAATTCACGATGGCTCCCTCCTTATTATGGATGGGGTGGATGACCAGCTGGCAGCGGTACGAATCCCCGCTTTTGCGGTAGTTGGTAATGGTTTCCTTGAAGGGTTTCTCGCTGGCCAGCCCCTGCCGGATGCGTTCGAGCACGTCGGGCTCCGTTTTTGGGCCGTGGAGAAACTCGGCGGGGGAACAGCCCAGCACTTCTCCCAGGCTGTAGCCGGTGATCGCTTCAAAGTCGTGGTTTACCCACAGGATGCGGCGGTGGGCGTCGGTTAGGATGACTGCAATTTGGTTCATACGTAAAGACAGGTGTGATAACTTCAAAAGTAGTAATGCGGGCAAAGGCGGGCTGCTATAAAAGCCTCCCGGAGTGCGCGCCCTGGACATACTCATGCCCAGTAATAATGGTTATCGGTATTGATCCCGCCCAGCGCAGTGGTGAAGTAAAATCAGGAGTGAGCTGGGGGGGCACACCGGATAACCTTATAAATCTAGGCCAAATTTCCGGCATTTGCAATTCCGGCACGCAAGAATTCATACTTCTGTATCAAAAATGGCAAAATTTAGATGAAAAGCGCGGGCTTGGCGGCCTTTGGGTTATGTTTGTCTTTCAAGAATGCCGTTGGGTCCATCCGCCGGGCCCGGAAAACAGCAGGCAATACCGAACTACCGTGGAGCCACAAACAGTTACCCGCTGGTCTTTGGGGGGGATTCCGTACGGCGGGGCAACTCAGCCGGCGGGGCTCCTGCGCCTCCGGGGCCCGGGGGCGGCTACGCACATCAGCCTGGCCCTGCACGCTGCCCTGGAGCAGGGCCTGGCGGTATGCCTGCGTTGTTTATCCGCGCAGCAGGCCGCCCTGCTTACTGCCGGGCTGGCCAAGCCCCCCCGCTTCCCCGCCGCAGCTTTGCTGCGGGCCGCAGCAACGGAGGACAGCGGCGTGTTTGGGCCCTACGGATTTGCCGAAACGGTGGGTTTGTGGTTAAAAAATGGCCTTTCCCCGGCGGCGGCGCTGCTCAATCCCTTCATTTCTACGGATAGTTTCGAGTTTACGCCCGCCGAGTTCCTGGAGCTTAAGGAGCGCTTGTTGCAGACGCTGCGGAAGTACGAAAAGCTCCCCCGCGTTTCCAAAGGGCTGGAAGACCTCAACACCGGTTTTTTCCGCCACCGCAGCCTCACCGAGAGCCAGCAGTTCATCACCCAGCACGTGGAGCAATATTTGGCGGAGGGCAGTGCCCTGTACCGCGACTTCCTCCTGGCCATCCACGGCCACGCGCGGGCGGCGCTGTTTGCGGGCCAGCGGAACTTGCGCAGCCGGCGGGATACCCTCACTGCCTTTACCGACCGCCTCGCAGAAATTCCTGCCGCCAACGCACGCCAGCAACGCAAAAGCCTGCCCCAGCTTCGCGAAGACTGGGCGGCGTACCACCTTTTGCACTACGGCACCCCACCCGCCACCGAGAGCACCGCTGGCCCGGAAGCCCTGGCCAAGGCTTTTGCCGCCGAAGCCAGTGCCCTCACCCAGGCCCGCGAACAGCTGGGGCGGGAGTTGCAGGCCAATTCCCTTTCCCTCAACGCCGTTACGGTTGACCCCAGCCTGGGCGACCCGGAAGTTTTCCGGCGCCTGGCCGACCGCCTCACCGAGCTGCTCAGCAAAATGGACGAGGCGGGGCTCTACCAACTCCCCATCGGGGGAAACAACGCCGCAACCGCCCCCCGGCAACTGCAGCTGCTGGAAAACACCCTGGAAAAATTGCGCAACACCCAGCGCCATCTCGGGGAATTGCCTGACTTTTACGCGCGCCGCCACTTCTGGTACGCCCAGCCCGCCCGCCTGCGCCGGCTGATGGCTCCGCTGCTGGACCTGCCGGCCGACGACTGGGAAATTGCCTTCACCAGCTGGTACTTCGAACGCTGCCTGCAGCGGGTGGAAGTCCCCGGAGCCCATCGCCTGGACCCCGCCGCACTGGCCCGGCTGGCCGACGAACTCCTCACCACCGCGCGCAACGGGCGGGCGGGTGCGGACGCCTCCGCGCTGCGCATCGTCTTGCCCGGCCAGCCAGTGCCGCCGCCCACCGGCGCGGCCGATGTGTTGATTGACCTGACGGACGAGGCAGCTGACCCCGCCTGGAAAAAAAATACGGTCTACCAACTCGCACCCTTGCAGGATGCAACGGCGCGGTACCTGACCTTGGCGGGCTGCCTCGCGCCGGCGCTGGCCCTGACGCAGCCCTTTGCGACCCTGCGGCCGCCGGAGTGGACGGCCGTGTACGTAGCGGAAGCGCCCCCGCGCACGGGTGCCGGAGCGGGTTTCCAGCTGGGCGAAGGGCCCTGGAAAACCCTCCCCCAGTGGCCGGGGGCCAGCGCCGGGCACCTCCGGCTTTTTTTCCCGGATCAACTGAGTGCCGACGATGGGGCGACGGTCCTGCGGCACTGGGAAGACTGGCTGCTGTGCGCGCCCCGCCTCAGCATTTTCCACCGCTGGCCCTCCGATCGCATCACACAGGCTCTGCTCAGCGACGGCTTCGGGGCCGATTTCCTCGTCGCAGCCCTCATCCGCAGTGCCGAGGCTGCCGCCGCCGTTCCTTTCGACCGCGAAACGCTGCTGGCGATGGGCCGCGAAGTCCGGACCCGCTGCGGCTTGCAGGATCCCGGCCCCCACCCGCTGGCGGAGCACCTGGTACCGCTCCTGCAAGACCGGCTGCCCCAGCATTTTTTCGAGGTGCACGTGCCCTGGCGCGACACTTTTTTGCCCCTTCTGGTGATGGCCCCCGACGGCAAAAAAACCGTTTTACTGCCCGACGGCCGTCTCCCCGGCCAGGCCCCGGCGGAGGTGGAAGCCCTGCGGCAGCGGGAGCTAAGCACCGTGGGCTTGCGGTGTCTGGCCATCGATGCGGAAGGGATCTGGGGCGCGTCCGCAGGTGCAACGGAAGCCTTAAGGCAAAGTTTGAGATAGGGGGAGCACTTCCCCCGCTCCCCGTCCATTTTTGGCACCTGCGTCCGCGCCCGAACACAACACTTTTGCCCAGCTTGGGTTACCTTTGCGCCGCGATTTCATTACCCCCTAACCAAGCCTGCGCCATGCCCGCACTTACCCCCCGCTTCGATCAATTT
Source organism: Neolewinella lacunae (assembly GCF_014349155.1). GTDB lineage: Bacteria > Bacteroidota > Bacteroidia > Chitinophagales > Saprospiraceae > Neolewinella > Neolewinella lacunae. The sequence goes on from NZ_JACSIT010000154.1 coordinate 31,943, forward strand.
CGTGACCGCCACCTGGGCCCCGACGCGGCCGATACCGAGGCGATGCTGCAAGCCATCGGGGTGCAGTCGCTCGACGAACTGATCGACCAAACGGTACCCGCCAACATCCGCGATCATAAGGCGCTCAACGTACCGCCTGCGGTCAGTGAATACTACTACCTGCAGCACCTCAAGGGCATTGCCCGGCGCAATAAAGTGCTCCGGTCCTTCATCGGGATGGGATACTACAACACCGTTACGCCGAGCGTGATTTTGCGCAACGTGTTCTCCAATCCCGGCTGGTACACCCAGTACACACCCTACCAGGCGGAGATTGCCCAGGGCCGGCTGGAGAGCCTGCTGAACTACCAGACGATGGTGGCCGACCTGACGGGCCTGCCCATTGCCAACGCCAGCCTGCTCGACGAAGGCACCGCTGCGGCCGAGGCCATGACGATGCTCCACGCCGTACGCAACAAGCGGGTGCGCGAGGAGGCCGTGAGCACCTTTTTGGTCTCCGACCAGGTGCTGCCCCAGACCATTGCCGTATTGCAAACGCGGGCCGAGCCCCTGGGCATTACCATTGACGTGCGTCCGGTGGAGGCTTTCGACTTCCCCGCCGATAAAGTCTTCGGGATGCTGCTGCAGTACCCCGGGGCGGACGGGCTCATTTTCGACCCCCGCGAGTTGGTGGCCCGCGCCAAAGCGGCCGGTGCCTTTACCGTGGTGGCCACCGATTTGCTGGCGCTGACCATGCTGACCCCGCCCGGAGAATGGGGAGCCGACGTGGTGGTGGGCAATTCCCAGCGTTTTGGGGTGCCGATGGGCTTTGGCGGACCGCACGCCGCCTTCTTTGCCACCCAGGATGAGTACAAACGGCAGATCCCCGGCCGCATCATCGGCGTCAGCCAGGACCGCCACGGCCACTACGCCCTGCGCATGGCCCTGCAAACCCGCGAGCAGCACATCCGTCGGGAAAAAGCCACGTCCAACATCTGCACCGCCCAGGCGCTGCTGGCCAACATGGCCGCCTTTTACGCCGTCTACCACGGGGCACAGGGTCTCAAGGCAATTGCGCAGCGGACCCACCATTTCACCGTCATTCTGGCCGATGCCCTGCGCGCGGGCGGCTTTACGCTGGCCGGCGACGCTTTCTTCGATACCCTCCACGTGGCCGTGAGCCCGGAAAAAGCCCGCGAAATCCGCGACCGCGCCGAAACCGAAGGCTACAACTTTTTCTACCCTGGCGAGGGGGGCATCCGCCTGAGCTTCGACGAGAGCGTGGCGACCACCGATTTGCAGGCCGTATGCCGCATCTTCGGAGTGGCCCTCGACTATGCTGGTGCGGAGCTGACGCCCGAAGGAGGCGTGGCGGGCATCAGCGACCGCATTCCGGCCAGCCTGGTGCGGCAGTCGGCCTACCTGACCCACCCTAACTTCAACAGCTACCGTACGGAGACCACCATGATGCGCTACATCAAGCGCCTGGAGAACAAAGACCTTAGCCTCGTCCACTCCATGATCCCGCTCGGCAGCTGCACGATGAAGTTGAATGCGGCTACGCAGTTGATTCCCGTCAGCTGGCCGGAATTTGCCGACCTCCACCCCTTCGCGCCGATTGAGCAGGCCCAGGGCTACCAGCAAATCTTTGCCGAACTGGAGCGTGACCTGGCCGAAATCTGCGGCTTTACCGCCTGCAGCCTCCAGCCCAACAGTGGGGCCAGCGGTGAGTACGCCGGTTTGCTGGTCATCCGGGCTTACCACCACGACCGGGGCGACTTCCACCGCAACGTAGCCATCATCCCCGAATCGGCCCACGGTACCAACCCCGCCAGCGCCGTGATGGCCGGCATGCAGGTGGTGGTCGTTAAGTCCGACGCCGCTGGCAACATCGACCTGGCCGACCTCAAAGAAAAGGTAGCGGCCCACCGCGAAAACCTCTCCTGCCTGATGATTACCTACCCCAGCACCTACGGGGTATTTGAAACGGGCGTCACGGAATTTTGCGAGCTCGTCCACGCAGCGGGCGGCATGGTGTACATGGACGGGGCCAACATGAACGCGCAGGTGGGCCTGACCAGTCCGGGCCGCATTGGTGCCGACGTTTGCCACCTTAACCTGCACAAGACCTTCGCCATCCCCCACGGCGGCGGTGGACCCGGTATGGGCCCAATCTGCTGCAATGAAAAGCTCGCCCCCTACCTGCCTGGCCACCCGCTGCAACTCACTGGCGGCCAGAAGGCGACCCAAGCCGTAGCGGCAGCGCCCTGGGGTTCGGCCTCCATTCTGCTCATCAGCTACGCGTACATCCGCCTGCTGGGTGCCAAAGGCCTCAAAGCCGCCAGCGAATACGCCATCCTGAACGCCAACTACATCAAGGCGCGGATTGAAGCCCACTACGACGTCTTGTTCACCGGCGAAAAAGGCCGCGCCGCGCACGAGCTGATCCTTGACCTGCGCCCGTTCAAGACGGTGATGAGCGCCGGCGACCTGGCCAAGCGCCTGATCGACTACGGCTACCACGCTCCCACCCTGAGCTGGCCCGTGGCGGGTACCGTGATGATTGAACCCACCGAAAGCGAAAGTAAGGAGGAACTGGACCGCTTCTGCGACGCCCTGATCGCCATCCGGGCCGAAGCCGACGCCATTGCCCGCGGCGAGGCGGATGCTCACGACAACGTGTTGGTCAACGCCCCCCATACCGTTGCCGAAATCACCGCCGACGCCTGGAGCCACCCTTACGGAAGGGAAGCTGCCGCCTACCCCCTACCCTACCTGCGCCAGGGCTACAAATTCTGGCCCTCCGTTGGCCGCGTAGATGATGGCTACGGCGACCGGAATTTCGTCTGTACCTGCCCGCCGGTAGCTGCTTACGCGGAGGAATAGGTCGCCCGGGGAAAGCAGGGGACGGCACGAAGGACGCAACACCTCCGTCTGCCGGGAATCCCTGCCCGGCAAACAAAAACGCAAATCTCCCACGCAGGATAAACCCTGTGGCCAGGCCGTACCTTTACCGAGTTATGAAATACTTGATTCCTGCCATTTGCCTCCTCCTTGGAGTTTGCTCCTGCGGTGCCGAGGGTCCGACCGACCCGGCGGTACGCCCTTCTTTCTTTGACCTGAAGGGGTACTTCGACGCGGAAATCGAGCGGCTGGAAGGGTATCCGCTCACCGTCACCAAAAGCATCCAGCTCAACGGGGAAACGGAAACCAAGCAGCTGACCGACCTTAACTTCTCCAATGACCTTCGCCTCTTCCGCGAATCCGACATCAACAAGCCCGCCTGGCAGGACAAATACCGCAGTGAAGTCCAACAACTTTCGGGTCAGCACCAGCTCACCACTTATACTGCCCTCGACAGCAGCCTCCAAACGAGGGTGCTTACCGTGGAGGAAGACCTGGGGGTAGTAACCCACGTCAGTATCCGCCGCAAAACGGGCACGGTGCTCTCGAAGGGAGACCACCAACTGGAATACGACCCCGCCACAGGCTACCGGGTGCGCACCCTACAGATCAATCGCTTGGGTAAAGACGTCGATGCCCTCATCGAAGTGAGCTGGTGATCTGGTATTATTGCAATGGCCACAATAAAAAAGAGGTAGTGCCACCACGGCACCACCTCAGCCCTAACCAAATAAAACCAAATTAAAGTCTGCCTACAGAAATTGTCTTTCTGATTGGCTTGGCTTCAAAGGTAGGGGCTAAAATTCGAAAAATTCATACTCTTACCCCACTTTAGCCCGCCCTTCCACAATTCATCCTTTGGGGGCATCGTAAAATATTAGCTGGAAAAAAGCCTCTCAAGAGAAACAATCCTTTGCAAAATTTACGCTCCGTAAAATTTACTATTTCTCATTTATTCCCCTTAATTCCTATTTTCGCCGCAAACGTAAAATATTGTTCCATAAACACGCCTCGCCGCAAATTAAGATTCTGAAATAGTAGCCTATGTTTCTATACTCTCCTTTGGCAGCTTTGTCCCGTGGCTTATCCGGGTTCATTTATAGCGTCGTAAAAAGCGTGATTTTGTGTGCGCTATTTCTGGCCCCGGCGGCGAACCTGCGGGGGCAGTCGGACGATGCCTTCGTGCTGAAGAAGATTTACGACCTGGCCCTGACGGAGGGCGAATGCTACGATTGGCTGCGGCATCTTTCGAAGGATATTGGTCCGCGCCTGGCCGGCAGCCCCGGTGCGGATGCAGCCGTAGCCAGCATGCAGCGGCTGATGGATACGTTGGGCTTCGACACCGTTTACCTCCAACCCTGCCTGGTGCCCCGGTGGGAGCGGGGCGGGCCGGCCAGCGGTCGCATCATCAACAATGCCATTGTTGGTACCGAAAGCCTCAACGTCATTGCCCTGGGCAACACGAAGGGTACCGGGCCCGACGGCGTAACTGCGCCGCTGGTGGAAGTCTTCAGCCTCCAGGAGGTAGAAAAACTGGGCCGGGCGGGGGTGGCCGGGCGCATCGTCTTCTTTAACCGGCCCATGGACCCTACCCAGGTCAATACCTTCGCCGCTTACGGAGGGGCCGTAGACCAGCGGGGAATGGGGCCCAGCATCGCTGCCCGCTACGGCGCGAAGGCGGTATTGGTCCGGAGCATGACGACGGGCCTGGACGATGTCCCACACACGGGTGCAGTGGCTACGGTTGACTCCGTCCCCGCCATCCCTGCCCTGGCCGTAAGCACCAACGACGCCGAAAAACTCAGCCGTTTACTCCGGCACGGGGAAGTCCGGGTACACCTCCAATCCGACGGCCGCATGTTGCCGCCCGTGCGCAGCTACAACGTAATTGGGGAAGTGCGGGGCACAGAATTTCCGGAGGAGATCATTCTCGTTGGCGGTCACCTTGATAGCTGGGACGTGGGGGAAGGGGCGCACGACGACGGGGCGGGCATCGTCCATTCCCTCCAGGTTTTGCCCCTGCTGCAAAAAATTGGCCACCGCCCCCGGCGTACCTTCCGCTGCGTCCTGTTCATGAACGAAGAAAATGGCTTGGCCGGCGGCCGCGCCTACTGGGAGGCCAGCAACGCCATGGGAGAGTTCCACCTGGCGGCCCTGGAAAGCGACAGCGGCGGATTTACCCCCCGCGGCTTCAGCGCCCAGGCGGAGAACGAAGTTTTTAAAGATTTCTTTGCCCGCATCAATACCTGGCTTCCGCTGCTGGAGCCCTACGGACTGGCCTTTTTCACCGGAGGCAGCGGTGCTGACATCAGCGGCCTCAAATCCCAGGGCGGCCTGCTGCTGGGTTTCCGCCCCGACTCCCAGCGCTACTTCGACTTTCACCATACTGGTACCGACGTATTCGAGAATGTCAACAAAAGGGAACTTGAAATGGGGGCCGCCGCCATAACTTCGCTGCTTTACCTAATTGACCGCCATGGACTCCGGTAAGACCGACCGCATCATCCTCCACAACCTGCCTTTTAAGCCGATGCTGACGGAAGCCGCCATCCAGCAGCGCGTCGGGGAACTGGGTCAAACGCTACGGGAACGCCTGGCGGGGGGGCAACCCAGCTTCGTGGTTATGCTCAAGGGGGCTTTCGTTTTTGCCGCCGACCTCATCCGGGCCTCCCGGCTCAACGGCGAGGTTTGCTTTGTACGCACCAGCAGCTACCGCGGTACGGCTTCGGAGGGGAAGGTCCGCCTCCACCTGGCCCCCGACCCCGCCGAGATTACCGGCCGCGACCTGGTATTGATCGAAGACATTGTGGACAGCGGCTACACCATGCAGGCTTTTCTGCCGGAGCTGGAGCGCCTCCAGCCCCGGTCGATCACCCTGGTTACCTTGCTCCACAAGCCCGAAGCCCAGCAAGTTCCGCTGAAAATCGACCTGGTTGGCTTCGTCATTCCTCCTCATTTTGTGGTAGGCTATGGCCTGGATTACGACGGGCTGGGCCGCCACTTACCCGCCATCTACCAACTTGACGAGCAGTACTAATGCATCCCATGCGCATTCGCCCCATCACTTCTGCGGATAACCGCGCCGTAGCGCAGGTCATCCGCACCGTCATGCCCGAGTTCAACTGCGTTGGGGAGGGCTTTTCCATCAACGACCCGGAGGTGGACGATATGGCTGCCCACTACAATTCTCCGGGGGCCACTTTTTTTGTTTTGGAAACGGGCGCGGCCGCAGGTGCTCCCCCCCGCCCCCCCGAATGGGGGGAGTTAGGACGAGGAGCAGAGATTGTCGGGTGCGCCGGCTTTGCTCCTCTGACGGGCAGCGACGGAAAAACCTGCGAACTCCGCAAGATGTACCTTCTACCTTCCGCCCGGGGCCAGGGCGGTGGCAAAATGCTGATGACGGCCTGCCTGGAAGGGGCCCGGCAAGCGGGGTATACCCAGATCTACCTGGAAACCGTCACGGCCATGGAAACGGCCCAGCAAGTCTACCTCCGCAGCGGCTTCCGCTACATTGAAGGTCCGCTTGGCGCAACGGGGCATTCGGGATGCGACCGTTTCATGATTCGGGATTTGTAGCGTTTCCCATTGCAGGAAGGGCTGGGGGCGGGCCAAACTTTGCTCTTTAGTCCCATTCCCAGCACCTGCGGCCGCGCCCAAAATGGCTCATTTGCGGTGTCAGGCCCCGAGGGCGTCGGCAATCAGATCGCCCATGGCGTTGGTGCCCACTTTGTGCTGCGGGTGGAGGTCTTCGGTGCCCACGCCGGATTCGAGAGTGGTATTGACGGCGTGGCGAACGGCATCGCCCTCCGCCACCAGGCCCAGGTGATCCAGCAGCATGGCCGCCGAGAGGATGGTGGCGACCGGGTTGGCACGGTCTTGCCCCGCCCCTTCCGGCCAGGAGCCGTGGATGGGTTCAAACATTCCCACTGCCGCACCGACGCTGCTGGAAGGCAACAGGCCAAGCGAGCCCGCCAGGACGCTGGAGGCATCGGAGAGGATGTCGCCAAACAGGTTGTCAGTAACGATGACGTCAAACTGGGCGGGATTCAGGATGAGCTGCATGGCGGCGTTGTCCACGAACATGTAGTTGAGCGCCACATCGGGGTTGTTAGCAGCCATTTCCTGGGTCACTTCGCGCCAGAGGCGGGAGGATTCCATGACGTTGGCCTTATCGACGAGCGTGAGTTTGCCCCGGCGGTTCCGGGCTGCCTCGAAGCCCACCTGGACAATGCGCTCCACTTCGGCGCGGCTATAAATGCAGGTATCGTAGGCGGTGTTGCCCCCGTCGCGGCGGCCTTTTTCACCGAAGTAGGTGCCGCCGGTGAGTTCACGTACGATGAGCATATCGACCCCGACCATGCGTTCCGGGCGCAGGGGGCTCAGGTGGGTCAGCTGGGCGTAACCCGCCACGGGCCGCAGGTTGGCGTAGAGGCCCAGCTCCTTGCGCAGGCGCAGCAGGCCCTGCTCGGGGCGCACCTTCAGCGTGGGGTCATTATCGAAACGGGGGTGGCCGATGGCTCCGAAAAAAATGGCGTCAGATTCCTTGCACAGCGCCAGGGTTTCTGGCGGCAGGGGATCTCCCGTCTGGTCAATAGCTACCGCCCCAACGGGGGCAAAGTGGTAGTGAAAAGTGTGGCCGAAGCGGACACCTACCCGATCCAGGACTTTGATGCCCTGTTTGATGACTTCGGGGCCGATGCCGTCGCCGTCCAGCACGGCAATTTTGAATGATCCCATAGCGGAGATAACAATGAGAGTGAAGAAAAAATGCGCGGGAAGGGGCGTAGCTCTTCCTAGCGCAGGGAAAAATCCCGGCGGCTGCGTTCAAAAGCCTCGATTTGCGCTTTCTGGCTCAGCAGAAAATCGATGTCGTCGTAGCCATTGATCAGGCAGGTTTTTTTGTAGCCATCGATTTCGAAGGAGGAGACGGTGCCCGTGTTTTCATTGCGCAAGGTCTGTGCTTCGAGATCGACGGTAAACTTCGCAGCGGGGTCAGCCTCAATGGTCCGGAAAATTTCGTCGAGCAAGGCCGGGCTGACCACCAGCGGAAGAATGCCGTTGTTGAGGGCATTGCCGCGGAAGATATCGGCGAAGTAGCTGGAGATGACGACCCGGAAGCCGTAGTCGCCCAGCGCCCAGGCAGCGTGTTCCCGGCTGGAGCCGCAGCCGAAGTTGGCCCCGGCCACCAGGATTTCACCGGTGTAGCGGGGGTTGTTGAGCACGAAGTCGGCCTTGGGCTGGTTGAGCTTGTCGTAGCGCCAATCGCGAAACAGGTTTTCGCCAAATCCTTCGCGGGTCACGGCCTTGAGGAAGCGCGCGGGGATGATTTGGTCGGTATCGACGTCCTCAATGGGGAGTGGGACGGCGGAGGAGCTTATTTTTTCTAGTGGCCTCATAGTATGTTGTGTTTTTCTTTCAGTTCTTGAAAGGTGATGACTTTGAAATATCCTTTGCTGACCAGGCCGTCGTACAATTTCAGGTCTCCCGTAAGAAGATACTCGTCCTTATAGCTACTTAAGGCGACAAAGTTGAGGTCACGATCGTCTATATCATGTACCAAGTTGGCAGCACGGGCGTAATGAGGAATAGGGATAAGATCGTCGCTAATAAACTCTACTTCCCTATACAGTAAATTTAAGCCCGTCCGAACGGCCGTTGAAGCCACCTTAGTCAACTCGACGATGCGAGTAAAGTGCTGATCCATTTCTAGCTGTAGATACAAGGGGGCAATTAGCCTTATATCATATTTCTGCCTATTAAAAACGAATTGGGAAATACTACCCTCCGGTTTCAATAGCGCTGAAAAAATTATGTTGGTGTCAACGATGTATACAGTCACTCCTCTTCGTTTGACATTAAATGCTCAAAACCAGGCTCTTCCTTCAGCAGCAACTTAGTACGTTCCCAAATTCCGTTTCGTACGTCATCCACCAAACTGTCTATTTCGGAAGGTGTCGCTTGGCTCTTGGACATGACTTCCGTAAACTGGAAGTGTTCCAGTGCTTTTTTGATGGACTCCCCAGTCATATCATTCGGAAACCGAAAAATGATCTCTTCATCCGTCCGTTCAATCGTGTAGTTCATCTCATCAATGTTTGAAGGATTAACGATCAACCCACTAGGCGGGTTGCATGAGTTCCCGCACATCCGTAACCCGCCCAGTAAGCGCAGCAGCTGCAGCAGTAAGCGGAGACGCCAGGATCGTCCGCGCTCCAGGTCCCTGGCGACCTTCGAAGTTGCGGTTGGAAGTGGAGACGCAGTATTTGCCGGAGGGGACCTTGTCTTCGTTCATGCCCAGGCAAGCGGAGCAACCGGCTCCGCGGAATTCAAAACCCGCCGCTTCGAGCACTTGATCGAGCCCTTCGCTGATGGCCTGCCGGGATACCTGCTGGGAGCCCGGAACTACGATGGCCGTCACCGAATCGGCCACCCGCTTGCCGGCAACCATTGCGGCTACGGCGCGGAGGTCTTCGATCCGGCTGTTGGTGCAGGAGCCGATGAAAACGTAGTCGATGGGCAAATTTTCCAGTGGCTGCCCGGTTTCCAGGCCCATGTACTGCATGGCTTTGGCCAGGCCCGCGTCGCCGTGAATTTCGCTGGTAACGGGAATACGCTCTTTTACGCCCATCCCCATGCCGGGGTTGGTGCCGTAGGTGACCATCGGCGTGATGTCGGAAGCGGCGAAGTTGATTTCGCGGTCGAACACCGCGTCAGGGTCCGAAGGCAGGGTTTTCCAGTAGGCCACCGCGTCTTCCCAGTCTTGGCCCTGGGGACTGAACTGCCGCCCAAGGAGGTAATCGAAAGTCGTCTGGTCGGGCGCAATCAAGCCCCCGCGGGCCCCCATCTCGATGCTCATGTTGCACACCGTCATGCGGCCTTCCATGCTGAGGCTGCGCACGGCCGAGCCGGCGTATTCCACGAAGTAGCCCGTGCCGCCGCCGGTGCCGAGCTGGCTGATGATGTAGAGGATGAGGTCTTTGGCCGTTACGCCGGGGGCGAGTTCTCCCTCGACGTTGATGCGCATCTTCTGGGGCTTGGTCAGCAGCAGGCACTGCGTAGCCATTACCTGCTCCACCTGGCTCGTCCCGATGCCGAAGGCCACCGCCCCGAAGGCGCCGTGGGTGCTCGTGTGGCTGTCTCCACACACCATCGTGATGCCGGGCCGGGTGATGCCGAGTTCGGGGCCGATGACGTGAACGATGCCCTGGTAAGGGTGGCCGAGGCCGTAGAGTGCTACCCCGAATTCGTTGCAGTTGTCCGTCAGCATTTTCACCTGCTTCCGGCTCAGGGGTTCGGTAATGGGTTTGTCCTGGTCTTTGGTTGGTACGTTGTGGTCGGCCGTCGCCACAATGCGGTCGGGGCGGAAAAGTGGCAGTTCGCGGGCGCGCAGGCCGTCAAAAGCCTGGGGGCTGGTCACTTCGTGAATCAGGTGACGATCGATGTACAATACCTGGTTGCCACCCGCCACTTCCGTGACTACGTGCGCGTCCCAAACCTTGTCAAATAATGTTTTTCCCATGTTGCTCGGGGCTAATTCTTGTTCTGGCAAAGATAATGCGCCCGGGCTTGGCGGCCAGACCGCATATCCGGGGATTTACGGTGGCGGGAGGGTTTTAGGGGGCGCGGCCGCAGGTGCCGGGGAAAGGATTGTGGAGCGGGGGAGGTCTGGCCTCCCATCAGTACAAAAACCCAAATAGCCAAAGCGGTATCCGGAATTTGTCATCCGTCACGTCAGTATCCACCACTGCAAAGGCATTGTCTTGCTGCCCAATTTGCTGCCGTGTTTTTCCCGCCCCGCCCACCTCAAAGAGGTAAGACTGGTCTCGGTACTGCAACAAGAAGTCTCCGGCGGGGGGCAACCTGAGCTCCGTACGTACTACGTGCGTATCATAAGTCAGGTAGTTGAGCTGATTGATGAAGAAGGTTTCCCGGATGGTCCCCAAGTTGGCTTCGTTGGGAGCCAGCGCGTACAACAAATTAGGATTGTTGAGATATATTTTATCTGGTTTTGCCAGTGCACTTATCCCCTTGGCCGCGGAGCGGAGGTTGATCAACAGATTGGCATCTTCCAATAGGTCGAGGTAACGCACGACCGTCTCCCTGCTCATGGAAAGTCGCTCCGCCAATTTTGTAATGTTTGGCTTAAAGGGCACGGAGGAAGCGACGGCATACAGTAAGCGGCCTAGTTTGGCATAATCAGCCTCACCGGAGGGAATTACCGCTGGGATATCGCTCTCCAGCACCAGTTGGACCGATCCATTCAGCCGCGATAGATACCCACTGGTACCTTCCAAACTATAGGGATAGTAGCCAGATTGGGTGTAAGCCGCAAAGTGCGCCAGTGGCTTGATGTCCCAACGCTCCGTAAGCTCCCGTACGATTTCCGTTGAGTGTTCCAGCACGTCCAACACGTCATAGACTGGTAGTCCAGCCAAGCCCAACTTCAAACTCAGGTACTCCCGAAAGGACAGCCCCGGCACGCGGTGCTGGAGGACCCGGCGGCTCAAATCAGCCTTCTGCTGCAAAATATGGATGGCCGACGAGCCCGTGAACGACACCGTTAAATCCTGCCGGTAAAGATCATATACCTGCTTCAACTCCTGCGCCCAATCCGCACCGTAGCCATAGCGGTGAACTTCGTCAATCAGCAGATACCTACCGCCGAGCGCACGGAATTCCTGCGCAAAGTCCAGAAGGCGCGTCGCTTGAAAGTAAACGTCCCCCAAATCCACGTACATGGCCTGCTCTGGCCCCATTCCGAGCGACTTCAATCGCTGCAACAGCAGGGTTGTTTTGCCTACCCCCCGGGTTCCCAGTAGAGCAGACAGTGGGTAATCCCAATCTATTCCATCATAGAGCGGCCGAACGAAGGTGGTAGGTACCGACGCAAGTGCATCCTGGCTAATCCGTTGAAGACGAGTAATCATATTTTTGCAGTCAGTCAGCTGCAAAAATAAGATATTTTGACGTCAGCCAACTGCAAATTCAGCGAATTTTGACGTCAGCCAACTGCAAAACCCTGATTTGACCCTAGTGGGCCATCTCGCTCACCAGTTCTTTCAGGTCTTTGTCCTCTACCTCCTTTTTGCGGTCGGCCACTTCAAGGAAGTCTTTGTAGAGCTCATCGAGTTGCACCTTGGTGATGTCGTAACCCAGGTTTTTGAAGCGGTAGGCCAGGGCTGCACGGCCACTGCGGGCGGTAAGGACGATTTTTGAAGCGTCCACGCCGACTTCGGAAGGGTCGATGATTTCGTAGGTATCGCGCCGCTTGATAACGCCGTCCTGGTGGATGCCCGAGGAGTGGGCAAAGGCATTGTCGCCCACGATGGCTTTGTTGGGTTGGACGACCATGCCCATGCTTTCGCTCACCAGGTGGCTGGTTTCGAGGAGAAGTTTGGCGTTGACGTTGGTGTGGAGGCCGAGGTGGGGGTGCTGGCGCATGATCATCACGACTTCCTCCAGGGCGGTGTTGCCCGCCCGCTCGCCAATGCCGTTGATGGTACACTCGATCTGCCGCGCGCCGTTACGGGCCCCGGCGATGGAGTTGGCCGTGGCCAGTCCCAGATCGTTGTGGCAGTGGGTGCTCAGGATGCAGCGTTCGATGCCGATGACGTTATCGCGCAGGTAAGCAATTTTTGCCCCGTATTCATCGGGCAGGCAGTAGCCGGTAGTATCGGGGATGTTGAGCACGGTGGCTCCGGCGTTGACTACGGCCTGGATGACGCGGGCGAGGAACTCGTTGTCCGTCCGGCCCGCATCTTCGGCGTAGAACTCAACGTCTTCGACGAAGCTTTTGGCGTACTTCACGGCGGCTACGGCCCGCTCGATAATCTGATCGGGCGTGGTACGGAGTTTATATTGGATGTGGCTGTCGCTCGTCCCGATGCCGGTATGAATACGGGGGCGCTTGGCCGTGGAGAGGGCCTGGGCGGCCACCTCAATGTCTTTCATCACCGCACGACTGAGGGCGCAGACGATGGGTTCGGTAACGGCGCGGCCGATTTCCTGGACGGACTTGAAGTCGCCGGGGCTGGAAATGGGAAAACCCGCCTCGATGATGTCTACCCCCAGCAACTCAAGCTTGCGGGCAATGACGAGTTTTTGCTCGGTATCGAGCTTACAGCCAGGAACTTGCTCGCCATCGCGCAGCGTAGTATCGAAGATTTGAATTCGGTTAGTGCTCATATCTGGTTGGGCCCGTAACGATGGGCGTGTATATCTTTGTAGCCGCAGGTGGCAGAACTTTCGTCCGGTCCCCCACTAAAAGGGGCCCAAAATTGCGGCAAATTTGGTCAGGGACCTAAAATTAAGGCATCTGCCGCCAATCCCGGCACCCAAATTGCAACTTAAAAGAGTGGGTTTGCTATAACAACTCCGCCCCAAAATAGTTGGAAATTCCTGTCTACCAGCCAATTACCCCAAGACTTTATACAATGCCAAAGCAAAAGACCGATGATCTCCTAAAGTTGGTGGCTTCGCTCAATCGGGCGGAGAAACGACACTTTCGCCTCTTCGTCAAGCGCAACCAGCACGCGGATGCCGACATTTTGTTCTTGCAGCTGTTCGACATTCTGGAGCGCACGGGGGAGTACGACGAGGAGTACCTGCTCAAGCGCATCGAAGGCATCAAAAAGAGCCAGCTCTCCAACCTCAAGGCCCATCTCTACAAGCAATTGCTCACCAGCCTCCGCCTGCTCAATCGCAACAAGGACGAAGAGATTACCCTGCGGGAGAACCTGGACTACGCACGCATCCTCTACAACAAGGGGCTTTACCGTCAGGCTTTAGACATTCTGGACAAAACGAAGAAGCGCGCGCTGGAGATTGAAGTCAACAACATCGCCCTGGAGGTCGCCCAGTTTGAAAAACTGATCGAGGGGCAGTACATCACCAACAGCCTGGCCAACCGGGCCGAAGAACTCAGCCTGGAGTGCATCGCCCTGGCCAACAAGCTCTCGGCCACCGACGCCTACTCCAACCTCGCCCTGCGCCTCTACGGCCTCTACCTCAAGACGGGGCTGGTGAGCAACGAACAGGAGTTCTTCATGGTCAAGACCTTTTTTCGCAGCCAATTGCCGGCGGTGACCTACGAAGACCTCGACTTCTGGGGCAAAATCTACTACTGCCAGTCGTACACCTGGATGCACCTAATGTGCCATGAATACCCCCTCTGCTACCGCTACACGCAGCGCTGGGTGGAGCTGTTCCGCGACAACGAGCAGATGATCCAGGTCAACCCGCCGCTGTACCTGAAGGGCATCCATAACAACCTGGCCACGCTCTTCAATATGTGGCAGTACAACAAATTTACCGAGCAACTCCACCAGCTCGATCTGTTCCCCCACCAGTTTGACCTGACCAACAACACCAACGTCGAAGGGCTCTATTACCTCTACCAGTTCGACCACCAGATCCGGAAACACTACATGGAAGGGACTTTCAAGGAAGGACTCGGCCTGGTGCCCCAGATCATGGAAGTGATTGCCGCCGATAATTACAACTGGGACGATCACCGCATCATGATCTTCCACTACCGCATCGCCTGCCTTTACTTTGGCAGTGGAGATAACGATACGGCCATTGATCACCTCAACGAGATCATCAACCAGCGGACGCCCAACTACCGCTCCGACATCCAGGCCTACGCCCGCATCCTGAGCTTGATTTGCCACTTCGAGATGGGCAACGTCCAGCTGGTCGAATACCAGGTAAAGTCCGTTTACCGCTACCTGGCCAAGGTGGAGCACCTGCAGGAAACCCAGCAACTCATCTTCCGCTTCCTGCGCCGCATCCCCCGCATCCGGGAGGATCAACTGAAGGAAGAGTTCCGCAAACTGAAAGTCAAGCTCGACGCCGTAGCCGCCAAACCCTTCGAGAGCCGTCCCTTCACCTGGCTGGACATCCCGAGCTGGCTGGAGTCGAAAATCGAAGGTGTAACGGTGCAGGAGGTCATCCGCCGCAAATTCGAAGAACGCAAGCTGGAAGAAGCCGCAGGGTAGTACCGCCGGAGGGAACCCTCCCCCTCCGGCAGTACCGACCGGTTTAGCGCTTAACGATCCGGAGCACCCGGCGGTAATTTTCCGCCCCGCTGATCTCCAAATGGTACAGGGCCGGCGGAAGACCCTCCAGGCTGATCGTCGGCTGTCGTTCCACCATGCGGCCCCGGCGGACTTCCTGCCCCAGGGCATTCATTACGCGGAAGTCCAACTCCTGAGGGACGCCCTCCCCTACGCTCAGCGTCAGCAGTCCAGTAGTTGGGTTGGGAAAGGCCGCGATCTCTGCTCCGCTGCGCAGGAAACTCACCGCCCGCAGGGAAGAATAAGCAATTCGCCCATCCACGTCTTCCTGCCGAAGGCGGTATAAGTAGGTATTGCCTTCTGCCACTCCGGGGTCATTGTAGGCGTAGGCCGCTGTGCCATCTGGTCCACTGCGCGGTAAGTAAGCCAGGGCGGACCAATCGCTGAGGCCCTCCAAAGATCGCTCAACGGTAAATCCAGCGTGGTCGGCATCCTGCTCCACGGCCCATTCCAACTGTGCCGATTTGCCGAGCGGCCGGGCCGTGAAGGTGAGCCAGGATACCGGCAATACCGTCGTGCGGGCAACGAAGCTGCGTTCGCAGCTGCGCACCGTGCCTCCACTGGCCAACTGAGCCTCCACTACGTAGGTGAACACCTGGCCATCGGTGGCGCAGTAACCGCGGTTATTCGTGACGTTGGGCGTAATCGCCGCAGGCATGAAGTTGAATCCATTGGTGCTTACCAGCAGGTTATAAGCTACCACCCCGCCACCGGAATAGGGCAGGATATTGAAGCCGAGGAAAACAGCCCCTTGAGAGCACTGCACGTTAGGCTCAATTTCGATTTCTTCGGGGTCTTGGGCGGGGGAGATGAAAGTGATGGCGTCTTCCAGGATGCGCAGGGTAAGGTCAATATCTTCCGTCGCACCGCTGCCGTCGGTCGCCCGCACCGTGATGGTATAATCACCGGGAGAGAGGCTGGCCTCCCCCGTCAGATTGACCGTTGCGGATTGTCCGTTATTCAGCGTGGTGGGGTTCAGACTAACGTTCAGTCCCGGGGGAGCCGATTGAACGGCGAGGGATGCGGGGCCCACCAGGTCACCCGTGAAGAAGTTCACCTGCATGGTCGTCTTCGCCGTTTGCCCTTCACAAATCTCCAGGGGAGAACCGTTGGCCGAAAGCGAATTGCCCGCCGGCGGGGCCGTGCCGTAGGTGACCATAAAGGTGGCCGACTGGGCTTGCGCGACGGGGCTGCAAGTCTCATCTTCCGCAATCACGAACCAGGGGAATGGTCCGCTCCCGTTGGTGATGAATTCAGTAATGTCTCCGTTCAAACTGGTATTGGGGGTGGTGAACACCACGTTGGCCGAACAAGCGGCGTTGCGGCACAAGACCACCCGGTAGCGCGTAGCGTTGGGCACGAAAGTCCAGGCAAAGTTCGTCGCAGTAGCGTCCGTAAAACCGTTGTTGGCCGGAGAGAGCAACACGGGAGCCTCCAGTGGCGGTTTGACGGTGAGGGTGAAGTCTTCCGATTTGGTGGTTACCCCCCCGTCATCGGTGGTGATGACCTGAAAGACGTAAGTGCCTGGCGCAACGGACCCCAAATTGCCGAGGGTGAAATTTACCGTGCGGGTGACGTTGGCGGTCAGAACCTGTGAGGAGGGAGAGAAGGTGGCACTGGCCATGCCCGGTAAGCCGCTGGCCGAGTAGGTGATCGTACCCGTGTATCCCTGGAGACTTTCCAAAGCAAACTGGTAGCCCCCGATTGATGTCACCCCATTACAGGCCAAAGCCGTACTGCTGACGGGCCGAAAATCGTAGTCTTCCTGCTCAATGCGAAAATTGGCGTTGCTGATGTCGAAGAAGATGTTGCCATTACACCGCACCATAATGCGGGCGCTGGTAGTGGTAACGGAGGGAGCGGCCACGGTTGCACTTCCATTATTGGGCACCGTGGCCAAAAGCTGATCGAAGGTATTGCCACCGTCGGTCGATAGGACAATGTCCACCATTCCGCAACTGATGGGGGCGGTACTGGTTCCCGCCACGTTCCAGGTGACGGAAACGTTGTTGCCCGCTTGCCACGATTCTCCGCCGTTGGGTGCCGTTACGGCGTACTGGCTGCCGGTGTTGACGACGTTGATGTCCGTTTCCCGCTGGACCGGACAGCCATAGCCCGCCGCCCCGAAGTCGCGCAAGGTTACGATGAAGGTCATTCCCCGCGTCACCCGGGGCAACACTTCCCAGGGGCTCACCGTGCCCGCTGCCAGGTCGGCAAGATCGGGGAAATAGCGCGTGGGCTCCGGAGAAGGGGGCCTGGAGCGGAACAGCGGTCCGGTAGTGGCGGTGCCCGTCGGGAACCCCGTCCGCGCGGGGCCTAGATCAAATTGTTCCCAGCAGTAGGACAGGTCATCTCCGTCGGGGTCCGAACCGGCGGCCGTAAGGAAGAAGGGCGTATTGGCGGGAATGGTGAAGGAACCCAGCGGCGCCAGGGCCGGGGCCGTATTGGTGGTGATGGAGGATACGGCACAGCCCGCCCCGGCGCCCAGCTCCATGTAATTGGCAATTTCTATGATGCTCGCCGCGTGGTAATATGCATCGCTGCTCACCTGAATGTTGTCCGCAGCGCTACAGATTCCGGCGTAGGCCATAATGGTTGTCCCGCTGCCTGGCTCGTAGGCGGTACTGGCGTTGCGGTTGTCGCAGTTCGGTGTACCCCCGGCATTGAAGGTGTGATCGGCCCCAAACTGGTGCCCCATTTCGTGGGCGACGAAATCAATGTAGAAAGGATCGCCCGTGGGGTTGGGCAAACCCGTAACGCCCCGGGCCTTACGGGTGGAAGAGCAGGGACTGCCCAAAGAAGCCACACCGCCACCGTTCGTGCTGAAGACGTGCCCAATGTCGTAATTGGCCGTGCCGATCACCGCATCCACCGTCGCCTGGTTTTCGGCCAGCATGGCAAAAGAGTCGTCGTTGGTGTAAGGGTCAGATGCCGGATTATTGTACACCAGTTGCACGCCATTGCCGGGCGTTGGCAGGTTGATGATGGTCAGTTGCAGCGATAAATCGGCCATGTAGACCTGGTTGACGCGGTTGATGGCATTCATCATCTCGGCAATAGCCAGCGCTTCGGTCCCCCCCACGGCATTGAAGTACTCCCCCGTACAGGCCAGGGCCAGGCGGTACTCGCGCAGCCTGCAATCGCCTACGGACTTTTCCGGCGTCATTCCGGCCAGTTCTTCGAGGGCGTCTTGGTCGGGGACGAAGCCGCAGGCCTCCTTCCGGTCTTCGCCCTGGGGATAGTCCCGGGTGAAGTAACTCTGGTAACGGTCGTTTTGCTTCCAGTACAGTGGGTCCACGTACCAGCGCCCCTCGGGGCCGCCGCTGACGCTGGCGTGGAAGCCCAGTGAGGTCCAGCTGACCACCACCCGGCGGTGGGGTGCAGCTACGTCCCAGCCAAAAGCCGTAACGTAGCCCGGGAAAGCAGCCTCCAGCTCAGGCGTTACCATGCGGTAGCGGGTCAGCTGAAAAGTGGCCTTGCTTCCGTCGGGAGCGGGGAGCACGAGCTTTGGCGCAGGGCCGGGGGCAGCGGCGTCGCGCAGTGGGGCCTTGGCCAGTAGCGTAGCCAGCCCAGTGGGGTCGGCCAAGCGGAAGTAGCCCGCCGCATTGGGGGTAATCCGTCGCTCCAAACCTAGCGCAGCGGCTTGCTTGGGGACGAAAGGCGTAAAAGGGTCCGACTGGGCCACCAGCCCGGCTCCCGTAAACAGGAGCAGGAAAGCAAAAAAGAGGGTCCGCATGGGTCGTAATTTGAAACAGGTTAAGTTGAACAAGACACAAAATGGTTAAGCCCCTGCCCGTGCTAAGACAGAAGGAAGTAGTTGGCGCATAGCAAACGGCAGTAAGGAATGCGGACAGATTCCTTCCCAAATTGAGTAATTCAACCTTGAAAGCACGTTGGGGATTCGATCAGAAAATCAAAATCCCAACCCGCTCCTTTTTCACCAGGACAGCTAGCAAGGGTAAAAATACGCACTGCCTGGCCAGATTGAAGCACCGGGAAGTGATCTTTAAACCAGATTTTTTTCTATTGCTCCCCTTACTTTGCTCTTTTGTCCTGCCCATTGCACCTGCGACCGCGCAAAAAATCAGCGAAAGCGCAGCGCAACCTGTCGGCCTTCGAGCGTGTCTGGTGCCTCGTCAAAAAGGAGGACGGTGTAGGCCATGCCACGGCCCACGCGGTAAATGGCCACCAGTTGGGCCTGCCGGTAAGTGCTGTAGCTGCGCTTGGGCCGGAAGGTGTACATGCGCGCCCAGTCGGCATTAAAAACCGCCATTTCTTCGGCATCAAAAGAGTGTACGGCGGTGACGGCGTCTTCCTCATTACTGCCCAGATTGAGCGCCAGGTGCCCGGCCTGGAGGTGGGGCCGCCCCGCAAAGGGGTGGTCGGGGCGCTCCAGGGCCAGGTGAAAACGCAGCTCCAGTTTTTCCCGTTTGCTGTGCAGGGTCAGTTGGCTTTCCAGATAGTCATTGGCCGCGTTGGGCAATTGACGAAAATCGCTTTCCAGGGGGTGATTGACGCGCACCTCCAGGCTATCCAGCAGGTCGCTGAACGCAGGGGTAAGCGGGAACTGGGCCCCGATGCCGAGCGAAAGCGCCGTAAAAAAAACGAAAAGGAGGGTGCGCATAGACAAGAAACGCCCGACCGACCGGGCATATTTTGTGGCCCGGAGCGGTCCCTAAACCCGCCAATCGACCGAATGTAAGCGCTCAACGAGCAGGTTGGTGATGCGGCGGTTGGCGTCTTCATCGTGGGCAAGGAAAAATTCAAATTCGGCGGCGGTAAACTGCCCGATCACCAGGCCAAAGAGCATGCCCCGCAGGTGTTTATCGCGGGTGACGACTTCTTTGATCCGCGCAAACCGGTCTTTGACGGGCACCTGCAGGAGGTTGATTTTGCGCTTGGCCAGTGCAAAACGGAAGAGGCCCAGCAGCAACTCGTGTTGCATTTTCAGGATGGGCCGCAGGGTCTCGTTCTGAAAGTTTTCGGTGGGCGCGGTCGCAGGTGCAAGGGAAAGAACGGGGCGCAGGGCAAGGCGGGCAGCGTCGTTGGTCATAGCAAAAGGATGAAGGGGCAGACACCGTCTTTGGTCGGCCTGAATAGGCGGTCAGTCGATGGCCTGAGCGGGGTTTTGCCGAAAATCAGGTACTTCCGCAAACGATTCTACTCTTTTTCGGTTCAGTTTGCTGGCGCCCTTTGATTTGGTTGGCGGACGCGTTCTGCCCGTCAGCGGACCAGGGCCCTTTATATACTACCTACCTTGCGCAACCTTAAAAACGAAGTCGCACTATGCTTACCAAAAGAATTAGCACCATGCTGATCCTCAGTACTATGGTACTGGGTCTATCCGCACAAAAGACCAACATTGAGTTTACCAGGTACACGCTGGACAATGGGTTGAAAGTCATTCTCCACCAAGACAATACCACGCCCATCGTTGCCGTCTCGATCATGTACGAGGTAGGGGGCAAAGACTCCTACGAGGGCCGCACGGGTTTTGCCCACTTCTTCGAGCACCTGCTGTTTGAGGGAAGCGAAAACATCGGTCGGGGGCAGTTTGCCAAGTACGTGGAAGACGCTGGCGGCGTGCTTAACGCCAATACGAGCCAGGACCGGACTTACTACTACGAGATCCTGCCCAGCAACCAACTGGAGCTGGGCCTCTGGCTGGAAAGCGAACGCCTCCTTCACGCCAAGGTAGAGCAGGAAGGCGTGGACACCCAGCGCGAGGTCGTAAAAGAAGAACGCCGGCAGAGCTACGATAACCGCCCCTACGGCCAGCTGCTTTATGAGCTTTTCCGCCACGGCTTCTCCCAACACCCCTACAAGGACCCCAACATCGGGTACATGGAAGACCTCAACAGTGCGGAGGCGGAAGATTACGTCAAGTTTTACAAGACTTACTACGTACCCAACAATGCCGTGCTTTCCATTGCCGGGGATATTGAGCTGGCCAGCACCAAGCGCCTGATCGAAAAGTACTTCGGCGACATCCCCCGGGGTGCGGAGCCTCCCCGCGTCAAGGTAGTGGAGCCCAAGCTGGCGGGGGAGGTGCGGGACACCATCTACGACGCCAAAGCACCGCTGCCCGCCCTGGTGATGGGCTACCGGACTCCCGAGCGCAACCACCCTGATTACTACGCCATCAGCATGTTCAACCAGGTCTTGAGCCAGGGCCAAAGCTCCCGCCTCAATAAAGTGTTGGTGGACGAAAAACAGCTGGCCGTGCAGGCGGGCACTTTCCCTTCTTTCACCCAAGACCCCGGCCTGGCCATTGCTTTTGCCATCCTGAAGCCCGGTGCGGAGGTATTACCCGCAGAGGAAGCCTTTAACGCCGAAGTAGAAAAGCTGCAAACTGAACTCATCAGCGAGCAGGAATTCCAGAAGCTGCGCAACCAGGTAGAAGCGGACGCCATTTCCGGGTACGGCTCAATGGCCGGCATCGCCGAAAGCCTGGCCAACTACGAAATGTACCAGGGCGACGCCAACCTGATCAATACGGAAACGGAGCGCTACCTGGCCGTCACCCGGGAAGACATCCGCCGCGTAGCCCAAACCTACTACCGCCCTGAGAACCGCGTAACCCTCTACTGGCTGCCTGGCGAAAAGCCCAGTAAGTAAGTCGTTCGCCATTTCGTCCGCCGGCCGTTCTGGTTATTCGCGGATCGGTTCCCTTAACCCGTTCCAACGCGATCTTTTACGATCCACCCAAAAATAAGCTACAATGCAACGCATTTTTCTCAGCCTTTTTGCGCTCCTGCTGCTGGCCGCTTGTTCGGCCCCTAAAACGAGTGCTCCCACCACTGCGATGACCAACGACAATTTCCGCGCCAAAGCGCCAGCACCCGGTCCTGCGCCAGAAATCCAGCTCGGTGATTTCCAGGATTTCAAGCTGGACAATGGCCTGCAGGTCGTGCTGGTGGAAAACCACAAGCTTCCCCGCGTCAGCTACCAGCTCTTCGTTGACGTGCCCCCGCACCTGGAGGGCGAGTACGCGGGCGCTGGCGACCTGATGGGGCAAATGCTGCGCCGCGCCACCTCCACTATGTCCAAGGAGGAAATTGATGAGTCCGTAGACTTCATTGGTGCCTCCCTTTCCACCAGCAGCAGCGGTGCCTTTGCGGCAACCATCAGCAAGTACAAAGAGCAGATGGCCGAACTGATGGCCAAGGTGGTGCTGGATGCCAAATTCCCACAGTCGGAATTTGAGAAAGTGAAGTCGGATGCCGCCGCTGGCCTCAAATCCGAACTCAGTGACCCCGACGCGATTGCCTCCCGGGTGCGCCGGGTGCTGGTTTACGGTCCTGACCATCCCTTCGGCGAACTGACCACGGAAGAAAGCCTGGCCAACATCGATCTGGCGGCCATCGAGAAGTATTACCAAACCTACTTCGTGCCCAACCGCAGTTACCTCGTACTGGTGGGCGACCTGACCCGCGCGGAAGCCGAAAACCTGGCCAGGAAGC
Source organism: Neolewinella lacunae (assembly GCF_014349155.1). Lineage (GTDB taxonomy): Bacteria > Bacteroidota > Bacteroidia > Chitinophagales > Saprospiraceae > Neolewinella > Neolewinella lacunae. The sequence continues at coordinate 54,366 of NZ_JACSIT010000154.1, forward strand.
ACTTTGGTGCCTGGCAGCGCAAGGAAGTATCTACGCCAGCACTCACTACGCCCGAGCGCCCAACAGGCGTGGTGGTTAATTTCGTCCCCCGCGCTGGTTCCGTACAGTCCAACATCATCATCAGCCACCCGGCCCGCGTAGAGCCCGGCACCAAAGAAGCCATCCGCGCTGGCATCGTCAACAGCATTCTGGGCAGTGGTTTCAACGGCCGCTTATTCCAGAACCTGCGGGAAGACAAAGGCTACACCTACGGCGCTTATTCGAATATCGCGAACAGCGAAGTGATCGGTAGCTTCCAGGCCAACGCGAACGTACGCAACGAGGTGACGGATTCTGCGGTGACCCAGTTCATGATCGAGTTGGCTGAAATCAGCAGCGCACCGGTCACCGACGATGAACTCAAGCGAGCCAAAAGCCAACTGGCGGGTTCCTTCGGACGTGCCCTGGAAAGCCCGGAACGCATCGCCAGCTACGCCCTGAACACCGTACGCTACGGCTTAGACCGCGATTTCTACCCCACCTACCTCAAAAAGGTAGAAGCCACGAGCCAAAATGACTTACTGGAAGTGGCGCGCGACATCATTACCCCGCAGAATACCCACATTATTGTCGTCGGGGAGAAATCCGTAGCCGAAAAACTGGCCCAGTTTGCTACCAATGGCAAAGTCAACTACTACGACGAAAACGGACGCCCCATGAATATGGAGGAGATGGCGGCCCCGAGTGATCTCACGGCGAAAGGGGTGCTGGAAGGCTACGTCAGGGCCATCGGCGGAAAGGAGGCGGTTGCCGCTGTTAAATCAATGTCCTCCACCATGGAGGCCAGTGTCCAGGGGCAGACCATCACCCAGACCATCGCTAAGGAGGGTGGCGATAAGTTCAGCAGCCAGACCGTAATGATGGGCATGGTGATGGCCGACCAGCGCTACAACGCCGGCACCGCCAAAATGACCCAGCAGGGCCAGGCCGTCCCCGCCAGTCCGGAAATCACCGCCGCCCTGGCCCAACAGAGCGCGCTTTTCCCCGAGGTGGATTTGCTCAACGACCTGGAGAAGGTGAGCCTGGAAGGCGTGGAAACGGTCAACGGGAAAAAAGCTGTAGTCCTGGCCGTGCAAGGCCCCAGCGGAACGGCCCGCCACTACTTCGACCAGGAAACCATGCTACAGATCCGGCAGGTAAGCACGCAGGGTGGACAAACGGTAACCATAGATATGGGCGATTACCGGGAAGTAGAGGGTGTGAAAATCCCCCATCTCCTCACGATAAGTGGGATGCTGCCCTTCCCCCTGGAAATGAAGGTAAAGGAAGCCAAGATGAATGCTGATCTGGACCAGTCTCTGTTCACTGTCGATTAGGCAACTGCTGTGTTGCTCGGCTGAGGGCCCTTCGATGGGACATTGGACAATCCCCCCACCCGGGTGCGAAAAGAAAAACCGGAAGGCCTTACCCAACCCTGATTTGGTTCCGAAAACCAGGCGGGTGGGTAAGGCCTTCCGGTTTTATTTTGCCCCTAGCGGAATAAGCCGTATTTGACGATGCAGTAGATGGCGCGTACGCCGTCTTTCCAACCAATCTTTTTGCCTTCTTCGTAGGTTCGGCCGTAGTAGCTGATGCCCACTTCGTAAATGCGAACATTGGGGATTCGGCTGATCTTGGCGGTCACTTCCGGCTCGAAGCCGAAGCGTTTTTCCTCGAGGCGGAGCGACTGAATCATTTCCGTCCGGAAGAGTTTATAGCATGTCTCCATATCCGTCAGGTTCAGGTTCGTGAAGATGTTGGAGACGGTGGTGAGAAATTTATTGCCAATGGTATGCCAAAAGAAGAGGATGCGGTGGGGCTTACTTCCCTGAAAGCGGCTGCCGTAGACAACGTCAGCAAAGCCATCCAGAACGGGGCGCAGCAGGTCGTTGTATTCTTCGGGATCGTACTCCAGGTCCGCGTCCTGAATGATGAGATACTGGCCCGTGGCGCGGGAGATGCCGGTGTGCAGGGCAGCGCCTTTGCCCATGTTCACGTCGTGGGCGAAGTACTGAATGTTTAGGTCGGGGTGGGCGGCACGGTAGCGGGTAACGGCGCCGGCGGTATCGTCGGAAGAGCGGTCGTTGACGATGATGATTTCCTTGTTCAGCCCGCCGATCAGTTCCACCTTCCGCACCTTATCGAGGATCAGGTGAATGGTGCGTTCTTCGTTGTAGGCAGGGATGATGATGGATAACATAGGCACAGGCTTATGGATAAGTGCGCGGCGAAGGTAAGGGCCAAGCCCTAAAAAAAACACCCCAAACCGGCGGTGCCGGGTTGGGGTGGCTGTACAATGGGATTAAAACGGGAACTTCTTGAGACGATAACTACGGGTAAATAGCCGTAGGTGGTTTTGGGGACCGGACAAAAATTACGCCCGAAGAAAAAATCCCCCGCTGGTGCTTTGTCCGGCGGGGGAAGAGTTGATGCAGGGGCCTGCTGCGCCTTTAAAGAGCCTCGGTGGGGAAACCACCTCTCCCGGCTGCCGCACTAGGGAAGTAGGGCCGACAGGGTAAAGTTGGCGGAAGTATTGGAGTTGACACCAACGGAGATGTTGAGTAAGTTAATGCTCAGGCCAGCAGTCAGGCGAAATTCGCCGGCCAACTCAAGTCGGCCGTCGTTGTCCTCATCCTGGTAGGAGAAGGCAACCAGTTCATAGTCACCCGCCTCCAGAAAGGCGAACTGGTAGTCGCCACTTCCAGATAGGCGCGTTGAGGATACGGCGTTGAGGAATAAGTTGTTTTCGTCGCCTTCTGCTTCAGTGTCCGTGTAGGTACCAGCAGCATAGGCGTAGATGACGACCTCTCCTTCTTCGCCGGTAGCGTTGGTCACGGTACCAGACAAGGTACCTACTTCATCTTTTTCGACGTAGCGGAGGCTACTTTCTAAGCGGCTTTCGCCCGCAAAGGCGTAGCTGCCTCCGGAACGCAGGAGAGCTTTGCGTAAGTCGAAGTCGATTACGGCTTCCGTGGTGGTTCCCTGCTCGATGTCAACCGACGTATTTTCTACCCGCAGTGCACCATCACCAGCTACGGTCAGGGCAGTTTTGGCACCGTCCATGGTACGGACGTAGGCACCGGGGGAGTTGCCAGCGGCGTCGGTAGCATCGTCTAGGACGATTTCCAGGGTGTTGTAGGTCTTAGCCTCCAGGTCAGTCGTGAAGAGCATTTCGGTGACGCCATTCTGGAGAGCGGAAAGTTCCACGGTGGTCTTTTGGAAACCGGATATTGGCTCTCCATCCAGGCGAACCTCGGCAATGGTCACAAAAACAGCAGAAACGTTGGGGTCGTCAATGGGTGCATCGGTAATTTCAAGGGAAAAAGTACCCTGGTCGGTACTGATGTTGTTGCCGTCATCGTCGCCACAACCAACAAAAAGGGCAAGGACGAAGAAGGCCGCCAGGAGGCGGGTGGGGAAAAGAATAGACTTCATGTCAGGAATGTTTAGGTTGAAAAGATGGTTTAGGGGTTCGCCGAACCGTGCAAGGACGGCGAAAAAATTGATGGGTTAAGTAAAGTCAAATCATCGCGATCGAAGGATTTGTGGGGATTAGTTCTTGCGGTAATCATCTACGCAATCATTGATCTAACGGATCAACGGATTCCCAACTGCGGATGTTCGGATAATCTCTGACAGCGGCGTGAACATTACCTGTTACGCGGAAGCCCTTTCTCAGGGGCTGTTGTGGCGCAGACAACTGAGTGCAGGCCTTTTTGCATGGTAGAGTTGACCGCGTGTGGACTCTCCCTGCTCTTTCGTGCCGACCAAGGCACCTGCGGCCGCGCCCTATTTTCCTACTCCCTGCTTAAACCAGTTTTGGTTGTCAGGTGTCTTTAGCCGAAGGACTTCACTTTATGACCATACCCATCCGTACCCGCGCCCAGGAAAGCCGCACCGCCGTTCAACGCCTCTACATTGCCATGCGACATTTGCTGATCCGCGGCAGCTACAAGCCCGTGGGGATGAGTGGCAAGACGCTGATGGACAATCTGATGGTCTTGCGGCCGGAAATTTATGGCTCCATTGCCGATGAAGAACGGGTGGAGCTCAATGGCCTCCACTACGTGCTGAACCGCCTACCCAAGGGCATCGAGGAATGTCGCTTCGTTAAACTCATTGCCCGGGAGGGATACGAGAAAAGTCATTTTGAGCCCATCATTGCGCCGGCCCGGCGGCGTAGTGCCTACCGGATCGACGAAAATGAGATGTACATCGAGATGACCAGGGGGCGCTCCGACATCTACGACATTCTAACGCACCTGACCTTCCTCTACGCGGAGGCCACCAAGATTTACCGCAACAGCCTGGACAGCAAAGGACGCCCCATCCGGGAGTGGGGCCTGCTGGAACAAATCGTCAAAGACGAAGAAATGGGCCGCGATTTTAAACTGGAAACGGCCTACACCTATCTGAGTACCCTACTGGGGCGCACCTACGAAGAAGTAGTGGGGGCCTCGCGGCGCTTTGCCCAGTCGGAAGACGTCAACTCCCTTTTTCACGTGGCCTACTGGCTGGGACGGATGGCAAAAGAAGAAGCCGAGCACAAGCAGGATCGGGAAATCACCTTCAGCAGCAGCCTGCGCGAGCAAACCGGGCACCATTACTACGGAGAAATCTGGGCCCTCAACATTAAGGCCGTGTTGTTGGAGCGCAAGCTCATTGAACGCCCCTTACACATCATCAGTGCCAACCTCCACAGTGTAGCCAATAGCCTTTTTGCCCCCGCAGCCCTGGGCAAAAAATTGCGCAACCACAAAAGCTTATACGATTTTGCGCGGGCCATGAGCGAAGCTGAATACAAGCACCTGCGGCCGGAGGTATTTCAGATGGCGGCCAAAAATGGCCTCATTGAACTGACGGACACCAGCGGGGCCAACCTGGGGGTACAGATCTACGATACTGCCGCATTCGACCCCAAGGTGATTTCTCCTGAGCTTAATTTCCAGCCGACCAGGTCGCCCGACCAGGCACCGGTTTTGCTGGTGATGGACTACGCCTTCGGGGAACAGGCTTACGAGAGCATGGACGAGTTGCTGCGCCCCTACCACGATCCCGAAACGGGGCGGGTGTACGATATGCCTGTGGAGAGCATCAACATCATGGGCAAGGCGGGCATTCTGGAAGGCAAAAAGGGAGACATTATGGTGCCCGATGCCCACATATTTGAGGGGACGGCGGATAATTACCCCTTTGAGAATGACTTCAGTATGGAGGACTTTACGGGCCAGGGCCTGGGCGTTTACGGCGGGCCGATGGTGACGGTATTGGGGACCAGCTTGCAGAACATCCCCATCCTGGATTACTTTCTGACCAGCAGCTGGCGGGCCGTTGGTTTAGAGATGGAGGGAGCGCACTACCAAAAGGCCATCCAGGCGGCGACGCACATTCGCCGCTCGGTCAATCCCCACCTGAAGCTCCGTTACGCTTATTACGCCAGTGACAACCCGCTGGTAACGGGGCATACCCTGGCTTCGGGGCCGTTGGGAGCCGACGGGGTAAAGCCTACCTACCTGATTACTGCGAAGATTCTGGAGCGGGTGCTCTAAAGCAGCTTGGAGGTTGCGGGGAGCAGGGCAGAACATCATCAGCTGGCCCCGGCACCTGCCCCCCGGAACGGTCAGGCGTTTAAAGCGGCGTAGCGGCCTGCTCTTTGTAAATCACGTAGGTTTTGGCCAGGGTATCGTGGGCGGCCTGCTTGCGCTGGTTACCGAGCATAAAGAGGGCTGAAACGAGGGGCAGGAAGCCCAGCAGCTGGCCCAGGTAGGCCATAACGCCCATTTCTGCCATGTATTCTTGCTGGTACATGGCGAACTCCATATAGCCCGTGATGCCTTCGGCTTCGGCACCGGAGATCAGGGAATACTGCAACCAAACGCTGAAAATAGTCCCCACGAAGAAGGGAATCCAGCGCATGAAGGCCTGCTCGGGGGTGATGGGCACCCCTTCGGCCCCGACGACTTTGATTTTGGTTGCCATCTTGCCCACCGTAGCCCCGTACTGCATCTCCATGATGGGTTTGTAGAGGGACGTCAGCAGGGCGATGCCCAGGTAAGCCAGGGCGTTGGGGTTGAAAGAGGAGAAGTAGACGCTGGCCCCGATGAAGGGAATAAGTACCAGCATATCGATGATGTAGGCGCCCAGCCGCACGCCGAAGCCAGCAAAGCGGGGTGCGTAAATATTGTCGTTGAAGCCAACGCTATCGAGGGTATCACTAGTCATAACAGTATGGTTTGGTTACGGTGGAAAGATAAGTTGGGCCGGGTCGACTTTGGGTAAATCCTAGATTAATTACGGGCGGGGGTCGACGGAGGGGTAAGTTAAGCCGGGCAAAACGGTTGACCAGCTCCTCTAAAACGCCACCGGGCACCCTGCATCGTTGCAAGGCGCCCGGTGTACTATTGCAGCAGATTAAACCGCTGCCATCATCCCTCTACTAAGGGTTTTGGGTGATGTTGGGGTTTGCGTCAATTTCTGCCATAGGGATCAACCACTGCCAGCGGCTATCGCCAGCGGGCACTTGCAGCAGGTTGCCCAGCAAAGCAGGAACGTGGTTGGAGCCCGTGCGGTCCAGCGCAGCATCCGTACGCTTAAGGTCGAAAAAGCGGAAGCCTTCGCCCCACAGTTCCCAACGGCGTTGCAGCAGAATCTCGTCAATGAGGGCCTGCCCCGTGTTGGTGGAGAGCGTGTAGGCAGCGTCGCGGTTTTGGGCCAGTGGCAGCAAAGCTTCAGCCCCGCCCGTGCCCATACGGGCTTTGGCTTCGGCCTCAATCAGGTACATCTCGGCGGCGCGCATGTAGGGGACGTCGCCCCGGCTGTCTCCCGTATCAAAAGACAAAAACTTCTGGCTGGTGTAGGGGAAGCGGGCAAAGTTGGAAGGAATGACGTACCCAGCCGGGAGGTTCGGGTGAGAACCATCGGGGCTGAAGACGAGCGAGCGCACATCGGTAGTGGGAATCTGATCGTGCAGCACTTTGCTGATGGACTTAGGATTGCCCCGGATGTTGGTGGAGTTGAAGTTGCGGCTCATCCAGGCACCGAAGTTGGTGAACAGGGAGCCTTGTTCTTCATTGTAAAAACCACCCCACATCCATTCGCGATTGCTGTAATCGTTGAAGCCAGCCAGGTATTCGTCGTTACTCATCAGTTCGAAATCGGCGCGTGCCTGAATGGCGAAATCTGCGGCGACTGCCCAGTTGCCCTGCACCAGGTTTACCCGTGCTTTGAGGCCTTTGGCGACGAATTCATCGATGTGCGAGTTGTTGGGCCGTACGTAACCCTCCAGGTTGGCGATGGCGTCGTCCAGGTCTTGGTTGATCTGGGCGTATACCTCTTCAACGGTGGCGCGGGACTGCCCTTCGGTGGTCGCCGTCAACACCAGTGGAATCCCGGGTTGGGTATTGTTTCCGCCCGGTGTGTAGCGGATGGCGTGCCGTTGCACCAGGGTAAAGTGAGCAAAGGCCCGGTAGGCCAAAGCCTGCCCTACGGCTGCTTTGCGCTGGGCGTCGGGGCCGGTAGCCTCATCCGCGCCTTCGATGACAATATTGGCGTTGTTGATGATTTTGTACAGCACCCGCCAGCCGAAGCGGTTGTCGCTGTCGGTTGCGTTGGTGTGGTCATTCCAACTCGCCATACTGATCCACCAACCGTTAGAGCGGGCGTTCATCACCAGATCTTCCCCCAGCGCATCGTGCTGGATCATCATGGCGGAATAGCCGCCTTCACCGTTGGAACCCTGGCGCTCGTACATCAGGCGGTGGATGCCGTTGACGACGAGAAAGAGGTTATCCGTAGTGGAGACGGCAGAACTGGCCGCAACGCCCGTAGTGGGTACTTCGTTGAGAAATTCTTTCTCGCAGCCCGTCAACACCAGCAGTAGCAACAGCGGAAGGCTGATAAATTTCAAGATTTGTTTCATTGTTGATTGGCTTTAAAAGGTAGTGTTAATACCAAAGGTGACGACCCGCGATGGCGTGAAGCGGTTGGAGGTGGTGCCATTGAAGTTCTGGTTCACGTCCATTCCCTTCCGCGCCGTGTCCAGGAAAAGGTTTTCGGCGTTGGCGTAAATGGTGAAGTTGCTCATGCCCAGCCGGGACATCAACGCATCGGGGATGTTGTAGGAGATGTTTGCCTGACGAATGGCCAGGAAATCGGATTTCACCAGGAAGCGGCTGGAAGCAGCACCGAAGTTATTGGTCTGGGAAGCGTCCAGGCGGGGCACCAGCGTGACGTCCCCGGGCTGCTGCCAACGGTCGCGAATGTCTACGCTGAGGGCAGAGCCAAAGTTGCCGTTGCTCAGCAGATTGGCGTGGTTGGTGTCGTAAGTCTGTCCGCCAATCTGGTAGGTGACCAGGAAGCCGAAACGGAAATTGCCGATCTGGAATTTATTGGTAATGGCACCGAATAAATCCGGAACCGCCGTGCCTACGAAGTCGAATTTGGCGTTATTGAAGTTCGTGGTCAGGGTATCTCCGTTCAATATGCGGACGCTGGCATCGGTGGCACTTACCTCTGGATTGAGGCGGTAAAGTGCAGCACCATCGGCGGGGTCTACACCGTAGTAATCGCGCAGCCAGTAATCGTAGATCGAGCCGCCCACTACCAGCTTCTTCGTGCCGGTAATGATTTCCTCCTGTGGCAGTTCCGTGAACTCGTTACGGATGGTCGAGCCATTCACGTCAAGGGTCCAGGTAAATTTCGGGGTGCGGATGATGTCACCGCTCAAGTTCAGTTCGATGCCCCGGTTGAACATCGAGCCGATGTTGGCCAGCACGTTGTCGTTGCCCGTAGACAGCGGCAGGGGTACTTCGAAGATGAGGTTATCGGTGTTGCGGTTGTAGTACTCAATGGTACCGTTGAGGCGGTAGTTGAACAGGCTGAACTCCAGGGCAACGTCCGTTTGCGCGTTCGTTTCCCATTCCAGGTTTGGGGCACCGAGCGAGCCCACCAGGATGCCCGGCTCAGAAGCGTTGTTGAAGCCGAGGCTGAACAAGGCCTGGCTGGCGTAAGCACTCAGCGCGCCGAAGTCGAGATTGGAGTCATTGCCCACTTCCCCGTAAGAGGCCCGCAGTTTCAGCAAGTCTACCCAGGGTAAGTTGTCGATAAAAGCCTCCTGGTCCAGACGCCAGGCACCGCCGACGGAGTAGAACTGTCCCCACCGAACGTCTTCCGCAAAGCGCGAAGAGCCGTCTGCGCGGAAGGAAGCCGAAAGGAAGTAGCGGCCATCAAAGTCGTACTCCGCCCGCGCCAGGTACCCTTCGGTGGTGTAGCGCGTGGTATTGGAAGTCGCATCTTCCAGCGTAGCGAAATTGATCAGTTCGTTGTTGCCCGTAGCGATTTGGGAGGTACGGAATGCATACAGGTAGTTGTTTTCGTACTCGAAGCTTTCGTGGCCTACCAGCAAAGACAGGTTGTGGATGCCAAAGTCTTTTTTGTAGTTCAGCAGCTGGTTAAAGCTCAGGGAGTTCGTAACTGTGTTGGTCCGGAAAGCCCGTCCGTTCGGGGCCGCGTCACCCACGATGGTGTTGCCGTAGCCCACGTTGTTGAAGGCGCGGTTATCGTAGCCAGCGTTTACCGTCAGCGTCAGTTCCGGGAGGAAAGTGAGGTCCACAAAAGCCCGGCCGCCGATGGTGCTGTTGCGGTCGATGTCCTGGTTGAGCAGCGTTTCCTGGATGACGTGGCGGCCGCTGGTGTTGCCAACACGATTAGCGCCCAGGTCGTAGATGCGGTTGCCCGCATCGTCCAGCAGGAAGGCCCCCGTTACGGGGTCGTGCTCAAACACGGAGTAGATCGGTGCGATCGTCCGCGTAGAGAAGAAAGGGTTCACAAAACTCGTGCTCCCGCCGTCGGCCGCCTGGTTGGCCGTAGAGGTGGCCACGTTGGCGTTAAATCCGGTACGGATCCATTTGCGGGGACTGGTAGTGACGTTGAGACGGCCAGAAACCCGGCGGAAATCGGACGCCAGGATCCAGCCCTGATCGTCAATGTAGCCCAGGGAAGAGTAGTAAGAGGTTTTTTCGGTTCCCCCTTGGTAGGCAACGTTGGCTTCCGTGCGGTTGCCCAGGCGCGTCAGCGGTTCCTGCCAGTCGAGGTCATCGGGGTAAAGAAGCTCCGCATTGGGGTTGATCCGGCCATCGGTGCCCACGATTTGGTTGTTGGGGACGTTAAAGGGGTTCGTACCCAACTGGGTGAAAATCTGGTCGGTGGCTTTCTGGTTGGCCGTGGCGAGGTCGTCGTTGGCAGTCGTCAGAAAGCTGTTCCGCAGCGCTTCCCACTGCAATTCGTAGTATTCGGCTGGGCCAACCCGTTCGTACTCGGGCAGGGCGCGACCACTGAAACCCTGGCTGATGTTCACGTTCATCGTAGATCGTCCGGAGGCGCTGGTGCGGCCGGATTTGGTGGTGATCAACACGACCCCGTTGGCCGCCTTGGCACCGTAGAGTGCAGTGGAAGCTGCATCTTTAAGCACCGTAAGGCTCTCAATGTCGTTGGGGTTCAGGCTGTTGAGGTTACCAGAAAAGATGATACCGTCTACTACGTACAGTGGGTCAGCCGAAGCATTTACGGAACCGAAGCCCCGCACGCGCAGGGGAGAACTCGCCCCCGGCTGCCCGCTCCCCGGAGAGTACTGGATACCCGGTGCACCGTTGAGCGCGCTGGTGATGTTGGTCACCCCACGGTTCTGGATGTCTTCGGAGTTGATCTGCGTCGCAGAACCCGTAAAGGCACCTTTTTTTGAGGTACCGTAGGCCGTCACAATGACCTGATCCAGGGAAATATTGGAAGAGACCAGGGCCACGTCAATCTGCCGTTGCGTACCCACCGTGATTCTTTGCGTTTCCATCCCCGTGTAGGAATAAATCAATACATCCGTCGCACTGGCCTGGATGCTGTAATTGCCGTCCAGGTCGGAAACGGTACCTGTCGTAGTACCTTCCACTAGGACCGTAACCCCAATGAGGGGCTCGCCGTCTTCCGCCCCGGTAATCGTACCGGTGATGGCGTTCTGGGCCTGCACGGCCACCCCCAGGAAAAGGAGGGGCAGTAACAAGACCAGGCGGTAAATGCTGGTGATTTTTTGTTTCATAGATAAGTTGAGTTATGAAAAAACGTGTGGAAAAATGCTCATTTCGCCCTAAAGAGCCGCCTGAAGACAACAGTCAACTGTACCCCGGAAACCGGGGAAGAAGGAGGTAGCCAAAAGTGAAATATGGCACAACAATGGTCAGTTCTGTTGCCCGTGGCGGATATAAGGTGAAGTGTGCCGAAAGCTCTACATTCGTCGTTAGGACTAATTCAGGAGGTAAGTGTAGCGCATTAACGGTTGACCGTCAAAAAATGCTGCCCCCCTGATCCCGCTTTGGCAATTTTGCTTGCCAAAACGGAATTCGCAGAAAAGCCGTGCAACGTTTGCCTTTTTTTGTCGTCTCCCTCCCGCCCAACTGTGGGCGGCACCTTACCTTTATCCCCGCAATTTGGTGCCCCGGGTTTTCGCCGGGACTTAAAAGGGAATCCGGTGCAAAACCGGAGCTGTCCCCGCAGCTGTAAACCCCCGTATTCCACGCGCCATCGTGCCACTGCGCCCTCCGGGTGTGGGAAGGCGGCGCGCCGGAGGGGTGAGCCAGAAGACCTGCCGGTTGCCATATTCCTTCACTTTTCGGTGAGAAAGAGTGGGGTTGTTGTTGCGTTCGCGTGCCTGTGGCGCGTCCCGCAAGAAGACGCCGTGTGCCCGCCACCGGGGTCTTTTTGCGCGGCCGCAGGCGATAGTCCCGGAGGATTTCGGGATGCCGGGGGAAGGATGCCCCCCGACCCCGAGGGGAGGAGCGAGGGAAGGCTTCGCGCCCACTCCCCTACCCGCCCGCAACAACAGCTGCCTGCGCCTGGCTCACCGGATACACCCCAAAATGACCATGCGTTTCTTCCTTCTTTCGTTCATTTTTGCTCTCGCACTGCCCCTGTGGGCCCAAGACCTGCCGCCTTGGGAAGCCACTACCGAAGAGGTGGTCGTCACCGGCAGCCGCGTGCCCCGGCCTGCGGCGGAGAGCCCGCACCGCGTGACGGTCATCGACTCGGCCAGCATTGCCCGCTCCAACGACCTGGCCCAGCTGCTCAACGAAGCGGCGGGCATCGTCATCAACGGCGCGTACAGCAACCCCGGCAAAGACAAGTCCATCTTCCTCCGCAACGGCGCCAACCAGTTTACCCTCATCCTACTCGACGGGCAGCCCTTGATTGATCCTTCTTCCCTGGGCGGCGCGGTCGATCTGCGTCTCCTTTCACTGGAAAACATTGAGCGCATCGAGATTTTGCGGGGCGCGCGGTCTTTGCTCTACGGCTCCGACGCGGTGGCGGGGGTGATCAACCTCATCAGTCGGCAAAACACTGCTCCCGATCCCCTTACCCTGCACCTGCGCGCCGCCGCCCAATCATTCGGCACCTACGAAGGCAGCCTGGCCGCATCCGGTGCCACCAACAAATTGGACTACCGGCTGGGCTACGAGCACTTTACGACGCAGGGCTTCAGCGAAGCACTGGCCCCGGCGGGGAGCACGACGGAATTTGACCGCGACGGCGCGACGCGCCGGACGCTCAACGCCCAGCTCAACTACCACCCTACCCCACAACTCAGCATCCGACCGGCCCTGCGCCTGGCCAGCTTTACGGGCGACTACGACGGCGGTTCTTTTCAGGATGCCGACAACACTTATACCAACGACCTGCTTTTGCCCAGCCTAGCTTTTGACTACCGCTACCGCAACAATACCCTCGGCGGGCGCTACAACCTGGCGGCTACCGACCGGGTGTTCAACGACGCAACCTTTGGCCCTTCCGCCTTCCGGGGCACCGCCCACCAGGGCGAGGTCTTTCACCTCTGGGCACCGGTGGACCGTGTAGCCCTAACCCTCGGCGGGCAGCTGCGCAGGGAAGTCCTCCGCACCGAAAATGCCGCTGGCACCGGTGCCACTACGGTCAGTCCCTACCTGCTGCTGGACCTCCAGTTGGCCAACCGCCTGAACCTGGAAACGGGCCTGCGCTACAATCACCACTCTTCCTTCGGCGGGCAAGGCAACTGGTCTGGGGCATTCGCCTTCAGCGGAGGTCCGCGCTGGACTTATCGCCTATCGGCCGCCTCCGCCTTCCAAAGCCCAACGCTGGACCAACTCTTCGGGCCCTTCCTTTCCAACCCCAATTTGGATCCACAGGTATCCACCTCCCTGGAAGGCAGTGCCCAGTTTGCGACCCCGGATGGACGCTACCGCGTGGGCCTGACGGTGTTTCGACGCAACATCAAAGACCTCATCCTCTTCACCGCCACCGGATATACCAACCAGGATAGGATGCGGGACTGGGGCATGGAGCTCGACGGGCAGATCCGTGTTACCTCCCACCTGAGCGCCACGGCCAACGTGAGCTACCTGCAGGGGGCCTTGATCAGCGACGATCCTGCCATCCCCACGGTAGACGAATTCTTCCGCCGGCCACAATTTACCGGGGCCGGACAAGTGGTCTTTACCGCCAAAAGTCCTTTTCTGGCCCGCTTGGGCATGACTTATACCGCCCCCAGACCCGACATCTGGTTTGATGCCGACTTCAACAGTTTTTTGTCTACGCTCGATCCCTTCGTGCTGGTCAATGCCTACGCCGAGTACCAGTTCCTGCCCGCCCGTAATCTCACCCTCTTCGCCGAAGTGCGCAACCTGACGGACGCCGAGTTCGTGGAGGTGACGGGCTTTGGCACCCAAGGGATCAACTTCCGGGGTGGCGTGGCGCTGCGCTGGTAGGGTTGCCTCCCCTTAATTCGTCGTATCCAGCGCCACTCCGGCGTAAAAACCGAGGTCCCGATCCTGGAGGGCTTTGGTCCAGAAGACAATCTGCCCGGTGTGGTAACTGAGGTGTTCTACCACGTGGAGCAGGATGAAAACCCCGTCGTGGACGTACGCCTGAATCTTGCGTTCTTCCCTCAATTGGGCTTCGGTCAGGGCCAGCACGGTGCTTTTGGCGGCGGCAATTACGGCGCTGAGCCGCGCCAGTAATTCCGCCTTGCTTACTCCGCCCGTAGCGGCAAATTCTGCGTCGCGTTGGCGTACGTCATTTGCTCCGCCCAGGCCATGGACTGCCCACTGCCGGATATTGCCCTCCAGGTGCAGCACCTGGTTGCCAATGCTGTTGGAATGGCCGTTGGGCCTGGCCCAGATCTGCTCTTCGCGCAGCGTTTCAAGGCAACGGCCGATGCGTTCGAGGTTCCAGTCCAGGAAATAAACGGCGGCGTTTTTCAGCGGGTCAAGCATTGGTAAAGGTTGAGGAAAATCAGGGGCGCGGCCGCAGGTGCCACGTTCGGGATGGAGGAGCAAGGTAAGGAGAAGACGGTGTCTACTACCAATAGCCAACGTTCCATCCTCAACGGTGAGGTGGTTTTGGAAAATGGGACAACAGAATTTAACATTCTCAATTAGCTGCACTGCTGCCTACGGCGGTCAACATTCAACATTTAACATTTGCTGCCGCTGTTACAAGGCGCAACATCTAAAATCGCACATCTGACATCACCCATCTGACATCACACATCTGACATCGTACATCCGACATCACCCATCTAAACGTCCCATTCCTTGCACCTGCGGCCGCGCCCACGCTATCTTTGCGCTCCTGATTAAGAATCCCCTCAAAAAGCCGCCATGCCAACGCCCGAGCTGAACGTGTTTAAATTCGGCGGCGCGTCTCTCAAAGATGCCGCCGCCATCCGCAATGTTGCCAACATCCTCCAGGGTTACGCGGGCAAACAATTGGTGATCATCGTCTCGGCGATGGGCAAAACCACCAACGCGCTCGAACTGGTAGCGCGTGCCTACTTCGACGGCGACGTCCCCACCGCCCGGCAGCGCCTGACGGAATTGCACAATGCGACCCTGACGACGGCCAAGGAACTCTTCGGCCAAATCCCCGAAGACCTCGTTACGTCCCTCAACGATCTCTTCGTGGCCGTAGAGTGGATTTTTGACGAAGCCCCCAGTGATCTTTACGACTACGACTACGACCAGATTGTTTCCCTTGGCGAGCTCATCAGCAGCCAGGTTGTGGCGGCCTGGCTCAACCACGAAGGCCTCCAGACCCACTGGGTGGATGCCCGCGACTGTATCCTGACCGACAACACCTACCGCGAAGGCTGGGTGCAGTGGCCCGAAACCCAGGCCCGGATCGGCCAGCATGTCCGTCCCCTGCTCGCTTCCGGTGGCTTCGTACTCACCCAGGGCTTCATCGGCTCCACGTCCGAAAACTTCACCACCACGCTGGGCCGGGAGGGCTCCGACTATTCGGCGGCCATCTTCAGCTACTGCCTGGATGCGGTGGCGATGACGATCTGGAAAGACGTTCCCGGCGTGCTTACCGCCGACCCCCGCCTGTTTGAAAACGTCACCAAGGTCGAGCGCCTCAGCTACCGCGAGGCCATTGAGATGACCTACTACGGGGCCAGCATCATTCACCCCAAAACCATCAAGCCACTTCAGAACAAAAGCATCCCGCTGTTCGTGCGCAGCTTCGTAGACCCCACGGAGAAGGGCACGGAAATTTCCGACGAAGCCGGCGACAACTACCCGCCGATGGTAGCGGTGGAAAAATTCCAGGCCCTGGTCAACATCAGTACCCGCGACTTCAGCTTCGTTGCCGAACACCACATTAAGCAGCTTTTCGAGCACATCACCACCACCCGCCTGCAGGTGAACATGATGCAAAATACGGCCATCAGCTTCAACATCGTCGTTAATGACATCGACGACCGCGTGGAACGTTTCTGCCAACTCGTCAATGCCGAGTTCAAAACCGCCGTGGAGCGCGACCTGGAACTCATCACCGTCCGCCACTACACCAGCGAGGTGGCCGACAGTATGCGCCGCGGGAAAGTACAGCTTCTGGAGGGCCGCATGCCGCTGACCCTGCAAATGGTGGTGAAGGAAATCCCCGTCATCCGGCGCAAGGATTGAGGAGAGGCAGAGTCACTCCTTGAAATAATGGTCTCTTTGGCCAAGGGAAGGCTGAGCCCCACGGTACTGCGGGAGAAGAAGTTTAGCACTCCAAGGACGTTGGGCCGGACGAGACGTCCGGAACCAGCACAACGCCGGACGGGACGTCCGGAACCAGTGTCGCGGACATTGCACATCTGACATCAGGCATCAAACATCCAAATGGGAGTTTTCCACCCGCCCGTCAGCACATTGCACGACGCGGGCCTGGAATTGCTGGAGCAGGCTGTAATCGTGGGTTGCGAAGAGGATGGCCGCTCCGTGCCGGGTAGCCAGGCCGCGCATCAGGGAGAGCATTTCCCGGCTCGTTTCGGGATCGAGGTTGCCGGTAACTTCGTCGGCAATGAGCAGTTTGGGTTGGTTGAGCAGGGCCCGGGCGAAGGCTATGCGCTGTTGTTCGCCGCCGCTGAGGGCGTGGGGCATGGAGCGGCGGCGGTCGGGGAGCCCGACGGCGGTGAGGACTTCGTCAATCCGGCTTTCCTGGGCCGCTCCTTTACGCCAGCCGGTGGCCGCCAGGACGAAGCGGAGGTTGTCTTCGACGTTGCGGTCCATCAACAGGTTATAATCCTGAAAAATGATGCCGAGCTGGCGGCGCAGGCGGGGGATGGTACGGCGGTTAAGTTGTTGCAGCGCCATACCCGCTACGGTGCCGGTGCCGCCGCCGAGGGGCAAAGCGGCGTAGATCGTTTTGAGCAGGCTGGACTTCCCCGCGCCGGTTTTGCCGACGAGGTAGACGAATTCACCCGGCGCGATGCGCAGATCGACTTTTTCCAGGATGACGCGGTTGCCCTGCCGAATGTTTGCGCCCCGAAGTTCTACGATTGCTTCCGCCATACCCTGTTGTTTGTCGCTTGGGTTACCATGTGAACTGCTAAATTAAAAAGCCGTCGCGCTTCCTGAAACGTAGCTGGCCTCTAAGGTATCATTATTTTGGGCAGTGGCAAGACGGCGGTTGCCGAAGTTTTCGTTCTCCTGGCGCGGGCAATGCCCGCCCGGCGGTCCGCAATTGGCTACTTTTGCCCTGCGCGCGGTGCCAGCGCTACTCTGCAGTCGGTGCCAACGCCGGGCGGGCGGCAAAGTCGCTGCGTATTTTTCTTCCCCTCACCTACCACGGTTATGTCCCTAAGATTTGTCGCTCCCCTGTTCGTACTGGCATTTTCGGCCCTGCCACAGGGAGGCTGGGCGCAAAAGTACAGCAATGAATTTCTCAGCATTGGCGTCGGGGCCCGGGCCCACGGCATGGGTACTGCGGTGGTGGCGAGCCAGAACGATGTTTACGCCGCAGCCTGGAACCCCGCCGGCTTAGCGGGTTTGGACCCCTCCGCTGGCCTCGAGATCGGGGCGATGCACGCGGAATGGTTTGGCGGGGTGGGCAATTACGATTTCCTGGGCTTTACGCTGCCGCTGGCGGCGAAGAACCAGCGCATCGGCGTCAGCCTCATCCGCTTCGGCATTGATAATATCCCCAACACGCTTTCCCTCTACGAAGCCGATGGCACGATCAACTTCGATAACGTCACGGAATTTTCGGCCGCCGACTACGCCTTCCTGGGCACTTACGCCCGGTCCTACCCCAAAGCCAAGGGCACCCTGCGCGTGGGGGGCAACGTCAAGGTCATCCACCGCAGCATCGGGGAATTTGCCAGCAGCTGGGGCTTTGGCCTCGACCTGGGCGCACAGTTGGAGCGGGGCGACTGGACCTACGCCCTGCTCGCCCGCGACCTTACGACGACCTTCAACGCCTGGTCTTTCAGCTTCACCGAGGCCGAGCGGGCTACCTTGCAACTGACCAACAATACGGTGCCCATCAACAGCGTCGAAACCACCCGCCCCACCCTGGTGCTGGCCCTGGCCCGTCAGTTCAACCTCGCCCAGAACCTCGGCCTGGCCGCTGAGCTCAACCTCATTGCCACTACCGACGGCAAGCGCAATACGCTGCTTTCTGCCGATCCCATCAGTATTGACCCCGCCTTGGGGCTGGAGGCCAACTACGGCTCCTTCATTTTCCTTCGGGCAGGGGTCTCGCAGTTGCAGCGCATTGCTGATTTCGATCAGGTGGAGCGGCTCAACTCCCGGCCCTCCATTGGGCTCGGCCTCAAGGTCGGGCAACTCAACGTTGATTATGCCTATACCGACCTGGGCGAAGACGACGGCCGCTCCACCTACAGCCACATCATCTCCTTGCGCCTCGGCATCCGGCCCCGGACGGCAGAATAATTGGTAAAGCGGCCACCCAGCCGAAGAAATTCCCCTAACTTTCGGGCATTAACCCAAGTTGCCTCAACCGTCCGTAATCGTGCCCCGTCCCAATCAGCTTTACGTGGTGTTTTCCCTGGCGCTGGTCCTCTTCTTGCTGGGGCTGGTGGGCTGGTGGACCGTCCAGGCCACCCACCTGACCAGGGAGTTGCAGGAGAACCTCGACATCATCGTCGAGCTCGAAGCCGGCTCGACCCCGGAAGACCGGCAGGCACTGGAAGCCCACCTCGCCGCCGCCCCTTACCTCCGCCCGGGCAGCACTCCCGCTTTTGTGGGTCGCGATGCCGCCCTGGAATCCATGGGGGAAGACCTCGGCAATGACCTGGACGACCTCGGCCTCAGCAATCCGCTGTTAGACGTGGTCACCTTCAACGTCCCGCTCCACTGGCTCAGTTCGGAGCGCCTGGGGGCCATTGCTACGGAGATCCAGGGCCTGCCCGGGGTAGCAGGAGTGTACTACCAGGAAAACTTCGTGGAGCGCATTGCCGCCAACGCCCGCAAGCTGAGCCTGCTGTTGCTCGGGCTGGCTGGCCTCTTCACTTTCGTGGCGGGGCTGCTGATCCACAATACGGTCCGTCTTTCCCTCTACGCCAACCGGTTTACCATCAAGACCCAGGAGCTGGTGGGGGCTACCTGGGGTTTCATCAGTCGGCCCTACCTGTGGTCGGCCATTTTCCAGGGGCTGGTGGCGGGCTTGCTGGCCATTGGTGGCGTGGTGGGTTTGCAGTACTGGTTGCAATCCGTCTTCCCGGAACTCAACCTGTTTACTGCTCCCCAAGAACTGCTGCTGCTTTACGCGGGGTTGCTGCTCTTGGGTGTAATGATCAATTTCCTCAGCCACTGGGTGGTGGTGCGGCGCTACCTCCGCATGCGGGTGGATGACCTGTACTGATGCTGATGGTGGGTCAGGACAAAATCCGGAAAAACGCTTTTCCCCAACATTAACCTAAAATAACCCCCTACCTTTGCATTTCTCCCTAAACTTGCGGAGCGGAAGCCACTTGCTGGCGCTGCCCTCCCAAATCAAGCCACCCCCCGATGAGCAAACGCAGAGATAAAAATAAAGACGTCACTACCGGCCGCGAACCCATCCGCGAAGCCGCTACGCCCCGGCCATCTACCACCAGCCGGCCGAGTACCAGCGCCAACCAGAACGCCCGCCCCCTCACTTTCGGCCCCGAAACTTACAAGTGGATGGGCATCGGCTTTGGCCTCGTCTTGCTCGGTCTGATCCTGATGGCGGGCAGTCGGGGAGCGGATTACGACACTTTTGACGTCGACCGCCTCTACGGTTTCCGCCGCATCACCCTGGCCCCGATCGTTATTCTGGCGGGCCTGGGCACCGTGGTTTTTGCCATTTTCAAAAAGTAAGCGGGGGTGAGCGAAGTTTTACGCGCCTTGGTACTGGGCATCATCCAGGGCCTGACCGAGTTTCTCCCGGTCTCCAGCAGCGGCCACCTCGAATTGGCCAAGTGGTTGCTGCAAGACGATAGCCTCGCCGCCGAAAGCATGTTGATGACCGTGACGCTCCACGCAGCCACGGCCCTGGCTACGCTGGTAGTCTTTCGTCGGGCCATTGCGGAGATCCTGCGGGATTTGTTCCGCTTCGCGTGGAACGACGGTACCCGCTTTGCGGCGCTGGTGGTGGTCAGCATGGTGCCAGCCGCCATCGTCGGGGTGCTGTTTGATGAGGCTCTCGAGTCCTTGTTTGACCGGCAGATCGTCTTGGTCGCACTGATGTTGGTACTCACTGGCTTACTGCTGTTGCTGGCCGACCGGGCAAAAGACACGGGCAAGCCCGTAGGCTGGCGCGAAGCCATCCTGGTCGGCATCGCCCAGGCCATCGCCATTCTGCCGGGCATCAGCCGCTCCGGGGCTACCATCTCCACCAGCGTAATGCTGGGCATCGACCGGGAGAAAGCCGCCCGCTTCAGCTTCCTGATGGTCGTCCCGCTGATCTTTGGCAAAATGGCTAAAGACTTGCTCGACGGCGATTTTTCCGGCACCGCTTCACTGCCGGCCCTGGGCATTGGCTTCCTCGCGGCCTTCGCCACGGGCATCGTGGCCTGCATCTGGATGATCCGCCTGGTGAAGCAGGCAAAACTGAAGTGGTTTGCCTTCTATTGCTTTGCCGTAGCCGCACTGGCCCTGGCGTGGTTTACGCTGGGAGACTAAAGGCGCAAAACCGACCGTCCGAAAAAATTTATGCTTTTTTTAAGGCCAACGCAACTTTTGGTCTGGCCGATCGCATTCTCCCGGGGTAACAACCAAACGTAAACCTTACCTGCCCCACCCCGCGCGGCCAGGTAAAGCTGGTAGGCGGACATCTGAGAAGCTCCGTCACGCCAGCACAAACCCCGCAAGGGAAATCTATGGCACGCAACACCCGCGAGCGAATCTTTCAAACGGAAATGCTGCAACACTATCAGATAGTGTACAACTTCCTTTTCCGAATGTGTGGAAATGGCGCCGATGCCGCAGACCTGGTGCAAGAAACCTTTGCCCGGGCCTACGTCAAAATCGAACAGTACGAGCCCGGCACCAACGCCCGCGCCTGGTTGTTCCGCCTGGCCCAGAACCTTTTCATCAACGACTACCGCAAGCGGAACCGTCGGGCCGAAACGGAACTGGACGAGCGCGCCGCCTACAACCGGCGCGACGAAGGCCATGCCATGGCAGGCTTCTCCGATTTGCGCATCGCCGGGGCGATGGACCAGGATTTCTCCGACCCCATCGTGAAAGCCATGACTTTCCTCAAAGACGAACAACGCGCCATCATCATCATGGCCGATTTGTACGACTTCAGCGAGAAAGACATTGCCGACGCAACGGGTCTCAACCTGAATACGGTAAAATCTACCACCCGCCGCGCCCGGATCGCGCTGATCCGCCAGCTGGCCACTTACGCTGCCGATACTTACGGTATCGTCAATACCCGTAACCTGGGTTAAACATCCACGAATGCCACTCCGCGAAAAGGCTTGCGGGGTGGCATTTTTCGCATATTTTCTCTCTTCTCATTCCTTCATTGCCTTCAATACCATTTGCCATGTCCAACCGCAGTCACAAAGCCCCCCAAAACGGCCACCTCAGTCGCCAACCCCAAGTAGCTGATCAGGAATCAACCGTCCCCGTGGAAGGAAAATGTCTTGACCTATCGATCGATCCCCGCACAGAAGAGCTGATTGACCTCGGAACCTACCAGGTTTTTATGAAAAGAAACCTCAGCTGGCAAACGCCACCGGAAAATCTTCTGGCCAGCATCCACGAACGCATTGACCGCATTAAAGCCGGCAATGATTAACGCCTCTGCCGCCGCACTTTAGCGGCCGCTACCCTCTACAACCGTCATCCCCTCCCCTGCCCCGGGTTCTTTGTACCTACGCAATAAGCGTAAGCAGGCAAAGTCTGTTCCGTTCTTCGCAGCACGGTATCCACACTATAGTTGACCCAACTAACGGGCAATGAACAGTCCCTTTCCGTGGCAGCCTTACCTCGCAGGTAATGGAGAAAAAATGCACCGCAGTTCCCTTACCGACGCCCCCCGAGCCGGCTGGGTGCCCGTACCGTGGGGGCTGTATTCCGGGTGTTCGCAGCCGCTCGCGTGCGGATGTTGCGGTACTCATTGGCCTTCGCTTGATCCACCCGAGACATGGTGGCAATCACGGTATTCTGCTCGCTGCCCGGGGCCCCGCGGAAGATATCGACGATCTCGTCGCGCTTTGCATCAACAAAAGCCTGCATATAGTCCGTATTGGGGTAGGTCTGGTTGGCTTTTCCCGCGTCTTCGATGGCTAGGGTAACGTTTCTACGGCCGGTGGTCAGGTCATCGCCCATTAAGTCCAGACCAAGGCGGTGATAGGTGTAGTAGGCGCGGCGCAGGGCCAGCATTTTGGGGTTCAGCACGTTTTCCATCAGCCAGTAGCGGTTCCGGCTACGGCCGGCGGAGACCCAACCCGGACCGTTGAGGATTTGTGCGGGCAGGCGGTTGTACAGTTCCTGGGCCTTATCGAAGTAGGGCTGGCCGCCCAGCGGGGAGAAGGTATCGTAGTCAAACCCGATCACCATGTAACAGTAAAAGGCCAGGATGTGGCCCAGGTCACTCACGTAGCTTTGCTCCGAGTACTGAATCGCTTCGCCCTGGCGGTAGGTGAAGTTGACGGACCGATCCTGGGTATTCAGCACGGGGGTTTGTTCGCTGCTCCCGAAGATCGGGCGCAAACTTTGCAGGGCCATGGTGCCCTTGTACTGGTCGGGGACGGCCACGTCACCACCATCTCCTTTGCTGGATTGCTCGAATACTTCGCTGATGGTGAGGAACAGCGTAGCATCAATGCGTTCCTCTTCAGTAAAGCGATCGTTGGTCCAGGTCTGGCTGTTCAGAAAAGTGACGAGGTCTTTTTCCAGGGTGAGGAAAATGCGCTTATCGGCCGTGGTGATCTGGTCGGTATTCAGGTTCACCGTCCAGCGGATTTCGCTTTGGGCGCTGACGCAGGTGCCAAGCAAAAACAGGGAGCAAAGGAGGGTAAGCAGTCGATTCATTTTCCGAAGATCTTGGGGCACCGGGTGCCGTGGGAGTAGTTCTGGCCGCTCCGCCGCCCGGCCAGGAGCTACGAAGGGATAAGGCAAGAACGTAAAAAGCGGGGCTTTTCGTTCGTGCCGGGTGTAGAGCTTGTTCAAAAGCGCCCGGCCAGTGCGTCGAGGATGTCGTCGGCTACGGCGCGCTTGGGTTTGAGCTCGAAGGCGGTTACGGTATCGCGGTCGAGCAACTGTATTTTGTTGGTGGTATGTCCGAAGGCGGCCCCTTCGTCGTTGGGGGAATTGAGCACAATCAGGTCAAGGTTCTTGCGTTCCAGTTTACCGCGCGCGTTTTCGAGGGCGTTTTCGGTTTCCAGTGCGAAGCCGACGAGGCGCTGGTGCGGTTTTTTGTCTTCGCCCAGTTCGGCGGCGATGTCGGGGTTGCGGACGAGATCGATGCGCAGGGGTTTATCTTCCTTTTTGATTTTTTGCTGGGCCATGCTGGCGGGGCGGTAGTCGGCTACGGCGGCAGAGAGGATCGCGGCATCGGCTTTGGGCCAGAGGGCTACGCATACGGCGTGCATCTCGCGGGCGGAGCGGACGGGCACGAGGTTGATGCCCGGGTCGGTGGTAGACAGTTCGGTGGGGCCGAGAACGAGATCAACGCTGGCTCCGCGGGCGGCGGCGGCTTCGGCCAGGGCAATGCCCATGCGGCCGGTACTTTTGTTGCCCAGGTAGCGAACGGGATCGAGGTCTTCGTGGGTGGGCCCGGCGGTGATGAGGAGACGGCGGCCGGCGTAGTCGTTCCGCGTTGGGGCAACGGCTAGGGGGCGAACGACGGAGGTGGGGTCCTCCCCCTGCTCTTCCACTTTCCCTGGCACCTGCGGCAGCGCCATCTTATCATCCGCCGGGGCACGGGCAAAGAAGCGCTCGAGTTCGGCCAGGATCGTTTCCGGTTCGGCCAGCCGGCCCGCCCCGTGCAGGCCCGAAGCCAGTTCCCCCTCGGCCACGTCAATGAGGTGGTTGCCATAAGACCGGAGGCGCGCCACGTTGCGGCGGGTGGCGGGGTGGGCCCACATGTCGAGGTCCATCGCCGGCGCAAAAAAGACCGGACAGCGGGCAGAAAGGTAGACGGCCACGACGGGGTTATCGCAGATGCCGTGGGCCATTTTGGCCAGGGTGGTGGCCGTCAGCGGGGCCACCAGCAGGGCATCAGCCCAGAGGCCCAGTTCGACGTGGTTATCCCAACTCTCCCCGTCGTGCACCGAAGTGGTGACGGGCCGCCGCGAGAGGGTACTGAGCGTTAGCGGCGAAATGAAGGCGGTGGCCGACTCGGTCATGAGGACCTTCACCTGCGCACCCGCCTTGACGAGGCCCCGCACGATGAGGGCGGACTTATAGGCGGCGATGCTGCCACAAACGCCTAGGATGATTTTTTTGCCAGCTAACTGCACTAGAGAAGGGAGTTTGGGAGAAGCGCTAGGGTGTGGGCCGGGGAATCCGGACGCGGGGGCGTTAAGCAGGCCAACCCGAAGCAACGTCCGGTGGCTTACCAAGGTAAGGCAATGGAACGAAACTTCGGGTTGGCCAAAGAAAATCCAGAATACGGAGAGGCGCTTTAGACCTCTTCCTCTTCTTCCCGCCGATCGTTGTAGCGGTAGTAGAGCTCATCGTCGAGGTATTCGCGCATGGCAATGAGGACGGGGTTAGGGAGCTTCTCGTAAAACTTGGAGATTTCGATTTGCTCCTTGTTTTCTACGACCTCCTCGATGGTATCGGTCACTTCGGCAAACTCCTCCAGTTTCTGGTCGAGCTCGTGCTTGAGATCGACGGAAAGCTGGCGGGCGCGGCGGCTGACGATGGAGAGGGTCTCGTAAATATTGTTGGTATCCCGCACCACCCGCTGGATATCGCGGGCGGCTACGTCGGGGCTAAGACCTTGGGCCCGGGTTTTGATATCTGACATCTTCGAGTTCTTTTAGACGTGCTTGTGATTTTTTGAGGTAGGTAGTGAGCTCGTTGTTTACTTCGGCATCGGGGTAGCGGCCGAGGTAATATTCAATGAGTTCGACTGCTTTATCGTAGCGCTCCTGCTGACGGGTAACGAAGCTGGCGGCGGCGTACTCGTACTGGCTTTTGGCCATCAGGTAGCGAATTTCCTGGGCCCGGCGGGTTTCGGGATAGTCCTTGAGAACGTTCTCGAAACTCTGTTGCGCCGATTCATAACGCTCCAGGTCCATATACAGTTTGGCGGATTCGAAGTCCTTAAGCTCCATCTTGGCCCGCATCTCGTCGATGAGGCGGTTGGCTTCGGGAATTCTTTCGCTGGCGGGGTAGCGGTTGGCAAACTCTTCAAAGCCCTCGATTGCCTTGAGGCTGTAGCTCTGGTCGAGGCGGTAGACGGGGCTGAGACGGTAGTTGGAGTAGGCAGACATGAAGTCGGCCTCTTCCCGCAGGTTGCTGCCGCCGTAGGTGGTGGCAAAGTTTTTGAAGTAGTAGCTGGCCAGGACGAACTGCTTGGTATAGTAGTAGGTGTAGGCGTAGCGGTAGGCAATTTCCTCGGCTTCGGCGCGGCCGCGGAAGGGGCCGATGCTGAGTTCGTAGAGGGTTTGGGCCCGCTGGTACTCCTCGGCAGCGTAGTACTCGTCGGCCTTTTTCAGGATGGCTTCGGGGTTTCCGCTGGTGCGTACCGTCTCGAACTCGGACTTACAGCCGAAGCAGACGAGACAGAGTAAAAGCAGGGATAGCTGGAGGCTGATATTCATATAGCGCGCAAAGATAAGGGTTTAAATCGATACGGTAAAGAGGGAAGGGACGGAGGCAGAGTTGGTTGGGAGTTCTGTAGTTCATAGTTCACAGTTCATAGTTCAATAGTCATGGGAGCTCCCGGCTACTGAACTATGAACTATTAGACTACCGACTATGCACTAACTTGCGCCCCTGACCAAGACCAGTTGCTGCCTTGCCTGCCGTCCCCCGCATCGACGAATTAAGGGTGTACTACAACACCACCATCCGCCCGGAGCTGATCCGGATGGAACGTCTGCGGATCCGGCTGGTGCGGGGCATCTTCCTTTCGCTGTTGCTCATTGGGGCGGTAGTAGTGGTTTTTGTGGTGGCGGAGCTGGGCTTTTTGATGTTCCTGCTGGTGTTGCCGGTGGCCTTTTACATCATCTCCCTGTACTTGCGGATTGAGAAATTCCGGCAGGCCTTCAAGCCGGCCATCGTCAAGTTGCTGCTGGAATTCCTCAATGACTCCCCGAACTACCGCTCATTGCAGTACGACGCCAAGCGGGCCATTCACCGCGACCGCTTCGTGCGCAGCGGCCTTTTCCGGCCCATGCCCGATGCGTACCGCGCCGAAGACTACATCAGTGGCATGGTGGGTGAGATGGCCTTTGAGATGGGAGAAGCCTACGTGCAGGAAATCAGTCCGGCCAGCAACCGTCTCCTGGTGGTGTTCAGTGGCCTCTTCGTCCACGCCATCTTCGGCGAGCCTACGACGGGGCAGATTGCGGTGTGGCCCCGCAAAAACCTCCGCCGTCTCAAGCGAACGATCGACGCCTACGTAGCCAGCGGTGGCAAGAATGCCGACATCGAGGTCATGAACCCAGGCTTCCGCGAGCGCTTTGCCGTCTACGCCAAGAGCGGCACCCACGTGGCGGGCATCCTCACGCCGCCGATGCAGGATGCCCTGCTGCAATTTGCCCGCACCCAGGATCAGGACCTCTTTTTCGCCGTTCACAACCAAGACCTGTTCTTTGGCATCGCCCACGACTACGACCTGCTGGAACCCAGCTTTTTCCGCTCCAACCTCTCCTTCGCCATGGTGCGGAAGTTTTATACGGACATCACGCTGATGCTCGAAACGGTGCAGGTTTT
Organism: Neolewinella lacunae; assembly: GCF_014349155.1. Lineage (GTDB taxonomy): Bacteria > Bacteroidota > Bacteroidia > Chitinophagales > Saprospiraceae > Neolewinella > Neolewinella lacunae. The sequence goes on from NZ_JACSIT010000154.1 coordinate 81,059, forward strand.
TGACCAGACGCATTAATAAAGGGGGAAAGGAATAAAGGGGGAAAGGAATAAAGGGGGAAAGGAATAAAGGGGGAAAGGAGAAAAGGGGGCGCGGGCGCAGGTGCAAGGAAAAGGACTAGGAGAGAGGATGTTGGAGGGACGGTTCCGGACGTCTCGTCCGGCTAAAGCCCGGTGTTTTTGTTTTAGTTGGTAAAGTGAAGATACCTTTAGCTGAACAGGCTACTTGGGCACCCGAAATTTAGCGACCTTGCGCGTTGTGATCCGTTATGTCCTTCCCATCATTGTGGTGGCCCAGTTTTGCTGTACCTCGGTTTGGTTTGCCGGTAATGCGGTACTGGACGATTTGGTCCGGGCTTTTGGCTTGCCTGCCACTGCGCTGGGCCACCTGACCTCGGTCATCCAGCTCGGTTTCATTTGTGGCACCCTGTTTTTTGCTTTGTTGGCGGTAGCCGACCGCTATTCTCCGTCGCGGGTGTTTATGGTATCGGCCCTGGCGGCAGCGGTCTGCAACCTGGGGGCTACCTGGGCGGGCCATACCCTGGCCAGCCTGCTGGGGGTGCGGTTTCTGACGGGCTTTTTCCTGGCGGGCATTTACCCGGTGGGGATGAAAATTGCTGCGGATTACTACGAAAAGGGCCTGGGCAAATCCCTGGGCTACCTGGTGGGGGCGCTGGTGATGGGTACTGCTTTTCCGCACTTGCTGAAGGGTTTGGGGGGGCAGCTTCCCTGGCGATTCATCTTTTACCTGACCTCCGTGGCGGCGGCAGGGGGTGCTACGCTGGTGGGCTTGCTGGTGGCGGACGGCCCTTACCGCAAGCCGGCGGTGCAACTTCGCCTGGGAGCCATTCTGGAGGTTTTTGGCCCCAGGGATTTCCGGCGGGCGGCCTTCGGGTACTTCGGCCACATGTGGGAATTGTACACCTTTTGGGCTTTGCTGCCTTTACTGGTGGTGGTGATTTCTGACGTGCACCCTGAGGCTGCCTGGTCTCCTTCCCTGGTGACCTTTGGGGTGATTGCGGCGGGCGGAGTGGGCTGCGTCCTGGGGGGCTACGTGGCGGAGCGGTACGGTTCTATGGGTACGGCGCGTGCAGCGCTGCTGGCGTCGGGGCTTTGCTGCCTGGCCTTGCCGCTGGCCTTAGCGTGGTTGCCGCCCGGGCTTTTTCTGGCCTACCTGCTGGGCTGGGGCGTGGTGGTGGCGGCGGATTCTCCTCAATTTTCCACCCTGGTTGCCCAGCGGGCAGAGCCGAGCCAGAAAGGCAGCGCGTTGACGCTGGTGAATTGCCTGGGTTTTGCCATTACCATTGTCAGTATCCAGTTGCTGGCGGGGGTGGATTTGCGGTACGTCTATCCCCTGCTGGCGGTGGGGCCTTTGCTGGGGGTTTGGGCTACGCGGGGTGGATGAAGAACTTCCCCTGCCGCAGGGCCCTGGCGGGTCGTCCGTTTTATTCCTCGCCGCCGGGGTACTTTCTTTTCCGCCAGAGGATGGATTGGCTTTCGGAGACCCTTACCCGGTGCCCTTGCGGCAACTCCAGGAGAAGGCGGCCCCGACTCAACCGCCCGGTGCCCACTACTGCAGCAATACGGATGGCTTCCGAGCGGTTGGCGCGGAAGAATTCGTGCTCCGGGCAGGTAGCGAGAAAACTGGCCAACCCGTGGTGGATCAAATCCGTCCCCCCTGGCGAATACAAACGCAGGTAATGATCGTAGGCCCGGATCAAAAACACCTCGTTAAGGGCAAGGTAGTGCCCACCTTTGGCGGTGGCGATGAAAATTTTCCGGTCCTGCCCCCGCTCGGCGTGCAGGCGCTCCCGGACTACGCGCAGGGTTTCGGCCAGGCGGGCGGGTTGGACGGGTTTCAGCAGGTAATCAAGGGCGTGTACGGAAAATGCCTGGAGGGCAAATTCTTCGTAGGCGGTTACAAAAACCACGGGTGGGCAGCTGGGCAGGTGGCTGAGCAATTCAAAGCCGTTGCATGCGGGCATGTTGATGTCCAGAAAAATAAGGTCGGGCCGCCATTGGGTGACGAGGTCGGGCACGGCGGCGGGGGTTCCGGTATCGGCCAGAACTTCTACTCCGGGATGTTCTTCCAGCAGGGCCCGCAGTTCTACCCTGGCCAGGCGCTCGTCGTCGATCAAAAGGCAGCGTAGTGGGGTCATACGGAAGAGGGGAAAATTAATTGGGCCACGGTGGTTTCGGGCGCTGGCCCGGGCCCGATCTCCAGACTGGCCGATTCTCCGTAGTGGAGGGTGAGGCGTTGGCGAAGGTTACGCAAACCGGTGCCCTGGTGTTGGAGGACCTGAAACCGGCCGTCGTTCTGAACCTCAAGGCTCCAGGTACTGCGCTTGTCGTGCAGGAGAATGGAGATGGTGCCTCCATCGGGCAAGTGGGTGATGCCGTGTTTGACGGCATTTTCCACCAGGGTATGCAGCGCCATGGGGGGCAGGCGGAAAGGGTCGAGGGATGGGGGAAGCGCCCAGTTTACTTGCAGGCGGTCTTCGAGGCGCATTTTTTCCAGGGCCAGATAACTTTCTACCGTGGCGATCTCTTCGGCGAGGGGTACGGTGGGCTGGTCGCTTTGGCGGAGGGCGTAGCGGAGAAGTTCGGCAAGGCGATCGATGGCCGCGCGGCTCCGGGCCGGGTCTTCCCGCGTCAGGGCCTTGATGCCGGTCAGGGCATTAAACAAAAAGTGAGGGTTCAGTTCCGCATTGAGTTTGGCTAGCCGGGCTTCGGTGGCCAACTGGGCCTGGCGGGCGGCTTCGGCTTCGGTGGCGGCCGAATGGCGGGCGAAGTGATAGAGATGAAAGGCCAATAACCAAATCGCGTGGTACCGTACGCCCCCACTAACCACACCCAACAAAACATCTCCGCAAAAACACCCGCTGTAGCGCAGCTTAAAAACCAGGTAGGCCATCAGCAGGTACTGGGCAACCAGCAGTAACCACGCCAGCGAGGCCACTGGCAGCAGTCGCAACACCGGCAGTTTGAGCCAGCCCCTGCGGTGGGCCAGGCGCCGGTACGCATCCGTCACCAGGATTTGACCGACCCCTTCGAGCAGGATCAGCCACAGCATGGCGCCAGGCCCGTGGTCCCTTATTTCGTAGTAAAACCAAAACAGGACGACGGTGCCCCAGCCTCCGATTTGGCATGCCCAGTAAAGCGAGTTCTTCTGCGCCACGGCAACAAAGTTAGCCCACTACCGTGGTCCACTCGTTTTCGCTGCCTTTTCTCGCCTGAATCTCCCGTCCGCGCGGCCCCCGAAAGCTGGTCAACTTCCCGTTTCCTCCCCGCATTGCTCGGATTTTCAGCCCCTGCACCCGCGTTCGCGCCAAAAAATACCCGGGTTCACGAAAAGCAGCGCGGGGCAGGTCCACTGCCCCCCGATCTTCGCACAAACCACCTTGCCATGCGACGTTTTTTCCTCTCTTTTTTGGCGCTTTTCCTCCTGGTCTCTCCCCTCACTGCCCAGGAATGGAACAATCTGGATTTCGCCCTTCCCGATTTGGCCGGGTGGAAGAGCCTCCGGATGATCAATCCTCCGCAAACGGTGGAAAAAGAAGGCAGTAGTGGGCGCAGCCTGCACATCACCGCTCCCTTTAGCGCCTACGAAAGTGGTGCGGTATGCCAAACCGTGGCGCTGCCCCGCGTGCCGGAGGTGGCGATTTTCAGGCTCACCGGGCGCATCAGAACGCAAGGCGTGCAAGGCAACGGTGCCTCGCTGTACGCCTACGGCAGGGTGGATGGCCAAGCCCTCAACTACACCGAATCCGCTGCCATCCGGGGCGACGCGCCCTGGACCGCCGTGCGCCTGGACTTCATCGCCGATGACCGCATTGACTCCGTGCGAATTGGCTGCCAACTAACCGGCGGGGACGGCAGTGCCTGGTTCAGCGACCTGACCTGGCAAGCCCTGCCCGCTCCCGCCGACGTTTCCCTGGAGCCCGCCGCCCGGTCTTATCTGGACACCTTTTTCCACCTCGTCAGCCAACAGGTTTTGTACCGCGAGCGTTTTGACTGGACGGCCCTGCGCAGGACGGCCGATCGCCTGGCCGCCGGAGCCACCACCCCTGCGGAAACCTACCCCGCCATCCGCTACATCCTTGGCCGCGTGAATAAACACTCGGGATTCATCGACCCCGCTACGGCGGCCGCCTGGGCGGGGACCGGGGATGGCGAAGAGGAGACTTCGGAGCTGCAGCCCATTGAACAAGCCACGGGGAAACGCCTCGCAAGTGGCATCGCCTACCTCCGCATCCCCCACGTCAACAGCGGGCATGAGCCCACCCTTCGCAACTTTGCCGATAGCGTACGCAACCTGATCGTCCGCCTGGATGGCCCGAACACCAAGGGATGGATCGTGGATCTACGGGAAAACACCGGCGGCAACTGCTGGCCGATGCTTACGGGGTTGCATCCCCTTCTGCCCGACGGCCCGCTCGGCTATTTCATGGCCCCGGACGGCAGCGAGGCCACTGCCTGGATAAAAAAGAAGGACAAAATCTTTCTGGACACCAGCGAAATGGGCCAACTCAGCAAAGGCAAATACCGCCTGCACCGCCCTAAGCCACGGATTGCCGTGCTGACCAGCGGGCAGACGACCAGTTCAGGCGAAGTAGTCGCAGTAGCTTTCCACGGCAGAAAAAACTTTCGGAGCTTCGGCGCACCCACGGGCGGATATTCCACCGCCAACAGCATGTTCCCGATGCCCGATGGGGCACTACTGAACCTCACCATTTCGGTGTACGCCAATCACCTGAAAAAAGCGTTCGGCGCGGAAATCACGCCGGATGAAGTGGCGGAAGATGCCTTGGCTGCGGCGGAGCGGTGGTTATTGCAACAATAATAGGACCGAGAAAATGCGATGGCTTGGTATTAAGGATCGGGCTCAGTGATCAACACCCGGTAGCCGGGATAATGGCGGGCCAGATCGACTTCGCCAATGGAGAGCGCCGAGGCCAGTCCGTCGGCCACCATGCCGACGGGGCCAAGGACGGTGACGGTCCGCTGCTGCGTAACACCGAGGCCCGTCCGCGGATCGATCAGGTGGCTGTAGCGCACGCCTTCCCATTCCAGATAGCGGTAGGCGGCCCCGGAGGTGACTACGGCGGTATGCATGAGGGCTTCTTCGACCGTACCGTCGGGGAAAGCCACCCGCCAGCCCGGGGCATCCGTAGGTCGTTCGCCGAGGAGGAGGTCGCCGCCCCCGTCGAGGAGGAAGGACGAAAATCCGGCTTCGCGCAGTACCTGGGCCACTGCATCCAGTGCGTAGCCCTTACCCACGCCGCCAAGATCAAGCGCTACAAAAGACTGGCGCAGGCGGACGCGTGGACTTCCCCTTGCTACCCGGAGGTTTTTCCAGTGCACCTGCGACCGCGCCCGACTAATCTGTTCCTGCGCAGGAAAAACCTGCTGCCGGAAGGCCCGCCGCCACACTTTCGTCAGGGGGGCAACGGTGGGATCGAAGGCTCCCCTACTCCGCCGGGCCAGCTGCCGGCTGAACCTTAAGACGTGGTACAAATCGGGCGACACCTCCCGCCAGCCCGTACTGCCCCGCAGCTGGTTCAATTCACTGTCCGGACGGTAATCGCTCAGGCATTGTTCCAGCGCATCGATGCGGGCAAAAGCCGCCGCTACCGCCCCCGCCAGTCCCGTGCTGTCTTCGGTACTGACGGTAAGCGCAAAGAGCGACCCCATCGCCGGGTGGGTAAAATGGTAGCGCTGGGCGGGTAGCCAGTTCAGCAGGAAACACAGCGCGAGGGGGAGGGGGAATAGTCGGTAGTTCATAGTTCAGTAGTCTAGTAGTTCATAGTTCAGTAGTTTCCGGTAACTTATGAACTATGAACTATGAACCATGAACTAATAAACTAGTGAACTAAAAAACCTTGGTCTCTCCGGGAACGGGAACGGGATAAAAGCCGCTGGGCAGGGGTAAAATCGGGGGCTCCGCGTTGAAGTCGAGTTGCTTTGGGGAGAGGTCGAGGCTGGAAGCCATGGCTTCGTCCCAGTTGATGACCTGCCCGCTGTAGGTGGCCATGCGGCCCATGATGGCGGTCATAGTGCTTTTGGCCCCGTTTTCGGCGTCCGCAAATTTGTAATCGCCTTTGGCTACGGCTTCGAAGAGGACGTCGTGCTCCACCTGGTAGGGGTTGGGGTCCTTGCGGCTGTTGTGGTCGAGCAGGACGTAGCCGCTCTTGGCCATGATTTTGCCGGGTTGGGGTGCGGAGCCGTTGGTGCCCTGGAAGCCTTCGGACACTTTATCGGCGCAGCCATTCCAGTGGCGGCACTGGCTGATCATCTTGCTGCCGTCGGCGTAAGTGTATTCGACGAAGTGGTGATCGAAGATCTCGCCGTGTTCCTTTCCGTTGCGGGTGTGACGGCCACCGTAGCCGGAGGCGGTGACGGGGTAGGCCTGTTTTACCCAGTTGCCCACGTCGAGGTTATGGATGTGCTGCTCGTTGATGTGGTCTCCGCAGAGCCAGTTGAAGTAGTACCAGTTGCGCATCTGGTACTCCATTTCAGTTTGTCCGGCCTGCCGGGGGCGGACCCATACGCCGCCGCTGTTCCAGTAGACGTAGCTGGCGGTGATGTCGCCGATGACGCCGTTCTGGAGCATATCGACCCAGCCGCCGGTGTAGAGTTTCTCGTAGTGGCGCTGGAGGCCGACGACGACGTTGAGTTTTTTGGCCTTGGCGGCTTCGGCGGCCTGGAGGACGCGGCGGACGCCGGGGGCATCAACGGCCAGGGGCTTTTCCATGAAGACGTGCTTGCCGGCATTGACGGCCGCCTCGAAGTGGGCGGGGCGGAAACCCGGCGGGGTGGCGATCAGCACGACGTCCGACAGCTCAATCACCTTGCGGTAACCTTCGAAGCCAACGAATTTATGCTCTTCGCTGACGGCCAGGCGGCCGGCGTCCAAGTCGTTGTCGGCCAGGTGGCCCTGGATGCTGCGGTAGCTCTCGTCGAGGCGATCGCGAAAAGCATCAGACATGGCGACGAGGCGGACGTTTTGGGTGGTGCTCAGGGCCTGGGCAGCGGCACCGGTGCCCCGGCCTCCGCAGCCGATGAGGCCGACGCGGATCACGTCGGTGCCCCCAGCGTAGGCCTTGGCAGCAATTTGGGAAGAAATGGCCAGGCCGCCAGCGAGGGCGGTGGTTTTTTTGAGGAAACTGCGTCTGGATTGTGGCATGGTTCGACTTAAAATTTTAAACGGTGACGATGGTATATGACTCGCTTAATCGACGATGAAAGTAGCGAAAAAGTCCTGGATTTCCTCCTCCGAAGGTTGCGCGGCCGGACGTACCAGGCGAAAACCGACGAAAGGAGAATCGACATTCCACCACTTGCTCTTCGGGATTTGTGGGTCGCGCGCCTGCCATTTGGCCTGGGATTTTTCGCGTACGCGGCAGCCTACTTCGGCAGCCTCGGCATCGTAGTGGCCGCCGCGTACGGTGCGGGAATGCTTGCCGGTGGGCGGGATGACGGGGTCCTGGGGCCATGCGCCGATGCGGACGAAATAATCGGCCGCGTACGCGTCGAGCGTCCACTCACTCACGTTGCCGAGCAGGTCGTAAAGTCCCCAGGCGTTGGGTTTTTTCTGGCCGACGGGATGAAAGACCTCGTCGCTGTTTTCGTAGGTCCAGGCGTAATCTCCCAGCATTTCCGGGCTCGGGGCATCGCCACCCGCCAGGCAGGCGTATTCCCACTCGGCTTCGGTGGGCAGGCGGAAAAACTGGCCCGTTTTCTGGTACAGCCAGGCGCAGTAGCGCAGGGCGGCCTGTTGGGTGGTGTTTACCTGGGGGAAGCCGCCGCGGGTGCCCATGCCGTAGGTGAAATCCAGGTAAGGCGGGGAGGGCCGCGTTACGGCGTCAACCGCAAAATCGGGGGTGGCGGCCGCCGGACTGTCGTTGTCCCGCTGCTGAAAAATGCGGTACGCATCGTGGGTTACCTCGTGGGTGCCGATGGCGAAGGGGGCAAGGGTGACGGACGTTCCTTCCTCGCCCATGGCGAAGGTGCCGCCTGGCAGGCTGGCGAGGGTGAAGGAGACCTCCGTCCCCGGAATCCGCACCGTATCCAGGTTTTGTGCGCCCACGGGGAGGGCGATGAGGACCAGCAGTACCCGGCAAAAATTTAGCATAAGCAGACGCATTTTTTGCGCCTCCCAAGGTAGGGTAAAAAGGATGTAGTGGGCAAACGCGATTTCTGTAATGTGCTACTGGGCGCGGCCGCAGGTGCTCCCCCCCAACCCCCCGAAGGGGGGAGAACGGACAGGGAGAAAGGAGGAAGCACCTCCCGCCTTAACAAGCTTTAACCGGCCTTAACAATTCCCTACCTAAATTCTGGTGCCGCCCTGCGTTATACCCGGCAAACAACAAATGCACTTACCCATGCGCTCATTATTTGTCTCCCTGCTTTTCCTTTTCGCCAGCGGCTTTGCACTTGCTCAGGTCAACGTCGGCTTCCGGGCCGCCTACGGGCAATCCAACCTGCGCACCGACGATCAGCTCGATCTCCTTTCCGATCAGTTCAGCAGCGCCTCCAGTACCAACGCAGGCCTGTACGTGGAACTACCCGTCAGCGAAGTCTTCAGCCTCCGCTCCGGCCTGGAAATCAACCGCCGGGGCACCAGCCTGCGCCTGGACGAAAGCGTGGAAGTCTTTGGCTTCGACCTCCCCTTCGGCGCCACGGCCAAAACGCGCTTCACCTACGTTGATGTGCCACTGCTGGCCCAGGTCCACGTCCCTACCGGCAGTGTCCTGCGTCCCTACGCATTCGGCGGTGCCAGCCTGGGCTACGCAACGGGAGGCAACATCCGCACCACCGCGCGGGCCATCATCGATTTTAACCTGATGACCACCAACATCGACCTGGACGCCATCAACTACGAGCGTTTTCACGTAGCTGCCCTTGGTGGCGTGGGCGTGAAAGCGGAAGTCGCCCAGGGCTTCTCCGTCTTCGCCGAAGGACGCTACGAACAAAGCCTCACCCAGCCCTACGACGTGCCCGTTCTCAACGCCAAAACGGGCTTTAAAGGATTTAATTTCGGTGCGGGCGTTGCCTTCACCCTCCAATAAAGGATTGCTCTCCGGCCGCTTCAGTGGCCAAACAAAGAAACGAATATCCCTGTGTAAGGATGGCTCGGCTTCTCTTGGGAGGTCGGGTCATTCGTTTTTTTGCCACTGGGGTTTGGGAGCTTCGCTCCTATTTTTGAACAGCTTTATGGTACGAGCTTCGCTCTTTTTTTGAACCACTAAGTTCACTAAGGGCACTAAGATGGGGAGCTTCGCTCCTTTTTTTTGAACCACTAAGTTCACTAAGGGCACTAAGTACACTAAGATGGGGAGCTGCGCTCCTTTTTTTGAACCACTAAGGGTAGGCTGTCTAATTAGCCAGGCCGCAGCCGTACTCACTTTGGCCAACCGGGGAGGCTCAAGCGCTTAATAGGTCGAGACCCTCTGGGTCGTAGGAGAATACGCCAATGTACTTAGCTGGATCGACACAGTGGGTCTCAACCTAGGGGGGCACCGTGATTAGCTGGATCGACCCAGAGGGTCTCAACCTAGGCGGTCCAGGCCCCTAAAGCGCGCACGGGTTAAACCCATTAGATTAGACCGCCTACCACTAAGGGCACTAAGCACGTGTCACACAACTCTTAGTGCCCTTAGTGTACTTAGTGCCCTTAGTGGTGAAAGAAGGTGGTTCAAAAAATCAAGTCAAGCGCAGCTTAACATCCAGCAAACTCCGCCCGTGTTCCGTGCGCCACCGCAGTTGGTCTACTTCCAGATTGGCAAGCAGGGCGGCGGGGTTGAGACCGTCTGCGCGGGCTGCTTTACCGGGGTCTGCGGCGGCGGCCGGAGGGGTGCGGAGGGAGGCGAGGAATTCCCCGATGCCGAGGTTGATCAGCTCGTCGCTCAGTGCGATGGTGCCTGCGAGGTGACTGCCGGCAAGGTCCTTGAATTGGGTGTCCTGTAAATGTTTCTGGAGAGGATGCATGGTGCTTAGGCGACGAGGTGAAGGGTAAGGATGAGCTGGTTGCTGACGCTTTGGATCTCCAGGCGGTGCAGCAGCGGAACCAGGGGTTGGTAGCCCGCCGCCGTAAGCAAAGCCGGGATGTGGAGCCGGAGGTGCTCGGCGCTCAGTTCGATGCCCCGGGGCAGGCGCTCGTCGATTTGCCCCTGCATCAGTTTCAGGATGGGCTTATCAAAGAGCTTGAACCCGTCGGTGATGACAAATTCCAGCCAGGGTTGATCGGGAAAGCATACGGCGGGACCAGGGCGCAGGGTGATTCTGCGGTGGACGGTCCCCAGCACCGGCACTTGTACTTCCAGGTGGAGGTGGGCCTGGCCGTCATCGGGATCCAGCAGCAATTCCTGCACGGGTGTATCGGGCGGACGGGCGGCGAGGATTTCGTTGAGCAGGTTCCGGCTCAGGTGCAGGCGCAGGGTGGCGTCCGTTCCGGCCAGGTGGACGGTCGGTTTTTCCAGAAGGGCTTGCAGCGGGGCGGGAGAGGCGGACATGGGTGGGTGGCTTGTGCGTGGTGGGGAACTTACCTGAGAAAACGAGCCAAGCTCCGGCTTGTTCGCCCGGGGCGGAGGCAGTAGAGACAAAGCAGAACTTCTTACCTTGCCGGGGTGAAACTGCATACCCACATCCGGCTGATCGGCCAACCTGCGTTGGCTGACGCTTTGGAGCGCTTATCCACCGCGCCCTCCCCTGCGGCCAGGCTGCTGGTGGTGTACGATGCGGAGCGGCCTTTCGTTGAGCGAATCCTCGGGGCGGCGGGGTACACCGACCTGCCCACCCAGGCCCATTTGCTGGAGTGGAGAGGTGAGGACGGGGGGCTCGACCTCGCGGCCCTGCGCCATCACCTGGGCGTTAACCGTGTGATGCTTTTCGGGCAGTCGCTGCCGGCCCTGGGCTTGCATTTTCAGGTGGCCAACTACTTTCCATTGGAGGTAGCGGGCGTTCATTTCCTCATTGCGGAGTCGGCCGCCGCCATTTCCCGGGCCAGGGAAGCGGGCAACAACGGTCCTGCTGCCGCCCTCTGGCAAGCGATCAAGGCCTCCTTTATGTTCGCCCCCTGATGCGGCCTCCCGCTTTTGTCCATCCGCTAACCTTTTGCCATGTCCAGCCTGGTCTTCGCCACCAACAACGCCCATAAGATTGCCGAGATCCGCGCCCAGCTGGGCAGCGCCTACAATTTTTTCAGCCTTCAGGAGATCGGTTGCCACGAAGAACTCCCCGAAACCACCCTTACCCTGGAAGGCAACGCCCGGCAAAAAGCCCACTTTGTGAAAGACCACTACGGTTACGACTGCTTCAGCGAAGACACGGGCCTGGAGATCGATGCCCTCGGTGGCCGCCCGGGGGTGGATACGGCCCACTACGCCGGTCCGGAGCGCAGTGCGGCGGCCAACAATGCTAAGGTATTGGCCGAATTGGGCGACACCGCGCTGCGCACGGCCCGCTTCCGCACCATCATTTGCCTGGTCCAGGGCGAAGAAGAACACCTTTTCGAAGGCCGTTGCGAGGGCCACATCGCCCGGGAACCCGGCGGGGAGGGAGGCTTCGGCTACGACCCCATCTTCGTCCCCGCCGAGGGCGATGGCCGCAGCTTCGCCGATATGGGCACGCAAGAAAAAAGCCAAATGAGCCACCGCGCCCGGGCCATGCAGCAACTCCAGGATTTCCTCACCCGCCAGGCTGATCAGTAATGCGCACCCTCGTCCCCATCCTCCTCCTGGCCTGCCTGGGCTACGCCGCCTGGTACTATTGGCAGGCCTACACCGACCGGCCGCTGCGCGAGCACGTACTGCTGGCCAGCCCGGCCGAGATCAGCAGCGTCAGCGTCCAACCCTGGTCTGCCGTTCAGCCCTTCACCGTAACGCGCAACGAAGCGGGCGGCTGGGTGGTACGGGAGGGCACCATCCAGGTGCTCGACCAGGCGGAGAAAGCCGAGGCCTTCGTAGAGGCACTGGCGGCGCTGCGGACGGACTCCGTAGCACAGCGTTTCCCCGCCGAAGAGCTGAGTCTCCTGACGGTGCATTCCGAGGCCCACGGCGCAGAGACTTTTGCCCTCGCCCGGCCGCTCGAGGGGCCGGCATTGCTGCGCGTGGAGGCCACCGGCGACGTCTTTGCCCTGCCCGAAGCCGCCCTCCGGCCTCTCCTGCCCGCCCTGGACTTTAACTACTACCGCGAACGCCGCCTGCTGCGCCTTGCTCCGGCGCGGGTGGATAGCATCGTAGCCTGGCAGCGCGACAGCTTTTTGTGGCGCATCACTGGGCCGGCCGCCGCACTACACGCGCCAACGTTCATTGCACCTGCGGACGCGCCCTACGCCGATCACTTCGATGAAATTGCCCACCAAGACCGCTACCACGCCACCATCATTTTGTACGCGGCCGGGCAGCCCCACCGCGTTACGGTCTTTCAAGACGCCCTCTGGCAGCCGCCCTGGGTACTCGTTGGGGCCGATTTCCCGCGTCGTTTCCTGGGCCTCGATAGCCTAAGTTTTCCGCAGCCCGGGGAGATAGAATAAGCGGGCGCGGACGCAGGTGCTCCCCCCAGGACAATGAGCAAGGCGCGACTGCCGGCCGCCGATTTAACCCCGCCAAATGAAACATTCGCACCGGCAGGCGTTATCCCTGCCTAGCCTGATACAATAGTGGTGCTCCGACTGATTATTTTCCTGACGATCCTCCTGGCCCTTGATGCGTACGCCTTTCTGGCGGTCCGCAGCTGGCTGTCTCCCTACGCCAAAACGACGCGTCGCATCGGCTACGGGTTGTACTGGGGTTTTTCGCTCCTGGCCTTCACCTTCCTCTTGCTCAACGTCTTTGAGGTAGCCGACCACTGGGGAAAATCCACGAAGCTTTTTCTGCGGGTTGGCCTTTTCCTGCACTGGATTTGCAAACTCCCCATCGTATTGGTGTTGCTGCTGGATGACCTGCGGCGGAGCATTACTTGGCTCGTCAACCGCATCAGTCCGGTTACGGAGCGCGACAGCAGCCGCTCCCGCTTCATGGCCAAGGCCGCACTGCTGGCCGGGGGCGTCCCGCTGGCCACCCTGACCTACGGCGTAGTCCGCAACGCCTACCGCTACCGCCGCATGGCCGTAGATGTGCCCATTGAGGGCTTGCCCGAGGGGCTGGACGGCTTCCGCATTGTACAGATCAGCGACATCCACTCCGGCAGCTGGACCCGCACCGCCCCCCTCTACCACGCCGTTGAGATGATCAACGCCGAGGCGGCAGACGTCGTCTGCTTCACCGGAGACCTCGTCAACAACGAAGCCAAGGAAATGCTGCCCTACGTCGATATTTTCCGGCAAATACGGGGCAAATACGGCGTCTTCAGCATCCTGGGCAACCACGATTACGGCGACTACGTGCAGTGGAAAAGCCCGGCGGAGAAAGCAGCCAACATGGAAGCGCTTTACGGCATTCACGCCGACCTGGGCTGGCAGTTGTTGCGCGATGCCAACCGCGTGCTCAGCGTCAACGGCCACAAAATCGCCATCCTGGGCGTCGAAAACTGGGGGGCGGCCCTCCGCTTTCCGCAGAAAGCCGATCTGCCGAAGGCGTACGCGGGGACGGAAGACTGCGACTGCAAAGTGCTACTGAGCCACGATCCTACGCACTGGGACGCGAAGGTGCGCCCGGAATATCCGGACATTGACCTGACGCTGAGTGGGCACACCCACGGCTTCCAGTTCGGCATCGAGATTCCCGGCTTCCGCTGGAGTCCGGCCCAGTACATTTACAAACAATGGGCGGGGCTTTACCGCGAGGGCAAGCAATTTTTGTACGTCAACCGCGGCCTGGGCTTTCTGGGTTACCCCGGCCGGGTAGGCATTCTGCCGGAAATCTCGGTACTGACCCTGCGGAAGGCTTGAAGGGGGAGAATAGGAGTGTCGGGCTAAAGCCTGACACTACCGTCCTACAAGTCGTCCTCTTCGTCCTCGGTTTTGCGGGACTTGCGGCCGGGTTTTTTCCGCTCCGCTGGTTCGGGTGAGCGGGGCGGGGGCAGGGGTTTTTTGATCTTGGAGATGATCTTATTGGGCCCCTCGCGGCGTTCCTGGGCACGGCGGGCAATGTCCTGGGCAGTCATGTCAAGCTCGCCGCTGGCTTCCATGCGCATCCCTTCCACACTTTTGGTGGTGGTGGGTACGGCTTCCAGGCGCTGGCGGTCGATGAGCTTGCCCGTGACGCTGCAGACGCCGTAGACCTTGTTCTTGATGCGGAGCATGGCGTTTTGGAGGGCCTGAACCTGGTCGCGCTTGCGCAGTACCTGCTCGTTGAGTAGTTCCATCTGGCTGACGGAACCACTGTCTTCGCCCATATCGGCACCAAAGCCTTCCGACATGGTCTCGCTCAAATCACTGATCTGATCGCGCAGCAGGGCGAGTTCGTTTTTGGCGAGCGCGTATTCTGTTTTTATTTTCTCGGCGAATATCGCGAGGTCTTCATCACTATATCTTTCCATGGGTCGCTACTATGGCCTTACTCGGGTCGGGTTCGGATTGCTGGGGCAACCACGTCGGCTGCCGTTTGCCAATGATACATCTTTTTTCCAGTTATGCAAATTGTCCGCTACAGAAGTAGTGGTCGATTGGCGAAATTCCGCACGTTTGGCCCTACCGAATACCGCTAACGGGGGGCGAAGAAACGCAGAAAAACGTTGGAAAAGCAAGGACTTGATTAATTTTGCCGCTGCTTCTTACAACCGTCCGCTGCTTTCGGGGTGTTGTAAGGGCAGTATTTTGCCGCTCCGGCGGCTTTTTTTTGAACGCTACACCGTCCATTCCCCATGGCCATAATGATTACCGACGACTGTATTAACTGCGGAGCCTGCGAGCCAGAATGCCCCAACACCGCCATCTATGAGGGTGGAGTGGAGTGGAAAATGGCCGATGGCACCACCGTGGACAGCGCCTACACCATCCAAACCGGGGACACCATTGAGCCTGATGCAGAGCAGGCTCCCATCAGCGATGAATTTTACTACATCGTCCCCGATAAATGCACCGAATGCGTCGGTTTCCACGAAGAACCCCAGTGTGCCGCTGTTTGCCCGGTAGATTGCTGCGTCCCCGACCCCGAGCGGGTAGAGGCGGAAAGCCTCCTGGCCGCCCGGCAGGCCAGATTGCACGCTTAGGGAGTAAAGGAATCAAGGAATAAAGGGGTAAAGGAGCAAGGGGGTAAAGGGTGAGGGAATACTGACCCTGGCGCGTGCGGCCCCCGGGTTTTTCCCTGAGCCGCCTCGCCCGCCGCCTTAGGAATCACCACCGAAGGTAGCACCGCACGCCGAATCCGGCATCCGGGGCTAGCCAAGATCATGCACCTAATCCAGGCAGCATACCGCAGGGTACGAAGTGCTAAGCCCCTACATCCCCTTAAATCAAACGCTTGAACACCAGGCGCAGGCCCAGTTGGTAGAAATTCCGGTTGGTCCGGTCGGGGTCTTCCAGGAAATTACCCTGAAGAAAAAACTGGAAACTGGGCTGAAGGCGGAGGCTGTAGTTATCGCCCAGCTTGCGGTCGTAGCCAACACTGGTATTCAGGGAGATGACGGGCGAGCGGAAGACGGCGTTGGGGTCGGGGTCAATGTTTTCGCGACTTACCTCATTGCCGTCCAGGAACGAGGTACGTTCGGTATTGGTTGCCAGGTGAAGGTGGGCGGCGAGCCCCAGGGAAAACGAGACGCGGTCTTTGGGCCGGATGTCTTGGTAGAAATTCAACTCAAAGGGTACGGAGAGGTAGTGGGCGGTGACGGTTTCGGCGAAGGTCCGGCCCGATCCCAGCCCACCGATGCTTTGTTCTTGTACGTCGTAACCCGTTTGCAGGTAGCGCAGGCCGGTGGTGAAACCAATTTTATCGACCCGGTTTTCGTAGACCAGCCCCAGGCCGTAGCCGCCGCGGCCGCTTTCGAGGCTGTCTTGCCGTTCCAGTTCGGAGAAGACAACGCCCGCGCCACCGGTGATGCGGCGGTTGCCCTGGTGGATAAAGGTTTCTACCCCGAAGCCCCGTTCCAGGGTCTGCCCCGTCAGGAAGAGCGGAAAGAGAAAAAATGCTGCCAGCACTGCACGCTGCATAGGCCAGTTGTTGAATTGCCCTTACAACTTTGGGGCCGCCCGGATTATTGCCAGAGGAGGCCGGCGGTAACCTTAACGCAGAGGTTAGGCGCATGCAAATATCACAACTAACTGGTCTTCCACGGCCTTTAGGAGGTAGTACGGTATCCGTTCAAAAAGTGGTGGGTTCGCCTAGTTTTACCCCTCCCCCTTCCCCTCCCCGCAGGCGGAGGGGTGACCTTCTCTTGTCATTTTTCGTGCTTGAGGAAAATATTTTTAGTACCCAGAGTGAAGGAGGTAGGCACTATTTATGCAAAGATAGTTAACGCACAATCTGATGAAAATCAATATTTTAAACAAAATAAATCATGGCTCCTGGGCACCCCTCCCACATGGGACCGGCGAAGCCAGCCGCGTAGCGCACGGGACGGGGGAGGGGTCTTACAACCAACTGAAAACCCATAAGGAAACCCTAGAAGCCTCCATTGAAAAGTGGCTGGTCCATTCCCCACAATTTAGACACAAGTAAACATAGCCCCCGCCCCACCACTTTTTGAACGGATACGCAGTACGGTAGTTTTGTAGTTCGATAGTAGGTATTGTCCACTACCGAACTAAAAAACCATTACGATCCAACCCTCTGAAAATCAGCGAGTAGCTAAGTTCCACCCCTCCCCCAACCCAGGGTCAACTTTACTGCAAGACCCGCGTATCGTAGGTGCCGATGCCCTGGGCCTTGAGCCAGCTTTGGTGGGCGCGGAGGCGACGCAGAAAATCGGGGTAGTTCCTTTTGCTCTGCGGGGTCCAGCCGATTTCGGCCAGGGCCAGCAGGCGGGGGAAGGTGAGGTAGTCGATGTCTTCGATGTTGCGGATGGTCTCGCCCCACAGGGGTGCCTCCACGCCGAGGATATCGGCGTCGGTGATGCCTTCGGTCAGCTCGGCGGGGTTCCAGTTGTAGGCGGAGTCAACCTCAATGTAGGCCGCCCAGTGGAGGCCGATACGGGAGGTGCTGTCGTACTGCATATCCAGGTAAGTCCGGGTGGCGGGGCTCATCAGGACCTGGTTGCCGGAGGCGCGGGCCATCTTGGCGTATTCGGCGTGGTTCCAGAGTTGGGCAATGGTGCCTGGGGCGAGTCCAGCTACGGCGACTTCATCCCAGCCCACGGGGATTTTACCGTTGTTGATGATGATTTGTTGGGCCTGGCGGACGAACTTCACATAGTCGTCGTGGGGCGTAACGGCGCTTTCGTCGCCCCCGAGATGAAAGTAAGGGCCGGGGGTGAGGTCGGAGATTTCCCGCACGACGTCTTCCACGAACTGGTAGGTGACTTCTTTATTGGCATCGAGGGTACTGAAGCCGACGCGGGTGCCGGTGTAGGGGTCGCGGGCGCGGCCGTCAAGGTTCAGCTCAGCGTAGGCGGAAAGGGCGGCGTTGGTGTGGCCGGGCATATCGATTTCGGGCACCACGGTCATGCCGCGGCTGGCGGCGTAGGCTACGAGGTCCTGGTACTGCTCCTGGGTGTAGTAGCCGCCGGGGGTGCCGTCAACTTCAAAGCGGCCGCCGATTTCGGCCAGGGCGGGCCAGGATTTGATTTCGATGCGCCAGCCCTGGTCGTCGCTCAGGTGCAAGTGCAGGTGGTTGATTTTGTAGGGGGCCAGGCGATCAATGACGGCTTTGACGGTGTCAACGCCGAAGAAAGTCCGGGCCACGTCCAGCATATAGCCGCGGTAGGCATAGCGGGGCCGGTCGGTGATGGTGCCCACGGGCAAAAAGTGACCCACCTCCGTGCTGGGGCTGAAGGCGATGATTTGTTCCAGGGTAGTGGTGCCGTTAAAGATGCCAGCCGCGTCGGGGGCAGTAATGGAGATGGCCTTGGGCAGGATACTGAGCCGGTAGCCGCCGGCCGGGAGACCCAGCGTAGAATCGATGGCGGTGGTGAGGGGGAGGCCAGTCAGGCCCTTGCTCTTCAGGTATTCCACGGCACCTGCGTCCGCGCCCAATTCCGCTACCTCCACCGCAGGGCCAAAGTAGAGGTAACCCGCTTCAGCCGTCATTTCTACGGGCAAGGGCACCAGGGGAAGCTCCGAAAAAACGGGCATGTTTTCGGGAGCGGGCGGCACCTGCGGACCGCAGGAAAAAAGGCAGAAAGCAAGGACAAAGCCAAGGAAAAGACGCATGATGACGGGGTTTGAACGGGGCTAAAGATAGGGTTTGGGGGAGAAAATAGTTGTCGCCGTCGGGCTGACGCCCGAGGGGGGGGGCGGGCTGAAGCCCAACAATACCGGGGTCGGGGTGAAGCCCGACATTACCTTCCGGTGGGGGCGGGATAAATTCCTCAATGCTTTTATCTTTAGCCCATGCCTTATGCTTCTCTTTTCCTTCTGCTCCTGCTGGCCGCCTGCGCGGGTCCCGGGGCGGAAGCTCCCCCCGTTTTACAGGCGGCCTTCCCGGTGCCCCTGCCGCCGCCCGCCGCCGCTCCAAAAGTGGCGGTGCCGCTCGCCTTCGATTACGACACGACGGAGTGGACGGAAATCATCCGCCTCGATTCCACGCTGCGCCTCGACCTGCGCTACGCCACGGCCAACAACTTCATGGAGCGGGTGATCTACGACTGCGGGCGCTGCTTCTACCGCCCCCCGGTGGCGCGGGCGCTGCTGGCCGTGCACCAAAGCCTCAAGGCCCAGGGCCTCGGCCTCAAGTTTTACGACTGCTACCGCCCGGGCCCCTACCAGCAGCGGCTCTGGGATGTTTTGCCCGACCCCCGCTACGTGGCCGACCCCAAACGCGGCAGCCTCCACAGCCGCGGCGCGGCTGCTGACCTGACCATCGTTCACTTAGCCAGCGGCGAAGAGCTGGACATGGGCACGCCCTACGATTTTTTTGGCGTCGAAGCCTACACTACTACCACTGACTTGCCAGACACCGTACTGGCCAACCGCGCCCTCCTCCAGGCCGCCATGGGCCGACAAGGCTTCCTGCCCATCCGCACCGAATGGTGGCACTTCAATTTCGGCGGTCCCCGGCTGCCGCTGGCCGACTGGGTCTGGGATTGCCCGGCGATGGATGGCGGCGAGTAAGGATGAACGGCTGGGCGGCGCAACCATTGGCGGCGCGCTCCGTTACGTACCCAAAAGCAGTAAACTATGTTTGGCCTCTTCAAAAAAGACCCCGTAAAAGCCCTGGAAAAGGAACATAAGCAACTCATGGAAGAAGCCATGGCCATCCAGCGCAGTGGCGACCTCAAAAGCTACGCCGCCAAAATCGCCGCCGCCGAAGCCGTGATGGATAAGATTGTCGCCCTCAGCAAAGACCGCTCCTAGTGGGCCAAGCCCCTGCCCCATGGCCCACAAAAAAACCGACCTCCCCACCAAGGTATGCCCGGTCTGCCAGCGCCCCTTCGCATGGCGCAAAAAATGGGAACGCGTTTGGGATGAAGTGCGTTACTGTTCCGAACGTTGTAAGCGACAGCGGCCCAAAGCAGCCAACCCCTCTGCCTCCCCCGATCAAAAAAAACCATGAAAGACCGCCCCTACGAGCTTCCCGCCGTGACGGATGAACAGGAAGACACCTTCGTCTTCCACCCCAAAAACGTCATCCTTACCCTGCTCTTGTCCAGCCTGACGATGCTGTTTTTGGCCATGACGGCCGCCTTCGTCTACACCCGGGTGCAGAGCGACCTGCCGCCCATTAAGCTGCCTTTGCTGTTTCTGCTCAACACCGCCATTCTGCTGGGCAGCAGCTACACGATGATCCTGGCGCGGCGGGCTTACCTGGCCGACGATACGGCGGGCTACACGCGCATGCTGTGGTACACGCTGGGCCTGTCCTTTTTCTTCCTCGGCATGCAGTGTCTGGCCTGGTACCAGCTGTTCAACCAGCAGATTTACATCACGTCTGATAATTCGGCGGGCTACCTCTACGTCATTTCCGGCCTGCACTTTGCCCACGTCATCGGCGGCATCCCTTTCCTGGGGGTTTTTCTGTACCGGGCGCGGAAGTACATGAAGGAGCCCGTCTCGGTGCTCGTCTACTTCTCCGATCCCGCCAAGCGGCTCAACCTGCGCCTGCTCACCATGTACTGGCATTTCCTCGATGCGCTCTGGATTTACCTGGTGCTTTTCTTTTTCGTCAACCAGCTCATCTGGCAGTTTTGGCCGTAGGGAAGGGTTAAGGGGGCGCGGCCGCAGGTGCCCACCCCGTTGGAGGAGCAAGGGCCGACCCAAAAAAACGCCCTCCGGCTGTTAACGCCATCCTAAAAGGCGGGGAATGCGGGCAAATGACTAACTAAAGCCCCGGCGGTCGCGTTTCCAGTAGCTGACACGTGTATTTTCGCGCCCGGAAGCGCATGGACCAACAAACGCCGCAAATTGAGGAAAGCAAAAAGCCCCGCCGCTTCGGCCGGGCCTGGAAGTGGTCGCGGCGGCTCTTTCTCTGGCTCCTTACGGTCCCCATCGCCCTTTTTCTGCTTTTCCAGTGGCAGCCCGTGCAAGACTGGCTGGCGGGCCGCGTCACCAAAGCCCTCAGCGCTGCCCTGGAAACCCGCGTGGAAGTGGAGCAGGTCCGCATTTCCTGGTTGGACGAACTGACCATCAACGGGCTTTTCATTGAAGACAAATACGGCGATACGCTCCTGTACAGCCAGCACCTGGAGGCCGACTTCAGCATCTTTTCGGGGCTCAAAATTGAAGGCATCCTCATTGCGGATACCCGCTTCCAGATTCGCCGCGACCTGGGCGACGCCGAAAGCAACCTGGCGACTGCCCTGCGCAAACTCCTCCCCACCAGCGATGAACCTGCCAACCCCCTCAACCTTAAGTTGCAACGGGTTGATCTGCAACGGATCACCTTCATCCAAAACGATAGTGTCAAAGGGCAACGCTTCGACGTCAGCCTCCTTTCCGGCATTCTGCGCATGGACGATCTCGACCTGCCCAACCGGGAGGTACGCATTGGCAGCGTAGAGTTGCGCGAACCCCTGGTGCGGCAGACTACCTTCGCCCCCAGCCCCATCCCGGAGGTGCTGCGGCAGATGGACAGCCTCGTGCAGGAGCGGGGGGACACCAATTACCTGCACATCACGGCCAACAGCATCGAAGTAATTGACGGCAGCTACGTGCTCGATAATTTCCGCCGCGACCCCATTGACGTGGCCGATATTACGGCGGTGGACTTCGCGCGGCTGGGCACTTCCAACGTCGATCTGGAGCTGACCGAAGTCGATTTCTACAACGGTGCCTTCCAGGCGGCGCTCAAACACCTGAGTTTGGAGGAGAAGTCGGGCTTCGTGCTCGACCGCCTGAGTGTGCAGGACCTTAAAATCACCGGAACGGAATTGCAGCTTTACGACCTGGAGCTCGTTACCGCCGAAAGTTACCTTTCCGACAGTCTGCGTTTCACCTTCCGCAATGGGTGGAATGCCTGGTCGGACTTCAACGACGAGGTGCGCATGGACATCCGGGTGAAGAACAGCGACGTGGCGGTGCGGGACATTCTTTACTTTGCGCGCAACCTGCGCTTCAACCCCTTTTTCCGGGAAAACCGGGGACAAAAGATCAACATCGGCGGCTGGTTCAGTGGGCCGGTCAATAACCTGCGGGGCCGCGACGTGGTGCTTTCGCTCGATCCCTACAGCAGTCTGGCTGGCAGTTTTGGTTCGCGCAACCTGGCCAAGCGGGGTTCTGAATCGTTGAACCTCGACCTCCAGCGCCTGAGCACCAACATGCGTACGCTGCGGCGCTTGTTTCCCGACCTCGACCCGCCGGAGAACTTCGACCGTCTGGGCGGGCTGCGCTTCCGGGGCCGCTTTGACGGCTTCTTTACCGACTTTGTGGCAACGGGAGATCTGCGTACCGACATCGGGCGGGCCAACTTCAACATGGCCATGGTCATTGACGAACGGCAGCCAGCGCGCTATCTCGGGCAGTTGGCCTTGAATGACTTCGACCTGGGCACCTGGACCCAGAACCCGGAATTTGGCCTGGTGACCTTCAACGGCGCCATCGAAAACGGCATTGGCCTGGAGGCGGCTGCCGCCAAGGCCGACCTGACGGCTACGGTGCAGGAATTCAACTTCCGGGGCTACACCTACCACAATGCAGTGGTGGACGGACGGCTGGAGGAAAAGTTCTTCAACGGAACTTTCCAGATCGCCGATGACAACATCGACCTCAACTTCGTGGGCCAGCTGGACTTCCGGGATTCCGTACCCAGTTTCGACTTCGACGCCAACCTGCGGGAATTTGACCTGCTGGCCCTCAACCTCAGCACCCGGCCCATCGCCCTTTCGGGCAACATCGATCTCAACCTCCTCGGCTCCAACTTCAGCCAGATGGAAGGCCGGGTGGAACTGGACAGCTTCAACGTCTTGCTCGACACCGTCAACATTGACATCGACAGCCTGATTGCCTACTCCAACTTTAACGCGAAAGGGCAGAAGGTGGTAAAACTGGAAAGCGACATTGCTACGGGCGAAATTGTGGGCCGCTTTGACCTGGACGACGTTACGGGCAGCCTGACCAACTACCTGCTGGCCTACTATCCCAGCTGGGCCCACCGCCTGCGCATCAAAGCACCGCGCCGGGTGCCGCCGCCCAACCGCTTCAGCTTTGCTTTCAATGTCCTCAACTCCCGTGGGCTCAACCGCCTGATCAATCCCCAACTCGGCAGCTTGCAGGACATCAGCCTGAGCGGAGAATACGACGGATTTATCGACGAGCTCAAGGCCGAACTGCTCGCGCCAGCCCTCTCTTTTGGCAACCTCCGGATGGTTGACCTCGTCTTGCGGACCCAGGGCAGTAAGGGTGAGGGGGAGCTGGACTTTTCCGTGGACTCCACCTTCTCGAACGGCAAGCACCTCCTCAACCGCGTCACCCTCAACAGCCTCATCGACGATGAACTGATCAACTTCGGCATCACCTACGGCGGATCGGAGGAAAACGTCTTGCTGGACAAAATCAACCTCGACGGCCTGCTGACCTTGCCCGACAGCCAGAACTACCGCCTCAGCTTTGAAGAATCCGTGCTGGAAATCTTCCAGGAACGCTGGCAGATCCGCGGGGGGAACTACCTCACCTTCGGGCCGGAGTACATCGATGCCCAAAACTTCTCCCTCCGCAGCGGCCGCCGGACCATCCGCCTCAACAAACTGGGCAACAACGGACTGAACCTGGACATCCTTAATCTGGATCTGGGCCTGATCGACTCCCTCTGGGCCTACGAAGCCCTCAACTTCAGCGGGGAGGTAGACATCAACGTGTCCGTGGCCAACGTCTTCAAGCAGGAAGGCATCCGGGCCAACGTTCGCTCTGATACCTTTCTGATGAACGGCGACGACTACGGCTACCTGAGCCTCGACCTGACCGCCCCCAACCCCCGCAGTAAACTCACCGCCTACCTCAACCTCAACCGGGATACGGCCCAAATCATCGCCGAGGCCACCTACAACCTGGCCGACCTGACCGAGAACCCCAGCAGCGCACGGGATCGTAAAAACTACCTCGACCTCAACGTAGGCATCAACGGCTACCCCCTCGACATCGGGCGCTACTGGGTGGGCGGATCGGTGTCAGACATCACCGGCCTGTTCAATGCCAAACTCAACATGGTGGGCCCCACCAGCCAGCTGGACGTCAGCGGCTACATCGACGCCCTGGGCGGAGCCTTCACCATCGACTATCTCCAGACCCGCTACCGCTTCTACCAGAGCCGGGTCAACATCACCAACACCCTCTTCGACCTGGCCAACACCCGGCTCATCGACCGCCTCGGCAACGCTGCCGTAGTTACCGGGGGCATCACCCACGACCGGCTTAAAAACCTGGGACTCAACGCCCGCATTGATACCGAACAATTTCTGGCCCTGGACCTGAAGCCGGGCTTCAATCCCCTTTTCTACGGTACGGCCCTGGGTACGGGCCGCGTGGTATTCACGGGCACTTTCCGCCAACCCGACATTTACGTAGCCGCCACCGTAGGCCGGGGTTCGCGGCTTTCCATCCCCGTCAGCTACGGCAGCGAGGCCGGCCCCATTGAAAACGTCCGCTTCGTCAACCGGGGCGTATACACCGAAGAAGTGCAGCCCACGGCGGTAGAACCCACCGGCGTCAGCCTGCGCATGGACCTTTCCGTGCGCGACGAAGCCATCGGGGAAATCATCTTCGACGAAGAGGTGGGCGATATCCTCCGCGGCCAGGGCAACGGCAACCTCCAGCTCAACATCCCCCGCGACGGGGAACTGGAGATGTACGGCGATTACTACATCACCGAAGGGAGCTACCTGTTTACCTTCCAGAAAATCATCAATAAGGAATTCTCCGTGCGGCCCGGCAGTAAAGTCACCTGGACGGGAGACCCTTTTGCCGCTACCCTGGACATTGAGGCCGACTACGAAAACCTCAAAACGCCCATTCTGCCCTTCATCCAGGAATACCTCATCAACGAATCGGGCACCGAAAACGCCGTCACCACCAATGCCCGCAAGGCGACCGACGTAGACCTGACCCTGAAACTCAGTGGCCTGCTGACCCAGCCCGACATCAACTTCGACCTCAACTTCCCCAACCTCGACGGTGACCTGGAGCGCTACGCCAACAACAAACGCCGCCTGTTGCTGCTCGACCAGAACGAGCTCAACCGCCAGGTCTTCGGCCTCATCGTCGCCGGGCAGTTTTTGCCTTCCGACCTCTCCTTCGGCATTTCCGACGCGGCCATCAACACGCTCTCCGAGTGGCTTTCCACCTACGTCAGCCTGCTCATCAAAGACCTGCTCAAAGACGCCTTCGGCGAAGAGGCTTTTATCTCGACCATTGATTTTGACTTGGCGTACAGCAGCTACCGGAACTCCGCCTTCAACACCACCAACGACGGCCGCAGTTCTGCCTTTGAACTCTCTTTCAGCCGCGACATCAACGACCGCCTCAAGGTGCGGGGCGACGTGAGCCTGCTCAACAACAACCAACTGAGCGGCCTGGGGAACTCGGGAACCTTCGTCGGCAACGACTTCGTTCTCGAATACATCCTCAATGATGCACGCTCGCTGAAAGTGCGGGTGTACCAGCGTTACGAGCCGGACATCACCAGCGGGGGGCGTTTCCAGGTGGGCACCGGCCTGAGCTGGCGGCGGGAATTCGACACCTTCAAAGAATTTTTCGATGGCTTCAAAAAAGATGCCAAAACCCTGGAAAAGTAAAGCTGGTGGGCGCGGGCGCAGGTGCCGGGAGCGGGGACGGAGGAGCGGGGCGGGGCGAACCGGCACAAAAAACCCCTCGTCCGAAGGGGGCGAGGGGCGAGAATATGGTATGTCAGAAAGCTTTCTCAAAGGGTTGCCGTCAGACGGTTCTTTGCCGACTGACAACCGCGTATCTTGAGGGAATGGAGGTGTTGGGAAGACCGGCCAGCCGGAAACCACGGATAAAAGTAAACATCCCGGGCGCAAGGTAGGGAATGTTACGGTGATTTTTTTGGAAATAGCAACCCCATGACCGTGGGGGGAGGGGAAGGATTGACCGCCGTAGGCAGCAGCGTAGTTAATGGGTGAATGAGCGAATGAGCTGTCGCACTGGACTGGCTGGCGCACGGTATGGGCTGATTGCGCAGGACAATTAACCTGGTGGGCGCAAAAACATAGCATAAAAAAGACGTGGACGCTGGCGGGTGCGGTATAACTTGCGGCGAAACGAAAACTGTGAACTTATGCGCACGCTTCTTACCCTGCTTTTCCTGACCTTCCTTTGCACCTGCGGCAGCGCCCAACGAGGGCTCCTGAAAGCGGGCCCCATGCTTGGCTACTGTGAGCAACGGGAGGTGATGATTTGGGTCCAAACCACCGAGCCCGCAGCGGTGGCCATCGTCTACACCGATTCGTTGGGCAAAAGCTACCGCACCGCTCCGGTGATGACCCTCCCCCAAACTGCGCACGTGGCTAAACTGGTGGCCGACCGCGTCTTGCCCGGCCAGCATTACACCTACCAGGTAGAGATTAATGGCGAAGTCATTGCCCTGCCCTACCCCACTGCATTTACGGCCCAGCCGATCTGGCGCTGGCGGCAGGATCCGCCCGACTTCACCGTAGCCCTCGGCAGCTGTACCTACGTCAACGAGCCCGAGTACGACCGCCCAGGTGCCGGCTACGGCAGCGAATACGAAATCTTCACCAGCATTAACCGGGCCCAGCCCGACCTGATGGTTTGGCTGGGCGACAACATGTACCTGCGGGAGCCCGACTGGTACACCCGCACCGGCTACTTCCACCGCTACAGCCACACCCGTGCCCTGCCCGAGATGCAAGCCCTGCTGGCCCGCACCCACCACTACGCCACCTGGGACGACCACGATTACGGCCCGAACAACTCCGACCGCACCTGGGTACAAAAGGAACTGGCCAAAGAAACCTTCGACCTGTTCTGGGGCAACCTCACCAGCGGGCTGCCCGGCAACGGCGGCATCACCAGCACTTTCCGCTACAACGATACCGACTTTTTCCTCCTCGACAACCGCTCCTTCCGCACCCCCAACGACCAGAAACGGCCCGACAACAAGACCCTGCTCGGCGAACAACAACTCGAATGGCTCATCGAAAGCCTCATCTCCAGCGACAGCCCCTGGAAGATGGTCTGCATCGGCGGGCAGGTACTCAACACCCACCGGGGCGGCAGCGAAACCTACGTAAACCTCGCCCCGGCGGAACTGGAATACCTCCTGCGCAGAATCACCGAGGAAGACATCAGCGGCGTAGTTTTCCTGACCGGCGACCGTCACCACACCGAGATGAGCCAACTAAAACTTGCCAATGGCAAGATGGTCTACGACCTGACCATCTCCAGCCTGACGGCCGGAACGGGGAGCAGCCGCGACGAACAAAACAACAACCGCGTAGCGGGAACCCTCCAGGTGAGGCACAACTTCGGCCTGCTCAGCTTTGCCGGGCCACTCCGGGAGCGCCGCCTCACCGTAGAAGTCTTCGCTACCGACGGCAGCTTGCTCTGGAAGCGGGAATTGACCCGCTAAGCGTCAGAATGCGGATTGGCGAATAAGTAGTGGTGCCAACAAGGGCCACTACTTATTCGCGCGTCCTTAGAGCTTGTCTAAATTTTTACTTCCTGATAAT
Source organism: Neolewinella lacunae (assembly GCF_014349155.1). Lineage (GTDB taxonomy): Bacteria > Bacteroidota > Bacteroidia > Chitinophagales > Saprospiraceae > Neolewinella > Neolewinella lacunae. The sequence continues at coordinate 108,230 of NZ_JACSIT010000154.1, forward strand.
CAAGCAGTTTGCTACGCAGTACTTCGTGCTACGAACCTGCCGTCACAAAAAATGGCTTACGTAGTGCACTAGGCGCGCAATCTTTTGTCTAGCCAGAACCGTAAGTCATTGATTATCAGTCCTTAAAAACTCCAGACAAGCTCTTAGTCCTTAAATACCTCAACGTCGCGGTTTTTCACCACGAGGTCGGTGAACTTTCCTTTGAAGCGGGTGGCCTTCACGATGTGGTTATCGATCCAGTGGTAGTTGCCGCCGCGGGGCTTGTTCATGAGCATGGAGTGCCACTTGAAATTGTGGCGGGTGAGCCACTCTTCGGTGATTTCCCGGTGCTCTTCGGTGCGGGAGGTGAAGAAGGTGATGATGTGGCCTTCATCGTACCATTTATTTACAATGCGGAGGGCATCGGGGTAAGGCAGGCAAGTGCCCATGCGCTCGGGTTCCTCGTTGGGGATGTCGTCGCAGATCGTTCCGTCGATGTCGATCAGGAAATTCTTGACGCCATTGGGGAGGACGGGGCTGATGAGTTCGCCTTTCTCGTTGAAGGTAGTTTCGAGGGCTTTTTCAGGACTAGCCATAAGATTAGTTTGCTACGGAGTAATTTGGGGGAGGGGGAGATCTAAAATGCACCTGCCACAAAGGTAAGGCTTGCCCACGTCAGTAGCGCCCGTTTTCCTCCGAAAGGCCGTACGGAATTACGGCACTTTACGTTGGCCAAAGGAGCCGGGGGCCACCCATATGCCCCCGGCTGCATGGTAATTCACGGTGGAAAGCCCGGCTTACTCTTCCAGATAATAGGCTCCGGCCGTCACCCATTCTCCCGCCGGGACGGGCGGAGTGAAGGCGACGAAATCATCCCAAAGCCGGGCATCGGCCAGCAAGGTCTTGGTCAGCCCATCCCCGCTTTTGCGGTAGCCGAAATACTGCTCGCCCTCTCTGGTGACGGCCGAGAGGGGCAGTCCCGTCAGCGTCCGTTCGCCCGTCAGGATGGTGGCATTGAGGAAAAGGCCGGGAACGATGCCATCGGGTAATTCCCCTACGAAGTGGCAGTGGACGTTCAGCGTAGCGGTCTCCATATCGACCATGGGGTTGAGTTGTTTGATGCTCGCTTCGCCCTCCGCCCCGTTGAAGGGCAGGCGGAAGGTGACCCGTTGCCCCTTGGCCAGTGCCGCCACTTCGCGGGAAGGAACGCTCAACTCCAGGTGCAGGTGGTCCGTCCCAGCCAGTACGATGAGTTCGTCGTCGGGCAGTACCCGCTTGCCCTGGTTGGTTTGTACGGCGTGGACGTAGCCGCTGCTGCCGGCAAAAACCCCCACGGAAGATTGGAAGCTACCGTCTTTTTCCAGTCCGTCGACGTCCACACCGTATTGGAGCAGTTCCTGGCGCAGGCCCGTGTAAGTGGCGTTGAGCAACTCAACCTGGCTTTTGGCGTCGTCCAGGGCGGCCGCCGTGGTGGCCTCGCCCGCGTTGAGGGTGTTCTGGCGTTCCAGGGTCCGGCGTGCGGCCGCCAGCTGGACCCGGGTTTCGAGCAAAAGGCGTTGGCGGGGAATCAGTTCGGGGTTGGTGATGCGCAGCAGCTGGGTGCCCTTGCGGACGTAGTCGCCGGGCAATACCCGGAGGTCAGAGACCTGCCCCGGGGTGCGGGCGTGTACGGAAATGAGGTCGGTGGGCGGCACTTCGACGGTACCGGTGCAGGCGATTTCGTGGCTGATTTGGCGTTCGGGGAGGGGACCGGTTTGCACCAGTCCGGGAGTGGGTTCAGCGGCGGTGGCAGCGGCCTCGGCTGGCGGCTCCGGGCTGGTCCCGCAGGCCACGCAGAGCGCGAGCAGGAAGAGGGAAAAGAGCACTTTCATCTTAAAATTGGGTATTGGTCAGGAACTGTTGTTCCCGGATGAGTTGATGGAGTTGGTGGAGTTGCGCGAGGCGCTCCTGGCGGTCCGTCAGCAGCGTATCACTGAGTTGGCGGAAGGTCAGAAAATCGATGGCCCCCTCGGCAAATTGGAGGCTGGCGATGCGCAGGAGGCGGTCTTCGCTGGCGGTGGCTCCCGCGTCGGTACCTTCGGTGGCGCTGCGCAGGGTGCGGATGTTGCGGTCCAGTTCTTCCAGACGCTGCTGGCGTTGTGTGGACAGGCTGCGGCGCAGGGTGCTGAGTTGCTCGTCTTGCAGGCGGCGTTGTTCGGTGCGGACTTTGCTTTCCCGGCGGTCGAGGGGCAGGGCCAGGCCTACGAAGAGGCCCTGGAAGGCCAGTTCTTTCTCCAGCGTCTGCACGAAATAGCCGGCGGAGAGCTGGGGCTGGCGGCTCAGGGTGCGGTCCAGTTCGCCCTCCCGGCGCAGCGTTTCCTGGCGGGCCCGCAGCTGTTGTTCCCGGGCGCTGGTATCGGCGGGTAGGGCCGTGCTTACGGGCAGGGGCAGGGCCAGGGGGCGCGGTCGCAGGTGCTGGGTAGAGGACAATTGAGCGAGGCGACGCACTTCGCTCTCCGCCGCCAGGGCCCGGCTGGCGGCCAGGTCGCGGTTGCGCCGGGCGGAGCGGAGGCGCTGGCGAAACAGTTCTTCCTCCACCACCCCGAGCGTTCCGGCCCGCTGCCGGGTAAGGAGCTGGCCCTCCAGCTCGGCGTAGCGCTGCAAGACCGTATCCTGCAGGGCAACCTGGGCCAGCTCGTAGCGCCAGGCGTCGTAGGCCGTGGCCAGCTGGTAGGCCAGGTTGCGGCGCAAGGATTGGCCGCTGGCGACCACTTCGGCCACCTGGGCATCCACCAGCGCGGCGCGGGGAGCCCGGCTGAAGAGGTGGTTGAAATTTTGCCGCGCACTGATGAGGTGGTCAAAGTCCCGGGCGTTGATCTGCCCGCCCTGGTAGTCGATTTCCAGCGGTGCCCACTGCCCGATGGCCTGGCGGTTCAGTCCCACGGCAGCCTCTTCCCGGCGCAGGTTGGCCAGCTCAGGGTTTTGGCCGATGGCGAGGTCAAGCAGCTGGGGAAAGTCTTCGATGGGCTGGGCGTGGAGACCGGTATTGCCCCCCATTGCTCCTAACAACAAGACCATGGCACCTGCGGCCGCGCCCCGGAAACTACGGCCGTTGACTACCCGGTAAAGCGCCGGCAACACCACCAGCGTCAGCAAGGTAGAAGAGAGCAAGCCACCGATGACGACCGTCGCCAGGGGCCGCTGCACCTCCGCTCCGCTGCCCGTAGACAGCGCCATGGGCAAGAAGCCGAAGGCCGCCACCGCCGCCGTCATCAACACCGGCCGCAGGCGGGTGGTGGCGGCTTCGGTGATGGTTTCGATGACGCCCAAGGCCCGCTCCTGCCGCAACTGGCGAATGGCACTGATGAGTACGATGCCATTGAGCACCGCAATGCCAAACAAAGCAATGAAACCAATGCCCGAGGAGATGCTGAAAGGCATGCCCCGCAGCCACAGCGCCAGGATGCCCCCGATGGCCGAAAGCGGCACCGCCACCAAAATCATCAGCGCATCGCGGGCCGACGAAAAAGCCAGGTAGAGCAACAGAAAGATCAGGCCCAGGGCAATGGGCACGGCGATGAGCAGGCGCTGCCGGGCGCTGCGCAGGTTCTCGAAAGTGCCACCGTACTGGATCTCGTAGCCGGGGGGCAGGTCGAGCCCCTCCGCCAACCGGGCCTGGATGTCTTCCACCAGCCCTGCCACATCGCGGTTGCGGACGTTGACACCGATGTTGATGAAGCGCCGGGCCTGCTCGCGGGAGATCAGCATGGGGCTGAGGCGTTCTTCCACGGTAGCCACTTCGCTTAAGGGGAGGAGGCGGCCGTGGTGGTCCGCCAGCGTCAGCTGGGCCAGGTCCAGGTCCTCCCGGTACGCTTTATCCAGACGCACTACGAGGTCGAACTTCCGTTCTTCTTCGTAGACGGCGCCCACGACCTCGCCGGCGTAGGCGGCCCGGACGAGCTGGTTGGCCGCGCGCACATCGATGCCGAACTGGGCCAGGCGGTCGTGATCGTAGCGGACGTTGAGCTGGCGCAGGCCATCGGTTTGGTCAACCTTTACGTCGCCCGCCCCGTCAATTCGCCGGATGATGTCGGCGGCCAACTCCGCCTGGGCCTTGAGGACGGTGGGGCTTTCCCCGAAAATTTTCACGGATACGTCGGACTTCGACCCCGTCATCAACTCGTTGAAGCGAAGTTGGATGGGCTGCGTGAATTCGAAGGCCGCCCAGGTGAGGGGAGCGAGTTTTTCCTTCATGAGGGCCATGAGGTCTTCGGTGTTGTCGGCTGACGTCCATTCCTCTTTGTCTTTGAGGATGATCATGATGTCGGCATCTTCGATGGCCATGGGGTCGGTGGGCACTTCGGCGGTACCGATTTTGGAGACGACGTGCCTGACCTCGGGAAAATTATCGAGCAAAATCCGCTCCGCCAGCGTGGAGGTGTGAATGCTTTCCTGCAGGGAACTGCCGGGCTTGATGGATTGCTGCATGGCGATATCGCCTTCCTCCAGGGTGGGGATGAACTCGCCACCCATGCGACTGAAGAGCAGTAGCGACAGGGCAAGTGCCAGGCCTGCCAGAACGAGTGTGAAGGTGGCCCTGTGCAGCGCGACGCGGAGTACGGGCCGGTAAAGCCGTCCGAAAAAATCCATGATCCGGTGGGCAAGCCCTCCTTCCGGCCGGATTTCTTTTTTGATGAACAGCGAAGCCATGACGGGGACGTAGGTTACCGAAAGCAGCAGGGAGCCGAGGATGGCCAGGCTGACCACCTGGGCCATGGGGCGGAAAGTTTTGCCCTCCACCCCTTCGAGGGCCAGGATCGGCAGGAACACCACCAGGATGATGAGGACACCGAAGGCAGCAGCCCGGTAAATCTTCCCCGTCGCCGCCAGTACAACCCCATCGAAGGCCGGCTGGCTCAGCTTTTGCCCGACGTAACTGACGGCCAGCACGTGCAGCAAGCCTTCCATGATGATGACTGCTCCGTCGATGACGATGCCGAAATCGATGGCCCCCAAAGACATCAGGTTGGCCGAGATGCCGAAGTAGCGCATGAGGATGAGGGCGAAGAGCATCGACAGTGGGATGACAGAGGCGACGATGAGGCCCGCCCGTAAATTGCCCAGCAACAACAGTAGTACGAAAATGACGATGAGGCCGCCTTCGATGAGGTTAGTCCGGACGGTATCGATGGTCCGGCCAATGAGTGCCGCGCGGTCGAGGTAGGGGTAGATGCTGACGCCTGCGGGCAGGGCACTCTGGATGGTTTTCATGCGTTCCTCGACGTTGGCCAGGGCTTCGGAGGAGTTGGCCCCTTTGAGCATCAGGGTGATGCCGCCGACGACCTCGCCTTTGCCGTCCATCGTCATGGCCCCGTAGCGCTTGGCGCTGCCGGTGGTGACGGTGGCTACGTCGCGCACGCGCAGGGGTGGGCCGGTGGTATTGCCCAGGGGGATGGCCCCGATGGACGCTGGCGTGGTGACCCGCCCATCGGTACGGATGTAGTAGGAGTAGCTGCCGCGCTCCAGGTAGCTGCCGCCGCTGTTTTCGTTGTTGTCTTGCAGGGCGGTGATGACTTCGGCCAGGCTGATGCCCGTGGCGCGGAGCTGGTCCGGCAAAATGGCTACCTCGTACTGCTTGAGGTAGCCGCCGAAGCTGCTCACCTCGATGATGCCGGGCGTACCGTTGAGCTGGCGTTTGACGATCCAGTCCTGGATGGTACGCAGCTCCGTAGCGTCGTACTGGTGGGCGTGGGCGGCATCGACGGTCAAGACGTACTGGTAGATTTCGCCAAGGCCGGTGGTGATGGGCATCAGCTCGGTGTCTACCCCTTCGGGTAATTCACCGGCGGCTACGTTGAGTTGCTCCTGGACGTACTGCCGGGCGCGGAGCACCTCCACCGTTTCCTCGAAAACGATGGTGATGACGGAAAGCCCGTAACGGGAGATGGAGCGGACCTCGAGCACGTCGGGGATATTGGTCATGGCCGCCTCCAGGGGGTAGGTGATGAGTTGTTCGACCTCCTCGGGGGCGAAGGTGGGGGCAACGCTGACGATCTGCACCTGGTTGTTGGTGATGTCGGGGACGGCATCGAGCGGGATGCGCGTAGCGGAGAAAATGCCGAGGGCGGCCATGGCAGCAACGCCCAGCAACACGATCAGCTTATTCCCCAGGGAAAACCTGATGATACTTTCGAACATAAAAACTTGGGAATGGCGGGAGGGCAAGGGGTGCTGGACGAAAATCCAGCAGCGCGCCGACCCGGGGTAGCACGATCGCTGGCCGGAGCCAGCGCAGAGGGTGCGCTAAGTGCGCGAAAGTGGGCTACCCGACGGTGGGTGGACCGCGCGGCGAGGCCTGGCGGCGGCTTCCCGCTTGCAGTGGCCACGTACGCTGTTCCGAATGGCGTACGCGATCGGGTACAAACCCGGCGGCTACTTCGCTGACGAAGCAGCTGGGAATGGGAGGCAAAGCGGCCGAAAAAGCGGGGGCTGCCAGGGAAAAACCGGGGGCTTTTTCCGGAGAAAAGTACTCCAGGTGATCTTCTCCCATATCCGCTTCCACCAAGCCCGCCAACACGCCCAGCCAATTGGCGTGGGCATTTTGGCGGGAGCATAAAGTGGGCACGCCGCGTTCGGTGATGTGGTCCGTATGGACGTGCGGCACCAGGGTGTGGACCAGCAGGATCAGGCCCGACAGCAACAGAAAGTTCCGCAGTGAATTGGCGGTGTGACGCATTACAGCGGCAATTTAGGCCGATTTCTGTGGCTTAAGCGTGTCTGAACCTCCAATGCTGGTTATTTATCATCAGTCTAGTTGACGATAAGCGTGCCTGCACGGGCCCTTCCCCGGTGCAAGCCGCCCGAAATTCCTTTACTTTACCGCCACAATTGCAGAAAATGGGCTTACAGGAAGTAGTATTGGTAACGGGGGCCTCCTCGGGGGTTGGCGAAGCACTAGCGCCATTGCTGGCCAAGCGGGGTTACCGCGTATATGGCATGAGCCGGCGGAGCGTGGCGCTGGCGGGGGTGACGGCCTTGCCGGCGGACGTAGGCGATGCCGCAGCCGTGAACGCCGCAGTGGCCCAACTCATCGAGGCCGAAGGAAGGCTCGACATCGTCCTGCACTGCGCGGGCATCGGCGGTGCTGGCCCCGTCGAACACATGCCCACGGCGGAAGCGCGGCGGATCATGGACACCAACTTCTGGGGCAGCTGGAACCTCTGCCAGGCTACCCTGCCCCACCTGCGGCAGAGCCCCCGCGGCCGCCTCTTGCTGGTGGGCAGCATCGCTGGCTTCATGGGCATCCCCTACCGCTCGGCCTACTGCGCCAGCAAGGCCGCCCTGAAGACCCTGGGCGATAGCCTGCGCATGGAACTCAAAGACAGCAACCTGCAGGTGGCCACCGTCTGCCCCGGAGACATCGCCACCAACTCCATCGCCACGCAGTACCGCCAACCCGCCGAAGACCTCGACCCGCTCTACCAGGGCCGCTACCGCAAGGCCGACGACGGCATGGCCGCCAACGTAGACCACGGCATGGCCGCCAGCACCGTCGCCGAGCGGATGTACACCATCATGAACTACGAAGTGCTCAAGCCCTACTACGTCATCGGCGAACCCCTCCAAAAAGCCAGTACCGTAGCCAGCCGCCTGCTGCCCGGCCGGGTGTGGGAATGGGTGTTGGGGAAGTATTACAGTTGATCTTACCGGCAACTGCGCGGCTGACGAGGGTCCGGTAGTCGGAAAAAACCCTTTACTTTGGTCGCCCAGTTTTTACATCCATGACCAACGATACTTTCACGCTCGAACGTACGGGAGGGGCCCGCATCGGCTTTACCAACGGTTCCTGGCCTTTCGGCAGATTGCGCCTGCGGACGGGGCAGTTGGAAATCAGCAATGGCCTGCGGCGGGTCCGTTTTGGGCCGGAAGACGTAGTGATGGTGCGCAGCTACCGGCAGTTCCCCGTCTTGACGCCGGGCGTGCAGGTGGTCCACCGCCGGGAGGATGTGCCGCTGATGGTGATCTTTTGGGGTTTTTCCGGGGTGGAAGAATTGGTGGAGGCAATTGGTCGGGGGGGCTTTCCGCTCAGCTCGGAAAAAACGCTATCCGCTGCCGATCGCCTCATTGTGGAGCGCACGGAACAAGTGCCCTTCCGGTGGGAGCGGCTGCTGGCCACGTTGCTGTTGCCAGTACTGGCGTTCGGGCTGGGCTACCAGCTGGGCGACCCCGACCCGACCTCCCCGCAACGATTGCTGCTGGGGATGGCGCTGGCCAGCGCGGGGGTGGCTGTTTTGGGCCTCGTGGTACTGTTTTCGGGGCTGGTGCAGCGCTTTGTCCTCCGGCCCAATTTCACGGTAAAAGACGTGGCGGGCTGGCTGTGGTGGGTGGTGGCGTTGGCGGCTTTGCAGGCGGGGGGGATGGGCGTTTTGTTGATGTTGGATGTGTGATGTGTGATGTGTGATGTCAGATGTGTGATGTCAGATGTACAATGTTGTGCCGCAAGATCTGACATCGCAAATTGCGAGGAAGCGAGCCGGATGAGACGTCCGGATCCGACAAGATTTCGCCGGACGAGACGTCCGGAGCCGGGCCTGCCGCAACATCTGACATTGTACATCTGACATCAGACATCACACATCTGACATCGCCCATTCAAGCTCCCCTTGCACCTGCGGCCGCGCAATAATCTGCCCCACGTAAATTTTCCGCCCCCCACCCCGCCAAACAAGGACGAAAACCGGAATCCGAACAGCACAATCCCCCCGGCACCTTACCTTGTGCCTCCAATTGCCCAACGCGCAGCTGCCCAAGACCATGACTACCCACCAGTACATCGACGCCCACCGCGAACGCTTCCTCGAAGAACTGTTCAGCCTCCTCCGCACCCCGAGCGTGAGCACCGACCCCGCCCGCAAGGACGACACCCACTACTGCGCCACCCAGGTGCAGGAGTACCTGCTCAAGGCCGGGATGGACGAAGTGAGCCTCTACCCCACGGCCGGCCACCCCATCGTCTACGCCGAAAAAATCATCGACCCCGCCCTGCCCACCGTCCTGGTCTACGGCCACTACGACGTGCAGCCCGCCGCCCCCCTCGAGCAGTGGGAAAGCGCCCCCTTCGAGCCCGTCATCAAAAAAACGGCCCTTCACCCCGAAGGTGCCATCTTTGCCCGGGGCGCGACTGATGACAAAGGACAGATGTTCATCCACGTCAAAGCCGTGGAAGCGATGATCCAGACGGGCAACCTGCCCTGCAACGTCAAATTCATGATCGAGGGCGAGGAAGAAATCGGCAGCCCCAACCTGACGCCCTTCATCCAGCAGTACCACGAAATGTTGGCCGCCGACGTCATCCTCGTGTCCGACACCAGCCTGCTGGCCAACGACGTGCCCAGCATCACCGTGGGCCTGCGCGGACTGAGCTACCTGGACGTAAAAGTGACCGCCGCCAGCAAAGACATGCACTCCGGCACCTACGGCGCGGGCGTCGCCAACCCCATCAATACCCTCTGCGAAATGGTGGCCAAGCTCAAAGACGAGCGCAAACACATCACCATCCCCGGTTTTTACGACGACGTGGTGTTTCCTTCCGATGAGGTCCGGGACATGATCCGCAACGCCCCCTTCGATGCGGCAGCGAAGATGGAAGGCCCCGGCCTGTTCGGGCTCGAAGGCGAAGAAGGCTACCACTTCTACGAGCGCACGGGCATTTTGCCTTCGCTGGATTGCAACGGCATCTGGGGCGGCTTCATGGAAAAAGGTTCCAAAACGATCATCCCCGCCGTGGCCAACGCCAAAATCAGCATGCGCCTGGTGAGCCAGCAAAACCACGAAAAAGCCGCGCAGCAGTTTGCGGACTACTTCAAATCCCTGGCCCCGGATACCGTGCGCGTGGAAGTCACGCCCCACCACGGCGGCAATCCCTACGTGACGCCAACCGACACCGTGGAGTACCAAGCCGCCTCCGCCGCCATGGAAGAAAGCTTCGGCCGCGTGCCCGTGCCGATGTACGGCGGTGGCTCCATCCCCATCATCGCTGCGTTCAAGGAAATTCTCAAAATCGAAACCATCCTCATGGGCTTTGGCCTCGATTCCGACGGCCTGCACAGCCCCAACGAGCACTTCGGCGTGGTCAACTTCTTCAAAGGCATCGAAACGGTTCCGCTCTTCTTCCGGGCCTACGCCAGCCGCAAAGCGGGCGCCTAGTGCAGGAGGCAGAAGAGACCAATGCGGCAGCCAAGCCACGCAGCAAACGCCAAAAGCAGGCAGCCGTGCTGCGCATCGCCCGGAAACTCCACCGCCTGGCGGGCGTCGCCCTGTTTGTCTTCTTCTTCGTCATGGCCATCACCGGCGGACTCCTGGGCTGGAAAAAACACGCGGGGGAAATGCTGATGCCCAAAACTTACGCGGGTGCAAGTGCAGACCCGGGCAGCTGGCTGCCTATGGATAGCCTCAGTTTCCTGGCCATCGAGGCGCTTTACCAGTCCACCGGCCAACTCCTGGAGGTGGACCGCATTGACGTCCGGCCCGACAAAGGCAGCATGAAATTTCTCTTCCCCCGCCGCAACTTCGAGGTGCAGCTCGACGCCGCAACGGGGCGGGTCCTCAGCGTCGGCCGCCGCCACAACGACTGGATCGAGCAGGTCCACGATGGCTCCATCGTCGACGACTGGCTCGGCATCCCCAACGGGCTTTTCAAGGTGTTTTACAACACGGTCATGGGCGCGGCACTCGTGCTCTTCACCGTAACCGGTTTCTGGTTGTGGTACGGGCCCCGGCGCATGCGCAGGTAGTTGATCTTTTCGTGGGGCGGTGTTTTACGTTGGGCGCGGTCGCAGGTGCAGGCTGCGTCGCCCCAGGGGAAGAGCGGGGGGAGGTTATTGAACCAGCCCGCTTAGCTATGCTCTTGGGGCGTCACTTCTATGAGTGAAAAGTCAAAATATCGGGCAGCCTGCAGATATAAATTTGTAAGAAATATCCAGAATTTTTCCACCTTTTTTAAGCTTTTTAAGTTCGTTTTCTACTTCTTGATTATAAAACTCTTTGACAAGAATTTGTTCATTTTGGGGCGAAAAATATTTCCTAGGGGCTGCTAGAAAATACTCGTAAACCCTGACTACTTTTTGCCCTCTTCTAACTTTCCCCTTTTTAATTTTTTCGAACATATCAATGCACGGGGCTTTCAGGAACGCCATTATGGTATTTTCGCCTATTTTGGATTCAAATTCGATTCCATTTTGATTGAAGGCTACAAGTTCTCCTTTTTTTAAATAAAGTGTTACCACTAATTTTTTCACAAGAAAATCACGGCCTTCGATAGGAAGGTCAAAATCTTGAGGCGTAGCTCTAACATAAGCATCAAGACAATAAATATAACTTTGAATCATATCTTCATTAGCTTCAGATTGGCATATCACTGGCAATGAGTATATTGAAATGAAAATTATAAATAGTAGCTTCATTATTCTTAGTTGCAGGGTTCAAAATTAAAGTCTCCAAGGCTATCGCCATCTGGAAGGCCATTGCCGCAATTGTCACTTGCTGCGTGTAAAAAGGTATTCATTGATGCCTGTATATCTTCTGATGATAAGCCATATGGCATACTATTCCTCCAGGCTCCGTATGCTGCAGTTTCTTGAAGTCCAGACCAGGCCATTAAATCTACCATGAAATCAGCAATTGAGTCGTTTTGACCTTCTATCACTGCGCGAAGATTATTTATATAGTTATTAGCCATAGTTTCATGTTCTGCATCTAATATGCCACCAGGGGCAAATAAGGGAAATTTAATTTGAAATTCACTCTGGCTTAAAGTTGCTCTGAAATAGTCGATATAACCATGGATAGCTTCATGCATAATTAATCCACGAGTGAATTCTTTAGTACAACCGATGGCGGTGTATCATTAGTAATGGCACTCTGTAAAGGAAGATGGCAGCTGGGCAAGTTCACTATCTTAGTGGCGACAAAACTCAGAAAGAATGCTTACCTGCCCAAGCTGCACGAGCTGCAAGATAATCATGTACGGCAAAACTCACCACCAAAAGCAACGTTTTCGTTGTAAGGATTGTAACAGACAGTTTGTCGTAGATAATGGCCACTTGATCAGCAAAGAGAAACGTGGATACATTGAGCGACTGCTTAGCGAAAGGGTAAGCTTACGTGGAATTTGTCGTTCCATGGAAGTGAGCATGACTTGGCTGATGAACTTTGCGGCTTCAATCTGGGAGCAAACGCTGGACAATTTGGGAGTAGATTACGAGCTCCTAGAGAATCTGAGTGATGAAGAGCTACAATCCGTTGAAATTCAATTAGATGAAATGTGGTCCTTCGTCGGCTGCAAGAAAAACAAGCGTTGGATCTGGGTAGTCTATTGCCCAGCGATCAAGCAGGTTTTGGCCTTTCATGTTGGAGGTCGAGGTGTTTCGCCCCCCCCACCTTTCCCACTTCATTCAACGATAGGCCAGTACCATCTCACCGCCCAAAAACCACAAATTGTTTTGCTTGTTTCATTTTTCTTCGTACATTTGTGCGACTAGCGGACTAATGCAGAAGTTGAATCAGCTCACTAGTAACTCGCCTTTCCTCCCCAACCTTGCTACTACCTACATCCATGGCCGAAGCGCAATACACCGAAGACAATATCCGCTCGCTCGACTGGCGGGAGCACATCCGCCTCCGCCCCGGCATGTACATTGGTAAACTGGGCGACGGCGCCAGCCCCGACGATGGCATTTACATCCTGCTCAAAGAAGTCATTGACAACTCCATCGACGAGTACGTGATGGGCCACGGGCGGGAGATTGACGTCCGCATTGAAGATGGCGTGGCCTCCGTGCGCGACTTTGGCCGCGGCATCCCCCTGGGCAAAGTCATCGACGTCGTCTCCAAGATCAACACTGGCGGCAAGTACGACAGCAAAGCCTTCAAAAAATCGGTGGGCCTTAACGGCGTCGGTTTGAAGGCCACCAACGCACTCTCGGAAGCTTTCACCGTCTACGCCGTCCGCGAAGGCAAACTCAAGCAGGCCGACTTCGCCTTCGGGGAACTCGTCAAAGACCATAAGCCCGTGAAAACCAATGAGGCCGACGGAACTTTCGTCAGTTTCCGGGCCGACCACAGCATCTTCAAAAAGTACAAGTACCGGCCCGACTACATCGAGAACCAGCTCTGGAACTACGCCTACCTGAACGCCGGCCTGAAACTGAACTACAACGGTAAGACGCTGGTGAGCAAAAACGGCCTGAAGGACCTGCTGGAGCGTCGCGTGGGTGAAGAGTTGCAGCGCTACCCCGTAATCCACCTCAAGGAAGAGGACGTGGAAGTGGCCATCACCCACGGCAATGCCTACGGCGAGACCTACTACAGTTTCGTCAACGGCCAGCACACCACCCAGGGCGGTACCCACCTCAACGCCTTCAAGCAGGCCTTTGTGGATGCGGTGCAGAAGCACTTCAATAAGAGCTACGACCGCAAAGACATCCTGGCCAGCATCGTGGCCGCCGTGGCCGTCAAGGTAGAAGACCCCATCTTTGAATCCCAGACCAAAACGAAGTTGGGATCAACGGAAATGGGGCCGGGTTCGCCGACGGTGCAGACCTTCATGCGCAACTTCCTGCTGGAGAAGCTCGACAACTACCTGCACAAGAACCCCACCGTTGCCCAAGACCTTGAAAAGCGAATCAAGCAGTCGGAGCGGGAGCGCAAGGAAATCGCCGGCATCAAAAAACTGGCCAACGCCCGGGCCAAAAAGGCCAACCTCCACAACAAAAAGCTGCGCGAATGCCGCGTCCAGTACAACTCCACGGATAAAAAGCACAGCGAAGAGCAGAAGCTGGCGACGACCATCTTCATCACCGAGGGAGACTCCGCCAGTGGATCGATTACGGTGGCGCGGGACGTACAGACCCAGGCCGTCTTTTCCCTCCGCGGCAAGCCCCTCAACTGCTTCGGACAAACCAAAAAGGTAGTCTACGAAAACGAGGAGTTCAACCTCCTCCAGCACGCCCTCAACATTGAAGATGGGGTAGACGAGTTGCGCTACAACCGCGTCGTAATTGCGACTGACGCCGACGTGGACGGCATGCACATCCGCCTGCTGCTCCTCACCTTCTTCCTGCAATTTTTCCCGGATATGGTCGGGGCGGGCCACCTCTTCATCCTCGAAACGCCCCTGTTCCGGGTGCGTGATAAGCAGAAGACCTACTACTGCTACAGCGAGGCGGAAAAACAGGAAGCCATTGAGAAACTGCGCGGCAAAGCGGAGATTACCCGCTTCAAAGGCCTGGGCGAAATCAGCCCGAATGAATTCAAGGACTTTATTGGTCCGGACATCCGCCTGGAACCCGTTGTGTTGGGCGAAGCGACCAACATCGACGACCTGCTGACCTACTACATGGGCAAAAACACCCCCGAGCGCCAGAACTTCATCATTGACAACCTCCGCATTGAACGGGACGCCGACCTGGACGAAGACGGCACCGCAGACGTCGAACAACTGGAAGAGGCGGAAGCTTTGGGATAAAATCGGGTGGGAGGCTGGCTGTGCCTGTTTCTGATCCGGCGGTGGTGCTTGGGTGGGGCCTTGCGGGTAGCCATCAACATTCGAACATGTTCGAAAGTACGGGGGCAACCTCCGCGCGGGGAGGGGGCGAAATCAACATTTGAACATGTTCGAAAGTACGAGGGGCCGTACAATACCCCATCCCCCCGCTCGGGTTGCTAAAGCTCCTACCGACGTGCTTAGCCCTCCAATTGCAACACCAGCAAGGGAATGGAAGGATGGAGCACCATCTGACGGGTACTGCTCTTATTGAACAGCCGATTCCAGAAGCCACGTTGCTGGGTGACCATTACGGCCAGGTCGATGGGGAATTCGCTGAGGTAGTTTTTCAGCCCTTCCTGCACACTATCGGCCTCCACCTCCTGGATCTCAAAGGTGAATTCCGGTTCGGGTTGCTGGAACAGGGGGGCGAAAAGTTGCTCGCGGGTGCCGGGATGGGCACCTTCCTCGTCGTTGACGTGCACGAAATGGACGCGGGCGTGGAAGAGCTCGTTGAAGTCCATGAAAAGAAGGACCGCCCGCCGGCTCAGGGAAATGCTGTTGCTGGCGTACAGGATGTTCTGGTATTCGGCAAAGGTTGCCTGCTTGGGGACGAGCAGGACGGGACATTCCGCCCGGCTTACTACGGAGGTGGAAACGGTACCGAAGAGGTTTTCCAGCAAGTCCGTCTCGCCGGTAGCGCCCATAACGATGAGGTCGTGCTGCTTGCTTTCTTCGACGATTTTATCGGCAGCGAAGCCGAGGAGCAATTCCGCTTTGCGGGTTATCCCCGCAGTGGTGGGGATGGTGTCCAGAAACTGGTGCATCCTGTTTTCGCGCTCGTCCATCAATTCGCCAACGGGGGGAATGACGAGGGCATCAGCCGTAGCCGTTTGCGGCGTAAAGACGTGAATCGCTTTCACGGAAGTGGCACCAACGAAAGCGCCCAGGGCCTCGGCGTAACGCAGGGCTGCGGCGGAGCCTACGCTGAAATCGACCGGAACAAGGATGCGAGCAATCATGGAGAAGAGACTTTAAGGTGAGGAAGGGCCAAGATAAGCCGCCCGTTCGTTAGCGTAACACGCCTTCGTTGAATAAGGGTCGGTACCACCCTGAGGAAACCCGATTTAACGCGATTCTGCTTTTTCTATCCATCCATTTTATCATTCATACGTTACCACTGGGTACTGCCAACGTCGGATTGATTCATGCTGACTACTTTCCTCTATCATCCTTGTGCCCCTGCGGTAAATTCTGCACCGACGGCTGCCCCACTGCGGGGAGCGGCGGGTTGGAGCATGCGTCGGTTTAGGACGGCGGAAGAAATCTGCCAGCACTGGCCGGAGGGTGAGCGTGCTGACGGTTTTTGGCTGCGGGCAGAGACTTTGGCTTTTCTCAGGAATCATCCGCAGGGGATCACCACGGAGGCGCTGTTGCTGGAGCACGCCCACGATGGCCGCCGGGTATGGCTGAGTGCTCAACCTTTCTCGTTCAGTGCAGCGGGGCAGGTCAGTGACCAAGCCAAGGGAAAAACTTCTTCCTACGACTTTCGGCGTCGGCTCCTCGCGCCCTTTTCCTTTCGGGTGCTCTGCATTGGGCAGTTTCTGGTGTCCGGGCCCTACGCCCAGGATGGCCTCCAAAATCTGGGGGCGGCGGAAGCCACGGACCTCCTGAGCGCCACCGCCGATGCCCTGATGGACAGCTGCCGCGGCTACACGGCTGTACTGCTTAAGGACCTTTACCCGACCGAGCACCCGGTCTCCTGCGCACTGGAACAACGGGGCTACCACGCCTTGCCCGCCGACCCCGTTATGGGTCTCCACATCCCTGCGCACTGGAACAATCTGGAAGACTACCTGCTGGACCTAAGCAGCAAGTACCGGGTTCGCTACCGCCGCGCCCGGGGAAAAATGGAGGGCCTGGAGCGCCGCCGCCTCTCCGCCGCTGAAGTCGATCGCTACCAAGACCGCATTTACCACCTGTACCAGCAAACCAGCGCCGGGGCCGATTACAATGCGGCCACTTTGTCCGCTGCTTATTTCCCGTGGTTGGCCACGACGGGTTCACCCAGTAAGGGGCACCGTTCGGCTGCGCTGAGTTACTTCCACGGCTACTTCACGGCTAGCGGAGAAATGGTGGGCTTCACCTCCGGCATCGGCAACGGAAAGGTTTTTCACGCCCATTTCCTCGGCCTGGAAGATACCTACAAACGCAGCCACCATCTCTACCATAATATGCTCTACGACCTTTTGGCCACGGCCATCGAGGAAGGCTACGAAGAACTGGATTACGGCAGGACTGCCCTGGAGATCAAAAGCTCAGTAGGAGCCACCCCCGAGCGTTTCGCCTGCCAGCTCAAGGCCCGGCCGCGGCTGCTTAACCAACTGGTCCCTATCTTTACTCCTGCGGTTTATCAAGCCACCCCCTGGGAGGAGCGCAATCCTTTTCGAAATTAAGCGTTTATTCGTTGGCTTCGAAAGGGTAAAAAGTTGGCCCTCTGGCCAGGTAAATTTTCTACTTGTCGGCTTTCGCCACAAATTTGTCAAAACGAACGGAAGTAACAAACCCCGGTGCTTTCCGGGAGGTTCTTTGGACAACACATCCTTTGAGAAAATTTATGTACGATTTTCCGCAGTTAAACCTTGGATAAACGGCAATATCGCCGTACTTTTCATCGTACCTAATCCCGGCTGTTTTTACTACCACTAAAATCAAAACCAAGAGCTTATGTCTACCCGTCGTAATATCAAGTACCGCTACCTGAAAACCAAAATGGCCCTCAGTCAAACCGTACAGGCGATCCTCGATATTAACCGAAAGCGGCGATTCTTCCGCCAGGACGACGGTAAACAGGAAGAGCTCAACGAGGAGCTCAAAGTTTTGAACGCCGTAGCCGAAAACCAGGCCCGCTCCCTGAAGTCTTTTGAACTGCAGCTCAAAAACGAAGTAGCGTAAATCAGACAACATTGCCGGATGTCATGGCCTTCCTCGTTGCCTACGAGGACTGGGACTGGCGGCCAGTGGGTAAAGTTCAACAAAAGTACCCGGCAACCTTTCCGCCCGGGCTCTCACATTCGCGTTACCTTTGCGTGGCATACCAAACTGCGCATAATATGTCTACTGCCCTCGACCACCTTGCTTCCGATAGCCGCATCTGGATCTACGGAGCCGAACGTGCCCTTACCCCCGATGAGGTTACGACCATCCGTACCCGCCTGCAGGATTTTGTTGCCAACTGGGTGAGCCACCGCCAGGAACTGACGGCCGCCGCCGACATCCTCCACCAGCGTTTCCTGGTCATTGCCGTAGACGAAAGCAAGGCCGAAGCCAGCGGTTGCTCCATCGACGGGTCCGTTCACTTCATCCAGGAACTGGGTGCCGAACTAGGCATCGACTTCTTCAACCGGATGCGCTTCAGCTACCGGGACGCCAAAGGCCACATCCATACCGTATCCCGCGAAGAGTTCAAGTCGCTCTACGAACAGGGCAAACTCGAGAACGACACCATCGTCTTTGACCCCCTGGTGAAAGAACTGGGCGAACTCCGGCAAATTTTTGAGCGCCCACTCGAAGACAGCTGGCATTCGCGGATGGTGTGAGGTTAAGACGTTTTACGCCGCAGTGTGAGGTCAACACCTTCTAAGTCGTAGGGAAGACGTCCATTCCACCCTTCGCCGTGAAACGGCTCAACCATTGATACGGCTCGACCTCACGCGGAGCGTCTACGGAATACCCGACTTGCGCTTAGATTCCTTAACGAACCAGGCTGAACTGCCCTTCCTCACTCACTTCCGTACCATTGATGCGGAATTTGGCCAGGTAGAGGTAGGTGTCCTGGTTCTGGGGCGTACCGTTTTTGGTGCCATCCCAACCTTGGTCGACATCGGTGGTCGTAAAGATCTTCTGCCCCCAGCGGTTGAAGATGCTAAGGGTGAAATCCGTCACTTCTCCGCCGTAGAATACCCGGAAGAAATCGTTCGTACCGTCGCCGTTGGGCGTGACAAGTTCGGGGATTTCGTAGCGTGACTCGACGATGTTGATGACGATGGAGGCAGGGAATTCACAATTGCCTTCGGCGGTGGTGACCACGAGGTTGTAGATCAACTGGGCGGGGGTGTTCTGCCCCGGAGGTGGCACAGTCACCTGGATGCTGGTGCCGGAGCCGTTAGCGGGGCTGAGGTTGCCCGTCCAGGTGTACGTGGCGTTGAGTCCGGCCGGCAGGTTGATGGCCGTAAGCGTGATGGTGTTGCCACTGAAGACGACATCCGTTGCTGGTACGATATCATCACCTCCGCTGGTCATGGCAGCAATGGCCGGGTCAAGGTCGTCGCCGATGATCTCCACCGTAACGGTTGCCGTAGTGCTGCCGCAACCCAAAGCATCGCTGAAGGCCACCGTGTAGGTACCCGACTCCGTGGCGTTGACATTGATCTGCCGGTCGGTCAGGCTCGATCCGCCCGCCAGCGTTGCACCATCGGGTAGGGTCCAGAGAAAGTTGCCGTTGCGGCCATTGCTGACGTTGGCCGTCAGTTGGATGGGATCAGTGCCGCAAGCGGAGCCTGGGCCCTCGGCGGTAAGCGTATAATCTTCGGCGATTTCCAGGCGGATGGTCTGGCTGGTGGTCGTACACTCTCCGGTGGTTTCCACGGTATAGGTGGTAGACATGGTGGGCGTAACCTGGGCGAGCGGGTTACTGGTATCTACGCCCCCGCCAGTGATGCGGTAAGTGTAACCAGCGATGATGTTATTAACGATGAGTTGGCGGGAATCGCCCAGGCAGAGCAGCCGGTCATCGGTAAGGGTAGGTGCAATGTCCTGAATAACGCCAATGGAATACATCGTAGGTTCTGTACACTCCGAGCCTTCCGCCGTCATGGTGATCATGTAGGTTGTGCTCTGGCCCACCGTAGCGATGGGGTTCAGGCAGTCATCGCAACTCAGCGTGTTGCCCGGGTCTTCCCATTCCAGGGTGGCGTTGGGTCCGCTGGGGTCGAAAGTGACGGTGATCTGAACGGGCTCGCCGGGGCACACCAGGGGGTCTACGGGATTAAAGATGGGAACCGGTGGCTTGATGACGTTGATCTGAATGGTGGTGGTATCCACGCAGGCTCCGCTGGTGTTGATGCGGGTGACCAAGGCGGAATCGGCAGCGAAGAACACGCCATTGTAGAGGTCCTCGGGGCTGGCCAGGCCGGGAGCCACATCCCAACTGTGGGTAATGAGCGGGAAATCACCCACATCGTAGACGGGCGATTGTAAGTAAAAGGTATCCCCCTGGCAGAAGGGATCCTTCATGGGGTCGAGCGTGAAGCTCATGTCTTGGGGCAGGGAGTCGGTACGCACGTAAACGGAATCGATCTGGTAACAGCCGTTGACCGTTGCTTCAGCGAAGTAAAGGACTTCTGGGGCGGGATCCACCTGAAAGGTAGTGCCCGTAGGCGGTGTGAGGGCTCCGGTAGTGGGGAACCAACGGACTTCAGAACTGATGGCGGGTTGGATGCTGACCGACAACTGGATCGGTCCTTCGCCCAGACAGCGCAGTACGGTATCGCCCTGGGTGATCTCCAGTAGAGAAGGGATGATTTGCACCCGTACGGACTGAGTGTCGGCACAGAAGCCGTTCTCGGAGGTCGCCGTCAGGGTAAACACCGTGTCGAGATCGAAGGAATAGGTCAGCACGGCGTTTACGTCGGTAGAATCGTCCAGGAAACTTCCCGGGCTCCAGCTGTAGACGGTCTGGCCAGGGTCGGTGACGGCGGTGGCGACCAATTGAAGGGGCTGGCTACCGCAGTGGAGGGTATCGGACACGAGCTCAGGGACCACCAGGCGATCAACGTCAATCCAGATGCTGTCGCTACCCACTGAGCCATCGGCGGGGTCGACGACGGAGACTACGTAGTAGCGGGAATTTACGGGTACAACCCGGGGGTTGGGCGTGGTGAGGGGATCGATAAAACCTTCTTCGGGCCGCCAGACGAGGCCATTATCGGCCACGCTGTTGGTCTGCATCAGTTGCAAGGTATCGCCCTGGCAGAGGAAGACGGTATCGGGGTTCAGGATGGTAACAACCGGCATCAAGGAGGTGGGAGAGCCCGTGCGGGGAGCAGCGGGGTGGCCCGACGCGAAGGCAGCGGCGGAAAGCATCAGGATACTGACGAGGGATAGGAGCAGACGGTTCATCATGGCGGATCGCCCTGGTTTTGGGTTTGGTACCGGAGCATACCTCCGGCAAAGGGATGGCAAAGTACGCATTTTACCGACTCTGCGCCACAGCCCGGGGTGGATTGTGCACCTAAGTCACCCGGCCGCTATTCCTTAAGCCAGGCCCGGGCTTGCTCGACGGTGATGCCGCCGTAGTCATTTCCCCAGGCCTGGTGCAGGTAATTGACGATGTTGACGATCTGAAATTCCGTCAGGTCTTCGTTGCCGGGCATCGGCTCATCGTAGGTGATGCCGTTCGCCACCAAGGGCCCCTGCATACCGTAGCGTATCCCCCGGACCACCTCCCGGGGATTGTCCCGCAGGTAATCTGCCCCCGCCAGCGGTGGGATCAGTCGCCGGAGACCTTCCCCGTATTCTCCGTGGCAGTTGGCGCAGTGCTGGTCGTAAAGGTTGTGACCTTGTACGTTATCGGTTTTGCCGCAGCCAAAGACCAGCAAGAGGACGATCAGCGGGAGAAAGTAGAGAACGTAGCGCATGGGGGAGTATCTTTTGTTTCACTGCCGGATAATGCCAGGTGGTAAAAAAGTACAACCAGCGTAGACCATTTAAGTTATCGCATTTTACATCCCTGGTCGGGTGGAAAATTCCCTTCCCCTCCCCGCCCTGCTCTCCCCCATTGGGGGTTGGGGGGTATCCCCCTGCACTGCACCTGCGGCTGCGCCCAACATGACGTACTGCAAAGCAAATAACGGCTACTGGCCTGGAAAACCCTGCCCTTCTCCTCGTCCCTCAGCCCTCAAAAAAAGCGCGCAATTCTTCCCGCCGGTGGGCAAACACCTGCCTGGCGAAGGTCTCGATGGCGTCGAGCTGCTCGCGGTCGGTGACGTCAATTTTCAATTTTTTGTCCTTGAGCACGGCGGGGGCGGCGGCCGATTTGTAGTAGCCCGAAAGACGGTAAAACTGCCGGGGAGCGAGCACCTGCTGCAAGACGTGCTGGGTAAATTCCATGTTGGTGTGAATGACCAGGCTGATGAGCCGCCCCATCCACTTGATGAGGCCCCACTGCCCGGTGCCAATTTTTTTGCGCGGGACGTAGGAGCTGCCATCGGAGCCGCAGCCGAGGGACAAAAAGCGGAGGTCGGTGGGCTGCAAGCCGAGGCCCTGGAGCCCGCCCGGCAGCAGGCTTTGCCCGGGGGCGGCGGGCTGGGCGTTGAGGCAAAAAGCCAGGGCAATGAGGCCGGGGTCGTTGGCGTAATTGCCACTTTCGCCGTAACGGCCGAAGAGGGGGAGGTTGACGGCGGCGGCGGAGGTGCGCATGGCCAGGTCCACCAGTTTTTCGTGGGCGTCGGTGGTATGGGCAGAATTATAGACCACAACCTTGAAAGCGGGGGTCTCCCCCGGCGCCAGATCGGGGCTCATGTCTAAAGTCCCGGTCAGGAAAATGGTATCGGTACCGTAGCGTTGGGCGACATCCCCCAGCGTGGTGGTGGAGCCGAGTTTTTCGCTCAAGAGCTGCTGGAGGTTATCATTGGGGTACTTCGGCCGGAAGAGATTGAAGGGGTTAAAAACCCGTCGCCAAAAATTGCGGGGCAAAATGAAGCTGGCCCGGTCCCGGTAAATCCCGGCGATCTCGGCAATGGGCAATCCGGCGGCGAGGCCGAGGGTGATGATGCCGCCAGTGGCGGAGCCGACGATGACGTCGAAGTAGTCCGTCACCGATTCCCCCGTCTCTTTTTCCCACTCGTGCAGGATGGTGGCGGGAAAAAGACCGCGGGTGCCTCCGCCGTCGATGGATAAAACACGTAGGGGCTTGTGCATGGCTGCTTGTTTTTATTGGGCGGGGGGAATGGGCATTAGTGGTTAAGGTAGGTGGCGAAGGACGGGTCGTTGGCGCGGGCCAGGAGCCGGGCGCGGATTTCTGCGGCGGCGGGGTCGGTCCGCAGCAACTCCAGCAGGCGCTGGTGGTGCGCCTGGAATTGCTGTTTGCCGGTGTACTGGCTTTGGTGCTCCCGGAGGATGTTCCGGAGGATTTCCTGTTGGTCGTCGGCAGCTGCCAGGCGCTGTTGCAGGTCGGCCATCGTCTGGTCGTAAGCCGATTGCGAAGGGATAGCGTCGATGGATTTGGTGAGATTAACGAGCAAATCGCGCTGCCTGCGGGCCTGGCTGTTTTTGCGCATCCAGAGCACGAAAAACAGGAGGGACAGGGCCAGCAGTACTCCCCCACCAGCCAGGGCGATGGTGCGCACGGTTTTGGAAATCTTTCCGGAGGTTCGGTCAATATCCCCCGTCGTTTTGCCTACCGCCAATTCCACCTTATTCAAAAGGCTATCGAGTTCCGGACTGCCCAGCATATTGTCAAATGCATCCACTAGAATGGCGCTGGCCAGCGCACCCGTTTTTTCGCCCAGCAGGGAATCACGGAGCAGGAGGATGCGGCCTTCGGCGGCGGCGTTGAGCAGCGTAGGCAGGGCGCGCGCCAGGCTTTGATCGAGCTGGCGCGTAAGGTCCAGCAGGGCCATGTGGAGTTTCACTTCCAGCGGGTTCAGCGCTGCGGTATCGGCCAGGAGGTGGTGGAGGCCGCCTTCTGCGTCGGCCATCAAAGCATTCAGGCTGGTCCGCACGGAGTCTTCTAGTCGCCGGATGCTCACGGAGTCGAGCTCCGCCTGCACGGATTGCCCCGCAGCGTGGACCAGGCGCGCCACCAGCTCATCGAGCCTGGCGGTATCCAGCCCGCTGGCCAAGCCGCGCGTCAGGTTTTCGCCAATGCCCGGAGCTTGCTGCTTTACCTCCACCAGGCTTTTTTTTACGGTATTGACCACGCCACAGCCCGCTGTCAGCAGCATTCCGCAAACGAACCACAAAAGGATAGAGAGCTGTTTCACGGGCCAGGAATAATCTCCGGCAAACGGGTTAAACCCATCTGTCGCACGAAGTCGTTCAGGAAAGTCCCCCTGGGGTCGAGGCGATCGCGAACCTCAATCCAGTCGTCCAGGCGCGCAAACTGTGCTCGGATGAAATCATGGTGTTGGTACAGGCGGGTATTGTGCTTGCCCCAGTGGGGGATGCCGCCGAGGCGGATCATCATTTCCTGGTAGCCTTCCAGTATTTCAATGTCCCCTACCGTGCCAAAAAGCAAGGGGACATCAATGTAGGCCGTCTCCCGCCCGTAGGCGGAGGAAAGCAGGGCCTGGGAGGGAGCCACAAAGCGTACCGGGATGTGCGCCGACTGGTACAAGCCCGCCTCCGCAGCGTTGCGCTCGGCCTGCACAAAAATGGCTTCGATCACCTCCACGATTTTTTCGGCGTGGGCCGGAAAGGCGAACTCGGCGCTGATGCCGTAGCGGATTACGGCGTTGCCGCTCTGGTACAGCACCCGGTGGCTTTTGCCAAAGTAGCTCATGTCTTTGGTTGACCACAGGGCGAGCTGGATGGTTTTTTTTACGCCTTCGGGCTTGAGTTGGAGCTTACGGATGGTATTCTCCACCAAATACTCGATGTTGCCCAAGACCGTGGCAAAGATGTTGCGCATCCTGGCGTGGAGGCCGCGGGGTTGTTGGCTGCGGTCAACGATCGTTTGCTCAACGATGGCGCAGCGGTGTTTGCCTTTGACGGCGTAGGGATTGACGCGGAAGGCGACAAAATCCGTCCCCCGCACCTTTTCCATAAAACTGCCGTCCAGCAGTGCCGCGCGGAGGTCTTGCCAATCGACCAACGTACGGCGCTCCTGCATCCAGAACTGGGGTTCCACCTCCAGGGTGAGTTCATAAATGATCCCCGTAGCACCGAAGCCGAGGATGACGTTATGGAACACTGCATCGTCCTGGATCAGGCGCAGGTCCGGGTGGGCCGCTGCGTGGAGTACGGGGTCGGTCATCCCCTGCAGGGGTTCAATCTGGAGCAACTCGCCGCCCGTAGCGACCATGCGGACGGAGCGGACCATATCGGGCACCGCCGGCTTGGCAATCCCGGTGCCGTGGGTGCCGGTGAGCATGGCCCCCGAGATGGTCTGAAAATCCACCGCCCCCATATTCGTCAGGGCCAGGCCCATGGCATCGAGCCTGCGCGTCAGGCGTTTCAGGATGGTGCCCGCGCCGGCGGAGACGAGGTGGCGATCCCGCCAGGCGCTGCGCAGGGTCGCCGGGTCGGTCTTCTGCAGGCCACGCATTTTTTTCATGGACAGCAGAAAATCCTGGCCCTTGGGCGCTTCGGAATAAGAGTGGCCAGAGCCCACGGCCCGCACGCGCAAGCCCCTGCTTTCGGCCTCCCGGACGATGAGGCGGAGGTCTTCCACATCGGCGGGAAAAAAGAAGCGCCGCGGCGTCACCTCCACGTTGCGCGAGGCATTGATCCAGGTGTAACGGTCTACGGAAATTTTGGCGAGTCTTTCGTTCATTGTTCAGGAGGCTTAGTCGTAAAGCTGGCGTTGGACGCGTACCTCGGGATGGAGGTAAAGCGCCGTCCATTCGGTCGTCCAGGCTCCCACTACGTGTACGATAATGGTGGGCAACAGGCTCCCCGATTCCAGGGTGGCGTAGGCCATAATCAGTCCGTAGGGAATGCTGCCCACCGAAATGCGGTTGTTCTTGAAGTAGTGGATCATGCCGTACATGCCCGTACTCACCAGCAGGGCCAGCCAGGTGCTGCCAGTATTCATAAATACGGATTGCAGTACCATCCCCCGGAAAAGAAACTCCATGCCCACCAGGTAAAGCAGCCAGAAAAAGGCGCTGCAGATGCACATGAGCGGTGTCCAGCAGGTCAGGCGAATCTCCGGGTATTCCAGCAAGTGGGCGCGGCCGCGGGTGGAAAGAAAGTTGAACAGCAGGGTGACGGGCAAGAGGCCCAAGAGCCAATACCCTACCGCAGGACTCCAGGCAAAACTGATCCCCAGGTCGACCAAACTGATGTCGCCCAACCACTTGAACCAGAACACCATCAGCAGCGGCACCCCGCCAAACAGAAAAGCGCCGAGCAGGCGCCGGCGGAGGATACGGCTGAAGTAAGACGAATTAACGTCGTACTGGATCTGGAAAGATTTCGGCAAACGCAGCGAAGGGGACAGCGCGTACCAGAGGATAAAGCCCAGGGTTCCCGTAAGTAGCGACAGGATCAGGTAATCGGTAGCCATGCTTAAAATGCTGGTGTTGGAGTACAGTTGTATTGCAACAAATTACCAGGATGTTACAACACACTCCAAAAATAGCGGCATATCGGCCCAACTAAAGTTATAAGCTCGCCAGTACCCACGCGGTGGCGCACATTTGGGCGCGTTCGCAGGTGCCGGGTGATGGACGCAAAAAAAAGGAAGTCAAACGCCACTCAGCAAACAGCAAAGCACTTCACCCCCCCAGACCCCGGAGGGGTCGAACTTTAATAACCCCGGATGAAGGATGCAAAGCAACCGTAATCCGGGGATACCCCACGTAAGCATGCAAAGCATCCGTAATCCGGGGATACCCCACGTAAGGATGCAAAGCATCCGTAATCCGGGGTGGGGAGATAAACACTACTCAAACCGGGCATCAAGCCAATCCGCGATGGCTTCCAGCGCAACGGGGTCGAAGGTGATCTCAATACTGCCGTACTCCGTGGGAGCGCCCGAATCGGCGGGTTGGAAGAGGTGGTTCAGGTTGGGCAGGGCAAGAACGGTGGCGTCCTTATTGCCGCTGTAGGCCATGGCTTCGGCGATGGCGTGGAGGTTGGCCAAGTCGGGGACCTGGGTGTCTTTCGTTCCGTTGATGGCCAGCAGCGGCATGGTCAGCTGCCGCAGGTAATCCCGGGGCTGGAAGGCCAGGAAGTAGCGCATCCACGGGGAGGAGAGCGGCCTGACGTACTGTGCGCTGTAGGCTTTGGGGTCGACGATGCTCTGGCGGACGGGCTCAGGCAGGTGATCGAGCTGGGCTTCGATTTGCCGGGACAATCCTTCCACGTAGGTGGCCTGATCGAGCTGGGTATTTTCCCCGATCCAGCGGTAGGCAGCGCGGATCAGGGGCTCGTCGCGCAAGGTAATGGCCTCCGGCACGCCCATGGCTTTGCTGACCAGTCGGCGCTGTTCCAGCATCAGGCTGTCGATGGCTACGCCCGGGGCAGCCAGCAAGACCATGAAGTCCATTTTTCCATCGGCAACCGCCACCATGGGAGCAATCATACCGCCTTCGCTGTGGCCAGCCATGCCCACCGGCACCCCGGCCAAGGCGGGTTGCTCCCGCAAAAAGCGGAGGGCGGCCCCGGCGTCAGCGGCCAGATCGGCAGAAGTGGCACTGGAAAAACTCCCCGTGCTCTCCCCCACCCCGCGGTCATCGTAGCGGAGGACGGCGTAACCCCGCCTGGTCAGGAAATCAGACAGCACCAGAAAGGGACGGTGGTTGATCGGGGGGCCGAGGGCGGAGTTGCGATCCTGGGGGCCAGAGCCGGAGACCAGAACGAGGGCCGCTTTGGGGCGGTCGCTCGCCGGAAGGGTCAACTCTCCGGCCAGGGTGACGGAGTCGGCCCCGCCGGCGAAGGTGACTGATTGGCGCAGGTAGGGAAAGTCCTGCGGCTCCTGGGGACGACTGGGGGCATCGGCGGAGGGATAGCCAACGGGCCGCTGGCGGGTAAAGACCAGGGGGAAATCGGTATTGGCCTGGCGGAAGACGCCGCGGAGTTCCTCTCCATCTTGCGTCCCACTGAAGACGATGCCGAGGGTGGGAACGGTGTAGCTGAATTGCTGGCCATCGTAGTCGATTTCGGCCAGGTCGATGCGCCGACCGGGCACGGTGGGGTCAGACATCTCCCCGGCCCAGGTGTCTGCCGTCTGGCGGAGTTCCAGTTTCATGGGCAGTTTGGTCCCCATGGCATCAAGGACGGCAAACCACTCACCCGCCAGCTGGGCCTGGAGGGTGGCCATTCCAAAAAAACATGACAAAAACACCGCACGAAGTAGGGCCATGACCGGTTAATTTTATAGCCAAAGATAATTCTTTGCCTTAACCCTGCTCGCTATCCCCGTTAATGGCTGAGGATGTTTCGAGGGGACACTCTCGGGGAGTGTACTTCGCTGGGGCGTCTTTTCCCTGCACCTGCGACCGCGCCCCCTTCGTTTGCCAAGTCCAGGCATGCCCGGGCCGTCGTACCTTTCGGCCATGTTGCAGCGCCTACCTTACCTCCTTTCTCTCCTCGGTATTCTTCTGCTGGGCCCGGTGTGGCTGCCTGGCCAGGGCAGTCCGCTGCCGACGGATGACGAGCACTACGAACTGCTCCGCCGACTGGCCATCCGCTACGGCTACGCGGGTTTTGAGCGACCGGCCACCGACCTGGCCCTCCGGCCCGTCAACCGCGCCGGGGCCGTTCGCCTCGCCAAAACTTACCTCGAGCGCTACGCCGCAGACCTGACGAAGACCGATCGCTACCGCCTGCAACGCTTTTTTGACGACAACAACGAGTGGCTCGCCCTGCCCCCTCTGGCCCCCGCCGATGACGGCGACCGCGCCGCCTATGACCTGGGAGAAGCCTTCGCTACGGCCTCCGAGCAAAGCCCGTTGTACCGCCAACAAAAACCCCTCCTGGGGCTCCTCTACCCCACTCCGGCCAACCTGCTGGAGGTCAACCGCCCCGACTTTTACCTCCGCCTCAATCCCGTCATCGACTTCCGCTACGGCAAGCAAAAAGACGACGCCGAAGACTATTTCTACAACCGCCGGGGACTGCGCCTGCGGGCTGGCGTGGACGACCGCATTTTTCTTCACTTCGAGATCCTGGAAACCCAGCGGGGCTTGCCAGATTACGTGCGGCAGTACCGGAACCGCTTCGGGGCGCTGCCCGGCGCGGGCTTCCTGAAAACGTACCAGCTCGATGTGGCCAACGTCCAGAACGGGGCAGATTACCTCAACGGGCAGGGTTACGTCTCCGCCGACCTGACCCGGCACGTCGGGGCCCGCCTTGGCTACGGCAACCACTTCATTGGCGACGGCGAGCGCTCGTTGCTGCTCAGCGATTTCAGCAACAACTACCCTTACCTGGAGCTGAACTGGCGCATCTGGAAATTCCACTACCGTAACCTTTTTGCGGAACTGACCAACGGACCGACGCGGGCCACGCCGACGGGCGTGCCGCTAACCAAAAAGTACCTCGCCGCCCACCACCTTTCCATCAACCTGGGGCAGCGCCTTACCCTCGGCCTGTTCGAAGCGGTGGTAATGAACCGGGAAGACGGTTTTGACCTGGCCTACCTCAATCCCATCATCCTTTACCGTACCATTGAGCAGAGTGTGGGCAGCCCCGATAACGCCATCGTGGGGCTCACGGGCCGCTACCAGACGCCGTGGCGCATTGAGGCCTACGGGCAGTTCATCCTGGATGAATTCAAGTTCGATGAGCTCTTCGTGGAGCGACGGGGCTGGTGGGCCAACAAATTCGGCTACCAGCTCGGGGCCCGCTACGTGGACGCCTTTGGCCTCAGGCAACTGGATCTGGTGGTGGAGCGCAACCTCGTGCGGCCCTACACCTATACCCACCGGGGACTGAGCAACTACACCCACTTCGCCATGGCCCTGGCCCATCCGCTGGGGGCCAATTTCCGGGAATCGCTCGTCGGGCTGGATTACCGCCCGCTGCCGCGCCTGCACCTCCGCGGCCGGCTTTACCTCATCGAGCAGGGCGAAGGCAGCGCGGACCGCGTAGTGGGCGAAAACATCAACGTTTCCCACGAGCTGCGGGAAATGGATTTTGGCAACGAAATTGGGCAGGGCATCAATTACCAGAACACCCTAATGACCCTGCGCGGCAGCTACGAACTCAAGCCCAACCTTTGGCTGGAAGGGGAATACATCTCCCGCAACAAAGACTCCCAGAGCGCCGACCGCGACCTGCTAACCTCCGTGCTGAACTTCGGGGTGCGCTGGAATGTGGCGCGGCGGGATGATGGGTTTTGAGGGGGGCTCTCACCACTCATACTCCGCCGCCAAATAATCCTTGCCCTGCAAAGCTTCGGCGGCAGCGGGGGCAACTCCCCGCTTCCAACGGCGGTGCGTCCAGAGCCAGGGCGTGGGGTCCCGCTGGATTTCTTTTTCCAGGATGCGGACAAAAGCCTCGGTAATGAAGCCGGGGGTCTCTTCACGCGGAGCATCCGTGATCGGGATGAGGCGGGAGACATAGTGGCCGCGGCTATCCATGCGTAAATTCATGTAAAACACGGGGCGGTTGTGGCGCACGGCGTTGCGTTCGGGGCCCGCCAGAAAACTCGTGGTGCGTTCCAGGAAATGGGACCAGTGTACTTTTTCCCAGGCGTGGTTGCTCGGGGACTGGTCGGCAATAAAAATTTCGATGGCCGGGCGGACGGGGTCGGCAGCAAAGTATTCGTCCACTTCCCGGCGGCTGACCAGGTAAAGCCCCGTGCGTTCGCGGTTTTTGCGGATCATGGCGTCCATCGCCGGGTTCTTGAGCGGGCTGTAGATGGCCATGACGGTGAAATCCGGGAAGATGGCCGGGAAAGAGAGGGCGGCAATTTCCCAGTTGGCGTAGTGCCCGCCCACCACCATCACGCTGCGCCCGGCGGCCGCGTAGGGGGCCAGCAGTTCGGGGTTTTCCACCCGGCAACGCTCGATGCTTTCGGGGACGGACATCGAAAAGAGCTTGATCGACTCGGCCAGCGAATCGAAAAAATAGCGGTAAAACTGCCGGGCTTGCGTGCGTACTTCTGCCTCCGTCCAGGCGGGAAAAGACCCGCGCAGGTTGGCCAAAACCACCTCCCGGCGGTAGCCCAACACCCGGTAGCCCAGCCAGTAGCCAGCACGGCCGACGGCGTAGAGGACAGGCAATGGGAGCCGACTCAGCGGCAGCAACATCAGGTAATAAAAGAGCTGGGCCATGGCCCAAAGGTAGCCTTAGTGATCCGAAAAGGGACGGTGCCAGTTGTCCAAGTGCTTACTTCAGCAAGTCTTGCAGGCGCTGCCGTACGGCCAGCAGGCGCTCAATCACCTCTTCCTTGGCCGCTGGCGTCTTCTTGCCGTTGGTGATGGCCTTGCGCGCCCCCTCAATGGTGAAGCCCCGGTCTTTGAGCAGGTGGTGGATTTCTTCCAGCTGCCGGATGTTTTCCTTGGTAAAGCGCCGTTCGCCGCGGCTGTTTTTGCTGGGCTTGAGGTGGGGGAACTCCTTATCCCAAAACCGGATCTGGGAGGCGTTCACCCCCAGCCGCTCGGCCACTTCGCCGATCGAGTAATAGAGTTTGAGGTCGTCATCGCGCTCTTCCTTGGCCATATTGCGGTGCATTTGGGCCAAAAAGGTAAGCTTTTTTTCGCGCACCTGGCGCGGGAGGGTCAGCAGCAGCCGCAACTGCCCGCAGCGCACCGCCCGGCCGCCCTGCTTTTGGCGGGGGATTGGCCCGGTAGCCCCGTCCTCCACCGGGACATTTGCCAATCCGTCTTATCTTGCCCCCAAAGCCCCCGCTCGGGAAGAAGTTGCATGCAAGGACTTTGGAGAAGACTCACCACCGCCGTTATTTTCGTTGTCATTATGGTTGCCGGCCATTACACGGGCGAGTACACCTTCAGTGCCCTCTTCCTGATCATCACGGGGGGCTGCCTGTGGGAGTTCTTTGGGATGACCCTCGATTTGCATACCCGGCGGGATAAAATCCGCAAGGCCCTCGGTGTTGCACTGGGCTTAATGCCTTTTGTGCTGGTGACGGCGCTGAGCCTGCTGAAAGTCAAGGAGCCCGAAAATTTCATCACCCTGGCCAGCCTCCTCTTCTCTCCCTTCGTTTTCACCATCTTCATCTACGAACTGTACAGCAACAGCAAAGAACCTTTCGCCAACATCGCCTTCATGGTTTTGGGGCTTTTTTACATCGGCGTGCCTTTCGCTTTGCTGGACTTCATCGCCTTCGACGGCGAAAACAACTTCAACGGCCGGGTGGTGCTCGGCCTGCTGGTACTGACCTGGGTGAACGATACGGGGGCCTACCTCACGGGCAGCCTCATTGGCAAAACGCCACTTTTTCCCCGCATCAGTCCCAATAAAACCTGGGAAGGCACCACGGGAGGCTTCATCACCACCATCGTATTTGGTTACCTGCTGAGCTTAATTTTTCACGAGATCCCGCTGGTACAGTGGGTAGGGCTGGCCGTCATCGTGGCCGTCTTCGGTGGCCTGGGCGACCTGGTGGAAAGCATGCTCAAGCGCAGCGTAGGCGTCAAAGACAGCGGCAACCTCCTGCCCGGCCACGGGGGCCTGCTCGATCGTTTTGACGCCTTCATTTTCGTCATCCCTTTTGCCTCCGCCTACCTCCTGTACCTCCGCTAGCGGGGCAAGGCCAGCCGGGGGTGGATGCACTGATGGGCGCGGCCGCAGGTACCAGGGAAGTGAGGCAAAGAGCAGTGAACGGAAAGCGGGCGGAATAGCCTCACATACGGTGGTTACTTTTTCTTATGCTTCGGCTCCCAGATCAGGCGCACAAAAGAACTGAGCCTTTCGTTTTCCCGACTGACCGGAATCCCGGCGACGATGCCAATCAACAAATTATCGGCGATCCCCAGGCGCATCTGGGGCCGGATGGTCATATCAAAGTCGCGCTCGTCCAAGGTTTTGTTAAACTCCACACCAATAAAATTCCTGGTGCCCGGAATCATGTAGTGAAAACTTGTGTTGGCATCGTAGATCGTGTGAAAAACCTCGGTGTGGAAATTTTGCTCTACCGTAGGCCCCGTGTAAATCAGGCTATGGAAATTGTTGCCCCAGCGCTTAGCGACTACCAGAAAAGGATTATACACATTCCCTTTGATGAACGGCTTGCCAAAGCTTGCAAAGTCCGATAATTCCAGTTCGTTGATGTAGCCGATAGCCATGGAGGTGGCCCGCTGTTCATTGACGTAGAAGGACCATTGGGCCGCAACTTTCAGGCTGTTGAGCCGATTAGAAGGAACGTCCTCCCTTCCCGTCCCATTCACCGCCGAATAAAAGGTGAACGGCAGTTCGACTTCCAGACCCAATCGGTCCATTGGTGCCCATTCGTACTCAACGAGCGCTTCGTAAGAATCGAAGTTCAGGTTATCCGTAAGGCCCAAGCCAATGTTCCACTCTTTCTCCCCTTTTCTTGCGCCTAAATCACGGATCAGGTCAATGTAGAGGGGTTCGGCGTGCAAGACCTTTGCAGGCTCCAAGTCGCCTTCGTGTTGTTGAATGTAAATACTGTCTTTCTCTGCGGCCGTGGTTTGAGCATACAGGCCGATCATTGGTGACAATACGAGGATTGACACCATCATTTTTTTGAGGTACATATTGATTTGTTGAAAGCATTAGAAGTTCGTCCCGCCCCCCAATGGGGACAGGAGCAATGTTGCTGGCAAACAAATCAAAATCGGGGGGGAGGGGCCGCTGTTTCCAGGAAGCCTTTGGTTAGACAGGCTTCATAATGGGTCAGCGTTTTTTTTCGCACCACTATTGTAGGGGGCAGCGGCGTCTCCAATGCGATTGGGAGAGGCCATA
The DNA here is from genome assembly GCF_014349155.1 of Neolewinella lacunae. Lineage (GTDB taxonomy): Bacteria > Bacteroidota > Bacteroidia > Chitinophagales > Saprospiraceae > Neolewinella > Neolewinella lacunae. Next base: position 141,351 of record NZ_JACSIT010000154.1, read on the forward strand.
GTCCTATTTTGAGGTTATTTTTCTTGTTGTGGTCTTCTGCATCGTGATCGTCAAACTCTGTAAAGGCATCTTCAAAACCTAAAATGGTTTCTACCAAAAACTCCACAATACTTTCCTGGTCATTATACGACAAATCTTCCGCGAAATGCTGTGGAAGGTGGTCAATGGCATCTACACTGATGTTGAACAAATGAAGGCCCATCAGCCCCCAAAGGGCCTTAGAAAATATACTATTTCTCAACTGGGTAATCACCGTATGCAAACGTTTTACCTGACGCACTTATTATTAATCCCCTAACCCGGCACCTGCGGCCGCGCCCCAGGCACAATACCCTACCAGCTAGCCCCCTCTGCCCCGGCTACAATTCGCCCCCGAAACTTCCGGTGGTGATGAAGCGCATCACGTAAACAAGCACGATACTGATGACCAGGCCAAAGGTGATTTTACCGAGGTCCTTGCCAATGTCCCAGAAGGCCTGCTTGAGGTTGAGATGCCCAGGGATAGTCTCGAAATAGACCACCGCAGCGCGGGCAATCATGGCGGCGGCCATCACGATGATGACCAGGTTATTGATGTCATCGCGGAGGTAAACGACGTAGGCGATGAGCAGCAAGAGCAGGCCGTTGAGGGCGATTCCCGCGTAGTGTGCCAGCGGTGCCCGCTCAACGTCGCTGGGCTCACGGTGCAACTCCAGCTTATAGCGGATGGCAATTTCCCGACCCGCCAGCAGGCCCAAAAAGACCCAGGTGGTGGACATCGGCACGTTGCTGAACTCCTTGAAGAACAACAGTACGATGCCGTAGATGAAGTCGACAATGGTGGCAGAGCGGATGTCGGTCGTATTCGTTTTCGACTTTACAATTTTCTGAATTTTTCCACCCTTCGCGTAAAAAATGATGCCCAGCATGAGCAAGAGAATGCTCAGCGAAACGGTCATTTCGAGGCCCGTGATCGTCCGGGGCAGGTAGACGTAGATGTTGGCAAAGTCCTGGATGAGCCACTGCCCCCACAAAAAGCCGGTGGAGCACCACTGCAGGATGGTCCAGTTGCGTTTGCTGCTTTCACTGATGCCATTTTCGATGAAGCGCTTATCGAGTGTCCGCGTCACAATTTGCCACACGAGAATGGCAACGCAAAAGGCCAGGGCGTAGCCGAGGATGGACTTCATCGTCATGTCCAGCAAGCCCGCTGGCTTGAAGAAGGTCAGGACCAGAAACGAAGTACTCACAGGGATGCCCGTCCGCGTCAGCACCATCAGCACCAGGGGAGGCAGAAGGTACGGCCAGGTCATATCTGCCACGAAGGGATACTTTTCCAGGCGGCCGTAGCTGACGTCGCCAGTGTATTCCATCCAGCCGTAGATCAAGGTGGCCGCCAGAATGGAGCCGGCGAAGGCCCAGAGCACGTACCAGGGGCGGTCTTCATTGGAGGAGAGGAAAGTCCCCAACGTTTGGATCGAGTCGTTCCCGACTACGGCGTAGCCAGCCAGGATGAAGCCGGTCCACATGATGATGAAGGTCAAATCCATAGTGCGCGTTCGCCCGTTTACCGGGCGGCGCAAAGATAGTATGGGCTTTGGCGGCCAATGTTAAGTGAGGGTTAAGTTCAAAAGTTGTGCCGCTGCTGCGCAGCTGCGTTTTGAACCACTAAGAACACGAAGAGGGGCTAAGTAAGACAGTTTTGAACCACTAAGGACACGAAGAGGGACTAAGTAAGACATTTCTGAACCAATAAGGACGCGAAAAGGGGCTTAGCCAAGTAGGGGAGCTGCGCTCCTTGTTTGAACCACTAAGAAAACGAAGAAGGACTAAGAAGAGAAGGGACCCTGCTGCGCAGGATCTTTTTGAACCACTAAGAAAACGAAGAAGGACTAAGTTTAAACACCCTTAGTGCCTCTTCGTGTTCTTAGTGGTTCAAAAGAAAGAGCGAAGCTCTCCCTTTAAATCGCCAGAATACTAGCCATCTCAATCAAGTCCCCCTGCGGCTTTTTCTCTTTGTAGATGGCCTCTTCAAAGGAAGTCAGCGTCACCAGGTCATTGACGATGCCGACGGCCACATTTTCTTCTCCTTCCAGCAGTTTCGTTACCGCTGCATAGCCGAGGCGGCTGGCCAGCAGGCGGTCCAGTGCAGTCGGTGCCCCACCCCGCTGGAGGTGGCCGATGACGGTAACTTTAGGCTCCATGCTCGCCAGGTCGTCTTTGATCTTGGCGGCAATGCCCGCCGCACCGCCCATGGGGTGGCCCTCCGCTACGATGACTACGCTGAAAAGCTTGCCCCGCGCCTTGTTTTTCTTCAGGACCGTCTTCAGGTCTTCCAAATTGGTGTTCGCCTCGGGAATCAACACGCTGCTCGCCCCCGAACCAATGGCCGTATGCAGGGCAATGTAGCCCGAGTGACGGCCCATCACTTCCACAAAAAACAGCCGGTTGTGGCTGTCTGCCGTGTCCCGGATTTTGTCCACCGCTTCAATGGCCGTATTGACTGCCGTATCAAAACCGATCGTGTAATCGGTGCCGTACAAATCGTTGTCAATGGTACCGGGGATGCCGATGAAGGGAATACCGTGCTCTTCGCTGAAGATTTTTGCTCCCGTAAAAGTGCCGTTGCCCCCGATGGCAATGCAGGCATCAATGTCGTAAGCCCGCAGGTGATCCGCCGCCTGCGCCCGCCCTTCGGGCGTCATGAAACGCATGGACCGGGCGGTGCGCAGTACCGTACCACCGCGCTGGATGATGTTGGCCACGTCGCGCCGCTCCATCCGCTTAAAATGCCCGTCGATCATGCCTTCGTAGCCCCGCTCAATGCCGTAGACGTGGAGCTTATTCCAGGCCGCAGTACGCACCACCGCCCGCAGGGCAGCGTTCATTCCGGGGGCGTCACCGCCGGAGGTGAAAACGGCAATGCGGCGAATGTCTTCTCTTTTCATAGTCGTTTTTTGGGGTAAGGGGTCTGGGGTACAGCCAGTGCCTAAAGCGCCTTGCGGTGAAAGTCCGCCAGCGCTTCAATGGGTTTGTGGACGAAACGGCCGGCCCGCAGGTCGCGCTCGTTCATGGCCGCCAACAGAATCTTCTTGAAGTGAAAAGCAATCGAGCCGATAAAGTGCACCGGAATGCCCAGGTGCCCCCGGTATTTGCGTACGTGGCGGTCTAAAAACTCCGCAAAGCTAGAGAAAACGATCTTTTGAATGAGCGGATGCTCCTGGTGCTCGCCCATAAAACGGGTAAAACTGGCCAGGTAAGTGTTCGGCAGGGCCGTTGAGTAGACCTTGTCGAGGATCGTCGAACGGTCCACCGTAGCAAATTTCTCGAAGGCGTCGTTGAGCTCGTCGTCCAGCTCCCGGTAGAAGTAGGCCCGCAGAAAGGCTTTACCCAGGTGCGAACCGCTGCCCTCGTCGCCCAGCATGAAGCCGAGGTTGGTGACGTTGTCAATCACGTCGTCACCGTCGTAAAGGCAGGTGTTGCTGCCCGTACCCAGAATGCAGGCAATGCCCGGATCCCGCCCGCAGGCCGCACGGGCCGCCCCGAGCAAGTCGTGCATCACCGTGATTTTTGCGGAAGGATACGTATGGCGCAGCGCGTCGGCAATGACTTTTTTGCGGTTGTGATCCCAGCAACCAGCGCCGTAGTAGAAAATGTCCGTAGGCTCCAGCCCGGGCAACAGCGCCGTAGAGAGCTTTTCCAACTCCGTGTACAGCAACTCTTTGGGGTGCACCACCGGGTTGAAACCTTCCGTATGTACGAAAGTGCTCTCCCCGTCTTTGGCCACCCAGGCCCAATCGGCCTTCGTAGAGCCGGAATCCGCGATCAATAACATTACTGCCAGTTTTTTTGCTTCGCGAAGGTAGTGTAATTTTTACACTAAGTCCGCTAGCTTTTGCGGCGAAAGTGGCAACCCGGTTGCTGCTTACCCCAAATTGTGGCTCTTCCCGGGCGCGGCCGCAGGTGCCAGGCAAGTCGAAAAGGAGCGAAGAAGGAAAAAAAAGCAGGCCCCTCTTGCGGGATAAAACTTTTTGTAGTAATTTTGTTTTCGACGGCAGATTTTTAAACATTTTATGGAACCGTAAGCTCTGACCCCTTGGTCAATGGCCCCTGCAGTGCCCCACACTTTCCATTTTCTTGGTTGCAAAAACACAATTCCGATGTCCGCTCCCCCTACCCCCCAACCCACGGCCCTGGGCCGAACCGTAGCCAAATGGCTGGATTACGCGGTTTTTTACGCTTTTGAGATTGTCCTGGTCCTGCTCATCCTCTACCTCTGCATCGCGCGGGGGCTCAGCTTCAGTATTGACGTGTACGAACCCCTGGAGCCCCGCACCGGAGCCCTCTCCGAAGCGTCAATGGAGGGATGGATGTCGACCGTCGGGCAATCCCTGGCCGTTCTGTTCACCGATTCCCAACCCGTAGCCGCAGTCGCCCCGCCCGCCCCGGTGGATTCAACGCAGGTGCCCAGCGGTGAGGAGGGCTTCGACGACTTCAACGCCGTAGCCCCCTCGGATGATCCCGCCCCCCACATCAGCAACCTCACCCTCGTGCTCAGCCCCGACTACGGCCACCGCAAAGGACTCCCCGCCCATATCGTGGCCGCCAAGCGCGCCCGGGTAGAGCGTTACCTGAACCGCTACCTGCCCATCGCCCAGCGGGAAATGCGCGACCACGGCATCCCCGCCAGCATCACCCTGGCGCAGGGGCTGCTGGAGTCCAACGCCGGCGATAGCAAGCTGGCCGTAAATTCCAATAACCACTTCGGCATCAAGTGCCGCAGCAAATGCCTGGGCTGCACCTGCCGCAACTACGGAGACGACACCCGCTACGACATGTTCCGTGTCTTCACCTCCGCCGCCGAAAGTTTCCGCGAACACAGCGCCCTGCTTACCTCCGACCGCTACGCCAAACTCAAAAACCACGGCATGGATTACCGCAAGTGGGCCCACGGCCTGAAGTCCTGCGGCTACGCGACCGACCAACGCTACGCCCAAAAACTCATCACCATCATCGAAAACCTCGAACTCGACCGCTACGACGAGCAAGTCCCCTAATTCCTCAGCAGCAAGTTCATTAGCCGCAACTATGAACTACTGAACTACAGAACTACTGAACTACTGAACTACCGAACTACCGAACCCCTAACCTCCCCAGCCAGTCCAGCACGATGGCATTATACCCCACCTGGTCTTCAAGATTGCAAAGGTGGCCCCGGCCTTCCATCACCATCAGTTCGGCCCGGGGAGCGTGCTTTTGGGCGTAGCGTTCGGCCGCCTCCAGAAAAACGTGGTCTTGGCTGCCCATCACCAGCAAAGCAGGAACCCGCAGCGGACGTTGGTAGAAACTGCGCACCACACTGAAGAAATCCTGGTAGAGGCCCAGCCACTTCAGGAAGTCGCCCGGCGCCAGCTTTTTCGACTGCCGCCGGTACATCTTGCGGCTGAAGGCGTGGTTCTTGCGCGGCATCACGATGATGATGAAAGAGTCATAGATCCAGCGAAAAGGAACGAAGTAGCTCAGGAATTTGCCGCTGTGCGCAAAAGCCCGGATGCGCCAGTCGGCTTTGAATACGCCCCCGGCCATGATCATTGACTTGATCATGCTCGGCCGCCGGTCATCGAGCTGCTGCAAGATGATGCTGCCCAGAGAAAGGGACATAAAATGAGCTTGCCGGATCCCGATGTGGTCCAGCGTCCGCACCACATCGTCGGTCACAATGTCAAAGTCGTAACTGTCGTAGTCAGGGTGCATATTTTTGCTGCCGCCGTGGTCGCGCAGGTCCAGCAAAGCCAGGTTGAAGTGATCCTGGAATGCCGCAGCCTGGTGCTTCCAGGTCAGGGAACTCCCCCCGGCCCCGTGGATGAAAACGATCCAATCCAGGGCATCGTCCTTGCGGATCAAGTCGTAGTGCAGCAGTTCGTTCAAGGCATCGAGATTTAAAGCAACAGGCCGCGCCCATGCTGGCCTAAATGTAGGACTTCACGCAACCAAATTCCTGCAAGGTTAAGCTATTGTTGGCGAAAAAGCCCCTTCGACTCCAAATATTAATCCAGCATTAAATCACACTGCTCCCTACATTATATCGTATTTTTTCTCTTGTGTAACGCCGTTACGATCAGCAAATTTGGGACCTGATCGGGGCTTTTACGGCCCCTGACCCTGGTGTTTTGTTGCTTTCCTGCCTACTGGTGGATTGGGGACAAGAAAAAAAGACGGTATGCTTTCGCGTTTCAATGAACCCCGCCTGGAATTGGCCATTTTTAGCCTGGAGGACGTTTGCGTCCGGGTTCAGCGGGGCATGGACGCCCATTTGAAAACGGCCGCTTTGGTGAAATCCGACGGAGTAGACGCGGTCTTCCGCTGGCTGCGCAAGCGCGGCATCAAGGTTTGCTTGCTCAGCCGCCGCGACCAGGCGGCCACCGAACTGCTGCTCGAACGCCTGGAATGGACCTGTGGCGAAGACGAGTGCTTCCAGTACATCATTTATGACCACCGCGAGCTGTCTAATCCCATCCAGGCAGCCCTCGAACATTTTGGCCTCAGCGAAGCTTCCCGGGCCCTGGTGCTTTCGGATACACCACGGCTTTTGCAGTGTACCGCCGAGTGCCGGATCCACTTCAACCTCGGCGTCACCAACGGCCGCACCCGCTACGATGTGCTGGTCAAAGAGCCCTTTTTTCATCTCCTCGACGGCGTGCTGCAATTGCCCAATTTCTTGTTGGAACACATCCCCCAAACTGCGCCCACCGTACAAGGTCGTCCCCTCATGCGGGCATCCGTCCAGCGCCTCCTCCTCTCCCGCCCCAACTGGGACGTCGGCTAGCTCCTTCTCTTCTTAGTCCTTCTTCGTGTTCTTAGTGGTTCAAAATATCCTGCGCAGCAGGGTCCCTCCCTTCCACCTTTACATCTTTCCCCCTTTACTCCTTACTAACCTACCAATTCCCCCGGTCGCTTCTTCCTGAGCGTGCCCGCACTACTGGTGCTGCGCAACACGCCTTTTTCCCCGACGTTGATTTCTGCGGCATTGCCCTCGTCGGTATCGATGTGCATCTCCAGGCGGTAGTCAGGAGAAACGCGGATGAGGACGTTGCCAAAGACGAGGGAACGCTCGCCGCTGCCTACGGCCACTTCGACGATGTCGCGGTCTTTCACCCCAAAAACGGCGGCGTCCTCAGGAGTCATGTGGATGTGTCGCCAGGCGCAGATCACGCCGTCTTCCAGGTCTACTGTACCGGCCGGGCCGATGAGTTTGCAGCCCGGGGTGTTTTCTACTTTCCCCGACTCGCGGATCGGCGCGTCAATGCCCAGAAAGAATTCGTCGGTCCGGCTGATTTCCAGCTGATCGGCGGAGCGGACGGGCCCCAGCACCCGTACCCGCTCGATCTGGTTGCGGGGGCCAACGACGGTAACGAGCTCCTCGGCGGCAAACTGCCCGGGCTGGCTGAGCCACTTCTTTACGGTCAGCTCATGCCCCTTGCCGAAGAGTTGCTCGACGGTTTCCTGGCGGAGGTGGATGTGGCGGGCGGAGATGGCAATGGGGATGGCCGGCAGGGTATTGACGGCGTCTTCCTGGGCAATGAGCTGCCCGCACTGCCGGGCAATGGCCAACTGCTCGTCCGTACGCACGGCGAGGAGCTTCACCCGGCTGTGCTGCATGCTGAAGTCGAATACCGGTGCCTGGTCGCTCAGTTTGGCGGAGTGGTTCTTGTCTTCGTTGATGATGGCCCCGAGAAAATCGAGGCGCTGGGCCGCACGGTGGCGGATGACGGGGCTGTTCTCGCCGATGCCGCCGGTAAATACGATGGCGTCCACGCCGCCCATCACCGCAGCGTACGCCCCGATGTATTTCCGCAAGCGGTGGGTGAAAACCTGAACGGCCAGCTGGCAGTCAGGGTCGCCTTCCGTAGACCGCTGAAGAATGGTGCGCATGTCGTTGCCCGCCCCGGAAAGTCCCGCCAAACCACTCTGGCGGTTCAACAGTTCATCGAGGGCCGCAGGGCTCAGGCCAGCCTGCTCGTGGAGGTAGCGGATCAGGCCGGGGTCCACATCGCCCGAGCGGGTCCCCATCGCCAGGCCTTCCAGCGGGGTCATGCCCATGCTCGTCTCTACCGAACGGCCAAATTCGATGGCGGCCACGCTGCAGCCGTTGCCCAGGTGGCAGGTGATGATGCGCAGGTCCCGCGTCTCCGCCCCGAGGTGCTTGGCGGCCACGGCGGCGACGTACTGGTGGCTGGTGCCATGGAAGCCGTAGCGGCGGATGCCGTGCTCGGCCAGCAGGGCCTTCGGCAGCGCGTAGGTCTTGGCCCGGTTGGGCAGACTCTGGTGAAAAGCCGTGTCAAAAACCGCAAAATGATCGACCGCAGGAAACAGTTCCTGGGCCGCCTGGATGCCGCGCAGGTTGACCGGGTTGTGCAACGGAGCCAGTTTGGCCAGGCCGGCAATTTTTTCTTCCACCCCGGCGTCAATGCGCACCGCCCGGTCAAAAGCCTCGCCGCCGTGAACGACGCGGTGGCCAACGCCGGCCAGCTCCGTATCCGCCAGCTTCTCCTTCAGTGCTTCGAGGCAGGTGGCGATGGCCCGGTCGGGACCCTTGCCGCTCAGTTCCAGGTGGGTTCCATCCGAGAAGTCGATGACCGGCGCATCGAGCAGCCGTTCGGCGTTCATTTCCAGCAGGCGGGCGCCCGTTGCGGGGTCAATGACGGCGGCCTTTACCGAAGAACTGCCGGCGTTAATCACTAAGATGTTCACGGAGGTGGGGTTTGCAGGGGGAAACGGCAAAGTAAATGGGGAGGTTCAATGTCCGTCCGGTCGGGCAATAATCCCGGGCGCGGCCGCAGGTGCAGTGCACGTTGAAGGAGCGAGGGATGCCCGCGCAAGGCCCCACGCATCAAGAGCGCACAGGTATTTTTGCAGCGCCCGCCCCCGTGCTTTCCAATAGTGGAGAGTTTCACTCATACGCCCTACCTTCAACTTGGTATTCCGCGCGGTGGCGGCGTTAGCAAAATCCTCATTTAGCTACGGCTAAACTCCGGTTTTGCTGCCTTGCCACCACACAGACTACCTGCGTTCAAGGTCAGGTCGATGAATGAACCTCTCCACTGGGGCGGGGGTATTCGCCGGGGGGGTATTACCTTTGCTGGCCTTGGCAATCATTGCCTGATAATCCCTCGGCCCTGCACCTGCGGCAGCGCCCTGAAAGACCCTCCCCTCAACGGCATGAGCTTCCTAAAAAAATTCTTCAGCAAGGAAAAAAAAGAGGACCTGGATAAGGGCCTCGAAAAAACGAAAACGGGCTTTTTTGATAAGCTGAACCGCGCCGTAGCCGGCAAAGACACCGTCGATGAAGAGGTGCTCGACGAGCTGGAAAACGTATTGATTACCAGCGATGTAGGCCTGGAAACGACGGTTAAAATCATCGAACGGATCGAAGCCCGCGTGGCCACTGATAAGTACGTGAACACCACCGAACTGAACCAGATTTTGCGGCAGGAAATCGTCAATCTCCTGGCCGAGCAAAATGACGTGGACTACGAAGACTACGTCCTGCCCCCGGTAGAGGGTGGTGGCCCGGCCGTAATTCTGGTGGTGGGCGTCAATGGCGTGGGAAAAACAACAACTATTGGTAAAATTGCTCACCAGTACCAGCAAAAAGGCCACCGGGTGGTGCTGGGCGCGGCCGATACCTTCCGGGCGGCGGCGGTGGACCAGCTCAAGATCTGGTCGGAGCGCGTGGGCTGCGATTTTTACGCCAAGGGCATGTACACCGACCCCGCCGCGGTCGCCTACGAAACGACGAAGTACGCCATCGATAACCACTGCGACGTGGCCATCATCGATACCGCAGGGCGGCTCCACACGAAGTTTAACCTCATGAAGGAGCTTTCCAAAATAAAAAGATCGATCACCAAAGCCCTGCCCGCTGCCCCCCACCAGGTCTTGTTGGTACTCGACGCCACCACGGGGCAGAACGCCATTGAACAGGCCCGGGCCTTTACCGAAGCGACCGACGTTAATGCGCTGGCACTCACCAAGTTAGATGGCACTGCGAAGGGCGGTGTAGCCATCGGAATCACGGATCAATTCCAGGTCCCCATCCGCTACATTGGCGTTGGCGAAGGCATCAATCACCTCCAGGTTTTCAATAAGAAAGCCTTCGTAGACAGCCTTTTCGGGAGCGATTTGAAAAATTCTTGAAAAAAATTTTGCGAAGTCGTGCACATTTTGTAATCGAGTGAGTTTTAGCCTCCGAATCACGCAAACGAAAGGAGCCGACTACATCCGGCAAGACGTAATCGGCTCCATTTTTTTGTAGTGTTTCGAGTTTTCCTGGCGTACCGCGGCAACGGTATGAACCCCAGAAATTTGCAATTATCTCTCTAACTCGGCAGCCCAAATCAGTGAACGGAAAGGGGCCGCCGCGACACTACAATTACACGATTATGTTTAAAGTAACGCGTTTACTATGGCTAGCGCTGTGCACGCTCGTCTTCGCAACTGCCCCACTTTTCGCACAAGATACCCAATACGAAGTTAATTTTGCAAGTATTCGCTTCGTAAATGTCAATCTCAACGCAGATTGTTCGCGCGCCATGATCTATTCCAACTTACTCAGCGGTGATGCTGATGCGGATGGAGATGGCCTCGTCCCCCCCGAAAGTGCTTTTAATATCGTTATCAACGACAGCAACCCGGCAAACGGCCGCATCGTCGATGGCTGTGGGACTTTCACCTACACCATTACTCCGGTGCCGGGCAGCGGTATTATAGGCTTCACCAACGGCTCTGGCAGTATTACTGCGGCTGACGTTTCTTCGCCGGTGCAGGTGTCCACGGCAGTTCCCCGCGGACCTTTCCTGACGCCCCATCTGGCCAGCCTGACGATTAACACCTTACCCGTTTCGGTTTCCCGCTCTTTCATTATCGACCGGGCCACCACCATCCCCCGGATGAGTACGCTGGACCCCCAGCTGATGACCCGCTTACTGGCGGGTGGAGATATTCCCCGCTTTACCGATGGCTGCTCCGATATTAAGGTGGTGGTTAAGGACGTCGTCCGGGAAATCAGTGAGTGTGGCAACATCATCATTACGCGCACCTTCACGGCTACTGACGAAAGCACCACTTGTTCCAGCGGTGGCCCCAGCAGCAGCCCCACCATCGTCAGCTACGACATCGTACTGGAACGCCCCCGTGGCAGCAACGTACAGCCTCCTGCGCCGGTAGTCAATATTGAATGCAACAACCCCGACCTGGTGCCCGGCGTTAATCCGCCGCCCGCCGTGGAAGACCGTCCTTTCCTGAACGGTCCTGCCGGCCCCATTTACCTCAACACCACCTACGGCAACGTGGGCGCGTCGTTCTCCGATAGCGAGCGCATCCAGACCTGTACCAACACCTATAAATTCGTACGCACCTGGACGGTCATCGACTGGTGTGATCCAGACAATGTGCGCTCCTTCTCCCAGTTGGTAAAAGTGGGTGACACCAGTCCGCCTACCCTGACGCTGCCTACCCAGGACCTGGATTTTGACGGCCTGCCCGACACCGGCCCCCTCGTATTCAGCACCAACGCACCGGGTTGTGGTGCGGTGCTGTCCACCAACACCAACGGCTTGCGCGTTACCGACCTTTGCTCCTCCGTCACCAGCCTTGAAGCCTTCGTACTGCTCAATGGCAACCCCGACGACCTGCTGGGCCCCATCAATGTCTACGCCCCCAGCCCCGTTAACCGCCTGACGCCCTTCCTGCCCGCTGGCCCGCACGTACTCCGCTACGTAGCCACCGACCAGTGTGGTAACGAGGCGGTGGGGGAAGTCCAGATTCTGATCGAAGACCGCTCCGGCCCCGTCATCATCGCCGAAGACGCCCTGAACGTTTCGCTGAGCAACAGCGGTTTTGCCGAGGTAGCCGCTACAGACGTGGACCGGGGTTCTTACGACGACTGTTCGGACATTGTACTGGAAATTGCCTTTGCCAACCCGGCGACCTTACTCTCCATCGGTGGCTTCGGCCCTTCCATCACCCTGACCTGCATTGACGTAGGTGCCGTCCCCGTCATCCTGCGGGCTACCGACGCCAACGGTAACCAGAACCAGCGCATGTCCGTCATCAATGTCGTAGACAATTCCGCGCCCCTCTGTATTGCTCCCGGTTCGGTTTCCCTGAGTTGCACCGAAGCGGCCACCATGCTGCCCGAAGACGTCAACGTTTTCTTTGCCGCCGACCCCAATGGTACCATTAACATGTTCAACGAAATGTTTGGCCTGCCCACCAGTCTGGACAACTGCGGGAACGAACTGACGACCCAAACCATCTTCTCCACCATCAACGACTGCGGAACGGGGCAGGTCACCCGCGTCTTCACCGTCACCGACGCCCGGGGCTTTACCTCCGCGCCCGGCTGCCAACAGATCATCAACGTGGGTGGGGTGCGCAATTACACGCTGGAATTCCCGGCCGATGCTTCCGCTACCTGTGGTTTCTCTCCGTCCTTTAATAACGTAGTGTACACGCCGCTGGGCTGCGACATGGTCGTCTCCACGATGGACGTCGACACCTTCTTTGCTACTTCCGACGCCTGCTTCAAAATCCGCCGCACCATTGAAGTCATCAACTGGTGTGAGTACGATGGCATCGGTGCCTACTACAACGTGCCGCGTGATGCCGACAACGACGGCAACTTCAACGAATCCACCTTCCTGCACATCGTCCCGAACGGCAACACCAACAGCCTGGACGACGTAGCCATTCTGGACCGCGACGGCGTACGGACCAACGCCAACAACATCGGCTTCCTCGATCCGAATTACGCTACTTCCCGCAGCCGGGGGGCCTTCCGTTACGTTCAATTCCTCAAGGTGTTTGACGACGAAGCCCCCATCCTGACCCACGTGGAAACCGAGGTGGAAGGCACCGAAGATTGCAACGGCGGCGACGTAACGATCGAATACAACATCTACGACGCCTGCTCCGGTGCCACGGTTACCACTACGGCGGAACTGGACCTCGACTATGCCCCGGCGGGCGGATTCACGGCCAGCCGGGCCATCCGCTCCGATGAACTGACCAACAACGGCAGTGGCAATTACGCGGTCACCCTGGATGAGATTCCCGCCGGCGAACACGCCCTGCGCGTCCGGGGCTTTGATGGCTGTGGCAACACTACGGGCCGAATCATCCCCTTCACCGTAGCCGATAACGCGGCCATCTCGCCGATTTGCGTGCGCAATCTCACCTTCGTGCTGATGAACGACGGAGACGGCGGTGGTATCGCCTCGGTAGAAGCAGACGACTACGTGGTTGACGTAACGGGCAACTGCAACAACCGGCCCTTGCGCTACTCCGTGTACCGGGAAGAGGAGGAAGCCGGCGTGCCGGGCTTCGTCCCAATGCCTGGCCGGGGCAGTTTCCTGGTCAACTGCGAGGACGAAGGAGAAATTTCCGTGCGGGTGTACGTATTCGCGGAAAACGGACAGTCCAGCTTCTGCGCAACCACGGCCAGGATTACTGCCTTCAACCCCCAGATCTGCGCCAATTCCAATGGTACGGGCTCGCTGGCTGGCTTCATCACTTCACCAACCAACGAGTTACTGCGTGGGATTGAAGTCCACATCAGCGACCTGGAGCAGATGGACAACATGATGTACACCGACGACAACGGCAGCTTCTTATTCAACGACCTGATGGAGGGCCACGAGTACATGATCCGTCCCAGCATGCCCGACCAGGTAGACCTCGCCCGGGTGAAAACCAGTGACATCTTTAAGATTACCAACCACGTCCTGGGCATCGAGCGCATCACCAATCCTTACCGCCTCATTGCGGCCGACGTTAATGCCGACGGCGTGATCAACATCTCGGACATGGTAGCCATTCGGCGGGTTATCCTGGGCCTGGACAATACCTTCACCGACGGACCTACCTGGCGCTTCATCCGCCGCAGTTTCAGCCTCGACGGGCTTCAGGAAGGTTGGGATCCGGCGATCTTCCCAAGTACCTTCACCGTCGATGAACTCCGGGGACATAACCGGGAAGCTGACTTTGTAGCCATCGAAATCGGGGACGTGTTCACCGAAATCATTCCCCGCAGTGACCTCCACTTCACTGCCCAGGACCAAGTCCTCAAAGCGGGCGAACGCGCCACCATCAGCCTCGGCGCTGCGGACCTCGCTGGCTTCCAGGGCACGCTCGATGCCGCGCCCGGACTGGTGATCGAAAATTGGCACTCTACCCTCCTTTCTGCGGGTAACGTCAACGCACAATCGCTGCAGCGGGGCCTCCTGGCCATCAGCTACAATGGCGCTGAAGACCTGGCGGGCCGGGAAATTATCCGCCTCGACGTGCGGGCCGATATCAATCTCCGAATTAGTGATTACCTTCGCGTCTCCGACCGGGTAACCTTCCCCGAAGCCATTGCCAAGGAAGGCGGCACGGCCGGACTGCGTATCGCTTTTGAACAATCCAACACAACGGAGGGACTGGCCCTTTTCCAGAACTATCCCAATCCGGTTTTTGCACAGACGACCATCGAATTTGACCTGCCCAGCCCCAGCGAAGTATCGCTGGAGGTACGCGACATCACGGGCCGACTCCTGAAGGAACTGCACCTCCAGGGGAACGCTGGCCGCAATTCGGTAATGCTTTCGTCCCACAACGATCTCATGAACGCAACGGGCATCTTCACCTACACCCTCCGGGTAGGGCAGGAGCGCCTGACCAAACGTATGACGGTGGTAGCCCACTAAAGCTAACCCCGCTGGCCAAACACCAGAAAGATTTAGAGAGTAGCGCGACCCTGCCGGACCTTCGGGACCGGTGGGGTTATGCTCTTTTTGGGACCTACATCGCTCTTATTTACGAAACCATGCACCTGCGGGAGCGCCACTACTGCGATCAATACTCATCAAAACACTTCCTAAGTGCCGCCGGTATTTTTACCACATCCCTCGTAAGTAATACTTATCTTTGACCAAGATCGGTAGGCTGGCACCGGGCATTCTGGTGGTAGTTTAACCATATAAATGTACATACAATATTTACCAGTAATCATTTTTGAACTCCCTCACTTTATCCCTCCCTGGTTTCGACCAAATGTTTGCCCACCTGACCGTGCCAGCAATGCTGGTAGCGGAAAATGGTACCGTGCAGGGCCTTAACGATGCGGCCGCAGCGCTCTTTTGCATGGAGGAAAACGAAGTGCGGGGTAAACTCTGGGCAGGCTTGGATGCCCACCTGACGGCCATCCAATGGCGCAGTCGTTGGAAAGAATTACAGACGGCCAAAAAACTGACCTACGCCACTGATATCCTGACCGGGCATGAGTACCTCCGTTCGGTCAATGTGACCCTGGCCCTGCTGGAACCCAGCCATACGCTCATCATCCTTCAAGACCGCATTGCCTCAAGCATGATTGAGAGCGAGCTGGAGATGATGGCCGACAAACTCCAGGCAGGGTTTTGGTCTTACAACCGCGTCGATGGCCGCATTCGCATCTCTCAGCACGCCCGCCGTTTGCTGGGTCTGCCCGACGGAGAACCCACCAAGCAAAATGTCCTGCTTTGGTTGAGTCAGCATATCCCCACCAGTCAATGGGAAGAAATCCGGGCAATGGGCCAGCGCCTACTGCGGGAGCCCCTGCAGGTCAATCATTCCTTCTTTTTAGAAAAGGAAGGAGGCCTCGGGCGGGTGAAGGTTTCGGCCAACTCCGTTGGTAATTCCCTCCACATTACCCACCTCTACGGCATTATTCAGGAAGACCGGAACGAAGCCGATAACCCCAGTGGGCACAACATCTCCGGAGACCTGGCCATCTTCAGCATCGAACACGCCCAGGACATGATTTTCTGGACCCGCCCCGATGGGTCCATCTTTTACATCAACCAGATCGTCAGCAACAAATTGGGCATCCCCAAGGAAAAGCTGATAAAGATGAAAGTTAAAGAGTACGCCCCTTACTTCGACGGGCAGGTGCTCGAAACCTTTTGGCAGCGCCTGCGCACCGAAAAGTATTTTGAAGCGGAGTACCCCCTCTACCGGAGCGATGGGCAGATCATTGACGTTTACGCATCCATAAGCTACCTCCGTTTCGGAGAAGAAGAGTTTTCCTGTGGGATTTGCCGCGACATCACTACCCGCCGCAAACTCGAACAGCGCCAGAAGCTGACCGAATTTACAATTGACAATTCAGAGGAAATGATCCTCTGGTCTACTCCCGAGAGTGCCATCACCTACGCAAATGATACCTTTTTCAGCATGACGGGGTATCAACTGCAAGACCTTTCCTCGCTCAGCCCCCAATCGCTATTTCCCGTCCTGGTCAATCCTGATCAGGAGGTGTTGTGGAACCAACTTCGTAAGGAGCACCACCTTAGCTTCGAAAACAACCTGCGCCTCGCCAAAGGGAAATTGATCCCCGTGCGCCTCGACATGAATTACCTGCAATTCGAGGGAGGAGAGTTTGCCTGTATTTACCTGCGCGATCTGCGTGGGAAAAAAAAGCGGGACCGCCAAATCAAACTCTCTCAGGTTGCGCTGGATACGGCCCTGGATTATATCCTTTGGCTTGACGAAAAGTTCCGCATCAGATACGTCAACAATGCGCTTTTGCAGCTCTTGGGCAGTCATCCAAAGACTTGGGTAGGCACTGCCGTAGAAGAAGCGATCCCCGGCCTGCACCGCACAAGCATCGCCCCCGGAGAAACGCTGGACGTAGCCATTATCCCCCATAAGGGCACCGAAGAAATCCACCTCAACCTGCAGTGCAGCGAGGTGGTCTACGAAGAAGAGTCCATCTTCATGCTCGTGGGCCGCGACCTGACCGCCCTCGTCG
Source organism: Neolewinella lacunae (assembly GCF_014349155.1). Taxonomy (GTDB): domain Bacteria; phylum Bacteroidota; class Bacteroidia; order Chitinophagales; family Saprospiraceae; genus Neolewinella; species Neolewinella lacunae. The sequence continues at coordinate 158,161 of NZ_JACSIT010000154.1, forward strand.
AACTTCAGGAAGACCTCAAACTGGAAAACCTCAAAATCAGCGAACTGCGCGATCGCCTGCTCGAAGAAAACACCACCCTGCGCGAAGACTATGGCAAGGATTACAACATCAATGAGATCATCACCGTCAGCCCCAAATACCAGGCCATCCTCAAGCAGGTAGGGCAGGTAGCCGACGTAGACACCACCGTCTTGATCACCGGCGAAACGGGTACCGGCAAAGAATTACTGGCCCGCGCCATTCACCAACTCAGCGACCGCGAAGAGCACCCCCTCGTGAAGGTCAACTGCGCTGCCTTGCCCGAAAGCCTGATCGAAAGCGAACTCTTTGGCCACGAAAAAGGGGCCTTCACCGGAGCCACCGCCCGCAAGAAAGGCCGCTTCGAGATGGCCGATAAGGGCACCATCTTTCTGGACGAAATCGGCGAGTTGCCCCTGGAACTGCAATCCAAACTCCTCCGCGTCTTGCAAGAAGATGAGTTTGAACGCGTGGGCGGTACTGAAACCATCCGCGTCGACGTACGCCTGGTAGCGGCCACTAACCGCGACCTGGCCGAGATGGTCCGCGAAGGGCGCTTCCGCGAAGACCTCTACTATCGCCTCAATGTCTTCCCCATCGTCAATCTTCCCCTGCGCGAAAGACCAGAAGACATCCCCGTCCTGGTCGAACACTTTACCCATAAGTTTGCCAAGCGCCAGGGCAAGACCATTCGCCGGGTCAACACCGCAGATCTTAACCTGCTCAAGAACTATGCCTTCCCGGGCAACATCCGGGAACTGGAGAACCTCGTCGAGCGGGCCGTTGTCCTTTGTCAATCGGACACCCTCAGCATCAAAATCGGCCAGGGCGCGGGTGCCGCCACTACCCGTCAGCAACGCTTCCTGAGCTTCGAGGAAATGCAACGGCAGCACATCATCGACGCACTCAAACGCACCGGTGGCCGCGTCACCGGCCCAGACGGTGCAGGCATTTTGCTCGACATGAACGACCGGACGCTGGTCTCCAAAATGCGTAAACTGCGCATCGAAAAGCATGAATACTTACTTTAGCCGTGTTTAGACACCCTCGCAGAGTGTTTGGCAAGCTACCTTGTCTCCCATTATCTTCGGGTTGTCGAAATTCCCACGTATAACACGAACATTTAGGCCCCGCCTCGCGTAACCAACCTAGGTGCTGTGTTACATCCTTACACATCACCCATTTTTGCTCCAGTTTTGTCAACCGCAACTAACCATAACGCTATCAAAGAAGATCTACTTTCCCGCTGGCTTTTGACTAGTGAGAAAGGGCTGGTCGTACTGGTTTTCTCCGCCAAATGGATGGGGAGTACCTACTTGTTTGAAAGTTTCATGAAAGACATTCGCGAAGCTGCCCCAACCCCCTTTGCCCTTGATTACATTGACGTTGAGGACGACGAGGAGATTGCCAGCCAGCTTGGTGTCTCCCAACTGCCAACGACTGTCCTGCTGAAAAAACGCGAGGTGGTCGATATGCTGGTGGGCCCCATGTCCCGCAAAAAATTAATGGCCCGCATCACGCCCCATTTTTAGCGTCCGCTGGGGCGCGGCCGCAGGTGCCGGGGAAAGGGACTGAGGAGCAAAGCCCCACCACCCACCAAAAAAAACCAGGCTAGCATCTCTCAGGTCAGCAGCTGGCCAGCGCTGTCTTTCCCCTCGCTAAACCATTTTACCATGATGCTTTATACCTTTAGTGGCACTGCGGTGCTGCTGGGCTTGGCCGGACTCTGCTTGCTCCTGGCCCTGACCGTAGTCTCGCTGCGCCGGATTTTGCGCCAGCAGGCCACTGGCCAACGCACGAAAAACGCCGCCTTCAGTTTCACCGGCCCCGTCCAGCAACTCAGCCTTTGCGCAGCCATCGCCGCAGCCTTCGTCACCATCAACTGGACGCGTTTTGCTGCCGAACCTACCCAGTACGCCGCCTTTGAAGTGATCGAAGACCTCATTGAGGTGGACATTCCTACCTTTTATGCCCCACCGCCGCCACCACCGCCCCCGCCACCGGTCATTGAAACCGCCCCCGTAATTGAAGTGGAGCCCGAAGAATTTGTCAGCCTGGACGTGGCAGCAGACGAGGCCGTCCCTCCCCCCGCTCCGCCACCCGCCCTCGCACCTGCGGCCGCGCCCGTCCCCCCACCCCCTCCCCCGCCGGTGGACTACGGCACGGACCAGGAATTTTTGTTCGTAGAGCGCATGCCCGTTTTCGGCCAGGAATGCCGCGAACTCTCCGGCGACGCCCGTAAGGCCTGCTCCGATCGTGCCCTGCTCGCCTTTGTACAGTCGCGCGTACGCTACCCCGCCATGGCCCGGGAAAACGGGCTGCAGGGGACGGTAGTGGTGAGCTTCACCGTAGAAAAAGACGGCAGCATCAGCGCCATCGAGGCCGTCCGAAAAATAGCCGGTGGCTGCACCGAAGAAGCCCTCAAAGCCGTGGAAGCCATCAACCGCGAAGGGCAAAAGTTCACGCCCGGTATGCAACAGGGCCGCCCGGTAAGGGTCCGGTTCAACCTGCCCATTAAGTTTACCTTGCAGTAGTACTGTAGTTAGGCATCGTTGCAAGGAGGTCCACTGGCCCCACCGTAGCTTCAGGGGGCCGGTGGACCTTCTGCTTTTCCTTATTCCGCCAACTCGCCCAGGCTGTTTTTCACGGCAAAGAAGATTTCCCGACCAATTTGTTGCACCCTTTCGTCGTACCGCGCCGCTTCCTCGGGGGTGTCATCTGCCTCCTTGGGGTCGTCGTAGGTCAGCGGCAAGCGGAAGGCTGCACCGGGGATGTAGGGGCAGTTTTCGTCGGCGTCGGAGCAGGTCATGATGGCGGCAAAGTCTTCAGTCGGGTTGGCGGGGTCATCAAAGGTCTTGGACCAGCTGATGACCGGCGCGGCGTCCTCAGAAAAGTGCACGGCGTAGCGGGGGTTCTCTCCGCCCGGGTTATCGATCACGAAGCCCGCCCGCTCGAGGGCCGCCACAGCGCGGGGATTGAAGGCCGTAGCCTCCGTCCCACCGGAATAGCAGCGGATGTTTTCCAGGCCGTAGTGCGCCGCCGCCACCGCAGTCCAAACCTGGCCAAGGTGACTGCGCCGCGAGTTGTGGGTACAGATGAAATTGAGCTGTACGGTCTTCTCCGCGTTTCGCCGAAGGTAATCGCTGAGTTTGAGCAGCAAAGCCTGGCGCTCGGCGGGGACTTGGCTGGCCTGCGCAATAATCTCCGCCACGTAGGCTTCCAAGGCGGGGTAGAACTGGTTTTTCATAGCTGACCATTTTCAATGCCAGGAGATGACAATCCCCCCCGAAGGAACCAATCCCAGGGTAGTGAGGCCCACCCCATTGCCCGCAGCAGCACCGCAGAATCAGCACGGACAGTCCCGGTCCAGGACGTAAGTGTTAAACAGTTGGTTGAAGAGTGCCTGGATTTCCCGCCACCGCGGCGCGTTGATGCAGTAATTGACGCTCGTTCCTTCGATGGTGCCCTGGATGATGCCGATGGCCTTGAGTTCCTGGAGGTGCTTGGAGATGGTCGGCTGGGCCAGCTCAATCTCTTTGGCAAAGTCTCCGCAAATGCAGCAATTGACTTCCAGCAGTTGCTGGATGATGGCAATACGGGCCGGGTGCCCGAGAGCCTTGTAGATGACCGCCAGTTCGTTTTGCGCCTGCGTATAGTTTTCTGCCTTAGTAAGCCCCATGGTCTTGGTAATTGTAGTTTGCTAAGCAACGCCAGGATAAGGTGGACGCCCGCAAAAGTACCGTCGCTGCTAGCAACAACCGCTGCCGGGTGCACAAGTGCTGGCCCCCACCGCGAGGTTTTTGATGGACACCTTAGGCTTTTCCGCCGGGATGCCGCATTTGTCTTTCGCCAGGCAATCCGTCAGTTGCCCCACCAGCGCCAGGCCGTCGCCCACCACTTCCAGGCCGTACTGCTCGATGGTGTTTTGGCCTTGGAACTCTACCTGTACTTCCAGGTCGCCCAGGCCGAGGTTGCGCTCTGCCAAACTAATGATGTGGTGAAATTTCGTTCCCAGCAGGCGATGGTCATAATCGGTAGCACTCCACAGCTGGAGGGTAGCCACTTTTTCGAGCCGTACCGTGCCGCCGCAGTCGATGAAGTGCTTGGTCGTTTCCCCCACTTCAGTAACGTGAAAGTGACTCGGGACGAACGTTCCGTTGGGAAGGGTGATGGCCAGTTCTTGCTTATCCGCAAGGAAGTTTTTGAGTGCGCTGATTTTCATGCTGCAAATATAGCTATAAAGCTATGAAAGAAACAAGCCCATGCGTATTTTTTATTCCGGGGTCGTGATTCTCCTTAAATGTTCTCCCTGCCTCCTGCTCAAACCACCAGCCCGATCAGCGAGCCGTAGTCGTCAAAGCGGGCGTCTTCTTCCTCCATTTCCAGTAGTGCGCCGTGGTCGAGATCGAGGTAAGCGTCTTGTAGTGCCCCCAGCGTTGCGGCGCAGCGCACCTCTACGGTTCCTTCCCGGAACTGCTCCCAGCGCCAGTTGTAGGTCGTGCGAATTTTACGGAGGGTCTCTTGTTGCACCACCCGGGCCTCGTCTTGGCCCGCCACGGTTTCGATGTTGGCAAAGGCCAGTTCGTTGCGGCTCAGCATCACGGCGTCGCGGATGATGTAGTAGGCGGTGTGCACCGTTGCCGCCGCCGGAAACAGTGGCTGTCCGTCTTCTCCCCGGCCCTTGTTCTGGGTGATGAATTCGGCGTAGAGGCACAGCTGTACGTCTTTGGCATTGCGCAAGAGATTGCGGAAGACCGTCTTTCCGCGCCATTTCAGATCGACTACACAGAGTTCCGGCCGTCCGTTTTTGTGGCGCTCCAGCAGCAGGTCGGCGCGGCCGCGTACGGACTGGCCCATGGCTTCGAGGTCCCCCTCCAGCGTTTGCTCCGAGCTGCGGATGGTCCAGCCATTTTCCTGGATGTAGTGGACGAGCGACCAGGCAGCGTAGTGCATCGTCCGCACGAACTGCACGCGCTCCGGCTCCTGCCCGTATTCCAGCAGGACGGCGCCTTCGCGTTCCAGCAAGCCACGCCAGTGCTCATCGATCCACTCCCGCACAAAAGTTCGGTTCATCTTCGCGGGGTCGGGGCCAATAGCCGTCAGGAGGCGCTCGATGAAGAGGTGGCTGAGGTTGCCGCGCAGGCGGTTTTCGTTGGCAACCGACAAAATAGGGGTGCCTTTAAGTTTGAGGTAGTGGCGGAAGACCCATTTGTGGGGGTAGTACAGTAAGTCTTCCAGCGCCGTGGGGGTTTCAAATTCCCGCTCGGGGCTGCTGCGAAGGCGCTCGATGTGGAGTTGGGCGCGGGGGCGGTCCAGTGGTTCCAGGGGCACGGGCGCAAACTGCGGCGTGGCGGAACCCAGCAGGGTGCTTGCAGCCTCGGCCGCATCGACATCGACGGTGATCCGGGCCAGCGCTCCGGGGGGAAAGGCCGCTTCCAGGTCGCCCAGCAGTGGGTGAGGCTCCACCGGCTCGCCATCGACGCGGGCGGGAAGACAAAGGACCAGGCGGCGGCGGGCGTGGAGGATGGGCCGGGCCTGCTGCCAGCGCGCCAACTCGTTTTGGTGGCGGGGCCCGTTGGGTTCGGCGTCGTGCGCGGCCAGCCAGGCCAGCTCGTCGGGGTAATAGCGGCTGAAAAAATAGTCGGGCTCGTGCTCCACAAAGTCCCACCACAGGATTTCTTCCGCCGCCGCCCCGCTGGGTGTTTTTTGCACGGATGCAGGTGCAAAGACCGTCGTAAGGGAGCCCTGTTCACGGGGCTGAAACCGCGTTGGTGCCGGTTCGTAGACGGTCCGGATGAGGCGCTCGATCTCCAGAAAACCCAAATCGGCTTCGGGCTGGGCGTCGAGCAGTTCCGTGGCGCGCTGGGCCTGCGCCGCCAAAACGAGGAGGCCGGCGTAGTCCTGCACCACCCGGTTTTTGCGCACGTCTTCCTTGCGCAGTTCGTTGCGCTCGTCCATCGCCCATTGCCGCAACTCGACGAACAATTGCCGGAGGTCAAACTTCGGTACCCGCCCACTGCGGGGGTAGCGCCGCCGCCGGAACCAGCTTTCGTACTGGTCGCGCACGTCTTTGAGCCGCGCCGGTGTCCACTGCCGCTCTTCGCGCATCTCCGTAAAAAAGCCCTCAATCATGGCAAACCAGCGGGGACCGAACAAGCCCGGCGTATCGGCCAGGTAGGTGGCAATGCGCTGGGCCAGCCGCCAGTGGAGGGGCTTGGTGACCAGACTGACGAATTCCATGATCCGGTCTACCTCCAGGGGATCCCAGAGGAAGGCGGTAACGAGCTTGAGTACCTGCAAACTCGGCCGGGCCAGGCTGGTGGATGGCACCCCCAGGCTGGGGAGACCTTCACTGACCAGGGCATTGTCCAGGGTCTGGTTCCGTACCGTCAGCAGGGCACCGGGCCGCCAGTCGGGCTGGTCCCGCAACAGGCGCGCCACGTAGGCGGCCAGGTGGGTTTCCCGCTCGGCTCGCAGCAAGACCAGGCTGCCGTCGCCTTGCAACGTTGTGTCGCTGCGCTGGCCAGTCGTCAGGCAGTGTTGCCAGCGGCCCAGGTCGTGGTCCTCTTCCGTGGGAACGGGTTCTGGCAGTTGTTCTACGCTGTCGCCCCGGGCTTCCAGGCGATCGAGGAGCCGGCGCAGACCGGGGGGCAGGAGTGGGCGGGGCTCGTTCAGGCCGATCCAGAGCCGGGGGTGGCGGTCTTCGCCCAGGGCCCCCAGCAGCAGGTTCAGGCGGTCGGCGGGGCCGGGCAGCAGGTCGAGGGTGTAAGTATCGTCCAGCAACAAAGCCTCCAGTTCGTGGAGCACCAACAGGCGCGGGGGCACCGCTGCTGCGGGAGAGCGGGCCAGGGCGTAGCCAGCGTCCAGGAGTTCATCGCGCCGGGAGAGGAGTTCGGCCGCCGTGGCAAACTCATCGGCGCGGAAGGCGGCCTCGTAAAAGGGGGGCGCGGCGGCCAGGCCCAGGTGCAGGGTAAGCAGCTGCCGGTACTGCTCCGTGCGCAGGGCCGTGCGGTTGATGGCCGGAGCACCCAGAGCGTAGAAAGTCTCCAGGTAACGCAGCAACGCCGCCGGACTAAACACGGCGTACCCCTCCGGCCCCGCAGGCGGAGCGGGCAGCAATTGTTGATCGGCAAAGCTGAGTCCTAAGAGTATGCGCACGGCAAGCAGTATGGCGTTGGTGGGTTTTGGTGGGCAAGAATGGCAACGGGCACACTAGCAAGTGGAAGGAGCAACTTCCCGTCCTCCTCCACCTTGCTCCTCGTCCGAACTCCCCCCTTTGGGGGGCCGGGGGGGAGCACCTGCGGCCGCGCCAGAAAGATAAAATCAACCGCCCATTTCCGCTTTCATACGCGCCAGCTGGGTTTCCCAGAGCGAACGCTGGTCATCCACCTCGTCGTGGTCGGCAAAGTCGGTCACGTAAACAATGGTCTCGCCGGTGACCGGGCTCTTGCTGATGTCAAACTCCAGGTACTCGTCCTCGTCCTCGGCGTCTTCCCAGACGAAGCGCACCAGGTCGCCCTCCTTGTCTTCGATGAGCTCAGCGATTTCAGCCGAGTCGTTCCAGATGAAGGTGTAGGTCTGGTCCACCACGTCAACTTCCTCGCAAAACCAACGGGTGATGCAGGCAGGGTCCGTCAGGAACTGGTAAACGATGGCTGGAGAGGCGCGGAAGATGAATTCCGCTGTAAACTTAACGCGTTCCATGTCAGGGGGTTGGGGGGTGAGCGCGGCCAAATAAGGCAATAAAAATGAGAGTACCAAAATTCTTTTTACCGCCAACCTATTGCACAAACAGGGTGTTGGTAGAATGTCAGTTCGCAATTCTGGACGGTAAGGTATTGATTCTTAGTGAAAATAGCCTTAATTTTGCGCCCGCTTTCTAAAACGTTACTCCTGCATGAGACAGCTTAAAATTACCAAGTCGATCACGAATCGTGAGAGTCAGTCACTCGAGAAGTACCTCCAAGAGATTGGCAAGGTAGATCTCCTGACGCCCGAGGAGGAGGTCGATCTGGCCAAGCGTATTAAACAGGGGGACCAGGTCGCGCTGGAAAAGCTCACCAAAGCCAACCTGCGCTTCGTCGTTTCGGTAGCTAAACAGTACCAAAACCAGGGCTTGAGCCTTTCCGACCTCATCAACGAGGGCAACCTGGGCCTCATCAAGGCTGCCCAGCGCTTTGACGAGACCCGGGGCTTCAAGTTCATCTCCTACGCCGTGTGGTGGATCCGGCAGTCTATCCTCCAGGCCCTGGCCGAGCAGAGCCGCATCGTTCGCCTCCCCCTCAACAAGGTGGGCTCCCTGAACAAGATCAACAAAGCCTTCAGCCGCCTGGAGCAAGCTTTTGAGCGCGAGCCCAGCAGCGAAGAACTGGCCGGGGAGCTTGACATTGCCGCCGACGAGGTAGAAACCACCCTCGGCGTGGCTGCCCGCCACGTTTCCATGGACGCTCCCTTCGTCGAAGGCGAAGACAACAGCCTGCTCGACGTGCTGGCCAACACCGGCCCCGGCACCGACTCTTCCCTGGAGTACAAAGAATCCCTGCGCCGCGAAATCGACCGCAGCCTCGGCACCCTCACCGAGCGGCAGTGCGACGTGATCAAGCTCTACTACGGCATCGGCGTGGAACACCCCATGAGCCTCGAAGACATCGGCGAGAAGTTCGGTCTCACCCGCGAGCGCGTCCGGCAGATCAAAGACAAAGCCATCAACAAACTCCGCGGCGCCAACCGCAGCAAGTTGCTCAAGACTTACCTGGGGAACTAGTAGGCACCTTGCCCACGCACCCGGGCCCGCCCGGTAAAGCCACCGCTACCCCCCGAGGTACCGGTGGCTTTTTTTCTTGCTCTTAGCCCCTGCCGCCATGCTCAGCCTTTCCGACTTCAAAATCACCGCGCGCTACCCCACCCACTGGGGGGATATGGACCAGGCGCGGCACATCAATAACCTGATTTACCTCCGCTGGGCGGAGACGATCCGCGTAGTCTACTTCGAGGCTATGGAGATGAACACCAGCTTTGCTCCCGGTGGCATCGGCCCCATCCTGGCCTGGCAAGACGCCAAGTACATCTTTCCCATGACCCACCCGGATACGGCCGTACTGGGAGTGCGGGCAACGGCAGTGAGCGCCGACCGCTTTACGCTGGAAACGGCCATTTTCTCGGAGCAACACCAGCGCATCGCCGCCATCACGCAGCAAATCATCGTGCCTTACGATTACGCCCTCCTGCAAAAAGCCCCCCTGCCCGCCGCCTGGGTAGCCGCCATCGAAAAACTGGCCTGACGTGAAGTACCGCAAAAAAACCATGGACGAATTGGAGCGGCTGGCCCCGGAAGCGTTCCAAAGCAGCGATCGGATTCCCCTCACGCTCCTTTTAGACGACATCCGCTCGGCCAATAACGTAGGCAGCATTTTCCGGACGGCCGACTGCTTCGCCCTCCAGCACCTCTACCTCTGCGGCATCACCGCTACCCCGCCCCACCGCGACATTCTCAAAACCGCCCTGGGCTCCACCGAAACCGTCAGTTGGAGCTACCACCCCGACGCAGAAGCCCTCGTACAGGAGTTGCGGGGCGCCGGAGCGCAGGTGCAGGGTCTGGAACAAACGGAGCAAAGCACGGCACTGAGCGCCTTCATCCCCCCTGCGAACCAAATGCTGGTCCTGGTCGTCGGCAACGAAGTCAACGGCGTCAGCCAGTCCGTCCTCGAGCACTGCGCGGGGACTTTGGAGATCGAGCAGTTCGGCACCAAGCACAGCCTCAACGTGGCGGTGGCAACGGGCATGGCGGTGTACCAGTTGAGCGCCCGGCTGCGGGGGAAGGCGGGCTGGCAGGCGGGATAAGATAAGCCATAAATTTCCGTTGGCCCTTTTACCTGGGCAGTGTACCTTCGTCAGCACAACTAAACCTTTCGCTACTTACCATGCTCCAACCGTTCCACCTCGCTGCTCCCGTTGACGACCTCGAAGCCGCCCGTCATTTTTACGGCACCATCCTCGGTTGCCCCGAAGGCCGCACGGACGCGGAGTGGATCGACTTCGACTTCTTCGGCCACCAGCTCGTTGCCCACCTGGCGCCCAAAAAGGAGGCCCCCGATCACCGCAATGAGGTGGATGGCAAGCACGTGCCCGTCCCCCACTTCGGCGTAGTGCTGGAGTGGCAACAGTTCGAAGATTTTGCCGAGCGGCTACGCGGCCACGGCGTCAAGTTCGAGATCGAGCCCTACGTGCGCTTTCAGGGCTTGCCGGGAGAGCAAAACACCATGTTCTTCTACGACCCCGCCGGAAATGCCCTCGAGTTCAAGGCATTTAAGGACATTTCGCGGCTGTTCGCTAAGCAGTTGAATGGATAATGCCTCACCGGGTCACCGCTACCCCAGCTTGGCGTGCTGCCAGAAATCCGGGAAGTGCGCTACCGCCGCAATGTCTTCTGGGGTGAACAGAAAGTCCTGAACATCTTGGGCCAGTTCTTCGAAATTAAAAGCGGCAATATGGGCGGCCACCATACTGCGCAACCCCTCCGCAGTGGTCACTTGAAATCGGACGTCCAAATAACCATAGTCAGGAGTAGTTTGTCCTAATATCCAGGTCAGGTCAAAAAAGTCACGGCCCTTAGGTCGCTTGCGGCCCATGATGGCAGCAATTTTCTGGCTCGCCAGGAGCTCGAGCGGAACGGCAAGTACGTCCACTTTAACCCCAAACTTATTTATTTCTACCAGCTTACGCTCGTAGTCGTAGTGCTGCTTTTCCGTATCCATCTTCACCAGCAAACGGGCTTCCTTATGGGGACTAAGACCAGCCTGGTAGAGCAAAGCGGGAAAGCGGATGTTGCAGTGAAACGCCCCTTTGTAAGCAAATTTGATGGTAACGGTAAATCCCAGTCGCTCTAATCCCTGCTTGATGGAAGCAGCCGTAGCCTCAAACTCTTTTTCGGTGAGGTTTGCGCCATTAAGGTCCATATCCTCAGAAAAGCGCTGGGTACCGTAACAGACCCGCAGGCAGGTACTACCCAGAAACGTGTACCGGTGTGCGTATTTTCCTTCAAAGACCAGTTTAAGGATTTCGTACTGTAAGTATTCCCTGAGCAGATGTTCTCCCCGGTTGTGTAAATCGTCGGGATAAAAGCGCTGAATATCATCGAAAAAGATCATAGCGTATAAGTTTCACGCAGTGCGGTAATACGGTCAATCAGGGTCTGAGATTTTACCGCTTTCGCATAAGACACCAGCAGGCCCATGTCCAAAGTCATCATCATTTCCTCCGGGTCAAATCTCATTTCCAGCAACCAATCAGGGTCAGAAAACCAGGGGTTCAGGTAGGCAAAATCCAGCAGTGTCTTTTCGGGCGTGGCTAAGTTAAAATAGCCACCGTGCCAAGCGATTGTCTTGTAGCCCCAAAATAGCTCCGGTTTCAGCGTCTGGTAGCAAAAACGCCCCAGCTTATTATGAAAGGTCTTTGTTTTTTGCGTGGTGATTGACGTAGTGGCATAGACCATCTCCGGTATGAAATTATAGTAGCGAAGCGCACTGTGCATAGAGATGTAGGAAGGCTCGTACATTCTGCCCGCGGCCACAAATCTGTCCACATCTCCCCGGATAGGGTCGGCCGTATTCCGGTACAAGCCATTGCGCAGCTTTTCTATCTTCCCTTCCTGCTGCCAGCGTTTGAAGATGTTGGGATCGTAGTTTTCCCCGTAGCGCTTACGAAGGTCTACCGGGCGGATGAAGGTCTTCTCCGCAGGAAATACGTACTTACTCATTTCGTTTCCTTTTTTCAGTTAACGGCTGAAAAAAGGAAATAGTTTCCCAGCCACCCAGCCAATCGTCACCACCTGACCCACCGGTGTAGCCACCAGCTTTCTCAGGTCCTGCCTTGCTGCTCCCCCTGTGGGGGTTGGGGGGCGAACCAACTCCCCCCTTCGGGGGGTCGGGGGGGAGCACCTGCGGCCGCGCCCTTTACTCCCCCTTTAAGGGCCGGGGTGCCCGCACCACCTTGCCGTGCTTCATCACCATATCCACACCCTGCAGCAGGGCGATGTGGCGCAAGACGTCTCCTTTGACGGCAATGATGTCGGCAAATTTGCCCGCCGATACCGTGCCGTAATCTTTGTCCACCCCCATCATCTTCGCCGGCCAGTAGGTGGCCGCCTTGATGGTGTACATGCTGGGAATGTCAAATTCGTTGGTCCACACGTCCAGCTCATTCCAGGTGCTTTGGCAGTGGAACTTCATGGGGATGCCCGAGTCGGTGCCCACCAACAGCACTACCCCGGCGTCCCTCAATTCTTTCACCTTGCGCTCCAGCGTGGGCCGGCGGATGGGCGTAAGCTGGAAGTAAGGCAGCTGCCCCGGGCGGTGGAGGCTGGCGCGGATGTCTTCAATAATTTCGGGGGTGAGGCCCTCGTGCCAGCAGTCGTTGTCCAGCGCCTCCGGGTTATCGCGGGTGTACTCGTAGTTGTACAAGCCCTCCACGGTGGGCGTCCAGTAGAGTGGCCCCAGGTTCATCTGCGCGGTGCGTTCGCGGATCATCTCCAGGATGTCTTCGGGATAGCCGGGGGCGGAGCTCAGGCCCGTGTGCTCAAAGCAATCGACGCCCGCCTGGAGGCCGCGGCGGATCTCCTCCGGCCGGTGGCTGTGGGCCACCACGGTGAGCCCCCGCCGGTGGGCCTGATCAACGAGCGCCATGAAGGCATCCAGCGGAATCTGGTCTTGGTCCACCACCTTGATGCAATCTACCCCGGCGTCGGCCAGCTGGTTGACCTTGGCGCGGGCTTCGGCGACGGACTGCACCGCCCAGCGAAAATCTTCCGTCCCGGGGTAAGGCGCGTACTGCAAAAATGGCCCGGAAACGTAGAGCGTCGGGCCCAGCAGTTCGCCCTTGTTGATGCGGTCGCGGACGGAAAGCGATTCCCGCAGCGGCCCGCCGAGGTCGCGGGCGCTGGTGACGCCGGCCATCAACAATTGCTTGGCGCTGGCGGGCATGATGATCTCTTCGAGGTAGGGCGGCATCACGCTGTCCCAGTACCCATAGTCGCTGTGGCCGTTGATCATCAGGTGCACGTGCATGTCCCACAGCCCCGGTAGCACGCTCATCCCTTCGGTGGAGATGATCTCGGCCCCGGCGGGGATAGGGACCTCGGCGCGGGTGCCCACTGCCTTGATGCGCTCGCCCTCAATCAGGATCACGCTGTTGCGCAGCGGCGTCCCCCCGAAGCCATCGATGAGGGTTCCGCCCACCAGGGCTTTGACTTTATTGCTGGTTGGCGGGTCCGTTTTGCTGCCCGGTATTTCTTGCTGGGCGCGGCCGCAGGTGCCGAAGAAAAGGATAAGGAGCAGGGGGAGGTAAAAATGACGCATAAGTTGAGTGTTCCGTTCGTTGGTAAGCAGGCAATAAGCGTAGCCAAAGTAGCAAATCGGCATTACCCAGCCGAACAATTTCTCATTGTCCCGCATTTTAACCACCTTTGGAGCTCATTTGAATCCCCCATGGCAGTACCCCAGTTTAAGTCCGACGTAGAAGCCGTCGACGCCCTAGCAAAAGCTTACCGCGATCTGCGCGCCGAAATCGGCAAAGTCATCGTCGGCCAGGACGAAGTAGTCAAAACCGTACTGATCTCCCTTTTTTCCAACGGACACTCCCTGCTGGTGGGCGTTCCCGGCCTGGCCAAGACGCTGCTGGTCTCTACCATTTCGGAGGTACTCGACCTGGATTTCAAGCGCATCCAGTTTACGCCCGACCTGATGCCGACCGACATCACCGGCTCCGAAATTCTGGGCGACAACCGCAAGTTTGAGTTCAACCGCGGACCCTTGTTTGCCAACATCGTCTTAGCCGACGAGATCAACCGTACCCCGCCCAAGACCCAGGCCGCCCTGCTGGAAGCCATGCAGGAGCGCTCGGTCACCGTCTCCGGCGTCCGCCACGTACTGCCCGCGCCTTTCTTCGTACTGGCCACCCAGAACCCCATTGAGCAGGAGGGCACCTACCCCCTGCCCGAGGCGCAGCTTGACCGTTTCATGTTCAACATTCCGCTGGACTACCCCAGCTACGAACAGGAGATCGCCGTCGTAAAGGGTACCACCGGCAACCAGGTTCAACAGTTGCGCAATATCCTGACGGGCGTGGAAATCCTCTATTTCCAGCAGCTCGTCCGCAAAATCCCCGTAAGCGACAACGTACTGGAATACGCCGTAGGGCTCACCACCAAGACCCGCCCCAACACGCCCCGCGCTACGAATGAGGTAAACAACTACATCAGCTGGGGGGCCGGTCCGCGCGCCAGCCAGTACCTCGTCTTGGGGGCCAAGTGCCACGCCGCCATCTCGGGCAAGTACAGCCCCGATATTGAAGACGTGCAGGCCATCGCCAAGTACGTCCTGCGCCACCGCATCGTCCGCAACTACAAGGCCGAAGCCGAGGGCATTACGGAAGAAAACGTCATCGAGTCCCTGTTCTAAGGGTAGGCTGTCTAATTAGCCAGGCCGCAGCCGTACTCACTTTGGCCAACCGGGGAGGCTCAAGCGCTTAATAGGTCGAGACCCTCTGGGTCGTAGGAGAATACGCCAATGTACTTAGCTGGATCGACCCAGAGGGTCTCAACCTAGGGGGGCACCGTGATTAGCTGGATCGACCCAGAGGGTCTCAACCTAGGCGGTCTAGGCCCCTAAAGCGCGTACGGGTTAAACCCATTAGATTAGACAGCCTAGTTCTAAGGGCACCACCCAGTTGGCGGGTAAGCAAGCATCCGCGTCCCCCCTCCCCGGCGGCCAAGTGTGAGCGTAGCGTTAAAATCCCGACGGCTGCCCACCACAACCCTGCGTGACATCATCTGTTTGAGGTAAGATAGATTGTTTAGTTATGACCCAACGGTTCTTCAATTACCTCCTGGCCCTCCTCCTCGGCAGCGTAGCTTTTTCCTGCGGGGATGAGATGCAGCAAACCCTGCAGCCCACGCCCTCCGCTTTTGGCCGCATCAACAGCCTCACGGTGGTGGCCGATAGTTCCCTGTGGATGAACGGTGCGCGGGATTCGGTGGCCTACTTCTTCGAGTCCCCCTACATCATCCTGCCCCAGCCGGAGCCCATCTTCGACGTGCGCCACATCGAGCCCGGGGTGCTCAGCAGCCAGCCTACCTTCCGCGAACTCCGCAACTACCTGGTCTTGGCAGACCTGAGTGACGAAAACAGCCCGGCCACCCAAATGGTCATTGCCGACCTCAACGACGCCAAGATCCAGCAAGTGCGCGAAGAAGGCTTCGGCTCCGCCGTAGCCCGCAACAAGTGGGCCACCGGCCAGCAACTCGTCTACCTGATGGGCCGCAACCGCCAGGAACTCCTCGATGGCCTCAGCGTTACCTATCCCGCCGTCGTCAAACGCATCGCCGAACGCGAAAATGAGCGCGTCAAAGTTACCACCTACTTCCAGGGCATCGACCGCCGCCTGGGTGATACCGTTGCCGTCCGCAGCGGTGCCCGGATCGACATTCCCGGCGGTTACGAACTCGTCCCCATTGACGCCCGCGATTTTGCCTGGCTGCGCAAATCCACCAAGGGCGGGAGCCTCAACATTATGGTCACCCGCGTCCCCTACGAACGGCAATCGCAGCTCACCAAAGAAGGCCTCAAGGAGATCCGCGACCAGATCGGCCGCGAGTACATCAGTTCTACCCTGAGCAATACCTATATGAAGGTGAACGACTCCGACCTGCCTCTCTTCACCGAATCGACCCAACTCAACGGTGCTTTTGCCATCGAAGGCCGGGGCATCTGGGAGATGGAAAACGACTTCCAGGCGGGCCCCTTCCTCTCCTACCTGATCAATGATGAGGCCGATCGCCAACTGGTTCTGATCGATGGTTTCGTCCTGGCTCCCGGCGAGAAAAAACGCGAGCTGATGAGCGAACTCCAGCAGGTCCTGCTCACCGCCGAGGTGCAGTAAGACCTCCCTTAGCCACGGCCCACGGCATCTTTTCCAAAGCGCTTGCGGACTTTATCAAGGGCCTGCAACAGGGCACTGTCTTCGGCCGTATCAGCGAAGAGGTCGAGTTGGCTGTGCCCGGCCGCCAGGCGCTCGAAGCGGATGCCCAGCAGGCGGATACACTGGCGGCGGGTGAAGAGTTCGCTGAACAACTGCTCGGCCGCCGGCAATAACTGTTGGTCGTGGGCGGTGTAGGGCAGCCGGCGACTGCGGGTGTAGGTATTGCCGTCGGTGTAGCGGATTTTGACGGTGATGGCGGCGGTAAGTTTGCTGGCCTGCCGCAGGTCAAAAGCCAGGCGCATGGTCAGGTCGCGCAGGCAGCGGCGCAGGACTTCCACCTCAATGGTGTCGGTATCGAAACTGTGTTCCGAAGAGAAGAAGCTGCGTTCGTTGTAGGGCACTACCGGGCGGTGATCGATGCCGTTGGCGCGCAGGTGCAGCTCCCGGCCGGGCTTGCCGAACTCCCGCTCGAGGAGGGCCACGGGCACCTGGCTGAGGGTTCCCGTCTGCCGGATGCCGAGGAGGCTCAGCTTGCGGGCCGTTTCGCGGCCTACGGAAGGAATTTTACCTACGGGCAGCGGCGCTAAAAAAGCCCGCTCAGCACCCTCGGCTACCCAGCCGGAGCCATTGGGTTTGGCCTCGCTGGCCCGCACCTTGGCCACCAGCTTGTTTACCGCCAGGCCCGCAGAAAGTGGCAGGCCCGTCTCCCGGCTGATCCGCTGCCGCAACTCCTGCCCCCAGCGCACGCACCCCAGGTGCTTGTCCATCCCCGTAAGGTCAAGGTAGAAAGCATCCAGCGCCGCCTTTTCAAAAACGGGTCCCGCCTCGGCGATGATCTCCGTGACGATGCCCGAGTACTTTTCGTAGTCCTCAAAATCCCCGCGCAATACCTTGGCACCGGGGCAGCGCCGCAGCGCCAGGGACAGCGGCATCCCCGCGTGGATCCCGAAATGCCGGGCCTCGTAGTTGCAGGAATGTACAATGCTCCGCCCGCCAAGCCCGGCCACCACCACGGGCAAACCGGCCAGGCGACTGTTTTTCATGATTTCCACTGAGGCGAAAAAGGTATCCAGATCGAGGTGCAGAATGGCTTTGTGGTACATGTGTCTTCGTGAGGAGTAGCCGCAGCCCGTGCTGCAACTGGGCAAAATAAAAAGGGCGCGGCCGCAGGTGCCGGGGAAGTCAGCCAGCAACAACAAACCGTGGCAAACAACGGGCTTCGGAAGTTACAATGCAAACAAAATGTGTTAAATAATTTATTTTTCGGTAGCTTTTGACTGGGGAGTGGTTGGCGAACATGGCCCTTTGTCTTTTCTTTGCATCCTGCGGCCGCGCCCTGCTGCCCTGGCTGCGTTACCACCTATCCACTTTCTTGTTGCATGCACTACCGCTCCGCTACTTCCGCCGATGTACCCGCCATCGCTGCTCTCCACGCCGCCAGTTGGCAACGCACTTACCGGGGTGCTTTTTCGGACACTTACCTCGATGAGCAGGCCCCGGCCGAACGCCTGGCCACCTGGCGGGAGCGCTTTGCGGTTCCCAACCCCCGCATGATCGTCACCGTAGCCGAAGACGATACCGGATTACAGGGATTTTGCTGTGTCTTTATGGACCATGACCAAGACGGTCACCTCCTGGATAATCTCCACGTCTCACCCGCTTACCAGGGCCAGGGGATCGGCAAACGCCTGATGCAACGCAGCGCCGCCCGCGTGGCCGAGCACGCCCCCGGGGGGGATATTTACCTGTGGGTGCTCACGGTCAACACCCCGGCCCTGCGGGTTTACGAAAGCCTGGGTGGGCGGCCGGGCCGCACCGAAGTCCAGCACTTCGCCGCCGGCAACCAGACCCCCGCTCTGCAAATGATCTGGAGGCTTGCCGACATGGCAGCGTTTACCTGAGGGGTTGGCCAACGACGGTGTGGGCCGTTTTTTCGCTCTGGCCCCGCAGCGGAGACATCCCCTCGTACCCGAGCCCCCATTCGATTTCGACTGCGCCGGCGGGTAAGTCCTGCGGCAGTTCCAATGCTCCGCTGAGCAGGACCGTAGTAGCGCTACGGGGCAGGAGCGAAGTGGCGGGCGGGGTCAGCTTCCAGAAAATCATCGTGTCTGCGTAGTGGAAGGTAACGAACAGCTCCAGGGGAAGTCCTTTCCGCAGGTCAATCATCCCGGCGCTGGGTGGCATTTGAAAGGAGGCCTCGATGGTGAGGGGGTAGCGTGCGCCGGGCCGCAGGGTGGTGGGCAGCGGCTCGGTGGGAGCGAGGCGGAGGCCTTTGACGACCTGGAATTCCTCCACTGCCGCAATGCGCATATCGCGGTCCTGGGTACGGAAGGCCTCGGTATCGGCTTTGCTCCAGCTTTTTTGTCCCAAGACCAAAACGGGGCCTTGGTGGAAGGTAGAATCGGCCGTCCAGAGGTCGTACTGATTGCGGCGGTAGAAAACATCGGTAAAGGTCCAGGCGGGCTGTTGGGCGTAAAATTCGTAGAGCGAAGCCAGGCGGTAGCTGTTCTGGACAATCACGGGGCGGCCATCGGCAATTCCGGCCAGTCTTTCCACCCAGGGCTGGTGGTCGAAGGGCTTGGCGAAGGGCAGCCAATCCCGGGGCATCACGAGGAAAATCCGGGCCAGCAGCAAAACGCCAACGGTAATCCAGGCCAGCCGTTGCAGGCGGGGCTGCCAGGCGGAAAAACGGTCGCGGGCGGCGCGGAAAGTGAGGTAAACGAGGGGAATGCTCAGCAGGGCCGTCCACTGGGCCTCGGTACTGCCCTTGAGGGTGGTGTAGAGAAAAAAGAGCAGGAAGCCGAGGACGAGCCAGCGGTTGGCGGTGTCAAAACGGTCCTGGCTGCGGTCTTTCCAAAAAGTCTGGACGTAATACCACAGGAGAAGCGGACTGAAGATGACCAGCTGGTTGAGCAGATACTGCAAGGTAAAAGCCAATTCGTAGGGGTCGTTGCGGCCGCTGAGGTGGTAGCGGAAGGACGGAAAATCGTTCAGGTATTGCCAGTAGAGATGGGGGATGAACAAGGCGGCCCCCCCGAGGGCGGCGAGCCAGGCCCCCGGCTTGCGGAGCAGCCAAAGGAGGTGGGGCAACACACTGAAAAAGATCAGCATCACCCCGTGGTACTTGCTGTAGAGCGCTCCGGCCATGGTAATGCCCCAGAGGGCTCCGTTGGCCAAGGTCGGCGCGGTCAAAAAACGGCGGTAGGCCAGGAGGTAAAGGACGGTAAAGAGCAGCAGGGGCCCATCGGGGGTAGCAATAAAACTGTAGACGTTGAGCATCGGCTGGGCAAAAACCAGGGCGGCGGCCAGCCAAAGCGTTGCTCCCCGCGGCCGATCCAGTAAATACCACAGGGCGACAATTGTGGCGGTGGAGGCCAGAACGTGCCCGAAGCGCAGCCCCAGGGCCCCCGGCAACCAATCTTTACCCAAGCTGACCAACAGCGCCACGGCGGGCGGATGATCAAAGTAGCCCCAGTCCAGGCGCTGGGCGTACATCCAGTAATAGGTTTCGTCGGCATCCAGCGGGGAGAAGGCCGCCTGGAGCAAGGCCAGGGCCAGCCAGGCCAGGAGCAACCAGTAGGGGGACACTGCGGGGCGGGAAGTATGCATCGTGGGGCAAAGGTAGTGCCCCCAGCGGCACGTCGTACGCCTCACTTGGGGGAGAGACTGCTGCCGCACGCAGGTGCCCCAAGCAATTGGGAACGGAATCCGGCCCGCGTTCCCCCACTAGCACTTATCTTAGCGGCCGAGAGTTTTTCTACCTACCAACATTTAATGGCATGAACCTACGTCTATTCCTCTGTCTCCTGCTGGCGGGAGGCTTACTCACGTTGTGCAAAGAATCTGACTCTGCGGGCACGGAAGCCACCGCTACGGTCGATCCCTCAACACTTAGTTTCAAGCGCACGGACAACACCGTCCGCATCGGCATCCGGACCGAGCCACCGGGCCTCAACCCCATCCTCTCCACCCAGGCCTCCGCACGCTACGTGAGTGAGATGGTGTTCCAGACACTCACCAGTCAGCACCCCCAGACCTACGAGCAAGTACCCAACCTGGCCAGTGTGGCCGATATCAGCAAAGAGGCCAATGGAGGCGTGGCCTATGCCTACGTCTTAGACGAACAAGCCACCTGGCCGAACGGAATGCCCATTACGGCAACGGACGTCATTTTCAGCCTCAAGGTAGTCCTGCACCCCCTGGTTGCGTCCGGTGCCTACCGCCCCTACTACGCTGCGGTTACCAACATCGTCACCTCCCCCAATAACGAGAAGCGTTTCAAGGTGATGACCAGCGGCCCCTACCTGCTGGCCGAACAAGCCCTGGGCAGCCTGACCATCTACCCCGAGTACGCCTACGACCCCGAAGGCCTCCTGCGCAAGGTGCCGCTTACGGACTTCACCAACGCCGCTAAAATTGAAAAACTGGCCGAAAGTGACCCCGACCTGAAGGCCTTCGCCGAGTTCTTCAGCGCCCCCGAGCGGGGGCACGATCCCGAACTGGTGGTGGGCAGTGGCCCCTACCAGCTCGTCAGCTGGGAAGAAGGCCAACGCATCACCCTGGAGAGAAAGCCGAACTACTGGGGGATGAAAAAAAACGAGGAATGGCTCGCCGCCCGCCCCGAAAGCATCGTCTTCGAGATCATCCCCGATGACAACACGATGGCCAACGCCCTACGGGATGAACTCGTAGACGTGGTAGTGGATATGGGCGTTGACCAATTCAAGGAATTGCACAACGACGAATTTCTGCAACAACGCTACAGCTTCTCGGCCGTCCCCAGCTTCAAATACTTCAGCATTCTGCTCAATCAGCAAAACCCCCTTTTCCGCGAAGTGGAAACCCGGCGGGCAATGGCCTACCTGATGGACATTGACGCCATGATTGAGCAAATCTTTTCCAAAGACCTGGCCACACGGGTCGCCAGCCCCGTTCTGCCCGCCAAGAGTTATTACCACGACGGCCTCGAGCTCATCCCCTACAACCCCGAACGCGCCACAGAGCTGCTCTCCGCCGCGGGCTGGACCGACACCAACGGCGATGGAACGGTTGATAAGGAAATCGACGGCAAGCGCGAAGAACTCAGCTTTGAGTTCCTCATCTTCCCTTCCCCCGCCGGCGAATCAGTAGGTACCCTCGTGGCCGAATGGGCCAAGGCCGTGGGCGTAGACATTCGTGTCGTTCGTCAGGACGTTCGCGCACTCTACGGAGAATTGAACAAGGGCAATTTCGCCATGGCCCTGACTGGCTTCGGCTTCGACCCCAACCCCGACGACTTCACGCAGGTGTGGGCCTCGACTTCCGTCCCCCCGAACGGCACCAACCGCGGCGGCTTCAACAACCCCGAGGCCGATCAACTCATCAAGAAAATCCGCGTAACTCTCGACGACGCCAGCCGCGCTCCCCTCTACCGGCGTTTTCAGGAAATCGTTTACGAAAACCAACCGATGGTTTTCCTCTTCTCGCCCAAAGACCGCGTGGTGGTATCCAAACGCTTCAACTTTGAGGCGAAATCTATCGCCCCCAACGTCAGCTTCAATGCGTTGGCGCAGGAGGAATGGAATCAGGGGAAGTAATGATTTGAACCGCCTTTTTCCACCACGAGGACGAAAAATTACGAGGGGCAGTGAGGGTGCACTAAAAAATAGTGCACCCTCACTGCCCCTCGTATTTAAAAGCAGCAGCTAAGCCTTACTTCACATCCACGACGATGCGGCGATCCTGGTTGGCCAGTTGCCAGGCGTTGTGGAAGATGAGCTGCCCGACGAGGGCCATCTTCTTGAAGTTGATTTTCTCGATCGTGTCCGTAGACTGGTGGTAATCGGCGTGGGTACCATTGAAGAAAAAGACACTGGGAATGCCTTTTTCGGCGAAGTTGTAATGGTCGGAACGGTAGTAGTAGCGGTTGGGATCGTCTTCGGCGTTGTAGGTGTAGTCCAGTTCCAATTGTGTGAAGGTGCTGTTCATGCGCTCTCCGATGGCGTGGAGTTCGCTGCTCAGGCGGTCGCTGCCAATTACGTAGATGTAGTTGGGATTGTCTTCGTGAGCCTCATCGACGCGGCCGACCATATCGACGTTGATGTCGGCAATGGTGTTTTCCAGAGGGAAGATGGGGTGGTTGGCGTAGTACTCGGAGCCCAGCAGGCCTTTTTCCTCACCGCTTACGAGCAGGAACAAGACGCTGCGCCGGGCACCTTTGCCCATTTCCTTCGCTTTTACGAAAGCCTCGGCGATTTCCAGGACAGTGCTGGTGCCGGAGCCATTGTCGTCGGCCCCGTTGAAGATCACGTCTCCGCGGCGGCCGATGTGGTCGTAGTGTGCACTGACGACGAGGACTTCATCCTTCAGGCGGGGGTCCGTTCCTTCGACGAAGCCCAGGACGTTTTCCCCCACCAGTTCTTCTACACTTTTCTCCTGGGTGAGGCGGAGTGCAACGGGAAAGGTTACGGGCTTGAGTTTGCCGGACTTTTCGAGTTTCTTCCGGGCTTTTACCACTTTCTTGGCGGCGCGGCCCATGATTTTCTTACTGAGCTGGGGGGTGAGGTAAACGACGTTGGCCGCCTGCCGTTCCGCCTCGGTGGTTTCGGCCATTTTCATCCGCCCGTCGAGGGTTTCCTGGCGGATGGCCCGAACGTTGTCCTTGAAATTGGCATCGATGATGAAGACGGTGGCTACGCCTGCTTCGTGGGCAACGCTGAGCTTGCGTTGGTCGGTAGCCGACCATTCAGAGGGACTGGAATTACCGCTCAACCGGTAATTCCCGGCGGCGTCCTGGGGCTCGCCCGAGAGGATGATGATGTGCTTTCCCCGCAGGTCCTGCCCGGCGTAGTCATCGTAAGCGGCATCTTTAATGCCGTAGCCGAGGAAGGTCAGTTCACCAATGTCCACCGCGCTGCGCCCCGCGTTTTGCGAAGGAGCGCTGGCAAATTCCCAGAGGTGCCGCAGGCTTTCGCCGTCGAGTTGGAGGTCAATATGTTGCCACATCTGCCGCGTAAAGAGGATACGCTGGAAGTAACCATTGTTTTCGCCAATGGTGGGCAGGCCGAGCCGGGCAAATTCGCCGCGCAGGTATTCGGCTGCCCGTTTTTGCCCGGGTTCGCCGGTTTCGCGGCCTTCCATATCGTCGGCCGAAAGGATGGTCAGGTGGCGGGTGAGGTCTTCCACCGTAATGGTGGCCGCCAGGGCGCGGGCCTCATCATCCGTGGTAAAAAGCTGCTGGGGGGCATACTGGCCAAATACGCTGGCGGTGAAGGCCAGCACCACAAACAGAAAAGAGTAACGAAGCATACGGAGCATGATTTTTGAATGCTGATGCGCACCGGGATTTGTTTTGCCACCCTGCGCAGGGCCGCCAGACGAAATCCCCAACGCGCGTGGGTACGGTGTAGACAACGCCGCAGTGGCGGGCAGGTTGACTCCAGCGGTGGCCTCAATGCCAGGCGGCCAACAGGCGGCCAATGGTGTCTTCGGGCAAACCCACGAGGTCTGCCCCTTCGAGGGGCCCGGCAGCATCGCCCGTAAGGCGGAGATCGGGAGTCCCGGAAAGGAGATTGACCAAGACCAGAGACTGGCTGGCTTCCTCCTCCCCACACTTCAGCTGGTAGGACAGGAGAAAGTGTAGCGCGGAGGGCTCCAGCCACGGAGCGGGGGCGAGGCTGGCCGTGCGGTTAAAGACGTCCCCTGCACCTGCGGGCCGCGCCGCCTCCGTACCCGATTCGGTGGCCTGACAAGCCAGGGAATCCTGGTAAGTCCAGAGCAGCTCCGCCGCTGGAAAGGCCAGGCGGTAGCGCCGTAGGTAAATGCCCGAATAGTGGGTGGCAGGGTCATATTCCCGGGTCAAAACCATAAAGTAATCTTCTTCGCCGAGTGTGCCCACGTAGGTGTCCAGAATTTCGCCGGTTGATTGGGCCCGGAGCTGCTCGATTTGCTGGGCGCGATCGGCGTCCGAAAGGTAGCGGCGGTCGTACACCACCTCTGCGGGGGATCCGCCGCAGGCAGTGAGGGCAACGAGGAAAAACAGCAGTAAGCTGAGCAGGCGAAAATCAGTCATCAGATGAGTAAAGCTTCCGAATCTTTCGGTGGTTCGCTATTTATGTCCAAAGAGGTAACGGCTGCCGAGGCGGACGTTGGTCGTATGGATGCGGTCGTTGTACGGGCCGATGCCCCGCTCGGCATCGAGGTAAATCACGCGGCCGAAGGTGGGGGCGGCGTAAATGCTCCAGCGGGGAGAGAGGGTCCGCTCGATGGTGATGCCACCGCCGAGGTAGAAGCTGGCGTTGGTCAGCATAGATCCGCCTTCGAGCCAGCCGGGCTCGGGGTCGGTCAGTTTGCGCGAACTCTGGTAGCTCGGCGAGCGCTTGCCGTCGGCTTCCGGGGGGTCTACGTCAAAGCGCCCGGTAGTGCTGTTGAAGGCTTCCACCAGGTCTTGCCCCCCTTCCGGAATGTAAAAAGTGGAGTTAGCAATCACGCTCATGCTCATCCCCACCTGGGCCGTCAGGCGCCAATCCGTACTTTCCCGCAGGGTGCGCTGGTAGTTGAAGGGGAAGATGATGGAGTGGTGGATGAAGCGGCTGTAGCCTTTAACGGGCTCAATGAGGGGGTAATCTTCCTGCAAATACCACTTCAGGGCGGTGGGGATGTAAGCGCGGCGGCTGTAAATGACCCCGATCTGTAAACCGTTTTTGCCACTCGTCGCATCCAGGAGCAGGCCAGCCGTCGTGCCGCGGGCCAGGCGGGAGTCGCTGTCCACGTCAAAATCTCCAAACTGGGTTGCGGGAGTGACCACCTGGTTAAAGTCGACGGGCGAGAAAAAGACATTCAGGTAGTAGCGGATGGGCGTTGCACGCGGTTGGGCGGGCAGGCGTAGGGCCGGGCTGGGCAGCATCAGGCTGCGTTGGGCACCGTACTCGAGCGTAGCCAGGGGGCTGACGTCGGCCAGAAGCGGCTCAGCGGCTGGCGCAGGAACGTCCCTTGCCGTTGTTTGCTCGTTGGCATCCGGGAATAGAGGAGCACTGCTCGCTTCCGGTCGGACCGCAGTCGGCACTGTTGCGTCGGGTAGTCCAGGACCAGGCTTAAGCTTCGGCAATTCAGGAGAATTGCCGGTAAGGGCCTGGGGGCGTTCGGGGACGGGAGCAGCAGCAAGCGTTGGCAAAAGACCAACGGCGGGTGCAACCGAAGCAATATCCTGCGCTGCGGCCAGCGCCGGTACTGGCTGGCCAGCCCCATCGGGCAAGCCACCAAAACGAAGGAAAAGTAAAAGCAGGCTCAGGAGCAGAGAAAACTCGGTGATTTTCCAGGCGGCAACCAATTCCCGACGCTGCCCGATCAGCTCAAGGCGGGCGGCCAGGGCGGCCCAGCCCCTGCTACCGGTAGCCGTATTCCGGGCCAGCCGGTCGGCCAGCAGGGCATCAATTTTTACCTCGTCTGCCTCATCCAGGCGGGCCGCAAGTAAGTCCCAACTGCCGGGGGCAACGGCCGGGCGCAGGCCGTCGAGCCCGGCCGCCAGCTGCGAGTCGCTGGCGGCGAAGACGTCCAGCTTGCGCTCCAAAGACGCCCAGCCGGTAGCTTCGTTGCTGGCCAGCGCGGGCCCCGTGAGGGCTCGGCGGAGGTAATCGTCGGCATCCAACTCCCCGGCCAGGCGCTGCCAGCCCGGCCCACTGGGCGGAAGATCTGGCAACTGTTTGAGCTGCTGCCGGACCAAAGCATCGAAGTCCTGGTTGCGCGAAGTCATGGTTATCGGCCTAGGGAGGTGAGCATTTTTTGCAATTTTCCCCGGGCTTTCACCAGGTTAGAGCGGCTGGTACTTTCGGTGATCTGGAGCTGCTCCCCGATTTCCCGGTGGCTGTAGCCTTCCACTACGTAAAGGTTGAAAATCGTCCGGTAAGTAGGTGGAAGCTGCTGAACGGCGGCCAGGATCTCCCGGGCGCCGAACTGGGCAAAGATGTCGGGGGCGTCGGTGCTTACGTTGTACGCTTTATCAAGGTCTTCCGTCCGGCGGCGGCCATTACGACGGTATTGATCGATGGCCGTGTTTACCGTAATACGGCGCATCCAAGCCACCAGCGCCGTCCCACTTTCGTAGTGGCTGATCTTCTTAAAAATCTTGATGAAACTCTCGTGGAGCAAGTCCATGGCCTCGTCGTCACTACCGGCGTAACGCTGGCAGATCGACATCAGGGTACCGTAGTATTCTTCGTAGAGCAGGCGCTGGGCTTCGCGGTTGCCGCGGGCCAGGGCAGCGATAAACTGCTGTTCGTTCTGGTGAATAGTTAAGGTGTAATCCATGGTCGAAAGGATATGAGTGGTAGCAGCCAAAGCGCGCTTAAAGACCGTAAAGTAAACGTTTTTTGCCTTTCCTCCGCTGCTTTGCCCCCCTTTATTTACGGTATTCGCAGTTGGCGGACGATTTTTAATACCCGGGCGCGGCCGCGGGTGCAGGGTAAGGAAGAGCGGAGCAAAGCGGGGGCACGGGCGTAAAGTTGTTCCGCAAAAGGAGGGCAACGAAAAAAAAGACCGTGCGCGGCGCAAAGCCGGCACGGTCCATTTCTCTTAGCGAGGTACTACTTGTATTACTTCGCCTCAGCAGCAGCGGCCTTCAGCGCAGCAAGTTTCTCTGGCGTCGGGTTGCGGTAGCGGGGTCCACACTGGTTGAGGATTTCCGTCATCTTGACGTTAGACAGTTTGGACATGGCGCTGGGGGTCTTTACGCCAGCGGCTTCAAACTGCGCAGCCATAGTGGGGCCTACTCCAGCAATTGCCTGCAGGGGGCTGGGGGGAAGTTTCTCCTTCGCGGGGCGGCCAGCTTTTTTCGTACCTGCGGGCTTCTTCGCAGCAGCCGTTTTCTTACCACTACCGGGCTTGCGGCCGCGGGTAGCCTTTGCCGGAGCGGGTGCTTCGGTGGTCATGGTTTCCGTAGCGGTCGCGTCGGTAGCCATTACTTCCTCAGCGGCAGTGGGAGCGTTCTTGCGGGGGCGACCACGGCCGCGCGTGCCTTTCGGAGCGGGTGCACTGTCTTTCTTAGGACGTCCGGGGCCACGGCTACTTTTGGTGGCAGTGGTGCCGGAAGCATTTTTCTTCGGACGGCCGCGACCACGGGTAACCGGAACAACGGGAGCTTCCGTCTCGGCAGTTTCCGTTTCAGCCGGAGCCGGAGCGGCCGTCTTTTTAGGACGCCCACGCTTGCCCTTGGCCTTGGCTTTGGGAGCTTTCGGAGCTTTGGCCTTCGGAGCCTCACTGGTCTCCGCCGGAGCGGAGGTGTTGCCCTTCAGCGCATCAAGCTCCATCTGGAGGATGGCCAACTCTGCCTTGAGTGCTTCCACTTCGACCCGGTAAGACTTGGCAGCGGCATTGGCTGCTTTAAGTTCCTTCTTGTGCGCCTTAGTAAGCTGCTTTACGTCAGCAGAATTATGCATGAAGGCATCTTTTGCCGCATCGAAGCGGCTGATGAGGTCTTTTACCTCTTTCTCTAAATTTGACATTTAACTGTTTTGAGTGAGAAACTAATATGGTCGATTTCCTCGCCGATAGGAAGGGTGGCTTAGAAATGATTTCACTAGTGTTGAATCCGGCTAAGCCGCTTTCTCCAGCCTTAATAAAGGCTCTGCCTTCGAAAAGGCAGGGTGTATTTGGTATGCAGGTACCTTTACAGGCAGCTGGAGATCAGGTAAGTCGGAAGGTTCAATGTTATTGGTTTACATTAGATAAGCGCCCGAACCGGCTCTTTGTTCTTAGCTAAGTCAACAAAATCTTGGGGGTTTATTTTCTTTCCGCTACAAAGATAGTATGAACGTTGCACATAACACCAACATTTCTTTGCATATTTTTTTTGCTGGCTTAATGCGCTGCCTCCCCGACTGCTTTTTAAAGGCCAATTTTAGCTGAAGAAGGTCAGGGAAAAGCGCCCAGGCGAGTGATTATATGCGTTTAGCAACCAGGAAAGAGTGCGCTTGTGCGACACCGCCGGGACAGGTAAGGACTATTTGCCCGGGCGGGAGAGAGGTCTTATCCCATCGATAAAATAACCATCCGGGCGGATAAAGTGCCAGGCGATGATTGGCTAAGTGGTCGAGAACCGGAAAGAATAAAGACTGGGTGAAGTGTAAGCGGTCTTACTCCACGCCCGCTGGGTGCGGCGCCGGACTTTAAAATGCAGAAGAACAACCGCCCGGCCACCGGTACTTTTGTGGGATTGCTCATTTGTCGTAGTGCACGTCGATCAAGTCCGGAAGTTACCGCCTAATGGTTTCTGCGGTCTTCTCCCCACGCCAGTTTAGACCGCAGCGTATCCATAAAGGTAATCCCCGCCAATTTAACCAGGTTGAGCCCGAAGGCATTTTTGCGTACGGCCAGACTATGGGCCGAAGTAATGGTCTCGAAGCGGCTATCGAGGGTACAAAGAAAATTTTCTGCCCGCCCCTCTATTTCAAAACTGACGACCGAGTCGTCGCTAATCACAATCGGCCGTACGTTGAGGTTATGGGGAGCGACGGGGGTGATCACAAAATTCCCCGACCCCGGAAAAACGATCGGCCCCCCGCAACTCAAACTGTACCCGGTAGACCCCGTCGGGGTGGCTACGATAATACCGTCGGCCCAGTAGCTGTTCAAATAGGCACCGTTGATGTAAGTATGGATGGTGATCATCGAGGAGGTATCCCGCTTGAGCAGGGTAAAGTCATTGAGCGCATACGGGGTTTCGTTGAACAAGGGGATGTTGCTCTCCAGGTAAATCATATCCCGGGTTTCCGTCTCAAAGCGCCCCCGGGCCAGCAGGCGCAAGGTATCCTCCAGTTTGGTCTTTTCCACCCGGGCCAAAAACCCAAGTCGCCCCAGGTTAATCCCCAAAATAGGAATTCCGGAATCGCGGATGAGGGTAGCCGCCTTGAGAATGGTGCCATCGCCCCCCAGGGTGATGAGCATATCGAAGCGCTTGAGCCGGAAATCGATGTGGCTTTCAAAAATTCCCACATCGCGCTTAAAGACGATGTGCGGACGAATTTCCTCCAGATAAGGACCGTAGACGTAGGTAGAAAAACCCTCGGTAGCCAATAGATCAAAAAGTTGCTGGACGTGAGGAATGTCTTCACTCTTCAACAATTGGCTGTAAATGACTACCTGCATAGGACTAGAAATTCAGGTTCAAAGCTAAGAAAATGCCATCTTCGCCCAGGTGATTCCGGTTGTACTGGATGCTGCCCACCATGTCGTAAAACAACACCAGATCGAGTCCGACGGATCCGCCCGTCAGCAAACGGTTGTTCAGTTGATTACTGGCCTCAATGAAGGGAGCGTTGGCATAACCCTGGTTGAGCTGTAAGGCAAACAATATCCGGTAGGGGATGTAGCGGAAAGCATCGATGAAGACCAGTTTGCCAAGGTCTGTTTTCCCCTTTAGCAATTGCCGGCGAAGACCGACACGCCAGATGGCCATATCCAATCCATCGACAACGTAAAACTGGTACCCCACCAAACTGTTGTTTTCAAACCCGATGGCCCGGTTTTCCAGAAAAGGTTGCTGGCTGCGGATGAAACTGTACTTCGTGGCCAGTCCGGCGTTGAGGGCGAGTTTTTCGCTTAATGGCCAGAATTTGCTGAAGTTGACGCCACCCGTCAGGCCACTCCGTTCGCCCGTTATCCCCAGGCCTTCTTTTACCAGAGAGGTTTCGAGATAATAGCCTTTCCAGGGGTAATTGCGCACGTCGCGCCGGTCATTGATGTAACGGTATTCCAGGCGGAAGAACTCCAGGCTGCCGCTGCCGTTGCCGAAGAAGGCCGGATTCAGTACGCGGGCGATGGTATCCGCAATTCCTGAATCCCGGTAGCCCATTTGTAAACGGTGAGAAACGTAAAGCTTGCGCCGGTAGGTAAAAGATAAATCGAGATCAGTACGGCGATAAACAAAGTTATCGGGGTCGCGGTAAAAAAGTTGCTGGTTATCGGCGGTGGCGTAATTCTGTTCCCGCCGGCGGAGGAAATTAAAGCGGAACTCTACCCCCAGGTTGCCCTGCCTGTTCAGATAAGGCAGGCGATAGGCCGCTTCGTATTGCTCGGTGTAACCCGTGGTGTAGCCCAGTTTTAAGCGGTCGCGCCGGCCGCTAAAATTGTAGTACGTGAGTTTTGCCCCCACGTTCACCCGGTCGAGGGAACGGTTTTGGTCGCGCCACCAGAAATTAAAATTACGGTCGGCCAGGGAAAACACTGGTACGGGATAGAGGTACCAGGTCTCCCGGATATTGAGGGTAACGGTGAGGCGGCCTGGCCCCAAAAGCGTATCGGCGTAGGAAATCTCGAGGCTGGCAAAAAGGCCGGTATTCATCAAAGCGCTATAGGTAGCGGCCATTTCTTCTTCCAGCTGGCCGGTGGGAATACGGGCTCCCTTCCCAAAAGTCATCTCGCGGAAGATGACACTGCTGCGGGTGCGCTTGTGCCCGAGCAGGATAATGTCGGCCACCAAAACGGTGTCGGGTGGGGCAAACGCCAGTCCCACCGGGTGCTGGACGGCCGCGCCAACATCGGCGCTCCTCCCCAGGGCAGGGAGGCAAAAGAGCAAGACCAGCAGGAAAGCAATGCGCATCATCGCCCAATAACGGAATTTCCGGTGGATTGTAGGTGCCCAGGGCACCGTTTCATTGCGCCTTTCCGACCAAACATGATTTCAGGAAGCTAACTCAGCGCCTAGCCGGCACCAATTCATAGCCCCTCCCCAGGTCATCGGGCAAGCAGCAGGGCCTCCCGCACCAACCTCCCCAGCCTTCTTCCGGCGGCGCACCCGCACTTACCCACACCGGATGCAGCGCCCGGCAGTGCATCTTTCCCGATTATGAATGACTACCTACCACCAGCCACCACGCAAAAAAAAGCCAACGGCCCCACGGTGACCTTTAAACTGGAATTCCCAGGCGCTGATTGGGGCATTATCGGGGTTCAGGAAACGACCACTTTTTATTCCTGACACCCATATACATACCGCCGCTGATGCAAAAATCGGATTGTGCAGTCCCACAAAATTATTCATTTTTATACCTCAAAAATTACAAGACCTTGATTTTCAGCTCACAAAAAAGAGGGCATACGCTAAAATAAGCCCCGCCATTTCCACCAGGGCACGAGAATGTTTTAGCAATGTGAAAAAATCAGCCTGAAATGAACACCCAACTGCTCAACCTGATAAACGGTAACGAGCAAAAAAAAGCAACCCGGGAATCGCAGAAAAAGTGCTTGAAAATGATTTTTCCCTGGTGGTCGGAGCGCTGAGATAACGAATGAAACAATAGCGTAGCCGGCTTTTGGTGGCGCTTTGGCCCCAGGGATTAGCGTCACGAAGAATGGCCCAGGCTGGTTTTAATCTGGCCTGCACCCATTAGGGGAATTCCGCTACCCCAACTGAGGCTGCTCCGCCGGGCGGGTTGCGCAAACCAGGTAATCCATCCGGGTGAAACTTCACCTTCCCCCGAACGGTCAAATGAAAAATGCGGAGGGATGTCTAGTGGTCTGTCAAACTTAAATTTTTGGGCGCTCTGCCATTTTGTGTGGATTGGATAAGCAAGGTGTCCACATTGATAACTAATTGGGCTTCGCCCGCATTTTATCGCTTTTAATGCAGAAGATGACACCCGTACAGTCGCTGCTCCGGCCAGTGAAATCAGCCGAAACAGCCGCTCTCCTCCACCCCTTTCCTCTCAAATACCTTAACTTGCCCGGAAAAATTCATACCCGTGTCAACCAAAAGAGGAAACTGGAACAGCAAATTAGGCTTTATCCTGGCCGCCAGCGGCTCGGCCATTGGCCTGGGCAACATCGTCTTTTTTAGCTCTAATGCGTACCAATACGGGGGCGGAGCTTTTTACCTGCCCTACTTCGTGGCGCTCTTCGTCCTAGGCCTCCCCATCATGATGATGGAGTTTGGGATGGGGACGCTCACCGGAAAATCCTTTCCCCTCGCGCTGCGGCAACTGGCGGGCAAACGCGCCGAGTTTGTCGGCTGGTGGAGCATCGCCAGCGCCATGTTCATCACCGCCTACTACGTCGCCATCCTCGGCTGGGCCTTCGGAATGATGGTCGGGGCCTTCGGCAGCCTCTTCGAACCCGGCATCACCGCACCCTTCGCGCCCTTTGCTAACCCTACCGAAAGCGCCAGTGCCATGGTTTACTTCTTCAGCCTGCTGGCTACCTGGTGGCCGGTGGTTTTCATCTTCGTCATCTGGGGCCTCAACCTGCTGATCCTGCGCAACGGCACTGCCACCATCGAAAGGGCCGTCCGCATTTTTGTTCCCTTAATGTGGTTGTTCATGATCGGCCTGGTCGTTCGTGGACTCACCCTCGACGGGGGCTTTGACGGAGCGATGTACCTCTTCACGCCTGATTTGGAAGGCATCGCCGACGCCAACGTCTGGCGCGGGGCCTTCAGCCAGATGTTCTTTTCCCTTTCCCTCGGCCTGGGCACGATGACGGCCTACGCCTCCTACCTGCCCAAGGATGCCGACCAGGTCAACAACTCCCTGCTCGTATCCTTCCTGAATTGCGGTTTTGAGTTCATCGCCGGATTGGCCATCTTTTCTCTCCTCTTCGTCTACGCCCTCAACCCCGCGGGTTCTACCCTCTCCCTTTCCTTTTTCGTCATTCCCCAGGGCATCAACGAACTCTCCACCATCCCCTGGATCACCCGCCTGTTTGGCTTCCTCTTCTTTTTTCTCATCGTGATTGCCGGGCTTACCTCCTCCATTTCCCTGATCGAAGGGCCCGCCGCCGCCCTGATCGACAAGCTCAAAATAAGCCGCCGCAAGGCCCTCACCATCATCGCCGTCCCCTGCATGATCGGGTCGGTCCTCTGTACCCTTCCCATCATCGTGGACCAGGGACTGAATGGCAACGGCACCCTGGGGCTCAGCATTCTCGATATTACCGACCACTGGGTGTTCAGCTACAGCTTGCTCATCGTTGGGCTCGTCGAATGCCTGGCCATTGGTTGGATCCTGGGGGCGGATAAACTCCGCCTGGCCCTCAATCAGTACGCCCGCTACCCCCTCGGCCGGTGGTTCAACGTGCTCATCAAGTACGTCATCCCTACCCTGCTGGCTACCGTCATTCTCTCCAGCCTCTGGGAAGAGCGCTCGGCCCTGTATGGCTCCGGTGTCGATATGGTGGGCTTCAACTGGCTGCCCCTGTTCATTCCCGTCTTCTGGCTGGTCGTCAGCCTGGGCTTTGCCTACTACCTTACCAAAAAACCGTACGAAGCATGAGACTGCTCCCGAATATCCTTTGCGCACTAACCATTCTGCTCGGGGCCCCGGGCCTCGCAGCCAACATCTCGCTGGCCGACCCCAGCCCCGTAGCCGGGCAACCCGTGCGCGTCACTTTTTCCGTGCCCGTAGATACGCTGTTAGTTACTTACCGGCCCAATTCCGCGCTGGTCCGTACCGAAACGGTGGTCCTGCCTGCTCCCTCCACCTTCGCAGAATGGACCCCCAGCAGCGCCGGCCTCGCCCAACTGGCCTACCTGGACCGCACGGGGGAAATTCCCCTTAAAGTCAGCCACAACGTTTCCGTTCGCTTCGATGGGCTCTCCGGTTCGGGGCTGGCGGTAATGATCCTGGCAGGGCTCATTTTGTTCGGCGGAGCGGGCTTCGCTTTTAAGACTTTGTTCCGCGAAGATCCCCTTTCGGCCGGGCGATAAAGCCGTCGCCGGAGCAACTAATACCCGCTAAAAGCGTTGCCTGACCAAAGAGAAGGACATGGCAAAATTCAGCATTGACTTACAGGCTGGCAAGGTGGTAGAAGACGAAGTGGTAAGCTCCCGCGGTGAAGTCATCGTGGGCATCGACCTGGGAACCACCAACAGCCTCGTGGCTCACGTGCGCGACGGAAAAGCCATAGCCGTGGCCGATGCCGAAGGTAAAAGCGTCCTCGTTCCCAGCATCGTCCACTTCGCCGAAGACGGCAGCGTATTGGTCGGAGAGGCCGCCAAACCCTTCCTCACCACCCACCCCGAACGCACCATCTACTCCGTCAAACGGCTGCTGGGAAAAAGCTACGGCGACCTTAAAACGGTCCAAAACCGCTTCGGCTACCGCATCATCGACGAAGACGAAGACCGGCTGGTAAAAATTGCCGTCCCCTCGTCCAGCGGCCAGGACCGCTACTACAGCCCCATTGAACTCTCGGCCCAAATCCTCAAAAGCCTCAAAGCCCGCATCGAACGCGAACTCGGGCAGTCGGTCAGCCGCGCCGTCATCACGGTGCCGGCCTACTTCAACGACGCCCAGCGTCAGGCCACCCGCGACGCCGGAAAACTCGCCGGCCTCGACGTGCTGCGCATCGTCAACGAGCCCACCGCCAGCAGCCTCGCCTACGGCATTGGCCTTAAAGACGAAGACGAGGGCCGCACCATCGCGGTCTATGACCTCGGTGGCGGCACCTTCGACGTGTCCATCCTCCGCATCGAACAGGGCATTTTTGAAGTCCTGGCCACCAACGGCGACACCTTTTTGGGCGGCGACGATTTCGACCAGGCCATCATCGACCACTGGGCCGGCAAGTACAGTTTGCCGATGGATTCGGGCGCTGAACGCGGGATGCTGAGATTGTTGGCCGAGCAGGCGAAGAAGCGCCTGTCTTACCAGGACGCCTTCACCACCACCTTCCAAGGGCAAACCCTTCACCTCGAGCGCGACGAGGCCGACATCGTCTTCACCCCGCTCGTCCAACGCACCCTTGCATCCTGCGAACGCGCCCTGAACGACGCCGGGCTCAGCATCGACGCCATCGACCACGTTATAATGGTTGGCGGATCCACCCGCGTGCCCCTGGTAAAAAAGGCCGTGAGCGACTTTTTCGGCAAAACGGTGAACGACGATCTTGACCCCGACCAGGTGGTCGCCCTCGGTGCCGCCATCCAGGCCGACGTCTTGGCCGGCAACCAACAAGACGTGCTGCTGCTCGACATCACCCCCCTTTCGCTGGGCATCGAAACGGTGGGCGGCCTGATGGACCCCATCATCGCCCGCAACAGTAAGGTGCCGACCCGCGTCGGCCGCAAGTACACCACCAGCGTGGACGGCCAGAAAAACCTGAAAGTCGCCGTCTACCAAGGCGAACGCGATCTGGTGGCCCACAACCGCAAACTCGGCGAATTCGTCCTCGGCAACATCCCGCCCATGCCCGCCGGCATCCCCCAGATCGAAATTCAGTTTTACCTGGACGCCGATGGCATTTTGCGCGTCAAAGCCATGGAACACCGCAGCGGGCAGAGCCAGAGCGTAACCATCAAAAGCCAGTACGGCATCACCGAAGAGGAGATGGCCGAGATGCTGCTCGATAGCCTGAGCAATGCCGAAGGCGATGTCCGCACCCGCGCCCTGGTGGAGGCCCGCAACGAGGCCAACAACGTCTTACTCAGTGCCCGCAAATTCATCCGGCAAAATGCCAGCTGGCTCTCCGAAGAGCAAGTCGCGGCCATCAACGAGCACATCACGGCCCTCGATGGTGCCGTGGCGACGGACGATAAGGACCACATCAACGCCTGCCTCGAAGCCCTCAATACCTTCACCGCGCCACTGGCCCACGAAGCCCTGGACCGCAACGTCGCCGCCGCTCTGGCCAATGAGCACCTCTCCGACCGCAGCCAGGGGCAAGGTGCGGGCCACTAACCCGCCACGCGGAACCAGAAAGAGGTGCCGTGCTGCTCGACGCCCGCCAGCTGGGGGCTCTCCCACAACGGCTGCGTCAGGGCCGCCAATTCGGGGTCTTCGGAGATGAAGTAATTGGGCAGCAGGATGTCCAGTTTCTCCGGACCCGCCAGCAGGTAAATTGCCAGGGCGTACTGCTCGGAGTAAAAGCGCTGGCACAGTTCATGGTCGTAGTCGTAAGGGAGGAAAATATCGTGGATGTGCACGATCACTCCGGGCCGCAGGCGGGGCAAGACCTCCAGAAAAAAGACGGTGACATCGGAGTTGGGCAGCATCCGGTGAGAATTGTCCACAAAAAGGACGTCGCCGGGCTGCAAAAACGTCGCCAAATCCAGGTCGCAGCGCTCGAAGGGTACGCGCAAAACGCGGTCGGCCAGCTGGTCGATTTCCGCGCGCGGAGCAGGGTCGATGGAGATGATTTCGCAGTCGATTTGCTCTTGCTGCCGGGCCAGGTGGGCCACTTTGGTGGAATTCCCGGAGCCGATTTCGACGTAGCGGGCCGGGCGGTACCTGGCCAGGATGCCGTAGATGGCGGCCATATCGAGACCGGGCAGGAAACCGTTGTTGTAAATCGGCTCCGTCGCGTTGTGGAGGGCGTCCGACTTTTTGATGGCCGCCAGTTGGGGGGCGTACCGGGTCAGTTCCTGGATTTCGTTGCGGTAGCGTTCCCGCCCCCGTTCAATGATCGCCAAAACACCGGCCAGCGCCGGACCCGCCCCGTGGCCATAGCGGGGCTGGAAGGCTACGGGATACTCCAGGAACAAGGTCTGAAAGCGGGGATGAAGAAAGCGATAAATGCGCTTGAGCATGGAGCTGGTGGTATTTTATAGCTGAACCACCCCGGCACTGCGGTTTTTCGCATTCCCTGGGTGGTTCAACTATGGTACTGCGGTGCAGCGACCACCGCTGGTACGCTGGCCGGTCTTGCCCGAAGCGCAAAAGTAGCAACTAAGCACCAAGGAGGGGCTGGGGCACCAAAATCACCCAGGCCCTTCTTCTTTGCTGCCTACAACTCTTTGTACAGTCTGCTCAAGCGGTCCGCAGAGTCCTCGCTGTCGGTCAGGGCCCGGCTCAGGGCGTAGAAATCGAGGGGTTCGCGGATGTTGTTGCCGATGCGGGCGAGCATGAGGTTGAAGTAGCGGTTTTCAATATCTTCCAGGGTCTGTACCCCTTCGTGGAAGCCGATGGAGCCATCCTCGCTGGGGCGGAAGATGTAGCACTTGAAGAGGACCTGGCGGATTTTCTTCGCATCCGTGAGGGTAGCCGAGGGGATGTCCTTGACGAGTTGCTCCAGGCACTCGTCGTCCAACTCCGCAAAGCTGGCGAAGCTGTTGCCGTCTTCGAGAAAGGACGCGTAGATATCGATCCCGATCCACATCATATCCGGCCGGGGCATCCGCACGCCTTGCTGGGCGGCGATCCGGAGATAGTAGGGGCTCAGGTCGTTGTCGTTGGTAGCCCGTTGAAGATTTTTGGCCTGCTGGTCGGTGAGTTCCAGGTCGGGACGCAGGCGGTATTCGGGCTCTTGCTCGTCGCGGAAGTGCCTTCTTTCGAGTACCGTCGTCTGGTCGGAAAGGTAAGTCCCGAAAGTGGGGTAGCCGTAGTCTTTTTCCTGGAAGGTGGAGTCGATTTTGGCCATTGCGGGCTTGATCCGGACTTGCTGGATCCATTCTTCGCCGTACTGGCTGGTCAGGGTAAGCATAGTCTGGATGAGGACCGAGTGGCTTTCCTCGACGGACTTGAAGGTGGCAAAGCTTCCCTGGAGGGGGCGTCCGACGGCGTCGTAGTAGGCAAAGTCGTGATGAGCCTTTTCCTTTTCAGGATCTTCCTGTAAAGAGCGGGTACCGATGCCCAGGAGTTTTTTTCCCGCTGCGGCAGCGAGTTGCTCCAGGCTGGGGTAACGTGCGTCTCCCCCGATGACCAGGACAGCATCAATGTCGTCCCGGCTCGCCAGAGTTTTGATCTCCCCTTCCATTTCCATCACGGCCCGGTTCTGGTTCGTTCGCCCCTCGGGGAAAAGCTGTACCAGGCGGATGCCGTGTTGGCGGAAGGTAGGCGCGTAACTCCGCATCCATTGCCAGTTGGCAAACGCGAGGTTGCTCACGACCGTTCCTTTAGTGGTGGCGTGTTCCAGTAATCCCCGAACGTCCACGACTTCCGGCTGATCGCCTTCTCCCATGTTTCGGTACCAGTATTTCCCGTATTCCAGCGCCATAACGGCGTCGTGGAGGGGTTCAAAATCCCAAAGGATCGCAATTCGAAGGTCCATTTGCTAGTGTGAGTTCAATCCATAGGGCTCCAGGCGTAAAAAGTCTTGTAAGTTCCAACAAACTATTATCGGGCAAATATAGAAAAGGCCGCCGACCGGACAAAAAAATCTCCCGGTTTTATTGCCGGGAGATTTTTTATCCCGTAAAACGGGCACTTTGAAGGCTAAAATTAGGCCACTACCTTTTCGCGCATCGCCTCCTCGTACATTTTCTGGAGCTTCTTGCGCGCAAAGAAGATGCGGGACTTGATGGTGCCGAGCGGGCTGCCGAGCTGTTCAGCGATCTCGTCGTACTTGTAGCCCTGGTAGGCCATCAGGAAGGGAACGCGGAAGTCATCCTGAAGGCGATCGACCAGTTCCTGCAGCTCGCTGAAGGTGACATCGTTTTCCCCATCGTTGAGCACCGTCTTGTTGCCACTATTGATGTAGTAGTTGTTCGGCGTCTGGTCGATGATCAGGTTACGGCGCACCTTTTTGCGGTAGTTGTTGATGAAGATATTGCGCATGATCGTCACTGCCCAGGCCTTGAAGTTGGTGCCCGGGTTGTACTTCTCGGCGTTGGTCATGATGCGTAGGGCAGTATCCTGGTAGAGATCTTCCGCGTCATTGAGGTTGCCGGTAAGCTTGAGACTGAAAGCACGCAAACTGTTCGTAATGGTACTCAGCAGATCCTGGATCTCTTTTTGTTGTTTTTTCGTTGCTTTCATTTGGATAATTTTTTAGAGGGGCCTGTAAATTTATTTTACAAAAATAAGCCCAGTTTAGAATCAATGCAAGTAAAAGGGCCAGTGGTACACCATTGTTCGCAAAATTCGTACCACTTGTGTCCTTAAACGACGCCAAGCGGTAAAAAAACTTTACAAAGTCAACCATTTTTGTCAACGCATTGTAAATGTGTAGACTTTCTCCCTGATCGCCATGAAAACCAAGGAAGCCCCTGAACTCCCCAGGCCCACATTGCCTAACTTCATCTCCTCTAACCTGAAAATCCTCCGTAACCGTGCGGGATGGTCGCAGGCAGAGTTAGCGGAAAAGGTGTACCTCAACCGGGGCAACATCGCCAGCTACGAAAGTGGAACCGCCGAGCCAAGTATTTGTAAACTCCTCAGGTTCAGCAACTTATTCGGGGTAAACCCGCGGGATTTGACCCGGCGGGACCTTTCTATACCCGAAGAACTCGCCCTGGCGGAACTGGACCACGAAAGCAGCAGCTTTGCCGAACAGGCACGCGTTGAGCAGTTTCGGGTACGGGCCCGGGAACTGGAAGAACTGGTACTTTCCTCCCAAAAGCTGTTCACCTACAAGCGGGAAAAGCTGGTCAACCCCTGCAAAGAAGCCGAACTCCTGGCCGCCCAGTACCAGCAACTCTACGAAGTAACCCAGCAATTGCTTGCGGAGCACTGGCAGTTGCTCGGGGAAGTGGCTTGCCCATGCGAGTAACGGCCATTACGGCACGTTTACTGCCCTATTGGCAGGAGGAAGCCTTCGTTTTCCGATCTTTCAGGTAGCGCACCTTACCACCAGCACCCTTGCCTTTCTGCCCCATTCGGTTCCGCAGGGCTTATTTCTTCCCTCCGTCCCTGACCTCAAAGTTGAAGCCCTCTTTCTCCAGTTCGCGGTAGCGCTGCTCATCGAAACGGTAGAGTTTGGCTGGCCGGTGGGCGACGCCTTTCTGGACTTTACCTACGTCGCGCAGGAGGTCCATGCTCAGGATTTTCTTGCGGAAGTTGCGCTTTTCCAGTTCCGTGCCCCAGACGGATTCATAGAGGTGCTGGAGTTCCGTCAGGGTGAACGCCGGGGGGAGCAACTCGAAGCCGATGGGCCGGGTACGGATACTCTTCTTAAGGTGTTCCAGGGCTACCTGCACGATCTCCAGGTGGTCAAAAGCCAGCACGCCAAGTTCATCGATGAGGTGCCAGGTGATGTCCTGGGCCACCCCGGCGGCGCGGGGGCGGAAGTCGGCAATTTTGACCAGGCTGTAGTAAGCTACGGTAATGACCCGGCCAAAGGCGTGGCGGTAGGGCGTCCCGAAGGTATGCAGCTGTTCGAGGTAGACATTCTCCATGCCCGTCATTTCCCGCAGTACCCGCTCCGCCGCCGCATCGAGGTCTTCGTACTGCTGCACGAAGTAGCCGGGGAGTGCCCAGTAATCGGCGTAGGGCTCTTCGTTGCGACGAATGAGGAGGATTTTGAGTTTGCCTTCGTCGAAGCCAAAAATCACGTTGTCCACGGTAAAGGCAGACTTGAAAAAGGAATCGAAGTAACGCTTGTCTGGCAGCACGGAAGGGAAGGTAGGAGGTGGGCAAAGATAGTATGCAAGTTAAGAGCACGGTGGATTTTAGAAAGGAGGCTGTTACCAGCGCGTATTGCAGAACCTGCGCCAGTAAATTTCCTGAAGCAGCAATGGCCAGTGCCTGCTGCGCAGGATTTTTGAACCACTAAGAACACGAAGAGGGACTAAGACCCGACTTCGCTCCCCATTTGGGGTTGGGGGGCCAACGTTCCCTGCACCTGCGGCCGCGCCCTCGCCAGTCAGCCCACGGTACGAGCACAGTGCTTACCTTGCGCAGCAATAACCCCAGTGCCGGGATTTTCCCTTTTCACCCTCCACGTGCCAAGCTGCTACCTATGGACAACCGCCCCATCCTGACCGAACAACAACGCGAAGTGCCGCAACTGCGGTGGGTAGACAGCTACAGCCGACTGCTCGATAGCAAGTTCCGCATCCCGGGAACCGATATCCGCTTCGGTGTCGACTTTCTCCTGGGGCTGATTCCCGGGGCGGGCGACCTGACCTCGCTGGCCATGTCGGGCCTGCTCATCGTTACGATGGCAAAGCACGGTGCCAGCCCCCGCCTGGCCGCCCGGATGCTTTTCAACG
Organism: Neolewinella lacunae; assembly: GCF_014349155.1. GTDB lineage: Bacteria > Bacteroidota > Bacteroidia > Chitinophagales > Saprospiraceae > Neolewinella > Neolewinella lacunae. The sequence continues at coordinate 198,983 of NZ_JACSIT010000154.1, forward strand.
TGGGCCTGGATGCCCTGGTTGGCACCGTACCCATTCTGGGCAATCTCTTCGACCTGGTCTTCAAAGCCAATTACCGCAACGCGGTGCTCATGCGCGAATACTACGACGAGGGCCGCCACACCGGAAGCGTCTGGCCCGTCATCCTGATGGTGCTCGGGGGCATTTTCCTGATCTTTTTCCTCACCATCTGGGCCGTCATCGCCCTGTTCAGCTGGCTGCTGGGTGGATGATAACTGCTCGGCGGCTAAAACCGGCAACTCACTCCGGCGGCCACCCCGTCCACACTAACGATCCGGTCCAGCCGCAACCAGGTGCCACTGCCCAATTGCACGTATTCTTCGGTGCGTACCGTTTTGGTATTGCTGAGGCGGGTTTCCGTGTGGTTTACCTCCCCGTCAATGCCACGGTAGCTGAGCGACACGGTGCGGCGGGTGACGATGGCCGCTTCGAAATGATCGTAGAAGTTGCAATCGATGGGCCGGTAGTTCGTCCGGGGTAAGGCTTCCAGGGCAGTCAGGTACCCGGCTACCCGTCCGGGTTCAAACGGGTGGTACTGAAGGTCCGTCAGCTGGGCGGCCTCGGGCCAGTCTGGGGCGAAGGAAAGGGCGGGCCTCCCGTGCCGGCGCAACGAACGAATACCTTCCCATTCCTCCTCCGTTGGTCGCGTAAAAATGAGCAGGCCATCAACGGCCCAGGGCGGGTCCTCGGCCAGCAAGGCGAGCGGTGCCGTCCAGGTACCCGCAGCCAGGTCCGCAGGCGGCACACCGCAGTAGCGCAAGGTCAGGGCCCCCATACTTAAAGGCGGTAATCTTCGCGGACGGGAGCGAAAACGTCAATGATGTGGCATTCGGTCAGCGCGACACCGCCGTGGGAAACGTTGCCGGGGATGACGGCGACGTCGCCGGGCCCGCAAATCCTTACTTCTCCGCCAATGTCGAAACGAAACTGGCCCGCCAGGACGGTAGAGGTCTGCTCGTGGGGGTGGTGATGCTGTGGAAGTTCCGTCCCCGCCGCGATGCGGAAGTCGCCGATGCTGACGTGGTCCGTGTGTACCAGATGGCCGACGATGCCGGGAAAAACTTCCTGCCGGGGAAGGTCTGCCACCTTGTTGAGGTAAAAGGACATAAGCTGAAATTTTGGTCGGGAAGATCGAGGGACAGCGCCCGAAGAAAAGACGGTCCGTAAGTGGTTTAGCCCGTGATGTGGCGCACGAGGCCGCCGTCAACGCTGATCGTCTGGCCAGTCAGGTAGCCCGCAACGGGAGAAAGCAACATGGCGGCGATGGCAGCAAAGTCGGCGGGTACTCCAAGCTGTTTGGTCGCCGTCTCAGCGGTAAACTGGGCTTCGACTTCCGCGAGGGGCAGGCCCTGAATGTCGGCCGATTTTTCCAAAACGGTAGTGATGCGGGGCGTGGCGTGGTAGCCGGGGGCAAGGATATTGGCGGTGATGCCGGCCTCCCCTACTTCGCGGCTGAGGGTTTTGACGTAGCCGGCCACACCCGCGCGGAGGGCATTGCTGAGCACCAGGTTATCGATGGGTTGCTTGATGGAAACGCTTTCGAGGTACAACAGGCGTCCACCCCCGCGCTTGCGTAAGCCCGGGAGCAGCGCGGCGGTCAGTTGTACTTTCCAGCGGAAGGTACTGGCGAAGGCGCGGTCCCAGTCTTCCATGCGGAGTTCTTCGACGCGGCCGGTGGGTGGCCCACCGGCGTTGAAAACACAGCCGTAGAGGGGAAAGCCATTGAGGTAATCGGCCAGGTTTCTTACGGCGGTGGCGTCGGTGAGGTCCGCAGCGTAGGGCGTAAAAGTTTTGCCGACCCGCTCGGCCACGGCATCCAGTTTGTCTTGTCCGCGTGCAATACCAATCACCTGGGCCCCTTCCGCCAGCAAGCGCTCCGCGACGGCCAGGCCCAGCCCGCTCGTAGCTCCGCCCACGGCGATGATTCGGTCTTTCAGTGCTAAGTCCATATCCCCTGCATTTATGGCGGCTAAGGTAGGCGCTACCCTGCGGATGGCCCACTTTTCATACCTCCTTTTGCCCCTGCGCTACACTTCTAACGACTCAGCGCGGCTTGCAGAGCGGCGGCGGGCTGGACGATGCGGCCGGTGTAAGCTGTTTCGGCACCGTCTTTGCCCGTTTGTTGCAAAATGCGGTAGGCCTGGGCGGCGGTCAGGTCGGGGTTAACGGAGCGCATGACGCCGAGCAGGCCCGCGACGAAGGGGCAAGCCATGCTCGTGCCGCTGTAGGCCGCGTACTTGCTGTTGGGAGTGGTGCTGAAGATGGCTACCCCGGGAGCGGCGATGCCCTGGGCAAGGTTATTGACCTTATTGCTGAAGGGAGCCCGGAGAAGGTGTTGGTCGATGGCCGCGACGGCAATAATCCCTTGGGCATTGGCGGGGGAGTAGTTGGCTGCATCGCGGTTGCTGTTGCCGGCGGCGGCAATGACGATGGCCCCGTGGCGGGTAGCGTACTTGATGGCCTGGGAGTAGGCTTGCTGCCGGCTCTGGTTGCTGGGGCCACCCAGGGAAAGCGAGATTACGTCTACCCCCTCGTCGGCCGCCTCAATGATGCCGGCGATGATGCTTTTTTGGGTCCCCATACCGCCCGAGCCCAGGACTTTGATACTGGTTACCTCCACAAAAGCACCGCGGCCGGTACCGGCCAGGCTACCGATGCCGATGCCGTTGTTGGTTACCCCGGCGGCGATGCCGGCGCAGTGGGTGCCGTGGCCCATGGGGTCGTTGTCGTACTTGCTCTCCACGGAGAAGTAGTTGGCGCGCAGGTCTTCGTGGGCCGCGTCAACGCCCGTATCGAGGATGGCGATGCGGGCCTTCTTGCGCGGCGTCTGGCTGGCCAGCAGGCGGTAGTAGGCATCCATATTGAGGGCTTCCATGGCCCACTGCTGGTCGGTATCCGGGTCATTAATGCCCAGGGCCGGGTTTTGCTTGTTGGCTTCGACGGGTTCGGCGACGAGTGGTTCGGCGACGATGATTTCGTTGGGCTCGAAGTAGGCTACCGAGGCCAGGCCCGCCAGCTGGCTTTCGGCCAGGGCGACGTCGGCGACGTCCACCACAAAGTAGTTATCGAGGTAGGTGGAGGCGGCGTCCTGGGGCTGGAAGGCGGGAGTGATCGTCCAGCCCAGGCGGGCGGCATCCTGGGCGAAGGCCTGGCCGGCCGGGCCTTCCTTAGCCTCTACCAAAAATTCTGCGTCGGCAGGCAGGGCCGGGGCATTGCTCGCCTCCAGCGCACCGGGTCCTGCCATGCCCTGCAGGAAGTGGGCGGCCACAAAAATCCCGAGGATGATGACGATGGCCAGCCAGATGGGCACCCGGCGCGCTACGGCCAGGCTCTGTACCAAACCGACCATGCCGATGAGCATAAAGTCGCGCACAATCCGGGGAATGGCCTCGTTCAGCGTGGAAGCCGAATCGTAATCCCGCCACAACAGCAGGCCAACGCCCGCGTAGGTTGCCAGCATCCACAGGGTGGAGTCTTTGAAATTACGACGCCAGAACCAGATACAAAGAAGGAGGGCGGCCAAATAGAGCATACCAGGGAAATTTTGGTTCTAAGATAGGTTGCTGGCCGCAAAGGCCCAGGCATTTTCGATGAGGGTCGCGGCATTTTCGACCGACATTCCGGGATACTAACGACCTTACGCCACGAAAAGATGCCCTTTGAGGGTCTTTTGGCGGTTCTGGCGGGCGCGGACGCAGGTGCTCGGTAAAGACGTAAAAGCCCAGTACGACTCCACCGGATAATTTCCAGCAATCGGGTCCTTCCGCTGAACGACTCAGGTACTTTCCACGCTTACGTAGTGACGCCGGGGAAAGGAGGCCCGACCTTCCCTGGTCCTCCCGCCCAGCCCCGCCTCAACCCTACAGTCTTTTCTTCATTTACTGCTCTATGCGTTACCTCTCCCTGCTTTTTCTGTTATTCCCTGGCACCTGCGTGCGCGCCCAAGTGGCCGATACCCTGTTGGAGTACATCGCTCCGCTGGCGACGGTGCGCGCTTACGGTATCCCGCTAACCAGTACGCTGGCCGCCCCGGTGAGCAGCCTGACGGAGGCGGAACTGGACCGCTACGACAATTCTTCCCTCCTCAGTGCCCTGAACCGCCTGCCGGGCGTGCGCTTTGAAGAGCGGGCGACGGCCAGCTACCGCATTGCCATCCGCGGGGCCAGCCTCCGCTCCCCCTTCGGCGTACGCAATACGCAGGTCTACTGGAACGGGATTCCCTACGGAGACCCCGGCGGCGACGTACCGCTCAACTTCCTTGATGCCGTCAACATTGACCGTGCGGAGGTCATTCGCGGCCCGGCGGGCGGTTTCTACGGGCCGGGCACCGCCGGCACGCTGCTGCTGCGGACGTCTGCCCTTGACGAGCACCGGCCCGAGGCCACCATCACGGCCGGCTCTTACGGCTTTTTCCGCGCCGAAGTAAAGGCCGGCCGGGCCAACGCTACCGGCGGCGCAAACCAACTGCGCCTCGGCTACCAGCGCACCGACGGCTACCGCGAGCACAGCGCGATGGAGCGCTTCACCGTTCAGGCCTCCTCTACCCTGCGCGCGCCCCGCCCGGGGCAGCGCACGGACCTCCACGCCCTGTACTCGAAGCTCGACTACGAACTTCCCGGTGCCCTCACCCCCGAGCAATTTGCCGATGACCCCCGGCAGGCCCGGCCCGGCAGCGTCGATAAAAACGCCTCCATCCACTACCACAACCTGCTGCTGGGCCTCACCGACGCCCGCCAGCTGGGCCGCTGGAGCAGCGAGCTGGCCCTCTACACCACCGGCTTTTACTTCGACCACCCCTTCAACGTCGACTACAAGCGCGAAGCCAACCTCGGCGGTGGCTTCCGGCTTGCCTTGCGCAGGGACCTGCACCAGGATCTCGCCCTCACCTTCGGTACCGAATACCGCCTGCAATACCGGATGGGGCAAAACTTCAGCAACCCCGCCGGTGCTCCCGGAGAGCTGAACTTTGCCGACGAAATTTTCTCCCGCCAGGGCCTCCGCTTCGGCCAGCTCGTCTACACCCCCGGCGCGTGGGACTTCCACCTGGGCCTGAGCAATACCGGCCTGAGCTACGCCGTTGATCGCACCTTCGCCGCCAGCGGTCCGACGGGCCAGACCGACTTCCGCGCCCGACGCCCGTTGGCGCTGCGCCTGGCGGCTGGCCGTACCATCGGCCAGCACTATGTCTACGCCAGCCGGGCCGACGGGTTCAGCCCCCCGACCTTAGATGAGTTCCGGACCAACGAAGGCAGCCTCAACCTCGCGCTGGACCCCGAACTGGGCACCAACTACGAGCTGGGCTACCGCTACGCCACGGGCCGCTTCAGCGCGGAGGCCAGCGCTTTTTACTTTGCCCTCCGCGAAGCCATCACGAGTTTTACCGACGACCGGGGCACGCAGCTGTTCCGCAACGCTGGCCGCACCCGGCAGCAGGGCCTGGAGCTGGCGCTCAGCTACCACTTGCTCCGCCAGGCCCAGGAGGGCATTGACCTCCGTGGGGCGGCCAATTACACCTTTTACGACTTTACCTACCGGGAGTTTCAGCGGGGCACGACCGACTTCAGCGGGCAGCGCATCCCTGGGGCGGCACCGCACACTGTCAACCTGGAAGTCATCACCGCCCTGAAAAACGGATGGTTCCTGGACCTCTTCTACAACTTCACCGACGCCATTCCGCTGGACGACGCCAATGAGGTGCGGGCTTCTGCCTACCACTTCCTCCGCGCCAGCCTGGGCTACCGGACGGGGCGCCTGACCTTCTTTGCGGCGGGCGCCAACCTGCTGGGCGAAAAGATGAGCTTTGGCGACGACCTCAATCCGCAGTTTGGCCGGCGCTACTTCCAGCCCGCGCCGGGCCGCAATTGGCAACTGGGCGTCCGGCTGGCGGGGCGCTGACGCAGGTGCAAGGGCGGAAATCAGGCAGTGGAAGTCTCCGCCCACTACATTGATATCCGGCTGTACCCCACTTCAACCCAACCCGCGTTTCTCGCAGGTGCCGGGATAAAATATCCGGGAATAATCCCTCACTACCGTCCGCTACTGCTTATTTTGCCCGGTACAACCGACTTACTTGCCATGACCCAACCCGCAAAAGTGGCCGTCCCGGTGTCCGAATATCGGCTACCGGTGGTGTCTCCCGAAGAAATCTCCAGCGGCTGGCAGCACCCTGAACCAGCGGATTACCTGGCGGCTTTGGCGCGCTCCTTCGGGGCGGGTGTCCGGCAATTCACGCAAATTGGCCAGGAAGCGGAGGCGGAAGTGACGACTGGCGGTCCGAATGCCCTGCTGGCGCGGTACGTCTTGTACGACTGGATGGACTCGGCCAAGCACTATCTGCTGTTACTGCGGGACGTGTATTTCGAAGGGCAAAAAGCGCTGGTGCTACTGGAGGAATCCGAATTGCCCGCTGAGGCTTTCGCCACGCTCAAAGCCCAGGGCCGGGAAATTGTGGAAGCGGCTTCCCAGCAGCTTTCGGAGGCCCTGGACGGGGCGCTGCGGCATCCCGAGGCACTGCGAAGCCCGGGTGCGGCGTGGAAATTCCAGGCTTCCCCCTGGCCGGTGTACCTGGCCCAGTTCGCCGTACTGGAAGAACAGGTAGCGGCGATTACGCGGCAGGGAAGTGACTTACGGCAGGTGGGGCAGCAATTTGGGGGCATCCGGGCATTGTTCAGCAGCACCTTCGGCAACTACGAACGCTATTTGGCGGAGATGGCCGAAGAACTGCACGCGGGGCTTACGGCTTTACCGGCGGATGAGGCCCAGGGCAGTGTAGCTCCCCTGGTAAAGCTGCTGGCCGCCTTCGTAGCGCGCGAACCCGAGCCCAATACGGCTACGGAATTTCTGGAGCAGCTTGAAGTGCTGACGGGGTCGTTGCCCGAACTGCGGCAGCTGATCGTCGGCACCGAAGCCGGGCTTTTGCTGCGGCGGGAGCTTTCGTTGCCCCGGGCCACGCTGGCCTGGCTGGAAGCGGAGTTGATCTCGGAAGTACAGGACTTTTTTGCCCACCGCAATCAATTACAAAATCGACTTCAGGTGGCCCTGCGGACCAGCGAGAACCGCCTGGAATTCGACCGGCAGGAGGGGCGTGACCTGGCCCGGCGGGAAATACCCCAGGCCCTGGGCCAGTTGCAACGCGGGATGGAAAAAACGCGGGAGGAACTGCTGGCCCTGAGTGCCTCCGTCTCCACGGCCATTGAGCGGGAATTGCGGGCCAGCAATGCTTACCGGGACAACTTCCTGCAACTGGACGTCCGGCAAACCCTCCAGCAATACGCACGCTACCAACGCTCGGGCTGGCAACAGATCCAGCACTGGTTGCTGGAGCGGGTGCAAAAAATCACCGAACTGGGCCAGGAGCGCATCCGGGAGGGGCAGCTGAGCATTTCCGAGCGGGTGGTACGGGTGGTACGCAACCGCAGCCTCCAGCCGGCGGCGGCCCACTATACCAATATGTTCGTCACCCAAGGCTACCTCGGCGAATCTTTTCTGGTGGGCCGCGACGCAGAGCTGCAGCGCATGCGCCGCATCATCGACAATTGGCAGCTGGGGTACCGGGGCGCGGTCCTGATCTCCGGCAAGCGGCTGAGCGGCAAATCCTTTTTCGGGGAACTCATCGGGCACAAATTTTTCAACAACCGCTACGTCACCCTGGCCCCCGCCACCCGGGTGGAGTTGGCCGGACGCTTTCTGGAGCCCACCCACAGTTTGAAAGAGGCCCTCGACTTTGTGGTCAAAAACAGCCACCAGCAGCCCCTGATGGTTTGGATTGACGATCTGGGGCGGTGGTGGAGCGAGGAGCACGCCCTGGCGGAAAACATCCTGAACCTACTCAAGACCGTGGATTATTATTCAGACCGTCTGTTCTTCGTAGTGGCGGCCAACAGTTGCCTGTACGCCATGCTGGAGCAACAGTACCAGGTGAACCGCTACTTTCAGGCGACGCTTTTTCTGGACCAGATGCCGGCCGAAGCCATTCAGCAGGCCATCACCATCCGCCACGGCGCTACGCAGATGCAGTTGACCTCGGACGAAGGCGAGCCCATTCTACCCGATGCTTTTCCCGGCCTCCTGCGCCCCATTTACCGGGCTTGCAAGGGCCGGATCGGGGATGCCCTGCGCCACTGGGCCTACGCCATTCGCTTCCACGAAACGTACGGCCTGACGTTTGAGCCCAACACCAGTTATGGCCTGCCGGACGAGCTGAGTGAGGACGCGGGCATCTTGCTGCGGATGATTCTTCTGGACCGGAGCACCAACGAATTTTACCTCCGCCGGCAGTTTGGGCCCGCTTTCCGCGACAGGTTCCAGCCGCAGGTGCAACGCTTTCTTCACCTGGGCATCCTGCTGCGCCTGCCCGACGGCACACTGGAGATCAACCCGGCCATCGTTTGTGATATCGAGCGGGCCCTGGAAACCAAACACTTCATTCCCCGCGCGGCCGACGCGAACAACAGTGCCGTTTGATATGGAACAGCTTTTACCTTCTCTGCTCTGGAGCGACTTATTCAAGGCCGTCTTGGTAACGGGCCTGGTGTACGCAGGCCTTTCCTTTGGCCGCCTGCTCCTGCAAGGCCTGCGCATTAATGACTCCCGCAAGCGGGTTTTGGGCAACGGACTGGCCAGAATCCGGGCCTTTTACGAACCGCTGGCGCTGATTGTCATCGGGGTGGTCTTTGTCTTGATCAACCCCCTCATGCACAGCCTGATCATGGGAAGTGTGGTGGCCATGAGTTGGAGCCCCCTGCGGGAATACCTCAGCGGGCGTTTTTTGCGCATCACGACGGAACTGCGGCCGGGGCAGGAACTCATTTTTGGGCAAGAGGAGGGCACCATCCGGTCATTGGATACTTTTGGTTTGCAGTTGCAGACGGCGGCTGGCAGCCGGCTGATTGGGTACCGGCGGTTGAAAAACGAGGGCTTTACCTTGCAACAGGGTAGCCGCACGAGCGGGTTTCATGAACTACAAATTGCGCGGGCGGACGCCGACGCGGCGGGCACCGAGCGGCTGGAGCACCGGTTGTTTACCTGTACTTACCTCGACTGGCGGCACCAGCCCGAGCTTTTCGCTCTGCCCGATCAACGGGGGTGGCAGCTGCGGGTCTTGCTCCGTTGCGGCGATCACCTGCCCGCTTTCCGGCAACTGCTGGAGGAGTGGGGCTACACCATTGCGCCGCAAGCCGCACCTCGCACGTCCAGCCTTTTTCAAGACCGCCCCAACTAAATCCAGCATGAATCCGTATACCCTCATCATCGACACCAGCCTGGTGGTCATCCTTTCCTTCTTCTTCGGGGAGATTGCCAAGCGGACCAACATCCCGGCCGTTCTGATGCTCATCTTTCTGGGCATTGCGATGCAATCTTTGCTGGACTTTCTGGAGCTGCGGGACTATGACTTCTTCCCGATACTGGAAGTGCTCGGCATCATCGGGCTGATCATGATCGTTCTGGAAGCCGCACTGGAACTGGAGCTCAAACCTGAGAAGTACCTGCCCATAGCCAAATCTTTCGTCATTGCCCTGGGGGGCCTGTTTCTTTCGGCGTGGGCTGCTGCCAGCATCCTGCGCTTCTTCATACCGGAGATGAGTGTGCTTTCCGCCTGGATTTACGCTACACCGCTATCGATATTATCCAGCGCCATCATTATTCCCAGCGTCAGTGACCTGCGCCTGGACAAGAAGGAATTCCACATTTACGAAAGCACTTTTTCGGACATCCTTGGCATCATGCTCTTCTACTTCCTCACGGGGCAAATTGAGCACGCGGCGGCGGGCGGAGAGCACGGCAATGGCCTGGCTGGCTTTGCGGGTACTACGTTGCTGACCATCGTCGTCTCGTTGGTAGCTTCCTACGCTATTCTCCTGGTCTTTCAGCAGATCAAGAGCCATACCAAGTTGTTCCTGCTCATTGCCGTGCTGTTGTTGCTCTACGCGATTGGCAAGCAATTGCACCTGTCGTCCCTCATCATTATCCTGGTTTTCGGCCTCGTCATTGCCAACATGAAACTGTTTTTCCAGGGGCCGATCAAGCGCTATCTGAACTTGCGCAAAGCTCACCAGATCTACGAAGGGCTGCACGTCATTACGATGGAGACGGCTTTCGTGGTCCGTACTTTCTTCTTCGTCGTTTTCGGACTAACCATCTCCCTGGCCTCCTTGCTGGACCCGGTGGTGGCGCTGATCAGTCTGCTCATCATCGCTTCCATTTACCTGGTGCGCTTCGTACTGCTGCGCCTGCTGGTGGGCAAAGACATCCTTCCCCAATTGTTTATTGCACCGCGCGGCCTCATCACCGTGCTGTTGTTCTACGCCATCCCCGAAACTGCGATGGTGGAAGGATTCAAGCCCGGCATTCTCCTTTTCCTCATCATCGGTACCAGCCTGGTAATGACCGTGGCCATGGTTTGGGAAAAACAACGCAGCGGCAAAGCCATCAAGAAAGCCGAAGCCAACGCGGTGGGTTACGCCAAGTGGCGGGCACCTAAGGTGGATGAACTGCTGGAATGACCGGGGTTGCCCGTCAGGCCCTGCTCCTCGTCCGCTCTGGAGCACCTGCGGCCGCGCCCCTACACCTTCCCTCCGCCCAAATATGCCTACATTTCTGCCATGAAAACACGACATCTTTACGCTGGCCTCTTCCTGCTGGGCCTGCTGCTCCAAACCTGCACGCCAAGCCTGCAACAGCGCCTGAAATGGTCTGAAAGGGAAGCCTACGTGGGCACCTATACCCGCAACGAAGGGTGGGTGAACGGCCAGGCCGAAGGCATTTACCAACTCAATCTGGACGGGCATGGACGGATTACGAACCAGCAGCTGGTGGTCAGACAGGCCAACCCCTCTTTCGTGCGCGTTTCCCCTACCGGGAGCTACCTCTACGCGGTAAGCGAGTTGGCGCAGGAAGACGAACCGACGGGCTTTTTGCACGCCTACGCGATTGGCGATGGCTACCGGGAGGTGGCCAAAGTGCCTACCGGCGGCAAGGCTCCTTGCCACATTGAACTGGCGGAAGGGCACCTGATTACGACCAACTACGTGGGCGGGGTGGCCAAGCTTTACCGCCAGGAAAGCGCTGGCCAGGTAGTGGAGGTGGACCGCTTCGTGGTCCCCGAAAACCTGGTACCGGGCCGGCAGCCACACCTCCATTCTGCCCGGGTGGCCCCGGATGGGAATTTGGTCGTCATCGCCGATCTGGGCCTCGACCGGCTCTGGTTTTTCACCCTCAGCGAAGAAAAGCTGAAGCCCTACGCCCAGCCCTACCTTACGCTCACCGAGGGAGCAGGCCCCCGCCACACGGAATGGTCGGCCGATGGCCGCTTTCTCTACGTCATCAACGAGCTGAATTCAACCGTTGCGGTGGTGCGCAACGACGCTGCCGCCCAGAGCCTCGCAGTAGTCCAAACACTGTCTACCTTACCGGCGGGCTGGACGGGCAAGAACTCCTGCGCCGACCTGCACTTACACCCCAACGGCCAACTGCTCTACGGCTCCAACCGGGGGCACAACAGCATCGCCATTTTTTCGGTGGCTTCCGGCACCGGATTGCTCACCGCCGTCGGCCACGAAAGTACCCGGGGCGAAGTTCCCCGCAATTTTGCCATTTCTCCCACCGGCCGCTTCCTCTACGCTGCCAACCAGAATTCGGGCAACATTGTCCCCTTCAGCATCAATGAGAAGAGTGGAAAGCTGACATTTAAGGGCCAGGATTTTGCCCTGCCCACGCCGGTCTGTATTGCGTTCCAATAAGCTCAGGGGCGGGCATTCTGGGCCCGTTGCCAGATGACGCGCGCGTCGTTCACCTCCGTCCAGTAACCGTCGAGGTCTTTGAAGTAGACCTGCCGGGCCCCGTCCGGGCGGTCGTTGGTCTGCATCGGTACACCCTGCCAACTCCAGAACTGGAGGTTGATGTCGCGCAAATGCTGCACAAAAGCATCGAAGGAAGTGACGGAAATGGAAAGATGAACGCCTTTATGGAGGCGGATTTCACTGCGGTCACTTTCGATGATGTGGAGACTCATGCCATTGCCCAGGCTGAGCCAGCGGATGTTTTCTTTTTCGGTGCCGTCGTAAATTTCTTCCAGCCCCAACACCTTCTGGTAAAAGGCGACGCTGGCGTCTACATCTTCTACGTTGATGGCGAAGTGATCAAAACTGGCCCCGTAAACCCCGGTGGTGGTGCCAAAGACGGCTGCTTTGGGCGAACAGGCGGTAAACAGGCCAGCAATCAACAGCCAGCAGAGGGCGGGAAAAAAGCGCATGATCATTCGGTATTTCGGGCCAAGGTAATATTTTCCTGGCCCGCCCGCACGCTACTGGGGGCTTCTACCAAAAGGCGGAGAAAGTTTTTTGCCCCGGGTGCGTAGCTTTGGCCAACCGCTGGGAGCCCCGCTGCTGCGTGGTGTGTTCCCCAAACCCAAGTCTTTCGCTCCGTAGATTTTCTGCCTTATCGCTCGCTCCGCCACCATCGCTCTGTTCGTCTGCTACCTGTTCATTGGGCTGGTGCACTTCTTCTATTACCCGAAGTGGAAGCACGCGGGTACGGAAGCTACCATCAGCTGGGACGTCAGCGGCTACTATATGTACTTGCCGGCGGCCTTCATTTACCACGACTTGCGGGAGGTCAAATTTTTGGACGAGGTGTTGACCAAGTACCGGCCTACTCCCTACCCTTACCAAACGTTTACCCACCCCAGCGGCCGGCAGGTGATGAAGTACAGCGTCGGGCAGGCGGTACTCTACAGCCCCTTCTTCTTCCTTGCCCACGCCTGGGCCAGTGCCAGTGGAGCTTATCCTGCCGACGGGTTTTCCTTTCCCTACCAATTCATGATTTCGCTGGGGAGCCTGGTGGTGAGTTTCCTGGGGCTGTTCTGGCTGCTTACCCTTCTGCGCCACTACTTCCCGGAGAGGGTGGTGGCACTGACCTTGCTTCTGCTTGTCTTTGGCACCAATTACCTCAATTATGCCGCCATTGATGGGGCCATGACGCACAACCACGTTTTCAGCCTCTACGCCCTGTTGTTGCTCACTACCCACCGCTTTTACGCAAAGCCTGCGCTGGGCCGGGCCCTGCTCATCGGCGCCTGCCTGGGCTTGATGGCCCTGACGCGGCCTACGGAAATCGTCGCCGCCATCCTTCCCCTGCTGTGGGGGCTGAACGTCTTACGGCGTAGTGCCTGGCGCGAGCGGTTCGCGTTTTTTGCCACCCACGCCCGCCTGCTCGTGGCAGCGGTAGGCGTCACGCTGGCCATTGGATCGGTGCAATTGATCTACTGGAAGTACGTCAGTGGCGATTGGCTGGTGTATAGCTACCAGGACCAGGGCTTTGATTGGCTGCGGACCCATTTCCACGCCGGCATGTTCAGCTACAAGGCGGGCTGGCTCGTTTATACCCCGCTGATGGCATTTGGCTTATTGGGGTTCATCCCGCTTTTCCGGCGGCGGCCCGACTTGTTCCCTGCCCTGTTCCTCCACGCCGCACTGTTCATTTACGTGGCTTTCAGCTGGTCCGTTTGGTGGTACGGTGGCAGCCTCGGGCAGCGCACCATGGTGCAGACCTACGTCGTTTTCGCCTTCCCACTGGCCGCCTTCGTGCAGTGGGCCTTTTTTGCGCGGTCGCAGGTGCTGGGGGAAGAACACCCCCCAGCCCCCAGAGGGGGAGAGCAGGGGAAGTCAACCACCCTCACCGCATTGCGCGTCCTGTTAACCGGCGTCATCCTGCTGTTCATCTACCACAACCTCTGGTTTACGCACCAGGCGCACCGCGGCGGACTATTCCTGACGGAGCAAATGACCAAAGCCTACTTCTGGCGCACGCTCTACACCTACGGCATCGACCACGACGACCGCTTAGCCCTCGACACACCCGAGTTTTTCCCGGGCACGCCGCAGGACAGCCTACTGCTTTTCGCGGAGGATTTCGAGAACCGGCCCGTAAGCTGCGGCATCGCCCCCGTCAGTGGACAGGGAGCCCTCTGCCTCAAGGAGAGCGACCAGAATAGCCCTGACTTTATCATCCCCATCCAGCTTCCGCCGGGCACCTGGCTACGGGCCAGCTTTGACGCCCGTATCGACGCTACCCGGTATAACATCGACAATTCCGCCCAATTCCTGCTCATCTTCCGTCGTAACGGCGAGGAGGTAAAACGCCGGCTGATCAGGATCCACCGCGTGCTCAACCACAACTGGCACCGCGCCGTCCACCTCGACGCTACCCTTCCCGCAGAAGGAGCCGATGAGCTCGTGGTAGCCATCTGGAACGGCGGAGCCGCCCAACCCGCCCTCCTCCTCGATAACCTGCGCATTCACCACCTCAAAAAATAAGAGCTTGTCTAAAATTTTTAAGAACTGATAATCAATGACTTATGGTTCTGGCTAGACAAAAAATTGCGCGCATAGTGGACTACGTAAGCCATTTTTTGTGACGCCAGGTTCATAAGTGCTTGGTTATCAGGAAGTAAAAATTTAGACAAGCTCTAAGATACCCGAGCACCACCCGGGTATTGTCGCGGCTTCAGCCCAACTCGCTCAAGACCGCAGGTCGCCCAAGGTATTGTCGCGGCTTCAGCCCGACCCACAAGGTATTGTCGCGGCTTTAGCCCGACCACCAGGACCGCAGGTCGCTAAAGGTATTGTCGCGGCTCCAGCCCGACCCACAAGACCGCAGGTCGCTAAAGGTATTGTCGCGGCTCCAGCCCGACCCACAAGACCGCAGGTCGCTAAAGGTATTGTCGCGGCTTCAGCCCGACCCCTAAGACCGAAGGTCCCACCACCAAAAGAGAAAAGCCCCACCACTCCAACCAAGGAGCAGCGGGGCTTTCCCCTGAGTCACCCCAAAGGGCAACTCTGATTCCAGTTCTACCGTACCACCACCATCTTGCGGGTAGCGGTGAAGTCGCCGGCCGTCAGCGTGTAGGTCAGTACACCCGCCGCGCCCAGCTCCGCTGCCGTCAGCGTCACCTGGTTGCGGCCAGCCGTAGCGTCCAGCTTGCGCGTCAGCAGCAGGCGGCCAGCGGCATCCTGTACCGTCAGCGTCGCTGCACCGGCAACGGCCAGCTCGTAGCGGATCACCGTCTCACCGCGTACCGGGTTCGGCGTGTTCTGCAGCAGGGCGTTCAGGCCCGTGGCTACTTCTGCCGTCGTGAACGACAGCGTCAAGGCACCACCCGTTCCGTTCAGGTTCACACCCTCACGTACGGTTACCTCATCCGTCAGACTCACCAACTCGCTCAGGCGACCCGCAGCCGTAGCCATCACTTCCAGCGTCAGCACCGCATCAGCACCCCGCAGGGCTACCGCCACCAGGCCGTC
>NZ_JACSIT010000154.1:214349-214642 GCF_014349155.1 Neolewinella lacunae
AGGGCTACCGCCACCAGGCCGTCGCCGGCCCGGTTCAGGTTGATCGCGCCTTCGCCTTCGTAGCTGGCCGTCACCAGCTCCAGGCCAGCGGCCAGTTCGATCGTGCCCTGGAAGCCCGCCAGCGCAGTGCCGCGGATTTCCATGGTGTGCGTCTGCCCAGCTTCCAATTGCGCGTCGGCAGCTTCGATGGCAGCCGTGGAACGTCCGTTGCCCACTACGTCACCGTAGGCGAAGCCGACGAAGTCCGCATCGAATACATTGCCAGGCAGGTTATTGATGTTGTATACCTCGGG
>NZ_JACSIT010000154.1:214692-215924 GCF_014349155.1 Neolewinella lacunae
CTCACCAGTTCGCTCAGGCGACCCGCAGCCGTAGCCATCACTTCCAGCGTCAGCACCGCATCAGCACCCCGCAGGGCTACCGCCACCAGGCCGTCGCCGGCACGGTTCAGGTTGATCGCGCCTTCGCCTTCGTAGCTGGCCGTCACCAGCTCCAGGCCAGCGGCCAGTTCGATCGTGCCCTGGAAGCCCGCCAGCCCAGTGCCGCGGATCTCCATGGTGTGGGTCTGCCCAGCTTCCAGCTGCGCGTCGGCAGCGTTGATGGAGGCCGTAGAACGTCCGTTGCCCACTACGTCACCGTAGGCGAAGCCGACGAAGTCCGCATCGAATACATTGCCAGGCAGGTTATTGATGTTGTATACCTCGGGGAAGGTAGCAGCGTAGGGGTCACTCACGTTAACGTCCGCCGGCACGAAGCCCCAGCTCTCGCCGGTAGCGTAGTTCGCGTCCAGGCCGAGGATCACCCGCTGGATCGCAACGAGGTCCAGTACGTTCAGGTTCCGGTTCTGGTCGACGTCCGCCGCCAGGTAGTCGTAGGGAGAAGCGAAATCCTCAGCACCCAGGATCACGTTGGCGATCTTGACGATGTCCGAAGTCTTCACGCGTTGAACGTCTACCGCTACGGCGTAGGCGGGCTGGATCGTGTAGTCTTCACCCGTCGTCAGGCTGGTAAAGGTAAAGCGGCCATTGGCGTCCGTAAGGACCATTTCGTCTCCGTCGCCTTCGCCCGTCAGCGTCACCGCTACGTTGGGCAGGGCACGGTTGGTGTGCGTAGCAATCGTACCCGCCAGGTTGGCACCTTCGTCTTCACACAAGCCCTCCTGGAAGAGTTGGACCAGTACGATGACCGAACAGTAGTCAGCGCTGCCATTGTCGGAAACGGCGTATACCCGCACCGGCGTTGAAGCATCGCTGCTGCAATCCAGGTCGATGCCCAGGCGGCCAGCCACTGGCGTGAAGCCGGCAACGCCCGCTTCTTCTTCCGTGTAGATGCTGTACTGGTCGATCAGGTTGCCGAAGCAATCCCGGACGTCGCTGGCGATGAAGTCAGTGGCCCAAATGGAAGCCATGCCACCGCCTTGGCCGTCGGGCATCAGCGTTACCGTCAGTTGGTTGATACAGATTGGCGTCGGTGCTTTGTCCGGCGTTACGCAGAACTCCAGAATCTCCACGTCGAAGTTACCACAGCCGTCCGCCGCCCGGATCCGGATGGCGTGCTCGCCTACCGGTACGTT
>NZ_JACSIT010000001.1 GCF_014349155.1 Neolewinella lacunae
GTGAACTGGTGTGAGTACAACACGCTGGGCCAGCCCTACCTGATCCCGCGGGACGGCGACGGCATCCGCAACCCCGAGACGCAACTGCTCTACCTGAACGTAATCCCCCGGGTGACGACCACGCTGACGGACGACTTCGCGTTCCTGAGCCGTTTCACGGACCGGAACTACAACCCCGGTGCGCCGCAGTTTGACCAGACGCTGGACGACGGCAACGACATGGACGGCACGGACGACGACAACGGCAACGACAACATCGACAACGATGTGTACGCCGC
>NZ_JACSIT010000002.1 GCF_014349155.1 Neolewinella lacunae
CCGTCCTGGAAGGCCTGGACTTGTACGATGACCGAGCAGTAATCCGCACTGCCGTTGTCGGCAACGGCGTACACCCGCACCGGTACGTCCTGGTTAACTACCTCGCAGTCCAGGTCAATGCCCAGACGGCCAGCCACTGGCGTGAAGCCGGCAACACCCGCTTCTTCTTCCGTGTAGATGCTGTACTTATCGATCAGGTTACCGAAGCAGTCAAACACATCGCTGGCGATGAAGTCCGTGGCCCAGATGGCCGCCATTCCACCACCCTGGCCGTTGGGCATCAAGGTCACGGTCAGCGTCTGGATACAGATTGGCGTCGGCGCTTTGTCCGGCGTTACACAGAACTC
>NZ_JACSIT010000003.1 GCF_014349155.1 Neolewinella lacunae
GGGCAGACGGCAATCTCCGTAGCCGTGAAGGTGCGCGTCAGGATGACATCTTCACACAGGGGGTCTTCGGCGTCGTAGGCCACCACGTCGTTGACACATACCCGGATGCGGTCCGTGCAGCCGTCCGTGAAGGTCGGCAGCAGCGGCGTCAGGCCACCGGCCAGCAGGCGGGCCCGCAGTTGGGGGGCCATCGTACCCGCTACCGTCGTGCCCGCTACCGCACCGATCTGGCCGGATGCCGTAGCGCTGCGGTTGTTGGAGAACACTTCGTAGCACTTGCTGATGTTGGCAGGAAGCGTCGTCAGCGTGTTCGCGTCAAGGT
>NZ_JACSIT010000004.1 GCF_014349155.1 Neolewinella lacunae
GTTACCGTGTAGATGCCCGCAGCCAGGCCCGTGGCCGTAGCCGTCGTCTGTCCGTTGCTCCACAGGTAGGTGTAGTCGGGGGTACCGCCGGTGGCAACTACCGTCAGCGTGCCGTCCGTGTCTCCGTTGCAGAGCACGTCCGTGTCGGCGATGGCAGCTTCCAGGTCGGTGGGCTCGTTGACCGTGCCCGTGGCGGTTTCCGTACAGCCGTTGGCGTCGGTGACCGTCACCGTGTAGGTGCCAGCGGCCAGACCGGTGGCCGTAGCCGTAGTCTGTCCGTTGCTCCACAGGTAGGTGTAGTCAAGGGTACCACCCGTGGCTACTACCGTCAGCGTGCCGTCCGTGTCTCCGTTGCAGAGCACGTC
>NZ_JACSIT010000005.1 GCF_014349155.1 Neolewinella lacunae
CCGGACAAAGCGCCGACGCCAATCTGTATCCAGACGCTGACCGTGACCTTGATGCCCAACGGCCAGGGTGGTGGAATGGCTGCGATCTGGGCCACGGACTTCATCGCCAGCGATGTGTTCGACTGCTTCGGCAACCTGATCGACCAGTACAGCATCTACACGGAAGAAGAGGCGGGTGTTGCCGGCTTCACGCCAGTGGCTGGCCGCTTGGGCATTGATCTGGACTGCGAGGTAGTCAAC
>NZ_JACSIT010000006.1 GCF_014349155.1 Neolewinella lacunae
CCACCGGTCTTCACCGGCCCGAGCCAGGACCGCAACTTTGACGGCATCACCGACGCCGACCTGGTTTACACGACCAATGCGGGCAACATCTGCGCGGCTTACATCCGCCTCGACGCCGCTGGTGTCCGTGCGGTAGACAACTGCTCCGGAACCAACGTAACGATCACGGCCAACATCTACCCCGGTGCTGACCTGAACGCTACGCCCATCGGCTCCTTCGTAGT
>NZ_JACSIT010000007.1 GCF_014349155.1 Neolewinella lacunae
CGGAACGAAGACGTTACGCTCTCGTTGGCTTCGCCAGCTGCCGTCGGGCAGACCGCGATTTCCGTAGCCGTGAAGGTGCGCGTCAGGATGACGTCTTCACACAGGGGGTCTTCGACGTCGTAGGCAACAACATCGTTGACGCACACCCGGATGCGGTCCGTGCAGCCGTCCGTGAAGGTCGGCAGCAGCGGCGTCAGGCCACCGGCCAGC
>NZ_JACSIT010000008.1 GCF_014349155.1 Neolewinella lacunae
CAGGTCTGCCAGCAGCGGATCACGGTTTACGGCATCCACGACTACCGGATCACCTTCCCGACGGACGAAGAGGGCACCTGCGCCGAAGTTCCGGACTACGACGGTATCGTAGCCGAAGAGCTGGCGTGTGACCTGATCACGACGACGCACTACATCGACACACTGCGCACGATTGCCGCCGGCGAAGAGTGCTTCAAGCTGCGGATCACCTACGACGTAGT
>NZ_JACSIT010000009.1 GCF_014349155.1 Neolewinella lacunae
AAGCCCGTGGGCAGGCCCGTCGTGGAAGAAGAACCGGAAGAGATGCCGATGTTCAGGCCGTCTTCGCAGATCGCAACGGGGGCCGTGCGGTCTTCAACTGTGAAGAGGTAGTCGGAGAAGTCACTATTGCCACACTGGTCGGTGTAGGTGTAGCGCAGCAGGTGCGTTCCTACGGGGATGGCCGTCGTGATTTCAGCGGTGCTATTGTTGGGGTTCACCACGAAGGAGCCGATGGGCGTAGCGTTCAGGTCAGCACCGGGGTAGATGTTGGCCGTGATCGTTACGTTGGTTCCCGAGCAGTTGTCTACCGCGCG
>NZ_JACSIT010000010.1 GCF_014349155.1 Neolewinella lacunae
ACCCCGCAGGGCTACCGCCACCAGGCCGTCACCGGCACGGTTCAGGTTGATCGCGCCTTCGCCTGCGTAGCTGGCCGTCACCAGCTCCAGGCCAGTGGCCAGTTCGATCGTGCCCTGGAAGCCCGCCAGCGCAGCGCCGCGGATTTCCATCGTGTGCATCTGACCAGCTTCCAACTGCGCGTCAGCAGCTTCGATGGCTGCCGTAGAACGTCCGTTGCCCACTACGTCACCGTAAGCGAAGGCCACGAAGTCCGCATCCAGGATGCTGCCCGTCAGGTC
>NZ_JACSIT010000011.1 GCF_014349155.1 Neolewinella lacunae
AAGGTGATCCGGTAGTCGTGGATGCCGTAAACGGTGATCCGCTGCTGGCAGACCTGTACGTTGGTCAGGCCCTGACCGTCGGTGGCCGTGAAGGTACGCGTGAAGCTACCCACACCACAGCTGTTGACGTTACCCGTGATCGTTTCCGTGATCGTCACCTCGCAGTTGTCCACTCCAGCGGCAGCACCAAAGACGGCGTTGCGCTCCTCGATGGTCGTCTCCGTGATGTCGGCGGGAAGGGCGGCGTTGTACTCAATGCAGCTCAGCGTAACCGG
>NZ_JACSIT010000012.1 GCF_014349155.1 Neolewinella lacunae
GGCTCCACGGTGTTCTACGACGCAGACAACAGCGGTGACCAGGACCTGGCTAACCCGCTGGAATACGGCATCGCCGGTGTAACGGTGAACCTGTACTTCGATGCGAACGACGACGGCATAATCGATGGTGCGGAACTAACGGCGATCGAGACGACGACCACGGACGCTGACGGCAACTACTTCTTCGATAACCTTGCTCCGGGCGACTACCAGGTAGGAGTACTTCCTGCTACGGATGCACCGGTGGCTTCCGGTACGCAGAGCGACGCCGATGACGACCTTGACGGCACGAACGACGGTGC
>NZ_JACSIT010000013.1 GCF_014349155.1 Neolewinella lacunae
GTGCCCTCTTCGTCCGTCGGGAAGGTGATCCGGTAGTCGTGGATGCCGTAGACCGTGATCCGCTGCTGGCAGACCTGGACGTTGGTCAGGCCCTGCCCGTCGGTGGCCGTGAAGGTACGCGTGAAGCTACCCACACCACAGCTGTTGACGTTGCCCGTGATCGTTTCCGTGATCGTCACCTCGCAGTTGTCCACCCCGGCCGCAGCACCAAA
>NZ_JACSIT010000014.1 GCF_014349155.1 Neolewinella lacunae
GACGTGCTCTGCAACGGAGACATGGACGGCACGCTGACGGTAGTGGCCACGGGTGGTACCCCCGACTACACCTACCTGTGGAGCAACGGACAGACTACGGCTACGGCCACCGGTCTGGCCGCAGGCACCT
The DNA here is from genome assembly GCF_014349155.1 of Neolewinella lacunae. Classification (GTDB taxonomy): domain Bacteria; phylum Bacteroidota; class Bacteroidia; order Chitinophagales; family Saprospiraceae; genus Neolewinella; species Neolewinella lacunae. Next base: position 131 of record NZ_JACSIT010000014.1, read on the forward strand.
ACACGGTGACGGTCACCGACGCCAACGGCTGTACGGAAACCGCCACGGGCACGGTCAACGAGCCCACTGACCTGGA
>NZ_JACSIT010000015.1 GCF_014349155.1 Neolewinella lacunae
TCAACGTCGGAGCACTCGTCTACCGCCGTGAAGGTCAGCGTCAGGTCGGCCGTGCACGTTACGCTCGTACCACCGAAGCATTCTTCCGGCTCGTCCGCCTCGATGACCGGGGCCACCTCGTCGTAGATCTTCACGAACTGTACGTAGCGGAACGCTCCGCGGCTGTCGTCGGCGGCGTACACATCGGTGTCGATGTTGTCGTTGCCGTTGTCGTCGTCCGTGCC
>NZ_JACSIT010000016.1 GCF_014349155.1 Neolewinella lacunae
AGCTCTTCGGCTACGATACCGTCGTAGTCGGGAACGTCAGCGCAGGTGCCCTCTTCGTCCGTCGGGAAGGTGATCCGGTAGTCGTGGATGCCGTAAACCGTGATCCGTTGCTGGCAGACCTGTACGTTGGTCAGGCCCTGGCCGTCGGTGGCCGTGAAGGTCCGCGTGAAGCTACCCACACCACAGCTGTTGACGTTGCCCGTGATCGTTTCCGTGAT
>NZ_JACSIT010000017.1 GCF_014349155.1 Neolewinella lacunae
TGTCGATGTTGTCGTTGCCGTTGTCGTCGTCCGTGCCGTCCATGTCGTTGCCGTCGTCCAGCGTCTGGTCAAACTGCGGGGCGCCGGGGTTGTAGTTCCGGTCCGTGAAGCGGCTCAGGAACGCGAAGTCGTCCGTCAGCGTGGTCGTAACCCGGGGGATTACGTTGAGGTAGAGCAGTTGCGTCTCGGGGTTGCGGATGCCGTCGCCGTCCCGCGGGATCAGGTAGGGCTGGCCCAGCGTGTTGTACTCACACCAGTTCAC
>NZ_JACSIT010000018.1 GCF_014349155.1 Neolewinella lacunae
GTAGCGGTAAACGTACAGGATGTAAAGACTTCGGACATCGTCAAGATCGCCAACGTGATCCTGGGTGCTGAGGACTTCACTTCTCCCTACGACTATCTGGCGGCGGACGTCGACCAGAACCGGAACCTGAACGTACTGGACCTCGTTGCGATCCAGCGGGTAATCCTGGGCCTGGACGCGAACTACGCTACCGGCGAGAGCTGGGGCTTCGTACCGGCGGACGTTGACGTGAGCAACCCCTACGCTGCTACTTTCCCCGAGGTGTACAATGCCAACGACCTGACGGGCAGCATCCTGGATGCGGACTTCGTGGCCTTCGCTTACGGTGACGTGGTGGGCAACGGACGTTCTACGGCCTCCATCAACGCTGCTGACGCGCAGTTGGAAGCTGGTCAGGCCCACACGATGGAAATCCGCGGCACTGAGCTGGCGGGCTTCCAGGGTACAATCGAACTGGCCGCTGGCCTGGAGCTGGTGACGGCCAGCTACGCAGGCGAAGGCGCGATCAACCTGAACCTTGCCGGTGACGGCCTGGTGGCGGTAGCCCTGCGGGGTGCTGATGCGGTGCTGACGCTGGAAGTGATGGCTACGGCTGCGGGTCGCCTGAGCGAGCTGGTAAGCCTGACGGACGAGATCACGGTTCGGGAGGGTGTGAACCTGAACGGAACGGGTGGTGCGCTGACGCTGTCGTTCACGACGGCAGAAGTGGCCAC